>NZ_CP127165.1:360000-1560000 GCF_030264275.1 Marivivens sp. LCG002 | reverse complement strand
GCCCGTTGTGGGTCGCACGAGCAATCCCGACGAGAACCCGGGTGCGGGCAACGAGATCCTTCCCGATGCGGAGCAGGAGGGCGTTTACTATGTCCTTGAGCGCACCCCCGTCGTGACGGGCGAGACACTCACCAATGCGCAGCCTGCCTTTGACCAGAACGGCCGCCCTGCGGTGTCGTTCCAGTTCAACCCGACAGGCGCCCGCGCCTTTGGCGATTACACGGCCGAAAACATCGGTGCACCCTTTGCGATCGTTCTGGATGACGAGGTGCTTTCGGCGCCGACCATTCAGGCGCATATCGCGGGCGGCTCGGGGATTATCACGGGCAACTTCACAGTTGAAAGCTCGACCAACCTTGCGGTTCTTTTGCGTGCCGGCGCTCTGCCGACCGAGTTGACCTTCCTGGAAGAGCGGACCATCGGCCCCGAACTGGGACAGGATTCTGTCGATGCGGGCAAGATCGCCGCGCTCGTCGGGATGGGCGGCGTCGTTGTCTTTATGGTTCTGAGCTATGGGATCTTCGGCGTCTTTGCCAATATCGCGCTGATGATCAACGTGGCGCTGATTTTCGGTGCTCTCTCGGTGCTTGGGGCGACGCTCACACTTCCGGGTATTGCGGGGATCGTTCTGACCATCGGTATGGCGGTGGATGCCAACGTTCTGGTGTTCGAGCGTATCCGCGAGGAACTCAAAGTGGCAAAAGGGCCCGCGCGGGCGATCGAACTTGGCTATGAGCGTGCGCTTTCGGCCATTCTGGATGCCAACGTTACGACCTTTATCACGGCTGCGATCCTGTGGCTTGTGGGTTCGGGACCTGTGCGCGGGTTTGCGACCACGCTCGGGCTCGGTATCGTGACGTCCGTCTTCACCGCGATCTTTGTGACGCGTCTTCTTATTGTCTGGTGGTTCCAACGCCGCCGTCCGAAATCCATCGAGGTTTGATCTGATGCGCCTGAGACTTGTTCCGGACAATACCAACTTCAATTTCTTCCGCGTGGCGCGTGCCACCTTCGGGGCCTCTGTGGTTGCGGTGATCGCCTCCGTGATCCTCTTTATCACGATGGGTTTGAACTTCGGGATCGATTTCCGCGGCGGCACCACGATCCGCACGGATTCGACGGCTGCGGTCGATGTCGCGGCCTATCGCGCCGCCATCGAGCCTTTGGGCCTTGGGGATGTGACCATCACCGAAGTTTTCGATCCGACCTTCCGCGACGATCAACATGTAGCCATGGTGCGTATTCAGGCACAGGACGGACAGGAAAGCGTGTCGGCCGATCTGATCGCAGATGTCGAGGCCGCGCTCCAGTCGGTCGATCCGTCGATCACTTTTCCGTCGGTCGAGAGCGTCGGTCCCAAGGTGTCGGGGGAGCTGATCCAGACTGCGGTGTATGCCGTCATAGGTTCGCTCATTGCGATCGTGCTCTATATCTGGGTGCGCTTCGAATGGCAGTTCGCCATCGGTGCCGTGCTGGCTCTTGTGCATGACGTTGCCTTGACCATCGGGCTTTGGTCGCTGTTCCAAATCAAGTTCGATCTGGCCATCGTTGCGGCGCTTCTGACCATCGTGGGCTATTCGATCAACGATACCGTTGTGGTGTTCGACCGCGCCCGCGAGAACCTCATCAAGTTCAAGCAAAAGCCGCTCATCGAGGTCCTGAACCTGTCGGCAAACGAAACACTGAGCCGCACGTTGATGACCTCGGGCACAACGCTTCTTGCGCTCATTGCGCTTTTGGTGCTGGGCGGTGATGTGATCCGCGGCTTTGTCTTTGCGATCACTTGGGGCATCGTGGTCGGCACCTATTCGTCGATCTATGTCGCGAAAAACATTGTGCTTATGCTCGGCGTAAAGCGCGACTGGTCCAAGGAAAAGAAACCGACCGGCAATCAGTTTATGGATATTGATGCCTAAGGACACAGAGGCCTTGCCCATGGGCGGGGCCTTTTCGCTTTTGAGGAAGGGTGCAAGATGCGACTGAATGAAGTTGTCTATACTGACGCAGTTCCCGTCGAAGGCTATGGCCCGGGATTTTTCCGTCTGGGCGGCAAAGTTTACGAGGGCGCAATCGCCGTGCTTCCGCAAGGGGTCGCGCCTTGGGGCGGATACGAGGACCCACAGACGTTGATTGAGGCAGCGGCGGACCTTGACGTGGTCTTTGTCGGCACCGGCGCCGAGATCGCGCATTTGCCTTCCGCGTTCCGTGAGGCTCTTGAAGCGGCGGGGCTCGGCGTCGAGAGCATGGCATCGCCCGCCGCCTGTCGCACCTATAACGTTCTTTTGTCCGAGGGACGGCGCGTCGCTTTGGCGCTGTTGCCCGTCTGATCTTTTCTCGGAGCGCGGGGTAGGCTAAGCCGATGGGCATGGAACTCGTTGTGACCGATCTTGGCTGTGCCCGTGGTGGCGTTCCGCTCCTGCAGGGCGTCAATTTCCATTTGCAAGAAGGCGAGGCGCTTGTCCTGCGCGGGGCCAACGGCATCGGGAAAACGACGCTGCTTCGCACCCTTGCAGGGCTTCAGCCACCGCTTGGCGGCACGATCGACTGTCCCGAGGATCAAAGCGCCTATGCCAGTCACGCCGACGGCATCAAAGCGCAACTGACCGTGCGCGAGAATTTGGACTTCTGGGCTTCGGTTCACGGGACCGAGGTGAAGGACAACGTGTTCGAGGCCTTCGACCTCGTGGAGCTGCGCGACCGTTTTGCAGGCACGCTCTCGGCAGGGCAAAAGCGCCGCCTCGGGCTGGCCCGTCTTGGTGTCATCGGGCGCAAAATCCTGTTTCTCGACGAGCCGACCGTTTCGCTTGACCGCTTTTCGGTCAAACTCTTTGCCGATTTTCTCAAAAATCAACACCTTGCCAAAGGCGGTATCGCGGTGATTGCGACCCATATCGACCTTGGGCTCGAGGCCCCCGAGATCGACCTTGAACCTTTCCGCGCGGCCTATGACGCTGGCGGATCGAGTGACGAGGCGTTTCTGTGATCGCGCTTCTCCTACGCGACCTGAGGCTTGCCGTGCGGGCAGGGGGCGGGTTTGGTCTCGGCCTTGCGTTCTTTTTGATCGTCGTCGTTCTGGTGCCCTTTGGCGTTGGACCCGAGGCGGAAATCCTGTCGCGGATTGCCCCCGGTATCCTTTGGGTCGCCTCGCTTCTTGCGGCGCTGCTCTCGCTCGACCGGATTTTCGCGCTGGATTACGAGGACGGGGCGCTGGCGCTCATCGCCACATCGCCCCTGCCACTCGAAGGGGCGGCCTTCGTCAAAGCCTTGGCCCATTGGATCACCACGGGTTTGCCGCTCACGCTTGCCGCGCCTGCGCTCGGGTTCCTGTTGAACCTCAAGCCAGAGGCCTATTGGTTCCTCTTCATCTCGCTCGCGCTCGGCACGCCTGCGCTGTCGATGATCGGAACCTTCGGGGCGGCACTGACTGTGGGATTACGTCGCGGCGGACTTTTGATGTCGCTCCTTGTCCTGCCGCTTTACGTGCCTACTCTTATCTTCGGAGCAGAGACGGTTCGTCGCGGGGCAGAGGGGCTGACAACCACGACGCCGCTCGTCATGGTGGCGGGCATCACGGCAGGGGTCTTTGCCTTTTTGCCATTCGCAACGGCGGCAGCGCTTCGCATCAATTTGCGCTAGGGAGAGGGAAAACCTGATGTCACTCTGGGAATACGCAAACCCGAAGAAATTCATGAGCTTTACAGCTCCGATCCTGCCGGTGGTGACGGTTGCGGCTCTGGTCTGTCTGGTTTCGGGGCTTGTCTGGGGGTTCTTCTTTACCCCCGAAGATTACCGCCAAGGCTCGACGGTCAAAATCTTCTATATCCATGTGCCCTCGGCTCTCATGGCGATCAACGCATGGTTCATGATGCTGGTCGCTTCGCTCATCTGGCTAATCCGCCGTCACCATGTTTCGGCACTGGCGGCCAAGGCTGCAGCGCCCGTGGGCATCGTCATGACGCTGATCGCGCTCATCACGGGTGCAATCTGGGGCCAGCCGATGTGGGGAACATGGTGGGCATGGGACCCGCGTCTGACCTCGTTCCTGATCCTCTTCCTCTTCTATCTCGGCTATGTTGCGCTTTGGGCGGCGATTGACGATCCCGATACGGCGGCAGACCTTACCTCGGTTCTGTGCATCGTTGGGTCGGTGTTCGCCGTGCTCAGCCGCTATGCGGTCAACTTCTGGAATCAAGGTCTGCACCAAGGCGCCTCGCTTTCGATGGATGCCGAAGAGAACGTTGCCGATATCTTCTGGTATCCCGCGCTTGTCGCTATTGCGGGCTTTGTCCTTCTTTTTATCGCGCTGGTGCTCCTGCGCACCCGCACTGAAATCCGTTTGCGCCGTATTCGTGCGCTCGAAACCCGTGCTCGGAGGTCTTAATGCCTGAACTCGGTAAATATGCCGTCCATGTGCTCAGCTCCTACGGTCTGAGCCTTGCTTTGCTCGTCGGAATCGTCGCGGTGAGCCTTGTGCGTTCGCGCAGCGTCAAAGCCCGTCTCGAAGCGTTGGAGAAGCAAGATGGCTAAGGTTTCGCCTCTGGTCTTTATTCCGCCGATTGCCTTTGTTGCCGTAGCGGGGCTTTTCTTCGGGGGTATGTTCTTCGGGGCCGAGGATGATCTTCCCTCGACGCTGATCGGACGCGAAGCGCCTGCGCTTCCTGCCGAGGCTCTTGCCGATCTGGACCAACTGACCGATGCGGATTTGCGCGCGGGCGAAATTACCTTGGTCAACTATTGGGCAAGCTGGTGCCCGCCGTGCCGCGCCGAGCATCCCACGCTCAAGGATCTTGCCGCGCAGGGCTACCGTGTTGCTGGTGTTAATTTCCGCGACGACGAGGCAAACGCGCTCAAATACCTCGAAGAAGAGGGCAACCCGTTCTTCAAGAGCGCCTTTGATCCAAGGGGCCGCACGTCGATCGACTGGGGTGTGACTGCGCCGCCTGAAACCTTTATCGTCGATGGCGACGGTAAGGTGCTGTTCCGCTTTGCGGGACCTCTGATCGGATCGGATTACGAGAACCGCTTTCTGCCCGCTCTCAAAGAAGCGACCGGCGAATAATCAGCAGGCGACGGCGGCGCGAAGGCCGCTGTTGCCGAGCGCCATCATTCCCGCGCGCGACAGTTCCATCGAATATATCGGCTCACCGATTTCAAGAACGATGACAAGCTCGATACCCTCAAGCTCGCTGTCCTGAATACCGCGGGCTGCGGCTTCGAACACATCGTCGATCATTGCGGATTGATGGCACCAGACTTCCAGAGGGGGGAGCGCGTCGCTCCGCTCTTCGGTGATCTGCGAGAGCACATAGCCCTGTTCGATCGTATCCGCCCAGTCGTCCGCACCGCGTCCATAGACGCAGGCCATGACACAGTCCCCGACGGCAAGCGTTTCGGCAATCGCGGCCTGCCATTGGCGTTCGCTGTCCTCATGCGCAACGAGGACCGCCACATAGGGGCGACCTTCGGGCAGTCGGGGCAGGATCTGTCCGGCATCAAGCCGAATGTGGGTATACTGGATCATGCCCCAATCATCCCGCTGCCCCGTGGATTCGTCAAAGTGACTCCCGTGGATAAGCTGTGGATAAACCTAGGGAAAACCCGTGTATCTTCGATTTTGATCGGGGAAGATGGGCGCAAGCGCGCGGCGCATAAAAAAATCGCGCCCCGAAAGGGGCGCGATCTGTTTCGCAGTCAAAGCTTCGGATTAGGAGGCTTTGGCAAGGTTGCGCAGCACATAGTGCAGAACGCCACCGTTTTCGATGTATTCGATTTCGGGTGCGGTATCGATACGGCACTTGATGTCGATGGTCTTGGTCGAACCGTCGGCATAGGTGATGTCCGCCTGAACGATTTCGAGCGGCTTGACGGTGTCGAGACCACGGATCGAAACCGTTTCATCGCCGGTGATGCCGAGCGATTTGCGGTTCTGGCCGCCGGTGAACTCGAAGGGGATCACGCCCATGCCAACGAGGTTGGAGCGGTGGATACGCTCGAACGACTCGGCGATCACGGCCTTGACGCCCAGAAGAGCGGTGCCCTTGGCAGCCCAGTCACGCGACGAACCTGCACCGTATTCGATACCTGCGAAGATAACGAGCGGGGTGCCCTGTTCCTGATAGGCCATCGACGCATCGAAGATCGAGGTCTGTGCGCCATCCGGTCCTTTGGTGTAGCCGCCTTCAACGCCGTCCAGCATCTCGTTCTTGATGCGGATGTTGGCGAAGGTGCCACGCATCATGACTTCGTGGTTGCCGCGACGTGCGCCGTAAGAGTTGAACTCACGCGGGGAAACCTGACGTTCGGTCAGATACTTACCTGCGGGGGTCGTCTCTTTGAACGAACCTGCGGGCGAGATGTGGTCGGTGGTGATCATATCGCCGAGGATGGCCAGAACCTTGGCACCCTCGATGTTCTTGATCTCGCCCTTTTCCATGCCCATGCCCTGGAAATAGGGCGGGTTGGCGATGTAGGTCGAGGACGCCGGCCAGTCGTAGGTTTCTGCTTCCGAGGTCTCGACCGACTGCCATTTGGCGTCGCCCTTGAACACGTCGGCATATTTCTTGACGAAGGCTTCGCGGGTAACGACTTCGTCGACCAGCTTGGCGATCTCGTCGTTGGTCGGCCAGATGTCCTTGAGGTAGACGTCCTGACCGTCCTTGCCCTTGCCGAGCGGCTCGGTGGTGAGGTCGATGTTCATGTCGCCTGCAAGAGCATAGGCCACAACGAGCGGCGGCGAAGCGAGGTAGTTCGCGCGAACGTCGGGCGAAATACGGCCTTCGAAGTTACGGTTGCCCGAAAGAACTGCGGTTGCAACCAGATCGCCTTCGTTGATCGCCTTGGAGATTTCCGGCTGGAGCGGACCCGAGTTGCCGATACAGGTGGTGCAGCCATAACCGACAAGGTTGAAGCCCACGGCATCGAGGTCTTCCTGAAGGCCAGCGGCTTCAAGATATTCGGTCACAACCTGGGAACCCGGTGCGAGCGAGGTCTTGACCCAAGGCTTGCGGTTGAGGCCGAGAGCGCGCGCTTTGCGGGCAACGAGACCTGCGCCGATGAGCACATAGGGGTTCGAGGTGTTGGTGCAGGAGGTGATCGAGGCGATCACGACCTTGCCCGAGGACATGGTGTAGTCTTCGCCATCAACGGGGACTTCTTTGCCCTGTTCGCGCTTGAACGAGGTTTCCATCTCCTTGGCGAAAGCAGCCTTGGCACCCGTCAGCGGCAGATAGTCCTGCGGACGCTTCGGACCCGAAATTGCGGGAACGATGGTGCCCATGTCGAGTTCGAGCGTCGAGGAGTAGATCGGCGCATAATCCGCACCGCGCCAGAAGCCGTTTTCTTTGGCATAGGCTTCGACGAGCGCAACGCGGTCTTCGTCACGGCCCGTCTGGCGGAGGTAACGCAGGGTTTCGTCGTCGATCGGGAAGAAGCCGCAGGTCGCGCCGTATTCGGGCGCCATGTTCGCAATGGTCGAACGCTGGGCGAGCGGAAGCTTGTCGAGACCTTCGCCGTAGAATTCGACGAACTTGCCGACAACGCCGTGCTTGCGGAGCATTTCAACGACTTTGAGAACAAGGTCGGTGCCCGTGGTGCCTTCGACCATTTCGCCGGTGAGCTTGAAGCCTACGACTTCGGGGATCAGCATCGAGATCGGCTGGCCGAGCATTGCCGCTTCGGCTTCGATACCGCCGACGCCCCAACCCAGAACGGCAAGACCGTTCACCATGGTGGTGTGCGAGTCGGTGCCGACGAGGGTGTCGGGATAGGCAACGGTTTCACCGTTCTGGTCGGTATCGGTCCAGACGGTCTGGGCGAGATATTCGACGTTCACCTGGTGACAGATGCCGGTGCCCGGGGGAACAACGCGGAAGTTGTTGAACGCGCCCTGACCCCACTTGAGGAACTGGTAGCGCTCCATGTTGCGCTCGTATTCGCGGTCGACGTTCATCTGGAACGCGCGCGGGTTGCCGAATTCGTCGATCATGACCGAGTGGTCGATCACGAGATCGACGGGAACCAGCGGGTTGATCTTTTTCGCGTCTCCACCAAGCGCCTTGATGCCGTCACGCATCGCAGCAAGGTCGACCACCGCGGGAACGCCGGTGAAGTCCTGCATCAGAACGCGGGCAGGGCGATAGGCGATCTCGCGCGCGCTGTTGCCACCGTTCTTGGCCCAATCGCCGAACGCTTTGATGTCTTCGACCGAAACCGAGAAACCGTTGTCTTCGAAGCGAAGCAGGTTTTCGAGAA
Source organism: Marivivens sp. LCG002 (assembly GCF_030264275.1). Taxonomy (NCBI): domain Bacteria; kingdom Pseudomonadati; phylum Pseudomonadota; class Alphaproteobacteria; order Rhodobacterales; family Paracoccaceae; genus Marivivens; species Marivivens sp. LCG002. The sequence continues at coordinate 1,551,750 of NZ_CP127165.1, read as the reverse complement.
CCACCTTGAGCGAAGCGGGCAGCTTGGAGAAATCACCAAGTCCGGCTTCCTGCGCGGCGGGAATGGAGTAGTAGGCAACCGACGTGCCACCGGCTTTGAGCGTGCGGCGGGTCTTGGCGGTATCTTGGCCGACCTGAATGGGCATTGGATATGTCCTTTTGTTGGCGTTGGCGTGGGGTCTGCGTGCTTTTGCCCTAGGCAGCGCGTGCAATCAAGGGCTCAGATGGCGCGTTGTATACCATTGCACACAATTAATGCCAAGGGGTGGAATGAGACTTTGTTGATCCCCTTTTGACGCAGGGGCAACAGGCGAATTGACACATTTGGTGACAAAAATTCGCGATAGCTTGATTGGCACCCGTCGTCTTGTTCGGTTACACGGTAAGACAGCTGCCACTATTGCGGAAATTTTGATGCGCACTTTGATCTTGTCTGTGCTGTTCGGGCTTGGAATGTCGACGCCGACTTGGGCGCAGGACGCACGGCAAGTGCCTGTTGTGGTTGAGCTTTTCACCTCGCAAGGGTGTTCGTCATGCCCGCCCGCGGATGAAATGCTCACCCAGCTCGCCCAAAGCGACGAAGTGCTCGCCTTGGCTTTGCACGTGGATTACTGGGATTACCTCGGCTGGACCGATGAATTCGCCAACCCCAAATTCACCCGTCGCCAAAAGATTTATGCCCATAACGCGGGCGAGCGCACCGTCTACACGCCGCAATTCGTCGTCGCAGGTCAAACGGCCGTTGTCGGTGCACAGCCCGTCGCCCTCATGGATGCGATGCGTGTCTCGCTCGGCGTCGGTGGACGGGTCGAGCTTTCGTCTTCGCGCTCGGGAGACGTTCTCTCGATCAGCGCGCGCTCCGTCGGTCCGCTCCATCACCCCGTTGTGGTCCAGATTGTGCGCTTCAGCCCTTCGGAGCAGGTTGCCATCGAGCATGGCGAAAATGAAGGCAAGATCATCGATTACGCCAATGTGGTGCGGGATTGGCAGATTGCAGGCGAGTGGAGCGGTGCACAGCCGCTCGAGGTCGAAATCCCCGTGCAGGGTGCGCTTCCGATTGCAGTGATTTTACAAGAGGCAGGGCAGGGCGCCATCCTCGCGGCCAATCGAATCGACTAGCTTTTCCAACGGCGATGCACCCAGAACCATTGGTCTGGGTTTTCTCGCACGCGAGCTTCAAGCCGCGCAGTGATTGCCTTGGTCATCGGGATCGGCTCCTCGATTGGCACGGGCGCTTCGAGCACGCAGCGGAACCCGAGCCCGTCGGGCTTTCGTATGCCGAAAAACGGAATCACGACCGCATTGCAGCGTTTGGCCAGACGCGCAGCCGAAACGGGCGTGTCGCACTCTACCCCCAAAAACGGGAGCTTCTCGCCGTCGGGATCGTGCACGTCGATGAACAAAATTCCGATACCGCCGTTCAGGAGATAGCGGTGGAACGCGAATGTTCCCTCGCGCCCCTGTCGGAACACCTGACCGCCGAGGATCTCGAGCGTTTGTTCGTAATGGGCATCAAAATGGCGGTTCGACATCGGGCGATAGATGCCGCCGATGGTATAGCCCAGATCCGTAAGAAGATGGCGCGGCGCTTCATGATTGCCGAAATGGCCAGCGACCATGAGAACGGGGCGGCCTTCTGCCTTGGCCTGCGCGAGCGCGGCAAGACCTTCGCCTTCGAGAACGGTGCCTTGATCCCTTAGAAACTTGCCGAAGTCTTTGCCGAAAAAATTCTCGCACAGGGTCCGGCCGAAATTGTCGAGCATTCTGTCGGCAAAAGCGTCCTTGTCCGCGGCGGACATCTCGGGGTGGATCAGATCGAGGTTCTGAAGGATGCGGCGCTTGTATCCCGCGATGGGGCCTAGAAATTTCGCCGAGAAGCGACCGAACCAAGCCACACGCGCATCATAGGGTTTGCGTCCGACATACCCGAGCACAGCCTGAAAAATTTTGTAACTGACCCAGTCTTCGATCAGTTTAAGTCGGCTGCGCTGTTCGGCCATTCCCGCTCCTTTTCGTTTCCCCTTATTAGGGGGGGAGCGGGAGTGCGGCAAGTCCTAGCCGTTTTGCTTTTGTCGCAAGGTGATGTCGCCGCTGGCCTCGAGTGATTTGATGGCGGTGACAAGCGCCTTGTGCGCATCTTCGCCGTCCTTGGCAGACACGGTGCCGCGCTCCGCGATCTCTTCGCAAAGCGCGGTGGAGAGGCGTTTCGAGATATTGGCGAGGATGAATTCGGCGATGGCCTCGGTCTTGCTGCCTTGGGACATGGCAAAGGCCAGCCCGCTGACGAGCAGGTCTTGGGGAATGCCGCGCAGGATGCTTGGCATATCCTTGGGTTCGATCCGTTCGGCGATATCGGCAAAGGTAAAGATCGACTCGCGCACGGCGCTTGCAAATTCCGGCGTATCCTCTTCGAGCGCGCCGAGAATGGCGTCGCGCGTGGCGCTGTCGGCCGAGTTCAGGATATCGGCCACCCGTTTGCCCGAAGGCGTGTCAAATCCCTTTGGCCGTTCGATACAATGGGCGTCGGCCAAGGCATGGCCGATGGCGAGGATCACTTGGGGCGGGGTGACTTCGACGCGGGACATGGTTTGGGCGATGCGTCTGGCGGTCGGCCCGCTCAGCGCCCGCAAAAGGTCGGCAGCCTCGGTCACGGGAAGTTTGGAGAGCCAGATCGCCCCCACTTCGGGCGCTTCGACTGATGCGACGCGCGCCCGCGTTTCGGGATCGAGTGCGGCAAGCCGCGTCCATGGATCAAGCGAGGGCGCGCCAAGGGTTTCGGCGCGGAGCCGATTTTGGGCCGCACTGCTCAGATAGGGAGATAGGCTTTCCGCCGCCGCCCGAAGCCCATTGCCCGAGGGCAGCGCAAGAGCCTCGAGCTCGGCATTGAATTCGGCGACGATACGCGAGAGCGTGTCCTGATCCACATCGGGCAAATCGCCAAGCTCTTTGGTCAGCGAGACCTGAACATCCTCGGGCAGGGCATCGAGCGGCAGCGGGCTGCCCTTGTCGATGAGGTAGCGAAGGATGATTGCGGCTTTGCGCCGTTTGTTCACGGATTGCGCCATAGGGCCATCGAGCATGGTTGCACCTCCTACCGAAAGCATTGGCGCAAATAGCTGAACAAATCCTTACCCGAGGGCGATGTCAGATCCCGACCGACACTTGCGAAGCAAAAAACCGCAGCTGTTCACGGGCGCTTGGATCGATGGCTTCAAACTGACCGATCTGCTGGTCCAGCGTCTCGAAGAGGTCATGCGTCTCGCTGCATTCGGCATCCGTGAATTCGCGATCCGCACGCGAGAAACCGCCGAAGCTTTTGGCGCCATGCCGTTCGGTCGAACAGGCGACGCCATAGACAAGCCCATAGGTCGCAGCGTCATGGAAAATTGTTTGATCTCCGGACGTAAGGTCACTCCAGCGCGCGACGCCGCTGTTGTTTAGACCCCAGATCACGACCGGATCGTCGAACATGTAACCCTTGGCGGAATAGTGTTTCGACCACTCGGGCGAAAAGGTCTGGAATAGATAGGTCGGAGTGGTAAAGTTGATCCGCATGGCAAGTGCAAAACCAGAAGGCGCAATGTGCTTCAGAGCCTCCAAGGTTTTCGCGATGTCGGAAATCGATGTCATTGTGGAACCTTTGGCCGAGTTGTGGGTTCATCGTATATATTTTTAACGGACACAAGTATAACGTGTGCGACTAAGGTCGCAGTCTCATTTATCGACGAGGTGGAAGAGTGACGCTTCCAATGAAAGTCATCAGCAAGCTCACGCAAGCGCAGCTCCAAGAGCTTGCGCCCTGCGGGCATTATATCGCCTTGCGGATCGGGTTTGCCTTTCCCAAAGAAGAAGTAAACGCGCTGCCTGACGCTTGGGTCAAGCTTTACACCGAAGAACGGCTTGTTCTTGCGGACCCAGTGCTCAGATGGGCTTACCGTGTCGGCGGCGCCATCCGTTGGAGTGATCCCGCCTTTTCGCAATATGCCGAATTCTTCCAGAAAGCGGCGCGCTTCGGGCTGCGCTACGGGGCGAGTTTCACGTCCAGTGACAAGGGCAAGGGCGGGCAAATCTCGGTTGCGCATTTCGTGCGTGAGGATCGCGATTTTACCGATGAGGAAATGGTCCTGTTGCGCGGTCATCTCGAGGCGCTCCACCGCGAAAGTGCACCGCCCACCAATCTCACCGATGCCGAGATCGAAACGCTTTCACTTGTCAAAGAGGGAATGCGGCTCAAACAGGCGGCCCATGTTCTCGGGATCAGCGAGGGGGCGGTCAAACTTCGCCTTCGCAATGCCAAAGCCAAGCTTGGCGCGGCCACGAGCACTCAGGCCGCCACGATGGCGAGCGCGCACGGTCTTATATAGCTGTGCCAAAAGAAAAGGGGCCGCGAGGGCCCCTTTTTGTTATGCGCCGAACACGCGGCGGAAGATCGTATCTACATGTTTGGTGTGGTATTCCATGTCGAACTTTTCGTTGATGCCGTCCACGCCGAGTGCTTTGACGACCTCTTCGTCGGCAAGCAGTAGTTCACGGAAATCAAGTCGCTCTTCCCAGACCTTGAGCGCGTTGCGCTGGACCATGGAATAGGCGTCCTCACGCGACACACCCGCTTGGGTCAGGGCGAGAAGCACGCGCTGCGACATCACAAGACCAGGGAATTTGTTCATATTGTCGAGCATGTTCTGCGGGAACACGAGCATCTTGTCGATCACACCGGTGAGACGGTTCAGTGCGAAATCGAGCGTGATGGTCGCATCCGGCCCGATGCCGCGCTCGACCGAAGAGTGCGAAATATCGCGCTCGTGCCAGAGAGCAACGTTCTCCATTGCGGGGATAACGGTCATACGCACAAGACGGGCAAGACCCGTCAGGTTCTCGGTCAGAACGGGGTTCTTCTTGTGCGGCATCGCGGACGAGCCTTTTTGACCCATCGAGAAGAACTCCGCACCTTCGAGAACTTCGGTGCGCTGCATATGGCGGATTTCGATCGCGACGTTCTCGATCGACGAGGCGATCACACCAAGGGTCGCAAAGAACATGGCGTGACGGTCACGCGGGATCACTTGGGTCGAAATCGGTTCGGGCTTGAGGCCGAGCTTCTCGCAGACGTGCTCTTCGACGCGCGGGTCGATATTGGCAAAGGTGCCGACAGCGCCCGAGATGGCACCCGTCGCGACTTCTTCGCGGGCAAGCTTGAGACGGGCAAGGTTGCGGTCCATTTCGGCATAGAAACGGGCAAAGGTCAGACCCATGGTGGTGGGTTCTGCGTGGATACCGTGGCTACGGCCGACGCGGACGGTGTTCTTGTGCTCCATCGCGCGCTTTTTCAGCGCAGCAAGAAGCGCCTCCATATCCTTGATCAGGATGTCGGATGCGCGGACGAGCTGCACGTTGAAACAGGTGTCCAGAACGTCGGACGAGGTCATACCCTGATGGACAAAGCGCGCCTCTTCCGAGCCGACGTGTTCGGCAAGGTGGGTGAGGAATGCAATCACGTCGTGCTTGGTGACGGCTTCGATCTCGTCGATGCGCTCCACGTTGAATTCGACGTCCTTGGCTTTCCAGACGGCTTCGGCGTTCTCGCGCGGGATCACGCCCAGATCGGCCTGTGCGTCACAGGCATGCGCCTCGATCTCGTACCAGATCTTGAACTTGGTTTCAGGCGACCAGATGGCAACCATATCGGGGCGGGCATAACGGGGGATCATAGCGAGCAGCCTCTTTGTCATAAGGATTGGCTGCCTCTTAATGCCAAGGGGGGCTGGCGGCAAGGGCGATGGGGACAATCCTTGCGTGCAAGGTATCCAAATGCATCGGCAGGTTCGCGCTTGAACCGGTCTTCTGCGATTGTCAAAGCGGAAAACTTTGGTCAGGTTCTGGCAAAAGCTTGAAGTGAGCAGATGTCGACGTTCTTGAAAACACTTGCGGTTTTGGTCCTGATCGGAGTTGGCTTTTCCCATTTGGGAGGCTGGATCGCCTTTGCCGACTCTTTGGCGGTGGTGCGGCCGCTGTTGCTTTTTGCGGGTTATATCCTTGCCTTTGCGCTTTTGTTCCTGCGCGCGCGGCTGCTCGCGGCCTTTGTCCTGTTCGGTTTTGTGGCCTCGACCGTCGATACGGTTTGGGCGCTCCATGGCGGGCAGGGCGAGGCTGGAACCCTTTCGCTCTATCAAAAGAACATGCTTTGGAACGGAACCGACCGTCAGTCGCTCCTTGATGATATTCTGCGCGCAGATGCCGATTTCGTCACGCTGCAAGAGACGTCGAACGACAATATGGGCATTCTCAAAGGGCTCGAAGGAGTCTATCCGCACCGACTTGCCTGCACGACACCCGGGAATGGGGGGATCGCGATCTATTCCAAGTTTCCGCTGATCCAGCCCGAAGCGAAATGCGAATTCGGCGATGGCGTCGTGCTTGCTCAGGCCCAGATGCCCGACGGTGGGGCGATCTGGGTGGCCTCCGTTCACTTGAACCGCCCGTTCCCCTATACCCAAGCCAACCAGGTGCCCGGGATCGTGCGCGGCCTTGGCGATCTCGACGGCCCGATCCTGATCGGCGGGGATTTCAACATGGTGCCTTGGGGCTCTGCGGTGCGCCAGATCGAACGCGCTGCCAAGGTCGATCGCTTGGGCGGGTATCTCACTACGTTTCCGTCCTTTGGCTGGAAGCTGATCCTGCCGATCGACCATATCCTGATCCCGAACACGGGCGAAGGCTTTGTCGAAGTGCGGCCCTTGCTCGGATCGGACCATCTCGGGCTCTTGGCGCGCTTCTCGATTTAGGAAAGGATCGGGTATGACAGTCATTCTCCAAGACCATATGCCCGAAGACCAGCGGCTGGCGGCCGCGTTTCCCTTGCCCAAGATGCAGCCCGTGACGGGTCCGCTTTTGCGCGTGGACGAGGCCTATGGCGCTCAGATCGCGGAGAAGCTTCGTCTGATCGCGGCCAATAGAGACGCCCATATCGCGGTCACCACAGGGGCCGAGGCGGCTGTCTTGGAGCTGTATGACTTCATTCTGGCCGAGGTCGAGACACTGGACGGTTTCGAGCGGAGCAGAAACGGGATGATCTGCCCCGATGGGCGCTGCGTCGTCCTTGACCGCTCGCGTCCATTCGAAACCCTTTCCGCTCTGGTGCAAGAGGATCTCTGTATCCTGCAAAAGCGGGGGGACGAGCATGTCCTGACCGCCGCGCTCTTGGGGTTTCCTGCGGCTTGGACACTCGGGGAAAAGATCGGCCATCCGCTCACCCGCATTCACATGCCTGTGCACCATTATGACGCGTCCATCGCGGCGCGGGTCCAGAGGTTCTTTGACGGGGTGCAGGTCGGGCGACCGCTCTGGCGGGCGAATTTGCTCCGCTATCAGAACCCCGAGCTCTATCAGGCGCATAGCGAAGCGAACCCGCGTCCCGTGGGAACCGTCGACAGTCCTTATATCCGAAGCGAAAGGCAGTCCGTCTTTCGGCTTCCCGAGACGGATGCCGTGGTCTTTTCGATCAAAACGGTGGTGATCAAAGCCTAGCGCTTGATAAGACTGCGCAACCGTTCGAGCCGACTTGGTGATTTTTCCATGTCTTCGCAAATTTGCGGATGGATGTTTTTCGGCTGGCTGCCATTCAAACGGCCCTGACGCACCAATTGCGCCTTCCAGCGCTTTTCAATCGCTGCAATGCGTTCTGCGGCGGAGAGGTCCTCAAAGGACAGGGGTGTTTTTTGATCGAGAGCCATAACGCGCCTGAAAACTAACGAAACAAAGATGCCTATATGCATCCCTGCGTTTCCTGTTACGGCTCGATTGGGGCGGGATTTAGCCCTCTTGGTGCGAATATTCTGACTTTTGTCGTCAATTTTAACGGCATGACCTGTTGAATCCCCAAAGAAAAAGGGCACCCGAAGGTGCCCTTTCCCGAAGATCGCAACAGCGCGATTAGCAGCTGTAATACATCTGGTATTCGATCGGGTGCGGCGTGTGCTCGTAGGCGTAAACTTCTTCCCACTTGAGGTCCATGTAGGCCTGAAGCTGCTCTTTGGTGAACACGTCACCAGCGAGGAGGAAGTCCATGTCTGCTTCGAGAGCTTCGAGAGCTTCGCGGAGCGAACCACAAACGGTCGGGATTGCTGCCAGTTCTTCCGGCGGCAGATCGTAAAGGTCCTTGTCCGACGACGGGCCCGGATCGATCTTGTTCTTGATGCCGTCAAGGCCAGCCATGAGCAGAGCCGAGAATGCGAGGTAGGGGTTCGCAGCCGGATCGGGGAAGCGGGCTTCGACGCGCTTGGCCTTCGGCGACTCCGACCACGGAATACGGACGCAACCCGAACGGTTACGAGCCGAATACGCACGCAGAACCGGAGCTTCGAAGCCCGGGATCAGACGCTTGTAGGAGTTGGTCGAGGGGTTGGTCAGCGCGTTCAGAGCCTTGGCGTGCTTGAGGATACCACCGATGAAGTAGAGAGCTTCCTGCGAAAGATCTGCATACTTGTCGCCGGCGAAGAGAGGCTTGCCGTCTTTCCAGATCGACATGTTCACGTGCATACCCGAACCGTTGTCGCCTTTCATCGGCTTCGGCATGAAAGTTGCCGACTTGCCGTAGGACTGCGCTACGTTGTGGATGATGTACTTGTACTTCTGGATGTTGTCGGCCTGCTGGACAAGACCACCGAATATCATGCCAAGCTCGTGCTGACAGGTCGCCACTTCGTGGTGGTGCTTGTCGACTTTGATGCCGATACGCTTCATGGTCGAGAGCATCTCGCCGCGGATGTCCTGGGCTTCGTCGATCGGGTTGACCGGGAAGTAGCCGCCCTTGTGACCAGCACGGTGAGCGAGGTTGCCCATTTCCATTTCTGCGTCGGTGTTCCAAGCAGCTGCTTCAGCGTCGATCTGATATGCAACCTTGGCCGGAGTGACCGAGTAACGCACGTTGTCGAAGAGGAAGAATTCAGCTTCGGGGCCGAAGTAAGAGGTGTCGCCGATACCCGAAGACTTGAGGTAAGCTTCGGCTTTCTTGGCGATCTGGCGCGGGCAACGGTCGTAGGCTTCGCCGGTGTCGGGCTCGACCACGTCGCAGTGGATGGCAAGGGTCGATTCTGCGTAGAACGGATCCATGTAGGCCGACGAGGTGTCGGGCATGAGTTTCATGTCGGACTGGTCGATCGACTTCCAGCCTGCGATGGACGAGCCATCGAACATGAAGCCTTCTTCGAGGAAGTCTTCGTCTACGAGATCGGATACAACAGTTACGTGCTGCAGCTTACCCTTGGGGTCGGTGAAACGGATGTCGACATATTGAATGTCTTCATCCTTGATGAGTGCTAGAACTTCCTTGGTGTTCATCCCTAGTTTCCTCTTGGACTGAATTCTTAAGGGGCGGATTAGAGGGCGTCGTCGCCCACTTCACCGGTGCGGATGCGGATTGCCTGTTCGACCGGAGAGACGAAAATCTTTCCGTCGCCGATCTTGTCGGTTTTGGCAGCGCCGATGATGGCTTCGATGGCGCTTTCGACTTGATCGTCGGCAAGAACCAGTTCGATTTTTACTTTGGGCAGGAAGTCGACAACGTATTCTGCACCACGATAAAGTTCAGTGTGACCCTTCTGGCGACCGAAGCCTTTGACTTCGACAACAGAAAGACCCTGAACGCCCGCTTCTTGCAGCGCTTCTTTGACTTCATCAAGCTTGAACGGCTTGATAATCGCCTCGATCTTTTTCATGGACGCGACTCCCTCCAGGTATGCTTCAATGGGCGTCAGATCATTTCTGGCTGACATGCACAATCGAGCGGCGCAGGACTCGCGCCTTCGGATCGGCAATTCCCTACCTGTTGCTTAAAAAATGTGCAATATGATTGATGAAGGGGCAGTTTGAAAACTTTGACTGCACATTTGAGTGCCTCTTGACCCCGAAGCGCCTATTTCCCGATCAAACCCGAGCCAGAGACTTGCGCGGCGTCCGTCACTGGAAGAGCTTTGGCAAAAGGCGGGAGCACTCTTATGCATGATCTTATCACGGCTGCACAGATGAGGGCGGCTGAAAAGGCGGAAATCGACGGCGGACGCGCCAGCGGGCTTGATCTGATGGAGCGGGCAGGGCGCGGAGTGGTCGAGGCGCTTTTGAAGGCGCGTCCCGACTTTGCCTATGCGCCGCAATCGGTTGCGGTGCTTTGCGGGCCGGGAAACAACGGCGGGGACGGCTATGTGATCGCGCGGCTTTTGGCCGAAAGGGGTTGGAAGGTCGAGGTTTTTGCCTTTGGCGATCCGGACCATTTGCCGCCCGATGCACGCCTCTCTTTCGAACGATGGAGCAAAGTCGGGACAGTTTCCCCGCTCGAGGCGTTCCGAGGCGGGCAAACAGTGGGCATCGACGCTCTGTTCGGAACGGGGCTTTCGCGTGCCATCCCCGAGGCGTGCGGTGCGGCGCTCGGTCTCCTGCGCGATATGTATGTGGTCGCGGTCGATTGTCCTTCGGGTCTTGATGTCGATACGGGGCGGTGGCTTGGACCCGAGCATCTCCCCGATCTTTGCGTGACGTTCCACAAGGCAAAGATCGGCCATTACCTGACCGAGGTGAGCAAGCTCGCCCCAGTGATTGTGGACATCGGTTTGACCCGCGACGAATCGCGGGGCGTTGACCTGATCTCTCCCGACAAGGCTTGGCTTGATCGGGTCGCTTTCGGATATGCACTCGGGGCGCATAAATACGATCGTGGTCATGCGCTTGTGCTTGGTGGCGGTATCGCGCGGGGCGGAGCGGGGCGTCTCGCTGCAAGGGCTGCGCTTCGGGCCGGAGCGGGGCTTGTCACGCTTGCGGTGCCCAACGCGGCGCTGGCGGAAAATGCAGCGCGTCTGGATGCTGTGATGCTCAAGCCCATGGACAGCGCCTCGGAGCTCGCCGCGATTTTGCAGGATGCGCGGTTCGCGTCGATCTGCCTCGGCCCCGGTCTTGGGGTTGGCGACGAGACGCGGGCGCTGGTCGAGGTCGCTTTGACCGATCCCAAGCGCCGCGTTGTGCTTGATGCTGATGCCTTGACCAGTTTTGCACACGATCCCGAGGCGCTCTTTGCGCTTGCTAAGGGGCAAGTGGTGATCACCCCGCATGAAGGCGAGTTTGCACGGCTCTTTCCCGATCTCGCCGAACGGGAGCGCAGGATCTCCAAGATCGAGGCGGCACGCATGGCGGCGCAGCGTTCTGGAATGACCGTTCTGTTGAAAGGGGCGGCAACCGTGATCGCTTCGCCCAACGGGCGCACGTCGCTTTCTGCGGCGCTCTATGATCGGCGGGCGCCTTGGCTTGGCACTGCGGGTGCGGGTGATGTGCTTGCGGGGATGATCACGGGGCTTGTCGCGGGCGACAGTGCGCAAGCGCAGTTTCACGACAGAATCGCGGCGGCCGCTTGGCTTCATGCCGAGGCGGCGCGTGACTTCGGGCCCGCGCTTATTGCCGAAGATATCGCCGATCAGATTCCGGCTGTGCTTCGGACTTTGGGGTATTGAAAAAGGGAACGCCGCCCAAGGGGCGGCGTCGGAGGTCCAGTCTTGGGGTTGGACGCTTAAACTTCTGTCGTCGCAACCTCTACGCCATCGGCATAGATGATGTGTTGACGATCGAATTTGAGATCGAAAATCTTGACCTGCGCTTTTGCGGCTTGCGAAATGAATTCGCCATCAACCAGGCGACGGGCAGGGACCAAAGCGGGGGATTTTCCGAAGAGAGCCTGTGCACGCCAGTCACGGATGTGGATCAGCGTATCGGGCGAGGTCAGCATTTCCGCTTCGGGGCGGTTGTGGCCGAGCGAGCCGGCTTTGATCTTGATCGGTGTCATGGTGACTTCGGTTGCGGCGATACCCTTGAGCACGGCCATGCCTGCGTCGCGGGTGATGATGCGGTCACCGATCTGGAGATCCTCGACCTTCATCTCGCCATTGAGCGTGAGGACCGTGGTTCCAGCCACAAGGCCGGTGCGCTTGGTGAGCGCCACGTTGAACGTCTGGCCGGTTTTCTCGATTGTGGTCTGCATAGTCATCTCCGCCTTGTAAGCTTGGATCTAATCTACGGATAGATTGTGTCCGAATTTAGTTCTCAAACGGATAATTTTGCGAACAAACGGAAATTTAGGTCTCGCAACCCCTGAAAACCTTTGCTAGATGCAGCCGCAGTGCGGGTGTGGCGAAATTGGTAGACGCACCAGATTTAGGTTCTGGCGCCGCAAGGCGTGGGGGTTCAAGTCCCTCCACCCGCACCAACTCCTTGATATTCCAGAAGAATTACACTTCGTGATTTCGGCGCGAAGCTCACCCTTTGCGGGAGTGCCGTTTGCCGCGTTCAAAGTGGAATGGCTGTTCCCCATGGTGCCGCGCGGGATTGCGGCGGAGCGGGTGACTCGGATTTTAACGATATTTCGAGCGCGAATGAGGCGCAAAGAGTGGCGAAATTCTCGAAAGGATAGATTCGCGGCGCCGTTTTTCGGCCTGATCCGAGGTCAATTCCGCTGCCTCTCATGTTGCAGCAAAAGAAATGGCTTTGCGGGACGGTTGAAATGGAGGGTTTCGCCCTTTTCGCCTTGCTTTGGGGCAAGACCGCCAATAGAAGGGCGTCTGATTTAAAGGCTTGGCCGCAAGGGCGGCCTGACAGAGACGTAGAAGGACGCAAACCATGCAGGTCACCGAGACCCTCAACGAAGGCCTCAAGCGCGGCTACACCATCACCGTAACCGCTGCTGAACTCGAAGCCAAAGTAAACGAGAAGCTGATTGAAGCTCAGCCCGAGATCGAGATGAAAGGCTTCCGTAAGGGCAAAGTGCCGATGGCCATGCTCAAGAAGCAGTTCGGTCAGCGCGTGATGGGCGAAGCCATGCAGGAAGCCATCGACGGTGCGATGAACGAGCACCTCGAAACCTCGGGCGACCGTCCCGCGGCTCAGCCCTCGATGAAAATGGCCAACGAGAACTGGAAAGAGGGCGACGACGTTGTTGTCGAAGTAGCCTACGAGCGTCTTCCCGATGTTCCCGCTGTCGACTTCTCGGGCATCAAGCTCGAGCGTATGGTCGTCAAGGCCGACGACGCTTCGGTGACCGAAGCTCTCGAGAACCTTGCCAAGACCGCCAAGCAGTTCGAAGCCCGTCGCAAGGGTTCGAAGGCCAAGGACGGTGATCAGGTCATCATCGACTTCGTTGGTAAGGTTGACGGCGTAGAGTTCGACGGCGGCAAAGCCGAAGACTATCCGCTCGTTCTCGGCTCCAACTCCTTCATCCCCGGTTTCGAAGCCGGCGTAGAGGGCATGAAAGCCGAAGAGACCAAGGACGTCGAAGTCAAGTTCCCCGAGAACTATGGCGCCGAGAACCTTGCCGGTAAGGACGCTGTCTTCACCGTCACCGTCAAGGAAGTCAAAGGTCCGAAGGACGCCGAGATTGATGACGAGCTGGCCAAGAACTTTGGTGCAGAGAGCCTCGAAGCTCTCAAGGGCCAGATCGCCGAGCGTCTTGAAGCAGAATACACCGGTGCGTCGCGCGCTGTTGTGAAGCGTGCGCTTCTCGATGCGCTCGACAAAGCCGTTTCCTTCGACCTTCCGCCGAGCCTTGTCGAAGCAGAAGCCAACCAGATCGCTCACCAGCTCTGGCACGAAGAGAACCCCGAAGTTCACGATCACAACCACGCTGCGATCGACCCGACCGACGAGCACAAGGCTCTGGCCGAGCGTCGCGTCAAGCTTGGTCTTCTCCTTGCCGACGTAGGCCAGAAGGCAGACGTCAAGGTTTCGGACGCCGAGCTGACCCAGGCTGTTATGAACCAGGCACGTCAGTATCCGGGCCAAGAGCGTCAGTTCTTCGAGTTCGTTCAGCAGAACGCCCAGTTCCGCCAGCAGCTTCAGGCCCCGATCTTCGAAGACAAGGTCGTTGACCACATTCTCGAAAACGCCACCGTGACCGAGAAAGAAGTGTCCAAGGACGATCTTCAGAAGGCCATCGAGGCTCTCGACGAAGAATAAGTACGGCTCAAATGTCGTTCCAAGGAAAAGCGCCCAATCGGGCGCTTTTTCGTTTTTAAGATTGTTTAATTCATATGGTTCGATATCTTCTGGTTGAATAAGACTGGAGACTCTTATCGTTGGAGTTAGGGCAAGACATTTGGCTCTTTGACGGCACAACGCTGGATCTGGCGGGATTCAAATATCCGACCAGAATGGCTGTTATCCGTCTCGAAAATGGTGAACTGGTTGTCTGGTCACCCATCGAAGCATCGGACGCGCTTTTGGAGACCGTGGGCTCTTTGGGCAAAGTGGCGCATTTCATCGCCCCCAATGCCTATCATCATCTGTTCTTGCGGGAATGGATTCGCGCGTTTCCTGCAGCCAAGCTTTATGCGCCGGCTTCGTTCTCGAAGCGGCACCTTAACGTCTATGTGGACGAGGTGCTTGAGAACTTTGACTTCAATGGCGAAATTCTCATGTTCTGTTATCCTACGGTGCATTGGGACGAGGCCGTCATCTATCACGCCAAAAGCCGAACAATGATTTTTGCGGATGTTCTCCAGTGTCTACCGCGGTCGAATTTCGATGGTTGGCGTAGGTGGGTTGCCATATTGAATTTGATCACGGGCGAATTGCCCGCCGTGCCGCGAAAAACCCGATTTTTTACCGAGCGAAAGAAGGCGCGGAAGACGGTCAAAGCGATGCTGGCACTTCCGACCGAGAATGTTGTGATCGCCCACGGGTCTTGCGTCTTTGGTCAGGGCAAAGACGTCTTGGTCAAAGCCTTTGAATGGTTGAGCCCCTCAGCGGGTTGAGAAGGCGATCCAGACGGCAATCGCCGCAAGGGCGAGGGAAAAGCCAAGCCGCACGCTCGCTTTGCTGCGCCATTCATCAAAGAGATTGCCGATCGTGCTTCCCAATACAACGATCAGGGTATGGACAAACGCGGCAATCAAAAGGTGGATCCCGCCGAGTGCAAGGATCTGGAGCCAGATGGCACCTTGCTCGGGGGCGGTGAATTGGCCGACCACAACCATATAGAAGACGAGCGCCTTGGGATTGAGAAGGTTCGACACCAGCCCGCGTCGGAACGAAGCGTTCAAATCGCTTGATGCGGGGGCATTCTCGGCGGTTTCGACCCAAGCCCGCCAAGCAAGATAGAGCATGAAGCCAACGCCCGACCAGCGCAGCGCCTGAAACACGATGTCCGATTGCCCCGCGATGGCGGCGAGCCCTGTTGCGGCGGCGACCACCTGAACGGCAAGACCGAGCGTAATTCCCAGAACCGCGATGAGCCCTGTCTTGCGACCTTGCTGCGCCGAGAGTGCGGCGAGCCAGCCCATATTCGGACCGGGCGTGAGTTCGATCATGATCATTGCGATCATGAAAGACGTCCAACTGACCTGAGAGAGAAAATCGAGCATGGCGCCTCCTTGCCTTATCGACGCTAGGGGCAAAACGGGCGAGGGGCCAGAGGGTGACGCAAAAGAAAAGGCCGTGCACGAGGCACGGCCTTTGACTTGTCGCGAAACTGCGGGACGATTACTCGTCTGCGCCGTCTTCGTCCGAAGCAGCACCACCGATATCGTCGAACAGGTTCGACATTTCGAAATCGGCAGCAGCTTCTTCTTCAGCTGCGAGTTCCTGGATCGACTTGCCCGAAGCCTGAATTTCGGCTTCTTCGGTCGAACGAGCAACGTTGATCGTGATCTGGGCAGTGACTTCGGGGTGAAGCACAACGTTAACGGTGTGCAGGCCGAGGTCCTTGATACCGGCGAGCAGAACAACCTGCTTGCGGTCGACCGAGAAACCACCAGCGGTCGCAACATCGGCGATGTCACGCGGAGTGACCGAACCGTAGAGCGAACCACCGTCGGAAGCCGAACGAATCACGATGAACTGCTGGCCGTTCAGGCGATCAGCAAGTGCTTCTGCTTCTTTTTTGGTTTCGAGGTTGCGGGCTTCGAGCTGAGCTTTGTCGGCTTCGAAGCGGGCTTTGTTGGCCTCGTTTGCACGAAGGGCTTTGCCCTGCGGCAGGAGGAAGTTACGTGCGTAGCCGTCCTTTACGGAAACGACATCGCCCATCTGGCCAAGCTTGGCCACGCGTTCAAGAAGGATAACGTCCATTGGAGTAGCTCCTCTTACTTAACGGCGTAGGGCAGCAGGGCCAAGAAACGGGCGCGCTTGATTGCCTGAGCAAGTTTACGCTGGTTCTTGGCGCCTACGGCGGTGATACGGGCGGGAACGATTTTACCGCGCTCGGAGATGTAGCGCTGGAGAAGACGGGTGTCTTTGTAATCGATCACCGGTGCGCCTTCGCCCTCAAAGGGGTCCGACTTGCGACGGCGGAAAAACGGTTTAGCTGCCATGACTTAGTGTCCTTTCGTGATCAACTTAGCGGCGTTCGCGGCGCGGTTCGCGCTCGTCACGCTTCTGCATCTGGACCGAGGGGCCATCTTCGTGGCTTTCGACCTTGATGGTCAGAACGCGCATGACGTCGTCATGCAGACCCATCAGACGCTCCATTTCCTGAACGGCAGCCGACGGTGCGTCGGTGCGCAGGTAGGCGTAGTGGCCCTTGCGGTTCTTGTTGATCTTGTAGGCCATCGTCTTGACACCCCAGTATTCGGTGCCAACTACCTTGCCGCCGTTGTCGGAGATAACGGTCGAGAAGTGTTCGATAAGACCTTCAGCCTGCGTGTTGGACAAGTCCTGACGCGAGATAAAGACATGCTCGTAAAGCGGCATGTTCGCTCCTGTCATTGCGGCGCATTTCAAAGGGAGGGGGAATGAAACCTTCCGCACCCCACCCACGAGAGACTGCGCAGTTCATATATAACCGCGGAAGGATGGGGCCTTATACATGCGGCGCCCCCGAACACAAGGGCTTTCAGGTGCGGCCCCGCGAGTTTTTCAGGGTCAGAACAATACCTTTGGAATGCCTTGGCTCTGACTGAGGTCTGCCGCTTTTCAGCCCTAATTGAAAGGTCTCTTGGGATCAACCAAACAAGGAGCGATCCAATGAGCCTTATGCCTGCAACAGACGAATTCCGCACCGGTTTCGACACGCCCGCCATCGACATGTCCCATGCCAGCATGGCGCTCGACGAAACCTATTGGGGCTATATCATCCGCGATATGCGCCGCAGCGACAGCATTCTGGTTGCGATGCAGCTGGCTGCAGGGGCGATGGCCGCAGCGTTTGCGGTTGCGACGATGGGGCTTTGGGCGATGCCTTCGATGGCCTTCACGGGCGCTGCGATCATGTCCAAGGCGATCCTCTCGGCGTTCTTCCTTGGGATGGCCGGTGTTCTGGCGTGGTATGCGACACGCGGCTCCCGCTCGGAATTGCAGGTCGACCTTCGTCTTGGCGAAGTGCGCGAAGTTGTGCGCAACCGTGCAGGCCGCGCCACTCTGATCGGCCGTTACGGCTTTGACTCGATCGGTGGGGCTTTTCTCGACAACGCAAAATCGGCCAAAGGCACGGCGACTTTGAAAATCCGCTACCGCAATACGACCCAGACCATCGAGGTCGCTCGCGGTCCTCTGGCTCGGATCGAAGCACTGCGTGATCGTCTGGGCCGTGATCTCTTGGCCGATCCGATGAACACCCGCAAGCGCGAGCCGCTGCCGGAGCCGAAATTCGCGTTTTGAGCCCGCGACACAGATTGTTTGGTAAGAAGGGTGGCCCAAGTGCCGCCCTTTTTGTTGCGTGATGCTCGCTTTTCTTGTGAAGATGCTCTCCACACGGTAGAGGACAGAAAAACCGATACCAAGGAAGGGACACATGCGGGCATTCGTATTTCCGGGGCAGGGCGCTCAGACCATTGGAATGGGTAAGGCATTGGCCGACGCCTATCCGAGCGCCAAGGCGATTTTCGACGAAGTAGACGAGGCGCTGGGGGAAAAGCTTTCCACGCTGATCTGGGAAGGCGAGATCGAGACGCTGACCCTTACGCAGAACGCACAGCCGGCGCTGATGGCCACCTCGCTTGCCGCGATGCGCGCGCTCGAGGCCGAAGGGATCGAGATCACGGCCGCCGATTTCGTCGCCGGTCACTCGCTTGGGGAATATTCCGCTCTGGCTGCTGCCGGCGCGATCAGCGTTTCGGACACCGCGCGTTTGCTTCGCATTCGCGGTCTTGCCATGCAAGAAGCCGTGCCCGTCGGTGTCGGCGCAATGGCGGCTCTCCTCGGGCTTGATTTCGAAGGTGCACGCGCCGTTGCCGAAGAAGCTGCCCAAGGTCAGGTCTGTCAGGCGGCAAACGACAACGACCCGTCTCAGGTCGTCGTTTCGGGCCACAAAGAGGCTGTTGAACGCGCCTTGGTGATTGCCAAGGAAAAGGGTGCCAAGCGCGCTCTTTTGCTCCCCGTGTCTGCTCCGTTCCATTGCGAGCTGATGGCGCCCGCTGCGGCGCGTATGGCCGAAGCCCTCGACGATGTGACGATCAACGCGCCGCGTGTGCCTGTGGTCGCCAACGTGCGCGCCTCTGCGGTGAGCGATCCCGAAGTGATCCGTTCGCTTCTTGTGGAACAGGTGACGGGCTCGGTCCGCTGGCGCGAAAGCGTGCTTTGGATGGGCGAACAGGGCGTGACCAGCGCTTGGGAGATCGGCGCGGGCAAAGCGCTTTCCGGTATGATCAAGCGGATCAACAAAGAAATCGAAACCAACGCAGTGGGCACCCCCGAGGATGTCGCTGCGGCAAAAGCCGCATTGGTTTGACTTTAAAAGGAAGAATTAGATGTTTGATCTAACAGGTAAAAATGCACTCGTGACAGGTGCATCGGGTGGTATCGGCGGCGAGATCGCCAAAGCGCTCCATGCAGCAGGTGCAACGGTCGGGCTTTCGGGGACGCGGGTTGAACCGCTCGAGGCTCTTGCGGCCGAGCTTGGCGAGCGTGTGCATGTTCTGCCCTGTAACCTGAGCGATGCGGCTGCGGTCGATGCTCTGCCCAAACAGGCTGCAGAGGCGATGGGATCGGTCGATATTCTCGTCAACAACGCAGGGATTACCCGCGATAACCTCTTTATGCGGATGTCGGACGATGAATGGGAAAGCGTGCTGAACGTGAACCTCACCTCGACCATGCGTCTTTGCAAAGGCGTGATCCGCGGAATGATGAAGGCCCGTTGGGGGCGCATCGTCAATATCTCGTCCATCGTCGGTGCCACAGGCAACCCCGGTCAGGCCAACTATGCCGCCTCCAAAGCGGGGATGATCGGCATGTCCAAATCCATTGCCTATGAAGTGGCAAGCCGCGGGATCACGGTGAACTGTGTGGCTCCCGGCTTTATCGCGACTGCGATGACCGACAAGCTGACGGATGACCAGAAAGAAAAGATCAACGTCCAGATCCCCGCAGCACGCATGGGCACGCCCGAAGAGATCGCTGCAGCGGTGCTCTATCTGGCATCCAATGAGGCAGGTTACACCACGGGCGCCACGATTCACGTCAACGGCGGCATGGCGATGCTCTAAGCGTTCCGGCTCTGCTCCATCGGGGCAGGGCCATTTTTTCAAGAGTTCTTTGGTCCCTTTTCATTCAGATTCGCGCTTTTTATTTCAAGGCGAGGGAAAAAGATGGGTCGAAAGCCCGAATTTACGGACGAGCATGTCTTTGGCTGGCTCGCGCATCATCTGACCAAAGAGCCGTCGGCAACGGTCCAACAGGTGAGCCAAGGCACGGGCGTTTCTGTGGGCTCGATCTACCACCGTTACGGGTCGATGGATAATCTTCTGGCCGAGGCATGGCTTTGGGCAGTCCAAGCCTATCACGAGAGAAGTCTCTGGATTTTCAAACGCGCAGGCCAAAGGCCGGCGGTGCGGGCGGCTTTGCAGGTGGTCGGAATGGCCACAGATGAGCCGGATAAGGCCATGATTCTATTCTGCATTCCCAAGCGGGTCATGGTTCGGGCGGGGGTATCTGATGCGCTGCTTGCGCAGATCGAAACGCTTGAAACAGAATGGGAAACCGCCGTCGCGGAGTTCGCCGAGCGGTCGGGGTTCCAGAAGGATCGGCTCCGACTTGCGGTGCGGGACGTGCCTCAGGCCATGGTGTGCCGCCATTTCCCGCATGAGGCGATTCCCGAAGAAACGGGTCCTCTGGTCCGTGAATGCGCTGTTGCGCTGCTTGGGGCTGTTGCGAACGAACAAGAAGACTAGATTTGCCTGTCCGAACCGCTTCGAAAGCGTTTGCGTCAGGTAAATTCTCTGCTATAGGCCCATTAGATTTGCCGGAGGGCGCGCAAGCGCAGGTCGGTTATCGCCCTATCAAGGGCCTAGGAGCCGCCCTTCGGGGCAAGCAAAGAACGGGCAAAGGCCCAAGACACTGTGAGGAATTGACATGAGCGACGTCGCAGACCGCGTTCGTAAGATCGTAGTAGAGCACCTTGGTGTGGAAGAAGACAAAGTCACCGAGAACGCTTCGTTCATCGACGATCTTGGCGCTGACAGCCTTGACACCGTTGAGCTCGTGATGGCTTTCGAAGAAGAATTCGGCATCGAGATCCCCGATGACGCAGCCGAAACCATCCAGTCGTTCGGCGACGCTGTTAAGTTCATCGAAGGCGCTCAGTAAGCCCTTTTTCCGGTGAACCGGTATTCAAACGGCCTCCTTCGGGGGGCCGTTTTTCTTTTGGTGCGCGAAAATATGCGCGTAAGCTTTGCTACACATAGGGGTAAAGCGGTCTTTTGCCACTAGAACAGCGCTTGCGCCCTTGCTCCTTGGATAGGGGCTGCGCTATCAGTATCCGACAATATTCTAAAAGGTGAGGGCAGAATATGCGCCGTGTCGTTGTAACCGGATTGGGTCTTGTAACGCCGTTGGCTGATGGCGTCGAAGAGACCTGGAGCCGTCTTCTCGATGGTCAGTCGGGCGCAGGTCCGATCACGCAGTTCGATGCCAGCGATCTGGCAACCACCTATGCCTGCGAAGTCAAGCGCGGCGATGGCACGAACGGCACCTTCAACGCCGATAAATACCTTGCGCCCAAAGAACAGCGCAAGATCGACCAGTTCATCATCTTCGGTCTTGCCGCCGCGATTCAGGCGGTCGAGGACTCGGGCTGGGTTGCCGAAACCGATGATCAGAAGAACCGCACAGGCGTTCTCATCGGCTCGGGCATCGGCGGTCTCGGCACGATTGCGGACACCGCGCTTCTCATCAAGGAAAAGGGTGCACGCCGCGTATCGCCGTTCTTTATTCCTGGTGCTCTGATCAACCTCATCTCGGGTCAGGTGTCGATCAAATACGGCTTCAAGGGTCCGAACCATTCGGTCGTGACGGCCTGCTCGACGGGTGCTCATGCGATCGGCGACGCGGCCCGTCTTATCAAATACGGCGCGGCCGACGTGATGGTTGCAGGCGGCGCAGAGGCTGCGATCTGTGAAATCGGCATCGCGGGCTTCAACGCCTGCAAAGCGCTCTCGACCAAACGTGCCGATGACCCCAAGGCGGCCAGCCGTCCCTATGACAGCGACCGCGATGGTTTCGTGATGGGCGAGGGGTCGGGCATCGTTGTTCTCGAGGAATACGAGCACGCCGTTGCACGCGGCGCCAAGATTTACGCCGAAGTGCTCGGCTATGGCATGTCGGGTGACGCCTATCACATCACCGCTCCCTCCGAGGATGGTGAAGGCGCAGAGCGCTGCATGCGTGCCGCTCTCAAGGACGCAGGTCTCGAGCCCAAGGACATCGACTATATCAACGCCCACGGCACATCGACCATGGCCGACACCATCGAGCTTGGCTCTGTCGAGCGGATGATGGGGGATGCGGCGTCCAAGGTCACGATGTCGTCGACCAAGTCGATGACAGGCCACCTTTTGGGTGCGGCAGGTGCGATTGAAGCGATTTTCTCGATCCTTGCGATCCGCGATCAGGTCGCTCCGCCGACGATCAACCTTGATAACCCTGCGGTCGAAACCAAGGTCGACCTTGCGCCCAACAAAAAGCGCGAGCGCGAAATCAATATCGCACTGTCGAACTCCTTTGGCTTTGGCGGCACCAACGCATCGGTGATCTTCGGGAAAGTGAGCTGATGTGGCGACATATTGCTGCTAATGCGCTGACGTTTCTGATTGTCGGCCTCTTCCTGCTCGGAGGGGTCGTGCTTTGGGGCGCAAAGCAATATTCCAGCGCGGGTCCCTTGGATCAGGGCATCTGTCTTCAGGTGCGCTCGGGTTCCAACATGCGTGTTGTGAGCAAGGATCTCGAAGAACAGGGTGCTTTGTCCTCGGCTTCTATCTTTCGCATCGGGGCAGATTATTCGGGCAAGGCTCCGAGCCTCAAGGCAGGCAGCTTTCTGATCCCTGCGGGCGCGTCGATGGAAGAGATTGTCGATATCGTGACCCGCGGCGGGCAGAACACTTGCGGCACCGAAGTGGTTTACCGCGTGGGCGTGACCCGCAATCAGGTTGAAATCCGCGAGCTTGATCCGGCGTCGAACCGTTTTGTCGAGGTTGCCAAATACAATCCCGACGAAGAGGAAACCCCCGAGGCCTATGGCCGCGTCAAAGAGGACCCCGACACCCAATACAGCGTTGTCGTGGCCGAAGGCGTCACCAGCTGGCAGGTGCTGACCTCTCTGTCCAAGATCGACGGGCTTGAAGCGGATGTGACCGAAGTGCCTGCCGAAGGTATCCTTGCACCCGACGCCTATGAGTTCCGTCCCGGCACCAAAGTCTCTGAAATCCTTGGAAAAATGGAAGCCTCGCAGCGCCAGATCCTTTCCGAGGCTTGGTCGACACGCGCGGATGACCTTCCTTTCGATACGTTGGAAGAGGCGCTGATCCTTGCATCGATCATCGAAAAAGAAACGGGCGTTCCCGAAGAGCGCGGTCAGGTCGCAAGCGTCTTTATCAACCGTTTGCGTCAGGGCATGCGGCTTCAGACGGACCCGACGGTCATTTACGGGATCACCAAGGGCGAAGGCGTCTTGGGTCGCGGTCTGCGCCAGAGCGAGCTGCGTGGCGAGACACCCTATAACACCTATGTCATCGACGGGCTTCCGCCGACGCCGATCGCCAATCCCGGACGCGCCAGCATCGAGGCGGCGCTCAATCCCGAGGAAACCGACTTTATCTTCTTTGTGGCGGATGGGTCGGGAGGTCATGCCTTTGCGGTCACGCTCGACGAGCATAACCGCAACGTCGCCAAGTGGCGCGAGATCGAAAGCCAGCAAGGCAGCAACTGATAAAAGGGGCCGGTCGAAAGATCGGCCCTTTTGCTTTGCGGTGGGGTGAGGGTTTTTTAACGCGCGCAGACTATAACCATTCGGCAAGCTGGAAAACGAAAGGAAGCGACCTTGGGCCTCGGCCCTGTTGGTCGCTTTTTACGTTTCGAACGGACGGGTCCACAAAGAGGGCAAATCCGCATGACACAAGAACGGAGCCATCAGGCCGAGGCGAGCCTCGAGAGGCGCAAGCTCGACGAGGTGATCGAGATGTTCGACAGCGTGACCGAAACGCTGGCCGAACTCGTCCACGATATGCAGAGCGGCAAACCCGTGCCGCCCCGTCAGATAAGGGCGCAAATCGCCGATCTGCAATCTGCATATTTCAGCATCAAAAAGGCCGAGGAGGCTTTCCATGACAAAACAGGCAATGTCCAACGCGAAGGTGACATCGACTTTGAAGCCATCCGCAGCGAGATCGGGCGCAGGCTGGATAAGCTCCGCGCCGCCCGAGATGCAGAAAGGCTTTCTTGAGGGCATTGCAGAAACCTCGCTACAGGGGCTGCTCTATCTCTTTGAATTCTGGGCGCTGCCGCATCAGCTTCCGCCCGATGGGGATTGGTCTACTTGGGTGATCCTTGGCGGGCGCGGTGCGGGTAAAACGCGGGCTGGGGCCGAGTGGGTTCGCTCGATGGTCGAGGGACCGCGTCCACGCGACAGGGGGCGTGCCTCTCGCTTGGCATTGGTCGGGGAAACCCACGAGCAGGTGCGCGAGGTGATGATCTTTGGTGACAGCGGGATCATGACCTGTTCGCCACCAGATCGCCGCCCCGAGTGGATCGCGGGACGGCGCATGCTTGTCTGGCCCAATGGCGCAACCGCGATGGCGGTCTCCGCGCATGATCCCGAGGTGCTTCGCGGGCCGCAGTTCGATGGGGCTTGGGTGGATGAGCTTGCCAAATGGAAAAAGGGGCAGGAGGCTTGGGATATGCTCCAGTTCTGTCTGCGTCTTGGGGAGCATCCTCGGGCATGTGTGACCACCACGCCGCGCAATGTGCCGGTGCTGCGCGATCTTCTGGATCGCAAGAGCACCGTTGTGACCCATGCGCCGACTTCGGCCAACCGCGCCAACCTTGCCGTGAGTTTCCTTGAAGAGGTCGAAGCGCGATTTGGCGGCACACATCTGGGGCGACAGGAGCTTGATGGGGTTCTGATGGCCGAGATCGAGGGGGCTTTGTGGCCCTCGGCAACGCTGGCCCGTGCTCAGGTTTCCGACGCGCCCGCGCTGGACCGCATCGTGGTGGCGGTTGATCCTCCTGTGACGGGCAAAGCCTCCTCTGACGATTGCGGGATCGTGGTTGTCGGGGCCGTGACCCAAGGGCCGCCTCAGGACTGGCGGGCCTATGTGCTTGAGGATGCGACCGTCTCGGCGGCCTCGCCTCAGGAATGGGCCTTGGCTGCGGTCGACGCCCTGAGGCGGCACGCTGGGGATCGGCTTGTGGCCGAAGTCAATCAGGGCGGCGCTCTGGTCGAAAGCGTCGTGCGCCAGATTGACCCTCTCGCCCCTTACAAGGCCGTGCGGGCGACACGTGGCAAGGTGGCCCGCGCCGAACCTGTGGCGCAGCTTTATGAGCAGGGGCGCGTGTTCCATCTTCGGGGACTTGTCGATCTCGAAGAACAGATGGGCCTTATGACCACGCGCGGGTTTCAGGGGGCCAAGTCGCCCGACCGAGTGGATGCGCTTGTCTGGGCTTTGACCGAACTGTTGGTCGAGCCCGCGAGCCATTGGCGCAGACCGCAAGTGCGGCTCCTCTAGGGGTGTTGCGGGGGCACCGTGCGGTGCCCTCAGCACTTCTTCAGACATGACTGTCACATTGGCTTCATCAGATCGGACGAGGGCATGTGCCTCGGCAGGGTCAAGGAGACAAGAATGTTTGATTTTCTGAAACGGCAAGCGGCAGAACCCGACGCGATCGAGGTCAAGGCCTCGGCTGCGGGTCGGGTTGTGGCGCTTGCGACGGGACGCGTGGCATGGAGTCCGCGCGATGTGGTCTCGCTCACCAAACAGGGCTTTGCGGGCAATCCTGTCGGCTTTCGTGTGGTCAAGATGATTGCAGAGGCTGCCGCATCCTTGCCGTTGGTTCTTCAAGACCGCGAGCGCCGCTATGAAACCCATCCGGTGCAAGAGCTGATTGCGCGTCCAAACGCAGCGCAGGGACGTGCGGCTTTCCTCGAGGCGCTTTACGGCCAGCTTTTGCTCACGGGGAACGCCTATGTCGAGGCTGTTGGCGCGGGCGAGTTGCCGGTCGAGCTTCATGTGCTGCGCTCGGATCGCATGAGCCTTGTTCCCGGCGAAGACGGTTGGCCCGTGGCCTATGACTATGCCGTCGGCGGGCGCAAGCATCGCTATGCGGTCGGGGTTGGCGCTTCGCCCATCTGCCATATTCGCAATTTCCATCCGCAAGACGATCACTATGGTCTCTCGGCGCTTCAGGCGGCGGCCACCGCGATTGACGTTCACAATTCGGCATCACGCTGGTCCAAGGCTTTGCTCGACAATGCGGCACGTCCCAGCGGCGCGATCATTTATCATGGCGCGGACGGGGCTTCGACGCTGTCGCAGGATCAATACGACCGTCTTTTGCATGAGATGGAAACCCAGCACCAAGGTGCGCGCAACGCAGGGCGTCCGATGCTGCTAGAGGGCGGGCTCGACTGGAAGCCGATGGGGTTCAGTCCTTCGGACATGGAGTTCCAGAAGACCAAGGAAGCCGCCGCGCGCGAAATCGCGATTGCCTTTGGAGTTCCGCCCATGCTGCTCGGTATCCCCGGAGATGCGACCTATGCCAATTACCAAGAAGCGAACCGAGCCTTCTATCGTTTGACGGTGCTCCCGCTTGCGGCGCGCGTGACCTCGGCACTGGCCGATTGGCTTTCGGATTTCACCGATCTGCGGCTGGACCTGCGTCCCGATCTTGACCAGATCCCCGCTCTTGCGGGCGAGCGCGAGGCGCAATGGCGCCGTGTGGGCGAAGCCACCTTCCTTACCGATGCGGAAAAGCGCCGTCTCCTCGGGCTTCCTGCCTTGGAGGTCGGCGATGAAGGGTGAGGTCGTGGACATGGAAACCCGCCGCGAGCTGCGCGGCCCCGTGAGTGATTTCTGGCTCGCCCAAGTCGAAATGCGTCTCGACAAGATCGACTATGTCGTCTCGCGGCTTGAGCGCCAGCTTTGGGTGATCGGGTGCTCGGCGGCGGTGCTTGCGTTGCTGCAAGCGGCAATTCTTCTGACGAAATGAGGGGGAGAAGATGACTTTGGAGCATAAATTCCAGAAACTCGGAGCAGATGTGAAGCTCGTCGACGGCCATGTGATCGAGGGCTATGCCTCGAAATTCGGACTGGTGGATCAGGGCGGCGATGTGGTCGAAAAGGGCGCTTATGCCGCTTCGATCAAACGGCTGAGAGACAAGGGCGGTCTTGTCAAAATGCTTTGGCAACATGACCCCGCCCAACCCATCGGCATTTGGGACGAAGTCGTCGAGGATGCCGTCGGGCTTCGCGTCAAGGGTCGTATTCTGACCAATGTGGTGCGGGGGCGCGAGGCGATCGCGCTTCTCGAAGCGGGGGCCATCGACGGGCTGTCCATCGGCTATCGCACGGTCAAGTCGCATAAGTCCGACAAGGGGCAGCGCATCCTGAGCGAGCTTGATCTCTGGGAGGTGTCGCTCGTGACTTTTCCGATGCTGCCCGACGCCCGAGTGGACGCCCGTGTCGATGCGAAATTCGACACGCCCGAGGCGCGCGTTCTCGTCGATATTGCGACGGCCTTTCGCGAAATGGGCCGCGTGATCGCAGGGCGCGGCTGACTTTTCTCCAACCGAAAAAGGACGAAACATGACCACCCTAGACGCAAAGTCCGGGGCCGGAGGCACTGTGTCTCCGACCGAGGACCTGAGTGCTGCTGTGTCGCAATTTGTGAGCGATTTCAGCGAGTTTACCTCGAAACTTAATCAAAAACTTGAAAAGCAGGATGAGCGTATGAACAAGCTTGATCGTAAGACACTTCTGGCCGCACGCCCGGCACTTTCGGCCGGTGCGACCCAAGAGGCGCCCCATCAAAAGGCCTTCGAGGCCTATGTCCGCAGCGGTGAAGACGATGGTCTTCGCGGGCTGACGCTCGAGGGCAAATCGCTCTCGACTTCGGTGGCGGCGGACGGCGGCTATCTTGTCGATCCGCAAACCTCCGAGACCATCAAGAGCGCGCTGTCCAATTCGGCGTCGATCCGTTCGATCGCCTCTGTGGTGGCGGTGGATTCGACCTCTTATGAGGTGCTGGTCGACCATACCGAAATGGGCGCTGGATGGGCGTCCGAGACGGGCTCCATGTCCGAAACCGATACGCCGCAGATCGACCGAATCTCGATCCCGCTGCATGAGCTTTCGGCGATGCCCAAAGCCTCGCAGCGCTTGCTTGACGACAGCGCTTTCGACATCGAAGGCTGGCTCGCGGGCCGTATCGCGGACAAGTTCGCGCGCTCGGAAGCGGCGGCCTTTGTGGGCGGTGACGGCAACGACAAACCGCGCGGCTTCCTCTCCTATCCCAAGTTGGAGAATGAAATCTGGGAATGGGGCAATCTCGGCTATGTGGTGACGGGGATCGACACGATCGACGTGGACGGCGACGCGATCATCGAGCTGGTCTATGCGCTTGGTGCCCAATACCGTGCTGGTGCCTGTTTCGTGCTCAACTCCAAGACCGCAGGCGCCGTGCGCAAGCTCAAGGATGCAGACGGGCGTTTCCTTTGGACCGATGGACTTGCGGCGGGCGAGCCTGCGCGTCTGATGGGCTATCCCGTTCTCATTGCCGAGGATATGCCAGACATTGCCGTGGGCGCGACCCCGATCGCATTCGGTGATTTCTCTATCGGTTATACCATTGCCGAACGTCCCGATCTGCGCGTCTTGCGCGACCCGTTCTCGGCCAAGCCGCATGTGCTCTTCTATGCAACCAAACGTGTGGGCGGCGCTGTGACCGACTTTGACGCGATCAAGCTTCTGAAATTCGGCGCGGCCTAAGGGCCACCCGAACGGGCGCGGGAACGGGGCGGTGTCCAGCTGCTTCCTTTCCGTCCGAGCACCTCTTTGTTCCCGCGCATCCCCAAGAGTTTGACCTAGTCGGAGTGAGATTATGATGCTCGTCGAAAAGACCACTGTCGCGGCTTCAAGCCTTCCGGTGGCACAATTTAGAGAACACCTGCGGCTCGGGTCCGGCTTTTCCGACGATGGTCTTCAGGATGGTATTCTTGAGATTTACCTGCGTGCTGCGATGGCTGCGATCGAAGCCCGCACCCAGAAGGTTCTGCTCGAGCGCGAGCTTGTCTGGACCGTTCGCGATTGGCGAGACGGGGTGGAAGAGGCGCTTCCTGTCGCGCCCGTCAGCGCGATTGCCCAAATCACCCGCGTGACGCGCCAGAGCGAGGAACAGGTGCCGCCCAGCGGGGAATGGCAGCTTATCCCCGATCTGCATCGCCCCCTCATCGTCGGCACGCTGCCGCGTATTCCTCAAGGGGGTTCGCTCAGGATTTCGGTCCTCGCGGGCTATGGTCCCGAATGGAGCGACGTGCCGCCCGATCTGGCGCAGGCGGTGCTGCTCCTTGCGGCCCATTACTATGAGTTCCGCCACGATATGGCGGCAAGCGGCGGGGCAATGCCGCATGGCGTGCAGGCGCTCATCGAGCGTTATCGCACGGTCCGTTTGTTCCTCGGGAGGGCGCGGGCATGAAAAGGGTTTCGCTCAACCGCGCCTTGGTTCTTGAACAGCCTGAACGCGTCGCCGACGGCGCAGGCGGGTTCGGGACGGTCTGGCAGAGCTTGGGAACGCTTTGGGCCGATGTTCAGGAAGGTTCGGGTCGAGAAGCCCGCGGGCCTGCAGGGGCAGTATCCCGTCTTGCGCTTCGGATCACGGTGCGCGGGGCGGCTTTTGACAGCCCAAAACGTCCCCGCGCAGGTCAACGGTTCCGCGAAGGGCCGCGCGTTTTTTCCGTCGATGCCGTGGCCGAGGCAGGCATGTTCCTTGTCTGTCATGCGCATGAGGAGGTGGCCCAATGAGCTATGGCGTCTCTCATGCGCTCCAGACCGCGGTGTTTCAGGCTCTGGCCGCCGATGCGGCTTTGGCCGCTCTCGTCGGCACAGCGATCTATGACGCGCCCTTGCCGGGCGGTTTGCCATCGCTCTATGTGGTCATCGGTCCCGAAAAGGCCAAGGACGCCTCGGACCAAACGGGACGCGGCGCCGAGCATGACTTCAGCATCGAAGTGATTTCCGACGCCGCAGGGTTTTCGACAGCCAAAGCGGCTGCGGGTGCGGTGTCCGATGCCTTGATCGATGCGGATCTGGCGCTCTCGCGCGGGCGGCTCGTGTCGCTCGGCTTTGTCAGAGCGGTTGCGGAACGCACCAATGGCGATCTGCGCCAGATCACTCTCACCTTTCGGGCGCGGGTCGAAGACACCCCCGTCTAACCAACAGATAACAGGAGATTCCAATGGGTGCGCAAAATGGCAAAGACCTTCTTCTCAAGATCGACATGACGGGCGACGGCCAATTCGAAACCGTGGCGGGGCTGCGGGCCACGCGGCTCAATTTCAATGCCGAAACGGTCGATGTAACCTCGCTCGAAAGTGCGGGCGGCTGGCGCGAGCTTTTGGGCGGTGCAGGTGTGCGCTCGGCCTCTCTCTCGGGATCGGGCGTGTTCAAGGATGCTTCGACCGACGCGCGCGCACGGCAGATTTTCTTTGACGGGATCACGCCCGATTTTCAGGTGATCATCCCGGATTTCGGCACGATCGAGGGGCCGTTCCAGATCACCTCACTCGAATATGCAGGCAGCTATAACGGCGAGGCGACCTATGAGCTTTCGCTGGCCTCTGCGGGTGCACTCGGCTTCTCGGCGGCGGTCTGATGGCGAACGCTTGGGCAGGCGAGGTCACGGTCACGCTCGACGGCGTGCCGCATCTTTGCAAATTGACCTTGGGCGCCTTGGCCGAGCTCGAGACCGAGCTTGGCGAAGGCTCGCTCGTCGCTCTGGTGGAACGGTTCGAAAGCGGTGCGTTCTCGGGGCGCGATGTTCTCGCGCTTCTGGTTGCGGGTCTGCGCGGCGGCGGCTGGCGCGGCACGGCTGCCGATCTTTTGACCACCGACATCGAGGACGGGCCGATCAAGTCCGCCCAAGCGGCGGCGCGGCTCCTTGCGCTCGCCTTCGGCGCCGAGGCCTAGGCGATGGACTGGGGCGCTTTGCGGCGGATCGGTCTTTGCCAGCTCGGGCTGAGACCTGCGGACTTTTGGGCGCTGACCCCGATCGAGCTTTTGCTCATGTTGGGCGTCGATCCAGGTCTTTCCCCGATGGGGCGCAGCCGCTTGGCCGAACTTGAACGGCTTTATCCCGACCAATCAAAGGAAACCTAGATGAGCACAAGAGACGACATTGAAGCGCTCGAGGACCGTGTGTCCGATCTGAGCAAAACGCTGGATACGGCCACGGGCATGACCTCGGCCTTTAGCGAGGAACTGACCCGTGTGCAGGGCTCGCTCGGTTCTGTGACGCGCGATCTGGGCAAACTGGAGCGCGGGTTCTCGAGCGGTCTTAAACGCGCGGTCGACGGGCTTGTGATTGACGGGCGCTCGCTGGGTGATGTGCTCACAGGGCTGGGCCAGACCATGGCCAAGACCGCCTATGATGCCGCGATGAAGCCCGTTACCGATCATTTCGGCGGGCTTTTGGCGTCGGGTCTCAATGCTGCTGTCTCGGGACTCATGCCCTTTGCCAAGGGCGGGAGCTTTTCGCAGGGGCGCGTGATGCCCTTTGCCAAAGGCGGTGTCGTCAGCTCCCCAGTGAGCTTTCCCCTGCGCGGCGCGACGGGGCTTATGGGCGAAGCAGGGCCGGAAGCGATCATGCCGCTCAGGCGCGGCCCCGACGGCAGTCTTGGCGTTGCGGCCCAGACGGGCGCTGCCCCGCAGATCACCATCAACATCGCCACGCCCGATGTGGCGGGGTTCCAACGCTCCAAGTCCCAGATTGCCGCGCAAATGGCGCGCGCGCTCGGGCAGGGCACCAAGAACCGATAGGAGGACGCCATGGCGTTTCATGATATACGCTTTCCCGTCGCGCTCAGCTTCGGATCGCTCGGCGGTCCTGAGCGGCGCACCGATGTGGTCACGCTTGCGAGCGGCTTTGAAGAGCGCAACACCCCGTGGGAACATTCCCGCCGCCGCTATGACGCGGGGGTGGGGCTTCGCTCGCTCGAGGATGTCGAGGCCGTCGTTGCGTTTTTCGAGGCGCGGCGCGGGCGGTTGCACGGGTTTCGCTGGAAGGATTGGTCGGACTATCGCTCGGCCCGTCATGGCCGCGACACCACCGCCGAGGATCAGGAAATCGGGCGCGGTGACGATGTCCAGAGGGTGTTCCAACTGGTGAAATCCTATCGCTCGGGGGATGCTGTCTATACCCGCCCGATCCGCAAACCCGTGGCCGGAACGGTGCGCGTGGCCCTGAGCGGCATCGAGCTTGTCGAAGGGGTGGAGTTCACGGTCGATCATGGCGCGGGACTCGTCAGCTTTGTGAATGCACCCGACAGCGGCGCGGTCATCACGGCCGGCTTTGATTTCGATGTGCCCGTCCGTTTTGACACCGATATTATCCAGGTCTCGGTCGCGAGTTTCAACGCAGGCCAGATCCCCGATATTCCGGTGATCGAGGTGCGGGTATGAGCGCGGCGACCACCTATTGCCGTGCATGGCAAATCACCCGCAAGGACGGGATCGCCCTTGGGTTTACCGACCACGATCTGCCTCTGGCCTTTGACGATGTCATCTTTCGCCCCGACCGCGGATTGACGGCGTCCGCGCTCCAGTCGGCCACGGGTCTTTCGGTCGACAACACCGAGGCAGAGGGCGTGCTTGGTGATCCTGATCTCGGGCAAGAGATCGTGGATGCGGGGCTTCTTGATGGGGCCGAGGTCCTTTGTTTTCGGGTGGATTGGCAAAATCCGTCCGACCGCAAGATCCTCTTTCGTGGCGAGATCGGGGACCTGACGCTCAAGGGCAATCGCTTTACCGCAGAGCTGCGCAGCATGAGTGAAAAGCTCAACGTCCCGACGGGGCGGCTTTATCACAGGGAATGCGCTGCGGTGCTCGGGGACGCTATGTGCAAAGTCGATACCCGTGATGCGGCCTTTTCGACCGAGGTCGTGGTGCTCGCCCTCCATTCGGGCGGGGCCGTAACGTTCGATGGTTTGGGCGGATACGCTAGCGGGTGGTTCGCACAGGGCCGCGCCGAGGTGCTCGAAGGAGCGCGACAGGGTGCGCGCTCGGTGATCAAGGCCGATCACGGCACGGGGCAGGACAGGCTTGTCTCGCTTTGGGATGACCTCGGGCTGGTCGTCGGGGATCGGGTGCGGTTGATCGCGGGGTGCGACCGCATGGCGCGAACCTGCCGCACAAAGTTCGCGAACTTTCTCAACTTTCGCGGCTTTCCCGATATTCCGGGCGAGGACTGGCTCATGCAGGTGCCGCAGCGCAGCCGCTTTGTCGATGGCGGGAGCCTTCGGTGAACGCCGTGGTGCGCGAGGCGCGCGACTGGATCGGAACGCCTTTCGTCCATCAGGGGCGCAGCAAAGGCGCGGGGTGCGATTGTCTCGGACTGGTGCTCGGGGTTCTGGAGCGGTGCGGCCACAGCTTTGCCGTTCCCACCTATCCCGAGGATTGGCAGTGTGCAGACGATATATTTCTTTACAATGGCTTGCTGGTCAATCTTGAACAAGTATCTCAAGATTTGAGCGCGGGCCAGTTGCTCGGGTTCGCCCTGCGTCCGAGGGGGCCGCTTCAGCATATCGGCATCCTGTCCCAAACTGCGCCCATCCCGCGCTTTGTCCATGCTTACGGCACGCACGGCGTGGTCGAGAGTGCACTGACCGACGCGTGGCAACGACGGATCGTTGCCCGATTTGAACTTCCAACTGGAGACTGAACAATGGCGACGATAGCTCTTTCGGCACTTGGCATGGCAATCGGCGGCTCGGTCGGGGGATCGGTGCTTGGCCTTTCCATGGCGGCCATCGGTCGGGCCGTCGGGGCGAGTGTCGGCCAGATGATCGACCACAAACTCATGGGCCTTGGGGCCGAGCCGGTGGAAAGCGGACGTCTGGACCGCCTGCGCTTGACGGGTGCGAGCGAAGGGTCGAGCATTGCGCGGCTTTATGGTCAGACGCGCATCGCGGGTCAGGTAATCTGGGCTTCGCGGTTTCAGGAACATTCGGACACGCGGACTTCGGGAAAGTTCGGCCCCGAGGTCACGCAATACGGCTATTCGATCAGCCTCGCCATCGCCCTCTGCGAGGGGGTCATTTCGGGGATCGGTCGCATCTGGGCCGATGGCACCGAGATTGCTCCGTCCTCGCTCACCCTGCGACTTTACCGCGGGGACGAGGACCAGCTCCCCGATCCGAGGATCGAGGCGGTCGAGGGCCAAGGCACCGTGCCCGCCTATCGCGGGATCGCCTATGTGGTGATCGAGGATTTGCCCTTGGGGGCGTTCGGTAATCGGGTCCCGCAGTTCACCTTTGAAGTCACCCGTCCCGGTCCCGAGGATGCCCCGCTCGAGACGCGGGATATTGCGCATATGGTGCGCGGGGTCGCCTTGATGCCCGGCACGGGCGAATATGCGCTTTCGACGGGTAAGGCACTGATTGAAAAGGGGTTCGGGGATTACCTAGCGGTCAATGAAAACTCGGCGTCTGGCGAAAGCGATCTTGAAACATCGCTGGGTGCGCTCGAAGTTGCGCTTCCTGCGGCCAAGTCGGTCTCGCTCATCGTGTCGTGGTTCGGGGATGATCTGCGCTGCGGCGCATGCACCCTGCGCCCCAAGGTCGAGCAGAACACGCGCGATGCCATAGACATGCCGTGGAGAGTCTCGGGACTTGAGCGCGAGACCGCGGGGATCGTCCCGATTGAAAACGGCCGTCCCGTCTATGGCGGCACCCCCACGGATCAATCGGTGCTCGAAGCTCTTGCTGCGCTCAAGGCGCGGGGGATGAGGGCGATGTTCTATCCCTTTATCCTCATGGAGCAGATGGCGGGCAATACGCTTGTCGATCCATGGAGCGGCGAGGCGGGGCAACCACATCTTCCGTGGCGCGGACGGATCACGACCAGCCTTGCGCCGAGCCTTGACGGAACGCCAGACGGAACGACGACCGCCGAGCAAGAGGTCGCGGCGTTTTTCGGCATGGCAAGCGCTGCGGATTTCGCCGTGATCGACGGCAAAGTGATTTATGACGGGCCCGAGGAATGGTCCTATCGCAGGTTCATTTTGCACTATGCGCATCTGTGCAAGATTGCGGGCGGCGTCGAGAGCTTTTGCATCGGGTCGGAAATGCGCAGTCTGACACAGGTGCGCGGCGCGGGAGGACGCTTTCCGGCGGTCGAGGCTCTGATCGGGCTGGCCCAAGAGGTCAGGGCCATCCTCGGTCCCTCGACCAAGATCGGTTATGCCGCCGACTGGAGCGAGTATCACGGCTATCAACCGCATGGGACGGCGGACAAGATCTTTCATCTCGACCCGCTCTGGGCTTCGGAAGCGATCGATTTCATCGGTATCGACAACTATATGCCGCTCTCGGACTGGCGCGATGGCGAAGCGCATCTCGATGCGGGTTATGGCTCTGTCTACAACCTCGACTATTTGCGCGCCAATGTTGCGGGCGGCGAGGGGTTCGACTGGTTCTATCATTCGCCCGAAGCACGTGCCGCCCAGATCAGAACGCCGATCACCGATGCCCATAACGAGCCTTGGGTCTGGCGGTATAAGGATCTTGTCGGTTGGTGGTCGCATCCGCATCACAACCGCATCAACGGAGCACGCGCGGCAGATGCTACGCCTTGGGTGCCGCGCTCCAAACCCATTGTCTTTACCGAGCTTGGTTGCGCGGCGATCCATCGCGGCACCAACCAGCCCAATAAATTCGTCGATCCGAAATCCTCGGAATCGCAAGTGCCTTATCATTCGAACGGTCAGCGCGATGATGTGATCCAGCTCCAGTATTTGCGGGCCATGCATCTGCATTTTGCCCAAAGCGCGAACAATCCCGTCTCGGATGTCTATGGAGGCGCGATGGTGGATATGGAGCGGGCGCATGTCTGGGCTTGGGATGCACGGCCGTTTCCGTTTTTCCCCGCCCACGAGGCGCTATGGTCCGATGGGCCGAACTACGAGCTTGGCCATTGGCTGAACGGGCGTGCAAGCGCGCGGAGCCTTGCCTCTGTGGTAGCCGAGATTTGTGCCGAAGCAGGTGTGGCTCCGATTGATGTCTCGCGGCTCTATGGGGTTGTGCGCGGTTATGCGGTGGACCGCACCCAGAGTTATCGTGCTTTGCTCCAGCCCTTGATGCTGGCCTATGGGTTCGACGCCTTTGAACGGGACGGGATATTGCATTTCGTCTCGCGCGGGCACGGGGTTGCGCTTGCGCTTGATCCGCAAACTCTGGTTGCGCGGGACGGGGGCGAGGCCCCGATCGAGCGCACCCGCACGCGAGAGGCTGAGATTTCGGGCCGCGTGCGTGTCGCCTATCTCGAAGGCGGGGGGGATTACGCTGTGCGAGCAAGCGAGGCCGCCTTTGCCGACGAGGAGGGCACCAGCCTTTCGGAAACCGAATTGCCGCTTGTGCTCACGCCTGCCGAGGCGCGTCGTATGGCCGAGCGCTGGCTGTCCGAGGCGCGGCGTGCGCGCGAAACGGTGCAGTTCGCGCTTCCACTGTCGAGGATCGACATCGGGGCGGGCGATGTGGTGCGGCTTGAAGCGCGAGAGTATCGCGTTGATCGGGTCGAGCTGACGCAGTATCTCGAGATTGTGGCAACCGAGGTCGCCCGAACGGACGCCATCGCGCCGCAGATCGAGGCGGACCCCGCCAAGGTCGCGCTGCCTGCCGCGCCTTTGCCTGTGGTTGGGGCCTTGATCGACCTTCCGCAAACGCCTTTTGGCGAGGGGCCGCATTTCGCCGCGAGTTCGGCGCAATGGTCCGAAGGCGTCGCTCTTTATCGGTCGGGCGATGGGGCCAGCTATCAGCTTTGGCAAAGCCTGTCGCAACGGTCGGTGATCGGGCGGTTTGGCGCTCCGCTTGCAGCGGGGCGGGCGGACCTGTGGGATCGCAGCAGGGGCACAACGGTCGAGCTTGTGTCGGGCACACTCGCCTCGGTGGGCGAGGCGGCCGTCCTTGGGGGGGCGAATTATGCCGCGATCGGAGACGGGCATCCCGATACTTGGGAAATCGTGCAATTCGCCTTTGCCGAGGTGATCGCCCCCAAAACCTATCGCATTGCGCGGCTTCTACGCGGACGGTTCGGCACGGCGGTGCGATCGCATGGGCCGAATGCTTTGTTCGTGCTCTTGCCGAATGGGGTCACGCTGCTCCCTTGGTCATCCTCGCTGCGCGATACGCTTGTGCATCTGAGCTATGGACCAAGTGGGGCGGTGCGCGGCGGGCCGACCTATCGCAATGACGCCGTGATTTTGCGGGACGTGAGGCAGCGGCCTTTCCGTGTCTGCCATATCAAAGCAAAACGGCGTGGGGGTGTTCTTGATCTAGCGTGGGTGCGCCAGACCAGAAGCGACGGTGAGAGCTGGACCGCGCTCGAAGTGCCTTTGGGCGAAGAGCGTGAACTTTATCAGGTCAAACTCTTTGCGGGCGGCGCTTTGGTGCGCGATGTCACGTGCGAAACGCCAAGCCTGAGCCTGTCGCTCGAAGGGCTCGCCACGGGACCCGCAACAGTTCAGGTTATGCAGCTGTCGCAAAGCTTTGGTCCGGGTCTGCCCCTTGATCTCGGGGTGGTGCTCTGATGCGGCCGCTTCTGGTGGGGGACATCGACTTTGCGCATCGGGCTGTTCTGGCGCAGCCCGAAGAGGAGTGGCGGGCATTCCTGAAACATTTGATCACAGCGGCGGACGAGGCCGAGGCCTATCGCAAACACAACGATGCCCCGCATCCCGACTATGGCACAGGGAGCCTTATGGCGGTTGCGCTTCGTCACAAACAGGACGGCAGTTCAATGGTTTATACCGAAAAAACATGTCGCGCTATGATCACGGTTCTCGAGGTCCTGATCGAGATGCAAAAGACCCGCGACCCTTGATTTTCGCCTATCGGAGGAATACCTCAGACGCTCACACCTTTGTTCTTGGCGCAATCGCGCTATCTGGGGTAAACTGAGATATAACGAAAGGGTCCGCCATGGCTAATCCGAAGACGAATGTTGCTCCCGTCGATCCCGTTTGGGACCGCATCTGTCTTGAAGCAGAGGAAGCCGTGCGCGCCGAACCCCTTATGGGTGCTTTGCTCCATCAGGGCATCTTGCACCACTCCTCGTTCGAACGGGCGCTGGCCTATCGCATGTCGATGAAGCTTGCTTCGTCCGACATGTCCGAGCAGATTTTGCGCGAAATCGCGGATGAGGCCTATACCGCCGATCCGTCGATCACTGCTGCGGCAAGGGCCGATCTTGCCGCAGTGTTCGAGCGTGATCCCGCGTGCCATCGCTATATCCAGCCGCTTCTTTACTTCAAAGGCTATCAGGCGGTTCAGGCCTATCGTCTGGGCCACTGGCTCTGGACCGAAGGACGCCATGATCTTGCGTATTTCCTCCAGATGCGCGTGTCCGAAGCCTTTGGCGTCGATATTCACCCCGCCGCCCGTATCGGCAAGGGGATCATGATCGATCACGCGCATTCCATCGTTGTCGGTGAAACCGCTGTGGTCGGGGATAACGTGTCTATGCTCCATTCGGTGACACTCGGCGGAACCGGCAAAGAAGAGGAAGACCGTCATCCCAAGATCGGCAACGGCGTCCTGATCGGCGCCGGTGCCAAGGTTCTTGGCAATATCAAGGTCGGGGATCGCAGCCGTATCGCGGCCGGTTCCGTGGTGCTCGAAGATGTGCCGTGCTGCAAAACCGTTGCGGGCGTGCCTGCGCGGATCGTCGGCGAGGCGGGCTGCGACCAGCCCTCCATCGCCATGGATCAGACGCTTCGTCGTTGCAAAGGCGATCAGGCCGAGAGCTGATCGAAGGCTTCGAGCGCCTTCATACCATACATATAGGCGGGACCACCGCCCATCATGACGCAGAGGCCGATGGTCTCTGCGACCTCTTCGCGCGACGCACCCGCTTTGATCGCACCGCGCATGTGAAAGCCGATGCAATCGGCGCAGTGGGTCATGATGCCGACGACCACGGCCTGAAGCTCTTTGTGCTTGGTGCTGAGGGCGCCGTCCGAAAGCGCGGCCTTGTGCATCTGGGTAAAGGCCGCCCCTGCATCGGGGTGCAAGGCGCGAAAGCTCTTGGTCAGTTCGGTGGTGTGGGCGAGTTCTGCTTTCCAGTCCATAATAGGCTCCGTCGTTGAATTGGCTTCTTCCTAGCCTTCGGGACGGTGGCGGACTTTGCGATAGATCAATTATTCCACATGTTTTGCAAAAGAAAAACGCCCCCGAAAACCGGAGGCGTTTCAATGCGTTGCAAGCCGTTCTTAGGCGAGCATACCGATCGGGTTCTCAAGGTTCGACTTGATCGCCTCGAGAAGCTGCGCGCCCAAGGCCCCATCGATGACACGGTGATCGACCGAAAGCGTGACCGACATGACGGTTGCGACCTTGATCTGGTCATCCGCGCCGACAACCGGCTTCTTCACACCTGCACCGACGGCAAGGATACCCGAATGCGGCGGGTTGATGATGGCGTCGAAGTTGTCGATGCCGAACATCCCGAGGTTCGAGATCGCGAAGGAGCCGCCCTGATATTCATGGGGGGCGAGCTTGCGGTCACGGGCACGCTTGGCAAGGTCCTTCATCTCGGCCGAGAGGGCGGAAAGGGTCTTGCTGTCCGAGTTCTTGAGCACGGGCGTGAAGAGACCGCCTTCGATGGCGACGGCCACAGCCACGTCCGATTTCTTGAACTTGAGCACGCGGTCACCCGCCCAGACGGCGTTCGCCTCGGGGACTTGCTGGAGCGCGAGCGCACAGGCCTTGATGATGAAGTCATTTACCGAAAGCTTGACGCCGCGGTCTCCGAGCTTGGCATTGAGCTGTGCACGGAAGGCGAGAAGCTCGTCGAGCTCGATGTCGCGGCGCAGATAGAAGTGCGGGACCGACTGCTTGGCCTCGGTGAGGCGGGCAGCGATGGTCTTGCGCATTCCGTCGAGTTTGACCTCTTCGAACTCGGTGCCTGCATACATCTTGAGGACCGTGTCGGTGGAGGGACCTTGCGCCACTGCGGCGGCAGCGGGTGCAGCGGCGGCAGGCGCAGAAGCGGCGGGGGCAGCGGAAGCCTTGGGCGCAGCGGTCGCGCCTTCGACGTCGGCCTTGACGATGCGGCCATGCGGACCTGTGCCCGAGATCGCCGTCAGGTCAAGACCCCTTTGCGAGGCAATGCGGCGCGCCAGCGGCGAGGCAAAGACACGATTGCCGTCCTTGGCAGGTGCAGCAGGCGCAGGGGCAGCGGCGGGAGCCGAAGCCTCTGCCGCCGCAGGGGCGGCCTCGGCTTTGGCTGCGGCAGGCGCCGCGGTTGCGCCAGCGGCAGGAACCTCTTCGCCTTCCTCAATGAGGATGGCGATCAGCTGGTTCACTTTGACGCCTTCGGTGCCTTCGGCCACGACGATCTTGCCGATGATGCCTTCGTCAACGGCTTCGAACTCCATCGTGGCTTTGTCGGTTTCGATCTCGGCGATGACGTCACCCGATTTTACGGTGTCGCCTTCTTTGACGTTCCATTTCGCAAGCGTGCCTTCCTCCATCGTGGGGGAGAGGGCGGGCATGAGAATTTCAGTAGCCATGATCCGGTCTCCTTAGCGGTAGGTCACTTTTTTCACCGCTTCGATCACCTCGGCGGTGGTCACAAGCGCGTGCTTTTCAAGGTTGGCGGCATAGGGCATGGGCACGTCTTTGCCCGTGCAGTTCAGGACAGGCGCATCGAGGTAATCGAACGCGTTTTCCATCACATAGGCCGAGAGGTGGTTGCCGATCGAGCCGACGGGCCAGCCTTCTTCGACGGTGATCATGCGGTTGGTCTTCATGACCGATGCAATCACGGTGTCGTAGTCGAGCGGGCGCAGGGTGCGCAGGTCGATCACCTCGGCGTCGATGCCTTCCTCGGCAAGCTTTGCCGCGGCTTCCAGAGCATAGGTCATGCCGATGCCGAAGGAGACGATGGTCACATCGTTACCAGCGCGGGCGATTTTGGCCTTGCCGAAGGGAATGGTGAAATCGTCGAGCACCGGAACCTCGAAGGACTTGCCGTAGAGGATTTCGTTCTCGAGGAAGATCACGGGGTTCGGATCGCGGATCGCGGTTTTCATCAGGCCTTTGTAGTCGGATGCCGAATAGGGCATGACGACCTTGAGACCCGGGATTTGCGCATACCAAGCGGCGTAGTCCTGAGAGTGCTGTGCGCCGACGCGGGCAGCAGCACCGTTCGGACCACGGAACACCATCGGAGCCCCCATCTGGCCGCCCGACATATAGAGCGTCTTGGCCGCAGAGTTGATCAGGTGGTCGATGGCCTGCATGGCGAAGTTGAAGGTCATGAATTCAACGATGGGCTTGAGGCCGCCAAAGGCAGCGCCCGTGGCGATCCCCGCAAAACCGTGCTCGGTGATCGGAGTGTCGATCACGCGCTTGGGGCCGAATTCGTCGAGCATCCCTTGGGAGATTTTGTAGGCGCCTTGGTATTCGCCGACTTCTTCGCCCATGAGGAAAACGTTCTCGTCGCGGCGCATCTCTTCGGCCATGGCGTCACGGAGCGCTTCGCGGACGGTCTGGGTCTTGGTCTCGGTGCCTTCGGGCCAATCGGGGGTCTGATCGACCTTTGGGGCGGCAGGGGCTGCGGCTTTGGCAGGAGCCGAAGCCTCGACCGCCGCAGGGGCGGCTTCGGTTTCGGCTGCGGCAGGCGCCGCGGTTGCGCCGGCGGCAGGGACCTCTTCGCCGTCTTCGACGAAGATCGCGATGGGGGTGTTGACCTTGACGCCTTCGGTGCCGGCCTCGATCAGAAGCTTGCCGACGATGCCTTCGTCGACGGCCTCGAATTCCATCGTGGCTTTGTCGGTTTCGATCTCGGCGATGATGTCGCCCGATTTGACGGCGTCACCCTCTTTGACCAGCCATTTGGCCAGAGTGCCTTCTTCCATGGTCGGAGAGAGAGCGGGCATGAGAATTTCGGTTGCCATTGTATGTCCTCCCTCGACCTTAGGCGTAAATATCGGTCCAGAGCTCGGAAAGCTCGGGCTCGGGGCTGTTTTTCGCGAATTCGGCGGATTCGTTCACGATGTCTTTGATATCCTTGTCGATCTTTTTCAGATCGTCCTCGGAGGCGTGGCCGCCCGTGAGCAGGATCGAACGGACTTGCTCGATCGGGTCACGCTCTTCGCGCATCTTTTGCACTTCTTCGCGGGTCCGGTATTTTGCGGGGTCCGACATCGAGTGGCCGCGGTAACGGTAGGTTTTCACTTCGAGAATGTAGGGGCCTTTGCCCGCGCGGCAGTGGGCAACGGCGCGCTCGCCTGCCTCTTTTACTGCAAGCACCGACATGCCGTCCACTTCTTCGCCCGCGATGCCGTAGGCTTCGCCGCGCTTCCACAGGGCAGGGGATTTGGTCGAGCGGGCGACCGAGGTGCCCATCGCATATTGGTTGTTCTCGATCACGAAGATCACGGGAAGGTCCCAGAGCTGGGCCATGTTGTAGGTCTCGTAGACCTGACCCTGGTTGGCCGCACCGTCCCCGAAATAGGCGAAGGTGACGTTGTCGTTGCCCTTGTATTTGTCCGAGAAGGCAAGACCCGCGCCAAGCGGCACCTGAGCGCCGACGATGCCGTGGCCGCCGTAGAAGTGTTTTTCCTTGGAGAACATGTGCATCGAGCCGCCCTTACCTTTGGAATAGCCACCTTCGCGGCCGGTAAGTTCTGCCATCACGCCGTTCGCTTCCATGCCGCAAGCGAGCATGTGCCCGTGGTCGCGGTAAGAGGTGACGCGCTTGTCACCCTCTTTGGTGCAGGCTTCGAGGCCGACGACGACCGCTTCCTGGCCGATGTAGAGGTGACAGAAGCCGCCGATCAGACCCATGCCGTAGAGCTGGCCTGCCTTTTCTTCGAAGCGGCGGATGAGAAGCATTTCACGGTAATATCCAAGAAGTTCTTCTGCGGATACGTTTGCCTGTGCGGCTGGCTTTTTCGCGGCCATAGGTCCTCCGTCCTGAGATGGCGAAATAGTTTAGCGTTAAACTATCTCTTAAACCATTTGGCGCCGGAAAGCGAGTATCAATATCGGGTGCGCGCACATAGGAGGTTTGCGTCAGGCGCAAACCAGTCCAAGAGCCACGTTTTATTGGGTGGAGGAGGGAGGGGCGCTGCCCCTCTGCGCCTTTGGCGCATTCACCCCGGGATATTTGGGGCACAAAGGCAAGGCTCAGCGGATGACGATTTCGTCGGCGCGGATCATGCCCAGAACGTCGCGCGCGCGTTCATCGAGAAGGTCGAGGTCGAGATAGGTGTCCGAGAGGCGATGGGTCAGATTTTCCATTCGCGCGACCTGTGCGTTGATGGCGTCGAGGTCCTGCTGAAGCTTTTTGCCTTCGGCGGTGACTTCGGCGCGTTTGAACACCCCGTAATCCCCCTGCACGGCGGCAAAGGTAAAATAGAGGCCCAGAAGGATGGCACCCAAGAAATAGATGAGGGACCCGAGAGAAGGTCTGCTGTGACGGTTCATTTTCTGCCTCTTTTTCCGCGTCTTACGCGCGGTAGGGCTAGAATCGCACATCTGATTCGTTTTGTGAATCCCCTAATTCGTATATTTTCAAGAAAAAATGGCCTCCGCAGCGGGAGGCCATTCGAGCAGGGGATCGGCGCGGATCAGGCTTTGCCGCGGTAGATATGAACAAGCTTTTGCAGCATGTGCAGGGCTTCGCCGCGCTCGCGCTGGAAAGAGTTGCGCCCGATGATCGAGCCGTTGCCGCCGCCGTCGCGGATTGCGCGGGCATCGTCATAGACGCTGTTGGCGCCTTTCTTTGCGCCGCCCGAGAAGACGACGATGCGGCGGCCGCCAAAGGAGGCGTCCATGCAGTGACGCACGCGGGCGGCTTGGGTTGCGATGTCGATCTTCTGGTCCTCGTAGACTTTCTTTGCCTCGGGGAGCATCAGGTGATCGGTCGAGAGTTTGATCTTGATGATATGGGCCCCAATGAGGGCGGCAATCTGGGCGGCATAGGCTGCGACGTCGATCGCGGTTTCGCCGTCTTTGGTGATGGCTTCGCCGCGCGGATAGGACCAGATCACGGTGGCCACGCCTTTGGCAGCGGCTTCTTTGCGCATCTCGACGATTTCTTCATACATGTCGAGCTGGGCGTCCGAGCCGGGATAGATAGTGAAGCCGATGGCCGAACAGCCCAGACGCAGCGCGTCATCGACCGAGGCGGTCACGGCCTGATTCTTGCCGCAGGTGTCGGACATGAGCGAGTTGGCGGAGTTGACCTTGAGGATCGTCGGGATCTGGCCTGCGAATGTGTCGGCGCCTGCCTCGATCATCCCGAGGGGTGCGGCATAGGCGTTGAGACCTGCGTCGATCGCAAGCTGGTAGTGGTAGTGGGGGTCATATCCGCCGGGGTTGGGGGCAAAGGTGCGGGCGGGGCCGTGCTCGAACCCCTGATCGACGGGAAGGATGATCATCTTGCCGGTGCCGCCCAGTTTGCCGGTCATCAGCATGCGGGCGAGGTTGGCTTTGACGCCCGGCGTCTCGCCTTCGTAGTTTGCGAGGATTTTCTGGACGATCTTGGTGGTCTTCATGGTCAGAGCCCTTTGGGTTGCGGTGGCCGTTCTAGGGCTGGCGTAGGGGGCGCTTTGCGGTTGTGCAAGATTGTTAGCGCAACCGTCCAAATTGTTAGCGCAACCAAGCGACTTGAGCGCTAACATATTGGGAATAATCAGGAAAATTTATAAAAGAATGATGTTTTTTGACACAAAAAAGCCCGCGCGAAGGCGGGCTTTGATGGGTTTGCGTCAAAGGGTGGAATCAGGCTTCGAGAGCCGCAACACCGGGGAGGGTTTTGCCTTCCATCCATTCGAGGAAGGCGCCGCCTGCCGTCGAGATATAGGTGAAGTCCTCTGCTGCGCCCGCTTGGTTGAGGGCTGCGACCGTGTCACCGCCACCTGCGACCGAAATCAGCTTGCCCGCTTTGGAGAGCGTTGCGGCCTTGGCGGCGGCGGCGTTGGTGGCGGCGTCAAACGGGGTAATCTCGAACGCGCCGAGCGGGCCGT
Source organism: Marivivens sp. LCG002 (assembly GCF_030264275.1). Lineage (NCBI taxonomy): Bacteria > Pseudomonadati > Pseudomonadota > Alphaproteobacteria > Rhodobacterales > Paracoccaceae > Marivivens > Marivivens sp. LCG002. The sequence goes on along the minus strand of NZ_CP127165.1, from coordinate 1,507,279 downwards.
TCCAGACCAGCGTTTTGGCCTTGTCCAGCACGTCCGAGATATAGGCCACGGTTGCGGGGCCTGCATCGAGGATCATGGCGTCTGCGGGGCAGGCATCGGGCGCGACGGTTTCATTGGCCGCACCTGCCTTGAATTCACGGGCGACGACGACATCGCGGGGCAGGATGATTTCGCAGCCTGCAGCCTTGGCCTTGTCGAGGATATCGAGAGCGGTCTGGGCGAGGTCATGCTCGCAGAGCGATTTGCCGACATTCACGCCTTGGGCCGCGAGGAAGGTATTGGCCATGCCGCCACCGATGACAAGATGGTCCACCTTGCCGACGAGGTTGCCAAGGAGATCGAGCTTGGTCGACACTTTGGCGCCGCCGACGACAGCGACCACGGGGCGCGCGGGGGTGCCGAGCGCTTTGTCCAGAGCGCCAAGCTCTTCGGCCATCAGGCGGCCAGCGCAGGAGGGAAGGAGATGGGCCACGCCTTCGGTCGAGGCATGAGCGCGGTGCGCGGCGGAAAAGGCGTCGTTGACGTAGACATCACCCAGCGAGGCAAGGAATTTTGCCATCATCGGGTCGTTCTTTTCTTCCATCGGGGAAAAGCGGGTGTTTTCCACAAGAACCACAGTGCCCTTGGGAAGCGCGGCAAGTTCGTCGCCCGAGGGTTTTTCGACGAAGGTGACAGAGGTGCCGAGCGCCGCCTCGAGCGCGGGCAGGGTGACGCGCAGGCTCATTTCGGGGACGGGCTGACCCTTGGGGCGGCCGAAATGCGCCAGCAGGATCGGCGTGCCGCCCATGGCGACGATATCCTTGATGGTGGGCACGATACGGTCGATGCGGCTTGTGTCGGTGACGCGGCCTTCTTCGACGGGCACGTTGATATCCACGCGCACCAGAACGCGTTTGCCGTCAAGATCCATGTCGTCAAGAGTTTTCCAAGCCATCCGAACCTCCGTAGTTTAGCGATAGCGCTTTGTTCGTAACCGTCCTCACGCCAAGGTCAAGCACCATCCCTTGGCAAGGACGCGAAATAGCCTTATGTCACTGGCGAATGTTTTCCAAAGGAGTGCCCCGTGGCCGAGATCAAAGACCCTGAAAACACCGTCATCATCGAATTGAAAGACGGTAAAGTCGTTATCGAGCTTCTTGCTGACGTTGCACCGCTGCACACAGCCCGTATGAAAGAGCTCGCTCGTGCGGGCGAATACGACAACGTTTGCTTTCACCGCGTGATCGACGGCTTTATGGCCCAGACGGGCGACGTGGCCAACGGCGACATGGAAGACAACTTCAACCTGCGTGCGGCCGGAACGGGCGGGTCGGATCTTCCCGATCTTCCTGCCGAATTCTCGCGTCTTCCGCATGATCGCGGCACCCTCGGTGCGGCGCGTTCGATGAACCCGAACTCCGCCAACTCGCAGTTCTTTATCAACTTCAAGGACAACCATTTCCTCAACGGTCAATACACGGTCTATGGCCGCGTGATCGAAGGGATGGAATTCGTCGACAACATCACCCGTGGCGAGCCGCCTGCGAACCCCGACCGTATGATCTCGGTCAAGGTTGCGGCAGATGTTTAAGCTCGCAGCAGCCTTTACTCTGGTTGCCTCTTCGGCCTTTGCCAGCGGTCTCGAGATCATGGTCGACGGCGAAGCTCAGGGCACCATCAAGATCGACCTTCTCGAAGAGCTTGCGCCCAAGCACGTCGAACAGATCAAGGCGATTGCCGCCGAGGGTCTTTATGACGGGGTGGTCTTCCACCGCGTGATCGACGGCTTTATGGCCCAGACCGGTGACGTCCAGTTCGGGCGCATCGGTATGGACATGCGCATGGCCGGCATGGGCGGGTCCGAGTTCGGCGATATCGAAGCCGAATTCAGCGAAGAGCCCTTTGCCCGCGGTATCGTCGGCATGGCGCGCTCCTCCGATCCGAACTCGGCCAATTCGCAGTTCTTTATCATGTTCGAGCAGGGCGATTTCCTGAACGGTCAATACACCGTTGTGGGCCGCGTGACCGAAGGTATGGATGTCGTCGACGCGATCAAGCGCGGCGAGGGTCCGAACGGCGCAATCATCGGCCGTCCCGACGTGATGATCAAAGTGACCGTAACCGAGTAATCGAGCGGACATTCCGGAATTGAGAAGGGCGGGAGATGATCCCGCCCTTTTTCATGTGCCGCAAAAGGTGCGCGTGACGCGCTCGGACGGGGCAGGCGGCTTTGCATAGGCCGAACGAAGCTCGTCAAGCGCCGCAAAGGGCGCCGTTACAACGCCGAGCATTTCGTGGAACGGCGCAAAGTCGCCCTGAACCCCCGATTGGATCACCGCTTCGATTTTGTGCAGACGCGGGATGATCTTCGGGTTCATCCGCTCCATGAGCGCGGTGTCGGGGGCAAAAGACTTCCAATCCTCGTGCCAGAGATCGAACGCCGCGCGGTCGGTGAACTGATCGCGCGCTTGACCGTTCTGGAGAGCCGCAAAAGTGTTGGTGAAATCCGAGCCGCTGTCCATCATCAGCTTGAGCAGGCGATTGACGAGAGAAAAGCTCTGCTCTGTGTCGGCAAGTCCGATTTTTGCCGCCATGAGCCGCCGCCATTCGGCCTGATAGAGATCGGCAAAGCTGTTTACGATCTCGGTGAATTCTTCGATTGCGGCGTCCTGATCGGGCATCAGGGGAACAAGAGCGGTGGCAAGCTGGGCAATGTTCCAGACCGCGATTTGCGGCTGGTTGCCATAGGCATAGCGTCCTTGGGTGTCGATCGAGCTGAACACCGTCGACGGGTGGTATTCGTCCATAAAGGCACAGGGGCCATAGTCGATGGTCTCGCCCGAGACGGTCATGTTGTCGGTGTTCATGACGCCGTGAATGAAACCGATGGAAATCCATTTCGCGATAAGATCTGCTTGGGCCTTGGTGACGGCGCGCAAGAGATCGCTTGGACCCTTTGCATCGGGGTAATGCCGCTCGATCACATGGGAAACGAGCGCTTCGAGCGCGGGCAGATCGCGCCGCGCGGCAAAGAGTTGGAAGGTGCCGACGCGGATGTGGCTTGCCGCGATGCGGGTCAGGATCGCGCCTGGGAAATAGCCTTCGCGAATGACGGTCTCGCCCGTGGCGACCGCAGCAAGGGCACGCGTGGTCGGAACGCCGAGGGCATGCATCGCCTCGCTCATGATGTATTCGCGCAAAACGGGCCCGAGCCACGCGCGCCCGTCACCGCGCCGCGAATAGGGCGTCGGACCCGAACCTTTGAGCTGGATGTCCCGCCGCTGCCCGTTTTGGTCTACCACCTCGCCCAAAAGGATCGCGCGGCCATCACCGAGACCGGGGTTCCAATTTCCGAATTGGTGGCCCGCATAGGCTTGGGCGATGGGCTCGGAGCCTGCGGCGATGGCGTTGCCGGCAAGGACCTCGAGCCCGATCGGGCCGCCGAGAGCCTCGGGGTCTATGCCAAGCTCGTGCGCCAATGGCGCGTTCACCGCAATGAGAGAGGGCGCACCGACAGGCGTCGGGTCAACGCGCGAAAACATCCGGTCCGGAAGCCGCGCGTAGGAATTGTCAAATGGGATCACGAGGGTCATGGGCAATACATGGGGTTCGGGGGCGAAACGCCAAGGGCTAGAGTCGATCCGTCATCACAAGAATGCCGTCGCGCGGCTCGAAGCCGACGCGCTTGCAAAAGCGCTGTGCGTCCAGATCATCATGGGCCAGCCGCGCATGGAGCGCACGCACACCGCCCGCCGTCAAGGACACGGCAATGGCATGGAGGACTTCGGTCCCGATCCCGCGATTGCGGACCGAGGGGCGGATATAGGCCTCGTCCACCCAGCCTTCGGTGCCGCCGAAAGCAACCGACCAGCCGAAGGTCACGAGCACATAGCCAAGCGGGGCCCGTGTCGGGCCGATCAGCCAGACCGCGCCATGCGGGCTTCCGTCCAAGAGCGGCATCACCGCGCGGCGGCGAAGCCCATCGTCCGAGACGATCCCGCGCTCTTCGTGGAACCGCTCCATAAGCGACAGGACGCGGTCGATATCCTCGGTCTTGCCGAGGGTGATGTTGGTGGTCATAGACGCGCGATCCTCTCGCTCAAGAGATCAAAGAGCCCATCGCGGTGCACGGAATTGAGAAAGAGCGCATTCGGTTTGCGGTCGGTCACGCGCCACCAGTCCGCAACGGTCATGCCGAGCGTCAGATCCGATTTCGTCTCGATCTCGACGTTGATGAAGCGCCCGTCAAAAAGCTTTGGGTCGATGAGATAGGCAATCACGCAAGGATCATGCAGCGGTGCGCCCGTCGAGCCGTATTTTGCCACATCGAACCGTTCGAAAAAGTCGGTCCAACCTGCAACCATATGTCCCGCAAGCGTGCCGAGGCTTTCCATTTTCTCGATCCATGTGCGATCGGTAAGCGCCTTGTGGGTCACGTCGAGCGGGCACATGACGATGCTGACACCCGAGCGGAACACCACTTCGGCGGCTTCGGGATCGACATAGATGTTGAATTCGGCCGAAGGGGTGATGTTCCCGCCCTCGAAAAACCCACCGCCCATCAGAACGATCTGGTGCACGCGCTCGACAATGTCGGGGGCTTTCTGGAAGGCTGTGGCGATATTGGTCAGAGGCCCGAGCGGGCAAAGCGTAATCGTGTCGCTCGGCTGGGCGCGCAACGTTTCGATGATGAAGTCGACGGCATGCTGGTCCTGAAGCGGCATTGTCGGATCTGGGCGCGCGGGGCCATCAAGACCTGTCTTGCCGTGCACATGCTCTGCGGTGACCAAGGGGCGAACGAGCGGGGCATCGCAGCCTGCAAAGACCTTGACGTCGGGACGTCCCGCAACCTCGCAAACGATACGCGCGTTCTTTTCGGTCAGCGGCAAAGGCACGTTGCCCGCAACCGCCGTGATCCCGAGGACTTCGACATCTTCGGGGCTCGCGAGGGCGAGAAGAATGGCAACAGCGTCGTCCTGACCGGGGTCAGTATCGATGATGATCTTGCGGGGGGACATGGGCGCTCCTCTTCACTTGGGCATACAGTGGAGCCTTGTGCAGCAAGGTGCAAGGTGAAAGCGGACCACGCGCGATGTCCTGCCGATCAATTCCCGAAGATCAGAAGATCCTTTCGCCCTTTGTGTCGAAGAGGAACATCTTTTGCGGATCGAAGCGCGCCGAAACCGTTGATCCCGGACGGGTCGAGCGGTCCCCTTGCATGGCGATGGTCAGCATCTCGGCGTTGCCCTGCCGCGCATAAGCATAGGTTTCATTGCCGAGGTTCTCGACGATTTCGACGGTGAGTTCGAGAGCGGCCTGACCGTCTTTGGTGAAATGCTCGGGACGAATGCCGATCATGACCTCTGTGCCGTCGAGCGGTGCGGTTTCGAGCAGGGGGAGCGGGAGCGATTGCCCCGCATATCCCACAAGCGAGAGCCGTCCGCCTTGGATCTTGGCGGGGAGGAAGTTCATCTTTGGAGAGCCGATGAACCCCGCAACAAACTGGTTCTTGGGATTGTCATAGAGATCGAGTGGGCTTCCTACCTGTTCGATGCGGCCATCGCGTAGGACGACGATCTTGTCCGCCAGCGTCATCGCTTCGACCTGATCGTGGGTCACATAGATGATGGTGGTGCCAAGCTCTTTGTGGAGCCGCGCGATTTCGATCCGCATCTGGACGCGCAATTCGGCATCAAGGTTCGAGAGCGGTTCATCAAAGAGGAAAACCTCGGGGTGACGCACGATGGCGCGGCCGATGGCGACGCGCTGGCGCTGACCACCCGAAAGATCCTTGGGGCGACGGGACAACAGTGCTTCAAGCCCCAGTATCCGCGCAGCTTCCGCCACTTGGCGTTTGATCGTCTCTTTGCTTTCGCCCGCATATTTGAGCGCAAAGCCCATGTTCTCTTCGACGGTCATATGTGGATAGAGCGCATAGGATTGAAACACCATCGCGATGCCGCGCTTTGACGCGTCCACATCGTTGACCATGCGATCACCGATGAAAAGCTCGCCCCCCGAGATGTCCTCGAGACCTGCAATCATCCGCAGGATCGTGGATTTGCCGCAGCCCGAAGGCCCGACAAAGACCACGAATTCCTTGGGTTCGATTTCAAGATCGACGCCGCGAATGACTTCAAAGCCGCCATAGGCTTTGCGCAGTCCTTTGAGTTTCAATCCGCTCATGTGATCGCGCTCCTTAGATTGCCTGAAGGGTGACGGTGGTCTGCCCGAGGATCGGGTGGGTCACAGTAAGGTCGACTTTGCCCTTGCCTGTCATGCGAAGCCAAAGCCCCGTAGAGCCTGCGCGCAGCGGCACCAGATCGGGGCCGAAGAGGTGGGCAGGGCCGCTGACCTCGAAACAGATCGGGTCCGTTGCATGGCGGAGCTTGTTGCCCGCTTGATCCAAGAGACGCACCATAACGCGGACGGTTTCGCCTGTTTCGACTTCGGTTGCGTCGGGAACGACGGCCAGTGTCGTCGGAAGCGGATCCGAGACGAACCTGCGCCGCGCAACCTCTTTGCCGTCCTTGAACCCGACGATTTCACCGTGCTCCCACGTCATGCCCCAAACACCCAATCCGCCGTCACCGAAATGCTCGGGGCGAACGATCACGGGCGCATGCGGAAGGTGGGGGTAAGCGTCGCGGTCGGGCTGAACACGCACGGGCGGGAAGTCGCCGTAACGGACTTCGATTTCATCCACGTTGGTCAAGACGATCAGCGGAAGGATCCCATGGATGTTGCGCTCGCCGCGGGCGTAAAAGGTCACGGGTTCCATCACCACACCTTCGCTTGCATCCCGCTGGGATTGATAGGCGAAGGCCGCGAATTTGGGTTCGCGGAACATGTCCATCACCCCGTGATAGCAGATGCGGTCGCCCGATCCGAAATCCTTGTGGGTGTTGTAGTCGAAGGCACACCAGCCGATGGCGCCGGCGGTTCCATTCGCGCCGTAGGCGGCGTTGAGCACGTCCAGATGGCGCGTGACATGTTCGGCCTGACGCTGTTCCTGATCGTGGGATTTGGTCGGGAACATGTGGCCATTATATTCGGTGATCAGATAGGGCACGTCATGGTCGAGGCCCGTCACCTCGCGCTGGGGGCGCAGCGCGGTGCGGGGACGATTGCCGCCCATCTCGAACTCGCCCATGATGAAGTCGTTCATCGTATAGACGTCTTCGAGAAGCTCGCTGTCGGTGATATAGCGCACGCCGCCCGTTTGCCGCGTGGTGTCAAGTTCATGCGCTACGCGGTTGGTTTCCAAATAGAAATCGTGGTTGTCCTGACTTTCGTTGATCCGCACACCCCAAAGGATGATGGAAGGATGGTTCCAGTCGCGGCGGATCATGCGGCGCACGTTCTCGATGCTTTCGGCCTGCCATGCCTTGTCGCCGATATGCTGCCATCCGGGGATTTCTTCGAACACGAGAAGGCCGATTTCATCGCAGCGATCAAGAAAATGGCGCGACTGCGGATAATGCGAGGTGCGTCCGAGGTTGAGGCCCAGATCGTATTTGAGGATATCGGCGTCCTTGCGCTGAGCGGCTTTGCCCAGAGCATAGCCTACATAGGGGAAGGATTGGTGACGGTTGAGCCCGCGGATTTTGACGAGCCGTCCGTTGAGATGGAAGCCTTCGGTCGTGAACTCGGCATGACGGAACCCGAAACGGGTGTCGAGCGTGTCGCTGCCGTGGGCGGTTTCGAGGGTAAGGCGCAGCGTATAAAGCTGCGGGTCCTCGATGTCCCAAAGCGCGATGTCCTTAAGGTCCGAGAGGCGCACTTCGGCGCATTCGCCTTGGACCTCGATCGTGGTTTCGGCAATGCTCTTGCCGTCCTTGAGAAGCACTGCGGTCAAGGACCCGCTGACGCCGTGCCCCTGCGGGTCGGCCAAGACCACTTTGGCCAAAACGGATTTCACATCGGCCAGCACGTCGGGCGTTTCAACTTTGACTGAGGCGATAGAGACAGGAGCGGTGAGTTTGATCCACACCTCGCGATAGATCCCTGCATAGGTGAGATAGTCGATCTGGCCGCCAAAGGGCGGGATGGCAGGGTTCTCGCTGCCGTCTATTTCAACTGTGAGGACGTTTTCTCCGTCCTTCATGCGGCCCGTCAGTCGGGCTTCGAAAGGCGTATACCCGTCCTTGTGCGCAGCTATTTCTTCGCCGTTGAGGCGCACGCGCGCATCGGCCATCGCGCCTTCGAAGTGAACCGTTACCTCTCGGCCGTTCCACTCGGGTGCGGGGGTGAAGCGCTTTTCATAGGTAAAACCGCGTTGATAGGACCGCTCGTCGAAATAGTGGAACGGAAGTTCCACAGCCGTATGGGGCAGGGTCACGATATCGTTGCCCTCGAATAGCCAGTCGGAATTGAAAGAGATCAGGTCGCGCATTCTTGGTCCTTATTTCACCGAGCCCAGCATGCCTTGGACAAAGAGACGCTGGAGTAGGAAGAAGATGATGAGGGTGGGCAGAGTTGTGAGAATGGTGGCGACCATCACAACTCCGAAATCGGGGGTATAGGCGGAGGCGAGCGAAGAAATGGTGAGCACCATGGTCTTCATCTCGTTGGTCTGGAGCACGATGAGCGGCCAGAGATAGTTGTTCCAGTTGAGCATAAAGACGATGATCGTCGCCGCCGCATAGGTCGAGCGCATCACGGGGAAATAGACGCGGGCAAAGATTTGCCATTCCTTGAGACCGTCGATCTTGGCCGCATCGCGAAGCTCGTGCGGGAAAGCTTTGGTCGCCTGACGGAAGTAGAAAATCACAAAGATATTCGCCACGGACGGCGCGATGATCGCGGAATAGGTGTTAATCAGCCCCGCATTGGCGAACATGATGAAAAGCGGCACCATGAGCGCGGCAAAGGGGATCGAGAGCATCAAAAGAAGCCCGCCAAAGAGCCTCTCGCGCGCTTTGGAGCGGAAAATCTCGAACCCGTAGCCTGCGGCCGAAGCGACGACGAGCGTCAGGAGCGTGCTGATGATCGCGATGTAGAACGAATTGAACAGAACGCGGGGCAGGTCTACTTGGGCATTGAGATTGACGATGTTCGTCCAAAGGTTGGAGCCGAAGGTCGCCTTGCCCTTGATGATGTCGGCGCTGGTGTTTGTGGCACCGACCACCATCCAGAAGAAGGGAAAGACCGACAGGAACGCCGCGACCGACAAAACGCCGTATTGGAAAAAGGACAGGAGCGAGCGGTTGGTCATTTGCGGTCCCTCGCGACATAGAACTGGACAAAGGACAGGATCGCAACAAGGACCACGATCACATAAGAGACCGTCGCCGCATAGCCAAAGGACGGCATGAAGCGGAAGGTCAGGTTGTAGATATACTGCGAAAGCGTGAGCGTCGCATTTGCAGGCCCGCCGAGCGTGATGTTCTGGACCTCGTCAAAGAGTTGAAGCGTGCCGATGGTCGACATGATCGTGGTAAAGAGGATCACGGGCTTGAGCATCGGAACGGTGATCTTGAAGAACTGCGCATGGGCAGGGATGCCGTCGATGCGGGCGGCTTCATAAATGGATTTGTCGATGTTCTGGAGCGCGGCAAGGTAGAAGATCATGTTATAGCCGGTCCAGCGCCATGTGATCGCGGTGATGATCACGATCTTGGCATAGAAAGGATCGCCCATCCAATTCACCCCTCGGTCCGAAAGTCCCAAGGCAATGAGCGACGCGTTTACGAATCCGTCGGTCGAAAAGAGCGATTTGAACAGGATCGAATAGGCAACGAGAGAGGTGACGGCAGGCAAGAAGATTGCGGTGCGGAAAAGCCCGCGAAAGCGCAGGCGCGGCGAGTTCAGCATCACCGCAAAGACGAGCGCCATCATGATCATGATAGGCACTTGGATCGCAAGGAAAGTAAGCGTGTTGCCCAAGGCCTTTAGAAAGATCGGGTCTTCGGTCAGGCGGATGATGTTGCTCAGGCCGCCGAAGGACATGTTCATCCCGCGGCCTGTCTGGAACGACATCCAGAGCGACCACAAGATCGGCCAGATCATGAAAATGCCGAGCAATACCATGGCAGGCGCGATAAAGGCCCAACCGCTGATATTCTCGTTCCGCCCCAAGCGAGTTTGCGCCACGAGCTTTCCTCCCCCCTTATGCGAACGGCCCTCGGGTTCCCCCAAGGGCCGCACTTGTCTTATTGCGTCAGAACGCGGGCTTCGGCTTCGATCTTTTCGATGGCTTCATCAAGATCGGCGCCATCTGCAAGAGCGGGAAGCTGGGTCGCGATCGCCGAGCGGACTTCATAGGTGAAGATGCCGTAATCGACGCCCGGAATCTGGCCGAGCCAGTTCGAGAAGTCCTGCCAGACGGCCTGACCGCCGAAATAGTCGTCGGTCGACTGATAGGCGGCACCTTCGCGCGAGGCGAGGAGCGAGCCGACAGCGCCTTGGCCGACAAGGATGTCCTGATAGAAGTCGATATTCGACGCCCAGACGTCATTGAAGAAGGCCTTGGCTTCGTCTTTGTTCTGCGAGGACGAAAGCAGATACCAGCTCGACCCCCCAAGGTTCGACGCGTTGGTTGCGCCCTCGACGCCGTCCACACGCGGGATCGGCGCAACGGCCCATTGACCCGGCATATCGGCGGCCTTGATGGTGCCTGTGATCCAGACGCCCGTCAGCGCAGCGGCCACATCACCGCCCGTAAAGGCACCGGTGTATTCCGCCCAGCCCGAAACGGGTTTGTAGATTTCCTTGGCCTGAAGGATTTCGGTATAGTCGGCCAGTGCCGCCTTGAAGGCTTCGTTGCCGACGATGTCCAGCTCGCCGTTTTCGTCAAAGAACCAATGGCCCGTCGATTGGAGCAGGATCACGAACATGCCCGGATCGTTGATGTCGAGCGACAGCATCGGCTTGCCGGTCTTGGCGGCGACGTCCTTGGCGATCTCGATGAAGCGGTCCCACGTGATGTTCTCGAGGTCAGCCGCGCTGTAGCCTGCTTCGCCAAGGATATCAGAGCGATAGAACCAGCCCGTCACGCCCGAGTCGAAAGGCACCGAGTAGGTTTCCGATCCGACGGTGGCGAGGGCGACTTTGTAATCGGCGAACTGCGAATAGTCGAAAGCATCCGTCAGCGGTTCGAACGCGCCGGGGAAGGACAAAAGGAATTTCTGCGCAGAGTAATCTTCGATCAGGACGATGTCGGGAAGCCCGTCGATCGTGCCCGAGGCGAGCTGTGTCTGGAGCTTTTGCTCCACTTCTTCACGCGAGAAGGCGTTGAAGGTGAGATTGAATTCGGGGTGGTCGGCTTTGTAGATTTCGGCGGCTTTGTTTATCGCAGCGCCGTTGAAATTCGGGTCCCATGCCCAAACGTTCAAATCGCCGGCGAAAGCCGAAGTCATAGCGAGCAAACTTGCGCCGAGGCCAAGCGTGGTCGCCCGCTTCAAAAGAGCGGTGTTCGTCATTGAATTTCCTCCCATAGATGTGTCGGCCCAGTCTCCGACATGCGCATATCTAGCCCAAGATTTTCATCCTTAGCAAGAAATTTAGTAAAATTTTACCAAATGACGTTGGAGGAGGTTTTTGAAAGAGCGGGGCTTTGGGGCTACGCTTGGGGCGGTTTGCGGCAGCTCTCGCGCCAGACGATCTTGCTCTCAAGGTTGATTTGCTTGGCTAATTTGCGTCCTGAGAGCCGCTCGATCAAAAGATCGACAGCGTTCTCTCCGATCCGCTCGGCGGGGAGGCGGACGGTGGTCAAGGGAGGGTTCAAAAAGCGGGCGGCCGAGATGTCGTTGAAGCTCGCGATTGCGATATCCTCGGGGATCTTGAGTCCCGATTCCAGAATCGCACGATAGGCTCCGACCGCCATATTGTCGTTTGCGGTGACGATCACATCGGGACGGCCAGGTGCCTCAAGGAGTTCAAGCGTGAGGTCATGCCCGCTTTGTTCGGTATTGGCACCAAGCGCGGTCAGCGTCGGGTCAAAGCGATCCCGGCTCTCCATCCAGTTGCGGTAAGCGATAAAGCGCGCCTCGGGTGACGGGGGCGCATTGCCGCGATTGCGGTCCTGCCAACCAATGAAGCCGATCCTCTGGTATCCAAGACCATCTATGGATTTCAATAGTTTATGCGTCGCAGCTTTGAGATTGCAAAGCACCGCGTCGATGTCGTCCTCGAGCGGCATATGGTCCGCGATGACGATATGTTTGGACTTTTGACGGATTTCGTCGATCTCGGCCTCGGTGTGGCGCCCGATAATGATGCAGCCCGCGACACGTTCAAGCATATCGGGGTCAGGCATCGGCGCGCCCGAGTAAATCTTGATCTGTTCAAGCCCGAGCGCCACGCAGCGGCTTTCGATCCCGATCCTGAGCGCCACATAATAGGGGTCGCTCAATTCTTGTTCGGGGCGGAGGAAATGGATCAAGGCGATCTTGCGCTGGTCAGCCTCAAGCAAGAGTTTCTTGCGACGGCGCGGCGGTTCGTAGTTCAGAGCCTCGGCCGTTTCGATGATCTTTTGGCGGGTTTCGTCGCCGACAGACAGGCTCCCGTCAAAGTTCAGCACGCGCGAAACAAGCGAAACAGACACGCCCGTTCGATTGGCGATCTGCTTCAACGTAGCGCCTGTTTTCTTCACTCTGGGTCTTTTTGCGTTCTCTGACATTGGGGCATTTTGCATGGTCAAACAATTTGCGCAATGCGTTGGATGGCGTGGAGTGTGCATACCCTCGGTGTAATTTGGTAAAAATTTACTAAATCTGTTGACGGCTCTCATCCAAGTTGTAACTGTCGGGCCAAATCGCGGCAGGAGGAACGCAGATGGCGAGCGTCAAATGGGGTATTATCGGTCCGGGACGGATCGCTTGGAATTTCGCCAAGGGGCTGTCGGAAAGTGAGCACGGCACACTGTTTGCCATTGCGAGCCGTTCACCCGAACGGGGCGCTGCCTTTGCTGCCGAATTCGGTGTCGCGGCGGACAAGGTCTATTCGAACTATCAAGCGATATTCGACGATCCCGAGGTGGATGCGATCCATATCGCGACGCCGCATCCGTTCCATGCCGAACAAGCGTTGATGGCGATCCGTGCGGGCAAACATGTCTCTGTCGAGAAGCCTGCGGGGCTTAATGCGGCCGAGGTCGCTGCCTTGACCGAGGCTGCGGCGCAGGAGGGGGTCTTTTTCATGGAGGCCTATATGTATCTCCACCATCCGCAAATCGCGCGGGCGGTCGAGATCCTCAAGAGCGGCGAGCTTGGCGCCGTGCAGCATGTGCGGGCGCTCTTCGGGTTCGCGGCGGGTTTTGATCCCCAAAGCCGTCTCTACGATCCCTCAATGGCGGGCGGTGGAATTCTTGACGTGGGCGGTTATGCTGTTTCGGCGGCGCGGCTCTTTGCGGGCGTTGCCGAGGGTCGATGGCTTGATCCCGTCTCCTTGAAAGGGAGCGGCGTCATCGGGCAAAGCGGCATCGATGAAGTGGCCTATGGTCTTGCCAAATTCGGGAATGGTGTCACGGCCGAGATCGCCTCTGCCGTTGCCCGCAATATGCCCCAAGTCATTGAAGTAACAAGTGAAAAAGGCATGCTGCGGCTTGAAAACCCGTGGATTCCGGGACGGCAGCAAGGCCCGGCCGACACGCGGATCGAAATCACGGGCGAGGTCGCGCGTATCGAAGAGATCGCCGCGCCCAAGATGCTCTTTGCCTACGAGGCCGAAGCGGCGAGTGTCGCCATTCTCAGCGGTCAACTGGGCTGTTCTTACCCTGCAATGACGCCCGAAGCCTCGCTCGGCAATGCGCATGTGCTTGATACATGGCGGCGCGAACTCGGCTATAAGGTGGTCGGCGAAACACCTGCTACGATCCGCAGGCTCTCGGGTGTTCTGCCCAAGGGTCTGACCCCGATGAAAACGCTCAAGGTCGATGGGGTGCAGAACCCCGTTTCGCAATTGATCCTCGGTTGCGATAATCGCGATACCATCGCCGAAGGCGCTGTAGTCTGGGACGCTTGGCTCGAAGCGGGAGGCAACACATTCGACACCGGATTTGTCTATGGTGGCGGTCTTCACGAAGCGATTTTGGGCGAATGGATCACTGCGCGCGGCGTGGCCGATCAGATCAACGTGATCGTCAAGGGGGCGCATACGCCTTATTGCGTGCCCGACGCCATTGGAGCGCAGCTCGACATTTCCCTGACCCGACTTCAAACGAACCGTGCCGCGATCTACATCATGCACCGCGACAACCCCGAGGTTCCCGTCGGCGAGTTTGTCGAGGCCATCGCCCGTGAACGCGACAAGGGGCGGATCGGTATCTGGGGCGGGTCGAACTGGACGGTCGAGCGTTTTGACGAAGCGGTTGCCTATGCCAAGGCCAAGGGGCTCGAGCCGCCGCGTATTCTCAACAACAACCTTTCGCTTGCAGTGATGGAGAAACCCGTCTGGGCGGGCTGTGTGACCTCGAACACGCCCAAAACGCTTGAATGGCTGCGCCGCACGGGCACCATGCACATGAGCTGGTCCTCTCAGGCACGGGGCTTTTTCCTTGATGCCGCGCTTCGTGGACGCTTGCCCGAGGATACCGCACCCGACACGTGCTATGGCTCGGCCGCCAATGACGAGCGCCGCAAACGGGCAGGGGAGCTTGCCGCCAAATACGGCGTGTCGCGTCACAATATCGCGGCGGCGTGGGTGCTGGGTCAGTCGTTTCCGTCCTTTGCCCTTATCGGGCCGAGAAGCGCGGGCGAGATCGTCTCGACCTTGCCCGCTTTCGAGGTGACGCTGACGCCTGAAGAGCTTGCTTGGCTCAATCTCGAAGACTGATTTGACAACGAAAAAGGGCGAAGGGTGATCACTTCGCCCAAAGTCCACGCGCTGTCGGCGTGTTTATTTCGCGCCGCGCGCCAAGGCCGCAACGCCCGTGCGGGCAATCTCGACAAGCCCGAGCGGACGCATCAGATCGGCAAATGCGTCGATCTTCTCGGGCGTGCCGGTGATCTCGAACACAAAGCTTTCCAGCGTCGAATCTACCACATTGGCGCGGAAAATATCGGCCAGACGCAATGCCTCGACCCGCTTTTCACCTGCGCCCGCCACTTTGAGAAGGCCAAGCTCGCGCTCGACGCTCGGGCCTTCGGCGGTGAGGTCGTGGACCTCGAGCACGGGCACGATACGGCCAAGCTGGGCCTTGATCTGGGCGATGACCTGCGGTGTTCCCGAGGTCACGATGGTGATCCGCGAACGATGCCCTTCGTGGTCGATCTCGGCAACGGTAAGGCTCTCGATGTTATAGCCGCGACCCGAGAAAAGCCCGATCACACGCGCCAGAACACCAGGTTCGTTGACGACGGTGACGGCCAGCGTGTGACGCTCGATCTCGTCGCCGAAATTGGAGCGTAGGTCATAGGCCGAGTGGCTCGACGAGCCTTTTTTGATGCGGAGTGCAGACATGTCGGTTCTCCTTAGACCAGCGCAGCGCCGCTGGCGAAGGCGTCGGCATCCGCAGCGAGTAGCATTTCATTGTGAGGCTTGCCCGAGGGGATCATCGGGAAGCAGTTCTCGTGCTTTTCAACGAGACAGTCGAAAATCACGGGGCCATCGTAGTTGATCATCTCCATGATCGCGTCATCGAGATCTTTGGGGTCGGAGCAGAGAATGCCCTTGGCGCCAAAGGCTTCGGCGAGCTTCACGAAGTCGGGGAGCGCCTCGGACCAAGAGGAGCTGTAACGCTCGCCATGGAGGAGCTGCTGCCACTGACGCACCATGCCGAGACGTTCGTTGTTGAGAATGAACTGCTTGACGGGGAGCTTGTATTGGATCGCGGTCCCCATTTCCTGCATATTCATCAGCCACGAAGCTTCGCCCGCGACGTTCACGACAAGAGCATCGGGGTGGGCAAGTTGCACGCCGATCGACGCGGGGAAGCCATAGCCCATGGTGCCGAGACCGCCCGAAGTCATCCAACGGTTCGGGTCCTCGAAGCCGAGGAACTGCGCCGCCCACATCTGGTGCTGGCCCACTTCGGTCGTGATGTAGCGGTCCATACCCTTGGTCAGCGCTTCGAGACGTTCGAGCGCATACTGCGGTTTGATGGTCGTTTCGCTGTTCTTATAGGCAAGGCAACGCACGGCGCGCCATTCGTTGATCTGCTTCCACCACTTGTCGAGCCCTTCTTTTTCGGTCACGCGGCCGCGCGACTTCCAGACCTTGAGCATGTCTTCGAGAACATGTGCCACATCACCGACAATCGGGATATCGACATGGATGATCTTGTTGATCGAAGAGGCGTCGATGTCGATATGCGCCTTTTTCGACTTGGGCGAAAAGGCATCGACACGGCCCGTGATACGGTCGTCGAAACGGGCACCGATGTTGATCATCAGATCACAGTCGTGCATCGCCATGTTCGCCTCATAAAGGCCGTGCATGCCGAGCATCCCGAGCCACGCTTTGCCCGAAGCGGGATAAGCGCCAAGACCCATGAGGGTCGAGGTGATCGGAAAGCCCGTTGCTTCGACGAGTTCGCGCAAGAGCTGGCTTGCTGCGGGACCCGAGTTGATGACGCCGCCGCCCGTGTAGAAAATCGGGCGCTTGGCCTTTTCCATAAGCTTTACGAGATCATTGATCCCCTCGATCGCACCTTTGACCTGCGGCTGGTATTTCGACTTGAGCTTGGTCTTTTCGGTGTAGTTGCCCGTTGCGAACTGCACGTCCTTGGGGATGTCGATCAGAACGGGACCGGGACGGCCCGAGGTCGCTACGTGGAATGCTTCGTGGATCGTCGCCGAGAGGGTCTCGGTGTCTTTGACGAGCCAGTTGTGCTTGGTGCAGGGACGGGTGATGCCGACGGTGTCCGCCTCCTGAAAGGCGTCCGAGCCGATCATAAAGGTCGGAACCTGACCCGAGAAGACGATCAGCGGGATCGAATCCATCAAGGCATCGGTCAAACCCGTGACGGCGTTGGTTGCACCCGGACCCGAGGTCACAAGCGCAACGCCCGGCTTGCCGGTCGAGCGGGCATAGCCTTCGGCAGCGTGGATCGCAGCCTGTTCATGGCGAACTAGGATGTGCTGGATCTCGTTTTGCTGAAAGATTTCGTCATAGATCGGTAGCACAGCGCCACCGGGGTATCCGAATATCGTATCCACACCCTGATCCTTCAGGGCTTGGACCACCATTTTCGCTCCGGTCATCTGACGAGACATGTTCGAGTTCCTTATCCTATCGTCGTCTTTGCATTTGATACGAAAAAGCCCCCGGTTTTTGTCCGGGGGCGCATGGGAGACCATTATGGTTTTACCGTTACCGGCCCACGCGCCATTTCCCCACTAGTTCCACGACGAGATCCATTCCCGAGGCCCTTTCGTTTCGTTCGCACGTTATGCCTCTGCAGAAAAAGGAGGTCAACACGAGAAACGCATCGAAAGTGGAGAAAATAACTTTTTCACCCCGTTTCGCGCAACTTTGTTTCAAAACCGGTTTTTCGACTGTCACGGAAACTTTGCGAGATCGTCACATAATCTTTGCTTCCATGCGGAAATTTGCGCGCAGTTTTAACGCTGCACTGGAGCAAGATATGAAAGACGCCGATCATCGTAACCTGAGCTGGGACGAATGGGACGAGATGCGCTCGCCGCGCCCCGAGGTAACGGATTTTGACGTTGTCGTAGAAAAGGCGCTGTCGCGTCGCGGATTCCTTTCGGGCGTGCTCGCTTTCGGATCGGGCGCTGCTGTGATGGGCACGGGGCTTCTGTCGGGCACTTCGGCCGAGGCCCAAGCCGCGGCGATGAGCCGTTTCGGCTTTACCCCGATCGACATCCAAACCGATCTTTCGGTTCATGTGCCCGAAGGCTATTCATGGAATATCCTGACGAGCTGGGGCGAGCCGCTCTTCTCTGACGCGCCCGAGTTCGACCATGCAACGGGCGGCACCGCAGCGTCGCAGGCGCGCGCCGTGGGTGAAAATACCGACGGGATGGAACTGTTCAATGTGGGCGGCCGCGAAGTGATCGCTGTGAACCACGAATACGCCAATCCCGAAACCAACCTTCCGCTCACCGCAGGCGACGTGCTGAGCGCCGAGGACGCGCTCAAGCTCAAGAACGCCCAAGGTGTGGCCGTCTTTGAAGTCGCGCGCGGCGACAACGGCTATGCCGTGGTCAAGGACAGCCCGTTCAACCGCCGTATCACCCACGACACCCCGATGACGCTCGAAGGTCCTGCGGCGGGTCATGATCTCCTCAAGACCTCTGCCGATCCCGAGGGGCGCACCGTGCTGGGCACGCTCAACAACTGCGGGGCAGGCAAGACGCCTTGGGGCACCTATCTGACCTGTGAAGAGAACTTCAACGGCTACTTCGGTTCGCTGGAAGAGGGTGCCGACGTGCCCGCCGAATTCGGTCGTTACGGAATTCTCGCGGGTCCGAGCCGCTATGCCTACGAAAAATTCGACGAGCGTTTTGACGTGACCAAAGAGCCGAACGAGCCCAACCGCTTCGGCTACATCGTCGAGATCGACCCCGCAGATCCCGAAAGCACCCCCGTCAAACGCACTGCGCTTGGTCGTTTCAAGCACGAGAACGCGGCCTGCGTTCTGGCTCCCGATGGCCGCGTGGTGGTCTATATGGGCGACGATGAGCGCGGCGAGTTCCTCTACAAGTTCGTCTCGAACGGCGTCTATCAGGCAGGCGGTGACACTTCCGGTCTCCTCAACGAGGGCACGCTCTATGTGGCAAAGTTCTACGAAGAGGGGCGCGGTGAATGGCTGGCGCTCACCGAAGAGTCGACGGGCATGAGCGCGGCAGAAATCGCGATCTTTACCCGTCAGGCAGCGTCCAAACTCGGAGCCACCACGATGGACCGTCCCGAGTGGGTTGCAGTGAACCCACACGCCTGTCAGGCTTATTGCGCGCTCACCAACAACAAGAACCGTGGCGTCAAACCGAACGCCGGTGGTGACGCCACCCCCGCCGAAGGTCCGAACCCACGCGAGGCCAACGAATACGGTCAGATCGTGCGTTGGTTCCCCGAGAACGAAGACCATGCGGCCATCGACTTTGTCTGGGATCTCTATGTCATGGCGGGCAATCCCGATGTGCATAGCGACGCCTATGCAGGCTCCCCGAATGTCACCTCCGGCAACATGTTCAACTCGCCCGATGGCATGATGTTCGATAGCCGTGGTTTGCTCTGGATCCAGACCGATGGTGATGACAGCAACGAGGGCGACTTTGCAGGGCAGGGCAACAACCAGATGCTGGTCGGCGACCCTGTCACGGGCGAGATTGCGCGTTTCCTTACGGGTCCGAACGGATCGGAAGTCACGGGCCTCACCTGGTCGTCGGACAAGCGAACGATGTTCGTCGGCATCCAGCACCCCGGCGGGAGCTTTCCTTCGGAAACGGGTTTGCCGCGCTCGTCCATCGTAGCGGTCTGGCGCAATGACGGCGCGATGATCGGCTAAACGCTGCGCTGATCGAAAATCAGGAGCCCCGACCGCCCTTGGTCGGGGCTCTTTCTTTTCCGGATGCGAAAAACGGGGTTGCTCTGAACCCTGCCTCGGAGCACGATCTGGTCACGTTTCATCCGAGGATTACAATGACCGAACCTGTCAAAGGCCCTGCCTCTTATTTTCCGTCAATCGAAAAGAAATACGGTCAGCCTATCGACCATTGGCTCGGGATTGCAGAGGCCAAATTCGGCGAAGGGCTCAAGCATATGGAGGTCGTCGCCCACCTTAAGGAAGCCCATGCGATGGGTCACGGGCACGCCAATGCCGTTGTCGCTTTTGTCAAAGCCAAGCTCTAGGTGTTGACGCCCGTGCCCTGAACGACACCGTGTTCAAGGGCATAGCGGGTAAGGCCCGCGGTCGAGCTGATCCCCAACTTGCGTTTGATGTTCTTGCGGTGGGTTTCGACCGTGCGCACCGAAATATTGAGCTCTGCCGCCACATCCTTGTTCGATTTACCTGTCGCAAGCTGCAAAAGGATCGTCTGTTCGCGGCTGGTCAGAGGCTCGCGCCCGTCGGTGATGCGCGGCTTGAGTGACCCTTTGGCGCCTGTGCAAAGGTAATCCTGTCCCGACATCACGGTCTGGATCGCGGTAAAGATTTCCTCGGTCGGCACATCCTTGAGAAGATAGCCGCGCGCACCATGGTTCAGCGCCGTCGAGATGTATTCGGGTGTGTCGTGCATCGATAGAATGACGATCTTGGTTTCGGGGCGCTTTTCAAGAATGAGTTCGGTCGCCGATAGTCCGCCCAACCCCGGCATGTTGAGATCAAGCAGGATCACATCGGGGTTCAGCTCGTCGACGCGGTCCACCGCCTCTTGGCCGGAAGAAAGAGCCGCAACTACAGTCAGTTCGTCATAGGTTTCGAGAAGTGCCTCGATCCCTTCTGCGACCATCGGGTGGTCATCCACGATTACGACACGGATCGTCATGCCTTGTCCTTTGCTGTGTTTTCGGGCGCGAGCATATGGCTCAAGGGGACGAGCGCTTCAATGGTCGTCCCGCCGCCCGGTTCACTTTTGACCTTGAGCGTGCCGCCGAGTTGTTCGAGCCGCTCTTGCATGTTGCGCATCCCGAGCCCGCCTGTGGCCTTGGCGGGTTGGGGCCAATCCATGCCCTTGCCGTTGTCCGAGATCCGCATCAACGCCCCGTTGCGCGTGCCGCGAAGAGTAATATTGATTGCCGTGGCTTCGGAATGGCGGTCGATATTGGTGAGCGCTTCCTGAGCAATGCGGTAGAGTGCGATACGGCCCTCGCGGTCGAGACGTCCGCGGAACACCACCGTTTCAAAGTCCGATTTGATACCCGTTCGGCTTTCGAATTCTTCGATCAGCGCCTGGATTGCAGGACCAAGCCCGAGGTCATCGAGAACGCCGGGGCGCAGGTCGCGGCTGATCCGGCGGACCTCCTGGATGGCACTGCCAAGGCTCGAGATACCCTTATCAAGGCTCTCGCTGGCGCGTTCATCCCCCAAGGACAGGCGGCGGCGCGCCAATTCCAAGGCATAGCGCACGCCCACCAGCATTTGCGAAATGGAATCGTGCAACTCACGCGCCACGCGGCCGCGTTCCTCTTCTTGTGTGTCGACGATCCGCTGGGTGAGCTGTTTGAGCTTGGCGTCCGTCACCCGTCTTTCGCGCAGGTTCAGGAACAAGCCCGACCCGAAGACCGCAAGGAGCGCGGCGGTGGCGATCGTAAGAATATAGAACGATGTTCGGGTGATGCGCCCCGCGATTTCGGCTTCGGCGCTGGCGATCTGGGTTTTGATGTCGTTCAGAAAGACCCCCGTGCCCACGACCCAGCCCCATTCCTGAAGCCCGTTGACATAGACCACCATCTCGCCCGCTTCGCCTGTGACGGGGCGGGGCCATTTGAAGGAATGGTATCCGCCGCCGTTCTGCGCGATTTCGATGAGCTTTTGCGTGATCTCCGGCGCTTCGTCGGAGCGAAAGCCCAGCCGGTTGCGACCCATGAGCCCGCTGGTGCGAGAGGCTACAAGGTTCTGGCCGTCATAATCGAACACAAAGAAGTAACTGTCCTGATCCACAAGCATCGCGGCAAGAAGTCGCGTCACCTCAAGCTTGGCGCGGCTGTCGCTTGTGGCCTTGCGGGCATAGAAGTTCTCGAAGGCCGAGCGCGCGATCGAGACATAGTTGGATAGCTCGTCACGCTTGGCATTGAGGATCTGCGCTTCGAGCGCACGGACCTCGCGCGCGGCGAGGATATTCGACTGGTTGGCAACGACACCCGCGATCACCGCAACCGCGATGATCAAGGGCAATACGGCCAACAGTGTGAACTGTTGGGCAAAGGGCACGCCATAGCGGAGTCGCAAGTGTGAGAGGCGGGAAAACATGCCGATTCGATAGGGGGATTCGGGGCTTTGTCATAGGGAAACCAGCAAGGATCACAAAATTACTTCGAATTTTGCTCCTTTCAAATCAACGTTTTTGGTTAGTTTTCCTGACAAATGTGGGTCCCTACGTAGTAATAGGTATTTTCAGATCGCGAAGTGAACGGCTAGCGTGGGGCACTAGTTCGAAGCGTCTCTACGTAAAGTAGGGATCAATCCAAATGGGAGGAAACCATGGATCGTCGTTCTTTTCTGAGAACATCTGCACTCGGCGGCACCGCTGCCGCTGCTACCGGCCTTGCCGCTCCGGCAATCGCTCAGGGCACCCGCACGCTCACGCTCGTGACTTCGGTTCCGGATGGCTTTGCCGTTTTTGATGACGCTGCAGTAAAATTCGTTGAACTCGTCAATGCGATGGCCGACGGCGAGATCGTGATCGAGAAAAAGGCCGCAGGCCAGCTCGTCGGCGCCTTCGAAGTGTTCGACGCCGTAAGCTCGGGTCAGGCCGACATGTATCACTCGGCAGACTACTACTTCGGTGGTCAGCATCCCGGCTACTACTACTTCACCGCTGTGCCCTTCGGTGCAACCGGCGGCGAGATGATTTCCTGGTATCAGCACGGCGGCGGCAAAGAGCTGCATGACGAGCTTGGCCAGATCTTCGGTCTCAAGTCGTTCCTGTGCGGCAACACCGGCCACCAGCCCGGCGGTTGGTTCCGCAAGGAAATCAACTCGGCAGCCGACCTTCAGGGTCTCAAGTTCCGTATGCCCGGCATCGGCGGTCTCGCGCTCGGTCGCACCGGCGCTTCGGTCCAGAACGTTCCGGGTGGTGAAATCTATCAGGCGCTCGCTTCGGGCGCGATCGACGGCGCAGAATGGATCGGTCCGTTCGCCGACGAACGTCTCGGCTTCCAGGAAGTCTGTGAATTCTACTACACCGGCGGCTTCCACGAGCCGGGTTCGGCACTTGCTTGTGCTGTGAACCGCGATGTCTTTGAATCGCTGACCCCCTCGCAGCAGAAGATCATCGAAACCGCCGCTATGGCAACGCACCACTGGTCGCTGTCGCAGTCGGACGCCAACAACGGTGCCGCTCTCGAGCGTCTTCGTCAGTCGGGCGTCAAGATCATGGAATTCCCCGATGACGTTTGGGATGCCTTCGGCAAGGCCTCCAAAGAAGCGCTCGACGAATTCATGGGTGACGAGCTCTTTGCACGCATCCGTGCGTCCTTCGAAGCATCGGTCGCATCGACCTATGACTGGACCAGCATCTCGGACGGCGTGTTCCAGCGCCAGCGCGCCCGCGTCAACGCAGGCTAATCCGCAGACACTCTCGTCAAAATGGGCCCTTCCGGTTATCCGGAGGGGCCTGACCTGCAATAGGGAGCGCCTTTCGCGCTCCGTCCGTTATTGGGGTGAGGATAACAATGGACGAAACGACCCAGTGCAGCGGCTTTTTCGCCGCGAGCGAAGAGGGGGGCGTCAGCTGTCTCGACCAATTCGAGGCCTCGGGTGCTCTTCAGTGGTTCTTCGGTAATCTTCTCGAAGCTTTCTACAATCTGTTCTACGCGTTTACGCATGTCTCGAGCTGGCTCGATTGGGTCACGTGGGAAAACACCACCGAAGACAAGCAATCCTTGTTGCGTTTCGTCTATTACGGTGCCTCCGAAGAGTTCTTTTTCGTGATGCTGGTGCTTTTGCTGATCGTCTCTGTGATCGGCTTCTTGCACAACGGTTTCATGTGGGGCGTCGTGCGCGGGCTCGAGACCTTTGCCAATTCGGTCGGCCGCACCATGGCTTGGGCCGGTCTTGCGATGGTGCTCATCCAGATCATGATCATCTTCCTTCAGCGCGTTTTTGCCGTGAGCCAGATCACCATCGGGTTCGGCATGGCCTTTACCTTCGATGTGAGCTGGTGGTCGGAAAGTCTCAAGTTCTACAATGCGTTGATCGTCGCTCTTTGTGCGACCTACACCTTTGTTCAGGGCGGACACGTGCGCGTCGATCTTGTCTATTCGTCGGTCAAATACCGCACGAAGAAGACCATCGACATGATGGGAAGCCTTGTGTTCATGCTGCCTTCGGCGCTGATCGTCTGGATCTATGCATGGTTCTTCTTCTGGCGCCACATGATGGTGCCCAATATCTCGGCCTCCGACACGCTTGAAAAGGTGATCCGCAAGGCACCCGCTGTCCGCTGGAACATCGAAACCATCGGGTTCAGCCCGAACGGCTTCAACGCCTATTTCCTCTTCAAGCTTTTGATGCTGACTTACACGGCCATGGTTATGCTGCACGCCTTCGCGTTCTTCTATCGCTCGTATCTCGAGCGCAAAGAGGGCGAGGCCGCAGAAGGCAAATTCCATGACAAAGACGTTCTTGGCGATGAACAAGCCGAGCTCGTGGCCGAAATCCACTAAGGGGAAAGCAAGATGTTTCTAGGACTTGATGGCGTCGAAATCGGTATCATTATCGTATTTCTGACGCTCTTTGGTGCGATCCTGTCCGGCTTCCCCGTCGCTTTTGCGATCGGTGGTGCGGCTGTGATCTCTTTTGCGGCGATTGCCGCGCTCGATAGCGCGGGATTGCTGATCCATCAGGCCATCGACACCTCGTCCGAGGCCTATCGGGCCTTGACGAGCACGGGGGTCAAACCAGACGCGATCTCGGTCTTCACCTATCCTGATCTGCCAAGGGTCGGCAAAGCCGTCTTTGAACAGGGCTGGGAAGTGGCGATGGACCGCAACGTGTCGTTCATCGTCAACCGCATGAACGAGCGCGTCTTTGCGGGCCAGTCGATCGAGACCCTGCTTGCCGTGATCATGTTTGTGATGATGGGCATTATGCTCGAGCGTTCGCGCATTGCGGACGAGCTTCTGACCAAGATGGCGAACGTCTTCGGTCCGCTTCCGGGCGGTCTTGCCGTGTCCATCGTGGTTGTGGGTGCGTTCCTTGCCGCATCGACGGGGATCGTGGGCGCTACTGTTGTGACCATGGGTCTTCTGGCACTGCCGACCATGCTCAAGAACAACTATTCGCCTGAACTGGCGACAGGTGTGATTGCGGCTTCGGGCACGCTCGGCCAGATTATTCCGCCGTCGATCGTGATCGTTCTCTTGGGCACTCTGGCAGGCGATCTCTACTCCGCCGCTCAGGAAGACCGCGCCGTTCTTGCGGGCTGCACCGATGCTCTGACCTATCTGGGCGAGCCCGCGGTGGTCTCGGTCGGCACCCTGTTCCAGGCGGCGCTGCTTCCGGGCATTTTGCTGGCGGTGCTCTATGCGGTCTATGCCTTCGGCTTCGCACTTCTCAACCCGTCCAAGGCGCCTGCGGTGCAGTTGGCCGCAAGCGGCAAAGTTCTGCGCACCCGTAACGAGGCTCTGACTTGGTTCCTCGGGGTTCCCGCGGCTCTCGTGCTTGCCGTCGTTGTTGCAGGGCAGCTGAACATCGTTGGATCGCAGACCATCATCGTCGACACCTATTCGGATGCCTCTGAAGCCGCGAGCCTTCGCACCAATGTTTCGCCCGAATGTCAGGCTTCGATGATCGATCTTCATGGTCAGGAGGCTTGGGACGAGGCGGTTGCACAGCAACAGGCCATCGAGGCCAATGGCGGCGCTCAGGAAGCCCGACTTCTCACCGAAGAAGAGCGCGCTGCCGAATTCGAGCGTCAGCTTGGCGTTGCGCCGATCATCGGCACGGGTCTTGCGATACTCATGCTTGCAGCAAGCCTTGCTCTGGCGGTTGCTCGCGGCGTGAACCCCGGTCTCGATGCGCGTCCTTTGGTGATCGGTGCGATCGGTGTTGGTCTCATCGCGGTGATCGACATTGCCTTTATCAGCCCTGTCACCACCGCAGGACAAACCGTCCTCTGGATCGCGCTTCCGCTTTTCCTCGTCTATATCGGCGTAAAAGAGGCGGCCTTCCGCATGAGCCAGAACGATATCATCAAGGTGGTCTTCCCGCCTCTCGTTCTGATCGTTGCGGTTCTCGGTTCGATCCTTGGCGGTGTGACCAACCCGACGCCCGCTGCGGCGCTCGGTGCGGGCGGCGCGATCCTTCTTGCTGCGGGCCGCGTGCTCATCAACAATGGTCGTTCTGCCAAGATGGTCATCTATACGGCCATTGCCATCGGCCTGATGCTGATTGTCGGGATCAACTTCGACATGCGCTTTGCCGAAGGCGGGATGAGCTTCGAGAACCTGATCGCGTTCATCGTTGCCTTTGGCGCGTTCCTGTTCGCGATGTTCGGCTTCTTCTGGAGCTGCTACGTGCTGTTCAAATATGGTGTCCTGTCGCCTGTGGTTCGTGAAACGGCCAAAGTGACCTCGATGGTCTTCACCATCCTGATCGGCTCGCAGCTTTTGAACCTCGTGCTGATCTCGTTCGGTGGTGAGCATTATATCCAGGACTTCCTGCGCAGCTTCTCGAATGAATGGACCGCGTTCCTCATCGTGATGCTGGTGCTCTTTATCCTCGGGTTCGTGCTCGACTTCCTCGAGATCATCTACATCGTGATCCCGATCGTCGGTCCCGTCATCTATGGCGGCTCGTTCGATCCCAAGTGGGTGACGATCATGGTCGCGGTGAACCTTCAGACCTCGTTCCTGACGCCGCCTTTCGGCTTTGCGCTCTTCTATCTGCGCGGCGTGGCCCCCAAAGAGGTCACGACAGGTCACATCTATCGTGGGATCATTCCGTTTGTGTTGATCCAGATGGGCGGGCTTTTGCTTCTGGCGCTTGCACCTTCCATCGTGACCATTGTGCCGTCTCTCCTGAACTAGAAGAGCGGTGCACCTGAAAACAAACGGCGCCCCAAGGGGCGCCGTTTTGCGTTGGAGGAGGGCCGTTTCAAAGCCGCGTGTCGGGGATGGAGAGCCGCGCGACCTGTTCTGCGATGGGCTGCACGAGCAAAGGATCGGTCGTAACCGCATAAGCCTCGGGATCTTCCATCGGCTCCCATGCGCCGTTGACGAAAACCTCGAGCGCATTGAACTTGGACTTGTAGCCCATCTTGGGACTATTGGGCACCCAATAGCCCAGATAGATATAGGGAAGTCCGAGATCCACGGGCGAGTTCGATATGCGCCATAATGATGTAGGTTCCCAAGGAATGTTTGGTCATATCGGGATCGAAGAACGAATAGACCATGCTCAAACCGTCATCGAGAACATCTGTCAGGCAGACCGCCTTGAGCATTTCGGTCTCGCGCTCTGCTTGGGGATCGGTAAACTCGATCAAACGGGTTTTGATCGGGGTTTCTTCGACCATGGCCGCGAATTCGAAAATATCCATTTCGGCCATCCCGCCGGTCGCGTGCCGACTGTCGAGATAGCGCCGGAAGAGAGCGAATTGTTCTTCGGTCGCCCACGGCGAGGTCGAGCGATGCTTGAGATGCGCGTTGCGCTTGAGGACCCGCTTCTGGCTCTTGCTCGGGGTGAAATCCGCAACGCGGATACGGGCCGACAGACAAGCGCAGCAGTCCGTACAGGACGGTCGATAGAGCACGTTCTGGGACCGGCGAAAGCCTTGTTTCGAGAGCGCATTGTTTAGAAGCTCGGCGTTCTCGCCCTGAAGCGCCGTAAAAAGCTTGCGCTCTTTTCGGTCGTCCAGATAGGGGCAGTCCTGCGGCGCAGTGACGTAGAACTGGGGCGTGAGCGGGAGCGAGTGACGCATTTCAGTAGGGATATGACTTCAAAACAAGAAAACGAATATGCGCGAGACTACCAAGCCTGCGCATACTCGCCAATACCCTTATCTAAACGGGTCAGAGAGGGCGGTTTATAGCCGCTGTTCCCATAAAATGGTCCGTAAGACCTTGTTTGCGCTCGGTCAGGAGCATCAACACGATGGAAACGAGCTGAAGCGGTGCGACCATGACCGAAACGGTATAGCCCAGCGTGTGCATCAGCGCCTCTTGGGAGGAGAGCTTTTCACCATGGCCGTTGCGGATTTCTATCGAAAAGAGGCGCATGCCCCAAGTCGCCGAACCGCTTGCCAGAGTGAACCAGCGGTAAAGAAACCCCACGACCATTGCGAAAAAGGCAAAGAAGAACACCGCCGTAAAAGCTGTGAGCGGGACGAGGATCACGGCAAGAATACCGATCAAAGCAAAGTCGACGCACCAAGCCAAGGCCCGCTTGAGCACAACCGAGCGATAGAACTCGGGGTGGGTGCGCGGGTCGGGAAGGGTGTGATAGGCGGACATGGTCGTGAGGTCTCCGTGTTCAAGGTGGCCCTGTGGGGAGGACACAGGGCCGGGGGTTGGGATCAGGCGTCCTGATGGACGTCTTTGGATGCTTTCTTTGCGCGCTCGTCCATGAACTGGTCGAATTCCGATTTGTCCTTGGCTTCGCGAAGACGCTCGAGGAAGGCTTCGAAGTTGTTCTGCTCTTCTTCGAGGCGGCGCAGCGTTTCTGCTTTGTAGGCGTCAAAGGCGCTGTTGCCCGACGAACGGAAGGTGCTCATGGCGGCGCGGCGGGAGTGTTTCATAGACTTGCAGGATGTGCTGAACATGCGTTTGCTCCAGATCATATAAAAGAGAAGGGCGAGGCCGACGGGCCAGACAAAGATAAAGCCAAGAACCATCGCGGCGATCCATGCGCCACGGCCCTTGCTGTCAAGCCAGGCCTCGGACCGTTGAAACCAACCCATAACGGGCTGGGTGCGGGCGGGGGTGAATGCGGTGCTGTCGCTCATTTTGTGCTCCTTTCGGGGTTATGTGAATGCCTTTTACATTACCCAATATCGGAGGCACGCCCCTTCGCTTCAAGACCTTATGTGAAAGATTTTAACATTTTTCCGTATGAGGCGAGTAACACGTTTGTTTTTCTTGGAAAAAATTTCGCCTTACTCGGTGAAATCGGCCCGTTTTGCGCCTGAAATCCGCTCCAGATCGACTGCGTTTATGGGGAAAATATGTCTCGGCGTGCCTGCCGCCGCCCAAATGACGTCGAAATCGAAGAGGTGCGGATCGAGAAAGGCGCGGATCGGATTCAGATGGCCGATGGGTGCGACGCCCCCGATGGCAAAGCCCGTCTGATTGCGGATCAGGGTCGCATCGGCCTTGCCCAAGGGCTCGCCCGCGACCTTGGAGGCTTTGACGGGGTCCACCTGATTGTTGCCCGCCGTGACAAAGAGGATCGCTTCGCCGCTGGTTTCGCCTTGGAAGATGATCGACTTGGCGATCTGGTCCACGAGACAGCCCGCAGCCTCGGCCGCCTGAAGCGCTGTGCGGGTTTCCGCACCCATTTCGACGGGCACGGCGTCGATCCCCGCGTCTAGGAGGGCGTTGGTCACGCGTTTGAGACTTTTGCTCATGATCTTCCCCGAAATTTCGATGGCTTGGCCCCAGTGGTGCCAATTGACCCGCCTAAATTCAAGGCGCAATCTCCGCACATGAGCTTCGAATCCCGCATCACCCGCATTCCCCGTCCCTATGAACCCGAGCGCGCTGCAGATGCGGCCGCTTTGTTTACGGGGCTTTCCGACAACACAGCTCGACTTGTTGCGGGGACAGGGGGATCGAGCCCCTATCTTCTCGGGTTGATGCAAAAAGAGGCGGATTGGCTTGCGGGCGCCTTCCACGACCCCGAAGCTGCATTGGATGCAGCCTTGGCCGTCGTGCGGGCGCTCGAGGCCGACGCTTTGGCCGTTGAGCTTCGCCGCGCAAAACGGCGGATCGCCGCCTTGACCGCGCTTGCCGATCTTGGCGGTGTCTGGCCGCTTGAAAAGGTGACGGGCGCGTTGTCGGATTTCGCAGCGGCGGCGGTCGATGTCTGTCTGCGCCGTCTTGTGGCGGCAGAGATCAATCGCGGCAAAATCCCCAGTCTCGGGATCGAGGATGCAGAGGTCGCAGGCGGTATGATCGCGCTTGCCATGGGCAAGATGGGGGCGGGCGAGCTCAACTATTCGTCGGACATCGACCTTATCATGCTCTTTGACGAGAGCCGCTTTGACGAGGATAGCTATTTCGACGCGCGCGCGGCCTTTATCCGCGTCACGCGCAAGATGACTTCGATCCTCTCGGATGTGACCGCCGATGGCTATGTGTTCCGCACCGATCTTCGGCTGCGTCCCGATGCGAGTGTGACGCCTGTGTGCCTCTCGACCCTTGCTGCCGAGCATTATTACGAAAGCGTGGGCCGCACGTGGGAGCGCGCGGCCTATATCAAGGCGAACCCCTGCGCGGGCGATATCAAAGCGGGCGCTGCTTTCCTTGAAACACTGCGTCCCTTTGTCTGGCGCAAGCATCTCGATTTTGCGGCCATTCAGGATGCCCACGACATGCGGCTTAAGATCCGCGATCACAAGGGGCTGCATGGGCCGCTGGTTCTTGAAGGCCATAATATGAAGCTTGGTCGTGGCGGTATTCGCGAGATCGAGTTCTTTACCCAAACCCGCCAGCTCATCGCGGGGGGGCGCAACCCTGCGCTTCGCGTGCGACAAACCCGCGAGGGGCTGCAAGAACTGGCGCGGGCCGAGTGGATCCCGCAAGAGGTCGCCGATACGCTTTATGACCACTACGTGTTCCATCGAACGGTGGAACACCGCGTCCAGATGATCAACGATCAACAAACCCATGCGCTCCCCACAACGCCTGAGGGGTTCGATCGGTTGGCGGCGCTCATGGGCTACGAGACAGCGGCGCTTCGGGCCGAGCTGGTCCAGCGCATCGAAGAGGTCCACACCCTCACCGAAGGGTTCTTTGCTCCGGGAGAGGCCAAGCCACTCGATGATTTCGGTGCAGAGATCGTGCAGCGCTGGATGGACTATCCCGCGTTTCGCTCGGATCGCGCAGTCGAGATTTTCAAGCGGCTTCGGCCTGAAATCCTCTCGCGACTGAAAGAGGCGGCAAAGCCCGACGAGGCGCTCTTGCAGTTCGACGCCTTTCTCAAGGGGCTTCCTGCGGGGGTGCAGCTCTTTTCGCTTTTCGAGGCGAACCCGCAACTGAACCAATTGATCGTGGATATTTGCGCGACGGCGCCGGCGCTTGCGCAGTATCTGTCGCGGAACGCCGATGTGTTCGACATGGTCATCTCGGGGGGGTTCTTTAGCGAATGGCCGGGGGCCGAAAAGCTTACCAAACGGCTTGAACGGGCGATGCGCGAGGCGCGCGATTACGAAGACAAGCTGAACATGGCGCGCCGCTTTATGAAGGAATGGCACTTCCGCGTCGGGGTCCATCATTTGCGCGGCCTGATCACCGCGGTCGAGGCGGGACGCGAATATGCTGATCTGGCCGAGGCGGTGATTGCAGGTCTTTGGCCGCTCGTGCTCGAGGATTTCAGCGCCAAACACGGCAACCCGCCGGGGCGGGGCGCGGTCGTGCTCGGGATGGGATCGCTCGGAGCGGCGCGGCTGAATTCCGCCTCTGATCTTGATCTGATCATGATCTATGACGCGGAAGGGGTCGAAGCTTCGGAGGGACGTCGTCCGTTGGCGACGCGTGCCTATTATGCTCGGCTGACGCAAGCTTTGGTGACCGCTGTGACCGTGCCCATGTCGGACGGGCGGCTTTACGAGGTGGATATGCGTCTGCGTCCCTCTGGGCGGCAGGGGCCTGTCGCCACGTCTTTCACCGCGTTTCAGGATTACCAACGGAACGAGGCATGGACATGGGAGCATCTCGCGCTCACCCGTGCGCGGCCTGTGGCGGGGAACATGGAGCTTGGTGCCGAGGTCGAGGCATTCCGCCGCGTGCTTTTGGCCGAGAAGTCCAAAGGCGGATCGGTCCTTGCCGACGTGAGTGAAATGCGCAGCCGGATTGCCGCCGCCAAAGCCCCCCAAGGGGACTGGGACGCGAAAATCGGGGCAGGGCGCTTGCAGGATGTAGAACTCATCGCCCAGACCGCAGCGCTTTGTGCGGGCAGCGATGCACGGCTTGTGTCCGAGCAAATCGCAGCCGGTGTCGCGTCCGGTTGGTTCAATGCCGCAGATGAAGCGGCGCTTTGTCGTGCGGCGGCGCTCTTCTGGCAACTGCAGGCGTCGGCGCGATTGCTGACGGGCGGCGTTTTAAAGCCCGAAGACCTTGGCGAAGGCGGACGGCGGTTTATCTTGCGTGAGACAGGTTATGAAAACATCGAAGCGCTCAGGCAGGCAATGGCCGAGGCAGCACAAGAGGCGGACGCGGTGGTCACGCGTCTGCTTGGATAAAGGATTTTTGATCATGGCTCAGCCAAAAGACCCGAACGATCCCAAGGGCCTCATTCGAGAGTCCTTTCGCATCGAGGGGATCACCATCGAAGAGTGCCGCACGATCTTTCTTGATTGGGCGCTTTCGGTGCCAACGTCGGACACCACGCCCGTGATCCGTGCGCTTCTGGAGCGGTACGAGGGGGAGCCAGCCGATCACCCGATGAAGTCGGTGCTCAATGCGGCACTCGAGGGTCCACTTGCCCCCAAGCGTCGCGGAGGACGTGCGGCGCGGATGAACGGTTAGGCCGTCGCGCCGTCTGCGGCCCGCTGAAGGGTTGCGATGTCGAATTTGACCATCTGCAAAAAGGCTGCTCCCACGGCGGGGGCGGTCTTGGGATCTGACATCCATTGCGAGAGCGCTTTGGGCAGGATTTGCCAGCTCAACCCGAAGCGATCGGCAAGCCAGCCGCAGCGCATTTCCTCGCCGCCTTCGCCCAAGGCCGTCCAGAGCCTGTCGATTTCTTCTTGGGTTTCGACATAGACTTGGATCGAGACAGCAGGGGATAGCTTGTAACGCGGGCCGCCGTTCATCATCGTGTAACGCTGACCCAAAAGCTCCATTTCCACGATAAAGGCTTTGTCGCCGCCCACTTGGCGCGTGATGTTCAGGATGCGGGCATCCTCGAACAAAGAGGTATAGAGCATCGCCGCCTCTTCGGCGGTGTCGTCATACCAAAGGCAGGTGGTTGCGGTCGGAGCAGTCATCTCGGTCCCCCTAGTGGAATGGCGCGAGTGTCGGACTGCTCCGTTTCAATTGCAAGCTTTATCGCTTGAGTGCAGCGGCTTCGCGGGCAAGCGCTTCGATCCCGTCCCAGTCGCCCGCATCGACGAGGTCCGAGGGGGCAACCCAAGAGCCGCCGCAGCATAGAACGTTCGAGAGCGAGAGATAATCATTCACGTTCTTGATCGAAATACCGCCCGTCGGGCAGAATTTGACCTGCGGCAACGGCGCGCCGATGGCCTTGAGCGCGGGAGCGCCGCCATTGGCTTCTGCGGGAAAGAATTTCTGAACGTTATAGCCGCGCTCAAGAAGGCGCATCACTTCGGACGAGGTCGCAGCCCCCGGAAGAAGCGGCAGATCGTTTGCCTCGCAAGCATCCAGAAGACGGTCCGTCGCACCCGGAGAAACACCGAAAGTTGCGCCCGCTTTCTTGGCGTTTTCGACGTCCTGCGTGGTCAAAAGCGTGCCTGCGCCGACAGCGCCGCCCGCGACTTTCGCCATTTCCGAAATGGCTTCGAGCGCGCAGGGCGTGCGCAGCGTGACTTCGAGAGCAGGAAGACCGCCCTTGACCAATGCACGCGCCAGACCTTCGGCCTGAGCGGCGTCTTTGATCACCAAGACGGGGACGACCGGCGCAAGATCACAGATTTTACGCGCGAGTTCGGAGGCGTGTTCAGGGGTCATTTCATATCCTTTGGTGGGTGTGTCAGAGACAGGTTTCGTCTCTGACAAAGGTATTTATGGCGTTTCCGGCGCGAAGTTCAAACCACGACGGCCGCGCCGTCCGAAGACAGTCCGACATTCTGGCGGAACACTTCGAACAGTTCGCGACCTACGCCGTTGCCGTTGCCGCTCATATCGGCAACCGCTGCGGTGCGGGTCGAAAGATCGACACCGATCACGTCGATCGTGCCCTTGGTCGCATCGAGACGGATCACGTCACCGTCCTGAATAAAGGAGAGCGGACCGCCGTTTGCAGCCTCGGGCGAGACGTGGATCGCGGCGGGCACTTTGCCCGAAGCGCCCGACATACGGCCATCAGTCACGAGAGCGACCTTGAGGCCGCGATCCTGAAGAACCGCAAGGGTCGGGGTCAGCGAGTGCAACTCGGGCATCCCGTTGGCCTTTGGTCCTTGGAAACGGACGACGACGACGGTGTCTTCAGTGAATTCACCGCGCTGGAAGGCGGCTTTGACCGAATGCTGGTCGTTGAACACGCGGGCTTTGGCTTCGACGATGTGGCGCTCTTCGGCAACTGCGGAGGTTTTGATCACGCCGACGCCGAGGTTGCCCTTGAGACGGGTCAAACCGCCGTGTTTGTTGAACGGGTTCGTGGCAGGGCGCAGGATTTTGTCGTTGAGCGACGTCTTCGTGCCCTCGACATAGGAGACGCGGCCATCCTTGAGCTGCGGCTCTTGGGTATAGCGCTCGAGGCCGTCACCTGCGACCGTGCTGACGTCATCGTGCAAAAGGCCCGCGTTGAGCAGCTCGCCGATCATATAACCCAGACCGCCCGCTGCGTGGAAATGGTTCACATCGGCAAGACCGTTGGGATAGACCTTGGCCATGAGCGGGACGGCTTCCGAAAGGTTATGGAAGTCTTCGAGATCGAGGATCACACCCGCAGCACGCGCCATGGCGGGCAAATGCAGCACGAGGTTGGTCGAGCCACCCGTCGCCATGAGCCCGACAATCCCGTTCACAAAGGCGCGCTCGTCGAGAATCTCGCTCACTGGACGATAATCGTTGCCGAGCGCGGTGATCGCGGCGGCGCGTTCCACACCTGCGACGGTCAGAGCGTCCCGCAGAGGCGTGTTGGGGTTCACGAACGATGCCCCCGGAAGATGGAGCCCCATGAACTCCATGAGCATCTGGTTGGTGTTTGCGGTGCCGTAGAATGTACAGGTGCCCGGCCCGTGATAAGAGGCCATTTCCGCCTTCATCAGCTCTTCACGACCGACCTCGCCCGTGGCGAACTGTTGGCGCACCTTGGCCTTTTGGTCGTTCGGGATGCCCGAGGTCATCGGACCGGCAGGAAGGAAAATGCCGGGGATATAGCCGAAAGTGGCCGCAGCAATGATCAGACCGGGAACGATCTTGTCGCAAACCCCGAGATAGATCGCGCTGTCATAGACATTGTGCGAGAGCGAGACGCCTGCAGCAAGCGCGATGACATCACGCGAAAAGAGCGAAAGCTCCATGCCCGTCTGGCCTTGGGTCACGCCGTCGCACATTGCGGGCACGCCGCCAGCGACCTGCGCCGTTGCACCGAGCTTGCGTGCGGTTTCGCGGATGAGTTCGGGATAGCGCTCATAGGGCTGGTGGGCCGAGAGCA
Source organism: Marivivens sp. LCG002 (assembly GCF_030264275.1). NCBI lineage: Bacteria > Pseudomonadati > Pseudomonadota > Alphaproteobacteria > Rhodobacterales > Paracoccaceae > Marivivens > Marivivens sp. LCG002. The sequence continues at coordinate 1,472,232 of NZ_CP127165.1, read as the reverse complement.
TGTCGTTATAGGCGGTCACGATCCCGATATTGGGGGCGCGCTCTGCGATCAGAGCGTCTTTGTCCTGACCCATGGCTGCATAGGCGTGAGCCTGGTTTCCACAGGTGAGATGCGCACGGCGCGGACCTTCGGCTGCCGAGCGCGACATCAGGTCCAGATAACGACCCCGCGATTGCTCACTGCGCGCGCGGATGCGGTCGGTGACGGCTGCGATGATCGGGTTGAGGGCCATTTTCGTCTCCTTGTTCGAGTCGCGCACTCGTAACATGGATAGTTAGCGCTAACAACGGATACTTTTGTATGCCGAATGGAAATATCAAGCATTAACGGGCGCAATTTGTCGCGGGCCAAGAAAGTTACCAAATCCTTAAAAGAGCACGTCCTCGACATATTCTCGCCCAAAAGGAGAGGGAAATTCGGATCAATCCAAAGAAACAAGGGACGGGGTTCCCCCGACATTAAGATGAACATTATTCGGCTTATTCTTGTGCTTTGCGTAACGAGTTTTTCCGCTGCCTGCTCGATGGACGGCGGTGTTGCTTCGCGGAACGAACCGTTGGAAACCGGTTTTGCAAAGGCAGGTGCTTTTGTCCGCGACTACAAAGTGACCGACATCAGGGTTTCGGTTCCCGAAGAACTGAGCGTTTCCGAGGCCAACTCCTACTTCCCGCGCGCCGATATTGTCTGGCGCGGGGATGCATTCGGCAACCGTCACCAGCAGCTTAGTGCTTTGTTCGAACAGGCTGCGGCACGTGGTGCCGAGCGAATGAACGGCGCGGTGCCTGTCGTTGTGGACGTCGAACTTGCCCGTTTCCATGGGGTGACGGAAAAGACCCGTTTCTCGATCGGCGGCGACTATGACATCCACTATGTGATGACCGTGCGCAACGCTGTGACGGGCGAAGTGATCGAGCCGTCAAAGATGGTGAAATACAGACTCGACGCCCCCGGTGGGGATGCCGCGATGGCGCTCGAACATGCGGGCCAGACCGAAAAAGTCCGCGTTCTCGACTTTATGACCCAGAAATTTATCCAAGACCTGAGCTCTCCCGCACTTGGTGCCTAAGGCTCGCAAAAGTTCTTTCAGACATTTTAGAAACCAGCTAGGAGGAGGGCATGATGTCCTCCTCTTATTCTGTTGTCCGTCTCTCGCCCAAAGCCGATGCCCGTGCCATCCGTCACGGCTTTCCTTGGGTATATTCCAATGAATTGGTGCTGGATCGCCGAACCAAGGCGCTTGCCTCGGGCGCGCTTGCGGTTCTTGAGGATGCCGAACGGCGTCCGATGGGGATCGTTGCGGTCAATTCCGCCTCCAAGATCACCTGCCGCATGCTCGACCGCGATCCCGAAGCGGTGATCGATCAGGCGTGGTTTGCAGCAAGATTGCGTATCGCTCTGGCGCATCGCGCGCGGCTCTTCGAGCATCCGTTCTATCGGCTTGTCCATGCCGAGGCCGACGGGCTCCCCGGAGTGGTGATCGACCGTTTCGGTGATCTGGCCGTGGTGCAGCCGAATGCTGCTTGGGCCGATGCCTTGCTTGCGCCGATGGTCGCCGCCTTGGCCGAAGTGACGGGCGTGACCACCGTCATCATGAACGGGTCGGGCCGTGCACGTGCGCTCGAGGGGCTTGAGGAAAAGACCGAAGTCGTTTTGGGCGCAGCGCCCGCAGCACCGATCGAAGTGCCGATGAACGGCGCGATTTATATGGCCGATGTCATGGGCGGACAAAAGACGGGGCTCTTTTACGACCAGCGTCCGAACCACGCCTTTGCCGCGCGACTCTCGCGCGGCGCAAAGGTTCTTGACGTCTTTTCGCATGTGGGCGGCTTTTCCCTTGCTGCTTTGGCGGGGGGTGCCGCATCTGCCATGGCGGTTGACGGATCTGCCGCCGCGCTCGAGCTTGCCGAAGCGGGCGCCAAGGCGATGGGCAAGGGCGATGCCTTTACCACCCGCAAGGGCGATGCCTTCGACGTGCTCACCGCGCTTGCCGAAGAGGGCGAGACCTTTGATGTGGTGATCTGTGATCCGCCCGCTTTTGCGCCCTCTAAACAATCCCTCGAAGCAGGTCTTCGGGCCTATGAGCGGGTTGCAAAGCTTGCCGCGCCTCTGGTGCGCGAGGGGGGGTATCTCGGGCTGTGCTCCTGTTCCCATGCCGCCGATTTGACCAAATTCCGCAACGCTTCGGCCCGCGGGATCGGCAAGGGCGGTCGGCGCGGGCAGATCGTTTACACAGGCTTTGCGGGAGCGGACCATCCGCTCATGCCGCATCTGGCCGAAAGCGGATACCTCAAGGCGGTGTTCTTCCGCCTATGACCAAGCGGCGCATGCTCCTTGACGCTTGCGTCCTTTTTCCGACCGTCATGCGCGAAGTGCTCCTCGCGGTCGCGGACGAGGGGCTCTACGAGCCCAGATGGAGCCCGCGTATCCTTGAAGAATGGGCGCGGGCGACGGTCAAGCTCGGCGATGGGGCCGAAGCCATTGCCCGCGGCGAGATCGTGCAGCTTGGGCTGCGCTTTCCTGTCGCCAGTATCCGTATCCGCGAAGGGATCGAAGGACGGCTCTGGCTTCCCGATCCTGCCGATGTGCATGTGCTCGCTGCCGCAATTTCAGGCTCTTGCGATGCGATCGTCACGATGAACGTGTCGGATTTTCCGCTCAATCTCTTGCGGGACGAGGGGATCGAGCGGGTGGACCCCGATGGGTTTCTCTATGGCCTCTGGCTTGATGCGCCAGAGGCGGTGGAACGGGCCTGCGCCCGCGTGTCTGCAGAAGCAGAGCGGCTTTCGGGGATGCCTTGGGAGATGCGCAAGCTTATGAAAAAAGCGCGGCTTCCCAGATTGGGCAAGGCATTGGCCTAACCCTGCCACTTTTCGGAATTGCGCTCGATGGCGTGAATGCGGGCTTGGGTTTTGGGATGGCTGAGAAGCCAAGCGGGGCTATTTCCACCCGCGCCCCCCGTCAGGCGATCGAGTTTGCGAAAGAGCGAGATTTGCGGCTCGGTCCCGATCCCCGCCTTGATCAAAAGGGCGCTGGCATAGGCGTCCGCCTCGTATTCGTCGCCGCGCGAAAGCCGCGCCATCAGAAGCGACATCGCGGCATTCGCCAGAAACGGCCCGATTCCGGGAAGAATACGTCCGAGAAACATCGCCAGCGCGGTGCGCAAGGCGTTCTGGGACGAAAAGTCGATCAGGCGCCTGCGGGTATGGCCCAAGGCGACATGCCCCATTTCATGGGCGATCACACTGGCCAGTTCTGTGTCGCTGATCTCGCCGCTGCGGTATTTGTCGAGAAAACCGCGCGTGAGGTAAATCTTGCCGTCGGGCGCGGCGAGCCCGTTCACTTGCGGGACGTTATAGACAAAGACCCTGATGCGGGGCAGATCAAGCGCCTTGGCAAGTCTTTGAAGGATCGGAAGCAGCGAAGGATCGGCAAGCTCGACCGACTGTTCCGCCAGATGCTTTTTCGTGCGATGGGCTGAAAAAAGATAGAGGCCGACCCCGTAAAGGAGCGCAAGAAGGATGGGTGTATAACGGAGCATATCCTAGGCCCTCCGACGTTTCGCGTGACGATGCATGGCGTGGATCAGGTAAAGCCCGATGCCGACCGTTATGGCACTTGCAGCAATAAGCCCGCTGGTATCGGCGGCGATCTGTGCCACTAGGTCGATGTTTGCGGCAAAGATATATCCAAGGCTGGTGTAAATGACGACCCAGACGAGTTCACCCGAGACGCCCCAGAGGGTGAAGCGGTGCCACTGGTAATGGGTCGCGCCGCTTACGAAATTCGCATATGGCCCAAGCGGGCTGACGAGCCAGCGGGAGAGGAATATCCCCGGCCCGCCATAGCGCTCGGTCAGACGCTTTGCCCGCGAGATCAGTTTGGCACGTCCGCGGTGACGCAGCATATAGGGCGACAGTCGGCCCGATCCCATGCGCGCCAGAATGAACCCTGTCTGGTCGCCGAGCACCGCGCCCCCCAAGGCCGAGCCTGCGGTGGCCCAAAGAATAAGATCGCCCGAAGCCGCAAAGGCCCCCGCCGTCATCATTGCCAAAGACGCAGGAACGGGCAGGGCGAGGCAGCTCAGAAAGGTTGTCAGAAACAACAGCGAGTAGCCATAGGTCGTCAGATTGAGAAGGAGCCAATCCGTCATGTGGGTTATCGCTTCTCGCGGGTCGAGGATGCGGCCAGAAATTCCTGGACTTCGAGAATGACCTGCGCAACGGGAACGCCGCGCTCTTTTGCGATGTCTTCGAGGGTCGTGCGTTTCCTGGGTCTTTCGGTGATGCCGATGGCCGCGCCAAGCTCTTTGGGGTCCACCTTCCAGCTGTGTGCGATATACATCGGCGTCATCCAGACCTGTGGATCGACATTGCGCGATTGCGGGTCTTTCCAGTTCCGTGCATCGCTGAGCACGTCAAAGGCGAAGAACATGGTCGCGCTGAGCGCCACAACAAAGGCGAGCGACATGTATTTGTGATGCCGGATGAAAGAAATGAGATGGCGCATGTCTCTTAGATTGTTCCCATGGGTCCGCCCGTCAATAGCGGGCTTTGCCGATTTCACCGCGCAAGGAGTTTGAAGCCGCGTTCGAGCCCCTCGAGTGTCATCGGCACCATGCGGTCCGCACCGAAGATCGTGCGGATCATGCCGATCGAGTGGGTGTATTTCCAGTGCTCTTCCTGAACGGGGTTGATCCAGAGCGTTTGCGGCCAGTGTTCGATCGCGCGGCGGAGCCAGACCTCGCCGGATTCTTCGTTCCAATGTTCGTTCGCACCACCCTGATAGGCGATTTCATAGGGCGACATAGAGGCGTCACCGACAAAAATGCATTTGTAGTCGGGGCCATAAGTGCGCAGCACTTCCCACGTCGGGGTCTGTGCGTTCCAGCGGCGCGCATTGTCGCGCCACACGCCTTCGTAGAGGCAGTTGTGGAAGTAGAAGTGTTCAAGGTGCTTGAACTCGGCTTTTGCGGCGGAAAAAAGCTCTTCCAGAACGCGGATATGCGGGTCCATCGAGCCGCCGACATCAAAGAACAAAAGAACTTTGACCGCGTTGCGTCTCTCGGGGCGGGTCTGGACGTCAAGATAGCCGTGCTTGGCGGTGGACGAGATCGTCTGATCCAGGTCCAGTTCTTCGGCAGCACCCGTGCGCGCCCATTTACGCAAACGCTTGAGAGCAACCTTGATATTCCGCGTGCCAAGTTCGCGCGTGTCGTCCAGATTTCGGAATTCTCTTTTATCCCAGACTTTTACAGCGCGTTGATGACGTGATTTGTCTTGGCCGATACGCACGCCTTCGGGATTGTAACCATAGGCACCAAAGGGTGATGTGCCTGCGGTGCCGATCCATTTGTTGCCGCCCTGATGGCGCTTTTGCTGTTCCTTCAAACGTTCGCGCAGGGTTTCCATGAGCTTGTCGAAGCCGCCCAGCGCCTCGATCTTGGACTTTTCTTCGTCCGAAAGGGTCTTTTCGGCGAGCTTTTCGAGCCAGTCCCGCGGAAGATCCATTGCTTCTATCATCGCTTCGGGCGAGATCGTATCAAGGCCGGAAAAGCTCTTGGAAAAGGCACGGTCGAAACGATCAAGATGACGCTCGTCCTTGACGAGGATCGTGCGGGCCAAAAGGTAGAACCCTTCGGTGTCATAGATCACAAGGTTTTGAGCGAGACCCTCGAGAAAGGTGAGGAACTCGCGCAGCGAAACAGGAACGCCTTCGTCTCTCAGGGTCGAGAAGAAGGGGAGGAACATACCTTAGACCAGATAGCTGCGATCGATAAAGATCATGACGAACAGCCCGATGATCGCAAAAAGCATCCCGTAGACAGCCGCCCATTGCAAAAGATCAAAGGTCTTGCCGCCACGCCGTTTTGCGCGAAAAGCTCCGAAAATCAGTCCGATAAGAAGGCCTGCAAGGGGGAAAATCATGGTCTGATCCTTTTGCCCCTAGCGCGGGCTCAGGGACGAGACCTCTGCCAGACGGGCACTTACTTTCTGTTCTGAACCAAATCCGTAACGCGCCCAAGCCAGACTGTCCAGACGCACCGTCTGCGCCTCGGCGTCGCGGCCAAGCAGTCGTAGTGCTTCGGACTTGAACATCAAAAGCGTGGCGAGAAGAGCCGCGTTTTCATTCTCGGCAGCAATTGGGATCGCCTCGTCCACGATGGAGAGTGTTCCATAGCCGTCCCCCGAAGACAGGCTAAAGGCGGCAAGCTGCACGGCGACATGTGCCGTCTGGAGACGCGTTTCGGGCGACTCGCGATAGGCACGGTCGGCGGCGCGGAAGGCGCCAAGTGCTAGCGTCGGGTCAGAGCCGACGTTCAGGCGACCATAGGCAAAAAGAGCAAAGCCTTCGCGGGTGCCTGACCAGCCAAAGGCGCGGCCGAGGTTCATGGCGGTTTCGGCAGCGGCGCGGCGGCGAAGCGGGGTGCTCCCCGATGACAAAGCCGCTTCCATCGCTTCGATCCAGTCGCGCGTGGTGTCGTTTTGCGGGCGGGCGGGTTTATTTTCACCCGACGGGTTGATCCGTGCGAGGATCGACGGGATACGGGTGGCGACTTCGCCTCGGGTCATTCCGTTGCGAAGGGCGGGGTCGTAATAGGCCCTGAGCACGAGCATATCAAAGCCCGTAAGCACCGCATGCATGTTGTCGTCGTTGAAAACGGAATCAGGCAGGCGGTAAAGATCGTTCAAAGGCCCTAGCGCCTGAGCGAGCTCCTCATGAAGGCAATCGCGGATTTCTTGTGGAGCAACATCGGAAGGCACGAAGACCGCCGCACGGTCCCGACGTTCAAGTGTGGTCCAATCGACCACGGGTGTATTGCGGCTCGCTTTGAATTCTTCCCAGCTTGAAACGCGGGGCACCACGAAACAGGCGGCTTTGGGGACTGCGCGGCTGAGTTCGTCGCGGGGCACGGCGACAACGGAAATATTCGCCTGTTCTGCGCCAGTCAGGAAAATATCAAGCCCTGCTTCTGCGCGAAAACGCGATAAAAGCGTACGGAGGTCGGGCACGAGGCTCGGCGGCACCATGCCGTCGACGCGCACGCTGATCGGACCTTCGAAGCGGGTGAGTCGCGGGATTGCACGGCCGCTTTCCATTTGGAACGACAGGTCGAGAAAATCGCGCGCGATTTCGGCGTTGGGCCGCGTCGAGGGGCTGACCCGCGTGCCCAAAAAGCTCTTCATCGGAGGAAGAGAGTCCGGGTTGACCGCCGCGCGACCGGGTGGGTCCTGTGGTGTCGGAGTGCAAGCGGAGAGCGCCGTAATGGCGGCAAGAGCAAGCTTTCTCATATGCAACCCCTGAACAAACCGAGCGAAGGCAAGGGCGCATGTACTGCTAAAGCAGCACAAGGGGAGATGTTCAATGCGCCAAACGAACGGGCCTGTCCCGTGGGTTTGACATTGCTTTCGGTCCGCAACGCGTTCTTCGCCCCCGCAAGCGAGGGAGACGAGGCGCCCATTTCGACCGGCATTTTTGCCTTGGCCAAAGTGCTCTCCTGAATTTTCACACTCCGAACCTGCCCGCAGAGTGCGGCCACCGTTGGATCGAATTGTGAAAATTTAGAGACAATTCGCCGATGACGAGTTCATTAGTGCGCAAAGACGAACCCAAAGCACTCGGGAATCGCGAGGGTGCATCAAATTCAGCGAATAGTGGCGCGAAGGTCGCAGGTTTCTAGTAAGCGATGTGTCTTGCGCCACTAAATATTGTTTTCTCAGCGACGACGATTGAGGAAGGCCAGTTTTTCAAAAAGCTGAACGTCTTGTTCGTTCTTCAAAAGCGCCCCGTGCAAACGTGGCAAGAGTGAGCTCGGATCGGCTTTGAGGTCCTCGGGCGTGAGGTCTTCGGCCAGAAGCAATTTGAGCCAATCGAGCACTTCGGAGGTCGATGGTTTTTTCTTGAGCCCGTTCGTTTCGCGAATTTCGTAAAACTGGGTCAACGCGGCTTCGAGCAGGCGCGGTTTGATGCCGGGGTGATGCACCTCGACGATTTTGGCGAGCGTGTCGGGATCGGGAAAACGGATGTAGTGGAAAAAACATCGCCGCAAAAAGGCATCGGGAAGATCCTTTTCGTTGTTCGATGTGATGATAACGATGGGGCGGATCTTGGCCTTGATCGTCTCGCCCGTTTCGTAAACGTGGAACTCCATTTTATCGAGTTCCTGCAACAGATCATTGGGAAATTCGATATCAGCTTTGTCGATCTCGTCGATGAGAAGCACGACGCGACTCTCGGTTTCGAACGCCTGCCAGAGTTTGCCTTTGCGGATGTAGTTCTTGACGTCATGCACCCGCTCATCGCCCAACTGGCTATCGCGAAGTCGGCTGACGGCATCATACTCATAGAGACCCTGTTGCGCCTTGGTCGTCGATTTGATGTTCCACTCGATCATCGAAAGATCGAGCGCATTTGCCACCTGGCGCGCCAGCTCGGTTTTACCCGTTCCCGGCTCGCCTTTGACGAGAAGCGGGCGCTCGAGTGTGATCGCGGCGTTGACTGCAACCTTAAGGTCTTGTGTTGCAACGTATGATTTTGTTCCGGTGAAATGCATAGGCTCTCTCTGGGGTCGGATTCTCGCCACATTACCACCTCGGGAGGGGGTCGCAACTTGTGAACAAAAATTGGTATTTCGGGGGGTGACTTCCCCTCAGGAGAGGGGTAAACGGTCCAAAAGGTTTGGGAGAGGCTGATGGCCGCAGATATTGAGACTCCGGTCGTTGGCGAGACTAAGGGTGGTGGTATGAAAGCGGAGAACTTTCTTCCTGAGGATTATCGTCCGGCTGAGGACGAACCTTTCATGAACGAGCGTCAGCTCGAGTATTTTCGTCGTAAGCTTTTGGCGTGGAAGGCGGAAATCCTCGAGGATAGCCGCGATACCATCGAAGGGATGAAAGACTCGACTCGCAATATTCCCGATATCGCCGATCGTGCCTCGGAAGAGACGGATCGCGCTTTGGAATTGCGGACTCGGGATCGCGAGCGCAAGCTGGTGTCCAAGATCGACGCGGCCTTGCGCCGTATCGAGAACGGTGAATTCGGCTATTGCGAAGTAACGGGCGAACCGATCAGCCTCAAGCGGCTTGATGCGCGTCCGATCGCCACGATGACGCTCGAAGCGCAAGAGCGCCACGAGCGCCGCGAAAAAGTGCATCGTGACGACTGATCTTTGATCGCGAATGACAAACGATAAACACCAAGATCAGGCCCGCTCGCTCGCGGGCCTTTCTGTTGCTGTTCTCGGCGGCGGGGTCGGTGGGCTTGCTTCGGCTTTGGCCTTTGCCAGACGGGGCGCCTCGGTCCGCGTCTTTGAACAGGCGGCCGAACTGCGCGAGGTCGGGGCAGGGCTCCAGATCACGCCCAACGGAGCCGCCGTTCTACGCGCGTTGGGATTGTCGGATGCGGCCGATCACCGGTCGATCCAGGCCGCTGCGGTCATGCCGATGGACGCACTCACGGGGCGCGCAGTGACGCGGTTCGATCTGGGGCAACTGGGGGGCGAGCCTTACCGCTTTTTCCATCGGGCAGATCTTCTCGATCTTCTTGCCGAAGGCTGTGCCGAGGCGGGCGTCGAAATCGTTCTCGATGCGAAAGCGGTTGAAGTCACACAAAGCGGCGTGGTCGGGTTCGAGAACGGGCAGACCATCGAAGCCGATCTGGTGGTCGGCGCCGACGGTCTCCATTCGGTTACGCGCAAACGCCTCAATGGAGAGGATGCGCCGTTCTTCACGGGGCAGGTTGCATGGCGTTCGGTCGTCAAAGTCAAAGACGAAGACCCGATTGCCCGCATCTGGATGGCGCCGCACCGTCATGTTGTCACCTATCCGCTGATCGGGGGTCGTCTGAACGTTGTTGCCGTGCAGGAACGCAAAGAATGGGCCGCCGAAGGGTGGAACTTTTTTGATGAGCCGCATGCGCTCCAAGCCGCCTTTGCCGATTGTAGCGCGGCGCTCCGTTCGGTTTTGTCCGAGGTGCAGACTGTGCGGCTTTGGGGGTTGTTCCGCCATCCCGTGGCCGAAGTCTGGCACAGCGGCAAAGTCGCACTCGTCGGGGACGCTGCTCATCCGACCCTTCCGTTTCTGGCGCAAGGGGCAAATCTTGCGTTCGAGGATGCCTATGTTCTTGCGCGCGCGGTTGCCGAAAACGGGGTCGAGGCGGGGCTTGGACTGTATCAGGCCAAGCGTCGTGCGCGGGTGATCCGCGCGATCGAGGCGGCGAATGCCAATGCGACGAACTATCATCTGTCGGGCGTTAAACGCTTTGTCGCCCACAAGGGACTTAAAACCCTAGGACTTGTTGCGCCGCGTGCGTTTCTGGACCGCATGGATTGGCTCTATGGCCATGATGTGACGGCCTAGGCTGCGAGATCCACCCAAACAGGCACGTGGTCCGACGGCTTTTCACGTCCGCGCACGTCTTTTTCGATCCAGCACTCATTCAGAAGATCGGCGCATTGCGGCGTCAGGAGGAAGTGGTCGATGCGGATGCCGTCGTTCCGGTCCCATGCGCCCGCTTGATAATCCCAAAAGGAATAGTGACCCGCTGCGCTTGTTTGGGTTCTGAAGGCCTCGGTGAAGCCGAGGTTCAGGATGCGGCGAAATGCTTCGCGGCTTTCGAGTCGGAAGAGCGCGTCCTCGCGCCAGGCGTCGGGGCGAGCGGCATCTTCGGCTTGGGGGATGATGTTATAGTCGCCGACCATGAGCGCGGGCATTTCATCGGCCAAAAGCGCCTCTGCCCGCGTTCTCAGACGCTCCATCCATGCGAGTTTGTAGTCATACTTGGGACCCGGCACGGGATTGCCGTTGGGAAGATAAAGCCCGCAGATCCGAACGGCTTTGTCACCGACAACGGTCGCTTCGATCCAGCGGGCCTGTTCGTCGGTCTCGTCACCGGGAAGGCCGCGCACCACATCCTCGAGCGGGAATTTCGACAATAGAGCGACACCGTTGAAGCCTTTTTGGCCGTGGGTTTCGACGTTATAGCCCATATCCTCGAAAATCTCGCGGGGGAAACCTTCGTCGACGGATTTGATCTCTTGGAGGATCGCAACATCGGGTTTGCTCTCGGTCAGCCAGTCCGTCAAAGCGGTGATACGGGCTTTGACACCGTTGATGTTGAATGTTGCGATTTTCATGTCAGCTCCTTGGTTGCGGCGATTTTGGCCTCCCTCGGGGGTGGGCGCAAGGAGATTAACGCGCAAATGTTTCCCAAGCGGCCCTTGACCTCGGGCATCGACGGAACACATCGTCCACAAACAAAGAAAGCCAAAGGCCGTTATGAGCGAAAAACCCCCCATTCTCATGTGGTTCCGCCGAGATCTTCGGCTTTCCGATCACGAGGCATTGACTGCTGCCTGTCAGTCGGGGCGGCCTGTGATCCCGGTATTTCTGCATGACGAGTTGACCCGTTCGCATGGTGCAGCGCCTCTGATGCGGCTTGGCCAATCGGTGGAAAGCCTTCAGCGCGCGCTTGAGGAAAACGGCTCTCGGTTGATCCTGCGCAAAGGTCCCGCGCTCGAAACGCTCCTCCAGCTTATCGAGGAGACGGGGGCAGGTTCGGTTTATTGGTCACGCATGTATGACCCCGTGACCCGCAAGCGCGATGAAACCGTCAAGGCTGCGCTCAAAGAACGCGGGATCGATGCCAAGAGTTTCGCGGGGCAAGTGCTCTTTGAGCCTTGGACGGTGCAGACGGGCACTGGAGGGTTCTATCGCGTTTACACGCCGATGTGGAAAACCGTAAAGGATCGTGCGGTTCCCGATGCCATTGCAAAACCCACGGCAATCCCAGCGCCCGAGACTTGGCCTCAGAGCGATACCTTGGAGAGCTGGGCGCTTGCCGCAGCGATGCGGCGCGGCGCATCGATTGTCGCGGCGTGGCAATGTGTCGGTGAGGGCGCTGCACGCAAGCGACTTGACGATTTTTTCGATGCAAAGGTCGAAGCCTATAAGGAGCGGCGCGATTTTCCCGCCGAAGAGGCAACATCGCAGCTTTCCGAGAACCTCGCCTATGGTGAAATTTCACCGCGCGTGATCTGGCATGCGGGCTGGCGTGCGCATCACGAGGGAGCAAAAGGGGCCGAGCATTTCGTCAAAGAGTTGGTCTGGCGCGAATTCTCCTATCATCTCGCCTATCATACCCCCGAGATCGTCGAGCGGAACTGGCGCCCTGAGTGGGACGAATTTCCGTGGAACGAGGACGAAAGCCACCCCAATGTGATCGCATGGAAACAGGGGCGCACGGGCGAACCTTTTGTCGATGCCGCCATGCGCGAGATGTATGTTACAGGTAAAATGCACAATCGCGCGCGGATGATTGTTGCGTCATATCTTTGCAAGCATCTGATGTCCCATTGGAAAATCGGCCAACGCTGGTTCGAGGAGTGTTTGACCGATTGGGACCCCGCGGCAAATGCGATGGGGTGGCAGTGGACGGCGGGGTCGGGGCCCGATGCGGCGCCTTATTTCCGCATTTTCAATCCCGCGACCCAGCTCGAGAAATTCGATGCCAAGGACGCCTATCGCCGTCGCTGGATCGCGGAAGGCTCGGCGCGCCCGAGTGAAACCGCGCTGAGTTACTTTGATGCAGTGCCGCTGAGTTGGGGGCTTGATCCCAAGGCTTCCTATCCCGAACGCATCGTGACTTTGGCCGAGGGACGGGACCGCGCCTTGGCCGCTTACGAGGCGCGTTAAAGAAAAGCCGTGACTTGTGCCACTCTTCGACTACCATTTCAACACGCCGCGCATTGCGGGACTACCTACTGAGGGATTTCATGATCCAGAACGATATCAAGTCCGAAACGAACCTACCGCGTTATTTCACGCAGGTGTCATCAATGCTCTCGAAGATGGAGAGAGGTCGGCTTGATGTGACGCTCCCCGACGGGCGGCGCTTCCAGTTTCAGGGCAAGGCTCCGGGTTACGTTGCGGAAGTCACCATTCACAATCCCGATCTCTTCGCGCGGCTGATCCGCGAGGGTGATCTTGGATTTTGCGAGGCCTATCTCGACGGATGGTGGAGCACGCCCGATCTGATGACTTTCATGGACTTCATCCATGACACCTCGGAAGAAATGTATGACAGCTTCCCGGGCCAGGCATTGCTCCGTCTTTACGAGCAGATGCGGTTCTGGATGCAGCGCAATTCCAAACGTCAGGCGAAAAAGAACATCAGTGCGCATTACGATCTCGGCAATGATTTCTATGCGCTCTGGCTGGACGAGACGATGACCTATTCCTCGGCTCTGTTCAAAACGGGTCAGGAAAGTCTCGAGACCGCGCAGACACAGAAATACGCGTCGATTGTCGATCTTATGGGCGTGAAAGAGGGCGATCATGTCCTTGAGATCGGCTGTGGCTGGGGCGGGTTTGCCGAATACGCCGCCAAAGAGCGCGGGCTCAAGGTGACGTGCCTTACGATCAGTAAAGAGCAGTATAAGTATGCTGTGGAACGCATTGAAAAAGCCGGTCTTTCGGATCGCGTGACCTTCAAGCTTCAGGACTATCGCGACGAACGTGGCACCTATGACGGTATCGCCAGCATCGAGATGTTCGAAGCAGTCGGACGCCAGTATTGGCCCGCCTATTTCGAAACCGTGCGCGAACGGTTGAAACCCGGGAAAAAGGCGACCCTCCAGATCATCACGATCAAGGACTCGCGTTGGGCGGTCTATAACAGCGGTGTCGACTTCATCCAGAAGTACATCTTTCCCGGCGGTATGCTTCCCAGCCCGTCGATCTTGCGCGAAGAGGTGCGCAAATCGGGGCTCAAGGTGGATGGCTCGATCGAATTCGGCGAAAGCTACAGCCAGACGCTGCGCCGCTGGTACGAGACGTTCAACGCGCGTTGGGACGAGGTCAAAGCCTTTGGTTTCGATGATCGTTTCAAAAGAATGTGGAACTTTTATCTTGCGTCTTGCGCCGGAACCTTTCACGTCGGAAATTGTGACGTAACTCAAATCACGATTTCGCGGCCCATGTGATCCAAGCGGGGCCGCCCACTTAGTTCAAGGGGGCGCCCCATGCCAACGATGAGCCGACTGCTCGGTGCAGTCTTTTTCGCCGCTATTTTCGGATATGCTTCGGTGCTCGCGCTTGCGGATTATCCAAGACCTGTTCCGCCGTCTTTCTTTCTTGAAATCAATATTGCGGTGGCGAGTGCGATGGGGTGGCATCTTGTGGGACGTGTGCCCGGCGATAGGATTGCGGTTGGCTTTGCCAACGGCATCACGGGGTCTGTCGTGATCTCGTTCCTTGCGATGGGGGTGCATGGGGCCATCCAGATGTTCAAATTCACCCGAGACCTTCGCTATGACGGTATCATGGATGCCTTGGTCGGAGTGCTCGAGGCGGCTTTGGAACTCGCCAAGTCGATCCAAAGCCCTGAATTGACTGCTGTCGTCTTCGGCGGTGGTGCCGTCGCGGGTATTTTGCTTCAAATTCTCAACAAGCGATTTGGCTGATGAATTTTTTCCTCTACGGGACGCTCAAGGACCGCGATCTTTTGGCAATCGTGAGTGGCGAGGCGGGGCTTGAACCGCTTGATGCCATGCTTTCCGATCATGCGGTGGAATGTGAGAAAGACGGGATTCTGCCTGTTTTGGTGGGGTGCGATGGCGCGATAGCACATGGGCTGCTGCTTTGTGATGTGACCGATGCGGTGGCCGCCCGATTTGACGCCTATGAGGCGCCCTTTGGCTATGTGCGGCGTTCGGTTCAAGTGCGCGCAGGGGATCGGATGATCGACGCCGAAGTCTATGATCCGCCCGTCGGGTGCCAGTCGCAAGGTGTTTGGTCACTTGAAGAATGGGCTGCAAAAGACCGTGAAATAACACTTTTGACTGCGCAAGAATTCGCTTTTTTCCCACCCGATACACCGCATGACGAGATCGCGCGGCAGTGGGGAATGATGCGCGGCAGAGCAAGTGCAACACTTCGCGCCGCTTCGCTTCCGACCACGCATCGCTTGCGCTCCGCACCGCGCCGCGCCCGCTTTTTACGAGAGGTATCGCGGGCGGGCGGGTTCTTCCGTTTTGCGCAAAAGGTTGTGGAATACGAAACCTTTGCGGGCAAATCTTCGGGTGAATTGCCGCGAGAAGTGTTCATCGGTCCGGATGCTGCGCTTGTTCTGGCCTATGATCCGAAATCCGACAATGTGCTCTTGGTCGAACAGGTTCGGATGGGGCCGCTGGCGCACGGAAATCCCAACCCTTGGTGTCTTGAACCCATTGCAGGGATGGTGGATGGCGGCGAAACGCCGGAGCAAGCCGCGCACCGCGAGGGAATGGAAGAAGCGGGACTGCGCTTTTCCGCTTTGATCCCGATGTTCAGCCAATATGCCTCTCCGGGGAATGCCACGGATTATTTCTATTGTTTTCTGGGGATTACGGATTTGCCCGAGGTGCACAGCTATGCGGGCGGTCTGGAAGAAGAGGCAGAAGACCTCAAGCTCCATATCGTGCCCTTCGATCAGGCCTTGGGTTTGATCGACACCGGCGAAATCAACGTCGGGCCTGCCATTGCCATGCTGCTTTGGCTAGACCGAAAACGCCCCGAATTACGCGCATCTGCTTGAGTTCCAATGCCGTGGCGCTTACTAAGAAGACAACACAACGATAAGGCCCGAAAATGCAGTTCAAATCTGATCTCGCCGCAGCAATCGGCAATACGCCCCTCATCAAGCTCAAGGCCGCTTCCGAGGCGACGGGCTGCACCATTCTGGGCAAAGCAGAATTCATGAACCCGGGTCAGTCGGTCAAGGACCGCGCCGCGCTTTACATCATCAAGGACGCGATTGCCCGCGGTGACCTCAAGCCGGGTGGCACCATTGTAGAAGGGACCGCAGGCAATACGGGCATCGGGCTTGCGCTCGTGGGCGCCTCTATGGGGTTCAAGACCGTGATCGTGATCCCCGAAACCCAGTCTCAAGAGAAAAAGGACATGCTCCGCCTTGCAGGGGCCGAGCTTGTTCAGGTGCCCGCTGCACCCTATCGCAATCCCAACAACTATGTGCGTTATTCGGGTCGTCTGGCCCAAGAGCTTGCCAAAACGACCCCCGAAGGTGTGATCTGGGCGAACCAGTTCGACAACACCGCGAACCGTCAGGCACATATCGAAACCACGGGCCCCGAGATCTGGGAACAGACAGGCGGGAAGGTCGACGGTTTCATTTGTGCGGTGGGGTCGGGCGGCACGCTTGCAGGCGTCGGCATGGCGCTTCAGCCCAAGGGTGTAAAAATCGGTCTGGCCGATCCTGATGGTGCGGCGCTCCATAGTTTCTATACGACGGGCGAGCTGAAGAGTGCGGGCGACTCGATCACCGAGGGCATCGGTCAGGGGCGCATCACCGCCAACCTCGAAGGGTTCACGCCCGACATGAGCTTCAATATTCCTGACGCAGAGGCGCTCCCGATTGTGTTCGATTTGCTCGAGAACGAGGGGCTTTGCCTTGGCGGCTCTTCGGGTGTGAATGTGGCAGGTGCCATCCGCATGGCCAAGGAAATGGGGCCGGGTCATACCATCGTCACCATCCTTTGCGACTATGGCACGCGCTATCAGTCCAAGCTCTTCAATCCCGAATTCCTCAAGGGCAAGGGACTCCCTGTTCCCGGTTGGCTCGCGACGGGTCCGTCCTCCATCCCAGGTGTGTTCGAGGACGTATGATCCAAGCACGGTCGGGCATTTTCGCTGTTTTTCTGGCGCTGACCCTTTCGGGGGTGGGCGCCGCTTCGGCTCAGTCCGACCCGACCGCGGCCCCTGCCGACAGCGTTGTCGAGGCGCTCGACGAAATGGTCGAGGCCGAGAACGAGATCGCAGGTCTTGCCGCTTTTGTTGCGGATTATGATCTTTGGGAAGGCATCGCTGCCCGCGCCGAGCAATCGGTCGGACCGTCGGCCGGGACCAATTTCGCGCTCACCAAACTGCGCAGCGAACTCGTCGAATGGCGTCAGCGCTTTTCCGAAGTAGAGGGATTGAATGCGGATCGCATCGACACGGTGCGTCGTCAGCTTGCGGCCCTCGGCACCGCGCCCGAAGAGGGCGAAGCGAGCGCCATCGCCGCGCGTCGTGACATGCTCGGCGCGCAACTCGACGAGTTGAGCGCGCCACTTATTCTCGCGGCCGAAGCCTATGCCCGCGCCGATGGACTTATCGGTGAGATCGACGCGATCATCCGGAGCAGGCAGGCCGCGGCTCTGACCTCCAGAGGGTCGTCGCCGCTTGTGCCCGAAAACTGGGGTGCGGCCACGATTGCATTGACCGATGGGATCAGCGCGCTTGCGGTCGAGACGACCTCTATAATCTCCGCTAGATCCTTGAGCGGTCATCTCTCTCTGGGGCTTCCCGGAGCTTTGTTTTTGGTCGTGGTCGGCTTTGTGCTCTTGCTGCGCGGGCGGATCTGGGTCGAAAGTTTCTGGAAACGCCGCACGATTGAAGCGGGGCCATGGGAGGCGTTTCTTCATGCTGTCGTAACGGGCGCTGCGCTTGTTCTGCCGCTCATGGGGCTCGGTTTGCTGGCGCGCGGGCTTGATGCGTCGAACCTTTTCGGATTTCGCGGGATTCAGGTGATCCAGAACATCCCGCTCGCAGGGGCCTATGTTCTCGTCGGGCGCTGGCTTTCGATCCAGTTTTTCACCAAGGGACGCTTTGAAGCGCCTGTGCATTTCTCGGACAGCGAACGTCATCGGGCCCGCCGTCTCGTCGGCGGTCTGGGCTGGGTCATGGCGCTTGGCTCCATGGTCTTTGTTCTGATCGGCAGCGTCGATGCGACAGGCACGGTCGGCTCGGTCTTGATCTTTCCCATCGTGATCGCACTTGGCTGGGTGCTCTTCGGCTTCGGCAACCTGCTTTACCAACACCGAACGCAAAAAACGAGCGACTCCGGCACGCTGCGCACCTTTCTGGGGCTGGTCGGGCGGCTGACCATGATGGTCGCTGTTCTGGGGCCTGCCTTTGCCGCTATCGGCTATTCTGCGGCTTACCGCGCGCTTCTTGTGCCGACGACCAAAAGCCTTGCCGTGATGGGTGTTCTGCTCATCGCCAACGGTTTGATGGTCGAGCTTTACGAGACCTATCGCAATCGAGCGCGCGAAGAGGGGGAGGAGCCCGAAAGCGAAGGTCTGAGCGCCGTGATCATCGCAACCCTGTTGATCCTTTTGTCGTTGCCGTTCCTTGCGCTGATCTGGGGCGCAAGCGTTGATGATCTCGTCGAGATATGGACCCGCTTCCGCGAAGGCTTCTCGATCGGAGATACCAAGATCTCGCCGACCGATTTGCTGACCTTTGTTCTGGTCTTCGGGATCGGGTATTCGGCCACGCGGCTGATCCAGAACATGCTGCGCCACACAATTCTACCCAAGACCAAGCTCGACATCGGGGGGCGCAATGCGATTGTGTCGGGCGTCGGGTATCTCGGGATTTTCCTGGCTGCCCTGATTGCCATCACCTCTGCGGGGATCGACCTTTCGTCCCTTGCGATTGTGGCGGGGGCGCTCTCGGTCGGGATCGGTTTCGGTCTCCAGAATATCGTTTCGAATTTTGTTTCGGGGATCATCCTTTTGATCGAACGCCCGATTTCCGAGGGTGATCTGATCGAGGTGGGGAACCAAGCAGGTTTCGTGCGTTCGATTTCGGTGCGCTCGACGCGGATCGAAACCTTTGACCGCACCGATGTGATCGTGCCCAATGCCGATCTAGTCTCGACCCAAGTCACCAACTGGACACGCGGAAATTCCGTAGGCCGCGTCGTGGTGCCCGTCGGCGTGGCCTATGGCACCGATCTCGACAAGGTGGCGACCATCCTCAAAGAGATCGCGGATTCCCATCCGCTTGTTGTTTTCGATCCCGAACCTCAGGTGATGCTGATCGGCTTCGGCGCCGACAGCGTGGACTTTGAAATTCGGGCGATTATTCGGGACGTGCGTTTCAAACTGCACACCAAGTCCGACATGAACCACCAGATTGCCAAGCGGTTTGCCGAAGCGGGGATCGAAATTCCGTTTGCCCAGCGCGATATCTGGATCAAGAACGCCGAAGCCTTATATCCGCCGCAGCCGCCCCAAACAGGAGCCGACAGCGCATGACCGAGCTTGTCTTTCGTGAGGATGCCTATCTTCGGGACCTGTCCGCGCGGGTCACCTCGATCACGGACGAAGGCGGCATCGTGCTGGACCGCACGATTTTCTATCCCACAGGAGGGGGCCAACCCGGAGATTCAGGCCATCTCGAATGGGACAACGGCCGGATCGAGATCGCAACGGCGATCAAGGGGCAGGGGGAAGATGTGATCCTTGTGCCTGCCGAACCCTCGCGGCTTCCTGCCGTCGGGACCACGCTGCGCCAGTTCATCACATGGGAACGGCGTCACCGCCACATGCGCGTGCATACGGCGCTTCATCTTTTGTCCGTCGTTATTCCGCTTCCCGTCACGGGCGGGCAGATCGGCGCGGACAAGGGCCGGCTTGATTTCCTCATGCCCGAGCCGCCCGAGAACAAGGACGAGCTGGAAGAGACGCTCAACAAGCTCATCGCCTGTGATTTCATGGTGAGCGAAGAGTGGATCACCGAGGACGAGCTTGATACCAAGCCCGATCTTGTGAAAACGATGTCGGTGAAACCGCCCAGAGGCGCGGGGCGCATCCGCCTTGTGCGTATCGGACAGGGCGAGAATACCGCCGACCTTCAGCCCTGTGGCGGCACTCATGTCGCTTGGACGAGCGAGATCGGCCGCGTGCAAATCGGCAAGATCGAGAGCAAAGGCAAGCAGAACCGCCGCGTGAACCTGATCCTGCTGGATTAAAGGTCGTTCGCGATCAAATCGCTTTCATCATCGGGTAGACCCTGTCTCGACAAGAGCACGGCAATCGGGCGCAGCATGGGCACATGGCTACAGACGACCATGAGCATCACCATGATCGGCACCGAGAGGAACATCCCCGGAATGCCCCAGACAGCGCCCCAGAAGGCAAGGCTGATGATGATCCCGAAGGAAGACACACGCAGCGCGTGCCCCATCATCATCGGGTCTAGAATGCTGCCGTTGACGAATTGGATCGCGCCCGTAATCACAAAGATCGCCCCCGTTGACGTGGGATCGCCCGTTTGGACAAAAGCGACAAGAGCCACCATGACGGTCGCAATGATAGAGCCGACATTCGGAATATAATTCAGCACGAAGGTCAGCACGCCAAGCGCCGAGGCCAGGTCGAGCTTGAACGCCTTGGCGACCGCAAAGACCATGCCGCCCGTCACCACACTCACCACCGTTTTCACCAGAAGGTAATAGTTCACGCGGCGGATGATCGAGGTGATGATGCGGCGGATCTTGTCGGCCTGGACAGGGTCGCCGACGAGGTTGTTGAGCTTGGTGTCGAACCAGACCCGTTCTGCGAACAGAAAACCGACAAAGAGGATCACCAGAACGGTGAACGAGCTGATCCCACTGGCAAGGTTTCCGGCCTGACCTGCGAATGTGCGCACATAGCTTGAAATATTGATCGAGCTGAGCGAGTTGAGGATCGTCTGTTCGGCTTCGGGACTGATCCATTTGAAGAGTGTCGCAACGGCTTGGGGGGCACGTTCGAGATAGGAAATCGTCGTGCTGAGCACCGTGTTGACCTGGGTCAGAAAGATCGTGGACAGGACGATCAGCGCAAGGGAAATCAGGAGAAGTGCGCCGAGGCTGGCCAACCAATTGGGCACATGCACCCGCCCGATCTTTTGCCGCGCGATAAAGTTGATCACATCCGAGGTCAGCGCGAAAATGATGATCGCCGTGGCCAGCGCGATGAGCATGAAGCGCGCCTGAACGAGCAAGAAAAGAACAACGGCAAAGGCAATGATGACAAGCGCTATCGTCTGGATTCTGCCATAGTCCATGCCATGCGGTTCACGGTTCGGTTCGGGTGAGTGGCCTTTGGGTGTCATGATCTTCGCAAGCTGTGGAGTTGCCTTCGAATATGGCCATTCTCGAACAAAGTTACAACGTGCCGCTTTTCTCGTTTTCGCCCCTTGCAATTCTCCTGCACATGCGGATAAACCCCGCGTCACGGACAGTTGGCCGAGTGGTCGAAGGCGCACGCCTGGAAAGTGTGTAGGCGGGGAACCGTCTCGAGGGTTCGAATCCCTCACTGTCCGCCATTTCTCTTCTTTTGCTGCGATGTGAACCTTTTGGTTCTGTATCCCTTCGAGCCGGTCTGATGACGTCGATCACGGACGAGTGTTCGGATTTTGCAATCTGCCCGATTTAGAGTCATTCCGCCTAGAAGTGCAGACCTTGGCCCTCCTTATTCACTGAGACAGTATTCGCTTTTTTTTGATAATTGTGGGGATTGTTTCGGATTAGCATATCCGCACGCGCGAAGGGAAAATCTCTTCGCCGAGTGAACAGCTGGCGTCAGTCCAGTGACAGAACAGGGATAAACAGAATGGCCGATGAAACACTCGGGACGCCGGAGCAGCTCCGCGATCCCAATTATACGCCCCCCTTAGGCAAAGCGATCCCGCTGGGGATCCAGCACGTGCTTGCCATGTTCGTTTCGAACGTGACACCTGCAATCGTTTTGGCTGGTGCGGCCGGCTTCGGATTCGGGTCGAACTCGCCCGACTTCCCCGAACTTCTCTACATGATCCAGATGTCGATGCTCTTTGCGGGTATTGCCACGCTTTTCCAGACCATCACCTTTGGGCCCGTCGGCGCTGCACTCCCGATTGTTCAGGGCACTTCGTTCGCCTTTATTCCGATCATGATCCCGCTTGTTGTGGGAAAGGGTGTTGACGGCCTTGCTGCGCTATATGGCGGCGTGCTCATCGGCGGTATTTTCCACGCTGCCCTCGGGACCGTCATCGGCAAGATCCGCTTTGCGCTTCCGCCGTTGGTGACGGGCCTTGTTGTGACGCTCATCGGTCTTGCACTGGTCAAGGTCGGGATCGAATACGCAGCAGGTGGCGTTCCGGCCAAGGCTGCAGGCGCCGAAAGCTATGGCAGCTTCAAGAGCTGGTCGGCTGCATTGGTCGTGATCTTTGTGACCCTCGGTCTCAAGTTCTATGCCCGCGGCATGTTGGCGGTGTCCGCCGTGCTGATCGGGATCGTTGTCGGTTATTTCTACTCGATGGCGATCGGACTTCTCTCGTTCGAAGCGGTTGCGAACAGCTGGACCCGTTCGGCGATCTTTTCGCTTCCCGTTCCGTTCAAATACGGCTTTGAATTCTCGATGGCCGCTGTCATCGGGTTCTGTCTGATGGCCTTTGTCTCGGCGGTTGAAACCGTTGGCGACGTTTCGGGTATCTGCAAAGGCGGCGCTGGCCGCGAAGCCACCGACAAGGAAATCGCAGGGGCAACCTATGCAGACGGTCTGGGCACCGCGGTTGCGGGCGTCTTCGGTGCATTGCCGAACACCTCGTTCAGCCAGAACGTTGGTCTGATCGCGATGACGGGCGTCATGAGCCGCCACGTTGTCACCATCGGCGCAATCTTCCTGATCATTTGCGGCCTGATCCCCAAAGTGGGCGGCGTCATCCGCACCGTTCCTATCGAAGTTCTCGGCGGCGGCGTTGTCGTGATGTTCGGCATGGTTGTTGCGTCGGGTGTGTCGATGCTTTCGGACGTGGTCTGGAACCGCCGCAACATGGTGATCTTTGCGGTTGCCCTTTCGGTTGGTCTTGGTCTTCAGCTCGAAGTTATGAACCTTGCACCTGGTTCGGCGAATGCGCTTCAGCACTTGCCGTCGAGCCTCCAGATCCTTGGCGCTTCGGGCATTCTACCCGCCGCTTTGATCGCGATCGTTCTGAACCTCATCCTTCCAGCCGAACTCGCGGATGAAGCGACCGAGGAAATGTCGGGCGGCATGGCCGGTTCGAAGAAATAACCACGAAAGGGCCGGCTCGACCGGCCCTTTTCTTTGGTGTTACGGGGCGAGAATCCGCTCTGTCGCCATGCCGCCGATCCAGAAGGCAAAGAGCGCGACCCAAGCCGTTCCGGCGAAAATTGAACCGCCCGTCACGCCTGCACCGATCGCGCATCCCCCCGCGAGCATTCCCCCAAAGCCCATGAGCGCGGCTCCCGTAAGGGCGCGGCGCATGTTGGCTTCGTTCTCGAAGCCCTGAAACTGGAATTCGCGCGACAGGATCGACGCGACGAAGGCGCCGATAAACACTCCCGGAACCAGACCGATATCGAATTCGAGAAGCGGGTTTTCCTCTAGAAAAACATGAGCATATTGGCCGAAGGGCCTGTGAATGTTGCGCTTTCTATCGCCATCGGCTCAAAGGAAATCCGCGCAAGCGCTGTGGTCAGTCCCCAGCCCAACGCCACGGCAAATCCTACGCCCGCACCAAAGACAAGCCGCGCGGCTCCGATCTTGTTGCGCCGTGAAATCTCGAGTGCGAGAAGCGCGAAGACCACCCCGATGGCAAGGCCCGACCAGTCGGGCAAATGGAGCGCCGAGAGAAGATCAAGGTTCCGTCCACCCGTGGTCGTCCAAAGCGATGCGAGGGTGTCGCGCAGTGGTTTCAAAGCGCCGCCGAGCGTCATCTGGGCCACCACGGCAAAGACAAGTCCCGAAACCACCGAGCGCAGGTTTCCCGTTGCAGCCAGAACCAACAGACGGCCAGAGCATCCCCGCGCAAGGACCATGCCCACCCCGAACAACAGCCCGCCGATGATGGCGCCCGACCAGCTCCCTGTGACGGACATCATCCGTGCCTCGGGAATGGAGATTAGCCCCAGTAGCGAGGCACCCTGAACCCAGACGACGGCGGTTGAAAAGGTCAAAAGCCAAACCGCAACCTTGTCATCGAGCCGTCCGTGAGCAAAAGAGATCGTCGCCGCCCGCAAACAAAACCGCGAGCGCTGTGCTGCGACACCAAAGGTCAGGCCAGTCAGCAATCCGAAGAGCGCCGCAACGGGGGCGTCTCCAAGTCGTTCGGTCAGGTCGATCAACGTCATGATAGGTCCTATTGCGGTTAAACATCATGGCAATTGCATGCGTGAATGTGTCCCGTCCTTGATATAAATCAGACAGGTGACAGGCGCCCCCGATTGCGGCAGGGTCGGGACCAAGCCAAGGAGGAATTGCCCATGTCACACCCTGTAAGCCGTTTTGACGTTCCCGAGCTCGACGATCTCCCTCAGGATATTCGCGAGCGGATCGAAACGGTTCAGGAAAAGTCGGGGTTCGTTCCCAACGTCTTTTTGGTGATGGCGCGCCGTCCCGACGAGTTTCGCGCCTTTATGGCCTATCATGATGCTTTGATGGACAAGCCTGGCGGGTTGTCCAAGGCCGAGCGCGAAATGATCGTCGTCGCTACATCGGCGCTCAATCAATGCCAGTATTGCGTGATTGCACATGGCGCGATCCTGCGGATCAGGGCCAAGGACGCGCTGATTGCCGATCAGCTTGCCACCAACTATCGCAAGGCCGATATCACAGCGCGGCAAATGGCCATGCTCGACTTTGCGGTCAAGGTGTCGCAACAGGCCCATGTCTTGGGCGAGCCCGATTTCGAGGCACTTGCAGCGCATGGGTTCAGTCAGGAGGATGCCTGGGACATCGCCTCGATTGCGGCGTTTTTCGGAATGTCGAACCGTATGGCCAATGTCACCAGTATGCGTGCGAACGCAGAATTCTATACGATGGGCCGTTAGGGCCCATCGCATTTATTTTAGAACGAGGCCTCGAGCATCGCGCGATAATCCTCGGCGCTCGCGGTCTTCGGGTTGGTCTTGTGGCAGTGGTCCTTGAGCGCCCCTTCGATCACACGCTCGAAGAGGTCCTCTTTGACACCCATCGCCGAGAGCGTTTCAGGAAGTCCGAGACGTTTGGTCATGTCCCGAAGGGCTGGCACGACCTCGGCCCCCGACGAAAGACCCATGGCTGCCGCGAGGCGGTCGAATTTCTTCAAAGCGACGACCGAAGGCTCGTCCGCGTTGAATTCGAGCACGGCGGGCATAAAGACTGCGTTCAGCATTCCGTGGTGAAGTCTGGGGTCTGCGCCGCCGAGCGCGTGGCTCAGGCTGTGAACACATCCGAGCCCCTTTTGAAACGCCATCGCGCCCATGGTCGCCGCAATCGCCATATTTGCGCGCGCTTGGTCGTTCTGCCCGTCGTGGGTGGCGGTTTCAATGCTGTCCCAAGCAAGGCGCAACCCTTCGAGCGCGATACCGTCAGCGGGCGGGTTGACCGCCGAAGCAAGGAAGGTTTCGATGCAATGGCTGATGGCGTCCATCCCCGTGGCGGCGGTCAAATGCGGCGGCAGAGAGGTTGTCAGGTCCGGATCGACGATCGCCGCTTTGGGTATGATAAAGGGCGACAAGAGGCCGACCTTGCGCCCGTCGTCGAGGATGATGATCGCGCCGCGCCCGACTTCAGAGCCTGTTCCCGAAGTGGTCGGAATGGCGATGGTCGGAAAGGTGCGGCTCGTTATCTTTTCAAGCCCGCCTTCGATCACCGCATAGGTTTTCATCTCGCCGCCGTGGGCGGCAAGGATGGCGACCGCCTTGGCCAGATCAAGCGCCGAGCCGCCGCCGATGGCGATGATCCCGTCGGCCTCTGCCGCGAGAAAGGCGTCGGTCGCGGCGCGCACAGCGGCTTCGGTCGGGTTGCTCGGCGTGTCGTCAAAAACCGTAACAGGCGTTTGGCCGAGGGCGGTTTCGACGCGCGCGAGATAGCCAAGCGCACTGACACCTTTGTCGGTGACGATCATCGGTCTCTTGATGCCGGCAAGCGCGGCTTCGTCCTTGAGTGTCGAGAGGGCGCCGCTCGCAAACTGGATGCGCGTGACATAGTTGATCAGCCCCATGGGGTCCTCCGAAATGGTATACCGAACCGAGGGTAGAGAACTGGGGCGCACTGTAAATAGCCAATCGCTTTGGGTCTGTCGGAAATGCGATCGTGCTTATATGCTCGAGCCGAAAGAGGAGGCGGTTATGCGGATCAACATCATCGGTGCGGGCAAGGTCGGGCAAACCCTGATGCGATTGATCGCGGGGCATGATGGATATGACGTGGGATCCGTCTCGGCGCGCCGTTTCGAGACAAGCGCAGATGCGGTGAACGTCATCGGTGCGGGGAAGGCGGCAGCGTCCGTTTCGGACATGGAGGCGGCAGACCTGTGGTTTCTCACGGTGCCCGACGACATGATTTCCACGGTTGCCGAAGCCTTGTCCGACGCGGGTGCCGCACCGTCGATGGCTGTGCATTGCAGCGGTTTTTCATCCTCTTCCGTCTTGGCTCCTCTGGCCGAAAAGGGCTGGCGGACGGCGTCCTTCCATCCCGTCAAGAGCTTTGCCGATCCCGAAGTGGCGGCGGGGTCGTTCATCGGGACCCATTGCGCGATCGAAGGCGAAGAGGAGGCGGTCGCCACGCTCTGGACGTTTTGCGAAGCACTCGGTGCGATCCCGTTCCACGTCGATCCGACGAAAAAGGCGCTCTATCATGCGGCTGCCGTTTTTTCGAACAACTTTTCCACTTTGCTCCAAGGCATCGCTCTGGAGGCCTATGCCGCTTCGGGCGTTCCTCATGACATTGCAGAGGCCCTATGCCGAACCCTTCTCGAGGGGGCTGCCGTGAATGTGGCAAGGCTTGGTCCACAAGCGGCACTCACCGGTCCTGCGGCGCGGGGGGACCACGCGGTTCTTGCTGCGCAAGGGGCCGAGGTGGCAGCATGGAGCAAGGATGCGGGCGAGCTTTACGAGGTGGCGAGCCGTATGGCGCTGCGGCTCAAATCTGATGGGCGGGCGAGCTAGCTCATCCCGAGGAGGACAACACCGATCAGCAAAAGAGCGGACCCTGCAAGTCGCCATGTCCCGACAGGTTCGCGCAGGATGACAAGCGCGAGCACGGCGCCGATCATCATCGACATTTCCCGCATCGGTGCCACGAGACTGAGCGGGGCATCCATCGAAAGGGCCATCAGCACGAGGATATAGGAGAGCGGGGACAAAATCCCGACGATCAGGGCCGTCGTCCAATGCCCCTTCATCCGCAAGGCCGCTGCGCGTGGATTGCGAAGCACGATCGGCGCAAGCAAGAAAGAGCGCAGGAGATTGTTGAACCAGTCGAGCACCACAGGCGCCACGCCCAAGGCTTTGACAGCATATGCATCGATCACCGTATAGGAGGCGATGAGCCCGCCCGTTGCCATGCCCCAGCGGACGCCGGCCTGACCCTTGCGGTCGAGAAAGGCGCGCAGTCGGCCTTGGGTTGCGATCATCACGATGCCGCCGATCACCAGGAAAAGCCCGATGATGCCCGTGATAACGGGTGTCTCTCCCAGAACGACGAAGGCCCCCAAGGTCGAGAGCATCGGCCCTGTGCCGCGTGCAACGGGATAGACCACCGAAAGATCCGCGACCTGATAGCCGCGTTGCAGGCAAAGATTATAGGCGAGATGCACCGCGCTGCTCAGGATCAGAACCCCGAGGATCACCGGCGAGAGGCCAAGGTCTCCCTGAAAAACGAGATAGAGCACCCATGGCAGATAGAGCACCGAGGCGACCACACTATAGGCGAGCACAAAGACGGGTCCCGCAGAGGCCGAAGTCTTGGCCAAGAGGTTCCAGATCGCATGGATCAGGGCGGCAAGGATGACGAGAGTGAGCGAAGTGTAGGTCACGGGGCGTTCCTTTGCGCTGCTTTGTTCTTTCTCTAGTGAAAGTCGCGGCTGGGAAAGAGCTTTTTGGCCTGTTCGCGCGGATGGCGGGCGCTGGTCTGGGCGCGGCGCGGACGGGGGGCATCGTCGGCCTGTGGCTGCGTGATGCCCACCGCTTCATCCATCGGGTGGCCAAGCTCGGACAGGCGTGGCGAGAGATCCTCGACATGTTCGGCGATGACGTGAACAACGATGCCTTCGCGCTGAAGATGTCCCGTGACACGCACCAAACGCCCGCCCATCACCTCGCGGCGGAAACGCTCATAGACCTTGGGCCAGACGACCACGTTCGAGACGCCCGTTTCATCCTCGAGCGTGAGAAAGATGACCCCGGATGCGGTTCCCGGACGCTGGCGCGTGATGACAAGCCCGCAGACGCTGATCCGTCCCATCGGCACATGGGGGAGCTGGTCATGCGGGGTCAGCCCCGTGATCTTGGGGCGCAACAGCTCCATCGGATGGGCGCGCAGCGTGAGGCGCATCGAGACGTAATCCTCGACCACCTCTTCGCCCAGATGCATGGTGGGAAGAAGCACTTCGGGTTCGCGGATGCCTTCGCCGTCCAGCGGATCGTTAAAGAGCGGGAGCGGCGCGGGCGCGCGGATGGCGCGCACCTCCCAGAGGGCGGCGCGGCGGGTCATGCCAAGCCCGAGGAAAGCGTCCGCCTCGGCCAGCCTTTCGAGTGCGGCAGGCGACAGCCCCGCCCGAAGCCAGAGCGCCTCGGGGTCGGAATAGCCGTTGCCGCGTGCCGCCACGATCCAGTCCGCGTCCTGCTGGCGAAAGCCCTTGATCTGGCGAAAGCCGAGCCGCAGGGCAAGGCCGCCATCGGCGCGGCGCTCCAGCGTGCAGTCCCATGCGCTCTGGTTCACACAGATGGGCCGCACCTCGATCCCGTGTTCGCGGGCGTCGCGCACGATCTGGGCGGGGGCATAGAACCCCATGGGCTGGGAATTGAGCAACGCACAGGCAAAGATCGCGGGGTGATGGCATTTGAGCCAAGAGGACACATAGGTCAGCATGGCAAAGGCGGCGGCATGGCTCTCGGGAAACCCGTATTCGGCAAAGCCTTCGATCTGGGAAAAGCATTGCGCTGCGAACTCGGGCGTATAGCCGTTCGACAGCATCCCTGCGACGAATTGGTCCCGAAAACCGCCGATGGTGCCCATCTTGCGGAAGGTGGCGAGCGAGCGACGGAGGCGGTCGGCATCTTCGGGGGTGAAATTGGCGGCGACCACGGCGATCTGCATCGCCTGTTCCTGAAAGAGCGGCACCCCGAGTGTTTTGCCCAAGACGCCTTCGAGCGCTTTGGAGGGAAAGCTCACCGCCTCGAGCCCCTGACGGCGTTTGACATAGGGTTTCACCATCCCGCCCTGGATCGGACCGGGCCGGACGATGGCAACCTCGATCACCAGATCGTAAAAGGTGCGGGGCCGCATCCGCGGCAGGAAATTCATCTGGGCGCGGCTCTCGACCTGAAACACGCCCACGGCGTCGGCTTTGCAGAGCATGTCATAGGTGGCGGGGTCCTCTTGCGGCACGGTGCCGAGCGTGAGCCGCGTCTTGTCGTGCTCTTCCAGAAGATCAAAGGCCTTGCGGATACAGGTGAGCATTCCGAGGCTCAGGATATCCACCTTGAGAATACCGAGCGTGTCGATGTCGTCCTTATCCCATTCGATGACCGTGCGATCCTCCATCGCAGCGTTCTCGATGGGGCAGAGCGCATCAAGCCGCCCCTTGGTGATGATAAAGCCGCCGACATGCTGGCTGAGATGGCGGGGAAAGCCGATGATCTCGCGGATAAGCTCGATGGTTTGGGACAGCCGCCGGTCGCCGGGATCAAGCCCCAGCTCGCGGATGCGTTCAGGGTCCGCCCCTTTGTTCGACTGGCCCCAGATCTGGCTCGACAGGCTGGCCGTCACATCTTGGGAAAGTCCCATGACCTTGCCCACCTCGCGGATGGCGGCGCGGGTGCGGAAATGGATCACGGTGGCGCAAAGCCCTGCGCGGTCGCGGCCATAGGTTTCATAGATGTGCTGGATCACCTCTTCGCGGCGCTCGTGCTCGAAGTCCACGTCGATGTCGGGCGGCTCGCCCCGGTATTTCGAGACGAAGCGCTCGAAGACCATGCTGATCTGATCGGGGGACACATCGGTGACGCCCAAGGCCCAACAGAGGATCGAGTTCGCCGCAGAGCCGCGTCCTTGGCACAGGATGCCGATAGAGCGGGCATAGTGCACGATGTCATGCACGGTCAGGAAATAGGCCGCGAACCCAAGCTCCGACACCATGCGAAGTTCCTTGTCCGCAAGCGCCTGGTACCGCTCGGGGATGCCGTTCGGACAGCGGCGGCGCAGCCCTTCTGCCGTGAGCCGTTCAAGCCGCTCTTGCGGCGCTTCGGTAACGGAAGCCTCGTCGGGATATTCATAACTCAGTTCGCCGAGGTCAAAGCTGCACCGCGCTGCAATCTCGCAGCTGCGTCTGAGTGCGGCGGGATGATGGCGGAAGATATGCGCCATCTCGGCCCCGCCTTTGAGCCTTCGTTCGGCATTGGGAAGCGCGCGGGTGCCGATGGTGTCGATGGTGCATCCCTCGCGCAGGCAGGTGAGCACATCGGCAAGCTGCCGCCTTGCCGCTCGGTGCATGAGCACATCACCCACCGCGACCATCGGGGCGGCCATCCGAAGCGCCATTTCGGCGCAGTCTTTGAAATAGGCCTGATCGGTGCCGTCATAGCGCGGCGCAGCCCCGAGAAAGACATGGGCGGGATAGCGGCGCTGGAGCTTCTGGATCGCGGCGCGGGCGCTGCGCAGCGGACCTTGGGGAAGGGCGATGAGGATCATCCCCTTGGCGCTTTGGGCAAGGTCGTCGAGGTCAAGGTGGCACTCGCCCTTTTCCGCGCGGCGTTTGCCAAGGGTGAGAAGCTGCGAGAGCCGTTCATAGGCGGCGCGATCCGTGGGCAGCGCGATCCATTCGACCGTGCAATCCCGCAAGACAAGCCGCGCACCTACGATCAGCTTGGGCAGCTTGGTGCCGCGCGGTATCGGAAGTGGCGCGTCTTTGCCGACCACCTGCCGCGAGGAAGGATCGACGCGGATGTGCGAGCGGACCCGAAGCGCATCCTCGGCCTCGCGCCTGAGTTCCTTGAGCGCGGCAAAGGCCCGCACCACCCCCGCAAGAGAGTTACGATCCGTGATGGCAATCGCCTCAAGCCCGAGTTCTGCGGCGCGCGCGACAAGCTCTTCGGGATGCGAGGCCCCGCGCAGAAAGGTGAAATTGCTGGTGACGGCAAGTTCGGCGTAGCTGGTCACGGGAATTCCCCCTGAACAAACCAACCGGGGTTTTGCGGCGTGTGGAACATCCAGAGCCGCCGCCCTTGGGCCGTTTCGATCCGCCAGTAATCCCTGATGCCTGTGCTCCACGCCTCGTCCGCCATCCACCATTCAGGCGCGATCCTCTCGGGGCCGATGGCGTGCAGCGTCCGAAGCGGCATGCGCCGCCAGCGGAAATGGCGGGGCGGGGTGCGCTCGGCAGGGGCGTGGACCAACTCGGGCGGGAACATCCGCAAGGGGCGCGGACGGGCGAGCGCGGGGAAAGGCTCGGGGCGGCTATAGGCGGCGGGGGCGGTGATGAACCCGCGTTCGGGGATATGGCTGTCGGCGGGGAGAAACCGCAGGATATTCTCGAGCCCGATGCGGTTGCCGATCCGCGTGATGAGATCATCGAGCGCCTCTTTGCGGTCGCTGCTTCTCTGGCCGATCTGTTGCACAGGGAGCGGTTCGACCCGCACCGCTTCGAGCCGCATCTGGTCGATGCCGAAGCCCGCGTCCACCTCAGCCACGCCCCGCGCAAAGAGCGGCAGGATACGGCCCGCGTCCCGCATCGCGCTGGCCAGCCGCAACTCTACCTGTTGGCTGCCCTGATCGACGCGGCGCAGGGTCAGCGCCAGCACCCGCGCGCCCATCTCTTGGGCTTTGAGCTTGTCGCAGAGTTGGCGCAAGAGCCGCTCGGTTGCGGCCATCACATCATCGGTGAGGCCGATGGGGTCGGGCATGGTCATACGCACGCCGTAATGGGGCGGCTCGGCCTCGGGCGAGATTTGCTCGGGATAGTGGCCAAGCGCCTGATCGAGCCGCAAGAGCACCTCGGGGCCAAAGCGCCGCGTCAGGGGCGCGCGCGGCGAGGCGGCCAGATCGCGGATCTTGCGCAGGCCAAGCCGCTCAAGGCCGACAACGGTGGCATCGGGCAGGCGGAGCGCGGCGACGGGCAGTTCTCCGATTCCGTCGAGCATTCGGCCTGCTTGGGCCACGCCCTCGTCGAAATGGGCCAGTGCAAAGGCCGCCCCGCGGGTGTCGGCAAGCCCGATGCGCACCGAGATACCCGCACGCACAAGCCGCATCCGCATATCGGAGAGCATTGCCATTTCTCCACCCATAAGATGCGTCGCCCCCGTCACGTCGAGCACAAGGCCGTCTTCGCCTTCGTGCCCGACCCAAGGACAATAGCGCGTGGCCCAGCGGCGCAGGGTGCTCAGGAACCGAAGATCGTTCGAAAGCTCGGCAGGGCGGGTGATGAGGTCGGGGCAGAACACCCGCGCGTCGGCAAGCGACATGCCCCGCGACAGACCCAAGCGCTCGGCGGCATGATTAAGGCAATGGAGGCGGTCGGAATTGCTCTGGCGCAGCGTGACGGCAAAGGGGCCGGACACAGGGCGTGCGCGCAGAATGCGGTCACTCGCGAGACGCGGAAACCACAGCGAGACGACCCGTCGTGTGCTGCCATCGAACATCCCAGGCTCCTAGTGTTCCCTGTTTGTTCTTTTTAAGCTCCCACCGCATCAGAGTCGAGTCCGCCAATGGGGTAGGGTCCGCTTTCGGGATGCAGTGCCAGCGGGTTTCTGCCGCATTGCTGCCCATCCCTTCGGGGATCAGACACAGACCCGTGGTGCGCCCCGTTTCGGCAGCAAGTTGCAGCCTGCGCCCCGCCGTGAGTCCCAAAGTCTGGGTGATTTCCATCACCACCATAGGCGCAGCACCATCGCGCAAGGCCTCTTCGCCCACCGCAAGCACATCGTCAGGCCCCTGTGCCTCGGCCACCAAAAGACGCGAGGGATCGGCAAAAGCACCAAATCCGACGGGGTAGAGCCTCTCGCTCTTCCAGCCTTCGGTGATCCAGATCACGGGGCCTTGCAGCCCTGCACAGACCACAGCGGCAAAGCCCGTGGCTCCGGCGCCATAGGCTTCGTGCACGCGTTTGCGGCGCAGAGGAAAGGCAGGAAGCTCCATCAGTCGCGCCGCGCAGCATCCCAGACTTTGAACTCGATCTCGCGTTTGCGGCGCAGCTTGTCCTCGATCTTATCGGAAAGCGGCGTTTCCAGAACAGGCGAGATGTTCAGGCGGGGAAGCTCGATCTTGGTGTTCAGACGGTCTTCCAGGAAGGCGACCAGCTTGTCCTGCTGTTCGTATTGGAACAGATGATCGACAACGATCTCGTCCTCGTTGCCGCAGACGAACTTGGCCTGAGAGCCGACGCCCGCATAGGGGGCCGGCTTGCCCTTGCAGTATTCCTCGACAAAATCGTCAAAGCTGATGTCCCGCGTGCTGTTGGGATGGCCCACGAGATCATCACGGTGACGGTAGCGATACCAGCTCGACAGCCAGTCCACGGGATTGCGGATCACAGCCAGAGTTTCAAGCTTGTCGTCACCCGCCACGCCGAAATAGGGCTCGATAAAGCGGCGATAGCGATAGATGGGCGAATGTTTGAGAATCGGCGGATCGCGCATCACCATTGCGGCTTTGGGGGCCAGAGCGCCCTCGAGCGAGGTCGTGCCCGTCTTGGGAACTGCAAGGAAAACAAGCTTTTCTTTCCAGAAAACAAGCATATGGGCCGAACTCCTTCTATCTCTTGGGTTGTAAACTACTCTTTAACCAACCGTGGAGAAAGGTAGCTTAGAAAGATTTATCTTGAAATGTTCTCCTTTTGGTCTCATGTTGCATGAGAACAAGAGGCGAACACAAGCAGGAATTGCCGCCCTCGACAGGGTGTGGAATAAGGATGTCAAACAATGGCAATGGCAGAACTTCTCAGCATGAACGACAAAAAAACAGCCGATAAGCAAAAGGCACTGGAATCCGCGCTCGCACAGATCGAACGACAGTTCGGCAAGGGCTCGATCATGAGGCTCGGTGCGGACAATCCCGTCGCAGAAATCGAGTCGACCTCGACGGGTTCGCTCGGTCTTGATATCGCGCTCGGCATCGGCGGTCTGCCCAAGGGTCGTATCATCGAAATCTATGGGCCTGAATCCTCGGGGAAAACCACTCTGACCCTGCACGCAGTTGCGGAAGAGCAGAAAAAGGGCGGCGTTTGCGCCTTTGTCGACGCAGAACATGCGCTTGATCCGCTCTATGCGAAAAAGCTTGGAGTGAACCTTGACGAGCTTCTGATCTCGCAGCCCGATACCGGCGAACAGGCGCTCGAGATCGTCGATACGCTCGTGCGTTCGGGGGCTGTGAACCTCGTCGTTGTCGACTCGGTTGCCGCTCTGACACCCAAGTCCGAACTCGAAGGCGATATGGGCGACAGCAGCGTCGGCGTTCATGCCCGACTGATGTCGCAGGCGATGCGGAAGCTGACGGGTTCGATTGCCCGTTCGAACTGTATGGTTATCTTTATCAACCAGATCCGTATGAAGATCGGCGTGATGTTCGGCTCGCCCGAGACCACAACGGGCGGTAACGCATTGAAATTCTATGCATCTGTCCGTCTTGATATCCGTCGCATCGGTGCGATCAAGGACAAGGACGAGGTGGTTGGCAACACCACCCGCGTCAAGGTCGTCAAGAACAAGGTGGCACCGCCCTTCAAGCAGGTGGAATTCGACATCATGTATGGCGAAGGCATCTCCAAAACGGGCGAGCTTCTCGATCTTGGTGTCAAAGCGGGTGTGGTCGAGAAATCGGGTGCGTGGTTCTCTTATGGGGACGAGCGTATCGGTCAGGGACGCGAGAACTCGAAACAGTTCCTCAAGGACAATCCCCAGATCGCCTATGAGATCGAGGATAAAATCCGCGCCGCCCACGGTCTCGATTTCCACATGTCCGACGGAGATGGTTCGGAAGACGATCTCGTGGATATGGAATGACGCCGACGCGCGAGACACTGGATCGCGCCTGGCCGCATATTCTGGCCGCCCCAAAGGATGGGGCGGCTATTTCGCATTTGTGCATTCGCCCCGAGCGTAATGCCCGCCGCTTCGTCGACGCGCTTGAACTCAGCGCGTCTTCGGGGATCAAGGGCGATCCGCGTTGGCTTAATGAACCTTGGCTCAAGACCGAAGACGGCAAGGGTCATCCCGGAATTCAGGTCTGCGTGCTTGCAAAACGCGTGCTCGACCTTGTCTGGAAGGACGATGTGATCTTTCCGGGGGACAGTTTTATTGCCGATATGGACCTGTCGATGGAGAACCTTCCGACAGGGACCCGTCTTGCCATCGGCACGGCTGTGATCGAGGTCTCGGACGTCTTCAACGAAGGCTGTGTCAAATGGAAGGCACGCTACGGCGTTGATGCCTATGACTGGGCGCGCGACCCCGCCAACCGTCACCTTCGACCCCGTGGAATCCTGTGCTCCATCGTGCAAGATGGCCTCATTCGGACAGGGGATCGGCTATTCAAGCAGCAATAGGCTTTGTTGGCATGGACAGCGCCCCCGTTGGTCTGTAAACCAACGCAAAATCCTGCCTGCATGAGATATTCCGCCAATGACGAGCCTTGCCGACATCCGTTCTACTTTCCTGAACTTTTTCGAGCGTAACGGTCACACCGTTGTGCCGTCTTCCTCGCTCGTTCCGCGGAACGATCCGACGCTGATGTTCACCAACTCGGGGATGGTGCAGTTCAAGAACTGCTTTACCGGCGTCGAGCGCCGCGACTATGTCCGCGCCACGACCGCGCAGAAATGTGTGCGTGCAGGCGGCAAGCACAACGACCTTGACAACGTGGGCTATACCGCCCGCCACCACACGTTCTTTGAAATGCTCGGAAACTTCTCCTTTGGCGATTA
Organism: Marivivens sp. LCG002; assembly: GCF_030264275.1. Taxonomy (NCBI): domain Bacteria; kingdom Pseudomonadati; phylum Pseudomonadota; class Alphaproteobacteria; order Rhodobacterales; family Paracoccaceae; genus Marivivens; species Marivivens sp. LCG002. Next base: position 1,436,527 of record NZ_CP127165.1, on the reverse strand, counting down.
TTTCAAGGAACAGGCGATCACCTTTGCTTGGGAACTCCTGACCAAGGATTTCGACATTCCCAAGGACAAGCTCCTCGTCACCGTCTACCACACCGATGATGAAGCGGCCGAAATCTGGAAAAAGGTTGCAGGCCTTGAGGATCACCGCATCATTCGCATCCCGACCAAGGACAACTTCTGGCAGATGGGTCCGACGGGTCCTTGCGGTCCTTGCACCGAGATTTTCTTCGACCACGGCGAACATATTGCTGGGGGCCCTCCCGGTTCGCCCGACGAGGACGGTGACCGCTTCATCGAGATCTGGAACAACGTCTTCATGCAGAACGAACAGTTTGAAGACGGCTCGATGATCGACCTCGAAATGCAGTCGATCGACACGGGCATGGGGCTCGAGCGGATCGGCGCGCTTTTGCAGGGCAAGCACGACAACTACGACACCGATCTGATGCGTGCTTTGATCGAAGCATCGGCACATGCCACTTCGACCGATCCCGACGGCAAGGTCAATGTGCACCACCGTGTGATCGCGGATCACCTGCGCTCGACGTCGTTCCTGATTGCAGATGGCGTCATGCCCTCGAACGAAGGTCGCGGCTATGTTCTGCGCCGCATCATGCGCCGCGCCATGCGACATGCGCATCTTCTGGGCGCAAAGGACCCGCTGATGTTCCGTCTCGTGCCCGAACTGGTCAAGCAGATGGGCGCGGCCTATCCCGAACTTGGTCAGGCTCAGGCCCTGATCACCGAAACGCTCAAAGCTGAAGAAACCCGCTTCAAAACCACTCTCGATCGTGGTCTCAAGCTACTCGATGACGAGCTTTCTGGCCTGGACGATGGGGCCGATCTCCCCGGTGCAACCGCGTTCAAGCTCTACGACACATACGGCTTCCCCCTCGATCTCACGCAGGACGCGCTCCGTGAAAAGGGCCGCGCCGTCGAACTCGACGGCTTTGACGCCGCAATCGCCGAGCAAAAGGCCAAGGCCCGCGCCGCATGGTCGGGCTCTGGCGAAGCGGCAGATGCTTCTGTCTGGTTCGATCTTGCCGACAAATCGGGCGTGACCGAATTTCTCGGCTATGACACTGAAACCGCAGAGGGCCAGATCGTCGCGGTCGTCAAAGGCTCCGAAATTGCGACGGAGGCCACCAAAGGCGAGGCGGTCCAGATCGTTGTCAACCAGACCCCGTTCTATGCGGAATCGGGCGGTCAGGTCGGTGATGCGGGCGTGATCAAGACTGAAAGCGGCGTGATCACCGTCACCGACACCAAAAAGGCGGCAGGGATTTTCATCCACATCGGTGAAGTCACCGAAGGCAGCGTGAGCAAAGGGCAGGCGGCCCGTCTCGACGTGGACCGCGCGCGCCGGACCGATATCCGTGCCAACCACTCGGCCACGCACCTCTTGAACGAGGCGCTTCGCGAGGTGCTCGGCGATCACATTGCGCAGCGCGGCTCGCTCAATGCGCCCGACCGTCTGCGCTTTGATTTCAGCCACGGCAAGGGACTGTCCTCCGACGAGATCACCCGCGTCGAGAACGAGGTCAACGCAATGATCCGTCAGAACACCAAGGTGGAAACGCGGATCATGACCCCTGATGAGGCGCGCGGCCTCGGTGCCCAAGCGCTCTTTGGCGAAAAATACGGCGATGAAGTGCGTGTCGTCTCGATGGGCCGCAAGGATGGCTCGGGTAAGGGCACCACAGGTGATGTCTACTCGCTTGAACTTTGCGGCGGCACCCATGTGCGCCAACTCGGCGAGATCGGGGCGTTTGTCGTGCTCTCGGACAGCGCTTCCTCCGCTGGCGTCCGCCGTGTCGAGGCTCTGACAGGTCAGGTCGCGATCGACTACCTCAAGGAACAGGGCGAGCGTCTCAACGCTGTCGCCGCCATCCTCAAGGCACCTGCCTCCGAGGCTGCCGAACGCGTCAAGGCGCTGGCCGATGAACGCAAGGCACTCGCCAACGAAGTGGCGCAGCTGCGCCGTGAACTGGCAATGGCAGGGGGTACCAAGTCCGAAGCAGAAGCCAAAGATATCAATGGTATCGCCTTCAAAGCTCAAGTTCTTTCCGGTGTCACTGGCAAAGATCTTCCCGCTCTCATCGACGAGATGAAGGCCGCCATGGGCTCGGGCGCTGTGCTGCTGATTGCAGATACGGGCGACAAAGCCGCCGTTGCGGTCGGCGTGACCGCCGACCTGACGGATCGTCTCTCTGCCGTCGATATTCTACGCGCCGTCACGCCCGAGCTGGGCGGCAAGGGCGGCGGTGGACGTCCCGATATGGCCCAAGGGGGCGGTGCCTCTGCCGCCAACGCAGAAGCCGCCGTTAAAGCCGCAGAAGCGGTCATCGCAGGTCTGTAAGATGCCTGTTGCCTTCTGGATTGCCCATGTGAAAGTCACGGACGAGGCCGCTTATGCCGAATACGCAAAGCGCGCCCCGGCCGCGATCGAAGCCCATGGGGGCAAGTTTCTCGCCCGTGGGGGTAAATATGAGATCCTCGAAGGTGCCGACCGCGCCCGACACGTCGTCGCGCAGTTCCCCAGCCTTCAGGCTGCTCATGACTGCTACCATTCGACTGCCTACCAAGAGGCATTGAGCTTTGCGAAAACCGCCGCAGAACGCGATCTGATCATCGTCGAAGCGCTCGAGTAAACGCCGCTCATAGAGCAAAAAAGGCGCGCGAGGGGGATCCCTTCGCGCGCCTTTTGCTTGCCTTTGTGCCGAAAATATCCCGGGGGAGCCGCATCGCGGCGGGGGCGGAGCCCCCAATCTCTTCCAAAGAAAACGGGCCCCGAAGGGCCCGCCTTAGCCTAAACTCAGGAGGCTTTTGCCATCCGCTTGCGTTCGTGCGGGTCAAGGAAACGCTTGCGCAGACGGATCGCGTTTGGCGTCACTTCAACGAGCTCGTCATCGTCGATATAGGCGATGGCCTGCTCGAGCGACATCACGACAGGCGGTGTCAGACGCACGGCTTCGTCGGTGCCCGAGGCGCGCACGTTGGTGAGCTTCTTGCCCTTGAGCGGGTTTACTTCAAGATCGTTGTCACGGCTGTGCTCGCCGATGATCATTCCCTCATAGACATCTGCCTGCGGGTTGATGAACATCTTGCCGCGCTCTTCGAGGTTCCAGAGCGCATAGGCCACGGCCTGACCGTTTTCCATCGAGATCAGAACGCCCTGACGGCGGCCCTGAATCGGGCCTTTGTAGGGGGCCCAGCTGTGGAAGATGCGGTTGAGAACGCCCGAACCGCGCGTGTCGGTGAGGAATTCACCGTGATAGCCGATGAGCCCGCGCGAGGGCACGTGCATCACGATACGGGTCTTGCCCGCACCGGCGGGACGCATCTCGACGAGATCGCCTTTGCGCGGACCTGTGAGCTTTTCAACCACAACGCCGGTGTATTCGTCATCGACGTCGATAGTGGCTTCTTCGATCGGCTCCATACGCTGGCCGTCCACATCGCGGAAGATCACCTGCGGACGCGAAATCGACAGCTCGAACCCTTCGCGGCGCATGTTCTCGATCAGAACGCCCATCTGGAGTTCGCCGCGACCCGACACGATAAAGGCTTCACCGCCGGGCGTGTCTTCGATCTTGATCGCTACGTTGGTTTCCGCCTCTTTCATGAGACGGTCACGGATCACGCGCGACTGGACCTTTTTGCCGTCACGACCCGCAAGAGGCGAATCGTTGATGCCGAACAGCACCGAGATAGTCGGCGGATCGATCGGCTGGGCGTCGATCGGCTCTTCGACCGAAACATCACAGAGCGTATCGGCCACAGTGGCCTTGGTCATGCCCGCAACGGTGACGATATCGCCGGCTTCGGCCACATCGATCGGCGCTTGGGCGAGACCGCGGAACGCGAGGATCTTGGTCACGCGGAAGTTCTCGATCTTGTCGCCCTTGCGCGAAAGCGCCTTGAGGCTGTCGCCCGTGCGCAGCGTGCCGCTCTCGACGCGGCCCGTCAGAATACGGCCGATAAAGGGGTCGGCGGATAGCGTTGTGGCGAGCATGCGGAAGGGCTCGTTCTTGGCTGCGATCTGCTTGGGGGCTTCGACGTGCTTGACGACGAGCTCGAACAAAGCGTCGAGGTTCTTGCGCGGCCCGTCAAGCTCGGCATCACACCAGCCCGAACGACCGGATGCATATAGATGAGGGAAATCAAGTTGTTCGTCGTTGGCGTCGAGGCTTGCGAATAGATCGAAGCACTCGTCCAGAGCACGATCGGGCTCGGCGTCGGGCTTGTCGACCTTGTTCAGAACGACGATCGGCTTGAGACCGAGTGCCAGCGCCTTGGAGGTCACGAATTTGGTCTGGGGCATCGGGCCTTCGGCCGCGTCCACGAGAAGAACAACGCCGTCCACCATCGAGAGGATGCGCTCGACTTCACCGCCGAAGTCGGCGTGGCCGGGGGTGTCGACGATGTTGATACGGGTGCCTTTCCATTCCACGCTAGTGCATTTTGCGAGAATGGTGATGCCACGTTCACGTTCGATGTCGTTGCTATCCATGGCGCGTTCGGCCACGGCTTGGTTTTCGCGGAATGCGCCGGATTGCTTGAGAAGTTCGTCCACCAGCGTAGTTTTGCCGTGGTCGACGTGCGCGATAATCGCGATATTACGGATATCCATAGGTCAGCCTTTTTTCGGGATTGGCCGCGCCATACCGTGCAATCGCAGCAAAATCCAGACCTAATGCCGACTTGGGGGCTTTTAGTGTCCCGTCGTGTTCGAAAAGATATTGATCACGAGAATCCCCGCAAGGATAAGCCCAAGGCCGATGACGGCGGGAAGGTCCAGTTTCTGTCCGAAGACAACGAACGCGATGACGGCGACAAGCACGATCCCAAGGCCGGACCAAATGGCGTAGACGATGCCCACAGGCATGAAGCGCACGGCATAGGCCAAGAGCCAGAACGATGCCGCATAGCCGAAGATCACAATGAGGGTCGGCGTCAGCTTGGTGAATTGGTCACTGGCCTTGAGCGCCGAGGTCGCGATGGTCTCGAAGACGATTGCAATCAAAAGAGCGGCAATGTGGAGTTTCATAAAGCCTCACGTAGCAATATAGCGGTCGCGCCGATGGTTTACGGCGATGACGATGTTGACGACGAAAGCGCCGATAAAACTGTAGAAGACAATCAGTGGTTCGCGCAGGAAAAGCGCTGCGATGAAAAGCACTGCATCAAAAAGGAGCTGCGTATAGCCCGCTTTGAAGCCTGTTTTGTCCTGAAGATAGATCGCGACAATTCCGATCCCTCCGAGTGACGCACCGTGCCTGATCAACGCAAGAAGTCCTGTGCCGACAAGCGCGCCGAACAGAAGCGCGCCAAAGATGGGGTCCAGATGCTCAAAGCTGATCCAGCGCGGCATAAAGGTGCTCAAGACTGAGAGGATCGACACCGCAGCAAGGGTCTTGATCGTAAAGACTTTGCCCAAGCGTTTGTAGCCGAGGTAGTAGAACGGAAGATTCACAACAAAGAACACGGGGCCAAAGGACCAACCTGTCGCATAGGAAATCAGAACTGCGAGCCCTGCTGTCTGGCCCGTCACAAGGCCAAGATGGGTCAGGATGATGATCCCGAAGGATGCCATGGTCGTGCCGAAGAGGATACCGAGGGCGTCTTCCTGAAGGGTGTGTTTGGTCGAAGTCGGTGTCATCTTACAATTACGTCTGAATAGCCCCCAATACGGGATGGGGAGCATTTGATCAAATTTTCAGGGACACTTGTCGCTTGCCGCCGTCAAATGCGCAAGACCAATGTTACAGTTGCGCCGCAAACCATGGAAAAATGCGGATGCGCGCGTCGAGATGACGCCAAATCAAGGGCGCTCCGTTCGCCATTTTTTGCCCGACGCGGGCGACGAGTTGGTCGTATGTAACATTGTAATCGACCCAAGTGCCGCCCCCGTTCGCAAGATTGGCGCAAATCGGTGGCACCCGATCAAGAGACTTGGCGAATTGGGCTTCGGGCGTGGTATTGGCTTCGAATTCGGTCCAGAGCGCCCCGAGTTCTGCGCCCTGCGCGGCGGGCAAAAGGCCGAAAATCCGATCCGCAGCGGCCTGTTCCTTTTCCGCCTGTGCCTGTGGATCGCCTGCACCGTGGATCGGGGTGTCACCTGCGTCGATCTCTACGATGTCATGCACCAAGAGCATGCGGACGACATGGAACACATCGACGGGCTCTTTGGCGAAATCTTCGAGCAAAAGCGCATGGAGTGCCACATGAAAGCTGTGTTCAGCCGTGTTTTCATGCCGACTGTCATCATGCAGTCGGGTGGCGCGAAAGACGTCTTTGAGTTTGTCGCATTCGGCGAGAAAATCGCTCTGCTCGATGCTCGCAAGACCGTAATCGGCGTGATCGCGCTTTGCGCCATGGCGGTCGAGATAGACCGACAGCAAGGTCGATCCGAGCGATATGGACTGCGGCGTCAAAACCGGATCAAGCCGAGCGCGACAGCGGGCAGGGAGTTTGCTCTGCCATAGCCCGTCATACCCGAGCCCAAGCAAAATAAAGAGGATCGCACCGTCGACCGTAGCTTTGTCCGCGAGGCGGGGGCCGAGAACGAGCGCGGTGAGCGCACTGTGCCAACGCTGGTCGGCATGGCTTTCAAGGGCGAAAGACCCGAGCCGATGGCTTTGTGCAGGGGTGGATTTGAGCGCGTCTACGTCATCGAGATACTGTAAACTTTCCGCAAGCGCGCTCTGATCCGTCATTCTTTTTTCGCCTGCGCGACTTTGTGCGCTTGCAACCTTTCGGCCAAAAGCGCCTTGGCGCGCTTTTCGGCCCGTCTGACGCGGATGGCGGTCAGATAGGCCTCTTGCAGGGTTTGCGAGGAGGATCCGAGTATTTCGCCGATCTGGGCGACGATTTTGTCGTCGCCCGAGCGCAGTTCGTCCGCAAGCGCGGCCACCGCGATTTCATCGGCCATGTCGTCGAGAAGTCCCATGGTTAGCGCGTATTCTCCGTCAGGCGGCGTTTGACATAGGATTGGACCGTATCGACCATCGTTTCCATATGCGGGTCTTCAAAGAAGTGACCTGCACCTTCGACGACCTCATGGGTGATGGTGATGCCTTTTTGCTCGTGGAGTTTGTTCACGAGGCTTACCGTGTCCGCGGGCGGCGCAACGCGGTCCGCGCTGCCGTTGATGATAAGACCCGAGGACGGGCAGGGCGCAAGGAAGCTGAAGTCATACATATTGGCGGGCGGAGCCACCGAGATGAAGCCCGTAATTTCGGGGCGGCGCATCAAGAGCTGCATGCCGATCCATGCGCCGAACGAGAAACCCGCCACCCAGCAATGCTTGGAGCCGGTGTTCATCGACTGGAGATAATCGAGTGCCGATGCAGCGTCCGAAAGCTCGCCGATGCCCTGATCGTATTCACCTTGGCTTCGACCGACGCCGCGGAAGTTGAAGCGCAGAACCGTGAAGCCCATTTTGTGGAACGCATAGTGCAGGTTGTAGACCACGCGGTTGTTCATGGTGCCGCCGAACTGCGGGTGAGGGTGCAGAACGATCGCAATCGGAGCATCACGGTCTTTTTGCGGATGGTAGCGACCTTCGAGACGGCCCTCGGGGCCAGGGAAAATGACTTCGGGCATAGGTGTCCCTGTTTGTTGTTGGCCATCGAATTCTTGACGAAAATTCTCAGGCACCTTAGAAGTGTTCTAAATCCGCGACGGAAGGCCGTGGACTCGTCGGTTTGAAGTAATGACGCCGAGGCGCGGCGTCAATCTAAATGGGCCTTGTTTTGGCTTTGAATGAAGGGTTTGGACATGAAACTGAGCACGAAAGGCCGTTATGCGATGGTGGCGCTTGCCGATCTGGCATTGCAGCCTCCCGGTTCGCTCGTGACATTGAACGAGGTTTCCAAACGTCAGGATATATCGCTTCCCTATCTGGAACAGCTTTTCGTCAAGCTGCGCCGTGAAGGATTGGTCGAGTCTGTGCGCGGTCCAGGCGGGGGATACAAGCTTGCCAAGCCGCCGTCGGAAATCCGCGTCTCAGAGGTTCTGGGCGCCGTCGATGAAACGGTCAGCGCCATGCACAAAGGGGCAGGCGCTTCGGGCGCGACATCGGGTAGCCGTGCGCAATCCCTCACCAACCGTTTGTGGGAGGGGCTGTCGGCCCATGTCTATGTGTTCCTGCATCAGGCGCGCTTGTCCGATGTCATCGGCAATACGCTCGCGCCTTGTCCTGCGGTGCCTGCACTCTTCGAGGTCGTGGACGAGTAAATGAGCCGATCCTACCTTGACCACAATGCGACAACTCCTCTTCGCGCCGAAGTGCGCGAGGCGATGCTTGCCGCGATGGACATCGTAGGAAATCCGTCGTCGGTGCATACAGAGGGGCGTGCCGCCAAGGCACTCATGGAAAAGGCACGCGGCCAAATCGCCGAAGCGCTTGGCGCCGCTAATGCGGATATCGTTTTCACCTCGGGATCGACAGAGGCGGCGGCTTTGGCGCTATCGGGTCGCGGACTGCATTGCGCAGGCGTGGAACATGACGCCGTGACCAGTTGGTGCGCGGTTGACATCGCGGTGGATGAAAACGGGATCGCAACAGTCGATGCCCCCGAGCACACCGCGCTCCAGCTTGCCAATTCCGAAACGGGCGTTCTTCAAACCCTTCCGCAAGGGCTCGCGGTTTCGGATCTGACCCAGGGTTTCGGCAAAGTGCCTTTTGCCTTCGAGTGGTCGGGCGTCGGCATGGGCTTTGTCTCGGCCCATAAATTCGGCGGACCGCGCGGGATCGGCGCTTTGGTCTTTCCGCAAGGCACCGATGTTGCGGCGCAGCTCAAAGGCGGCGGTCAAGAGCGCGGCTGGCGGGCAGGGACCGAAAACCTTGTCGGTATCGCGGGTTTTGCGGCTGCTGCGGTCGCTGCGCAACAAGATTTGACAAATGGCGTATGGGAACGGGTTGCCGAACTTAGAAATATTCTAGAAAAGGCCATTGAGAACTCCGCACCCGAAACTATTTTTGTCGGGAAAGGGGCTGCGCGGCTCCCGAACACCTCCTGCATGATTACGCGGGGATGGAAGGGAGAGACGCAGGTGATGGTCATGGATCTTGCCGGTTTCGCGATTTCTGCGGGGTCGGCCTGTTCCAGCGGCAAAGTGAAATCCTCGCGCGTGCTGCGCGCAATGGGGTTCGATGAAGAGGCGGCGGGATGCGCGATCCGCGTGTCGCTTGGTCGAGACACAACACAGGACGAAGTTCTGCGGTTCGCAGAGGCTTGGTCCGACAGATATCGAAAGATGCGCGCGCGTGCCGCGTGAAAAGGGGTAGATGATGGCTGCATTGGATAAAATGGACGTAAAAGAAGGTGTTGATCAGGAAACGGTCGACGCGGTCTCCAAACTGTCCGGCACCTACAAATACGGTTGGAACACCGATATCGAGATGGAATACGCGCCCAAGGGCGTGAACGCCGATATCGTCCGCTTGATCAGCGAAAAGAACGAAGAGCCCGAGTGGATGACCGAATGGCGTCTTCAGGCGCTCGAACGCTGGCAAGGCATGGAAGAGCCCAAATGGGCCATGGTCAACTATCCTGAAATCGATTTTCAGGATCAGTATTACTATGCCCGCCCCAAGAGCATGATTGAAAAGCCCAAGTCGCTTGACGACGTGGACCCCAAGCTGCTGGCCACCTATGAGAAGCTCGGTATTCCGCTCAAGGAACAGATGATCCTTGCGGGCGTCGAAGGCGCAGAAGAGGTTCAGGGCGAGCGCAAGGTTGCGGTCGATGCGGTCTTTGACTCGGTGTCGGTCGGCACGACTTTCAAGAAAGAGCTTGAGAAAGCGGGCGTGATCTTCTGCTCGATCTCGGAAGCGATCCGCGAGCACCCCGAACTGGTCAAGAAATACCTCGGTTCGGTCGTGCCCGCGTCCGACAACTTCTACGCCACGCTCAACAGCGCCGTGTTCTCGGACGGATCGTTCGTTTACATCCCGCCGAACACCCGCTGCCCGATGGAACTTTCGACCTATTTCCGGATCAATGCGGAAAACACGGGCCAGTTCGAGCGCACGCTGATCATCGCGGACAAGGGCTCTTATGTGTCCTACCTCGAAGGCTGCACCGCGCCCAAGCGTGACACTGCGCAGCTTCACGCTGCCGTGGTCGAGATCATCCTCGAAGAAGACGCCGAAGTGAAATACTCGACCGTCCAGAACTGGTTCCCCGGTGACGAGAACGGCAAGGGCGGGATCTATAACTTTGTGACCAAGCGCGCCGATTGCCGCGGGGATCGGTCCAAGGTGATGTGGACCCAAGTCGAGACGGGCTCTGCGGTGACGTGGAAATACCCGTCCTGCATCCTTCGTGGCGACGACAGCCAAGGCGAATTCTACTCGATCGCCATTGCCAACAACATGCAACAGGCCGACACGGGCACCAAGATGGTGCATCTTGGAAAGAACACCAAGAGCCGCATCGTCTCCAAGGGTATTTCGGCCGGCAAGGCCCAGAACACCTATCGCGGTCTTGTGTCGATGCACCCCAAGGCCAAGAACAGCCGCAACTATACCCAGTGTGACAGCCTTCTGATCGGCGATAAATGTGGGGCGCACACCGTTCCCTATATCGAGGTCAAGAACAACTCGTCCCGCGTCGAGCACGAGGCCACCACCTCCAAGGTGGATGACGATCAGCTCTTCTATTGCCGTTCGCGCGGCATGGACGAGGAAGAGGCCGTCGCTCTTGTCGTCAACGGTTTCTGCAAAGAGGTGCTTCAGGCGCTCCCGATGGAATTCGCCATGGAAGCGCAACAGCTCGTTGCAATCTCGCTCGAGGGTTCGGTGGGCTGATGCCCCTGCGCCCAGTCATAGGAACCGGCCAAGATGCCTTATGTCGCTCCGATAGCGCTCTTGCTCCTCTCGAACGTCTTTATGACGTTCGCCTGGTATGGGCATCTCAAGTTCAAGGCAGCGCCGTTGCTTGTCGTCATTCTGGCAAGCTGGGGCATTGCGCTGTTCGAGTATTTCCTCGCCGTGCCCGCCAACCGTATCGGCCATCAGGTCTATTCGGCGGCGCAGCTCAAGACCATTCAAGAAGTCATCACGCTGATCATCTTTGTGGGATTTTCGGTGTTTTATCTCAAGGAAAGCGTCAGCTGGATGACGATGGCCGGTTTCGGCTTTATCGCAATCGGCGCGGCGCTCGTATTCAGAGGGTAAGACCATGATCGTAACGACTACTCCGACCGTCGAAGGCTATCAGATCGCCGAATACAAGGGCATCGTCACGGGTGAGGCGATCCTTGGTGCGAACGTGTTCCGCGATATTTTCGCAGGCATCACCGACATCATCGGCGGCCGCTCGGGCGCTTATGAAAAGAGCCTTGCCGAAGCGCGCGAAACCGCGCTCAAGGAAATGGAAGAACGCGCAGCCGATCGCGGTGCGACGGCTGTGGTCGGTGTCGATCTCGATTACGAGGTCATCAACAACATGCTCATGGTGTCCGCATCGGGCACCGCAGTGGTGCTCGGCTAGTCCCGCCACCTGACTTAGGGGCGGCTGCACGCCCATTCAATCAACGGTCGCAGGGGCGATCAACGGAGAAGAATAATGCTGGAAATCAAGAACCTGCACGTCAAACTTGAAGAAGAGGGCAAGGAAATCCTCAAGGGTGTGAACCTGACCATCGGGGCGGGCGAAGTCCATGCGATCATGGGCCCGAACGGATCGGGTAAATCCACCACTTCCTATGTGCTTGCAGGCCGCGAAGGCTATGAGGTGACTGAAGGCTCCGCGACGCTTGATGGCGTCGATATCCTTGCAATGGAGCCCGAAGAGCGCGCGGCGGCGGGTCTGTTCCTTGCGTTCCAGTATCCGGTTGAAATCCCCGGTGTCGGCAACATGACCTTTCTGCGCACCGCAGTGAATGCACAGCGCAAAGCCCGCGGCGAAGAAGAGCTGTCGGCAGCCGATTTCCTCAAGGAAGTGCGCGCAAAGGCCAAAACGCTCAACATCGACGCGGATATGCTCAAGCGCCCCGTTAACGTCGGTTTTTCGGGCGGCGAAAAGAAGCGCAACGAAATCCTCCAGATGGCGATGCTGGAACCCAAGATGTGCATCCTTGACGAGACGGACTCGGGTCTTGACGTCGATGCGATGAAGCTCGTCTCCGAAGGCGTTAATGCGCTGCGCTCCGAAGGTCGTTCGTTCCTTGTCATCACGCACTACCAGCGTCTTCTCGATCACATAAAACCCGATGTCGTGCATATCCTCGCCAATGGCCGTATCGTCAAATCGGGCGGCCCCGAGCTTGCTCTCGAAGTTGAAAACAACGGGTATGCCGATATTCTGGCGGAGGTCGAATAATGGCTCTGCCCAAGATCAAAGCCGACGCGACCGAAGCGCGTCTGTCGGCTCTGACCCTTCCTTCTGGGGCAGAGTGGGCGATCAAAGCACGCAAAGAGGCCTTGGCCCGCGTGGCCGCCATGGGCATTCCTGCGCGCCGCGATGAATATTGGCGCTTTACCAATCCTGCCGATCTGACTGCGCCGAGCGCTCCCAAAGCGGCGGTCTTCGAGAGCGGCGAAGCCCCGACGTTTTCGGGTGTCGAGGCGCTCAAGGTCGTGTTTGTCGACGGCGTTTTCGATGCCGAAGCCTCGGACGATCTGTCGATGGAAGGCGTCGAGATCAGCCGTCTCGCCAGCGCGACGCAACAGGATATCCACTGGGCCAAAGACGTTTATGGCGTTCTTGAGAGCCGTGGCCAGACACCTGTCGAGCGTCCGCTTTCGGCGCTGAACACCGCTTTTGCAACCGACGGTCTTGTGATCCGTGTGACGGGCCAAGCGCCGCGTCCCGTCGCGATCACCTATCTGCACAAGGAAGAAACCTCGGACGCCAATCTCCACCATGTGATCAAGCTTGAAGAGGGGGCGGATTTCACCCTCCTCGAAGCGGGTCCCGCGGCGGCACGTTTCAACAAAGTGACCGAAGTCGAGATTGCGGATAAGGCGTCCTTCCACCACGTGCGCACCCAAGGCCGCGACCACGAGCGCCGCGCGGTAACGGGGCTTTTCGCCCGTCTGGGAACCGAGTCCAAGTTCAAGTCGTTCACGCTCACCGCCAATGGTGTTCTGACCCGCAACGAAGTGGTTCTGGAACTCACCGGCGATGATGCGATTGCCCATGTGGCGGGCGCTTGCGTTGGGGACGGTAAGGACTTCCATCACGACGACACCGTGTTCATCACCCATGATGCCGTAAACTGCGAAAGCCGTCAGGTGTTCAAGAAGGTGCTGCGCAACGGTGCGGTCGGCGTGTTCCAAGGCAAGATCCTTGTCAAAGCGGGGGCACAGAAAACCGATGGCTACCAGATCAGCCAAGGCCTTCTCCTTGACGATGACAGCCAGTTCCTCGCCAAGCCCGAGCTCGAGATTTATGCCGATGACGTCGCCTGTTCGCACGGTTCGACGGTGGGCGCGATCGACGACACGGCGCTCTTCTATCTGCGTTCGCGCGGGGTGCCCGAAAAGGCCGCCAAGAACCTGTTGACGCTCGCCTTCCTTGCCGAAGCGGTTCAGGAAATCGAGGACGAAGGGCTTGCCGAAGAGGTGCTTGCCCGCATGTCCGAATGGCTTGATCGGCACAACTGATGGCCGTCAGCCGCGATATGTTCCGCACATGGCGGCACCCGCGTCTTGTGATGCGGGAGCTGTTGGCGATGGGGCGCCGCGAGGATCGCGCGCTTGCCTTTCTCATGGCGGGCTGCGCGATCACCTTTGTAGCCCAGTGGCCGCGTCTCCAGCGCGAAGCGTTCATGACGGGCGAGGATTTCACCCAGCTCATGTCCTATGATCTGCTTGCGTGGATCTTCATGTGGCCTCTCGTGCTCTATGGGATTGCGGCAATTGCGCATTTGGTTGCCAAACTGTTTCGCGGCAAAGGCACGTTCTACAGTGCGCGGCTTTCGCTGTTCTGGACGCTGCTGTCGACGACCCCGATCATGCTCTTTTACGGTCTGCTGACGGGGCTGAACGGGAATGTAGCCGCGACCCAGATCGTGGGCGCGCTCTGGCTTGTTGCCTTTGTCGTAATCTGGATCGCAACTCTTATCGAAGCCGAGAAGGATGGCGCCGATGTATGATGTCAACGAAATCCGAAAGGACTTTCCGATCCTGTCGCGGCAGGTGAACGGCAAGCCGCTTGTCTATCTCGACAACGGTGCGTCGGCGCAAAAGCCCAAAGTGGTGATCGACGCAGTGACCAAGGCCTATTCCGAGGAATATGCCAACGTGCACCGCGGGTTGCATTTCCTGTCCAACCTTGCGACCGAAAAATACGAGAGCGTGCGCGGCATCGTTGCCAAGTTCCTCAATGCGGCCGATGAGGACGAGATCATTTTCAACTCGGGCACGACCGAGGGCATCAATATGGTCGCTTATGCCTGGGCCGCGCCGCGCCTTCAGGCTGGGGACGAGATCGTTTTGTCGGTCATGGAGCACCACGCGAATATCGTGCCGTGGCATTTCCTGCGCGAACGTCAGGGTGTTGTCCTGAAATGGGTCGATGTGGATGCCAACGGAGACCTTGATCCGCAAGCGGTGATCGATGCGATCGGCCCGAAAACCAAGCTCGTTGCGGTGACACAGTGCTCGAACGTGCTCGGGACCATTGTCGATGTGAAAACCATCTGCCACGCGGCCCGCGCCAAGGGTGTTCCCGTTCTTGTAGACGGAAGCCAAGGCGCGGTTCACATGCCCGTCGATGTTCAGGATATCGGCTGTGACTTCTATCCTATTACGGGTCACAAGCTTTATGGCCCCTCGGGATCGGGTGCGATCTATGTCCGCAAAGAGCGTCAAGCCGAAATGCGCCCGTTCTTTGGTGGCGGGGATATGATCCGCGATGTGACCAAGGACGAGGTGACCTATAACGACGCGCCCCTCAAGTTCGAGGCCGGCACCCCCGGTATCGTCCAGACCATCGGGCTTGGTGTCGCGCTCGACTACCTTATGGCGCTCGGCATGGAGAATGTCGCGGCGCACGAGGCCAAGCTGTGCGCCTATGCTCGCGAGAAATTCGCAGGTCTCAACTGGATGAACATTCAAGGGAATTCGGCCAACAAGGCGGCGATCTTCTCGTTCACGCTTCAGGGTATGGCCCATGCGCATGACATTTCGACCGTGCTCGACAAAAAGGGCGTTGCGGTTCGGGCAGGGACGCATTGCGCAATGCCATTGATGGAGCATATGGGCGTAGGCGCGACCTGTCGCGCGTCTTTCGGGCTCTACAACACCTTGGAAGAGGTGGACAAATTGGTCGAGGCGCTCGAGCTTTGTAACGAGCTCTTTGCCTGAATTTCCGTGTCGCAATGCGTTATTTCGCGTTGCGGCGCGTCTGTGGCAGGGCTATAGAGTCCTCAACACGCACCCATAGCTCAGCTGGATAGAGCGTTGCCCTCCGAAGGCAAAGGCCAGTGGTTCGAATCCACTTGGGTGCGCCATTTCCGTCAATACACCGAGATCAAGGTTTGGGCGCTGCAAAGGCCCAGTATTTCGATGCGACGAACACAACCGCCGCGCCGACACTGATCCCAATCAGAATATAGAACAGATGCTCTGCGCCGAAATAACGGATCAGCGCATAGACCGTGAGCGTATTTGCGGAAAACCCGCTGCCTGCGGTGACGGCATATTTGGGAATGGCGGACCTGTGCGGACGGTCCGAGCGAAAGCTGAACCTGCGATGACCGAAATAGGAAATCACGAAAGACGACGTAAAGCCGAGGCAATTGGCGAGGATCAGACCAAGCCCGAGCGTTTCATGCAGGAACGCCGCGATCAAAAAATGTGACCCCGACGCCACGAGACCGACGATGGTGAACATCGTCGTCGTTCTGGCCATGGATTGCTTGGGGTGGGTGGTCATAGGTCCGTCTCGATGATGCCCGCCCGAAATATCAGACTCCGCCACAGGTGCAATCATCGTTTGGCCAAAGAAAAACACCGCAGCGGGGGCTGCGGCGTTTCTTGTGATGTCGTTCGGCTTAGGCCGGAGCGTGCTCTTCTGCAATGGCAGTGACCATGCGGCACAGCGTTTCTTTGACTTCCTCGCTCTTGAGACGCGAGAGCGCAAAGAAAATACGCTGGGTCTGGTTGTCGAGCGGTGCAACTTCGCCGCCTTCATAGCCTTCGAAGAAATGCGCAACAGGAAGCCCGAGCGCAATCGCTATGTCATGCAGACGGCTTGCAGAGACGCGGTTCTGGCCTGTTTCGTATTTTTGAAGCTGTTGGAACGAACAGCCGATGTGTTTGGCAAGAGCGGATTGGGTCATTCCGCGCATCACGCGAGCATTGCGAATTTGGTTCGCAACATGAAGATCGACCGGATGGGACATAAAGTGCCTCATAAGCTACATTTCCCCTTATTGTGGAAATTTTGCCTTCTTTAACAATTGATTAACGATAATTTGTTCGGTCAAACGGATCATCTGTTAAGGGGTGATTTATCACTCGTCAGGATAGTATGGGATACGTGCGGATAACTTGTTTTGGCCTTGGGAATTTGGGAAAATCCTAACATCCGCTGGAGTTAGATTTTGACAGTTCACCAACCACCAAACCTTTTGTTCGAGATGTTGCGCTCGTTTGTCGAGCTTGCAAACGCGCTCAATCTGTCGCGCGCGACCGAGTTGACGGGGTTGACGCGGCAAACGCTCAAGCGTCACATCAGCAACCTAGAGGAGTTACGCGGCGCTCCGCTCTTCGAGCTTGTCGATCGGCGCTATGTGCTCACCAGCGAGGGTGAGGCCGCTTTGCCCGAAGCCAAGGCGCTCCTCGAAAGAAGCGTGGCTTGGGTCAGAGCCGAGGATCCTTGGGTAGACGGCCTCCAGAAAGTCGAGAGCGCGGATGGTCATTATTCCTCTCGCCAGCTTCCTTTGCGGGCGCTGTGGGAAAACGAAGGCAGCTGCACCGAAGCCTATGATGCGTGGAGCGCGGCGCGTGGTGTTCTTGGCCACAAGGCGCTTGATCGCTTCCGCTCACGTCTTGTCGTGTTCCGTCCGCTCGGAGAGGATTGGGTCTGTGTCTGGCTCGGCGCGCAAAGCGTGCTTGCGGGTCTGATCGGCGAAGTAAGGGCCGCGTCTTCGGTCGGTATGACCTTGGGTCAGATCCTTGATGGCTGCGCCGACGGCGATTTTGTCGAGGACCTGTTTGCAAGCGTGAACAGCGCCAGCGATGTGCGTCTCGACCGTGTTCGGCTGCGCGTGAAATCCAGCGGCGAAAGCGTGGAGTTCATGCGTCTTGCGATGCTGATCCGTTTTCCCGATGGGTCGACGGGTGTCGGCACCTTTTCCGAAGTCCACCAATAAAAAAGCGCCCGATCGGGCGCTCTTTGCGTTCGGATGTGATGGGGATCAGGACCCCCAGGTCCTCACATCGCCGCAGTCCATATGCACAAAGTTGGAACCCGAGTATTTGCCGACGCCGCCCGCAGCGCAGGCTGCAGCGGCGCGCGCCATCTGGCTTACCGAACGGCTTGCCAAACGAAGGTCTGCCGCCTGACCACGCATATGGAGCGAATTGCGGGCCACACCTGAAGATTGGCTGCGCAGCATCGCGTTGGTCTCGGGCGAGCGATAGCCGGACAGGAGCATATAGGGCTCGCTCACATCAAGAAGCGCGTGCGAAGCAGCCATGATGTCGATGGTGCGGGTGTCGATGTTGACGGTTTTGTTGTTCCGCCAGTCCCGCATGAAATGGTTGATCTCTTTGACCGCTTCACCGATGTATTCGCCTTCGATCCAGTAGATCATGTCGATCTTTTCACCGGTGCGGCCCGAATACATTTGAATGCGGCGGATATCGCCAGCGTTGCGCAAGAAGCCAAAAGCATTTGCATAAGTCGGGGCAGCTACAACCGCGGTGGCGGCAAACGCGCCGAGAAGTCCGCGCCGAGTAATGCCCGAAGAGCTGGTTTTGGTCATGATTGCGTCTGTCCCGTCGCTATTATGATCGCCACTCGTAAACGGTGGCTGGTTACCATCTCCCCAGATGTGCGATTTTTATGGCATAGGGTGATTCACGAACCAACCCTTTTTTCTTAAGGTTCTGGTAACCTAGGCAAAAATCGGCGGGTTTTTGCGCAAAGGGTCGCAAGGCGGCCAAGTGAATATGGCGCAGCGGCCCAGAATTTGGGCCTTAGGTGCAACAAAACCACAACAAAAGCGTTTGGAACTCAATTGTGAGTGGACAGGCTGACTCTGGCCGATGGATGTTGGTAAAAACTTGGAAAGATTGGTTTTTGGGGGATTTATGGTGAGTAAGTCTGTGTTCGGGCTACGCGCTTCGGTTGTCGGGCTGTGTTTTTCGATGGCCCTGATCGCAACGGCACCTTCGGCTCAGGCTCAGGTGACCGCGTTCAAGCAGGCTGTCGCCGAGACGGCGTCGAGTGATGCCGATCTTGCCGAGGTCTATCGCGCCCGCGTCTTCGAAGGGATCTGGACCGGCTCCAGCCAAGAGGCACAGACCCGCCGCAACGCCTTGCTCACTGCTTTGGCAGATGCGCATCTGCACGGGCTTCCGCGTGAGCGCTTTTCGCCCGATGCTTTGGTGGCCCGCATCCAGAATGCCAAGACCGCTGCCGAGCTTGGCGCGATGGACGTCGAATTGTCGCGCGCCTTTCTCGATTATGCCCGCGCGATCAACACCGGTCTTTTGAACCCCGGTGATGTTGTGTCCGAAATCAAGCGCGAAGTGCCCGTGCATGACCGCAAGTCTCTCCTTGCCGAGTTTCTTGCCGCACCGTCTCCGACCGGATACCTCCGTGATCTTGCGCCCAAATCCCACGAATACGCCCGATTGCTGCGCCAAAAGTTCGAGCTCGAGAATGTCGTGCTGAATGATGCATGGGGCGGGCCTGTTCCAGTGCGCACCCTGCGTCCGGGCGATCAGGGCGAGGCCGTGATCGCGCTTCGCAACCGTCTGGTGGCAATGGGGTATCTGGAACGCTCGGTGTCGGGGCGCTATGATCCCGCGATGCAATCGGCGGTCCAGCGTGCGCAGGAAGATTTCGGCCTTCCTGCCGACGGCGTTGCAGGAGAGGAGACGATCCGTGCGCTCAACACAACTGCGACCGAGCGGCTCAAGTCGGTTCTTGTGGCGCTCGAGCGCGAGCGCTGGACCAATTTCGAACGGGGCGAGCGTCATATCTGGGTCAATCTGACCGACTTTACCGCGCGGATCGTCGATCATGATATCGTGACCTTTGAAACCGTGGCTGTGATCGGCGCGACATCGGATGACCGTCAAAGCCCCGAGTTTTCGGACGAGATGGAGCATATGGTCATCAACCCGAGCTGGTTCGTGCCGCGCTCGATCATCGTCAACGAATATTTGCCGCAGCTTCGCGCCAATCCGGGCGCAGTGAGCCACCTTCAGGTGGTGGCCTCGAACGGTGCCGTTGTGAGTCGCGATCGTGATTTCTCGGGATACTCCGCGTCCAGCTTCCCGTTTTCGATGCGCCAGCTTCCGGGTCCGGGCAATGCATTGGGAACCGTCAAGTTCCTCTTCCCCAACAAATACAACATTTACCTGCACGACACGCCCGCAAAGTCCCTGTTCCAGCGTCAGGTCAGAGCCTTTAGCCACGGCTGTATCCGTCTGGCCCAGCCGCATGAATTCGCATATGCGCTGCTTGCGGTGCAAACCTCTGATCCTGTGGACTTTTTCCAGTCTCGCCTTCGTACAGGCGCCGAGACCCGCGTCGATCTCGAAAAGCATGTTCCAGTGCACATCGTCTATCGCACGGCCTTTACCAGTGTGACGGGCGAGATGCAGTATCGACCCGACATTTACGGTCGCGACGCACGGATCTGGGAGGCTCTGGCACGCGAAGGGGTGGCGATCGGCGCGGTTCAGGGCTAAATCGTCCCCAAAGACGAAAGGGCCACCATGTCACACAGCGTTCAGGAAATCGCACAGGCTCTTGGGGCCGAATGCTTTGGGGATGTGTCCCTCCGCGTGAGCGGCGCATCAGAGCCTTCGACAGCAGGCAGTTCCGACCTCGCTCTTGCGATGGCACCTGCATACGGCGACCAGCTCAAGCTTGGTCAGGCGCGGGCGGCGGTGGTTTGGCCCGGTGCCGATTGGGAAGCCTTGGGTCTCAAGGCTGCAATCATCGCGCCGCGGGCGCGTCTCGCCATGGCGCGATTGACGCAAATGCTCGACAGCGATGAAGAGATTGCCAAGGGCATCCATTCCACGGCGCTAATCGGTCAAGGCGCGCAGATCGGCGAGGGCGTCGACATCGGTCCCTTTGCCGTGATCGGTGAAGGGGCAGTGATCGGGAAGGGCACCCGCATCGGAGCGCATGTGGTCGTCTCTGGCTCTGCCGTCATCGGCGAGGGGTGTCTCATCCTCGAAGGCGCCAAGATCCGCCGCCGTGTCGTGATGGGGGATCGCTGTATCGTGCACCCCAATGCCGTGATCGGGGGCGACGGGTTCTCCTTCGTCACTGAACAAGAGGCGAATGTAGAGCGGGCGCGATCCTCTATGGGCGAGGAGGGGATCGAAACGCCGAGCGACGGCACATGGCACCGCATCCATTCTCTGGGCGGCGTGGTGATCGGCAATGACTGCGAGATCGGTTGCAACACCACGATCGACGCAGGCACGATCCGTCCGACCCGTATCGGCAATGGCTGCAAGATCGATAACCTTGTTCAGGTCGGGCATAATGTCGTCTTGGGCAACGACTGTCTCTTGGCAGGCAAATCGGGCGTTGCGGGTTCGACCGTTGTGGGCGACCGCGTTGTGGTCGGGGGCGGGGCTCTCATTGCCGACAATCTCAAGGTGGGTTCTGATGTCGTCATTACAGGCAACAGCGGCGTTTCCTCGAATGTGCCTGAAAAA
The DNA here is from genome assembly GCF_030264275.1 of Marivivens sp. LCG002. Classification (NCBI taxonomy): domain Bacteria; kingdom Pseudomonadati; phylum Pseudomonadota; class Alphaproteobacteria; order Rhodobacterales; family Paracoccaceae; genus Marivivens; species Marivivens sp. LCG002. Next base: position 1,415,649 of record NZ_CP127165.1, on the reverse strand, counting down.
CGTGTTATGATGGGCTATCCTGCGGTGCCGATCCAGACGCATGTGGACATGTACAAAGCGCTTCGCCGTTTACCGCGTTTCATGAAGGATTTCACAAATCGTCAAAAAACGGTTTCAAACTCGGACGAGACTTCCTAGATGGCAGGCATGAGCTGCTACGCAACCAAAGTGGGGCACGATATGAGCATTCAGGATAAAGTCATCGCCATCATCGCTGAACAGGCGTTTCTCGAGCCAAGCGATGTGAAACTTGAAAACTCTCTTGAAGAGCTTGGCATCGACAGCATGGGACTTGTCGAATGCATTTTCGCAATCGAAGAAGCCTTTGATATTTCCGTCCCTTTCAATGCCAATGAACCCTCAGCCAGTGACTTCGACATTTCCTCGGTTGCCGCCATTGTGCAGGCAATCGAAGAGCTGATGAAAGAGCAGGTCTGAGCGCCCGATGAAGCGCGTTGTCATTACAGGCGCGGGCACAATCAATCCGCTCGGCGGCACTGTGGCCGCAACCTTCGAGGCAATGCGCGAGGGACGTTCGGGGATCGGACCGCTTGATATTCGCGATGTTGATCGCCTGATGGTCCAGATCGGCGGGCAGGTGCGCGGCTATGACGAGGCAGAGCATTTCAATCGCCAGCAAATCTCGCTCTATGACCGTTTCACCCAATTCACGCTGATTGCTGCCAAAGAAGCCATTGCGCAGGCAGGCATCGATCTTCACGGGGACGAGGCGGACCGCTCGGGCGTGATCCTCGGCACCTCTGGCGGCGGGCTTAATACCCAGGACGAGAATTACCGTGCCGTTTACGAAGAGGGAAAAAACCGAGTTCACCCCTTTATCGTGCCCAAGTTGATGAACAACGCCGCCGCGAGCCATGTCTCGATGGCCTATAACCTCCGCGGTCCCTCGTTCACCGTGGCGACAGCTTGTGCGTCGTCGAACCATGCCATGGGACTTGCCTTTCAGATGGTTCGCTCGGGCGCTGCGCCGATCATGCTTACGGGCGGGTCAGAGGCGATGCTTTGCTTCGGTGGGATCAAGGCGTGGGAAGGGCTGCGCGTCATGTCGCGCGACGCCTGCCGACCGTTTTCGGCCAATCGCAACGGCATGGTTCAGTCCGAAGGCGCAGGGGTCTATGTCTTCGAGGATTATGACCGCGCCCGTGCGCGCGGCGCGAACATCCTCGCGGAAGTCATTGGTTTTGCTATGTCTTCCGATTCGTCCGATATCGTCATGCCCTCCAAGGCGGGCGCGGCGCGAGCGATCTCGGGCGCGCTCAAGGACGCAAAGATCGACAGGAATGCTGTTGGCTATATCAATGCCCACGGCACCGGTACGGCTGCAAATGACAAGACCGAATGCGCAGCGGTGGCCGATGTGTTCGGACCCCATGCGGATCGGTTGATGATCTCCTCGACCAAATCCATGCACGGGCATCTGATCGGCGGTACGGGCGCGGTCGAACTTCTTGCCTGCATCATGGCGCTCAAGGATGGGGTGATTGCCCCGACGATCAATTACGAAGAGCCCGATCCCGAATGTGCGCTTGATGTGGTGCCCAATGTCGCCCGCGAGGCCAAGGTCGAAGTGGTTTTGTCCAATACCTTTGCCTTTGGCGGGTTGAATGCGGTGATTGCGCTTCGCAAAGCGCCCTGAACGCACAAGGCCGCCCCGAGGGACGGCCTTGTGGATCGGTCGGCAGGTGCCGATTACTGTGCGCTCGAAGTCACGACTTTTTCGTAAGCAGCAGTGAAGCCCGAAAGCGACAACGTGAGAACCACAGGCTCGCCCGTCTCGGAGCCCGCAGGAACGAGTTTCACGGTCGCCTTTGCGCCTTTTTGCATCAGGCTGATGTCTTCAGCGGTTACTCCCATGCGCGAAACACAACCCTGAACGTTGCAGAAGGTAAAGTCATAACGGCGCTCTTCACCGCCATCGATCGTCATCGCGATGCCGGCAGGAAGATAGGTTTCAAGCGGCGTGACCATCGTGGCGCCTGCAACAGCTGGTCCCTCTTCGTTGAGGGGGAGCATGGTGAATTCGGCTACGGCGTTTCCGGCGTCATTGAGAAGAAGCTGATAGATCTGGCAGGGATCGGTTCCTTCTTCCGTCTTCAGACAGCGCACGTCCCAATCGCCCGAGGTTTCGCTCACATAAGTTTCACCGACCTGAGGCTCGGCGGTGGCGGCTGCGTCTTGCTCGGCGGTTTGCTCTTGCGCGACGGCCGCGCCCGAGAGGGCGAGCAAAGAGACAACGGAAATGGTTTTAAACATAGAGAACATCAGGCGATCCTGTTGAAGAAAAGTTAGCTGTCCTTAGCACGGTCGAAACCTAATGTCAGTCCCGCTCGGATCACCTTTGCGCGGGAGTTTGCCGAGCACCAGTCAAAAGTAAAACACTGATGCTGAATGAAAAAGGGACCGCAAAGCGATCCCCTTTCCATTTTCTCCCTGTCGGACTTGGCCGACTATTTGACGTGACGCTAAGTGATGGAAAATCCGCCGTCAACCGGAAAAATCGACGGACCGAAAAAAGGCCGCGCCCAAAGACGCGGCCAGTCGGACAGGGAGGAAATGCCGCGTGCCTTTGGGGCAATTTGGCGAGTATCAGGCTTACATGTAAGCGTTAAGATTGTATGATGGTCCCGTTCTCTATCCGAGGTAAGGTATGCAAGATCACATTTTCATCGGCGGCGGCGGCGAAGGCTATGCTGAAGCACAAAAGCTTTTGCTGAATTACACCAACCGTCATGGCCTGATTGCAGGTGCCACGGGCACAGGTAAAACCGTCACCCTCCAGATTCTGGCCGAAGGTCTCTCTGCGGCGGGGGTTCCTGTGTTTCTTTCGGATGTCAAAGGCGACCTTTCGGGACTTGCCGCTTCGGGACGCGAGGATTTCAAGCTCCACGAGGCCTTTACTAAGCGTGCCGCAACCATTGGACTTGACCTTCAATACGACAAATTCCCCGTAACTTTCTGGGACCTTTACGGCGAGCAAGGGCATCCTGTGCGCACCACGGTCTCCGAGATGGGGCCGCTTTTGCTGTCGCGCCTTCTCGAGCTTACCGATGTGCAAGAGGGTGTTCTGAACGTTGCGTTCCGCGTTGCCGACGAAGAAGGCCTTCCGCTTCTCGATCTCAAGGACCTTCAGGCGCTCCTTTTGTTCGTCGGCGAAAACGCAAAAGATCTGTCCTTGCGTTACGGCAATGTCGCTGTGTCCTCTGTCGGTGCGATCCAGCGCCAGCTTCTGGTTCTGGAAAACCAGGGCGGCAACGAATTGTTCGGAGAACCTGCGCTCGAGCTGTCGGATATGATCCGCTGCGAGGCCGACGGGCGCGGAGTTGTTAACCTCTTGGCGGCCGACAAGTTGATGAACAGCCCACGGCTCTATGCAACATTCCTGTTGTGGCTTTTGTCCGAGCTATTCGAAGAGCTTCCCGAGGTTGGAAATCCCGAAAAGCCCAAGCTCGTCTTCTTCTTCGACGAAGCGCATCTTTTGTTTGACGATGCGCCCAAAGCACTTGTCGACAAGGTCGAACAGGTGGCGCGACTTATCCGCTCCAAAGGGGTCGGGGTGTTCTTCATCACCCAGAACCCCGCAGACGTTCCCGATGACGTTCTTGGTCAGCTCGGCAACCGTGTGCAGCACGCGCTGCGCGCCTTTACCGCGCGCGATCAAAAAGACCTGCAAAAAGCGGCCGAGACCTATCGTCCGAACCCGCGCTTCGACACCGCCGAAGCCATCCGCGAGGTCGGAACGGGCGAAGCCGTCACCTCGATGCTCGATCACAAGGGTATTCCGATGATCGTCGAGCGCACGCTGATCCGTCCGCCATCCTCGCAGCTTGGCCCGATCACCCCGCAGGAACGTGCCGCGATCATGGCGATGTCCCCGATGTCGGGCAAATACGACAAGCGTCTTGACCGTGACAGTGCCTTTGAAATGCTGGCCCGCCGTGCCGATGCCGCCGCAAAAGAAGCCGAAGAGGCCGAAGCCCGCGCGGCACGCGAAGAAGAAGCCGAGCGCGAATTCAAACAGGCGCGCCGCTATGACGGGGGGCGTGCCCCGAGCGCGACGACCCGTTCGCGGCGCACCAAAGAGCCCGAAAGCCTTGGCGGTGCGCTTGCCGACGCTTTTGTCAAAGAGATGAAAGGCACAACGGGACGCCGCATCATCCGCGGCATCTTCGGCACGATTTTCAAGTCGCGTTGAGCCTAGCTCTGTTCTGTATCAAGGGGCCGGATTTTCAACATGGAAATCCGGTTTTCCTGTTTTTCGAGCACTTCGAAACGGAAGCCGTGGAAGCTGAACACCTGACCCACCGTCGGGATCATCTGGGCTTCGTGGATCACAAGGCCGGCAATGGTGTTCGCTTCGTCATCGGGAAGCGACCAATCATGCGCACGGTTGAGGTCGCGGATCGTCGAGGCCCCGTCGATGATATAGGCACCATCAGAGGTTAGAGCGAGCGTGTCGTCCTCGTCGACGTCGAACTCGTCCGCAATCTCGCCCACGATCTCTTCGAGAATGTCTTCGAGCGTGATGAGCCCCTGAATCCCGCCGTATTCGTCCACAACCAGCGCAAAGTGCGTCTTGCGTTTGAGGAAGTTGCGCATCTGGTCGTCAAGCGTCGTCGTCTCGGGGATGAAATAAGGCTTCATCGCCACGTCGAGCACGTTGAACCGCTTGAGCTCTTCGGGGTCGATCTGACCATCCGAGAGCATCTTGTGCATTGCACGAAGGAGGTCCTTGGCATGCAGGACCCCGACGATATTCTCGGGGTCATCGCGATAGAGCGGCAGACGCGTGTAAGAGCTTGCCAGACATTGCGCCATGATCTCGGTTGCGGGCAGGTTCATGTCGATCATCTCGATGCCCGAGCGGTGGAGCATGATTTCCTCTACCGTGCGATCCGCAAGGTCGAGCGCCCCAAGGATACGGTCGCGGTCTTCCTTTTCGACGATGCCTTCCGAATGGCCGAGCTGAAGCGCGCCTGCGATTTCCTCGCGCACGGCAAGCACGTTGCTGTCGGGGTCGGTTCGCACGCCGAAGAGAGCCAGAACACCGCGCACAAGGATTTGCACCGCGCTTACGATGGGCGAGAAAATCAGGATCACGTAGCTGATGGGACGCGCCACTTTGGAGGCGACGGTCTCGGGGTTGGTGATCGCATAGGTTTTGGGAAGCACTTCGGAAAACACGAGGACGAGAGCCGTCATGGCAAGCGTTGCCAAGGCCACACCGTTCTGCCCGAAGATCTTGGTGAGCACAGCCGTCGCAAGCGAGGTCGCAAGGATATTGACGACGTTGTTGCCCAGAAGGATCGAGCCGATCAGCCGTTCCGAGTCTTCGGTGACCTGAAGTGCGCGTTCGGCCCCGACCGACCCCTTGTCCGCATTGGCACGCAATTTACCGCGCGACGCGGCGGTCAGCGCGGTTTCCGAACCCGAGAAAAAGCCGGAGAGAACGAGAAGCACAAGAATCGCGAGAGACGTGATCCAGAATGCGCCATCCAAAAGAGAAGCTGTGTCTGTCATGGGCAAGTTATGGGGGTGGAACGGGTGTCGTTCAAGGGGGAGTTACGCTTTGTCCGCAAGAGGATGGTGCTCGAGCACGAGCGCCTTGAGCCTTTCGTCAAGAACATGGGTGTAAATCTCGGTCGTGGCCACATCCGCATGGCCGAGCATCGTCTGGATGGCCCGCAAATCTGCGCCACCCGCAAGAAGATGGGTGGCAAAGGCATGGCGCAGAGTATGCGGCGTCACCGTCGTCGGATCGATTCCCGCAACAACGGCCAATTCGCGGATCAGGACAAAGAACCGCTGACGCGTCAGGTGCCCGTCTTTGCCGCGCGACGGAAAGAGAAACTTCGACGCGGGTTTGCCGTTCTTTTTGGCGAGGTCCTCATCACGGTCGCGCTGTGCCAGCCAATCCCCGAGCGCGAGACGTGCACGGCCCGAGAGTGGCACAAGCCTCTCCTTGCCGCCTTTGCCTCGCACAAGAAGCATACGCGGATCCCCTCGCGCCGCACTGACAGGAAGGCTCACTAGCTCGGTGACGCGCATCCCCGTCGCATAAAGAAGCTCGACCAATGCGCCATTGCGCAAGGTTTCACGGCCATGGGTGTGCGCCGCCTCGATCAGTCGGTCCACATCCTCTGTCGAGAGCGTCTTGGGTAGGCGCTTGGACTTGCCCGGTCCTTTGATGCGCAGGGCGGGGTTGTCGCTGCGCCAGCCTTCTTCAAAGGCAAAGCGGAACAGTTGTTTGATCGCTGAAAGCCGTCTCGCGCGCGTCGCCACCGCCAAGCCTTCGGCTTCGCAGGAAATGAGATAGGCTTCGACATCCGATTGCCCACAGCTTGCAAAGTGCAGTCCGCGCCGCGCAAGCCAATCGGCAAAGTCGCTCAGATCCCGCGCATAGGCAAGCTGGGTATTTGTGGCGGCGTCCAACTCTGCGGCTTGGGCTTCAAGAAAAGCCTGAACCCAATGGGGCATCGGTTGCGCAGAGGCACTCACGAAGGATGGTCCAGAATAAGATACTGGAGCGCGGCGCGGCGTGCGGTATCTTCGAGCCCGAGCCTGCGGAACACGACCAGAGCCTCGCCGATGGTGCTGGGATCGCCCGACAGCCCTTCGGAAAAGAGCGCGATGGCACGAAGCAATGTTTCGCCGATTTTGCCGTCGGCAAGCAGCTGTTCAAAGCCGATCGGCACAGTGTCACTGCTAAAGCCGTTGACGACCGCTTGTTCGGCGATGGTGAGGTTCTCTTGCGCGGTGACGGTGCCGCGCGCAATGCCGACGAGCAAAGGATCGAGCGCATCTGCATGGGCAATGGCCGCAGCTTCGTAATCGCGCGACAAAAGCCGAACCTTGAGCGCGATGTCTTTTGCAGGACCCGAAAGTTCGACCTCAGCCAGACGCGCTCCGAACTCATCGGCAAAGGCGACTTCAACGCCTGCTTGCTGCGCGGCGGCCCAAGCCATTTCCAATGTGCCTTCGATCAGGGCGCTCTTGCCTGTTCCAAGGGCGCGGCCGAAGTCCTGCATCGCCTCGGCACGGCTCCAGATCCCGCCGGAAGCGGCAGGGGTTTTCGCATTGTAAAGCGACCAAAGCACCGTATGGGTCAGTGCACCATCGCGCACAAGGCGTTCGGCCGCTTCCATCTGGTTGCGCCATCCTGCGGTATCTCGAAGATCGGCATGGGCAAAGGCACGCGGAAGGCTCGAAGTCGGGATCGGCTCGCCGATGGCTTCGTGCATCCGGAAAATCAACGGGCTGACACGTGCGGGCTGCGGCAGGTTCGGCTCGCCCTCGTAAAGGTCGGGATCGAGGAAGCGCGACAAAAGCGCATCCATTTCAGGATCGATATCGCCCAGAGCGCGCCCCGTGTTGAGGATAAGCGCCGCCGCGTTCCAATCGCCCGCCCGTGCAATACAGAAGATGCGGGCAGGGTAGGTCGGCGCAACATCAGGGCGCTCTTCCATCACGCGGCAGGCATCTGCCTCGGTGCCCGTCAAAAGGGCCACGTCGAACCAGCGGCGGAAGGCATCAGGCAGCGAAGGATCGCCCGCTTCGATCAGCGCTTGTGCCTGTTCGATTGCGCCGATGTCGAGAAGTTTGTCCGCACGGGCCAAGAGGAACTCGCCCTCGGGACCCGACCCGATGGGGGCGGCACCCTCGGCAAGCATGAGGGTGATCAGGAGTTCGTAGATCGCGGGCAAGGTTTCGAGCCGTTCGGCCTGAACCAGGGCAACAACATCCGAGACCTGACTTGCAGACCAGAGGTTGACGGGAAGCCCCGTAACCGAAAGCGGCAAAAGCCCGATCCCGTCCGGCGTCGGACGATCCAGCGGCGTCACACTCACCTGCGGCGTGGCCGCTCCGTTCAGGCTTGGCGCGGTCCCGGAAGGCGCAAGCACAACAGGGGCTTCGACGCTTCGAGAGAGCCAGTCGATGGCGTTGAGAGGTTCCGCATCCTGTGCAAAGGCCTGGCCCCCGACGAGCATCGCGAGCAGGGCAAAAAGGGAGATACCTGTCCTTGATGATCCTGCCATGCGCCGCCTCATTGGGCGTTCAGCGTAACGGGCTGAACGATCTCGGTCGTGGGGGCCGCAAAATCGTTCGGGAAAAAGAGAGGACCGACATAGGCATATGCGACAAGCCCCAAACCCGCGAGGATCGCCAAAATGAAGAGCGCTTTGAACAGTTTCCAGAGCATTATGTGCCTTTGCCTCTTATCCAGTGGTCCCGTTTGCGGGAATTTTGTCCCTTTATAGCTGGCCTTTTCAGCAATATCACGCCATTGAGTGGAGAAAATATCAATTCGGCAAAGCTCAGCCGACAGGGAATGACGCGAAAGTGATGGCACAAAGGGCCTCTACACCGAAAAACAAATCCGGTTCCGAGTTCGATCTACACCGCACCGTTGTGCTTGTCGGCATGATGGGGTCGGGAAAAACCGCCATCGGCAAGGCGCTTTCGGCGCGACTGAATGTCCCGTTTCTTGATTCTGATGCCGAGATCGAAGCGGCGGCCAATGCCACAATCGCCGAGATTTTCGAACGCGATGGCGAGGAATTCTTCCGCCGCCGCGAATCCGAGGTGATCAACAGACTTTTGAGCGGCGCGCCTTGTATTCTTTCGACGGGTGGGGGCGCGTTTCTGGCCGAGCGCAATCGGACCGTCATTTCCGAAAAAGGGGTCTCTCTCTGGCTTAATGCAGGGCTCGAGACCTTGTGGGAGCGGGTGCGCCACAAGACGACGCGCCCCTTGCTGCGGACCGCCAATCCCAAACAGACCCTGACCGATTTGCTGAACGCGCGGCTTCCGATCTATCAACAGGCCAACCTTGTGGTCGATGTCGACGGTGGGTTCAGCATCGAAGAAACCACCGAGGCCGCGATTGCCGTTCTCTTGGGGCGGCCCGATGTTTTGGAGAAGAACAATGCGCTTTGAAACCGTTTCCGTCGCGCTTCCGGGGCGTGAATATGACGTGCTGATCGGACCCGGACTTGTAGACATCGCGGGCGAGAAGATCGCGCCGCTCTTGCGCCGCAAGCGCGTTGCCATCCTGACCGATGAAACCGTGGCCAAGCACCATCTTGCACGGCTTGAGGCGTCGCTCGAAGCGGTCGGGATCGCGCATAGCTCTCTGGCGCTGCCTTCGGGCGAAAGCACCAAGGGCTGGCCGCAATTCACCCGTGCGGTGGAATGGCTCCTGTCGGAAAAGATAGAGCGCTCCGATATCGTCATCGCCTTTGGCGGCGGGGTGATCGGTGATCTTGCGGGATTTGCCTCGGCGGTTGTGCGCCGTGGTCTGCGCTTTGTGCAGATCCCGACGACGCTTCTGGCTCAGGTCGATAGCTCTGTCGGTGGCAAAACGGGCATCAACACCTCGCACGGCAAGAACCTTGTTGGGGCCTTCCATCAACCTGTTCTGGTGCTTGCGGATACGGGGCTCTTGTCGACCTTGCCGCGCCGCGATTTCCTCGCCGGTTACGGCGAAGTTGTGAAATACGGGCTTTTGGGTGATGCGGTCTTTTTCGACTGGCTGGAAGTCAATGCGCCGAAACTGTCCGAGGATATGGACGCGCTGGTCTATGCGGTAAAGCGCTCGGTCGAAATGAAGGCCGAGATTGTCATGCGGGACGAGACGGAGCAGGGGGATCGGGCGCTTCTCAACCTTGGCCATACGTTCTGTCACGCCTTCGAGGCGGCGACGGGCTATTCGGATCGGCTGTTGCACGGAGAGGGCGTCGCGATCGGTTGCGGTTTGGCCTTCGAGCTTTCGGCGCGTCTTGGTCTATGTGCACAAGAGGCCCCGAGCCGCGTGCGTGCCCATCTGCGCGATATGGGGATGATGGTCGATCCGACCGACATTGCAGGAGAGTTGCCACCCGCCGAAGAGCTTCTCGAGTTGATGGCGCAGGACAAAAAGGTGCTCGACGGCAAGCTGCGGTTCATTCTGGCGCGGGCCATCGGTGAAAGTTTCGTGACCTCGGATGTGCCGCGTGACGCGGTGCTTGGTCTTTTGAACGACCGTTTGTCGGCGTGACCTAAAGGAAAAGCCCGCGACATCGCGGGCTTTGCTGTTTTACTTGGAATTGGCGCCCGATCAGAACGGGATCTCGTCGTCCATACCGCCGCCGGCACCACCGCCCGAGGGGCCATTGTCATAGCCGCGGCCATAGCCGCCATTGCCGCCGCGATCCTCATACCCACCGCGGTCGTCATAACCGCCGCCACCGGCGCCGCCGCCGTTGCCGCCTTCACCGCGTCCGCCCAGAAGCGTCAGTTCGCCGCGATAGGGACGGATCACGATTTCGGTGGTGTAACGGTCCTGACCCGATTGGTCCTGCCATTTGCGGGTTTCGAGTTGGCCTTCGATATAGACGGTCGAGCCTTTGCGAAGATATTGCTCGGCGATGCGCCCCACGGGTTCGGAGAAAATCGCCACCGAATGCCATTCGGTCCGTTCACGACGCTCGCCCGTGTTGCGGTCTTTCCAGGTTTCAGAGGTAGCAATGCGAAGGTTCACAACTTTGCCGCCGTTCTGGAAATTGCGAACTTCGGGATCGCGACCCAGATTGCCGACGATAATGACTTTGTTGACTGAACCGGCCATGCGGGTCCCCCTTCGAATCTTGGTTTTGTTCGGGTGACTTTACACCACTGCATATTGGTGAAGGAAAGCCTAATCGCCGCGCGGCGCGGAGTTGTGCACAGGTTTCTTGCGGATTCTTGCCGTAAATGCGGTTGTCCTGACGTCTTGTGCTCTTATCTCTTGACCAAAGGTTTGGTGTGTTTTTGTTAATCACTCCAACCTAGAACTGCGACATCTCAAGGTCACAAGGACGACGGATGAAAGCGATCAAACTTGGACTTGTTTTTCTGCTCGGGGTCTGTGCTGCGCCGGTCATGGCGGAGTCCGTTTCGACAAGCTCGCGCGGATCCCTGTTCAAGAGCCAGCTCAAAGTGCTCGATAGCCGCGCCTCGGAGCAATATTCCTTTTCCTCACGCCTGACCCCGAACGCCGGCTCAGCGCTCGTCGGGGCGCAGGTCCCGCGCTTTAGCGGAAATTATAGCGGCCCCTATCTTGCGATGGCCCGTGCTGCGGCCCGCAAACACAATATCCCCGAGGATCTGTTCTTGCGCCTTGTGCAACAAGAAAGCGGCTGGAACGCGGGCGCGGTTTCGAGTGCGGGGGCCATCGGTCTTGCACAGCTCATGCCCGAAACGGCGGCACTTCTGGGTGTGAACCCGACCGATCCCGCGCAAAACCTCGAGGGTGGTGCGCGGTATCTCGCGATGCAATATCGCACCTTCGGAAGCTGGAGGCTGGCGCTTGCGGCCTATAACGCAGGCCCGCAAGCCGTTGAAAAGCACGGAGGTATTCCGCCCTATCGCGAGACTCAGAATTACGTGCGCGTGATTTTAGGGAGCTAGTGCTGCCCTGTGCGGCGGAATTTGGTCGGGGTCATGCCCGTCTGGTTCTGGAAGGCCCGCGTAAAATAGGCAGGCGAGGTAAAGCCCAGACGCGTCGCGATGTCCTGAACAGGCGTGCGTGTGTCGCGCAGCAAGAGACGCGCCTCGTAGAGCACCCGATCCGAAAGAAGAGCGTGCGCCGAGCGGCCGCAGGTCTGATTGCAACAGCGCGTAAGGTGTGTGGGCGTTACGCCGAGCGCGGCGGCGTAATCGGCAACACCTTTGTCCGAGCGGAAATCTCGTTCGATCAGATCGGTATAGGCAGCAACCAGACGTGCCGATGAGCTTTCTGTGCGGCGCGCTGTCGGGTCGGCGGGCTGGTCCTGTAGCTGGCGCTCGAAGAACACACCCAGAATACCGACAAGATAATGCGCGGCGCGGGTGTGCGCGGTTTTCGACGATTTCAACTCGCGTTCGAGATTGTCGAAATGGGTGAAAAGCTCTTTTTGGGCGTGCACGTCGCGGATGCGAAGGTGGACCGGCTCTTCGGGCCATTCGCTCGCCATGGCGCGCGGGATCGACAACATCTGGCCAAAGACGGTGGTGCCGACTTCAAAGCCGTACATTGTGTTCGCGGGTATGAAGATGAGGTTATTGGGACCATAGCCGCTTGTCAGTCCGGCGATGGTGATCCGCCCCTGACCCTTGGAGATATAGAGCAAGCGCGGCGCGGCATGTGAACGCATCGCCTCTGTCCGCCAACGCCCCGTGTCGGGATTCTGGCCGATCGGCACCAAGGAAAGCCGGTTCGCCACATCCGCTTCTACCACAGGCGTGAGAGCTGATTTTACCGTATGCGCCATCTTTGGTCCCGCAATCATGTTCGATTTTGGAAAGAATGTGGGGCAAGACCTCGCAAAACAAGGTAAAAAGTTAGAACTTCGTTAATCAGCTGTTCATGATTCTGTGGATAAAATGGGGATAACCTCCCACGATTTCATCCGTGCGCGAAACCAGGTGCGTTGTCGTTTCGCGTATTGCCGCGTTGCGATGACCGCGCTCTCTATCGCCGCGTCCAACATCATTTCACCCTTGAGATGTGCGATCAATTCAGGGGCGCCAATGGCTTTGGAAGATAGAAGCTTGGGATTCCAGCGTTTTAGCATGGCCTCGGCCTCTGAAAGTGCGCCTTGAGCGACCATCTGGCCGAAGCGGGTCTCGATGCGCTGGTTCAGCCATTGCTTGTCCGGCATGAGGCAGATCGCTTTGGTGCGGTCCAAAGGTAAAAGCGGCGGCGGCGTCTCGTCCTGCCATTGCGAGAGTGGACGGCCCGTTGCGCGCCACACTTCCCACGCACGTTGAACGCGGGCGCGGTTGTTTATGTCTATGCGGGAGATTGTTTCCGCATCGAGATCAATAAGAAGATCGGCGAGGGGAATCAGATCAGCCTCGGCGCGCACTTCGGGCGGGGTCGCGGGGATCTCGGCGAGCCCTTCGGTGAGGGCAGTAAAGTAAAGCCCCGTGCCACCGACGATGATCGGACGCTCTGCGCCCGTCAGCAAAGGTTTCACATCGCGCAGCCAATGCCCGACGGAATAGTCGGCATCAAAAGGCACATGTCCATAGAGTGCATGCTGGGCCAGTGCCGTTTCTTCCTCGGAGGGGCGGGCGGTCAGAATGCGCCAACCGTCAAAGACCTGAAGCGCATCTGCATTGACGATCACTCCGCCGCTTTCGCGCGCAATCCTGAGCGCAAGCGCCGATTTCCCCGAAGCCGTCGGGCCTGCAATGAGCACCGGCAAATCGCTCGGAATGTTTCGGGTGTCGATCAAAGGCGCGGTCCTGATGATTTTCTCGGTCGGAGAAGTGCTTATTTCGTATTCACAGCATTGAACATTTCGACCTTTTCCGACATTTTGGCGCGCGATGAAAGCACCCATTCAGGAGTTAGGGCCATGAGCGAGACCAACGACATCAAATTCAAGAGGGTCATGCTCAAGATTTCGGGTGAAGCCCTGATGGGCGACACTCAATTCGGTCTCCATCCGCCGACCGTCGAACGCATCGCCCGCGAGGTCAAATCCGTTCACGATCTCGGCGTCGAGATTTGCATGGTGATCGGCGGCGGCAACATCTTCCGCGGGCTCCAAGGCTCGGCACAGGGGATGGAGCGCACGACGGCCGATTATATGGGTATGCTTGCGACCGTGATGAACGCGCTTGCGATGCAGTCCGCACTCGAAAGCCTCGGAGTGTTTACGCGCGTGATCTCGGCCATTCCGATGGATCAGGTCTGCGAGCCCTATATCCGCCGCCGCGCAGTGCGCCACCTCGAGAAAAAGCGCGTCTGCATTTTCGCTGCGGGCACGGGCAACCCATATTTTACCACCGATACCGCTGCCACGCTGCGCGCCAATGAGATGTCCTGTGAGGCGATCTTCAAAGGCACCAAGGTGGACGGCGTTTACGACAAGGACCCCAAGAAGCACGCCGATGCCAAGCGCTTCGAGCGTGTGTCCTATGACGAGGTTCTGGCGCAGCACTTGGGCGTTATGGACGCATCTGCCATTGCGCTTGCGCGTGACAACGATCTTCCGATTATCGTCTTCAGCCTTGATGAACCCGGTGGCTTCCGTGGTATCCTTGCGGGCGAAGGCACCTATACAACCGTGCACTCTTAACGGTATAGCACTCTAAATCACGACTAACCCGTCAGGGGAGCAGACTACACATGTCCGACGAATTTGAACTTGATACCGACGATCTCAAGCGCCGTATGGATGGCGCGATTGCAGCGCTTCGTACCGAATTCGCGTCGCTGCGCACGGGCCGCGGCTCGGCCTCGATGCTTGATCCGATCCAGGTCGAAGCTTATGGCCAGATGACCCCGCTCAATCAGGTCGGCACCGTCAACGTGCCCGAGCCGCGCATGGTCACGATCAACGTCTGGGACAAGGGCCTTGTCGGCAAGGTCGAAAAAGCCATCCGCGAAAGCGGGCTGGGGATTAATCCCCAGTTGAACGGCACAATCATTATGTTGCCTATCCCCGAACTCAACGAAGAACGTCGTCGCGAACTGTCCAAAGTCGCCGCGTCCTATGCCGAGAGCGCGCGCGTTGCCGTGCGCAACCTGCGCCGTGATGGTATGGACAAAGTGAAGAAGGCCAAGGCCGACGGTCTCTCCGAGGACGATCAGAAGTTCTGGGAAGGCGAAGTCCAGGCCATGACCGATCAATACGTCAAACAGGTGGACGATCTTCTCGACACCAAACAAAAAGAGATCATGCAGGTCTGATCTTGCGCTGAAGGAGCCCGTAATGGCTGTTGAAACGGATGACAAAGCCCAATCGGGCCCCAAACACGTCGCAGTCATTATGGATGGCAACGGGCGTTGGGCGCAAATGCGCCATCGTCCGCGGCTCTTCGGGCACCATGCGGGCGCCAAGCGCATCCGCGAAATCGTCGAGGTTTGCCCCGATGTCGGTGTGAAATACCTCACGATTTTTGCTTTCTCGACCGAAAACTGGAAGCGCACCCAGACCGAAGTGTCCGGCCTTATGGCGCTTTTCCGCAAATACATCGAAAAAGAAGCCAAGGACCTGATCAAGGACGGTGTGCGCGTCCGCTTTATCGGCGATCGTATCAAGCTTGATGAAAAGCTTGTGACGCTGATGGACGAGCTGGAGCTTCTGACCTCTCACAATGACAAGGTGCACCTGACCATCGCGCTCAACTATGGTGGCCGCGATGAAGTGACCCGTGCGGCCAAGCGGCTTGCCTATGATATCGAGAAGGGCAAGCTCACCCACAAGGATGTGACCGCCGAAACGCTTGCCAGCTATCTTGATACCCATGTGCTGCCCGATCCCGATCTGGTGATCCGCACATCCGGCGAGGCGCGGATTTCCAACTTCCTTTTGTGGCAGTCGGCCTATTCGGAATACGAATTCATCGACACGCTCTGGCCAGACTTCACGGCGCAAGAGTTCTGCGAGGTCGTAGGACGCTACGGTGCGCGGGACAGACGTTTCGGCGCGGTCAAGGCCTAAGATGGCAGCCAGTTTGCGCTCTGGAAATTGGGGAGACCTGCTTCCCAGACTGCTCTCCGCCATGGTGATGATTGCTGTCGGCGTCTTTACCATCGGCAAAGGCGGGCTCTGGTTCCAAGGGCTTGCAGTGGTCGTCACGGGGCTGATGTTCTGGGAACTCACCCGCATGATCGACCCTACCAAGGAATTGAGGGCCGTCATCTTTGGCGCTTTGGCGGCGCTTGCGCAATGCGCGGCGATTTATGGCGGCGCGGGTCCGTTTTTAGGCCTTTTCTTTATTCTGGCAGTCGCAGCGGCATCGGTTGCAAGCCGTGATAAATGGATCGTCGCACTCTACGGCGTCTTTGTTCTTTTTGCGCCCTGGGGCTTCGTTTATTTCCGCGAAGAAGGCAGCGTCCATCAACTTGCTTGGGTCGTCGTCGTGATCGTTGTCACCGATATCTTGGGCTATTTTGCGGGGCGCTTTCTGGGTGGCCCCAAGTTCTGGCCCAAGGTCAGCCCCAAGAAAACGTGGAGCGGAACACTTGCCGGTTGGATCGGCGCGGCTCTGGTCGGCTTTGGCTATAGCGTTTATTTCGATGTTTCGCCTGTCTTCATCCTTTTTTCCGTTCTTTTGTCCTTTGCAGGGCAAATGGGCGATATCGCCGAAAGCGCGATCAAGCGTAGGGCAGGGATCAAGGACAGTTCCAACATCATTCCCGGTCATGGCGGGCTTCTTGATCGGTTCGACGCGATGATTGCGGCCTCCTCGGTTCTCTTGATCCTTCTTTGGGCACAGTCCTCCTTTTCGGCATGACACAAGTTCGACGCGTTTCAGTCTTTGGCGCAACAGGCAGCATCGGGCAGAATACGCTCGATCTCATCGCGCGTGATCCCCAAGGGTTCGAAGTGGTGGCATTGACGGGCGGGCGCAACGTCGCGCGTTTGGCTCACGATGCCATCCGTCTCAAGGCACAAATCGCCGTCACCTGTTTCGACGAGTGCAGAGCCGAACTTGAAGAGCGTCTCAAGGGCACGGGTATCGAAGTCGCAAGTGGCGACGCAGCCGTGGTCGAAGCGGCCAGCCGTCCCGCCGATTGGGTGATGAGTGCAATCGTCGGTGCAGCAGGGCTACGGCCCGGACTAGAAGCGTTGAAGCACGGCACGACGCTTGCCCTTGCCAACAAAGAGTCGCTTGTCACCGCCGGCCCGCTTTTGTTGTCCGAAGCAAAGGCCCATGGCGCAACCGTTCTGCCTGTCGACTCCGAGCATTCTGCCATTTTCCAGGCGTTGATCGGCGAAGACCAGTCGGCGGTCGAACGGGTGATCATAACCGCGTCGGGCGGCGCATTTCGCGATTGGCCGATGGAAAAGCTGGCAACCGCGACAGTGGCCGAGGCATCCTCCCATCCCAATTGGGACATGGGGCAAAGGATCACGATAGACAGCGCCTCTATGTTCAATAAGGCGATGGAAGTTATTGAGACAAAAGAATTCTTTGGCTTTACTCCTGACCAGATCGAAGTGATCGTCCACCCCGAAAGCATGATCCATGCGCTCGTCGGCTTTAACGACGGGGCCTTGATGGCTCATGTTGGACCTGCGGATATGCGTCACGCCATCGGGTTTGCGCTCAACTGGCCGGATCGCAAGACCCTTCCCGTCGAGCGGCTTGATCTGGCGAAGATCGGGGCCTTCACCTTTCGCGAAGCCTGCGCCGACCGTTACCCCGCTCTTGGTCTTGCACGCCGCGTGATGGAAGAGGGCGGTTTGATGGGGGCCGTTTTCAACGCCGCAAAAGAAGCCGCTCTCGATCATTTTATCGCCGAAGAGATCGGCTTTTTGCAGATGTCCGAGATGGTCGAACGGACCATGGACCGACTTTCGCCACGTGCGGGACTGCAAAATGACGTGATGAGCCTAGATAGTATTCTGGACATTGACCGCGAGGCACGTTTGATTGCCCGCGAAACCATAAAGACTTTGGGATAATCCAGCCAATGAGCCAGTTCCTGCCCTATTTCGGCAACGCCTCTTTTACGATCATCGCGTTTATCGTCGCTCTACTGGTGATCGTCGCGATCCATGAATTCGGTCATTACATCGTCGGGCGGTGGTGCGGGATCGGTGCGGATGTGTTCTCGCTCGGCTTCGGGCCTGTGCTCTGGTCGCGGGTCGACAAACGCGGCACCCGTTGGCAGATCGCTGCTTTTCCGCTCGGCGGCTATGTGAAGTTCAAGGGCGATGCCAATGCCGCAAGCGTCGGTGGCTCGGACGAGGTCGAGGGCGTTGCTTCTCGCGAAACCATGCTCGGGGCTCCTGTATGGGCGCGCTCCTTGACGGTTGCGGCAGGACCTGTCGCGAATTTCATCCTTGCCGTTGTTGTTTTTACAGGGCTGTCGCTTGTCGCAGGCAAGGCGGTCGATCCTTTGACGCTTCTTTCGGTGCCGCAGATGCCCCCGATCTATGAGCTTGAACTAAAGGCGGGTGACCAGATTTTGGCCGTCGACAATATGGATGCGCGTTCCATCGCCGCCTTTGGTGTCGCGATGAAGAGCGTGCCGCTCCAGCCTTCGGTTGACTATACCATCATCCGCGATGGCGTCGAAATGGTGGTCAAGGGACCCTATCCCGAAACGACCTATGCCGTGGGTGTGAATTTCGACGGTGCCGCTGCGGCCGCTGGGGTCAAGCAGGGCGATTTCGTCACAGCGGTCAACGGCGAAGAGGTGTTCGCCTTTTCCCAGCTTATCGAGAAGATTTCGGCCTCTGAAGGCCAGCCTGTCGAACTGACGATCTGGCGCGAGGGCGAGGTTCTTACGCTCGAAATGACCCCCAAGAGCACCGATTTGCCGCTTGCGGACGGAGGTTTCGAAACGCGCTATCTGATCGGGGTGACGGGCGGTATTTTCTTTGACCCGCTGACCCAGCGCACCGGCTTGGTCGAGGCGGTGGGGAATGCGTTTTCTTCGCTTTGGTATATTCTCAAGATCTCGCTTTCGGGCATGTGGCACATGATCACCGGCGCGATTTCCTCGTGCAACCTTTCGAGTCCTGTCGGAATTGCGCAGGCGTCAGGGGCCATGGCGTCGTCCGGTCTGCTCGATTACATCAGCTTTATCGGCTATCTTTCTGCTGCGATTGGTCTTTTGAACCTCTTGCCGATCCCGATCCTTGATGGCGGGCACCTTGTGTTCCACGCTTATGAGGCTGCGACAGGCAAGAAACCGTCGGACAAGGTGCTTCGCGTTCTCATCGCGGCGGGTCTTTCGATCATCCTGACGATGATGCTCATCGGTCTGGCCAACGATCTTTTCCTCTGCTGAACCCGAAAAGCGATCGGGGCGTCATGATTTCGCCCCAATCGTGTTCTAGTCTGCGCTTTATCAACCAAAGAGGTCGGAGATGCAGACGATCAACACGAGCTATCGGAGCCTTTCGTTCCTGTTCGATTTGAACTGGGACCGTCTTTTGTTTGCGGGCGCGCTTGTCGGCTCGCTTTGGCTTGGTTCTGTTGTGGGCAGTCTGTGACACAATATCTAGGCATTTGAACGCCTAAGAGCCCTTCAATCTTTTGACAACTCGGCGCGTTCGGGATACTCCCTTGGTCATACTGGGATGTCTGATTGGGCTGGGACTATGATCGCTCGAAATTCTGTGCGTGGGCCGCGCATTTCTGCTTTGTTGAAAACCACTTTTCTTGTTTCAACACTTGCACTTGCTACCGTAACTTCGAGCGCTGCCATTGCTCAGAATGTTTCCGGAATTACCGTAAAGGGGAACCAGCGGATCGAAACCGCAACGATTCTGAGCTATCTCTCCTCGGCGCAGGGCGGTTCTGCCTCGGACATCAACGCAGCGGTTCAGGCGCTTCGGGCCACCGGCCTTTTCGAAACCGTGGACGCGACAGTGAGCGGTTCGAGCCTTGTCGTTACGGTGCAGGAATATCCGACGATCAACCTCATCAACTTCGAGGGCAACGACAAACTAAGTGATGCAGACCTTTCGGCTGTGATCCAATCGACGTCGCGCCGTGTCTATAACCCCGCGACCGTAGAAAGCGATGTGGCCACACTTGCCGATTTCTATGCGACCAAGGGGCGGATCAACGCCACCATCACGCCGAAGATCATCCGCAGAAGCGATAACCGCGTCGATCTCGTCTACGAGGTTTTCGAAGGCGGCGTAACCGAGATCGAGAGCATCGGCTTTGTCGGCAACCGCACGTTCAGTGACCGCCGTCTGCGCAGCGTTCTATCGACCAAGCAGGCCGGTCTTTTGCGAGTGCTCATCACTCGTGACACCTATGATCCGGCGCGTGTCGATTTCGACAAACAGGTCCTGACCGACTTCTACACTTCTCGTGGTTTCGTGGACTTCCGCGTCGAGAACGTCGATATCGAGCTGACCCGCGAGCGCGATGCCTATCTGGTGACGTTCAACGTCGAGGAAGGCCAGCGTTATCGCCTTGGAAACATCAATATCGTCAGCGAAATCAATGGCGTGGACGTCGAGCTTTTCCGCCGCGAGATCAAGGTGGACGAGGGCGATTACTATTCACCCGTCGCCATCGAGAACGATATCGCCCGCATGGAAAGCCTTGCTTTGCGTCAGGGCGTCGACTTCCTGCGTGTCGATCCGCAGATCACCCGCAATGATGCGGGCCAGATCCTTGACGTGACCTATGTGCTGGTCCGTGGCGAGCGTATTTTTGTCGAGCGCATCGACATCGAAGGCAACAACACCACGCTTGACCGCGTTGTGCGCGACCAGTTCCGCGTCGTTGAGGGTGACCCCTTTAACCCGCGCACGATCCGCGAAAGCGCTGAACGCATCCGCGCGCTCGGCTATTTCTCGAATGCCGATGTGAATGCCCGCCAAGGGTCGGGAGCCGATCAGGTCGTCATCGACGTGAACGTCGAAGAAATGCCGACGGGTTCCTTCTCATTCGGTGCGAACTATAACACCGACACAGGCACCAGCCTTGTTGCGACCTTCAAGGAACAGAACTTCCTTGGGCGCGGCCAGCAGATTTTCCTGAATATGAACCTCGGCAAGACGAACCGCCAGTTCACCTTCGATTTCACCGAACCCTATCTTCTTGGGCGTGATCTCTCGGCAAGCCTTGGCCTGTCTTATGTGACGACCAACAACGAAGGCGCGAAATACGACACCAAGACGTTCCGCTTCTCGCCGTCGATCGGTTTTCCGTTGACCGAGCAGGCCCGCGTTTCGACCTTCTACTCGCTGGAATACAGCGCAATGCAGGACGTCGATGCGGCAGCAAGCACATTCATCAAGGCCGATGCGGCCAAGGGCGGTATCTGGGCGAACTCGGTCGGCTATACGCTCAGCTGGGACAACCGCCGCAAGGGGGTCGAACCCGATGTCGTGCTCGTGGCGCGCGGCGGTCAGGAATTCGGCTTCGGCAAGTCGACCTATGTCAAGAACACCGTCCTTGCAGGGGCCGAGACCAATGTTCTGAGCGACCAGCTCACTGTGCGCAGCACCTTTGAAGGCGGCTATGCCAAATATTTCAAAGGCAGCAGCCGTGTGATCGACCGCTTTACGCTCGGCTCGGATGTCATGCGCGGCTTCCAGCTTGGCGGTATCGGTCCGCGTGACAATGCGACCGATGACGCCTTGGGCGGCAATGCCTATGCCGTTGTGCGTCTCGAAGCCGAGTTCCCGCTCGGACTTCCCGAAGAATACGGCATCACGGGCGGTGCCTTTGTGGATTACGGCTCGCTTTGGGATACGGGCTTTGATTGCACCGGCACGACCGTTGATTATTGCGGCTTCACTCCGCGCAGCGTTGCAGGTTTGTCGGTTTTCTGGACCACGCCGCTCGGCCCGCTGCGGTTCAACTTCACCAAACCTCTCAAAGTGCAGACGGGCGACAACACCCGTTCGTTCGATCTGACCATCTCGACAAGCTTCTGAGGCGTCTATGACCCTGAGACCGTTATTCGTGACCTTGGCGCTCCTCTTTGCAGGAGCGGGCCATGCGCAGACGACGGTTTCGGGGGATGTTTCTGCGGCCCAATCCAGTGTGCTGACCGTCGATGTCGAAGCGCTCTTTGGCGGCTCGCTTTTCAGCGCGACCTTTGATGCGCAATACCAGCAAAAGGCCGAGGCGCTGCTTGCCGAGAACCTCAAGATCGAAACCGCGCTGACCGAAGAGGAAAAATCGCTGACAGCACGGCGTCCCACTATGACGCCCGAAGCGTTTCGCGCCGAGGCAGAGGCCTTTTCGACCAAAGTGGACGCCATTCGTGCCGCTCAGGACACCAAAGAGGCAGAGCTTCGTGCCAGCGTGTCCGAAGCGGAACAGCGCTTTATCGAAGCGGTGAGCCCGATCCTCGGGCAGATGATGGCCGAACGCGGCGCTGTGGTCATCCTCGACAGGCGGACTGTTTTCCTGACCCGTTCGGTTGCCGATATCACGCAAGAAGCCATCGAGCGCATCAATGCCGAGCTTGGCGATGGTGCTGCCTTGCTCGACCCTGCGCAATAGTCACAACGCTTGCCCAGAGTGCACTGGCTTGCTAGGGATTTGGCAAGCAAACGCTTTGCATTGGCAAAGACCAAGAAAGGACCCCCGATGAGCGAGCCCGTCACCACCGCAGATATCATGCTGATCCAAAAGATCCTGCCACATCGCTATCCGTTCCTTTTGGTGGATCGTGTGGTCGACATCAACGGGACGACTTCGGCGACAGGTATCAAGAACGTCACGATGAACGAGCCGCATTTTCAGGGGCACTTTCCCGGAAATCCCATCATGCCGGGTGTGACAATTGTCGAGGCGATGGCTCAGACGGCCGCTGTCATGGTCGGAGCGACCATGGGGCTGACCGATAACAATCTGCTGGTCTATTTCATGGCGATCGACGGTTGCAAATTCCGCCGCAAAGTCGTCCCCGGTGACGTTCTCAAAATGAACGTGGAGACCACGCGCGGCAAGCCCGGCGCAAAGGTCTGGAAGTTCAAAGGTGTCGCAACCGTAGACGGCGAAATGGCAGCAGAAGCCGAATTCACCGCTATGATGGACCTGCCTGCGTAATGAGCGCCAGCATACATCCTTCTGCGATCATCGAAGAGGGCGCTGTGATCGGCGCGGGCTGCGAGATCGGCCCGTTCTGCGTCATAGGCCCCGAGGTCGTTCTTGGGCAGAATGTCGTTCTCAAGTCCCATGTGGTGATCACCGGCAATACGCATATTGGTGACGACTCGGTCGTGTTCTCTTTCTCGGTGATTGGAGAGATCCCGCAGGATCTCAAGTTCGGCGGCGAAAAGACCTCGCTCCGGATCGGCGCAAGAAACCGCATTCGCGAGCATGTGACGATCAACACGGGCACCGCGGGTGGCGGCGGCGTGACTAGAATCGGGGACGATTGTCTCTTGATGGCGGGTTGCCATATCGCCCATGATGCCCATCTCGGGAACCGCGTTATTATCGTGAACAGCACGGCGATTGCGGGCCATTGCATCATCGAAGACGACGTCATCGTCGGCGGTCTGTGCGGCGTGCATCAATTCGTCAGGATCGGGCGGGGTGCAATCATCGGCGCCTTGACGATGGTGACCAATGACGTGATCCCCCACGCGCTTGTGCAGGCCCCGCGCGGCAAGCTCGACGGTCTTAACCTTGTCGGGCTCAAGCGGCGCGGCGTGGACCGCTCGGATATTACCGCGCTTCGGGCTGCGTTCCAGATGCTCAAGGACGGTGAAGGCACCTTCCTTGAACGGGCCGAGCGGCTCAAGCATGAAAGCGAAAGCACCTATGTTCAGGAGATGGTCGAGTTCATTCTCGGGCATTCCGACCGAAGCTTTCTCACACCGAGCTGACGCCTATGCTTGCTCTCATCGCAGGCCGAGGACGATTGCCGCGTATTCTCTTTGACCGCTCGGGCGGCAAAGATGTCGTGGTCGCTGCCTTGGAAGGGTGCGAACCCGATGGACTTGATGTCGGGCTATCGTTTCGGATCGAGCGGCTTGGGAGCTTTCTCAAGGAACTCGGCAAACTCGGCGTGACGGATGTGTGTTTCGCGGGCGGAATCGACCGTCCGCAGCTCAATCCGACCAAGATCGACGCCGCGACTTTGCCCTTGGTGCCGCGCATGCTCAAAGCCTTGGGGCAGGGCGATGATGCCGCCCTTCGGATCGTGCTCGCCACCTTCGAGGAAAAGGGATTCCGTATCCGCGCGGCGCACGAGCTCGCGCCTGATCTGATCCCGCCTCTCGGGGTTCTGGGCCGTCACAAGAGGCCCAAGCACAGCACTGAGGACATCGACAAGGCCCGAGAGATCGCCGCGCTTCTCGGCTCTGCCGATATCGGGCAAGCCTGTATTGTGCGGCGCCGTCAGGCGCTCGCTCTCGAGGCGATGCCAGGGACGGCACATATGCTCGCTAGCGTGGTCGGCCTTGGAACGGGCGGTATTCTGTTCAAAGCGCCGAAGCCATCGCAGGACCGCCGCATCGACCTTCCTGCCGTCGGTCCCGATACCTTGGAGCAAGCGGCGCGCGCAGGGCTCGAAGGGGTCGTTCTTGCAGAAGGCGGCGTCATGATCATCGACCGCGCCGCAACGATCGAGGCGGCGGATCGGCTCGGGCTCTTTCTTGAAGTGGTGCCGTCATGAAGGCCTTTGTGATTGCGGGCGAGCCTTCGGGTGACAAGCTTGGCGGCGCCTTGATGGAAGGTCTAAGACTCCGCGTGCCCGACATAACCTTCGAAGGCGTTGGTGGGGCCGAGATGTCGAGCCACGGTTTGACCAGTTTTTTTCCGATGGACGAATTGTCGATCATGGGCATTGCCGAGGTGCTTCCGAAGTATTTCCATCTCAAGCGCCGCATTCGTCAGACAGCCGAGGCCGTGCTCGCCTCTCGGCCGGACGTGCTGATCACCATCGACAGCCCAGATTTTTGTTTGCGGGTCGCCAAATTGGTGAAAATCATGCGACCCGATTTGCGCTGCGTGCATTATGTGGCGCCCACGGTCTGGGCCTGGAGACCGGGCCGCGCGGACAAAATGGCCAAGGTGATCGACCACGTTCTTGCGCTCTTTCCGTTCGAGCCGCCCTTTATGCAGGCGGCCGGAATGGATTGCGATTTCGTCGGACACCCCGTTGCAACCGAAGAGATCGCAACCCAAGACGAGGCCGACGCCTTTCGCGCTCGGATCGGGGGAACGGGACCTTTGCTTCTAGCACTCCCCGGATCGCGTCGGGGCGAAGTCACCCGACTTGCCGAAAGGTTCGGCGAAACCGTTGGGATTGTGGCCAAACAGCACCCTGATCTCAAGGTGGTGCTGCCCTGTGCCGCGCCTGTTGCGCCGCTGGTGCGCGAACTCACAACGAACTGGCCCGTGACGCCGATGCTGATCGATCCCATCACCGACCCCGACGCACGAGAGACCAAGAAAGCCGCCTTCCGCGCGGCCGATGTCGCGCTTGCCGCCAGCGGCACGGTGAGCCTTGAACTGGCGGCCTCAGGCACGCCGATGGTCATTGCCTATGACATGAACAAGGTGACGCGGTTCATGGTCAAACGCTTGTTGCGCGTCGACACGGTGACGCTCGTCAATCTTGTTGCCGAGAACCGAACCGTGCCGGAATTCCTTGGTGAAAATTGCATTCCCGAGGGGATTGCCGCCGCGCTGGAAAAGGTTCTGCTTGCGCCCGAAGCCCAACGCGATGCGATGCAGCTGACGATGGAGCGGCTGGGGGCAGGCGGTCCGCCACCGGGACAACGGGCGGCTGATGCGATTTTGGCTCGGCTGTGATCTGAAACGCCCGCTCTGGCTCGATCTGCATTTCGGGCATCACGCTCATCAATCGCCTAAAATTTGCGCAACGCATTGCATCGCCCGTTTTCATGGGTGCGGCCACTCTTGTCATAGGGCGACGTCGGAGGCACTCCTTCGGTGAAACGCCGATTCAGCTACAAGGTGGTAGCGGGCAATCGGCCAATGCGGCAACGGCGCTGCGATCCTCAAAAACACAAGCTGGATCATCCAGCGAAGTTGGAGCGCACACATGTCCAAACAACGCCTCGTCATCATCGGAAATGGAATGGCCCCAGGCCGTATGCTCGAAAACCTCTTCGGGTTGACCGATGCATATGACGTCACGATTTTCAACGCCGAGCCGCGCGTGAACTATGACCGCATCATGCTTTCACCTGTTCTGTCAGGGGAAAAGTCATATGCTGACATCATCATCCATGACGAAGCTTGGTATTCCGCCCACGGGATTACCCTCTACAAAGGGGAAAAGGTCGTCTCGATCGACCGCGATGCCCGCACGGTGACGTCGGACAGGGGCGCAAGTGCCGCCTATGACAAGCTGGTGATCGCGACGGGGTCCTCCCCCTTTATCATTCCCGTGCCGGGCAAAGATCTTGATGGTGTTCTGGCCTATCGTGATCTTGATGATACCGAAGCCATGGTGGCTGCCGCGCAAAAGGGCGGCCGCGCGGTGGTGATCGGCGGCGGTCTTCTGGGCCTCGAAGCCGCAGCGGGACTTCGGCTTCGGGGGATGGAGGTGACGGTTATCCATCTTATGCCGACCCTGATGGAGCGTCAGCTCGACACTGCTGCAGGGTTTCTTCTGCGGCGCGAGCTTGAGAGCCGCGGCATCGAAGTCATTTGTGAGGCGAATACCAAGCAAATCCTCGGCAAAGAGCGCGTCGAAGGGGTCGAGCTTGCCGATGGGCGGATCATCGACGCTTCGCTTGTGGTTATGGCGGTGGGCATTCGTCCGAATGTGCAACTGGCCAAGGACGCTGGGCTAGAGGTCAATCGCGGGATTGTGACGGATGCGATTATGCGCACCTCTGATCCCGATATCTTTGCGCTTGGCGAATGCGCCGAAGTCGGCGGGATGGTCTATGGCCTCGTGGCACCGCTCTACCGCATGGCCAAAGCGGTGGCAGAGGAACTCGCGGGACAGGCAAGCACGGGCTTTATCCACGCCGAGACACCGACCAAGCTCAAGGTCACGGGCGTCAACCTCTATTCGGTCGGGGATTTCGCAGAAGGACCTGACCGCGAGGATATCGTTCTGCGCGATGCAGTGCGTGGCACCTATAAGCGGATAATTCTAAAGGATAACAAAGTGATCGGCGCTGTTCTTTATGGCGATGTCGCCGATGGCGCATGGTATAATGAACTCCTTAAATCGGGCGAAAGCATCGCCGAGCGCCGTGACACCCTGATCTTTGGCCAAGCCTATCAGGGCGGCGGCGCGACCGATCCATTTGCAGCGGTTGCGGAACTTGGGGATGATGCCGAGATTTGCGGCTGCAACGGGATCAGCAAGGGGATGATCGTCGCCGCGATCAAGGACAAGGGACTTTCTTCGCTTGCCGATGTGCGCGCGCATACCAAGGCTTCGGCCTCTTGCGGGACATGCACGGGGCTGGTCGAAACCCTTATGGGGCTCACTCTGGGGGATAGCTTTGTCGTGCCCGAGGCCCAAGGCATGTGTCCCTGCACGACCCATAGCCACGCCCATGTGCGCCGCTTGATCAAGGCCAAAGAACTCAAATCCATTCCCGAGGTCATGCAGGAGCTGGAATGGTCCACGCCAGAGGGCTGCGCCAAGTGCCGTCCCGCGCTGAACTATTACCTCGTTGCGGATTGGCCAGGGGAATACCAAGACGACCAGCAATCGCGTTTTATCAACGAGCGGGTTCATGCCAACATTCAAAAGGACGGAACTTATTCTGTGGTGCCGCGCATGTTCGGCGGTCTCACCACACCTGACGAGCTTCGCGCAATTGCGGATGTGGCTGACAAGTTCAACATCCCGACGGTCAAAGTGACGGGCGGTCAGCGGATCGATTTGCTCGGGGTCAAGAAAGAGGACCTGATCCCCGTTTGGGCCGATTTGAACAAGGCGGGGATGATCTCGGGCGCAGCCTATGCCAAGGGGCTTCGGACGGTAAAAACCTGTGTCGGAACCGAATGGTGCCGCTTCGGAACGCAGGATTCGACAGGTCTCGGGGTAAAGCTTGAGAAGTTCCTCTGGGGGTCATGGTCCCCTGCAAAGCTCAAGCTTGCCGTCACGGGTTGCCCGCGTAACTGCGCCGAGGCGACTTGCAAGGACATCGGGGTGATCTGTGTCGATAGCGGGTTCGAGGTCGTCTATGGCGGGGCCGCGGGGCTTCATATCCAAGGCACCACGCCTTTGGGCAAGGTGGCGACCGAAGAGGAATGCATCGAAGTGATCGGTGCGCTAACGCAGATGTATCGCGAACAGGGCTTCTATCTTGAGCGGATCTATAAATGGGCCGACCGTGTGGGCTATGACCACATCAGAGAGGTGATCATGACCGACCTTGAAGCGCGCAGAGCCTATTACGACCGCTTTGTCTATTCCCAGCAATTTGCTCAGGTCGACCCATGGGCCGAATTCGTCGAGGGCAAAGACGCTCATGAATTCGCGCCGCTCGCAAACATCCAACTGGAGGCCGCAGAATGAACGCCATCGCCAAGACATGGATCGCGATCGGGTCGATCAACGACATTCCCCGCCAAGGCGCGCGCTGTGTCAAGAACGGGGAAATGACGATTGCGGTCTTTCGCACCTCGGATGATCGGGTCTTTGCGCTCGAAGACCGCTGCCCGCATAAAAACGGGCCTTTGAGCCAAGGCATCGTGCATGATGGTTGCGTGACCTGTCCGCTCCATAACTGGGTGATCTCGCTGGAAACAGGTGAGGCCCAAGGCGCGGACAGCGGTCAAACGAAAAGCTTCCCCGTCAAGATCGAAGGAACGAGTGTCCTGATCGGGCTTTGATCAACAATCGGGCGGCAAAAGCCCGAGACCACGCAAATAGACCCCGATCCCCGTCTCGAGAAGATCCTCGGGCGGGAAGGGGCTCTTGGTGCCCGGAGAGCCACGCGCAAAGAGTTCGACGACGCCGTGGCTCATCGCCCAGATATGGGCCGAAAACATCTGGGGCGGTGGTCGCTTCTCGGGCGGGATATGCTGGCTCAGATCCGAGGCTGCCATTTCCATGACGCCGAGGGCACGGCGGGCAACCGTGTTCAGCTCGGGCGTCCGCTGGATCGAGATACCGCTTTCGAACATCGCCACATAATGCCCAGGAAAGCGCCGCGCAAAGGCAAGATAGGCGCGTCCCGTTGCCTCGAAACTGGCGAGCGCCGAGGGTTGCCCCTTGGCATAGGCATGTTCCATGAGATCGGCGAAAATCTCGTAACCCTGACGCGCAGCTTCGGCAATAAGATCCTCGCGGCCTTCGAAATGGCGATACACGGCGGCAGGCGTGACGCCCGCCTCGCGCGCTGCCTCGGAAAGGGTGAAGCCCGTCGGGCCCTTTTCCTCAATCAGCTTGAGACAGGCCCCGACCAATGCTTCTCGCAGGTTGCCGTGATGATAGCCGCGCTTAACCATGCCAGAGATTGGGACCTCCTGCGATCTGGGGGTCGACCTGACCAAGTGCGGCGGTGTCTTTCCTGTCATAGGGGATTTGCGAGAGAACGGAGCGGATCGCATTGAGCCGCGCGCGCCGCTTATCGTCCGAGCGAATGACGGTCCAAGGGGCATGCGCCGTATGGGTCAACGCAAGGGTTTCCTGAATGGCGACGGTATAGGCATCCCATTTCTTGAGACCTTCGACGTCGATCCAGCTGAGTTTCCATTGCTTGAGCGGGTCGCTCTCGCGGTCGAGGAACCGTTGAAGCTGTGTTGCTCGTCCGACATTGAGCCAGACTTTGAACAGACGGATGCCTTCGTCGACCAGCATCTTTTCGAAGGGCACGACCTGATCGAACCATTTTGTACGCTGCTCGTCGGTGCAAAAGCCGAAGACTTTTTCGACAACGCCGCGGTTATACCAGCTTCTGTCGAAGAACACGATTTCGCCAGAAGTCGGAAGTTCGTCGATATAGCGCTGGAAATACCATTGGCCCGCTTCGGTTTCCGAAGGTTTGGAAAGAGCGACCGTGCGCGCACCGCGTGGATTGAGGTTTTCGCGAAACCTTTCGATGGTGCCTCCTTTGCCCGCAGCGTCGCGCCCCTCGAAGACGACGACGATCCGTTCGCCTTGCTCTTTGGCCCAATGCTGCAAACGGACAAGCTCGATTTGGAGAGCGGCCATTTCGGGGTCGTAGACAGAACGCTTCATGCGCTCGGCATAAGGGAAATCATCGTCGTGAATATCGTTCTTGCCAGCACTGGCAATGGCGGCACGGATGTCTTCGGGCGCCTCGTTCTTGTGAAACGCCGAAATTGCGCCATCGAATGGTAAATCCATGTGCTGCTCCTAAAATATTATGAATCTAATATGGGATGGATCGGAGCCTAGCGCAATCCGGCGGCGCGTGCCGTGCGGTCGATTGCCTGAATAATACTCTGCGGATGGGTGTGGTGGATCATATGGCTACCGCCTTCGATCTCGGTCAGCCGGATATGCGGGAGCCGCTCGGCCAGCGGACGAGAATGGATCTGGATCGGCACGGTATCATCTGCGGTACCGTGGATGATCTCGATCGGAAGCCCGGCAAGACGATCATAGTCTTTGGACATCTCGACGATATGGGGACGCAGCGAGTTCACCTGACGGGCATTGGCGCGGAAGGTATCGGTCCGCAGTGTGAGAGGTGCCCCCACGGCATCGGCATACCCTTGAGGAGGCGTTTCCGGCTCGAAAAGCCCGTTGATTGCGGACTTGACCACGCTTTGCGGCGTCAACGCGCTGATCAAAGGCACGACAAGTGCCCCGCCGAGTGCCGATCCGTTGATCTGATAGAGCGGACCAAGAGTCCCTGGCCAAGGCAGTGCAACCCCCGCAACATCGACAAGTCCGGCAATGTTTTCGGGATGATAGGTCGCCCAGGCCAGAGCAACCGCACCGCCGTAAGAATGCCCCAATACGATCGGTCGATCCGCGCCCAACATCTTTGCGGCTTTGACGAGAACCTCGGCCTGTTCTTGCGGGCTCTCTGCTTTGCTGGTGAAGGCGGCCTCATAGGCAGGATCGGTGCGCCCACTGTAGCCAAGCCCCGGACGGTCGAACAGAATGACCCGATACCGATCCTTCAACAAGGGAAGAAGCGTAAACGCCATGTCCCGCGTGCTTCCCGACGCGCCGTGGATCAGCACAAGATCGGGGCCGTTGCCTTCGACCCGTGCATGGATGCGCACACCGTCGACATCGAGGATCTGGCCCGTGGGCGGGAATTCGCGCTCTGCCTCCTTGGCACGTTGACCCGCACCGCAAGAAGCGAGAAAGGCCAACGACAAAGTCGCGACAGCGATATAAATCAGGGGTTTAAGCGTTTCCAATGTCATCAAGGCTATATGGTGTTGTCTGGTAAATTTCATTTATCCAGTTACCATATAGAAGGTGCGCGTGACTTCTCCAGCGGTTTAGCGGCGCTTTCGTCGGGTCATTGTCGGGATAATAGTTTTCGGGCACGTTGATCGGCTTGCCTGCCGCAACGTCACGATCGTATTCTTCCTTGAGTGTCCCGCTGTCATATTCGAAGTGGTTGAAGATATAGATCGCGCGGTTCGCGGCATCCTCGACAAGGGCAGGGCCAGTTTCCTTGCTGTTGAGCAGAATTTTAAGACCGTCGACAGCTTCGATCTCTTCGCGCCGCATTTCGGTCCAACGGCTGACGGGCATCACCAGATCATCGGAAAACCCGCGCAAAAGCGGCGAGGCGGGCGCGCAGTTGCTGTGACGCACACAGCCAAAGGCCTTGTGGTCGAGAATATGCTTTTGGACCCCATGAAGATGGTAAATCATCGCCATACCGCCCCAGCAGACGCCGAATGTGGAATGGACATGGGTTTTGCACCAGTCGAAAACCTCGGTCAGCTCGGTCCAATAGGTCACTTCGTCAAAGGGCAGATGTTCGATCGGCGCCCCCGTGATGATCAGCCCGTCGAACTTTTCGCCCGAGGCTTTCACTTCGTTGAAGGGGCGATAGAACTCGGCCATATGCTCGGCGGCGGTGTTCTTGGTCTCGTGCTCGCTCATGCGGATCAAGGAAAACTCGATCTGGAGCGGGGTCGCACCGACCAGACGCGCGAACTGGTTCTCGGTCTGGATTTTTTTCGGCATCAGGTTCAACAGCCCGATGCGAAGTGTGCGGATGTCCTGACGCGAGGCACGATCATCCGACATGACCATCACACCTTCGCGCGAAAGCACGTCAAAGGCAGGAAGGTTTTCGGGAAGTTTGATCGGCATTGGTTCAGTCCACTTATGATGCGAGAGCGGTTAACTAGTGCGTTTAGGCCTTGGCCTCAAGGGTGCGGGCAATAAGGTCTTCGAAGTCCTGAGCGGTTTTGACGGCATAGACCTCTTCGGCCTTGACCGTGATCCCCCATTGCTCGGCCATTTTGGCATAGCGCGGCTGACGGTGATCAAGCGCCTGACGATAGGTCCAGCGGATGAAGTCGTCGGGATTAACTTCATTCGGTTCTATATTGTTTTTGCTCAGATATTCACTCCAAGCCCGATCAAGGAACTCGGGCTGGTAAGACATCGGTTTCGGGGCCTTGTCAAAACGCCGCACCAGCTCGTCGATATGGGCCTCCGACCCTTCGATCCAGACGATGAGACAGTCTTTGGCCAGCGCCGTCATCACGTCGTCGTCGGGATTGTCGGGATCGACCCATTCGCAAATCGAGCCGCCCGTATCGCAGATGAAATGCGGATACCCATAGAGCTCTTTGGCACGGCGGATGAAATGCCCCGTGTCGAGAAGCGCTTCAATCTCGGCCTTGCGGAACTGGGACTGACGGCGGCGGAATTCCTCGATTTCGATCCCCCCCAAGTCGGGGTTGCCGGGTTTGCCGAGATAGGTCGATACGGGAGAGAGGTTCTCGAAGGTGATATTCGAGCCGATGTAGATCGAGTCCGACAACAACAGCTCACGCAGGAACGGAACCTTCATCGCCTCGCGCTTGGCGTTATCGGCGATATACTCGCCCATGTAGCGCGTGCCGATGCGGTAATCGACGGAATAGTGGAACCAATCGCCCTGATCGCGCAGGATGTTGGACAGATGCGTTTTGCCCAGTCCGGACATGCCGAACAAGAGAACGTGCTTTTCAGTTTCGGCGCGCCAGTCCGCCGCTGATTGGTATTTCATGTCAAAGCCGATACAAGAGCCAAGTGTTACCGAGGCTTTTTGCGCGTCCCGAGCCGCCCGTCAATGATCAAGAGACCCAAGGCCAGCAAAGCAAAGCCCAAAAAGGCATTTGCCGCCAAAGTTTCCCCATAGACCACAGCCCCGAGCACGATAGCCACAGGCGCCACAAGAAGCGTCACGAGGCTCAGATTACCCGCACCCGCAAGGTTGAGGACCACGTAGTAGAGCATATAGGCAAAGGCCGAGGAAATGACCGCGAGATAGGCCAGAGCCCCGAAGGTTGCAGCGTGATAGGCGAACGTCGGAACACCTTCGAGCCAGATCGCCATCGGCACCATAAAGAGCGCAGCGCTGGTCAGCATCCCCGCAGCCGACACTTCGGGGCGAATACCCTTGAGATACACGCGGCCGATTGCAGCCGAGATCGCATAGGAGAGTGACGAGCCCATCAAGGCAAGCTGCGAGACGGAGCGCAGATCGAGCTTGGTCAGGTTCTCGATCCCGATGGCGGTAATTACTCCTGCAAATCCCAAGGTGACGCCCACGGCTTTGTGCTTGGTTAGACGTTCGTCGCTAAAGATCAAGGCCACCAGCAAAACCGTAAAAATCGCGGTCGAAGCATTGAGAATGGCGGCAAGACCCGAGGCGATGTGCTGTTGCCCCCAGACGATCAGCGTGAAGGGCACCGCATTATTAAGGAGCCCCAGCACCAGAAACGTGCCAATGGAGCGCGGCGTCAGAGGCACGCGCAATCCGCGCAGGATGACATAGGCCCAGAGTACCACCGATGCGCCCGCAACCCGAAAGGCAACGGTGGTAAAGACTCCCACTTCTTCGAGCGCGATACGATTGGCAAGGAATGACCCGCCCCACATAAAGGCCAGAAGAAACAAAAGAGCCCAAGCGAGGGGCGGAATGGTGCGCTGAACGATCATGGGCCGACTAAGAATTGATTATCGGGGGGACTTCAATCCGTTCCTTGCGCATTGCAAAAAATAAACCCGCCCAAATGAATGGGCGGGCTTGGACTTTTGGGCTTTCTTAGAACGACGACGAGAACTTGATCCCGAAACCGATCGCGCTGTTGCCTGTGAACGACGCGTTGTTGGCGGTGGTCGCATCCCCGAGCTTCACGTATTTCGCACCGAGCGTGATCTTGCTCGTATCGGTGGCGGCATAGGTCGCACCGAGACCGAAGCTGAAGAAGCCGTCCGTCGGTCCAAGATCAGAGACCTTGCCGCCTTCGGCCTTTTCGTAGCCGAACGTTACAGCGCCCGACCATTTGTCGTTGATACGGCGACCGACACCCGCTTCATAGGTGATCGCGTTCTGGGCATAGCTCAACAAAGCCGCGCCTGCGTTCCCAGCGGCAAACCCTGCGGGCTTGAGCGAGAAGTTCTTCCAATCCACCCAGCGGATCGAGCCGAAGACCAAGGTATCCGCCGCAACACCCGTCTGGAAGTCGAGGTTGACCGACTTGGGCGTGTTGACCGTCGTCGTGGTGTTCAGCACGTTGTTTTCGGTCGTCGCGATGTCATGCTTGATCGAGCTGTTGTAGGTCAGCGCCACACGCAATGCGATTTCGGGCTTTTCATACATGGCGCCAACGAGATAACCCGTGCCGCTCGACGAGGCAAAACTGGCCGAATAGCCTTTTGCGGGGATCGCAACGCTACCGCTTAGCGTCTGCTGGCGGGCACCTGCAAAGACCGCCATGTTGTTGCCGAGGTCATAACGGGCGATGGCGGTGATGGCGCTCGTATCGACTGTGCCGGTCGTGCCGCGCAGCGGATAGGTCGTGGTGGCAGGATAGGACAGGTTCGCGCCATAGGGCTGGTCGAACACAAGACCGAGCGACAGTTTGTCGTTCACTTGGGTTTTCAGACCGAAGCCCACTTGGGAATAGGATGCGCTCACATTGCCGCTGTCCTGACCGCCCAACGTGCCTGTCACGGTCGGGCTAACCGAACCGAAAGACAACTCGATCGCGTTGCCGCTTTCATACATGATGTCGATACCTTGACCCGAGCGGTCAAGTCCCGCGGCGAGTGCGCCGCTGCTCAAAAGCGCAAGCGCTGCCGAGGTCGTCAGAATTCTTTTCATTATATCCTCCCTGAGCCGTTTCCTCTGCGGCTTCTGGGGCAAGAGTAGTGACCCGTTCAAATTTGCGTCAATTGATGACGCAACGTCGCGCGACCTGATGTGACTTTACGTCAACCCTAGGTGCGGACCTTGGTGGAAGAGGAAATATTAAGCCAATTGGCCGCAAAAATGAGGGCCGCACCGACAAACACCCATATGTCCAGCGCCTCTCCATAAAGGAACATAGCGACCACGGCGATGATGGGTAGGCGCGTGAAGTCGATCGGAATCACGATTGTGGCAGGCGCAATCGAAAGCGCCGTCGTCAAACAGAAATGAGCCAAAAGCCCCGCGCATCCGATCAAAACGAGCCAAGGAAGACCGTTTAGCGTGGGTAGTGCGAAATCGAGATCATACCCCGCACAGACCGCACCGAAAATCGCCTGAAGCGTGGTGAGATAGAAGAGGATGCGCAAGATCGGCTCTGTGCGGGTGAGCTTGCGGGTAAAGATCGCTGAAAAGGCAAAGGCAATAGCCGCAAGCGCTGCCGCGAGAACACCGAGATTGAGCGTCTCGGGCGTGGGCCGCGCCACGATTAGAACGCCGACAAAGCCGAGAGCGGCGCAAAGAACACCGATCTTGCGGAAGGGCTCGCCCAGAAACAGCGGCGAAAGGATCATCACCCAGATGGGCGCCGTGAATTCGAGAGAGAACACCTGCGCCAAGGGAATGACGGTGATCGCATAGAACCAGAGGTTCTGCCCTGTGAAATGGGCCACATTGCGAATGGTATGAAGGCCCAGTCGGTCGGTCTTCATATCGCCCATTTTGCCGCGCACCAGTGCAATGGATACGATGATCAGGATACCTGTCAGGCTGCGGTAGAACATGATTTCGAAGGTGTCGAAATCGAGCGCTGCGGCGCGGCCCGCAATCGCCATCAAGGTAAACGAGGTGATGGCACCCGACATCCACAACACTGCGCGCAGCACATCCGACATTTTCCGCTCCCTCGTCTTTGGCGCAAGAGGGAGCCTAAATCGTGTCGCTGTCAAGCAAAACGCCCGCAAGGTCGACCTGCGGGCGTTCTAGTAATTCTATTCGAGTTCGATGGTTCCCGGCGGCTTCGAGGTCACATCATAGAAGACGCGGTTCACGCCTTTGACCTCGTTGATGATGCGGGTCATCGTTTCGCCGAGGAATTCATGGGTGAACGGATAGGTATCCGCCGTCATCCCGTCGACCGACGTTACCGCGCGGAGCGAGACCGCATAGTCATAGGTCCGACCGTCGCCCATCACGCCCACGGTGCGCATCGGGAGGATCGCGGCAAAGGCCTGCCAGATTTCATCATAAAGGCCATGCTTGCGGATCTGGTCGATGTAGACAGCGTCCGCCTTTTTGAGGATCTCGAGCTTTTCGCGGGTGATCTCGCCGGGACAGCGGATCGCAAGACCCGGACCGGGGAAAGGGTGGCGACCGATAAAGCTGTCGGGAAGACCAAGCTCGCGGCCCAGCGCGCGCACTTCGTCCTTGAACAGTTCGCGCAGCGGCTCGACCAGTTTGAGGCCCATCTTTTCAGGGAGACCGCCCACATTGTGGTGCGACTTGATCGTCACCGAAGGACCGCCCGTAAAGGAAACCGACTCGATCACATCAGGATAGAGCGTGCCTTGGGCAAGGAATTCTGCGCCTTCGATTCCGTCGGCGTATTTCTGAAACACGTCGATGAAAAGCTTGCCGATCGTCTTGCGCTTGACCTCGGGGTCCGAAACGCCTTCGAGCGCACCGAGGAAAAGCTCGGTTTCGTCGGCGTGGATCAGATTGAGGTTATAGTTGTCGCGGAACATCGCGACGACCTGTTCGGCCTCGTTCAGACGCAGCAAACCGTGATCCACGAAAACGCAAGTGAGCTGATCACCAATCGCCTCGTGCAGAAGGATGCCCGTCACCGAAGAGTCGACACCGCCCGAGAGCGCGCAGATCACCTGTTTGTCGCCGACCTGTTCGCGGATACGCGCAATCGCTTCTTCGCGATAAGAGGACATGGTCCAATCGCCGGTAAAACCGCACATCTTGATAAAGTTTTCGAGCATCTTCGCGCCGTTCGGCGTGTGATGCACTTCAGGGTGGAACTGGACAGCGTAGAAACGGCGCTCTTCATCGGCCACCATCGCCAGTGGCGCGTTCGGCGAAACGCCGATGGCCTCGAACCCGGGCGCGAGCTTGGTGACGCGGTCGCCATGGCTCATCCAAACCTGTTCGCGGCCCGCCTCGAACAGCCCCTTGAAGATACCGTCGCCCTTGTGGCCTTCGGCAGGCGTCACATAGGCGCGACCATATTCGGCGTGATGGCCTGCTTCGACCTTGCCGCCGAGCTGTTCCATCATGACCTGCTGGCCATAGCAAATACCAAAGATCGGAAGGCCCATCTCGAAAAGGGCCTGCGGCGCGCGAGGAGAACCTTCGCGCGTCACGCTGTCAGGGCCGCCCGAAAGGATCACGCCCAAAGGCGCCATCTCGCGGATGACGTCTTCGGTGACGGTCTGGTAGGGGCGGATTTCGCAATAGACTTTGAGTTCCCGAAGACGGCGCGCAATCAGCTGCGTCACCTGAGAGCCGAAGTCGATGATAAGGAGGCGTTCATGCTGGGTCATGTGCGGGGAATAGGGCGGGCAAGCTCGACTCGCAAGGCCGTAGTGGCGTCGAAATGGAGCCCAAGGTCGGTTTTTGCACCGCTCCGGAGCCAAATGTCGCTTTTTGCGCAGACCCGCCGTAATTTCATCATCGTGTTTTTGGTGCTGGCGGTATCGAATGACCAAACACTCATCGGAGGATTCCTTATGTCGGATGTCGCAGAAGCCCGTCGTGGCGGTCGCAGAGGTGGCGGTGGTGCCGCACGCCGCGCAGAACGCACGGCAGTCAGCATCGAGACCGCAAAGTATATCGAGCGTAACATTCCCAACTTCGAAATTCTCAACGAAGAGGCGCTCCAGATCATCGAAGCCAACGCCGAGACGATCCTTGCGGAAGTCGGTGTGAACTTTGTCGAAAACCCCAAGGCTCTCGAACTTTGGCGTCAGGCCGGCGCGGATGTCGACGGCGAGCGCGTGCGCATTCCCCGCGGACTTGCGCGCGAGCTGTGCAAGACCGCTCCGTCGCAGTTCACCCAGCATGCCCGCAACCCCGAGCGCAACGTCGTCATCGGCGGCAAGAACCTTGTGCTTGCGCCCGTCTACGGTCCGCCCTTCGTACGTGACATGAACGGTGGCCGTCGTTACGCGACCATCGCCGATTTCCAGAAGTTCGTGAAACTGGC
The DNA here is from genome assembly GCF_030264275.1 of Marivivens sp. LCG002. Lineage (NCBI taxonomy): Bacteria > Pseudomonadati > Pseudomonadota > Alphaproteobacteria > Rhodobacterales > Paracoccaceae > Marivivens > Marivivens sp. LCG002. The sequence continues at coordinate 1,377,663 of NZ_CP127165.1, read as the reverse complement.
CTATATGTCCAAGTGGCTCCACCACTCGGGCGGCACCGTGTGCGAACCGACCGACGTGCCTGTGAACAAGCGTCACCTCGACATGCTGCTGGCGCATATGACGCTCTCGGACAAACCCTTTATGGGTTCTGTGACCGAACCGAGCCGCGCACAGGATTCGGTGGATATGTGCGGCGTTCTTTTCGGTGAGGACTTTGTCCAGAACAACACCGTGATGACCTCGCTCATCAACATCAACTCGCCGCTTACTTTCGACAGCATCATGATGGGCGCGCTCGAAGTCTTTGCCGCCAACAATCAGGCTGCGATCATTTCGCCCTTTATCGTGGGCGGCGCGATGGCTCCGGTGTCGGTTGCCGGCACTCTGACGCAGGTTCTGGCCGAAGTTCTTGCGGGCGTGGCCTACAGCCAGCTCATCCGCAAAGGTGCGCCGGTGATCTTCGGGGCCTTTGTGACCTCGATCGACATGAACTCTGGCGCTCCGACCTTCGGCACGCCCGAAGCTGCGCATATCACCTATGGTGCGGGTCAGCTTGCCCGCCGTCTGAACCTGCCGTTCCGTTCCTCGGGCAGCTTCTGTGGTTCCAAGCTTCCTGACGCTCAGGCCGCATACGAGACCGCAAACTCGCTCAACATGGGCCTGATGTCGGGTGTCAACTTCATGCTTCACGCATGCGGCTGGCTCGAAGGCGGTCTTGTGGCCGACTTTGAAAAGTTCGTCATGGACGCAGACCAGCTCGGCACGCTCCACCACCTTGCCCGCGGCATCGACATGAGCCCCAACGGTCAGGCAATGGACGCCATCCGTGAAGTCGGTCCCGGTGGTCACTTCCTCGGCTGTGCCCACACCCAAGCGAACTTCAAGGACTCGTTCTGGCGCTCGAACCTTTTCGATTACAAGCCCTTCGAGACATGGGACGAAGAGGGTGCACGCGACACCCGCACGCTCGCAAGCCTGCGTGTCGAAAAGCTTCTCAATGACTATCAAAAGCCCGAAATCGATCCCGCGATCGAAGCCGCGCTCCACGAGTTCGTTGCCAAGAAAAAGGCCTCGATGCCCGATAGCTTCATGTAAGCCGCTCTTGGGTGGATGCCGCGCGGTAAAGTGCGGCTTCCCCCACGATGGCGATCCATGTTTCGACGTGGGCCGCCACATCATATACCGCCGCTCGGCCCACCCGAGCCGCGTTTTGGTCCGCTTCGATCTCCATCAGGCGTATCAGAGCCTCTCCCGAACGGGGGAGGCTTTCTGTATTCAGGATCTTCTTGAGCAAACGTTCGCGCCGATAGTGCGCGGCCCCCGCGTGCGCAGCATGTGCAAGTAGTGCAGGGCGCTTCAATTGGCCGACCATACCCATGATATTTAACATCTTTTTAACTCCTTCGTTGGGGCGAGAGGAGAAGCGTTGCATAGGTTTGGCGGGTGTTGCGCAAACGGGCCGAACAGCGTTCGGCGCGGTTATCAAACATTATCCAAATCGAACAATTCTGGTCCTGCCTCGGGTGCATTAACCCTTGGGTAACAAGTGCAACCCTAGGTTGCAATTTGGTTAATGGAGAAGGGGCTGCGGTCCTCACGCCGCGTCACCTTGCAGGAATGGGAGATGTGCGATGGAACAGCACGGAATTGTCGGAGATTATCCAGCTTGGGTTCCCGACGCGGCGCGGCATTATTTGGCGCATACGGAAAAGGGAACCTCCATTCGCGCCTTGGCGCGTGCAGCCGACTGCCATGCCTCGACCATTTTGCGGCAAGTTCGGCGGTTCGAGGGGCGGCGCGACGATCCGCTTGTCGACGATGCTCTCAAAGCGCTTGCCGTGCGCCACGCCGCCAAAACACGAAAGTCACGAGAGGAACAGAGCATCATGTCCCAGCCCGAACCGACCGCACGTGCCGCAAATGAAATCGACGCCGAAGCGCTTCGGGTGCTGCGCCGTCTTTGCGAAGGGGGAGCCGTGCTTGCCGTGGCGCGGGAAATGGAGATGGCCGTGGTCGTGCGCGATGGACAGGACGGCACCACGACCCGGACCGCTGTTGCGCCCCGAGAGGTGGCACAGGCGATGGCGCTGCGCGACTGGATCGCCTGTGCCGATCCTTCGGCGCGGATCATGCGCTATCACATCACCACGACGGGCCGCACCGCGCTCAAACAGCTGATCGCCGACGCCGAGAACCGCGCCTTGGGGATCGCCTTTGCGCCATCTCGGCTGTTGGGCGACGAGGATCAGGCACGGGCGCGCTATGGATTGGGGGAAAGCCCGCTCACGGGACTTGCGCGCCGCCGTGACCGTGACGGTCGACCGTTTCTAAGCCGTGATCTTGTCGCGGCGGGCGAGCGCTTGCGCGAGGATTTCGAACTGGCTTCTATGGAGGGGGCAGGAGCCGTCGATTGGTCCAAATGGATCGGGAGCTCGCCGCACGTCCTTGTGCCGAATTCAGGACCGCAAGAGCGTGTCATCGCAGCCTTGTCCGATCTCGGACCGGGGCTTGGGGATGTGGTGCTTCGGTGCTGCTGTTTTCTCGAAGGTCTCGAAACAGCGGAAAAGAGCATGGGCTGGGCTGCGCGCTCGGGCAAGATCGTGTTGCGGATCGCTCTTCAGCGGCTAAAGCGACACTATATGGAACAGGGGCAATTCGCGCCCAAGATCGGCTGATGCGCGGGGTCATACTCTTCCCGATGCATAGCTGCCATTCGTTGTCATTTCGGAAAAAGGCGCTTAATGATCGTGCAACTGTATCGACGGAGGAGGCCGTCTTATGCGTGATCTCAAGATTCCAAGCCAGCGCCACCCCGAAAAGGCGCATCGCCCCGACAACGCCCAGCCCAAAAAGCCGGAGTGGATTCGCGTAAAGGCCCCGACCTCTGCGGGATATAAAGAGACGCGCGACATCATGCGCGAGCATAAATTGACGACCGTCTGCGAAGAGGCGGGCTGTCCCAACGTCGGCGAATGCTGGAGCCAAGGTCACGCCACCATGATGATCATGGGCGAGGTTTGCACCCGCGGGTGCACCTTTTGCAATATCGCAACTGGCAAACCGCCCGAAGCGCTCGACGTCTTTGAACCGGGGCGCGTGGCCGATGCGGTCAAGAAGCTCGGTCTCAAGCATGTTGTGATCACCTCGGTCGATCGCGACGACGTCGAGGACGGTGGCGCCGAGCATTTCGCGCAAACGATCCGTGCGGTGCGGCATCGCTCTCCCGAGACGACGATCGAGATCCTCACGCCCGATTTTCTCCATGCCGACCCCGATGTCCTCCGCGTGGTCGTCGATGCCAAACCGGATGTGTTCAACCACAATCTCGAAACGGTGCCCGGTCTTTATCCCGAAGTGCGACCCGGTGCGCGTTATTTCCATTCGCTGCGCTTGCTCCAGCGCGTGAAAGAACTTGATCCGACGATCTTCACTAAATCGGGGATTATGGTCGGACTAGGCGAAAACCGCCAGTCGGTCATGCAGGTCATGGATGACATGCGCGCAGCCGACATCGATTTCCTGACCATAGGTCAGTATCTCCAGCCTACGCCAAAGCACCACGTCGTGGACCGTTTCGTCACACCCGAGGAATTCGCGGGCTATGAAAAAGCGGCGTACGGCAAGGGATTCTTGATGGTGTCGGCCACGCCTCTGACGCGCTCGTCCTATCACGCCGGTGACGATTTTGCCCGTCTGCGCGATGCGCGGCTCAAGAAACTCGGACGATAAAAAATTCTGTCACCTCACTGGGTGACAGGAGGCACCGCTTTGAGATAGGCGGCGATCGCATTGCGGTCGCTTTGCGGAAGTTTGGCCATGTTGCGCACAACATGCACCATTTCCCCGCCTGCGGTGTCAAAGCTCGGAGTGAACCCGCTTTCAAGATAGATCGCGATATCCTCGGCCGACCAATCCAGTTTACCGCTTGTGATGTTGGGAATTGTGCCATCCCCCGACGGGTTCGCCGCGCCGCCCAGCCAGGCAGAGGTTTTGCTCCCCCCAAGGATATTGCGCGGCGTGTGGCATTCGCCGCAATGTGCCAGACCTTCGACCAATTCGCGGCCACGGATTTCTTGCGCGTCAAGCTCTGTCTCAACGATCCAGTCTTCGTTGAGGAAGAGCAGTTTCCACCCGCCCAGCGAGCGCCTGATATTGAACGGAAAGCCGACCTCGTGGTCGAGGCTGGGCGTTGTAACGGCGGGAAGCGTGCGAAGATAGGCCGCAAGATCGACGATATCGGCCACATCAGCGCGGATATAGGACGAGTAAGGGAACGCAGGATAATAATGCGCCCCTTCGGGCGACACGCCGCGCATCACGGCGTTCACGATCTCGAGGTCGGACCAGTTGCCGATCCCGTGGACAGGATCGCTCGAGATATTCGGCGCGATAAAGGTGCCGAACTGGGTTTCGAACCGACGACCACCGCCGAGATGGGAGGCGGTTTGATCGTCGGCCTCGGGTGCGGCGTGACAAGACGCGCACCCGCCCGCGGCAAACACGAGGGCGCCGCGTTCGGGGTCACCGATTAACCCGTCGAGAGAAGAGGCGGGCAGGGGATCAGGCTCGGTGAGCACCCATGCAGTGCCAAGCCCGACCAGAGCAAGTGCCCCGAGGGACGTGAGGAGTTTGCCCATTGCCCGCCGCCCCTTTACTTGGGTTTACGGTAGGTTTCGTGGCACGACCCACAGCTTCCGCCCAGAGCGCCCATGGCCCCCTGAACAGCCTCGAGGCCCTGACCAGCCGCCGATTGCATTCCGGTCGCAGCAACGGCAAAGGCTTCGGCTTTTGCGGTGAAATCGTCAAAGTTGGTCCAGATCGCAGGAAGGGCTCGCGAGGTTGCAATGCTGTCGCTGTCCGATCCTTCGGGGAACTTCGCCATATCTGCGATCATGGCGTTCTCGACAAGCGCATCAGCCGCTGCCTGTGCAGCCGCTGCGTCATAGTCCATTTTGCCCTGTGCCATGCCGCCCAAAACGCCCATGTTCTGGCCGAGAAGCTTCATGTGGGTTTGACGCGCGGCAACGGCGTCTTCGGGAGACATCGCTGCGTGGCTTTCGGCAAATACCGCGCCTGACGCGGCAAGAAGAGCGGTCGAGATCGCTAGGGTCTTGAAAAATTTGGTCACCGGGAACCTCCAGAGGTTGAATCGCACTATGGCCAAAATCTAGCTGTGTGGTAAAGGTTAGCCATTCTGTAAATGTGATCATGGGGTGCACATTTATGCACAAGGACAATTGGGACGATCTGCGCTTTGTGCTTGCTGTCGCAGACGAAGGTTCGGTCAGCGGCGCGGCGCGGGTGCTGGGTGTGAACCATGCCACGGTCATTCGGCGCATTGCCGCTTTCGAGGAACGGCACGGCTCAGAGATTTTCGAAAGAACGCCGCTCGGGTATCAAATTCCCCAATCTCGTCAGATGGTTATCAGTGCGATACGAGAGGTATTCGGCGCTATCGAAGCGGTCGAACGCACTCTTGCCGGTGCTGATGCTCAGGTCTCGGGGGTGATCCGATTGACCTCGACCGATAGCCTTGCTGTGACGGTTTTACCCGAGGTGATCGCGGGTCTGGTTGCGCAATCCCCGGGTCTCGGGTTCGAGCTGCATAGCAGCAATGCCCACCTCGATCTTTCAAGACTTCACGCAGATATTACCATCCGCCCCGCCTTGCGCCTCTCGGACGAGCTGATCGGGACGCGCGCGGGCACGCTCTGGGTTTCGGTCTATGCGCCCAAAGGGTGGCCCGATGCGCCGCAATTGTCGCTGCGCGGAAATCTGGCGCGGACCCAATCGGGGGAGTGGAACGAAACCCTGATCAAGGAAAACGAGCAAGCGAACGGGTCGGACAGCTTTGTGGTGCTGCGCGAAATGGTGGCCCAGAGACTGGGACGCGCCGTGCTCCCCGATGTGCTCGGGCAAAACGATCCACGACTGGAAAAGATCGATCTCGCGCCGCCCCATACCGAGATCCCGCTCTGGGTCGCTTCGCATGCGGATTTCGGCGATTCCCCACGGCTACGCAAAGTGCGCGAGATGCTGGCGGCCGCGCTTCAGGCGCACCCGCTTCTTAGATAAAGCGGACTTTGCCGATATAGGGAAGGTTGCGGTTGCGCTGCGCAAAGTCGATCCCGTAACCGACAACGAATTCATCAGGAATTTCAAAGCCGATCCAGTCCGCTTTGAAGTCGACCTCGCGCCGCGCGGGTTTGTCGAGAAGAGCGATGGTCTTGAGTTTGCGCGGATGGCGCGTGCCCAGATAATCGGTCACATGGGCAAGGGTGTGACCCGTGTCCACGATGTCTTCAACCACAAGAACATCACGGTCCGCGATCTGGCCGCGCAAATCCTTGAGGATGCGCACCTCGCGCGAGGATTCCATCCCATCGCCATAGGACGAGGCTTCGAGGAAATCGACTTCGACGACCATATCAAGTTCGCGCACAAGATCGGCGATGAACACGAAAGAGCCGCGTAGTAGACCGATGACGACAAGTTTGTCCGTGTCGGCAAATTCCTGTTTGATCTCGCGGGCCAGTGTCTCGATCCGCGCGGCAATCGCTTTGGCCGAAATCATTTCATCAATAACATGTGGACGGTGGGGCATGTCGGTCTCCTCAGGCTCACACACATGTAACGCGGGCTTTGGTTCATGTCATCACGTCCAAACGGGTGTGGTGTCGCAGGTCGAAAACTCGGACTTGCACGCGGAGCGAAGCGGCGTAAGTAGAAGGGAGACGAAAGAAAGACGCGATCCATGCCGAAACACTCCGAGACCAGAGTTCTCCCCTATACCGCCGAGCAGATGTATGCGCTCGTCGGGGATGTTGCGAGTTACCCGAAATTTCTCCCTTGGACGGCGGGCGCGCGTATCCGCTCGGTGACCGAGCACGGGGACCACAGCGTCATGCTGGCCGATCTCGTCATCTCGTTCAAAGTGTTTCGCGAAAGCTTCGGGAGCCGCGTGACCCTTTGGCCCGAGAAGAAGCAGATCGACACTTCATACATCGACGGCCCGTTCAAACATCTCGACAGCATATGGCGGTTTCGCGATGTCGAGGGCGGCTGCGAGGTCAGCTTCGAGGTAGACTTCGAGTTCAAGAACAAACTCTTGCAGGGCGCTGCCGGGATGTTCTTCAACGAAGCGATGCAGCGCGTCGTGCGTGCCTTTGAAGATCGCGCGTCCAAGCTCTACGTCTAATATCTTGGCAAAGAAAAACGCGCCCAAGGTTTGCCTCGGGCGCGTTTTCTATTTCTAGCGCTGACTTACGAGTTCAGTTCGTAAGCGCGTTCGCCATGCACCGCGAGGTCAAGACCGTTGGTTTCGGTTTCTGCATCGACGCGGATGCCGAAGATTGCTTTGACCACAAAAATGATCGCAAGCGTCACAACGATGGTGAAGACACCGACGATGGCGAGCGAGCCGAGCTGGGCCGCCCAAGTGCCGGCGCCAAAGACCGCGATCATGATGGTGCCGAAGATACCGCCGACACCGTGCACGGCAAAGACGTCCAGCGTATCGTCGATCTTGAGACGGTCACGCATCAGGTTCACGGCCTCTTGGCACATGATACCGGCGATACCACCGATGATCACCGCTTCGATCGGGCCGACAAAGCCAGACGCGGGTGTGATCGACGCAAGACCCGCAATGGTGCCTGTGACGATACCGACAAGAGAGGCACGGCCGAACTTGATCTTTTCCCAAAGCGCCCAAGTGAGCGAGGCGGTCGCCGCAGAAATATGCGTGACGGTCAGGGCCATGGCCGCGCCGCCGTCTGCAGCAAGCTGCGAGCCGCCGTTGAAGCCGAACCAACCGACCCAGAGCATGGCCGCACCGATCATCACCATACCGGGATTATGCGGCGGGGTGTGACGGTTCTTGCGCGGGCCGAGAACAATGGCGATCAGAACGGCTGCGATACCTGCGGTTTCATGCACAACGATGCCGCCCGCAAAATCCCTTACGCCTGTTTCGCCAAAGATGCCGCCATCGGCAAGGAAACCGCCGCCCCAGATCCAATGGGTCACAGGCGCATAGCACAAAAGCATCCAGAGCGCCGAGAACGTCAGCACGAAGCCAAAGTTGATCCGCTCGACATAGGCACCGACGATCAGAGCAGGTGTGATGATTGCAAAGGTCATCTGGAACGCAAAAAACAGCACCTCGGGGAGGGTGCCCGACAGGCTCTCCGCATCGACGCCGTTCAAAAAGGCTTTGCCAAGACCGCCCCAAACGGCGTTTCCGTCTCCAAAGGCGATCGAGTAACCGCCTGCGAGCCAAAGGATGCTCATCAGGCAGGCAATCGCATAACAATGCATGAACACACTGAGCACGTTGCGCGCCCGCACGAGGCCGCCGTAAAACAGCGCAAGGCCAGGTAGTGTCATGAACAGCACAAGGGCCGTCGCTACAATGATCCAGGCGGTATCCGCTCCGTTCATCTGTCTCTCCTTCCAGTTTCCCGCAGTGCGTTGGTCGCACCTGTTGTCGGTTCGGCGACTCTGCGCCGACCGAGATGGCCGCATCAAAGGGCCAAAGCCGAGAAAAAGAAGAGCAAACCGCCTTTGTTCATGGTGAAAACATGGGCAGTTCGGAAAGTGCCTAAATATTAGGCGCTCGAACGGAGGAAATGCCGTTTCTTAGGCATTTGCAAAAAGCTGCGAAATTGATCGTCCTGCCGCGAAAGCGGGCCCCGCACGATTGATCAGTGGTCGCCGACACCGTTTTCGATCGACCGCAACAAGAGTCGTATCGCGTGATCGACAGCAGCCTTGCGCACATTGGCCCGCCCGATCGCGCCGAATTCCACCGTCTCGGTAAAGATCGTCTCGCCGTCCGAGATGCCAAAACATACACGGCCCTCGGGTTTGAAATCCGAGGCGCCCGGACCTGCGATCCCTGTTGTCGCGACCGCGAGGGTTGCACCCGAATGGCGCAGCGCTCCGAGCGCCATTTCGGCGGCGACTTCTTCCGAAACGGCACCATGTGCGAGCAGCAACTTTTCCGAGACACCTAGAATTTCGACCTTGGCCGAATTGGTATAGGTGACAAAGCCGCGGTCAAAGATTTCGGAGCTTCCTGCAGTGTCGGTAATCGCGGCCGAAATCATCCCGCCCGTGCAACTTTCGGCGGTTGCGATAATGGCGCCGTGACGGCGCGCGGCCTCGAGCAATTCAAGACTCACATCAATACTCCATGAGCGATGCCTGCAAGAAGCATGGTGCCGATTCCGGCGAAAATACCAGCCCAAATATCGTCAAGCATCACCCCGACGGGATCGTGGCGACGATCTGCGCGGCCGACGAGCCAAGGCTTCCAGATATCGAAGAGGCGGAACAGCAGGAACGCGCCGACCCAACCCGGATAGGGAAAGTTCCAGGTGTCGAGCCCCATCATCCAAAAGCCGAACGAGGGCGCAAGAAGCGCGATCCACTGACCCGCCACTTCGTCGATGACGATCTCCGAAGGGTCCTCGGTCGGGCGATCGGCAAGCTCTTTGCCCACGGCCCAAAACCCGAGCCACGTCACGAGTGCGGTTGCGACAAGCAGGAGCGGAAAGCTCCCCAACCCGTGGAGCACAAGCCCAAGCACGACAGCCGCAGCCGAACCCCAGGTGCCGGGGGCAGGGCGCAAAAGCCCTACATAGAAAAAGGTTGTGATCATGCGGGTCATAGTTTCACCAAAGTCGCCGTCGCAATCGCGGCAATCCCTTCTTCGCGGCCTGTAAAGCCGAGTTGTTCGGACGTGGTTGCCTTGACGCTCATCCGCGAAACGTCGATCCCCATGATCTCGGCCATAGCTTCGCGCATAGCGACGGCATGCGGGCCGACTTTTGGGCGTTCACAGATCAGCGTGCAATCCGCATGGGTGATGGTAAAGCCGTTTGCGCGGGCCAAGTCACAGGCATGACGGAGGAAAATATGGCTGGCGGCCCCTTTCCATTGCGGGTCCGAGGGCGGGAAATGCTGGCCGATGTCGCCCATACCGAGCGCACCGTAAATCGCATCCGTCACCGCATGCATACCGACATCCGCGTCCGAATGGCCCTTGAGCGCCTTGGTGTGCGGAATCTTCACGCCGCAAAGCCAGACGTGATCGCCGTCCTCGAATGCATGCACGTCGAATCCGTTGCCTGTCCTGATATCCATCTGACCTCTCAATTTGGCTTCAGCGCGTAGAAAGTCCTCGGGCGCTGTGATCTTTATATTCTCTTCGTCGCCCTTCGTAATTGCGACAGAAACGCCGAACGCGCGCGCGACCTCGACATCATCGAGAGGCGCACCGCGATAGGCGCGATGAGCGCCCAGAATGGTGGCAAAGGCAAAGCCTTGGGGCGTTTGCGCCCGAAAGAGCCCCGCGCGGTCCTGGGTGCCGACGACTTCCGCATCTTCGCCCCGCCAAAGGGCATCAGTCACCGCCACGGCAGGAGCGGCAGCTTTGTAGGTCGCTAGAGCGTCGAGCACACCGTCGATCACCTCGGCCGATACCAGAGGTCGCGCGGCGTCATGAATGAGCACAAGATCGGGGGGATTGCCTGCAAGCGCCTCGAGCCCATTGCGCACGGATTGGTCACGGCTTGCACCGCCAAGAACACAAAGCGCATCAGCAAATTCGTCCGCACGGTGCATATCGTCCGCCCCGAGCACCATGACGATGCGGTCGATTGTGGGATGGGTGCGGAACCTGTCGAGCGTGTGATCGATAACCCGCTTGCCTGCAAGTGCGCGCCATTGTTTGGGCAATCCGCCCCCTGCGCGGAGACCGCGACCTGCTGCAACGATTATGACTGCAGTGCTCATCGGCGCTCCGCTTGATTGACTTGTGCTTTTACTATGCCTTGCGGCGCGCCTGCGCAAATGCTGACTTTCAGTCGATATACATGCACAAAATTTAAGCACATCAGTTTTTCTGTTCAAAAAATATACGCAATATCGTTGTGACTTGGGGTTCATATGTCTAGATCAGGAGCGGAAGCCTATTTTTAAAGCAAGAAGAGCTGTGACCCGACTCGCCCCGATCCACCTTGATGATGTGACGCTTGCGCCACCCGTTGCGCTCGCGCCGCTGGCGGGGATTACCGATTTGCCGTTTCGCCAATTGGTCAGCCGCTTTGGTGCGGGCTGGGTCGTCTCCGAGATGGTCGCCAGTCAGGAAATGATTCAGGCCAAACCGGGCGTGCGAGAAAAGGCCGAGCTTGGGTTTGACCAAGCGAACACTGCGGTGCAACTTGCGGGGCGCGAGGCGCATTGGATGGCCGAGGCCGCGCGGGTTGTCGAAGGCAACGGCGCCAAGATCATCGACATCAACATGGGGTGCCCGGCGAAAAAGGTGACGAACGGCTATTCGGGTTCGGCGCTTCTCAAGGATCTTGATCATGCTTTGACCTTGATCGAAGCCGTTGTCGCAGCGGTCAGCATTCCCGTCACGCTCAAGACGCGACTTGGTTGGGACGATGCGCTTCTCAATGCGCCCGAGCTTGCGCGTCGGGCAGAGGCCGCGGGTATTCGGCTCTTGACCATTCATGGGCGCACCCGCTGCCAGTTCTACAAAGGTCGGGCCGATTGGGCCGCAATTGCCGAGGTAAAAAAGGCAGTCTCGATCCCCGTGATTGCCAATGGCGATATCGTGGACGCAGCGACCGCCAATGAGGCTCTGACCGCATCGGGCGCGGACGGGGTGATGATCGGACGCGGCGCCCAAGGCAAACCTTGGATCCTGTCGCAGGTGTCGGCAGAGCTATCTGGGCAGCCCGTGCCCCCTGCGCCTGAGCGGTCCGAATTCATCGACATGGTCTGCGGTCATTACGAGGCCATGCTCGGATTTTACGGCGAAGACCTCGGCGGTCGCGTGGCACGCAAACATTTGGGTTGGTATATGGATGAAGCGATGACCGAAAGCGATCTTCGCAAGCGGGTTCTCACCGAAAAGAGCACGGCAAAGGTGTTAGGTCTTTTGCCCGACGCCCTCGCATCCTGGGAAAGGCTTGCCGCATGACCATTGATCCCAATCTGTGGAACTCGATCCCTGTCCCTGCGCTTCTTCTGACGGCTGACGATATCATCGTCGACAGCAATCCCGCCGCCGAGAGCTTTCTGAACCTTTCGTCCCGCGCGCTCACAGGTGCGCCCGTCTGGGACAAGGTGATGATCGACGCCGAGATCGAAGCGGCCTATGCCCGTGCGCGGCTCAACAATTCGTCGCTCTTTGTGAATGACGTGGATGTGGGCTCGGGCGAGCGTGCGCCGCTGCAATGCAATATCCAGTTCGCGCCGCTTACGGGGGCCGAGGGCATGATGCTGATGATGATCTCGCCGCGCGAGATTGCAAGCAGGGTCACGGTCAATACCTCGTCGAGCAAAGCCGCGAAATCCGCCATCGGGATGGCCGAAATGCTGGCCCACGAGATCAAGAACCCGCTTGCGGGGATCACGGGGGCGGCGCAGCTCTTGGCGATGAACCTTTCTGCCGAGGATCAGGAGCTTACCGATCTGATCGTCGATGAATGCCGCCGCATCGTGAAGCTTCTCGAACAGGTCGAACAGTTCGGGAACCTGCGCCCGCCGATGCTCAAGGCGGTCAATCTCCACGACGTTCTTGATCGTGCGCGGCAATCGGCTTCGATCGGCTTTGGCGCGCATATGCTCTTTATCGAGGATTACGACCCTTCGCTTCCTCAGACGATGGTGGACCCCGACCAGCTCCTTCAGGTGTTTCTCAACCTTTTGAAAAACGCCTCGGAAGCCAGCAAAAGCGGGGGAACCATCCGGTTGCATACCTTTTATGATGCCGCGCTTCGGGTGCGCAAACCCGACGGGACCCACGCCAGATTGCCGCTTCAGGTCGAGGTGATCGACGATGGCCCCGGCCTCCCGCCCGACATTGCGGCAGATGTCTTCGAACCCTTTGTATCGGGACGCGAAAACGGCACAGGCCTTGGCCTTGCGCTCGTGTCCAAATTGATTGCCGACGTCGGCGGCTGGATCTCGGTCGATTCAGTTCCCGGTCGCACTGTTTTCAGAATTTCACTTCCGCTCGCCCCGAAAGAGCCCCAAATATCAAACGGAGATAACTGATGGATGGAACCGTTCTAGTCGCAGATGACGACCGCACTATCCGCACCGTTCTGACGCAGGCGCTGACCCGTGCGGGATGTAAGGTTCACGCCACATCCTCGCTCGTCACGCTGATGCGCTGGGTCGAAGAGGGCAAGGGCGATCTGGTGATTTCCGATGTCGTCATGCCCGATGGCAACGGGCTTGACCAACTGCCCAAGATTTCCGCCGCGCGTCCCGGTCTCCCAGTGATCGTGATTTCGGCGCAAAACACCATCATGACCGCCATTCAGGCCGCCGAAAAAGAGGCCTATGACTATCTTCCCAAACCGTTCGATCTTCCTGATCTGATGAAGCGCGCCTCGCGGGCGCTCGAAGTCAAACGGCGCACGCCCGCACCGCGCAGCGAGGCTGCGGATCAGTCGAACGATCTTCCACTGGTGGGCAGAACCCCCGCGATGCAGGCGCTTTATCGTCTTGTTGCGCGGGTAATGAACACGGCGCTTCCCGTTCTGATCACAGGGGAAAGCGGGACGGGCAAGTCGTTGATCGCACGCGCCATCCATGATTTCTCGGATCGTCGCAGCCTTCCGTTCGTCGTAGTGGCTCCTTCCGATCTCGAAGGTATGGACGGCCCCTCGACCGTCTTGTCGCGGGCCAAGGGCGGCTCGCTCCTCTTTGACGAAGTCGGCGACCTCAGCCCCGAAGCCCAAGCCCGCATCGTGCGCATGCTCGACACTTTGGGCGAGAATGCGCCACGTATTATGGCGACCTCACAGGTTGATCTTATGAATCGCATGGAGGCAGGCGAGTTCCGCGAGGATCTCTTTTATCGTCTCGGCGGCGTGACGCTCACCGTGCCGTCCCTGCGCGAACGGGTGGACGACATTGCGCTCTTGGCGGAACACTTCCTCCTTCGGGCCGAGCGCGACGGGCTTCCCACGCGCAGGCTGTCGCAAGGGGCGCTTGATATGGCGCGCACCTATAGCTGGCCCGGAAACGTGCGCCAGCTCGAAAACGCAATGCGCCGCCTCCTCGTAACTTCTGCCGAAGAAGAGATTTCACGCGGCGAGATGGAAATGATCCTTGCCAACCAGCCCGCGATGGAGCCGCTGCGCGGTGCGGGCGAGGGCGACAAACTCATGGCATCAGTGGCAAAGCACCTGCGCCGCTATTTCGATCTCCACGGGGGCGTTCTTCCTCCTCCCGGACTTTACCAGCGTATCCTGCGCGAGGTTGAGACACCATTGATCGAAATTGCGCTCGATGCCACCGCCGGCAATCAAGCAAAATGTGCCGATCTTCTCGGGATCAACCGCAATACTTTGCGTAAAAAGATCACCGAGCTTGATATCCGCGTGACACGCCGCCGCAAATTGATGTAAAACCGCAACATAACCGTGGCCCCAGAGTCGCACTCTGGCAAGGACCACATAATCGGCGGTTGGGCCTAGCGCCCGCAGAAACAGGGCAGTTCGTTGCAGCGGTCCCTCTTGGGTTTGAGATTGAACCGGTTTACCCGGTGGTCCCGTCAGCGACGGGTCCAGAACTTTGCGACCTTGGGTCTTGTGCTCTTGGGGCCCGTGCTTGCTTTGCTCACATTTGTGGTGCTCGGCCCGCTCGATCTCGGTGTGGCGGAGCCTTCGCTTCGTGTCGTTCTTCTTGCCGATCTGGTTTACGTGCTCGTCGTTGCGGCGCTCGTGCTTCAGCGGGTCGCACAGATGGTTTCGGCACGACGCAACAAATCGGCGGGCTCTCAGCTTCACCTAAGGCTGACGGGGGTCTTCGCGCTTTTGGCGCTTATTCCCACCATTCTGGTCGCGGTCTTTGCGGTGCTCTCGATCAATGTCGGTCTGGAAGGCTGGTTCTCGGATCGTGTGCGCAATGTGGTTTCTTCGTCTCTGTCTGCGGCGCAAGCCTATGAGAACGAACACAAAAGCGAACTGCGCCGCGATGCCGAAGCGCTTGCCGCCTATCTCGATACGCAACGCCAGCAGATTTTCTTCATGTCGGACGGAGAGATCCGCCAAGCGCTCGCCGCAGTCAGCGGGCAAATCGACCGAAGCCTGACCGAAGCTTTTGTCATCGACGGCGGGGGCGAACTCAAGGCACGCGGTGTCGGCTCTTATGAATTCGACTATGAGCCCCCGACGATCGAGCAAATCGCGCAATCCGTGACCGAGATGGTCATCTTAGAAGACTGGCCGAACAATGAATTCCGCGCGCTCATCGCGCTCCCGAGTTTTGCCGACCGCTATCTCTATGTGAGCCGCGAAGTTGACGGTGCGATCCTTTCCCTGCTGGATGAAACCAAGGAAACCGTCGGACTTTACGAGCAACTCGAGAGCGAACGAGGGCGTATGCTGTTCGAGTTCGGTCTTCTCTATCTCGGGTTTGCGGTGATCCTTATCCTTGCTGCGATCTGGCTTGGTCTGTGGTTTGCCGAGCGGCTTTCGCGCCCGATCGGCCGTCTTGTGATCGCCTCGGAGCGGGTCGGTCGCGGTGATTTCGATGTGCGCGTGGTCGAAGAGGATGGTGACGACGAAATCTCCCAAATCGGTCGCCATTTCAACGAGATGACAGAGAGACTTCATGTCCAGCGTGAAGAGCTTTTGAACAACACCGCCCAGATTGATCGCCGCAGGCGCCTGTTTGACTCGGTTCTGACCTCGATCACATCGGGCGTTGTCGGCCTCGACTCCGAAGGACGCGTGACCTTTGTGAACCGATCGGGCCAACGTCTTCTGGATGTGGCCGAAGGCTATGAGGAAACCGCACTCAAAGTGGCGGTTCCCGAGTTCGGCCCACTCTTTGATGCCCTTATCGAAGGCAAAGAAGTGGTGCAGGAACAGGTGAACCTTGTGCGCGGCGGCAAGCAAGAAGCGCTCTTGGTGCGCATGGCGACGCGTCGCAATGAAGCGGGCGTGCTCGAAGGCTTTGTGGTGGCCTTTGACGATGTGACCGACCTTGTGAGCGCGCAGCGGACCGCCGCTTGGGGTGACGTTGCGCGGCGCATTGCCCACGAGATCAAGAACCCGCTGACGCCGATCCAGCTTTCGGCCGAGCGCATCCAGCGCAAATTCGCCTCCAAAGTCGGTGAGGACAGCGAAGCACTGGAACAGATGACAAACGTGATCGTGCGCCAGACCAATGACTTGCGCCGCATCGTGGACGAATTTTCAAAATTCGCACGCATGCCCGAGCCGCAAAAGCTACATCATGATATTGCGGCTTTGGTCAAAGATGCCGTTGCCTTGCAACAGGCGGGCCAACCCGACGTGACCATCTCGCTCCATATCGAGGACGGGTCGTTTTCGGCTGACCTTGACGCAACGATGATCGGTCAGGCTTTGACCAATTTGATCAAGAATGCGGGTGAAGCCACTGAAACCTATCGGGAAAAACATCCCGAGGATAAAACCTACAACGGTGCGATCAAGGTCGCTCTTATCAGGGACGGCGCATTTGCGCGTCTGACCGTTTCGGACAATGGCATCGGGCTTCCCGAAGATCGGGCGCGGCTCTTTGAACCCTATGTCACGACACGCGACAAAGGCACGGGCCTTGGCCTCCCGATTGTCAAGAAAATCATTGAAGAACATAGCGGTAGTCTGCGTCTTGAAGACGCGGATCCGTTTGAGGCCGGCGCCCACAAGGGGGCAATGGCCGTCGTAGAACTCCCGCTGCTTGGTTCGGCTGCGGACAAGGATGCTGTATGAGGATGTTATGGGCGATATTCTGATTACCGATGACGAGCGCGACATTCGCGAGCTGATTTCGGATATCCTTCAGGATGAAGGGTTTGCCACGCGGCTTGCGGGCAATGCCGACGAGTGTATGGCGGCGATCGAGAGCGAGGTTCCCGCTCTGATGATCCTCGATATCTGGCTGAAAGACAGCCATATGGACGGGATCGACATTCTCAAGAAGGTCAAGCGCGAGCATCCCGAAGTGCCGATCGTAATCATCTCGGGTCACGGAAATATCGAGATTGCCGTCGCAGCGATCAAGCAGGGGGCCTACGACTTTATCGAAAAGCCCTTCAACATCGACCAGCTTTTGGTGGTAATCCGCCGCGCGATGGAAACCTCTCGCCTGCGCCGCGAAAACCAAGAGCTGAAGAAAAGCGATGTGGGTGTCTCCGAAATGATCGGCGACAGCGCGGCTTTCCGCAATCTCAAGTCCCAATTGGACAAGGTTACGAAAACCAACGGGCGCGTGATGCTCACAGGTTCCCCGGGGTGCGGCAAGGAAATCGCCGCGCGTTACGTGCACGCCAACTCGAACCGCGCCTCTGCGCCATTCGTGCTTGTGTCTTCGGCATCGGTAGAACCCGACCGCATGGAAGAGGTTTTGTTCGGGCGCGAAAGCCGCGAGAACGGCGTTGAGAAGGGTCTCCTTGAAGAAGCGAACGGCGGAGTGATCTATTTTGAAGAGATCGCCGATATGCCGCTTGGCACCCAGTCGAAAATCCTTCGGGTATTGGTGGACCAAAAGTTCACCCGTGTCGGCGGGAATGATAAAATTCAGGTTGATCTTCGCGTTATTTCCAGCACGAACAAAGACTTGGAGAGCGAGATTGAAGCAGGCAACTTCCGTCAGGAGCTCTATCATCGTTTGAATGTTGTCCCGATTGCTGTTCCAAGCCTTGAAGAGCGCCGCGAGGATATTCCGCTTCTTGCCGAACATTTCATCGCCTCCTTCAACAAGACCCAAGGTCTTCCGCTGCGCGAGTTGGCAGAGGATGCCCGCGCCTTGCTCCAGACGATGATCTGGCCGGGGAATGTGCGTCAGCTCAAGAATGTGATCGAGCGGGTGCTCATCCTTGGGGACGGCACAGGGCCGATAGCCGCCAAAGAGCTTCCGCAGAACGAAGAAAAGGCGAGCGACGACGGACGCATTGTTTTGTCCAATGCGCTGGCGACGCTTCCGCTGCGCGAGGCGCGCGAACTCTTTGAACGCGAGTATCTTCTGACACAGATCAACCGCTTTGGTGGCAATATCAGCCGCACGGCGTCCTTTGTGGGGATGGAGCGCTCTGCCTTGCATCGCAAACTCAAGTCGCTCGGGGTGGTGACCACCAACAAAGCGGGCGGCAGAGTGGCCTATATCGAAGAGGAATGAGGGCGGCGGCGATTGACGCCCCCCTCAACCCGTGCAAGACATCATACAAAGCAGGTTACGAGGACCCGAAATGAAGGTCATCATTTGCGGCGCAGGTCAGGTCGGCTGGCAAATCGCGCGACATCTTTCCAGCGAGCGGAACGACGTGACGGTTGTGGACAACAACCCCGAACTCATTCTTCGCGCGACCGAAACGCTCGATGTCAACGGCATCACGGGGCACGCCTCTTACCCAGAGGTGCTTGATCGGGCAGGGGCGCGGGACGCCGATATGATCATCGCCGCCACCCATTCGGACGAGGTGAACATGGTCACATGCCAAGTCGCCCATTCGGTCTTTTCGATCCAGCGCAAGATCGCGCGACTGAGGTCCCAAGCCTATCTCGACTCCTCTTATTCCGATCTCTATCGCCGCGATCACATGCCGATCGACGTCAAAATTTCGCCCGAGCGCGAAGTTGCCGAAGCGGCGCTCCAGCGGATCAAATCGCCCTCGGCCTTTGATACCGAAAGCTTCCTCGACGGGCGCGGGCATCTTTTGGGGATCAAAATCGACGAAAACTGTCCCGTGGTGAATACGCCGCTCAGACAGCTTACCGATCTGTTCTCGACGCTTCAGGCGATCGTGGTCGGCATCCGCCGTGACGGGACGCTCTTTGCTCCCGCTCCGGGGGATCAGATTTTTGTCGGGGATGATTGTTACGTCTTTGCCAAGACCGAAGACATCAACCGCACGATGGAGATTTTCGGCAAGGAAACCCGCCGTCTTGAACGGGTCGTCATCATCGGGGGCGGCAATGTCGGTCTCTTTGTGGCAAAAGCACTCGAAAGCCAGCCCGAGCGGGTGCGCGTCAAAGTCATCGAACGCGACCGCAAGCGCGCCGAAGTTGCAGCCGATGCGCTCGAGCGGACAATCGTTCTTCACGGGGACGGGCTTAGCGCTTCGCTCCTTGACGAAGCCAATGTCGCGAGCGCCGATGTGGTTCTGGCGCTGACGGACGACGACAAGACGAACATGCTCGTCTCGGTGCGTGCCAAGCAGATGGGCGCCAAGATGAGCATTTGCCTGACCAACGATCCGACCCTCACGCCCTTGATGGGACCGCTCGACATCGACGCCTATCTCAACCCGCGCGCCACAACGGTTTCGTCGATCCTACGCCATATCCGCCACGGCAAAGTGCGCGGGGTCTATTCCATCGGTGACGCCGAAGCGGAAATGATCGAAGCGCAGGTTCTGGGCACCTCGCCGATTGCAGGCGAGCGCATCCGCGACATTCCCTTTCCCGAAGGCGTGCTTGTGGGCGGCGTGATGAAAGACGGCCAGCTTATCAAACCCGACGGCTCGACCCGTATCGAAGAAAACGACATTCTCGTGCTCTTTTGCATGTCTGCCGATGTGCCCGAAGTCGAACGATTGCTCCAAGTTTCCATCGATTTCTTCTGATGTTCGCACGTATCACAAAGCAGCCGCTCTTTGTGCTCTTGATGGGGCTGGCCTCGCTTTTGATGCTTTTGCCGTCGCTCCATGCGCTGTCTTTGGGGAATTTCCGCGTCAGTCGGCCGTTTTTCTATAGCGCTGTGGCCTTCTTTTTCGTGACCGCCATGATCGCGATAGCGATGGACGGGCGCGGTTTCGGGCGCCATCAGGCCCGCAACCAGTTGCTGACGCTTGTCGCCACCTTTGCAGCGCTGCCCCTCATGCTCGCCTTTCCGTTCTATGAGGCCCACGGGCGGATCAGTTTTCTCGATGCCTGGATCGAGATGGTGTCTTGCCTGACGACCACAGGGGCGACGCTGTTCGATAACCCGTGGCGGCTGAATGTATCGCTGCATCTTTGGCGGTCGATCGTTGGGTGGATGGGCGGTTATTTCATGTGGGTCGCCGCCTTTGCGATCCTTGCGCCGATGAACCTCGGCGGGTTCGAAGTGCGTTCGTCGGGCGTCGCGGGCACGGGGCGCAACCTGAGCCAGATTTCACGGATTGCGGACCCATCCGAGCGGTTCACGCGCTTTGCGCTCAAACTCGGTCCGATCTATCTCGGGATCACGCTTGCGCTCTGGGTCGGGCTTTTGATCGCGGGGGATCGGAGCTTTGTGGCCCTGACCCACGCCATGGCAACAGTTTCGACATCGGGGATTTCCCCCATCGGTGGCCTTTACTGGTCGCGGGGCGGGTTCATCGGCGAGGTATTCATCTTTGTCGTCTTTGCCTTTGCCATTTCGCGCCTGACTTTCAGTCGCGGTCTGATCGGAGAAGAGCGCAGTCCCTTGCTTCGCGATCCCGAAGTCAAAATGGCCGTGGCTCTGATCTCGATGGTCGCGGGCGGTTTGTTCTTGCGTCACTTCATCGGTGTCTTCGAGGGCCGAGGCGAGGAGTCCTCGTTCATCGCTGCGATCCATGCGCTATGGGGCGGGATTTTCACCTCTTTGTCTTTCCTGACGACTACGGGGTTTGAATCGCGCTATTGGACGGAAACGTCGAGCTGGTCCCATTTGAACACGCCCGGTCTTGCGTTGATCGGGCTTGCTTTGATCGGGGGCGGCATCGCAACGACGGCAGGGGGTGTGAAGCTTCTGCGCGTCTATGCTCTTTTCCGTCACTCCGAGCGGGAACTTGAAATGCTGGTCCACCCGTCCTCGCTTGGCGGTGCAGGGAGCGAGGCGCGGCAGATCCGAAGATCGGGCGCGTTTGTCGCTTGGATCTTTTTCATGATTTTTGCACTCTCCATCATCGGTGTTGTGACCGCGCTGGCCCTCACGGGGGTGCAGTTCGAAAACTCGCTTGTGATTGCGGTGTCGGCCCTGTCCACCACGGGCCCCATTCTTGATATCGCAGCCGAGGACCCGATTTCACTCTCGGGATTGCGGGACATTTCGAAGTTTATCGTGGCCTCGGCCATGGTTCTTGGACGGCTCGAGGCGCTTGCGATCATCGCGCTTCTCAATCCCGATTTCTGGAGAAATTGAGCCCGAGGTTCAACAGCCGACGCATAGGTTTATTTTGGGGCTGGAAACTCTTGGATTCGTTCTACATACTCCACGTGTAATCACATTGACCGGATTATCGGTCACAATAACAAAAGGGGCATAAGCCATGGCGGCTGACAAACAGAACCTTCAGGACGCGTTTCTCAACCACGTCCGTAAAACCAAGGTTCCGGTCACGATCTTTCTGGTCAACGGGGTGAAACTTCAGGGTGTTATCACCTGGTTCGATAGTTTCTGCGTTCTGCTGCGCCGCGACGGTCAATCCCAGCTTGTCTACAAGAGCGCGATCTCGACGATCATGCCGGCCCAGCCGATCAACCTTTATGATGGCGAAGAGTAATCATGGAAACTGACAGGCCCGCAACGCGGGCCTGGGTGCTCCACCCGGACATCAAAGCCGACCGCAACCGCAGAGCCGCCGGTCCTGCGCTCGAAGAGGCTGTGTCTTTGTCCGCGGCGCTCCCGGAACTCGAGGTGATCGGGTCCGAAATCGTCCCGCTTCCCAAGGTTCAGCCGGGGCATCTCTTTGGATCGGGCAAGATCGAAGAGCTCAAGGCCCGTTTCAAAGAAAACGAAATCGAGCTTGTGTTGGTCGATGGCCATGTCTCGCCCGTTCAACAGCGCAACCTCGAAAAAGACTGGGACGTCAAACTTCTCGATCGCACGGGGCTGATCCTCGAGATTTTCTCGGATCGGGCCCGCACGCGCGAAGGTGTGCTTCAGGTCGAGATGGCGGCGCTTTCCTATCAGCGCACGCGCCTTGTCCGCGCTTGGACCCACCTTGAACGCCAAAGAGGCGGTCTTGGCTTTGTCGGCGGCCCTGGGGAAACCCAGATCGAAGCCGACCGCCGCGCCATCGACGACCAGCTCGTCCGTCTGCGCCGCCAACTTGATAAGGTGGTGCGCACCCGCACACTCCACCGCGCCGCTCGTGCCAAGGTGCCTTTTCCTATCGTTGCGCTTGTCGGCTATACCAACGCGGGCAAATCGACGCTTTTCAACCGTCTGACGGGCGCGGATGTCTTTGCCAAGGACATGCTTTTCGCTACGCTTGATCCGACCATGCGGCGCATCCAGTTGCCCCAAGGCGAAGAAATCATTCTCTCGGACACTGTGGGCTTTATCTCGGATCTTCCGACCGAGCTTGTGGCTGCTTTCCGTGCGACGCTCGAAGAAGTGCTTGATGCCGATCTGATCCTGCATGTGCGGGACATCAGCCACGGCCAAACCGAAGAGCAGGCCAAGGATGTGATGGAAATCCTGAGCAAGATCGGCGTCTCGGATACCGCGCCCATTCTTGAAGTCTGGAACAAGATCGACCGAATGGACGACATGGCGCGCGATGCGATGCTGGTTCAGGCAGGTCGGACCGAAGGGCTCCACGCCATCTCTGCGATCACGGGCGAAGGGATCGAGGATCTTTTGGCCGCTGTGACGGCCAAGCTGCGTCCTGATCGGGTCACTGAAACGATCATCGTGCCCTATAGCGACGGCAAACGGCGCGCTTGGCTTTTCAAAGAGGGCGTGATCGAAACCGAAGAGCAAAAGGAAGACGGGTTCCACATCCGCCTGACTTGGAGCCTCGTGCAAAAGGCCAAGTTCCAAAGCCTTTGAACCCATGCCGTTTCAATGAAAAGCCCCGCTCGATGGCGGGGCTTTTTGTTATTCGGGAAGAAGATGCGTGATACCCACCGCCGCCGCTCGCGCCAGAGCGGGATCAAGCGACATCGGGATATATTCGCCGCGTCGCCACAACTCGCCCTGATCGTCATAATACCGCGAGAGCGGGTGCCCCGATTGCCCAGTCGAGATGATAAAGACCGAACTGTCGGGATCGGCAAAATCATAGACCCCGCGATAGCCCGCAGCATGCACGTTCTGGAAGGGCTGTGCGCCTGTGCCTTTGGTGCGGCCACGCATCATCGTATTGTCGCCCCCCGACGTTGATTGGCGGATGTTCACGAACCAGTTCAAGACGCGTGTCGTCCCGAGAACCGTATGATCCTGGGTCGCCATATGCGCATCGCCCCAGCGCAGGGATTGAAGGTCGGGGCCATAGGTCTCGGATATCCAGACAATCGCATCATCCAATGCGGCACGCGCAATATCGGTGCAGGTTTCCTGCGGTGCCGATTGCACCACATCACACCATGCACTCGCCCCACTGATGTCGCGATAGACACGCTCGATGAAAAGCGGCTCGACATGGGTGAACTCGTCCGCAAGCGGTCCGAGATCGTCACGGATCAAACGGTCCTGCAGCTCGCGCACCCATGCCGCATAGATGAGCGGTTCGGGCTGGTGCTCGTTCATTTCGCCGTTCCATTCGGCAAGCAGCTCCAAAGCGTCCTGACGTTTGCGCTCGATGCTGCCTTCGGCCGCGGCTTCGCCCGTAAACCACAGATCGGCCCCGATCAGTGGAAGGAGAGCACGCGCGGTAAATGAGACGGTATCAAGCTGCGCCTCGATAAAGCTTTCGCGGGTGTGAACCTCGCGGCTTTGCATGAGGCGGCGCCAACGGTTGATGCGCTGGGTGTCGCCCCAGTCATAGGTCACGTGATAGGGAAATTCGCGGTCGATTGTCTTGTTGTTGGTGTTGCCGATGATCCCGCCTTCGGGGTCGAGGTATCGCGGATTGATGTCATAAGGGAAGACACCCTTCCAGCGGTTCTCGGCCAGATATCCATAAGTGGGCAAGCGGCCCTTGCTTTGATGGTTCACGTCGCGCTCGGGCAGGGCGCCCATGGTCTGCATTGCAATCGAATTGCGGTCGGCCAGCATCAGGTTCATCGCTGGGGCGACATAATCCTCTGCCGCCGTGATCGCGCCTTGGACATTGCGCGCTTTCATAATCCCGTAGGCAGCGCTCAGCGATGTGTCGGCGGGATCAAGTGCGGTCCAGTTGACCGAAGTCACATGCAAAGCAGGGCGGATCGTGCCGAGATCGTATTGATCGGGAGGGAGCACAGGCCCGTTTTCCGTCCAAAGAAGGTCGATGGTCAGGGCAGGTGCATCCTTGATGGCGACAATGCTTTCACGCCGCTCGAAATCCTTCCAGCCGCTCGGCGTACGGTATTGGTTGGGGTTATCGGGGTTCAATTCCTCGAGATAGACATCGAGATCATCGACATAGGCCGACGTGATGCCCCAGCCGACGTTGCTGCTCCGTCCCGAAAGGATGAACGGCACACCCGGGATCGTCGCCCCGATCACGCCGCCAGTTTCGATCTCGAGCCGCGCCAGATACCAGACCGACGGCGCGGTGAGCTTGAGATGCGGGTCATTGGCGAGGATCGTCGATCCCGTGGCGGAGCGGGTCGGTCCGGCGACAAACGCATTCGATGCCCCAGCAAGCGCAAAGCTCGACACAGGCGACAGAGGATCGTCGGGCTGCCGTGTGTTTGCAGCATATTTTGGGACATCGCGCACAAGTTCGGCATATTGGGGCAGCGCGGCGATCCCTTCACCCGGCGCATCGGGGAGAATGTCCTGAACGCGGTCCGCAGGCAGCATGAGCGACGTGCGCGCGCGCAGCACTTCGGCCGAGATTTGCCCGTTGAGGTCAAGCGCCATGAGCTTGATGATCGCGATAGAGTCGGCTGGTTGCCACGGCGCAATCGGATGATTGAAGAGCCACATTTCAGGCGCACCGCGACCCAATGCGCCCTTGTTCACTTCGCCCAGCCACGCATTGACGCCAGCGGCATAAGCTTCGAGTGCGGCGCGTGTTTCTGCGTCCTGTGCGTCAACCGAAGACACGGCAAGGTTATAAAGATCGAACCGACGTAGAAGTGTGTCGATCTTGACCGTCCGCTCGCCAAAAAGTTCGGACAGACGCCCTTGGACCGTGCGCCGCAAAAGCGTCATCTGCCAAAGCCTGTCCTGTGCATGGGCATATCCCATGCCGAAAAAGACGTCGGCGTCGGTATCGCCGAAAATATGCGGAACGTTGGAGTTGTCGCGCACGATCTCGACAGGTGCGGAAATGCCCGCCACCGTGGTTTCGGCGTTGAATTCCGGAAGAGACCGCGAGGCAAAATAATAAGCCAGTAGAAACAGTGCGACCGCAAGAAGGACAAGTGCAGAGCTTATCCGCATGAGCCAGCGAAAGATAAATGCCATCTGTTAAAGTATCTCCCAAGGACTACTTTACCCTCTAAGCGGGTCTGGTTACGACTGGCTAAACGATAGTTAAAAAGAAAGCGAGGGGGGAACCCATGGCAAAAGTAGCGTTTCTGGGTCTTGGAGTGATGGGATACCCGATGGCAGGCCACTTGGCGGCCAAAGGGCACGAGGTGACGGTCTATAATCGCACCACTTCCAAAGCAGAGGCATGGGCCAAGCAGCACGGCGGCGCATTTGCGGCGACTCCGTCAGAGGCCGCCAAAGGGGCCGAGATCGTCTTTTCCTGTGTCGGAAACGATGATGATCTTCGCTCGGTCTGTCTTGGCAAGGAGGGTGCCTTTGCGACGATGGCCAAAGGCACGATCTTTGTCGATCACACCACCGTTTCTGCGAAAGTCACCCGCGAGCTTTTCGAAGCTGCGGCAGAACAAGGTGTTGCCTTTGTCGACGCACCGATCTCGGGCGGTCAGGCGGGGGCCGAGAACGGCGTCCTCTCGGTGATGTGCGGCGGCGAGCAAGAGGCATTCGACCGCGCTGCACCTGTAATCGACGCCTATGCCAAAATCTGCCGTCTCCAAGGTCCGAGCGGCGCGGGTCAGCTTACCAAGATGTGCAACCAGATCGCCATTGCGGGTCTGGTTCAGGGCCTCGCCGAAGCGCTGCATTTCGCGGACAAGGCGGGACTTGACGGCGAAAAGGTGATCGAAGTGATCAGTCAGGGCGCGGCAGGAAGCTGGCAGATGTCGAACCGCTACAAGACGATGCTTGCCGATCATTACACCCACGGCTTTGCGGTGGACTGGATGCGCAAGGATCTCGGGATTTGTCTCGATGCCGCCGATGAAACGGGGGCAAGCCTTCCCGTCACGGCTTTGGTGGACCAGTTCTACAAAGACGTGCAAAAACTGGGCGGCGGGCGCTGGGATACCTCGTCGCTCCTCAAGCGGCTCCAATCGCTGGGCTGACTCCTCCAAGAGCTCCAATAAAAAAGGCGGCCTCTCGGGCCGCCTTTTCTTTATTTCTCGGGGATAAGGCCCCTTGGGCTGAACCGCAGCACCAGAAGCAAGACGACGCCCATCGTCAAAAGCCGCATATGCGCCGCCGTTTCCAAAAGATGCGCCTTGAGCGGCGAGCCGTCTTCCATGCCCATGGTGATCACGCCAAGCGCCCATTGGCCAATCGGCTCCACCTGAACCCAGAGCCACCAGATGAGGAACCCACCGAGGATCGCACCGAAGTTGTTGCCCGAGCCGCCGACGATCACCATCACCCAGATGAGGAAGGTAAAACGCAGCGGACTATAGGTGGTCGGCGTAAGTTGACCATCAAGCGTGGTCATCATCGCACCGCCAATCCCGATGATAGCAGCCCCCAGAACGAAAATCTGGAGATGGCGACGGGTGACGTCCTTGCCCATGGCTTCTGCTGCGGTTTCATTGTCGCGGATCGCCCGCATCATACGGCCCCAAGGGCTGTTGAGCGAAAGCTGCATCATGACGAGCACGATGATCAAAACCACCGTGAACATGAGCGAATAGCCGAGCTTTACATACAGCGACGAGGCGGTTACCGGATCAAGCCCGAAGCCCGCCGCGCTCTCTACGAACGACGCCGACTGCTGAAGGTCGATCTCATTGGGCATGGGACGAGGAAGGCCAATGACGTTCTTGACGCCGCGGGCCAGCCAGTCTTCGTTTTTCATGACGGCAAGGATGATCTCGGCGATGCCGAGCGTCGCAATGGCAAGGTAATCCGATCGCAAACCTAGAGCCGTTTTGCCGATGACCCACGCCGCACCCGCAGCAAGCAGGCCGCCCACGGGCCAAGCCAGAAGCACAGGAAGACCAAGTCCGCCCAAGTGACCCGCAAGCGCCGAGTTGATCGCCTCGACACGGCCGACCGCAGGATCAAGAACCGCGCGGAACACCACAAAGCCGATCACCAGAATGGCGGCGATGACGATGCTGCGCGTGCGCGAAGGCTTGAACCGTTTGAAGGCAAGGATCGCCGCGACAATCGTCGCAGCCCCAAGAACCAGCGCAAGGATGATCCCCATGCCGCCGGCCTTCCAGCCTTCGGTTTCGGGCGCGGTCGCGGTCAGAACAACCGCAAGGCCGCCAAGCGCAACGAAACCCATGACGCCGACGTTAAAGAGACCCGCAAAGCCCCATTGAAGGTTCACGCCAAGCGCCATCACCGCGCTGATCAGCGCATAGTTCAAAATGGTGAGCGAGTTGGTCCAGCTTCCTGAAAAGATCCAGAAATCCGTCGCGCCTTCCAACAGGAAGAGAAGCGCGACAGCAGCAAAGAGAAGAGGGGTTCGAATGGACTGGCTCATACCGATTGTCCCTTGAACAGGCCGGTGGGCTTGAAGATCAGCACAAGAACAAGGATCCCGAAGCTCACGGCGAATTTGTAATCAGTGGAGAGAAGCTGGGCGAGCCCATCGGGCTGAAGCGCCTCGGGGAGCACATAGCCTGCCACTTTTTTCCATGCATAGGTCACGACCACTTCCGAAAACGCGATCAGGAACCCGCCCGCAATCGCGCCGAGCGGATTGCCGAGACCGCCGACGATGGCCGCAGCAAAGATCGGGAGCAGAAGCTGGAAATAGGTGAACGGACGGAAGGCTTTGTCGAGACCATAGAGCACGCCCGCAATGGTCGCGAGACCCGCAACGATGATCCATGTGACCATGACGACGCGCTGCGGATCAATGCCCGAAAGAAGCGCAAGATCTTCGTTGTCGGAAAAGGCCCGCATGGATTTGCCCGTGCGCGTCTTGTTCAGGAACCAGAAAAGCGCAGCCACGACGATGATCGCCACAACAATGGTGAGCGCTTGGGTCGTGCGCAGAGCAAGCCCCTCGGCAAGTCCGGTCCAGTCCTTGAAGTCTTTGGCCGAGATCAGGAACCGCTGACCGTCGTCGAACTGTTGGTCGCCGACACCGATGATGAAACGCACAAGGCCGTTCATCACGAGCATGACGCCGAGCGAAACCATGGCAAGCACGGTCGGAACCGCCTTTTTCTCACGGTAGAATTTGAACACAACGCGGTCGGTGCCAAGGAGCAGGAGCGCGGTGAACGCAATCCCGAGCGGCAAAGCGAGGAGGGCGGTCGGCAGCGGCCCAAGGCTGATGCCCCAGCTTTGAAAGAGCCACGTAAAGAGAATGGTGACCATGGTCCCAAAGGCCATCGTGTCCCCATGTGCAAAGTTGGAAAAGCGCAGGATGCCGTAGACGAGCGTCACCCCGAGCGCGCCGATGGCAAGCTGTGCGCCATAAGCGGCACCCGGGATCAGAACGTAGTTGGCGAGCGCAACGATGGCGTTAAGAATGTCCATCTCTTACCCTCCGAGGAAGCTGCGGCGCACTTCGGGATCGGCCAGCAACTCTTTGCCCGTGCCGGTATGGGCATTCGCCCCCTGCACAAGAACATAGGCGCGGTCCGCAATCTCGAGGGCCTGTTTTGCGTTTTGTTCGACCATAAGGATCGGAATGCCGGTGCGGCTCACTTCGATGATCCGGTCGAAAAGCTCGTCCATCACCACAGGCGAAACGCCCGCTGTCGGCTCGTCGAGCATGAGAACCTTGGGTTTGGTCATCAAGGCGCGGCCCACGGCCACCTGTTGGCGCTGACCGCCGGAAAGCTCGCCCGCCGCCTGATATCGCTTGTCACGCAGGATCGGGAAAAGATCATAGACCTGTTCCATCGTCTCGCGGAAATCGTCCGTGCGGATAAAGGCGCCCATCTCGAGGTTCTCTTCCACAGTCATCGACGGGAAGATGTTGCGCACCTGAGGCACGAACCCCATGCCCTTGAGCACGCGCTCTTGCGGCGAAAGAGCGGTGATATCCTCGCCATCGAGACGCACAGCGCCGCTGCGCACGTTGAGCATGCCGAAGATGGCTTTCATCGCGGTGGATTTGCCTGCGCCGTTGGGGCCGACAATGACCGCAATCTCACCGGGGTTCACTGCAATCGTGCAGCCATGGAGAATATCCGGACCGCGGCCATAGCCGCCCGTCATGACGTCTCCGATCAGGAAGGGTTCGCTCATCCGCCCACCTTTTCTTTGTTCTTGAGGCCCGTGCCGAGATAGGCTTCGATAACCTGCTCGTTGGCTTTGATTTCGGCCAATGTGCCTTCGGCGAGTTTCTTGCCCTCGGCCATACAGATCACAGGGCCACAGATTTTACCGATAAAATCCATGTCGTGTTCGATCACGACAAAGGTATAGCCGCGCTCTTTGTTGAGCTGGAGGATCGCGTCGCCGATGGTCATCAGAAGGGTGCGGTTCACACCTGCACCCACTTCGTCGAGGAACACGATCTTGGCGTCCACCATCATCGTGCGACCAAGCTCGAGGAGCTTTTTCTGACCGCCGGAGAGATTGCCCGCCCGTTCATCAGCAAGATGGGTAATAGTCAGGAATTCGAGCACTTCGTCAGCCTTGGCCCGTAGTGCGCGTTCCTCGTCGGCGATCCGCTTGCGGCCGAACCATGTGTTCCAGAGCGTCTCGCCCGATTGTCCTGCGGGAACCATCATGAGGTTCTCGCGGCAGGTCATCGAGCTGAACTCATGCGCGATCTGGAAGGTCCGAAGAAGACCCTTGCCGAACAGTTCATGCGGCGGAAGCCCTGTAATATCCTCGCCATCCATGAGAACGCGGCCCGAAGTCGGTTTAAGAACACCGGCGATCACATTGAAAAGCGTTGTTTTTCCAGCACCGTTAGGGCCAATCAAACCTGTGATCGAACCTTTTTCGATCTCGAGGCTGGCCCCATCGACGGCGCGAAAGCCGCCAAAGTGTTTATGAAGGTCTTCTACGACGATCATCTTGTCATCCCCATACGCGGTTGATCCGCGCTTTTAAAAAGAACGGCGCGGGAATAACCCGCGCCGTCCATCAGATCAGCGGAAATCCGATTAACGGTATTCCACAGTTTCCATGTTGCCTTCTTTGAAGGTCACGACGCGGTAGGAACCGGCAGCTTCGCCGCCGTTCACAAGCTCTACACCGGTTGCGCCGACGAGGTCGACATCACCGCCAGAAGCGAGGATTTCCAGAGCCTTGCCAAGTTCGCCCGGCATGATCGGTTCACCCGGAGCGTTTGCAACGCCTTCGATGAAGTCCTTGTAGACAGCCGGATCAGAGGTGCCGGCAGCCTGCATCGCAAGAAGGATCAGAGCAGCAGCGTCATAGGATTCAGCGGCATAGGTGCCCTGACCGTTGAACGCATCGCCAGCCAGCTCGACAAAGGTCGCATAGCCGGGGTTGTCCGAACCCGGAGCCTGACCGAACGAGCCGTCGATTTCAGCGCCGAAGGTTGCGGGAAGCGCGTCGCCGATCATACCATCGGGGAAGTGGAAGGTGTCGAATGCGCCTGCGTCGATCGCAGCGCGAACGATATCGCCGCCGCCCTGATCAACGTAGCCGGCAACGACAAGACGCTCGCCGCCTGCCGAAGCAAGAGCTGCGACTTCTGCCGAGTAGTCACCTTTGCCGACTTCGTGAGCGGCCGAGATGGTCACAGTGCCGCCGATGGCTTCGAAAGCTGCCTGGAAGCTGTCGGCAAGACCCTTGCCGTAGTCCGAGTTGATGTAGGAAATCGCAACCGAACCAACGCCCTGTTCCTTGAGCAGGTCAGCCATCACAACGCCCTGACGCGCATCCGACGGTGCTGTGCGGAAGAAGAGACCGTTGTCTTCGGCGGTCGAAAGACCCGGCGAAGTGGCCGAAGGCGAAACCATCACCACGCCGTTCGGAAGAGCAGCGTTTGCAAGGATCGCACCGGTTACGCCCGAACAGTCGGCGCCCATGATGCCCTTGACGCCTTCACCGGTGATGAGGCGCTCGGCAGCGGTGGTCGCAGCAGCAGCGTCGACACAGGTCGAGTCGGCACGGATCGGGGTTACGGTCGAACCATCCAGCAGTTTGCCCGAAGCCGAAACTTCTGCCATGGCGAGTTCAGCGCCTGCAGCCATATCGGGGGTCAGCGATTCAATCGGACCCGTGAAGCCGAGGATGACACCGATCTTGATGTCTTCGGCAGTCGCTGCGCCTGCCATGAGGGCGGTCGCTGCGGTCGCGAGAAGTAGTTTCTTCATTTGTATTTCTCCCAGTCGGATGAAGATATCCGCGACGAAGTTAGTGCGCGGTTTGGTGAAAGAAAAGATTGAACTCTCTTTTGCGCCAGTCGATTTGCCTGATTTTTCATATTTTGCAGGCGAAATGATCAGCTTAACGTTACGGCACAGTCAGAGGTTTCGTGCCGCCGCGGCTTTGGCGGCACGATATCCGCTTATTCCTCGAACTCGTCGTCCTTGCTCGCGTGGCTTCCGCGCTCGCGATAAGGCGTCGTGTTGTAATGCGCGCGATAGCATTTGGAGAAATGCGACGGTGACGCGAAACCGCAGGCGAGGGCGACGTTGATCACGCTCATATCGGTCTGCATCAAGAGGTTCCGCGCTTTTTGCAAGCGAAGCTCCATGTAATAGCGCTTGGGGCTGCGGATGAGGTATTTGCGGAACAAACGCTCGAGCTGGCGTGTCGACATGCCCACGTCTTTGGCAAGAATCGCAGGGCTTATCGGCTCTTCGATGTTCTTTTCCATCATCTGGATGACACGGCTGAGCTTGGGGTGGCGCACACCGATACGGGTCGGGATCGAAAGCCGCTGGGTGTCTTGGTCGGTTCTGATTGACGAATAGATCAGCTGGTCCGCCACCGCATTGGCAAGATCTTCACCATGTTCATCGGCGATCAATTTGATGAAGAGGTCGATAGACGAGGTGCCGCCCGCAGTCGTCAGACGGTTTCCGTCCACCACGAATACCGATTTGGTCAGGTTAACGTCCTCGAATTCCTCGATAAAGCTGTCCTGATTCTCCCAGTGGATCGTGGCCTTCTTTCCGTCGAGAAGCCCCGCTTTGGCCAAGCTGTAGGACGCGGTGCAAAGCCCGCCGATCTTGCCGCCCTTGCGCGCTTCGCGGCGCAGCCAACCGACAAGCTTTTTGGTGGTGGCAGTCTGAACGTCGATCCCGCCGCAGATCACAATGACATCCTCGCGCTGGACTTCGGGAAGCTCACCGTCCAGACGGAATTCGGCCCCGTTGGAACAGGTAACGTGCCCTGCAGTTTCGCCGCAAAGCTTCCAGTCATAGAGCTTCTTGCCGGACATGCGGTTGGCGATCCGAAGACATTCGACGGCGCAGGAAAACGACAACATCGTAAATCGGTCGAGCAAGATGAAGTAAAAGCGTTTCGCTTTGGCGGGCGCTTTGACCTCGACTATCTGCGGTTCGATTTCCATGCACGAGACTCACTTGAAAAACTGGATGCGCAAAGAGCGAAACACTGTTTGCACGCAAACGGCAAGGGGTGTCGTTTTCGGGCTATTCTTAATTTTTTCGGGAATACAATTAACCAAACTGAACATTGGTCTTCAAATTAAACCCGTTTTATAGGATCAAACGGTGCCGCGATAGCGGTATCACTTTATGTTTTTATGATGACGGAGCAAGACAATGACCGAGTGGCAAAAATCTGACTGGCGCGCCAAGCCCCGGGTTCAGATGCCCGAGTATACGGACGAGGCAAAGCTGAACGCTGTAGAAGCGAAGCTTGCAAGCTATCCGCCCTTGGTCTTTGCAGGCGAGGCGCGTAACCTCAAATCCAAGCTGGCCGCCGTTTCGCGCGGCGAGGCCTTCCTTCTTCAGGGGGGCGACTGCGCCGAGAGCTTTGCCGAATTCAGTGCCGACAATATCCGTGACACCTTCAAGGTGATGCTCCAGATGGCCATGGTTCTGACCTATGGCGCAAAGGTGCCCGTCGTCAAAGTCGGCCGCATGGCAGGCCAGATGGCCAAGCCGCGCTCGGCCCCGACCGAAGTGATCGACGGCGTCGAGCTTCCCAGCTATCGCGGTGATATCGTCAACGGCTTCGACTTCACCCCCGAGGCCCGCATCCCCGATGCCGACCGTATGCTTCAGGCCTATACCCAAGCCGCAGCGACGCTGAACCTTCTTCGCGCCTTCTCGACCGGCGGCTATGCCGATCTGCACAAGGTGCACTCGTGGACGCTCGGCTTTACTGCGTCCCCTGAGGCAGAGAAATATCGCGAGCTGGCAAACCGCATCAGCGACACGCTCGACTTTATGGAGGCCGCTGGCATCCGCGCCGAAGCTGCACACGCGATGCAGACTGTGGACTTCTTCACCAGCCACGAAGCGCTCCTTCTTGAATACGAAGAGGCGCTGTGCCGTCTCGACTCGACTTCGGGCAACTGGCTTGCAGGGTCGGGGCACATGATCTGGATCGGCGACCGCACCCGTCAGCCCGACGGCGCACATGTCGAATTCTGCAAAGGCGTCCAGAACCCCATCGGTCTCAAGTGCGGACCGTCGATGACCTCGGGACACCTCAAGTCGCTTATGGCATCGCTCAACCCCAAGAACGAAGCGGGTCGTCTCACGCTGATCGCGCGTTTCGGCGCTGGTAATGTGGGCGAGCATCTGCCGCGCCTCATCAAAGCCGTTCAGGAAGAGGGCGCCAACGTTGTCTGGACCTGCGATCCGATGCACGGCAACACGATCAAGTCCTCGACGGGTTACAAAACCCGTCCGTTCGACAGCGTGCTGCGCGAAGTGCGCGAATTCTTTGCCGTTCACAACGCCGAAGGCTCGATCCCCGGCGGCGTTCACTTCGAAATGACGGGTAAGGACGTGACCGAATGCACAGGCGGCGTGCGCGCTGTGACGGATGAAGATCTGAGCGATCGTTACCACACCGCTTGCGATCCGCGTCTCAACGCATCGCAGTCGCTGGAGCTTGCCTTCCTTGTGGCAGAGGAGCTGTCCGCGCGCCGTTCCAGCATGATGGCCGCCGCTTCCGCCTAAGCGTTGTTCACAACCAATCGAAGGGCCGGCCTCTGGGTCGGCCTTTTGTTTTGCAGGGCCTCGTCGACAGGAACGATGCGCAAGGGTTGCTCGGGATCAAAGGCCAGCAGTCCGTCGGCTGTTCCGAAGGACACACCGCACAGGGCCCGCGTCGGGGCCCCGAAGCGATCTTCAAGCGGCAAAAGAAGCAACTCGCCCCCCATGGTAAGCGGAGCCGACACCAAGGCAGGTCGTGCAAAGGCCTCGGCGGTCAGCTCTTGGAGCCTCGGCGCCGCCTCGGGCGCAAAGAGAGCGCCGAGCGTCATTCCGCGCGTGTCGAAGTCAAAACGGCTCGCAACCTTTTGTCCTGCAACACGAATCCTCGCTATGCCCGAACAGACCTCTTCAAGGATCATCGAGTAGGGAAGCGCTTGGTCGATGTCGCGGGGATCGACTTGAGTGCGCGCAGGAAGCCGCCGCGAGACCGCAAGCGCTCTCCAATAGGTTTCAAGCGTCATAAGGACTTTGGCGTCCTGAATGTCCTCGGTCGGATGGGGTGTCATCGGCATGGCGCAATCCCTTAACTCTTTCTTCACACTTAAATCGCGTCCTGCATCGATACGACTAATAAAGTGTTAAGGGGTTAACGTATGGCAACCCGGGTTGCCCAAACACGGCGTTTGCGGCTAGGTGGGCATGACGAAAAAAGTGGAGCGGCCGCATGCACTCGATGACAGGATTTTCAAGCATTTCAGGCGCTTTGGGACGCACCTCGTGGGTCTGGGAGATCCGCAGCGTCAACGGGCGCGGGCTGGATCTTCGTTTGCGTCTTCCCGACAGCATCGACGGACTGGAAATTCTGGTGCGCAAAAGGCTGAGCGAAACCCTGTCGCGCGGGAATCTCTCGGTGAACCTGCGTCTAAGCCAAGGCGAGGGCGATGCGGGCTTTCGGGTCGACGAAACCGCGATGATCGCCGTTTTGAAAGCGCTTGATCAAGTGCAGGAACGGGCCTTTGAAATGGGCGTCACCTTGGCCCAGCCGACCGCTGCTGATGTCCTCTCGCAGCGCGGCGTCCTTGTCATGGCAGCGGAACAAGAGGAACCCGAAGCGCTCAAAGCCGCTGTGCTGGCCGATTTCGAAACCGCGCTTGCGGCCTTTGTCGAGATGCGCGCCGCCGAAGGCAAACAGCTTGCGAGCGTTATTCTCGGCCAGCTTTCGCAGATCGAGACATGTGTTCAGGCCGCAAGTGACGAGCTTGCGGCGCGTTCTGCCGAACATATCGCCGCGCTTCGCAAATCGCTTGCCTCTGTGCGAGAGGCCCTTGGGGATGTGGACGAGACGCGCGTCGCCCAAGAAATCGCTCTGCTGGCCGTAAAGGCGGATGTGACGGAAGAGCTCGACCGATTGCGCGCCCATATCAATGCGGCGCGTGATCTTGTGGCAAGCAATGCCGCTTCGGGACGCAAGCTTGACTTTCTCGCGCAGGAATTCAACCGCGAGGCAAATACGCTCTGCTCCAAGTCACAGGCCAAGGGTCTGACCGCGATCGGGCTTGACCTCAAGGCGGTCATCGACCAGATGCGCGAGCAAATCCAGAATGTGGAGTAAATGATGTCCCAAGTGCAGAACCGTCGCGGCCTTTTGATTATCGTCTCGTCGCCCTCGGGCGCAGGGAAATCGACCCTGACCACGCGTCTGAGAAAATGGGACCCCTCGATCCGTTTTTCCGTCTCGGCGACCACGCGCGCGCCGCGTCCGGGGGAAGAGGACGGTCGCGAGTACTATTTCCGCACCCGAGAGGCTTTTGAAGAGATGGTGTCGAAAGGCGAGATGCTGGAACACGCCGAAGTCTTCGGCAATTTCTACGGCACCCCGCGCGGCCCCGTAGAAGCCGCGATGCTTGCGGGCAACGACACGCTCTTCGACATCGACTGGCAGGGCGGCCAACAGATCAGAAACTCCAGCCTCGGCAAAGACGTCATCTCGATCTTTATCCTGCCGCCTTCGATGGTCGAGCTGGAGCACCGTCTGCGCTCGCGCGGGCAGGACAGCGACGAGGTGATCAACGGGCGCATGTCCAAGAGCCTTGCCGAAGTGAGCCATTGGGCCGAATATGACTATGTGCTTGTCAACGACGACCTTGACCGCTGCGAAGAGGAACTGCGCACCATCCTGAGCGCCGAGCGGCTCCGCCGCGAGCGCCAGCCGCATCTGACCGACTTCGTGCGCCGTCTGAACAAAGAATACGAGGGGAAATGATGCTTTACGAATTCGAAGGCCATCGCCCAGAGATCGCCGAGGACGCATGGGTTGCCCCTGGTGCGCATCTCATCGGCAAGGTGACGCTCGCGTCCAAAGCCTCGGTCTGGTTCGGCTGCACCCTGCGCGGCGACAATGAAATGCTGACCATCGGTGAAGGCAGCAACGTGCAGGAAAACTGCGTCTTTCACACGGACATGGGCTTTCCCTTGACCATCGGGCGCAATGTCACCATCGGGCACAAAGCCATGCTCCATGGCTGCACCATTGGCGACAATTCCCTGATCGGCATGGGCGCCATGGTGATGAACGGCGCTGTGGTCGGTAAGAACTGTCTGATCGGGGCAGGGGCCATGATCACCGAAGGCAAAGTGATCCCCGACGGTTTTCTCGTCATGGGGGCACCGGGCAAAGTGGTGCGCGCCCTTGACGCGGAAACCATCGCCAAGCTCGAGAAATCGGCCCTGAGCTATCAAAGGAACGCCGAGCGTTTCCGCAACGGGCTTATTCCGCTCGAATAGAAACTGTCACATTTCCATAACTTAGCCTTGCCATAAAGGCGGGAAACCTTGGGCGCTTGCCGTCCAAGGGTTTGTCGTTCTATGAAAGGATCGGTTTATGGAACTCGAGCTCGCCCGCATGATCATTCACGGTATTCCCCACGCTGCGATCCTGATCGAGCGCCCGCATCGGGTCACAGCCGCCAATGCCGCAGCGCTCGAACTCTTGGGGCAGAATGTGGTGGGGAGCCATTTCTACACTGCATTGCGCCAGCCTTCGGTCATCGAAGCCGTCGATAATTCGCTCAAAGACGGTGAACCGCGCGAGGCACATTACGTGGTGCGCGGGCAGGGGTCGGATCACAACTATCTCATTTATGTGCGGGGAATCGGTGAAAAGGCCGCGGACGGTGTCCTTTTGACGTTCGAGGATCTTTCCCCGCTTGCCAGCGCAGGTGAAATGCGTCGCCAGTTTGTCGCCAACCTGAGCCACGAGCTGCGCACACCTCTGACCGCAATGGTCGGCTTTATCGAAACGCTGCGCGGTCCGGCCAAGGATGATGCAAAAGCGCGGGACCGCTTTCTCGGGATCATGGAGCGAGAGGCAGGCCGTATGACCAAGCTCGTCGACGATCTTCTGTCACTGTCGCGCGTCGAGGAAAACGAGCGCAGACGCCCCAAGGAACCCGTCGATCTGGTCGCCCTTGTGCGTTCCGTTGCGCAAAACCTCTCTCCCATGGCCGAGCGGGCCGATGTCGAATTGCGGCTCCATCTTCCGAACGACGAGCGCATTGTTCCTGCGGATGCAGATCAGCTCAGACAAGTTCTGAGCAATCTGATCGAGAACGCGATCAAATACGGCGGCAATGCAAAACCCGTAGATATCCGACTCGACGGCCCTGCGATTCATCCATTGTTACAAACAGAGGGAATCGTCCTCTCGGTGCAGGATTATGGCGAGGGGATCGAAGGCCACCATATCCCGAGATTGACCGAAAGGTTCTATCGTGTGGATTCCCACCGCTCGCGCGAGGTTGGGGGCACGGGACTTGGACTTGCCATTGTAAAACATATCGTTAGCCGTCATCGCGGCCGCTTCAGGATCACCAGTGAGGTCGGCAAGGGGTCGATCTTCAAAGTGATTTTGCCGAGCGCTTAACGAAAAAAGTGCGGTGTCATAAAACTCTTACATAACTGTCACAAAAGGTTCCTCAACGCGGCCTAAACGGGCCACATCGAAGGACGCGAGAGGCGCCTTCGCAAGTTGATAGACAGGAGTTTTACATGTCGCTCTTCAAACTGACCGCATCGTCGCTGGCGATCGCTGCCGTTACCGCCACTGCTGCCGCTGCCCGTGACAACGTTCAGGTTGCTGGTTCTTCCACCGTTCTTCCTTATGCTTCGATCGTTGCAGAAGCGTTCGGCGAAAACTTCGACTTCGCTACTCCGGTTGTTGAATCGGGTGGTTCCTCGGCAGGTCTCAAGCGCTTTTGTGAAGGCGTAGGCGAGAACACCATCGATATCGCCAATGCATCGCGCAAAATCAAAGACTCCGAAATTGCTGCTTGTGCCGAAGCTGGCGTCACCGACATCGTCGAAGTGCGCATCGGCTATGACGGTATCGTTTTCGCATCCGACATCAACGGCAACTCGTTCGCCTTTACCCCTGCCGATTGGTACAACGCGCTTGCAGCCGAGCTCCCCGTCGATGGCGCAATGGTTGCTAACCCGAACACCAACTGGTCGCAGGTCAACGCAAACCTCGCCGATCAGCCGATCATGGCCTTTATCCCCGGCACCAAGCACGGCACCCGTGAAGTGTTCGAAGAAAAAGTGATCCTTCAGGGCTGTGAAGACTCGGGCGCAATGGAAGCCATCCTCCAGATCAACGGCGGCGACGAAGATGCAGCCGAAGGCGCTTGCATGGCGATCCGCACCGATGGTCTCTCGGTCGACATCGACGGCGATTACACCGAAACCCTTGCCCGCATCGAAGCCGACAACAACGGCATCGGCGTGTTCGGTCTGTCCTTCTACGAGAACAACACCGACAAGCTTCAGGTTGCGACCATCAACGACGTTGTGCCTTCGGTCGAAAGCATCTCGACGGGGGATTACCCTGTCTCGCGTCCGCTCTACTTCTACATCAAAGCGGCACACCTTGACGTCATCCCCGGTCTTCAGGAATTCGCCGACTTCTTCGTCTCGGACGATATGGCCGGCCCCGATGGCCCGCTTGCCGAATACGGCCTTGTTTCGGACCCCGAACTTGCCGCGACCCAAGAAGCTGTCGCAAACCGCGCAGTTATGGGTCAATAAGACCGACGAATCTGGTAGAGAGGGATTGTCCCTCTCTGCCAACTCACGCCACGAGGATTTCGCGTGCTGCCTTTAACACCGACACTTATCGCAACCCTGTTCCTCACCGGCGCGGGGTATTTTGTTGCCAAGGGCAAGGCCAACCGCTTGACGGGACGGCTTGCATCTCTGCCGCATCAATATGGTCTCAATGCCGCGCTTTCGGCTCTTTTGCCGGGCTTCGGTCTTATGGTCCTGTGGCTTCTCGCGGATCGGATCGCGGCGCGCTTTGACAGCGCTCTGTTCCAACCCCAGAACGCGAACCTTTTCCCGATTGCCGTTTCGGTCGTCGCAGGTCTTTTCGTCGGTGTTGCGATCAACAACGTGAAACCCGACTACAATGCCCGCACCGCCTCCGAACGCTGGATCCGTGGCGCTTTGATCACCGCGTCAAGTATCGCTATTCTGACCACGGTCGGGATCGTCTTTTCGATGCTGCGCGAAAGCTTTGCCTTCTTCGGGCAGTATGACGCGACCAAGTTCTTTTTCTCTGCAGAATGGTCCCCGAACTTCCGCGGCGACTCTGCTTTGGGTATTCTCCCGCTCCTTTGGGGCACGCTTTATATCTCTTTCATCGCATTGGTCTTTTCCGTGCCGATCGGGCTCTTTGCCGCGATCTATCTTTCGGAATACGCAGGCCCCAAGGCCCGCGCCATCGTGAAACCCGCGATCGAGGTTCTCGCCGGTATTCCGACCATCGTTTATGGTCTTTTTGCTCTGATCACAGTGGGCCCGCTGTTGCGCGATGCAATTGCCTCGCCGCTTGGATTTGGCGACAGCGCCTCCTCTGTCATGACCGCGGGCCTTGTCATGGGCATCATGCTCATTCCCTTTGTCAGCTCGCTTTCGGATGACATCATCACAGCCGTGCCCCAGTCGCTCCGCGACGGCTCGCTCGGGCTTGGTGCGACCAAATCCGAAACGATCCGTCAAGTGGTGCTTCCTGCCGCGCTTCCCGGTGTGGTCGGTGCGATCCTTCTTGCCGCGTCACGCGCCATCGGCGAAACGATGATCGTTGTGCTCGGGGCAGGGGCGGCCGCCCGCCTTTCGATGAACCCCTTCGAAGCCATGACGACCGTGACCGTGAAAATCGTAAGCCAGCTGACGGGTGACACCGATTTCAATAGCCCCGAAACGCTGGTCGCCTTTGCGCTCGGCATGACGCTCTTTGTTCTCACGCTCGGGCTTAACGTCTTTGCGCTCTTTATCGTGCGCAAATATCAGGAGCAGTACGAATGACCGACCAGACCCAAAACCTCGGCCGCTCGCTGCTCGAGACCGATGCCCGCACCCGCAAGCGCAACGCCGCCGAAGCCCGCTTCAAGGCCTATGGCGTGGCCGCTATCGCCGTGGCTTTGCTTGCCCTTGTGGTGCTCCTCACCTCGGTGATCTTCAATGGTTCCAGTGCCTTCAAGCAGACCTATTTCGAACTCGACATCGAATTGCCCGAAGCCAAACTCGACAAATCGGGAACCCGCGATCTCGAGGTCATGAAAAAGGTCACGACCATCGGGTATGCTCCCGTTCTGACCGCAGCACTCGAGAGCGCGATCGAAAAGGCAGGGATCGAGACCACACTCGACAAAAAGGCCATCGGAGGTCTTATTTCCAAAGAAGCCGCCGCAACGGTCCGCAATGCCGTTCTCGCCAACCCCGAGATCGTCGGCACCACCCAGTCTTTCAGTATCCTCGCCGAAGGGCGCATCGACGGCTATTTCAAAGGGCGGGTCACCCTTGAAAGTGCCGCCCTCGACGGCAACACTTCGCCCGAGGCGCTTATGCTCGCACAGGCTCTGGCGGACGCGGGCTATGCGGAAACCAAGTTCAACTGGGCCTTTCTCACCGC
Organism: Marivivens sp. LCG002; assembly: GCF_030264275.1. NCBI lineage: Bacteria > Pseudomonadati > Pseudomonadota > Alphaproteobacteria > Rhodobacterales > Paracoccaceae > Marivivens > Marivivens sp. LCG002. The sequence continues at coordinate 1,336,544 of NZ_CP127165.1, read as the reverse complement.
GCCCGATGCCTCCGACCAACGCCCCGAAGCCGCTGGCCTTGGCGTCGCGATCCTCGGCTCGGCCTATATGATGATCGTTGTTCTGGTGCTTGCGCTTCCCATCGGGGTTGCCGCTTCCGTCTATCTCGAAGAATTCGCGCCGAAAAACCGCTGGACCGACCTCATCGAAGTGAACATCTCGAACCTTGCCGCCGTGCCTTCTATCGTGTTCGGGATCCTCGGCCTTGCGATCTTCATCAACTTTGCCCAGCTCAACCAATCCTCGCCGCTTGTTGGGGGGCTTGTACTGACGCTGATGACGCTGCCGACGATCATCATCTCGACCCGTGCCGCGCTCAAGGCGGTGCCGCCCTCGATCCGTGATGCCGCGCTTGGGGTAGGGGCCTCGAAGATGCAGTCGGTGTTCCACCATGTGCTTCCCTTGGCCGCTCCGGGCATTCTCACGGGCACGATCATCGGTCTGGCCCAAGCGCTTGGTGAAACCGCGCCGCTCCTTCTCATCGGGATGGTTGCCTTTGTGCGCGATTACCCAGCCGCCTATACGCCCGAAGCAGGTCTCTTTGGCGAGGCATCGACCGCACTGCCTGTGCAGGTCTTTAACTGGACCCAGCGCGCCGACCCCGGTTTTGTGGAACGCGCCTCGGGTGCTATCATAACGCTCCTTGTGTTCCTTCTGATCATGAACACCATCGCGATTTATCTACGCCGCCGTTTCGAGCGTCGTTGGTAAGGAGGACACGGAAATGAACGACATGCGACTAATGGAAAGAGCCGTCGATATGAACGAAACGAAAATCGCAGCCAAAGGCGTGCAGGTCTATTACGGCGCCACCCATGCCATCAAGGACGTGTCGATCGACCTTCCTGCGCGCACCGTCACCGCCTTTATCGGCCCTTCGGGATGCGGCAAGTCGACGTTCCTGCGCTGTCTCAACCGGATGAACGACACAATCGACATCTGCCGCGTCGAGGGTGACATCCGTCTCGACGGCGAAGACATCTACGACAAGCGCGTTGATCCTGTGCAGCTCCGCGCCAAGGTGGGGATGGTGTTCCAGAAGCCGAACCCGTTCCCCAAATCGATCTATGACAACGTGGCCTATGGTCCGCGCATCCACGGTCTTGCCAAATCCAAGTCCGATCTCGACGAGATCGTCGAACGCGCCCTGCGCCGTGGTGCGATCTGGGACGAGGTCAAGGATCGCCTTCACGCTCCCGGCACAGGTCTCTCTGGCGGACAGCAACAGCGTCTGTGCATCGCCCGCGCGGTGGCCACAGAGCCCGAAGTGCTCTTGATGGACGAGCCGTGCTCGGCGCTTGACCCGATTGCGACCGCTCAGGTCGAAGAACTGATCGACGAGCTACGCGCGCAATACTCGGTCGTCATCGTGACCCACTCCATGCAGCAAGCCGCCCGCGTGAGCCAGAAAACCGCGTTTTTCCATCTCGGCCATCTCGTCGAATTCGGCGAAACGGGCCAGATTTTCACCAATCCCCGCGATCCGCGCACCGAGAGCTATATCTCGGGCCGCATCGGTTAAGGTTAAGGACTTATTATGATCGACCAACACATCGCATCAGCTTTCGACCGCGACCTTGAGGCCATTCAGGCGCTTCTGATCAAAATGGGGGGGCTTGTTGAAGAGGCGATCCTTCTCGGTGCACAATCGCTTGAAACCCGCGATACCGAACTTGCCGACAAAGTGCGGGCAGGGGACAAGGCCATCGATGCACTGGAACTCCAGATCAACGAGGAAGCGGCACGCACCATTGCGCTGCGGGCGCCTGTTTCCAAGGACCTGCGCACGATCCTGACTGTGCTTCGGGTGAGCGCCAGCCTTGAACGCATTGGAGACTATGCAAAAAACATGGCCAAGCGGACCCATGTTCTTGCCGAACAGCGTCAGATCAACGGGCCGGATGCCGCCTTGCGCCGCATGGCACGCGAGGTTCAGGAAATGCTGCGCGATACCCTTGATGCATTCGTCCGCCGCGACGTGGCCTTGGCCGAAGACGTGCGCCAACGCGATCACGACATCGACCAAATGTATAATGCGCTGTTCCGCGAATTCCTGACCTTCATGATGGAAGACCCGCGTAACATCACGGCCTGTATGCACCTGCATTTCATTGCAAAGAATGTGGAACGCATGGGCGATCTTGTGACCAATATGTCCGAACAGATCATCTATCTCGTGACAGGGGAATTGCCCGAAGAACCCCGTCAAAAAGGTGATCAGACCGCCATCTTCGGAGACGGTGCATGAGCCCGAAGCCGCATATTCTTGTGATCGAGGACGAAGCGCCGCAGCGTGAGGTTCTCGTCTATAACCTTGAATCCCAAGGGTTTCGTGTTTCGGAGGCCGCAACCGGGGATGAGGGTCTACTGCTTTTGTCCGAGGACAAGCCCGATGTGCTTGTGCTCGATTGGATGCTTCCCAATGTGTCGGGGATCGAAATCTGCCGCCAAATCAAGACCAAACCCGAGACACGCGATTTGCCTGTAATCATGCTGTCGGCGCGCTCGGAAGAGGTCGACCGCGTGCGTGGACTTGAAACCGGTGCCGACGACTATGTTGTCAAACCGTATTCGGTTTCCGAGCTTATGGCGCGTGTCAAAACACAATTGCGCCGCGCAAGGCCGACCTTGGCGGGACAAGTGCTGGCTTTTGAAGACATCGAGCTTGATGCCGAAACGCATCGCGTCACGCGCGGCGGTGAACAGCTCAAACTCGGGCCAACCGAATTCCGGCTCTTGTCGACATTGATCGAGAAGCCTGGTCGGGTGTGGTCGCGTGATCAGTTGCTCGATCGTGTGTGGGGGCGTGACATCTATGTGGACACACGGACCGTCGACGTGCACGTCGGACGACTTCGCAAAGCGTTGACGCAGTTTGGTGGAGAAGATCCCGTGAGAACAGTCCGCGGCGCAGGGTATTCTTTGGGCTGACGCTGCTCAATCCGTATTACGTATAATATGTATTATGTAACTAAATGCGTTCTGATAACCGATCAAAAACGCAAGAACGTCGCTTTATCCGATGATTTCTAAACCAAAAATCAAATGTGCCGTTCCCCTGACAAGATACATGGATGTCTTTTAGACGACACGTTCACGAGTTCGTGACGCCCCTTAGCGAAGAGCGTCAATATAGTCACTAGCCTAGTCATAACGTCTATGCCTTTACGCCGTCGTTCATGTGTTGGACACGACAACCGCGCAATGACGCTTTTGTCGGAACGATCCACCTCAACCCATCTTGAGGTTTTTAACGAGTGCGCGGCGTGGTGATCTCATCACGCCGCTTTTCGTTTACCCAAAAGAAAACGGCCCGCGCAAAGATGCACGGGCCGTTCCCAATTCAAAGGACCAGCGATTAGGCCTGGTTCATGCGAGCGACTTCAGCTGCGAAATCGTCTGCTTCTTTTTCGATGCCTTCGCCGACTTCAAGACGGACGAAACCGGTGATGGTTGCGCCTGCTTCTTTTGCAGCGGCTTCAACGGTCAGATCGGGGTTCACAACGAAAGCCTGACCAAGGAGCGTCGATTCAGCAACGAACTTGGCCATACGACCGACGATCATCTTTTCGATCACGGCTTCGGGCTTGCCCGATTCACGTGCGATGTCCATCTGGACCTGCTTTTCCTTTTCAACAACTGCCGGATCAAGGTCAGCTTCGGAAAGCGATGCAGGGTTTGCAGCAGCAATGTGCATTGCAACCTGACGGCCGAAGGCTTCGTCGCCGCCGTTCATGGCAACGAGAACACCGATTTTGCCCATGCCGTCGGCGGCTGCGTTGTGGACATAGGTCACAACGGTTTCGCCTTCGAGACGTGCCATACGGCGCAGAGTCATGTTTTCACCGATCTTGGCGATCGCGTTGGTGAGAACGGTTTCAACAGCGGTGCCGTTGATTTCAGCGGCTTTGAGCGCGTCGACGTCAGCAACGTTGACAGCAGCGCCAGCGATCGAAGCAACCATCGACTGGAATTCGCCGTTCTTCGCAACGAAGTCGGTTTCCGAGTTGATTTCGACAGCAACGCCGACGCCGCCGTTTACAGCAACGGCAACGAGGCCTTCTGCTGCGGTGCGGCCCGACTTCTTGGCTGCTTTAGCGAGACCTTTGGTGCGGAGCCAGTCAACTGCTGCTTCCATATCGCCATCGGTTTCAGTCAGAGCCTTCTTGGCGTCCATCATGCCGGCGCCGGTCGACTCGCGGAGTTCTTTCACCATAGCTGCGGTGATAGCCATCTTGCGTCTCCTTAAAATGAGGGTGCCGGGCAGTGCTTACCCCTGCCCGGTATCAGATTTGCGAAAAAGCGCGCCTTAGTTGGCAGCAGCAGCTTCTTCGGCGAGAACTTCTTCAGCCAGTTCTTCAACTGCGCCGAGATCGACACCTGCTTTGGAAAGCTGGTCCGACATACCGTCGAGAGCCGCACGAGCAACGAGGTCGCAGTAGAGCGACAGAGCACGCGATGCGTCGTCGTTGCCGGGGATGACATAGTCAACGCCGTCGGGCGAGCAGTTGGTATCGACAACTGCAACAACCGGAATGCCGAGCTTTTTGGCTTCGAGGATGGCGAGGTCTTCCTTGTTCACGTCGATGACGAAGAGAAGATCCGGAACGCCGCCCATCTCGCGGATGCCGCCGAGCGATGCCTGAAGCTTGCCCTGCTCACGCTCCATGCCGAGACGCTCTTTCTTGGTGAGACCTTCAAAGCCACGCTCTGCAGCTTCGTCGATGGCCTTAAGACGGTTGATCGACTGCGAAACGGTCTGCCAGTTGGTGAGCGTGCCGCCGAGCCAACGGTGGTTCATGTAATACTGTGCGCACTTCTCTGCGGCTTCGGCGATCGGCTTCTGGGCCTGACGCTTGGTGCCGACGAAGAGAACGCGGCCGCCTTTTGCAACGGTGTCACGAACAACCTGCAGAGCCTGGTCCAGCATGGGAACAGTCTGGGTCAAGTCCATGATGTGGATGCCGTTGCGCGAGCCGTAGATGTACTGCTGCATCTTCGGGTTCCAGCGCTGGGTCTGGTGGCCGAAGTGAACGCCAGCTTCAAGGAGCTGACGCATGGAGAACTCGGGAAGAGCCATGTCTTTATTCCTTTCCGGTTTAGCCTCGGCGGGGGATCAGGCGTTTGCCCAACCGGTGGATGATATGGGATTTCTCCCCATAGCACCCGCCCCCGCTTGCGGAGTTAAGTGGCGCTGCATTACTTGCACTTGCGGGCCTTGGCAAGCCGTCAGATCAGTAAAAAGCGCCACTTTGAAAAGAAAGTCGCGGTTTTCCTAGAGAATGGTCCGCTCGAGGAACCAGAACCCGCCGACAAAGGCTATTCCGACTGATGCGGGAATGGAAATCACCCGGCGATACCAGTCCTTACGGCCGAACCACAGACCGACAGCTAGGAAGGCCACAAGGATCACCGCAAGCTGTCCAAACTCGACGCCGACGTTAAACCCGATGAGTGCCGGAACAAAGTTGCCGCTCGGGAGGCCGTATTCGCCCAGCACGCTCGCAAACCCGAGACCATGCAACAGACCAAACACAAAGACGACGAAGGGCCGCCATTTGCTGAGACCTTTGGTAAAGATGTTCTCGACCGCGACAAAGACGATGGACGCGGCAATCAAGGGCTCAACGATCGAGCCGGGCGCGGTCACATACCCCAAAGCCGCAAGCGCAAGCGTCACCGTATGCGCAAGGGTAAAGGCCGAAACCTGCCACAACAGCGGCTTGAGCCGTGTGCTTAGGAAAAACAGCCCCAGCACAAACAGAATATGATCAAGCCCCAAGGGAATGATATGCTCGAACCCGACGGGCACGTAGAACATGAACGCCTCAAGCGCGCCCATCTGGTCGCCGCCCCCAAGCTGGATCGGCTGGGTCATTTCACCGGGCGCAAGATAGGCGTCATAAGGCTCTTCAACACCCATCTGACGGATGACAATCGCGCCAAGTTCTTCGGCCCATTGGAAATCTACCGTCTCGGCACTCGTGGGGAGCGCGGCGGAAAACACGAATTTGGAGCTTCGCAGGAGATCGACGTCACCGACCTCGGGCACCGAGACGCCTTCAAGGGTCACGGGGAGTGTCGCCCCCCCTGCCCTGATGTTGATCTTTTGCGCGATTTCGTCCCAGCTTTGCTCGAAGGCCGCGGCAAGCGCCTCGGGCTCAAGCGCCCGAAGTTGGTCGTAGTCTTCGGCCTGTGGTGCCTCGTTCGTATCCGTCACATCGCCAAGGTGCACGCCCGCAACAATCCCTTCCAGATTGGCTTCGACCGAAAAGACCAGCTTGTCGCCCTGCGCCTCCATATCGGCAATAGCGGGCATGACTTCATGGGCCGCGACTGCAAAAGGCAGAAGCATCACAAAGACGAGAGTTGACACCAGCGACTTGAGTGCCACCCTGCCACTGAAACCAAAGGAATTCTTCATGCGCTTTCTCGTCCTCTATTCATTTGTTCTAATGCCGTTTTCAGCGCTTGCGCATGAACTCTGGATCGAACCTGTTGATTATCAAATTGAAGATGAGACTAAGGCGCAGGCCCGCCTTGTCAATGGAGAGGGCTTCAAAGGCGTGGAGCTTGCCTTCTTCCCCAACAGGATCGAAGAATTCAATGTTTACAATGGAGAAGAGGTCATTGCTGTCGACACCCGCCTCGGCAACAAACCCGCGCTCGACGCCCCGAGCCTGCCGGAGGGGCTCAATATTCTGGTCTATCAGTCAAAGCCGTCCGAGCTGACCTATAAGGAGCCTGAAAAGTTCGAAAGGTTCCTGAAACACAAGGCCCTCGGCATCACGCTCGAAGACCATCTCGCGCGTGGATTGTCAGCTGACAATATCACCGAAGTCTATACGCGTTACTCCAAATCGCTTGTCTCCGTGGGGGACGGCACGGGCGAGGATCGCCTCATCGGACTTGAAACCGAGCTGGTGGCACTGACCAATCCCTACGACCTTGACGGGCCGATGCAGGTGCAGCTTTTCTATCAAAACGCGCCCCGCGCGAACGAACAGATCGAAGTGTTCGAGCGCGCCGAAGACGAAAGCGTCAGCATTTCAACCGTTCTCACCGACGACCAAGGCATCGCGACGATCCCCATAAAGCCGAACCACGAGTATATGCTCGACGCCGTGGTGCTTCGGATCCCCTCGGACGAGGTGGCAACGGAATATAGCGCGATGTGGGAAACGCTCTGGGCGAACCTGACGTTCTTTGTGCCTGAATGATCTAGCCCCTTGCAGCAGGTCCTCAGGCTTGTCATGACACGCACATGAAAAGCTTCGACATCCTCTGTATCGGGTCCGTCCTGTGGGACATCATCGGGCGTACGCGGCGCGACATGCATTATGGCGCGGATATGCCGGGCATTATCCGGCGCATTCCGGGCGGTGTGGCGATGAATATCGCGATGACCTTTCGCAGGTTCGACATCACGCCTGCCATTCTGACCCACATCGGCTCCGACCGCGAGGGGGACGAACTTTTGACCGCATGCCGCGATCTCGGGATCGTCACCGATCACGTCTATCGCACCCAAGACCTTGCCACCGACAGCTATATGGCGATCGAGGACCCGAACGGGCTTGTCGCCGCGATAGCGGATGCGCACTCGCTCGAGCGCGTGGGCAATGCCATCCTCGCACCTTTGGCGAACGGCGAGATCGGATCGGCAGGCACGCCCTTTGAGGGGATCATCGCGCTTGACGGCAACCTGACCACCGAGCTTCTGAGCGAAATCGCGGCTTCGCCTCTTTTTGCGCGATCCGATCTACGGGTCGCCCCCGCAAGTCCGGGCAAGGCCGAGCGGCTCAAGGCACTCTATCGGCATCCGAATGTCACGCTCTACGTGAACCTCGAAGAAGCGGGGCTGATTTGCGATACGACTTTCGGCAGTTCCGCCGAAGCGGCAGCGGGCCTCATTGCGCATGGTGCGGGACGCGTTCTTGTCACCGACGGGCCGCGCAGCGCCTCGGAAGCGACAGGTCCCGATGTGCTCACCGCAACGCCCCCATCCGTCAAAAGCCAGCGTGTCACGGGCGCAGGGGATACGTTCCTTGCCGCCCATGTCGCCGCCGAACGCGACGGCGCATCGCGCTCCGACGCCCTGAACTTCGCCCTGCATGCAGCGGCCAAATATGTCTCTGGAGAAAGCCCACAATGATCCCGATGTCCTTTTCCCCCGAAGTGACCCAAGCTCTCAAGAACGGTGACGCGCTGGTCGCTCTGGAAAGCACGATCATCACGCATGGTATGCCTTGGCCCCAAAACGTCGAAACCGCACGCCGCGTGGAGCAAACCGTGCGCGACAACGGCGCGGTGCCCGCGACGATGGCGGTCATGAACGGCACACTCCATGTCGGATTGACAAGCGAAGAGCTTGACGCGCTTGGTCAGGCCAAGAACGTGGCCAAACTCTCTCGCGCCGATTTCGCGGCCTGTCTTGCCTCGGGCGGCACAGGCGCCACAACGGTGGCCGCCACGATGATCGCAGCCCAGATCGCGGGGATCGGCGTTTTTGCAACGGGCGGTATCGGCGGGGTCCATCGCGGCGCGGAACTTTCTTTCGACATTTCCGCAGACCTTCAAGAGCTTGCCCAGACACCCGTCACCGTTGTTGCGGCGGGCGCAAAGGCGATCCTCGATCTTCCCAAAACCTTCGAGGTTCTCGAAACGCTCGGCGTTCCGGTCATCGCCTATGGTCAGGACATGATCCCCGCCTTCTGGTCCCGCAATTCGGGGCTCAGGGCACCGATCCGCATGGACAGCGCCGAAGAGATCGCACGCGCACAACTGATGCGCGGCGAGCTTGATATTCCAGGCGGGCAACTCGTCGCCAACCCGATCCCCGCAGAGGCGGAAATCCCCGCAGAAGAGCTTGCGCCCGTGATCGAACAAGCTCTGCAAGAAGCCGAAGCACAGAAGGTCAGTGCCAAGGCGGTGACGCCCTTCCTCCTCCAGCGGATTTTCGAACTGACCCAAGGCAAATCCTTGGTGGCCAATATTGCGCTCGTGATGAACAACGCGAAACTGGCGGCGGAAATTGCGGTTGCGATGAAAAATCAAGGTTGACCATTGCGGTTGGTCCGGCCGCTTCTTAGGTTGAACGCGAAACGAGTTGAGCGGGTGACAAGGTGAACAATCCGATACCGATCGAGAAACCCTCTCGCGGCATTCTTGCGAAAATCCGAAACAACTTTCTCGCCGGACTCGTGGTGGTGGCGCCCATCGGGATCACGGTCTGGCTGTTCTGGAGCATTACGGGCTGGATCGACAGCTTCGTCTGGCCCTTTGTGCCGCGTGTCTATCACCCCGATATTCTCATCAACCGTTGGTTCGGCGATGTGAACCCCGCCTCGCCCGATCATCTCAATATCGACGTGCGCGGCGTCGGCGTGATCATCTTTCTGGTGTTCACGCTTATCGTCGGAAGTATCGCCAAAGGCGTGCTGGGTCGTTCCTTGATCAAATGGGGCGAAGGGATCGTTGCGCGTATGCCTGTGGTCCGTTCGGTCTATAACGGTGCCAAACAGCTTGCCGAGACGGTCTTTGCCCAGTCCGAAAGCAGCTTTGACCGCGCCTGTCTTGTGCAATACCCGCGTCCGGGGCTTTATGCGATCGCCTTTGTCTCGACCAAAGCCAAAGGCGAGATCGCGGAAAAAGTGCCGACAGGTGAAAACATCATCACGGTCTTTCTTCCGACCACGCCGAACCCTACGTCGGGCTTTCTTCTGTTTCTGCCCGAAGAAGAAATCATCCCGCTCGATATGACGGTCGAGGATGCGGCCAAACTCGTGATTTCGGCAGGCCTCGTCTATCCCCAGCCCAAGGCCAAAATCGACAAGGCCCTTGCCAAAGCGGCCAAGGCCTAGCCGAACATCTCTTCGAGATCGACGGTGCCGCGCTTGCCGAGATCGTCTTTGTGATGCGCAAGAAAGCGGTCCATCGCCTCGCGCCCTGCCTCGAAAAGCCGTGCAAGCGTGATCGGGGTCGGAATAAGTTTGGAGGCGACCGAAAGCTCGTTCATCAGATCGTTGTCCCCGACCATATGAAGGTTCACATCCTTCATCGAGCCTTTGGGCACCGACCCGCCGTGCAGAAGCCGTTTGACGAAGTTGATGGCCCTCATTTCGCGGAGCAAGGACGAATTGAAGCTGATCTCATTGATCCTGTTCTGGAGCGAGGGACCATCGAGCGGGATCTCTTCGCGTTCCAGCGGGTTGATGTTCACAATCAGGATGTCGTCGGGCAAATGCGGAAGATAGAGCGGAAAAAGCGCGGGATTTCCCGTGTAACCGCCATCCCAATAGGATTCCTCGCGCTCGGTCTTTGGGTCGTATATCTCGATCGCTTCGAACAAAGTAGGCAAACAGGCAGAGGCAAGGATCGCCTTTGACGACAACTCGGCCCCCGTGAAAACGCGGATCTTGCCCGTGCGCACATTGGTGGCGCAGATATGGAGCTCGGGCCCCGAGGAGGAACAGATCGCCTCCCAATCGAACCGCGACGTCAGCTTTTCCAAAGGATTGCGGATGAACGGTCCATACATCGCAGGTGTCATCATGCGCGCTGCCGCATCGAAAACCGCATAGAGCGGCGAATATTCGATCGCTTTGGTGACATAGTGCGCCGTATCGCTCCATGGCGTGATCCATTGGGCCATGCGCGGGTCCGTCACTGCTCCGACCTGCTCCCACAGATCGCCGAGCGCGGCGCGCGCGCCGCCCCGTCCGCCCGTCGCCCAACCGCTTTTGAAGGCCGCCGCGTTCAAGGCACCCGCCGAGGTGCCCGAGATCGCCGCGACCTCGATGTCCGTCTCCTCTAGAAGCCGATCCAATGCGCCCCATGTCAGAGCGCCATGCGCCCCGCCTCCCTGAAGCGCGAGGTTGAGACGGATCAAAGCGCCGTCCACCCACCGTCAACGCTGATGGTGGTGCCCGTGATCTGGGCCGCTGCGTCGGAGCACAGGAACACCGTCGTGCCGCCGATTTGCTCTACGGTCGCGAATTCCTTGGACGGCTGGCGCTCAAGCATGACCTTCTTGATCACCTCGTCACGCTCCATCGCGTATTTCTTCATCGTGTCGGGGATCTGCGCCTCGACCAGCGGGGTAAGCACATAGCCCGGACAAATGGCGTTGCAGGTGATCGGCTCTTGGGCGGTTTCCAATGCAGTGACCTTGGTCAGACCGACAACCCCGTGCTTGGCCGCGACATAGGCCGATTTATAGGGCGACGCGGTCAAACCATGAGCCGACGCAATGTTCACCACGCGGCCCCAGCCCGCCTTGCGCATCATCGGCAGAGCGGCCGCGGTCGTGTGAAAAGCAGAAGACATATTGATCGCGATGATCGCGTCCCACTTCTCGAGCGGAAATTCGTCAATCGGCGCGACATGCTGGATACCTGCGTTGTTCACGAGGATATCGCAAACGCCCGCCTTTTCGATCAGGGCCCGCGCCTCTTCGGCTTTGGAGAGGTCCGCTTGGATATAACGCACTGCAACGCCGAACTCTTTGGCAAGCTCGGCGGCAAGGGCATGGTCCTCGTCTCGGTCGGTAAAGGAATTGATGACAAGGTCGGCACCGGCCCGCGCCAGCTCTCTGGCGACGCCCAGACCGATGCCCGAGTTCGATCCTGTCACAACTGCTGTTTTTCCGTTCAACGACATGCGCGCACTCCCTTTGACTTGCACTTACGGGGGATAATGCTGCAGATGCGAAATAGTTCAACACATTGATTCCCTTTTGTGCGATTCTCTGGTTCGAACCGATCAAAAAGCCGTGTCGGAAATCTCTCGAAGCCCAAGAAAAAAACGCCAGCACGAGGCTGGCGTTAAGTTATTGAGGCAGGTTTCATACAGGCAAGAAACCTATCGAGCAGTAAGGCCTTTATAAGCAATCTCTTGCCCGCCTCCAAGCTAAAAGTTTGAAAAGATTCAAAACCCCCTCTACGGTTTGTGCAACGGACATAAGGATTTGGGGGATTGTCTCTGAAATGGCATCAAAGTTTCTAACAGGTTTTCGTGCATCGGTTGCGGCTCTGGCCGTGATCGGCGCGGCCTCTTTCGCAGCAGCAGAACCAAAGCACGCAATAGCTATGTATGGCGAACCGGAGCTCGCACCCGATTTTGTGTCGCTCCCCTATGCCAATCCCGATGCGCCGACAGGCGGGCGGATGGCCACCGCCGAGGTGGGCAGCTTCGACAGCCTCAACCCCTATGTGCTCAAGGGAAACAAACCCTGGCAGCTTCCCTATCTCATGGCCGAGACGTTGATGGGGCGCACTTTGGACGAACCTTTCACGCTTTACGGGCTTTTGGCCGAATCGGTCGAGACGGGTCCCAACCGTGAATGGGTCGAATTCACCCTGCGGCCCGAAGCCAAATTCTCGGACGGGAGCCCCGTGACGGTCGAGGATGTCATGTGGTCCTACGAGACGCTCGGCACCCAAGGCCATCCGCGCTATCGCGGCTTCTGGGGCAAAATCGCCTCGATGGAGCAAACGGGCGAGCGCTCGGTGCGTTTCACCTTCAACACCGAGGACCGCGAACTTGCGCTTCTGGCGGGGATGCGCCCGATCCTTCAAAAGTCGCAGTGGGACGGTGTGAACTTCGAAGAAGACGGCTCGGGCATCGTGCCGATCACGTCGGGTCCCTATGTGGTGAACGGCTATGAAATGGGTCGTTACATCGAATTCACCCGCAATCCCGACTATTGGGGCAAGGATGTGCCCTTCCGTCGTGGCACGGCAAACCTTGATACTCTGCGGCTCGAGTTTTTCGGTGATGAAACCACCGCGTTCGAAGCCTTCAAGACGGGCGTGACCAACTTTACCCGCGAATTCAACGTGGCCCGCTGGGAAAGCCAGTATGATTTCGCCGCCGTCCAGAGCGGGGATATCCTCAAGGCCGAGCTGACCCATCAACGCCCGTCGGGGATGACGGGTTTTGTGATGAACACGCGGCGTGCGCCCTTTGACGACTGGCGCGTGCGCGATGCCTTGCTGCATGCGTTCAACTTCGAATTCATCAACGAAGCGATCACGGGCAGCAAACAAGAGCGGATCACGTCCTATTGGTCCAACTCGCCCTTGGGCATGAGCCATGACGCGGCGACGGGCCGCGTTCTCGAATTCCTCGAACCCTTTGCCGCTGACCTCGTTCCCGGCACGATCGAAGGCTATTCTCTGCCCGTGTCGGACGGGTCGGAGCGCAACCGAGAAGGTATCGGCAATGCGCTTGCCCAGCTTGAAGAAGCCGGATGGAAGGTCGATGCAGGAGGCGTGTTGCGCAATGCCGAAGGCAAGGCTTTCGAGTTCACCGTTCTGTTGCAGACGGGCGCAAGCGAAACCAAAGCGATCATCGACATTTATGTTCAGGCACTCAAGCGGATCGGGATCGACGTTACCGTCAACTCTGTCGACAGCGCCCAGTATAAAGAGCTCACCGACGCCTATAACTTCGATATGACCTATTTCCAGCGCGGTCTGTCGCTGTCTCCGGGGAACGAGCAATATGCCTATTGGGGCAGCGAATACGCCGATACTCCCGGCGGGCGGAACCTCATGGGGATCAAGTCCGAAGCGGTGGATGCGATGATCAACACGCTTCTGACCTCGGAAAGCCAAGAGGATTTCCGCGCGGCAACCCATGCGCTTGACCGCATTCTGACTGCAGGGCGTTATGTGATCCCGATCTATCAGTGGAACATCAACCGCGTGGCCTATGCCAAGGATCTGCATTTCCCCGAGCGTATGCCGATCTTCGGCGATTGGCCCGGTTGGCAGCCCGATGTCTGGTGGTCGGAATAAAACGAAGAAAGGCGGCCTTAGGGCCGCCTTTTTCATTGGCTTGGCAATGAGTTAGACGAGAGATGTCACCCAAAGGATGGTCGCGTCGTCGGCGCTTGTAGAAATGACGTTATGACCCATTGTCGCGTCATAATAGGCGCTGTCGCCGCGCTTCATTTCGACGGGTTCATAGAACTCGGTATAGAGGCGGACCGTGCCCGTGAGCACATAGAGAAACTCTTCCCCGTCATGGCGCACCCATCCGTCAAACTCGTCCATCGAGCGGGCGCGGATGCGGGCACGATACGGAAGCATGTTCTTCTTGGTGAGCTGGTCGGCCAATAGCTCGTGCTCGTAGGTCGCCGTCACCTGCTCTTGTCCGTCGCCCGTGCGGGTTACGGTCATGCGGCCGTTGACCTGACCTTTGGTCGGGGGCGTGAAAAGCTGCGGCACCGAAATCCCGAGCCCCACAGCGAGCTTTTTGAGCGCGTCATAGGTCGGGGACATTTGACCGTTCTCGATCTTGGAGAGCGTCGAACGCGCAAGGCCCGCTTGCTGCGCTGCCTGTTCGAGGGTCCAGTCGCGTTCTTTGCGCAACTCGCGCACCCGAAGCCCGAGATCGAGAGGAACCGAAGTTTCCTCATGGCCGTTTTCGCGGGCAATTCGGATCAGCGATGCGTTTTCACTTTTAACCATGGCGCACATATAGCCTCAGCGATCTCGGTCTTGCAACTGTCATGAGGGACCGCTAGCCAGAGGCATGCTAAGCCTGTTTGACGAGGGCGGATATGCGCCCTGCCCCAACCCATTCAACTTTGCGGCCCATGTCTTGCGCCATGCGTCAAGCCGCCCCGACAAGATCGCTTTGGCGGTGCTTGGTCCTGCGCGCGCCGAACGTTGGAGCTATGCAAAGATCGAAGCCGCCGTGCGCGGCACCGCGACGGGGCTATTGCGGCTCGGACTGCAGACGGGCGACCGCATTCTGATGCGGCTGGGAAATACGCCCGATTTCCCGATCCTCTATCTGGGGGCTATCGCGGCAGGTCTTATCCCCTGTCCAACCTCGGCCATGCTGACGGGTCCCGAAATCACGGGGATGGCCGCAACCTTGAAGCCCGCGCTTGTCGTCGCGGCCCCCGATATTGCGGTTCCCGATGGATACGCGACGCTTGGACTCGAGGATTTGCGTGGGTTTTACGATCTGCCGCCTGCGGACTACGCGATGGGAGACCCCGAGCGCCCCGCCTATATCATCTTTACCTCGGGCACCTCGGGCAAACCGCGCGCAGTGGTGCATGCCCATCGGGCGATCTGGGCGCGTCAGATGATGATCAACGGCTGGTATGATCTTGGCGAGAATGACCGTCTTTTGCACGCAGGTGCGTTCAATTGGACCTACACGCTGGGAACCGGACTCATGGACCCGTGGTCGGTGGGCGCAACCGCGCTCATTCCTGCGGCAGGCATGAAGGCCGAGGCGCTCCCGCTTCTTCTCAAACGCCACGACGCAACTATTTTCGCCGCTGCCCCAGGGGTTTACAGGCAACTTCTTAGAGCGCCGATCCAAGCGATGCCCAAGCTGCGCCATGGCCTGACTGCGGGCGAGAAACTCCCCGAGAGCCTCCGCGCGCAATGGCAGGATGCGACAGGGACCAGCCTTCACGAAGCCTTTGGAATGTCGGAGGTTTCCACCTTTCTGTCGGGAAGCCCCGCGCGACCCGCACCCCAAGGCGCGTTGGGTTATCCCCAAACGGGACGCCGTGTTGCGATCCTGCGCGATGGTGCGCCCGTTCCGCGTGGCACTTCGGGTCAGATTGCGGTGCACAAAGACGACCCCGGTCTCATGTTCGGCTATCTGGACCAAGCCGAAGAAACCCGAGCGCGGTTCGACGGCGACTGGTTCCTCACGGGTGACGAGGGGTATATGTCCGAGGACGGCGCGATATTCTATGCGGGCCGCAATGACGACATGATGAATGCGGGCGGCTATCGCGTCTCGCCGATCGAAGTGGAGAGCGCCCTCGCCCAGCATCCCGCAATTTGCGAGGTCGGCGCCTGTGAAGTCACCGTCAAGGAAGGCACAAGCGTCATCGCCGCCTTCTATGTCGGAACCGAGGATCTGACCGATACTCTTGCCGATTTTGCGGCCGAGCGGCTTGCACGCTACAAATGCCCAAGGATATTCGAGCGCGTCGACGAACTGCCTCGCGGCGCGAACAACAAACTTCTGCGCAAAGTCCTGCGCAAAAACTGGGAGACCGCACATGGTCAAACTTGATATTCTCTCCGATCCCGTTTGCCCGTGGTGCTACATCGGCAAAACCTATCTTGAACGCGCGATGGAAAAGGCGGGGGATCACCCGTTTATCATCGAATGGCACCCCTATCAGCTTGATCCGACGATCCCCGAAGGCGGGGTCGAGCGCACCCCCTATATGGAGCGCAAATTCGGTGGCAAAGAGGGATGGAAAAACGCCTATATGCCGCTTGTCGAACACGCGGCCAAAGCGGGTGTGCAGCTCAACCACGATCTGATCACACGGGTGCCAAACACGCTTGATGCCCACCGCCTCATCCATTGGGCAGGCATCGAGCAAAAGCAGACCTTTGTCGTCAATGCGCTCTTCAAAGCCTATTGGGTCGAGGGGCGCGATATCGGAGACCACGAGGTTCTGGTCGATATCGCTTCAAAAGCAGGGCTCGACGGTGCGATGATCGGGCGGCTCCTTGCCTCGGACGCCGACAAAGACGAAATCAAAGCCCGTCAGGAACATAGCCGCAAGATGGGCGTGTCCTCTGTGCCCACCTTTGTCGTCGCCAACCAGCATGTGGTTCAGGGCGCACAGCCTGCGAGTCTTTGGGAAAACGTCATTGCGGATCTCAACACCCAATTGGCAGAGCGCGAATAGCCCTCTGCCCATCGTTCGACCCAAAGAAAAAGGGCCCACCGAATGGCGGGCCCTTTTCCAATTCCGATATCCGAGCGATTAGCGCTTCGAGAACTGGAACGAACGGCGAGCTTTTGCTTTACCGTACTTCTTACGTTCAACAACGCGGCTGTCGCGGGTCAGGAAGCCAGCGGCCTTGAGAGCAGCGCGGAGCGAGGGATCGTAAAGCTGGAGCGCCTTGGAGATACCGTGCTTGACTGCACCAGCCTGGCCCGAGAGACCGCCACCGGCAACGGTAGCCATCACGTCGAACTGACCGTCAACGCCAGCAACCTGGAACGGCTGACGCAGGATCATCTGGAGAACGGGACGAGCAAAGTAAGCGCTCATCTCTTTGCCGTTCACGGTGACTTTGCCCGAACCCGGCTTGATCCAAACGCGAGCGACAGCGTCTTTACGCTTGCCGGTTGCGTAGGAACGGCCAAGCTCGTCACGAACCGGCTCACGGTTTACCGCTTCTGCAACCTGAGCGGCAGCGCCGCCGGCGATTGCGCCGAGCTCTTCGAGAGAGTTGATTTGATCGGCCATGTCTTAGACCCTCGTGTTTTTCTTGTTCATCGACTTGACGTCGAGAACTTCGGGCTTCTGGGCTTCCATACCGTGCTCGGTGCCAGCAAAGACGCGAAGGTGCGTCATCTGCTTGCGCGAAAGACGGTTGCCGGGGAGCATACGCTTGACCGCCTGCATGACGACGCGCTCGGGGTGTGCACCCTCGAGGATCTGGGCAGTGGTGCGCGACTTGATGCCGCCCGGGTGGTTCGTGTGCCAGTAGTTCGGCTTTTCACGCTTGTTACCCGTGAGCTGGATCTTGTCAGCGTTGATCACGATAACGTTGTCACCCATGTCCATGTGGGGGGTGAAGGAGGGCTTGTGCTTACCGCGCAAGCGCATGGCGATGATCGAAGCGAGACGGCCCAGAACAACGCCTTCAGCGTCGATCAGGATCCATTTCTTTTCGATATCTGCCGGAGTAGCAGAGAAAGTTTTCATGGTTCACCAATAATAGGTCATGGAGGCGAGGCCTCCGTCTTTCGGATGGGCGGGTTATAAACGCACTGCACCCACAGTCAAGCGGACTTATCATAAATAAAATAAGCAAAAACAATAGCTTGCAAAAGTGGTATCAATTTACCCCATAGTTTTAGACAGTTATCCGCTCAGGCGGGTTGTCCAAAAGGGTCCTGAGCGTGACCATCGCCTGTTCAAAACGGTTTTCGGGAATCGATCCGTTGATGGCAATCCGCACCGCATGAACGGTTTTACTCTTTCTCAGGCCGAATTCCTCGGATGATTTGAGGAACACGCCCTGCGCTTCGACTGCGTGACAGAATTCGCCGCTGCGCCAGCCGTAAGGCAATTCGAGCCACAGGAACGGCACGTCCTTTTGCCAGCGCAATTGATAACCGCCGAGATAGTTTACCGCCGTGCGCAGCAAGCGATCCATCTTGTCGCGACAGCGTTCAAGGATTTCAGGAAGATCGGGATGTTCGAGGATCGAAGCATAGGTCGCCGTGATGATCTCGGGCACACCGAATGAATTGAAGGTCATCGAGCGCACCAAAGCATTCGCCCACCCCTGCGGCGCAACCACAAAGCCGATGCGCAGCGCAGCGGAAATCGACTTGGAGGGCGAGGTCGTATACCAGCCGAGTTCGGGGACGAGCTGGCGATAGCTCGGCCCGAGGAACGGCCCGTTGCGGTAACAGTCGTCGTCAATGATATGCACGCCATAGCGGCGGCACATCTCGGCGATCTGGTGACGCCGTGCGACCGACGTCATGCGGGCGGTCGGATTGCAGACATCCGCCGAGGCACAATACATCTGGACGGCGTGTTCCTGAATGAGCGCTTCAAACTCCTCGATGATCGGCCCCTCTTCGTCCCAAGCCACACTATGCACCTGTGCACGGCAAAGCTCGGCGGCACGGCGAAAGCCCGCATAGGTCAATTCGTCTACGATGATCGAAGGCTGGCCACCCTTGAACACGGTTTGCATGATCAAAACGATGGCATGCTGGCCGCCGTGAGTGATCACCACGTCGCTCTCGGAAAACGGCCCGATAGGCGCCGTGCGATTGGCCGCAACAAAGGCGGCATGGGCGGGCGCGTGGCTTTCGCGTGTCGGATACCGCAAGAGCCTGTCGCTTGCGACCGAGTTGGCATAGCGGTGCATCGCCTCGCGGATCAGTTCGGACTGACCTTCATCAGGCAAACGAGGGCTGAGAAGCGTCACCCCCGTTTCATGCATCGAGTCGTTTCTTTCGATCTTTTGTATTGGTACAAACGTGCCCCGCCCCACTGTCGCATCGAGGATCCCCGCATCGACAAGGTTCTTGTAAGCTCGTGCCACAGTCCCCGGTGTGACCCCCGCCTGCCAGCCGAGATCTCGCACCGCAGGAAGCCTATCCCCTTGTTTTAGTTGCCCTGAACGGATGGCCTGACGGATCGCGAGTTCGAGCGCACGGTATTTCGGACCGGTGCAATCCTGCAAATTCGGGAGCCAAATTGTATCCATCACAATGTATTCCTAGACAACCTTTACGGGGATTTGTATCGCTTTCGTATAGGGTATTCCCCCTATTGTATCAATACAAATTGTCGAGAAAGATCATGGCTACGGTTACAAATATCCTCCCGCTCAACACGATTGTCATCCCTGCACCGACGACCACTGTCGCCCGCGCGCTTGTGGCAACCGCGGTGGCGGTCGAGACTTGGGCCATGCGTCGATCGACCCGAAAACATCTCAAGGATATGCCCGACTATCTCTTGCAGGACATCGGCCTCACTCATGTGCAAGCCGATCAAGAGACTCGGAAAGTGTTTTGGAGGGCCTGACATCCCCGGCTCTTCCTGAACTAGGCGGGGATTTCCCCGCCTTTTTTTCTGGCCTTTTCAGCGTTCAGGCGGGATCGAATAGGTCATGGACGCGCGCGCCACGGGTTTTGCTTCGGCGCCTTCGTTGAAGAGCCGCGCTTCGCAAACCGCGAGGGAACGGCCGAGTTTAAGCACCTCGACACGCGCCAAAAGCGTCTTGCCCGCTTCGGGCTTGCGCATGAAATCGATCGCCGCATTGGTGGTGACGGCCAAGGCCTTGGGGCCGATCCGAGCAAGGATCGCGTAATAGATCGCGCAGTCGGCCAGCATGAACATAGCCGGCCCCGAGATCGTGCCACCCGGCCGAAGGTGACGTTCACTCGGAGCGAGGCTGACCAACGTTGTATCTTCGGTCAACTCCAGTATCTCGAACTCAGAGGCCGCTTGCGGGAACTCTGCCGCGATAAAGGCGCTCAGGCCGCTTATGTCGAATGCAAGTGCCATTACAATTCGTAAAGATCGCGGAATTTGGCATCGAGATAGGCCAGGAGCGGCGCTTCACTCGGCGCCTGCCCCGTCGCCCGCGTGACGAGATCGCGCGGTGCATAAAGCCCGCCGTGACGCTGCACCCGCTCGGCCAGCCAGCCTGTGGCGCGCGACAGATTGCCTTGGGCCAGATCATCGTCGAGATCGGGAATATCCGCACGAAGCGCTTGATGCAGGCATCCCGCATAAACGTTGCCCAGCGAATAGGTCGGGAAATATCCGAAGAGCCCGACAGACCAATGCACGTCCTGCAAGACGCCGTTCGCGGGTTTATCCACCGCAAAGCCGAAGTCGGAGGCAAAACGATCGTTCCACGCCCCCTCGAGATCGCGCACTTGCAAATCGCCAGAGACGAGCGCGCGTTCTAGATCAAAGCGCAACAGGACATGAAGGTTATACTGCACCTCGTCGGACTCGGTGCGGATGTAGCCGTTCTCGATCTTGTTGATCGCGCGATACAGCTCTTCGCCCGAGGCAATGCCGAAATCCCCGAAAGCATCGCGCATCTGTCCATAGAGCCAGCCCGTAAAGGCGCGGCTCCGCCCGAGTTGGTTTTCGTAAATACGGCTTTGGCTTTCGTGCACACCCATCGAAACACCGCCCCCAATCGGGCTCAGGAGATATGCGTCGTCGATGTTCTGTTCGTAACAGGCGTGACCGACCTCGTGGATCGTCGAATAGAGACAGTTGAAGGGATCGGTCTTGCTGGTGCGGGTGGTGATGCGCACATCCTGTCCCGACCCGCTTGAAAACGGATGCACGGCCTTGTCGATCCGGCCACGGCTCAGGTCATAGCCGAAGGTCGTCGCAATCTTTTGGGTGAGGACCATCTGGGCCGCTTCGTCGAACTCGCCCGAAACGCCCTTGGGCTTAGGCTGTTCGAGGATCGCGGCGCGCAGGTCCACAAGTCCGGGACGCAGAGCATCGAACATCGCCGCAAGCTCGGCAGAGGTCGCACCCGGTTCGTAATCATCAAGAAGCGCATCATAGATGTTGCCGTCCTTGGCAAGAGCGGCGCCTTCCTCGCGCTTGAGGTCGAGGACTTCAGACAGGGTCGGAGCAAAGGCGGCAAAGTCGTTCGCGGCACGCGCCTCGGCCCAGATACCTTGGGCTTTGGAGGTCACTTTCGCGATCTCTTCGGCAAGTCGCGACGGGATCTTGGACGCGCGCTCGAAACTGCGGCGAATATCGCGCAGGTTCGCGGCTTCCACCTCGGAGCTTGCCTCGGCTTTGGCAAGCCACTCGCCGACCCGTGGATCGGTGCGGCGCGCGTGGAGCACGGATTCGATTGCAGCAAATTCTTCTGCCCGTTGATCCCCCGCCCCGCGCGGCATCATGGTTTCCTGATCCCAGCCCAAACGCCCTGCAATCTGGGCAAGCGCGTTGGTCTGGCGGGTAAAGGCCAAAAGCTCGGAATAAGCGCTCATGCTGCGGCTCCACGAATGGATTGGGCAAGAGGGTAACGCGACAGATAGCGCGCCCGAAGGATCAGCACCCAAAGCAAGACTGCGCCGATCTGGTGCGTGATGGCAAGATGCACGGGCGCCGAATAGAGCGCGGTAACGATCCCCAGCGTGACCTGAAGCAGCATAACTGCGAGAACCGCGTTAAAGGCGAAACGGGTCTTGGCATTGCCCGACTTGGAGGCGCGTCTCCAGACCACGATCCCGTAGATAAAGAGAAGATAACCCGCCATGCGGTGCATGAACTGCACAAGGCCTGCGTCTTCGAAGAAATTGCGCCAGATCGGGCTGAGCGTGAAAGGATCGGGCGGAAAGAACCCGTCCCCCATCAAAGGCCATGTCGGAAAGGCGCGGCCCGCATCGATCCCCGCAACCAGAGCACCAAGGAGGATTTGCAGAAATGCGAAATGCATCAAGCCCGTGGACATGCCGAAAAGTTTCGGCTCGCCCGCCCGTCTCGCCTGCAACAGGTCGGCCTCGCTGCGTCCAAGCAGGAACACATACCAGCCGATAAACCCGAAGATCACGAACGCCATGCCGAGGTGGGTCGCAAGGCGATAGGAGGCAACGTCAAGCATACCTTCCTGAAGCCCAGAATGCACCATCCACCAACCGATCGCGCCCTGACATCCGATCAGAACACCGATGAGGAAAAGCCGTTTGGTCCAGCCCGTCGGGATTTGCTTGCGCAGCGCAAAATAGGCAAAACCAAGCGCCCAAACGAGACCGATAGTGCGGCCAAGCTGGCGATGCCCCCATTCCCACCAATAGATCGTTTTGAACTCTTCGATCGTCATCTGGCTGTTCTGGAGCTTAAATTCGTCCGTCTGCTGATAGAGCGCGAATTCAGAGGCCCAATGCGCATCGCTCAGTGGCGGGATCGCACCCGATACGGGGTTCCATTCCGTAATCGACAAACCGCTGTCGGTCAGTCGCGTCATGCCGCCGACCGCGATGATCAGCGCCACAAGCGCAAAGATCACCATAAGCCAGTTGCGGATGGAATTGCGCGCCCCGCGCCCTTTGGCGTCGATGCCGCCCGGCGCTGCCGTTACCTTGGGTGCGTTGCCGACCTCTTCGAAAATGCTGCGTGGTGTCTTTGCCATGCTTGGGTGCCGCCCTTGAATTCACTTTGGGCTGCAACCTATTGCGGCAAGCCGCCCGCGACAAGGGATCAGCCGCGATCTTTCCAGCGGACCATCTGTCGCATTATTCCGTGCATCATCTGAACATCCGCGCGGGTAAAGGGCATGCGGCTCCAGAGATTGCGCAGGTTCTGCTTCATATGGGCGGCTTTTTGTTCGGGAAAGAAGAAGCCCGCCTCTTCGAGCCGCTCTTCATAATGTTCCGCCAGACGCTCGACTTCGTGCTGTTCGGCCCATTCCCCGCCCATTTCCATGCGCTCGTGCACGATTTCGGTGCTGGCGCGGCGCCATTCATAGGCGCTCAGAAGCACGCATTGACCAAGGTTGAGTGACGAAAACTCGGGGTTCACGGGGACGTTGATAATGGCATTGGCCAGCGCGATATCGTCGTTTTCCATGCCCGCGCGCTCTGGTCCGAACATCACGGCGACTTTACCGCCTGCCGCGATTTTCTCAGCGGCTTCTTTCATCGCCGCTTCGGGCGAAAGCACAGGTTTGGTAAGCCCGCGCGGACGCGCCGTTGTCGCATAGACATAGGTGCAATCGGCCACCGCCTCGGCGGTCGTCTCGTAAAGCTGCGCTTCGTCCAAGAGCCGCCCTGCCCCCGACGCCATCGCAACGGCGCGCGAATTGGGCCAGCCGTCTCGCGGGCTTGTGATCCGCATCCGGTCAAGGCCGAAGTTCCACATTCCGCGCGCGGCGGCTCCGATGTTTTCGCCCATCTGCGGGCGAATGAGAACAAAGGCAGGTTGGGGCAATCCAGTCGGCATGGGCAATCCTTGGCTAATCGCGGCCCTGATAGGACGCACCCGCTTCCAGATCAAGCATACCTTTGCGCAAAGCCTTTGTAGCCAAGCGCAATTTTCCAAGATATACGCCCCCGAGACTCAAATATCGGAGATGTGACATGGCAAGCGATGCAGTAGACCTTCCGCAACTCTATCTGATCACCCCTTCGGATTTCGAACTTTCCACATTCAGCAATGATCTTGCCGCCTGTCTTGATGCGACCGAGATCGCTTGCGTGCGTCTCTCGCTTGCGACGCGCGACGAAGACCGTCTGTCGCGTGCAGCCGATGCGCTCCGCGAAATCACCCATGCGCGCGATATCGCACTGGTGATCGACGATCATGTGGCGATGGTCGAGCGTCTTGGTCTCGACGGTGTGCATCTGACCGACGGAGCACGCTCGGTTGGCAAGGTCCGCAAAACACTTGGCGAGGATGCCATCGTCGGCGCCTATTGCGGCAATTCGCGCCACGACGGCATGACCGCAGGGGAGTTGAACGCCGATTACGTAAGCTTCGGCCCACTTGCGAAAACTGCGCTTGGTCACACAGAGCCCGCAGAGCTCGAGCTTTTCCAATGGTGGTCGATGATGATCGAAGTGCCCTGCGTGGCCGAAGGCGCTCTGTCTCTCGATCTCGTCCGTCAGCTGTCCCAGCACACCGATTTCTTCGGGTTTGGCGACGAAATCTGGAAGACCGACAGCCCAGCCCAGACGCTTCTTGCCTTCCGCAAGGCGATGGAAGGTTAAGCGGTCAGAACACCCGCCTCTTCAAGGCTCGACCGCACCGCCGTTTCCAGATCCCGCGCAAGGACCTTGCGGTCCTTGTAATCGGCGACATTGACGGGGGCATGATAGACCAGTGTCACGCTGCCCTGTTTCGCAGCGGACAGCGTTTCCAAAAGATGGGTGCCGAAATCCATGTCGCCCCACCAGCCGTATTGGCGGGGGTCCTCTCCCTCTGCTGCACGATAAATCACCGAAACAGGCTGGATGGCGAGCGTATCGCGCAGCGCCTCGTCGAAGAACGCCGCAAAGAGCGTCGGCTTGAAGGGCAGGACACGGCGGCCATCGGTCGATGTGCCTTCGGGGAAAAACAAGAGCTTATGACCCGCGGTTAAACGTTCTTTGAAAATCTGGATATGCTTGGCCGCTTCGCGCGGGTCGCGGCGGATAAAGACCGTGCCCGTCGCCCGCGCAAGCCACCCGATCCCCGGCCATTTCGCGACTTCGGCCTTGGACACGAAGTAGATCCGCTTGCGACCATTGAGCGCAAAAATATCGAGCCAACTTGAATGGTTCGCCACCACTGCCCCCGGGCCCGTCATCGGCGTGCCTTGGGAATGATAGCCGATCCCGAGAATGCGAAAGGCATTCAGGCACACAAACTGGGTGATATAGGGGGTCAAGGGGCGCTTGACCCCGAACAGGGGGCGTTCGATCAGACGCACAAGAAGCAAGAGGATCAGGCAGCCGAACACCAAAATCCCGAGCGGAATCCCCCGATAGAGCACACGCACCCAGCCCATCAGGCTGATCGGCTTGTGTTCGGGTTCATCTCCCGGTCTCCATGTCATGCTCATGCTGGGGTCCTTTTGCTGTAAACTGCGCGCTGGCTTTCAGTCATTCGGGCGACATCCAGAATGAGGAGAACATCCGTCGAGTTGAACGCATGGTCAACAAAGGCGCCGTCCCCGACAAATCCACCGAGCCGAAGATAGGCCTTGATCAAAGAAGGAACCTTGAGCATGGCCGCACGGCGATCTTCAACAGGCATTGTAATGTCGGAATAGGCAAGCGCGTCGGGTCCGACAGCCACAGCGCGCAGATCGGGCGGCGCGCGGTGATTTTCGCTCAAGAGCGCAAGAGAAGGCCCGATGGCTTTGGTGTCCGTCCCTTGGAAAGAGGCCGTGCCGAACAGGATTTCCGTCTTGGTTGCGATGACATGATCCGAAACGGCGGACCAAAGCAAAAGCATTGCCTGTCCGCCCCGATAGTCGGGATGAAGGCACGAGCGCCCCAATTCGAGCAGCTTGCGCCCAGAGGACAAAAGCGGGCCCAGATCGAACTCGGCCTCCGAGTAAAACCCGCCCGCAGCCTTGGCCCGTGCCTCGTCCAAGAGACGATAGACACCGACTACCCTGCCCCGATCCTTAAGAAGAAGGTGGAGCGCGTGGGCGTCGAATGCGTCGCTTTCGATGCGTGCCTGATGATCGACCCCCTGACCCGCAGTCCCGAATTCGCGCACAAAGACATCATAGCGCAGCCTCAGCGCTTCCAGATGCTCGTCCTCGGTCTGGGCAAAGGACACGGTGAATTCGGGTTGGGTCAGGGGCATAGAAATTTCAGTAGAATTCGTTCTAGGTTGACGGATTTTTAACTTTATCGCCCAATGATTGCGTTAAGTTTACAGACGAACGATCATGAGCATGACCCGAGACCCATCAATCACCACTTTACCCTCATCGGGAAAGTTCACGGTGATACGGCCATTGATATTGGATTGGACCTGTCCCACGCCCCATTCGGGACAATCGGGATGGCGCACCAACATACCCGGCTCGAGGATCGAATTCAGCTCTTTCATCGCTTTCTCATGTCTTGGGGGCGCCTATGTATGAAGACACATTAGCAGCCTTGATCGGGTCGCGCATCTGTCATGACCTTGTCAGCCCCCTTGGCGCGATCGGCAACGGGGTCGAGCTTTTGGGCATGACGGGTGCCTCTTCGGGTCCTGAAATGGACCTCATCACGCAAAGTGTCCAGCACGCAAATGCGAAACTGTCGTTCTTTCGGCTTGCCTTCGGTGCCCATGGCGAGACTTTGATCAAGCCTGCGGATATGCGCAAGATCATTGCCGATTACACCCAAGGCACCAAGAACGATGTGACTTGGGCCATCGACACTCCGCTGACCCGATCACAAAGCCGACTTGCTCTCTTGGGGGTTCTTTGTCTTGAAACCGCGCTGCCTTTTGGAGGCAAGATCGAGGTGAGCCTGTCGGGAGACGTGTTCTGTCTTTATGCCAAGAGCGAGCGGCTTCTTTGGGACGATGCACTCTGGAAGCGGCTCTACACGCGCGATGTGACGGGGCTCTGCGCTGCGCAGGTGCAATTCGGGCTTTTGGCCAAGGGGCTGCCAGAACTCGGACGCCATGCCACGATTGTCGGCAACGAGACAGAGCGCGTGCTCCGTCTCGCTCCTGCCTGAGTTAGCTGCGGATCGTGCCGTTCCCGCGCACGAGGTATTTGAAGCTGGTCAGCTGTTCGACACCCACGGGGCCACGTGCATGCATTTTACCCGTCGCGATGCCGATTTCAGCGCCCATACCGAATTCACCGCCATCGGCGAACTGGGTCGAAGCGTTGTGCATCAGAATCGCGCTGTCGATCTCGTTGAAGAACCGCGCGACGACGGCGGGATCTTCGGCAATCACGCAATCGGTATGATTGGAGCTGTATGTGCGGATATGGGCAATCGCTCCGTCGATCCCGTCGACGATCTTGGCGGCGATATCCATATCGAGATATTCGCGGCCCCAATCGTCCTCGGTTGCGACATCGGTCCCGACAAGCCCTTCGCCGGCGTGAACGCGAACGCCCTTGTCCATCAAGGCCTTGACCAAATCCGCACCAAGGCTTTGGGCAATTTTGTGATCGAGCAAGAGACACTCGGCTGCGCCGCAAATCCCTGTGCGGCGGGTCTTGGCGTTGAGCACGACCTTCATCGCCTTTTCCGCGTCGGCCGAAGCGTCGACATAGACGTGCACAATGCCTTCGAGATGCGCGAACACAGGAACGCGGGCTTCGCTCTGCACCAGCCCGACCAGTCCCTTACCGCCACGGGGTACGATCACATCGATATACTCGACCGCGTGAAGCATCGCCTGAACGGCGGCGCGGTCACGGGTGGGGACAAGCTGCACACTATCGGCGGGCAAATTGGCTTTGACCAAACCGTCGACGATACAGGCGTGGATCGCGCGCGAGGAGTGGAAGCTCTCGGAGCCGCCGCGCAGGATCACCGCGTTCCCCGCCTTGAGGCAAAGCGCAGCGGCATCGGCGGTCACGTTCGGGCGGCTTTCGTAGATCACGCCGATCACGCCCAACGGCGTGCGCACACGCTGGATGTTGAGCCCAGTCGGACGGTCCCAATCGGCAATGACTTCGCCAACAGGATCACGCAGTTCGGCC
Source organism: Marivivens sp. LCG002 (assembly GCF_030264275.1). Taxonomy (NCBI): domain Bacteria; kingdom Pseudomonadati; phylum Pseudomonadota; class Alphaproteobacteria; order Rhodobacterales; family Paracoccaceae; genus Marivivens; species Marivivens sp. LCG002. Next base: position 1,308,845 of record NZ_CP127165.1, on the reverse strand, counting down.
ACGGCACGAAGACCGTCGACGATGCCGCGAATACGGTCTTCGTCAAGCATCAGGCGGTCCATCATCGCGTCGCTGAGGCCTTTGCCTTTGCCGAACTCAAGATCCTTGAGGTTGGCTTCGATGATATCGTATCGGCCTTTCCAGACGGCCTCGGCCGCACCGATGAGAGCGGCATGTTTGCGCTCGGCACTCGCGGTCGCAAGAACCGTCGCGGCGGTGCGCGCCCGCGACCCCAGATCACGCATCATTTCGGAAATATCGATCGCGTCCGTCATGACACTCTCCTTAAATAACCATGTCGTCACGATGGATGAGCGCGGCTCGACCTTCGTAACCTAAAATGCTTTCGATCTCGGCAGAGCGGCGCCCCATGATCAATCGCGCCTCGGCGGCGGTATAGCGGGCAAGGCCGATGCCCAAATGCTCGCCTTGGGTCCCGAGAATTTCAATCGGATCACCGCGCCCGAATTGCCCCTGAACCGAGGTCACCCCCGCAGGCAAGAGGCTCTTGCCGTTCTGGAGCGCGGTCATCGCGCCCGCATCAAGGTGAACGCTGCCCTTGGGCTTCATCGAGCCGATCCAGCTTTTGCGGGCATCTTTGGGGTCGACATGCGCTTTGAACCACGTGCAGTTCGCACCGTTTTCAAGCGCAGTCAAAGGGTTAATGGTCGATCCTAATGTGATCGCCATATCGCAACCCGCGTCCGTCGCCATCCGCGCAGCAAGAAGTTTGGTGATCATCCCGCCCTTGGAGAGGCCCGAAACGCCCTCTCCTGCCATAGCTTCGATTTCGGGGGTCAAACGCTCGACCACGTCGAAACGCTTGGCGGTGGGGTCGATGTTCGGATTGCCACTGTAAAAACCGTCGACATCCGACAGAAGAATGAGCTGATCCGCCCCGACGGTCACGGCCACCTGAGCGGCAAGCCTGTCGTTGTCGCCATAGCGGATCTCATCGGTCGCGATGGTGTCGTTTTCGTTCACGATCGGCGTAACGCCGAGCGACAAAAGCGTTTCCATCGTGGCGCGCGAATTGAGATAGCGGCGGCGGTCCGCGCTATCTTCGAGCGTGACAAGCACCTGTCCCGTGACGATCCCGAGCGGGGCGAGCACCTCTTCATAGGCCCGCGCAAGCCGGATTTGACCGACAGCCGCAGCCGCTTGCGATTGTTCAAGCGCAAGGTTCCCCTTGGGGAGCCCCAGAACACCGCGACCAAGGGCAATCGACCCCGACGACACAAGGACGACATCGGTGCCACGCGCCCTGATCCGCGCCACATCCTCGGCCAACGACACAAGCCAGTCCTGACGCAATGCGCCGGTGTCACGATTTACAAGAAGCGCCGAACCGATTTTGACAACAAGCCGTTTGGCTTCACTTAGGGTCGCCAAGGCGCATCCTCCTCATCGCCTCCACGTTCGGCGGCGCGGCCCGCTTCGATTTCGCGGCGCAGAGCGCGCAACACATCGGTGACGCCTTCACTCGTCGCGCCCGACATCAAAAGCACTGTCTCGCCTGTCGCCTCTTCCAGTTCGGATTTGAGGAAGGCGCGCTCTTCATCGTCAAGCGTGTCGATCTTGTTCAGCACGGTGACGCGCGGCTTGTCGGCGAGATCGCCACCATAGGCCTCAAGCTCGCCGATGATGGTCTCATAGTCGCCCACCGGATCACCGGAGGTTCCATCCACAAGATGCAAAAGCACGGCGCAACGCTCTACGTGCCCGAGGAACATATCGCCAAGACCGCGCCCTTCGGAGGCGCCTTCGATAAGACCGGGAATATCTGCGACAACGAATTCATGACCATCGACCGCGACGACCCCGAGATTGGGAACGAGCGTGGTAAAGGGGTAATCGGCGATCTTGGGACGTGCGTTGGAGGTCGCGGCAAGGAAGGTCGACTTGCCCGCATTCGGGAGCCCGAGAAGACCCGCATCGGCAATCAGCTTGAGCCGGAGCCAGATGGTCCGCTCGATTGCGTCCTGACCGGGGTTGGCGCGGCGCGGCGCCTGGTTCGTGGCGCTTTTGAAGTGCAAGTTGCCCCATCCGCCGTTGCCACCCTTGGCCAGAACGATCCGCTGACCGACCTCGGTCAGGTCGGCGATGACGGTTTCCTCGTCCTCGTCGATGATCTCTGTGCCGACGGGAACGCGCAGGATGATGTCATCCCCGCTGGGACCCGTCCGACCGTTGCCCATACCAGGGCGTCCGTTCTCGGCAAAGAAGTGCTGTTGATAGCGAAAATCGATCAGCGTGTTCAATCCGTCGACCGCTTCAGCGATCACATCACCGCCGTGGCCGCCGTCGCCGCCGTCTGGGCCGCCGAACTCGATGAACTTTTCTTTTCGGAAGGACACACATCCGTTCCCGCCCGCGCCGGAGCGAATGTAAACTTTTGCCAGATCAAGGAACTTCATGTGTGGTGCTTTCAATAAAAACTTAGGTTGTTGCACTAGTCTATTCGGCAGCGCTTCTCAAGGTGCGGCTTGGCTTGCAACATGCCAAACGACAAAAAGGCCACCGTTCGAGCGGTGGCCCCTTGGAATTTCCATCGGGGCCAGCCGCATGCCGCCCCGTCAGCCGCGTTTTATCGCGTCATCTTGAGCGTATAGGTCCAGGTTGGGACCTTGCTGTTGCGCGCCACCGAAAAGGCTTCGGCGTCGCCCAGATATTCGAACCCGCAATTGGTCAGGACACGCGCCGATCCGGGTGCATCCTGAAACACTTCGGCAAAGAGCGTCGCCGCCCCGTGCGGATTTGCTGCGACCATGGCCTGAACCGCAGCCGTTGCTACACCCGTGTTCCAGAAGGCAGGCGCGACCCAATAGAAGATCTCGCTCTGACTGCGCTCCATCCGCTCGAGGCTGATGATGCCCATCACCTCGGATGAACCGAAATCCGAACCGTCGATCGCCCAGACATCCTCGCTCCGGTCCTCTTTGAGCGCACGCTCGATAAAGGCTTCGGTGCTGCCCGGCGGCAAAGGATGCGGGATCGAGCGTGTGCCAAGTGCCACGCGCTTGTCCGCCGCATACATAGAGATCAGACCTGCATCGGACTTGCGCAGCGGACGCATCACGAAACGCTCTGCCGCAACGACAGGTTGAGACCACGTTTTATCCAACATATGCTTTCCTCCTCGAAAAGCTAACGACCTGTGCACTGCTCCCATTAGGCACCGTCTACAAACTATTTATGTCACTGACGAAAAACAAAAAGGGGACCGGCAGTGCCGATCCCCGATTTTCTGCAACCTTTAGGGTTTCGGCTTACTCAGCGGCCTCCGCCACGGGGAGAACCGAAATAAAGGTGCGGCCCTTGAGGCCGGTGTGGAACTTTACAGCGCCGTTGGCAGTCGCAAAGAGCGTGTGATCTTTGCCCATGCCTACGTTCTGACCAGCCCAGACTTTGGTGCCGCGCTGACGAACGATGATGTTGCCAGCAACAACAACTTCGCCACCGAACTTCTTAACGCCGAGACGACGACCAGCGGAGTCACGACCGTTACGGGATGAACCGCCTGCTTTCTTGTGTGCCATTGGGGATTACTCCTCTACTTTGGCAGCTGCTTTCTTGGCAGCCGGCTTTTTCTTCGGGGCAGCTTCGACGACCTTGGTCGATGCGCCGATCGCAGCTTTTACACCCGACTTGTCTGCACCCGACTCAACGATGTCGGTGATGCGGACGAGGGTAAGTTGCTGACGGTGACCACGGGTACGCTTGGAGCCGTGCTTACGACGACGCTTCACGAAGCTGATGGTCTTTTCGCCTTTGATCTGGTCGATCACTTCAGCCTGAACGCCGGCACCTGCAACAAGCGGAGCACCAACGGTCGAACCGATCATGAGAATCTCGTTGAACTGGATTTTGTCGCCAGCTTCGGCGGCCAGTTTCTCGACACGCAGTACGTCGCCTGCAGCGACTTTATACTGTTTGCCGCCGGTTTTGATAACCGCAAACATATGATATTCCTTCATTTTCCGCGTCGGCAGGTCCCTCTTGCGAGGCGTTCGATGCACCTAAGTGCTACCCTTTGACAGCGCGCCCGTTTGGGCGAGATTTTCAAGTGTCCCGACAGAAGACCTGTCGAGATGGCGGCTTATCGTGAGATTTCCCCCAAAAGTCAACAGCCAATAGGCCCGAAACCCCAGTCTTTCCTAGAGCTCGGATTGTTTCATCCGCGCCGCTGCTGCCGCCCCGACCGCACGATTGAGCGCATTGAAGAGATCGTCATAGGCGACGAACAGCGCCTTGTTGAGCGCCCTGCCCGCCTCGGTTCGGCTAAAGGCGATGTAATTTTCAAGATCGGCTTCGGACAACGGGCTGTAGGCAAGGTTGAGGAACCCATAAATCCATTCGGTCGTCGAGGCGCGGATTTCGGCCTCCTGATTGGCAACATCGCTCAGGAGTGTGTCGGCCGTGGTCTGGCCTTCGAATGCGCCATTGTCGAGGAGCCCCATAAAGAAGGCATAATTCCCGTTCATGCCGCCGACCACATTCATTTCGATCAGGTCGTTTACTTCGACGAACTCCTGAATGAGGCGCATCTTGGCGGAAGGATCGGCAAGAGCCTCGGCCCCCGAGGCCTTGGCCGCGTCCGAGACCGCATCATCAAGCATTGCCGTGCGCGCCGCGACCTCGAGTTCGACAATCCGCGCGCCCGGATCGGTTTCGAAATAGGCCGTGATTGCACCGAGATCTTCGCCGTCGAGTTCACGGGCAAAGCCCGAAATCAACTGTTCACGCATCCAGTCGGCGCGATAGATCGCCTCCAACTGCGCGTCCCAAGCCGCATCGCCCGCGCCAAAGAACATCTCGGCGATATTCTCGCCATAGGCAAAGCTTTCCTGACGCATCACCTCGACGATCTGGTCCTGCCCGAGAAGCGCAAAGAGTTCTTCCATCTCAGCGGGCTGCACTTCGGCGGCGGCCGGCATTGCCGCGGCGCAGGAAAAAGCAACGGCTCTTATAGCATTCATCATCTGCAAAACTCCCCGATCTGCTTCATATACTAATGGGCCAAGCCGAGACTTCCAAGCAAATGACAAAGAGTTCAGCACCTTGGAGAGGGATTTCGCACAAAAATGTAAATTACCTCTTGCACCCGTTTCGAGGTATCAGTAAACGCCCCTCACCAAGACCGCGGAGAGGTGCCGGAGCGGTCGAACGGGGCGGTCTCGAAAACCGTTGTGGGTGCAAGCCCACCCAGGGTTCGAATCCCTGTCTCTCCGCCATTTTGCATCCCAGTTACTAGATGCAATCATTCAAAAAACTGAGTAATATCAGTGCGTTGAAGGCGCAATACCCAAATAAGACGTCCCCAACACCGCATACTGCTTTGATTTTTGCTACGGTTTTTGCTACGGTATCCCATATTTTTTTGGAGCCCGTATGTCTCTTCTTATCCGCAACAATGTTTATTATCTTCGTCGTCACGTTCCAACTCAGTATCAGTCCATTGAGCGGCGAAAAGAGGTTTGGATTTCACTAAAGACTGACTCGCTCAAAGAAGCCCAAGCTAAAGAACCTATAGTCTGGGAAAAAATGATCAGAGGATGGGAGGCGTTGCTGCAAGGCAATAGCGCAGATGCCTACGAACGGTTTGCTGGCGCCAAATCACTCGCAAACAATCATGGCTTCGATTACCTACCCGCGAAACAGGTCGCAGAACTTCCAATCTTCGACCTCCTGAAACGCATCGATGTCGTTAAAAGAGGCGGTGACCACTTGGCGCCCGCCATCCTCGGTGCATATGAGGCCCCCTCCCTAACGATCTCAGGCGCACTTGAAGAATACTTGAAAATCACGCCTGACTTGATCCTCGGAAAAAGCGAAGACCAAAAGCGTAAGTGGGCTAATCCGCGCAAGAAAGCCATCAGTAATTTCATCGACGTCGTAGGTGATATTGAACTCTCAAAGTTGAACCGCACACATATGATGCAGTTCCGCGACTGGTGGGCTGGGAGAATACAAACAGAAAATATGACACCTAACTCAGCGAACAAAGATTTCGTGCACTTGGTTGGCATACTGAAAAAAGTAAATGACCTTCAAGGACTAGGACTAGATCTCCCAATCAACGGCTTGAAGTTGAAGGAAAGACCAAAAGCAGAGCGACTACCGTTCTCCGATGAGTGGATCAAAAACCGTTTGATGCCAGAAGATGCCCTCCGGGGCCTCAACGCGGAAGCAAGAGCAATATTTTTGGGAATGATCAACACCGGTTACCGTCCGAGTGAGGCAGCAGGCCTAACGCCAGAGCGCATTCGCCTCAACCATGAAACTCCTCATATTCTCATCGCTCCAGAGCCGGGCAGGCAGTTAAAGAACAATACCTCTCGCCGTGTGATACCGCTGGTCGGGATCTCATTGAAAGCATTTAGTGATTTCCCAAATGGTTTCCCTCATTATCGAGAACGCACTTCATCTCTATCTGGCACACTCAATAAATTCCTTAGAGAGAATAATTTATTCGAATCCGATAACCAAGTGGTCTACAGCTTACGTCACAGTTTTGAAGATCGGATGATACGAGCGGGTATCGACGAAAGAGTGCGCCGTGAACTCATGGGGCACTCGCTTGGCCGACAAAAATACGGCCAAGCAGGCGGATTAGAATTTATAGCAAGCGAACTTAGCAAGATCGCTCTCTAGGCATCAATTGACCGAAAAGATCTTGCGCGCTCAAGCGCAGCTTTCTCCGCCTTCACAGATTCATGCTCTTTTTCCAGTCTTCTAAAAATCGGCAAGTAAGCCTCATTGCTATCGAGACCCCCTGCAACTGTTGCCATAGATGCTTGTAATTCAGCTTCGAGATCGTCCAACCTGGACCTGTAAGATTCAATTTTTCCTATTCTCATTAATTAATCCTTAGGGCCCTAAGGCGGGCAAACCCGAAGGAACAACTCCTTCCCTAGGTAAAATTGACTCAATGATTTCGTAACTATTAACATCTTGGCCAAAATCGATTTGGCCCTTATAAATAAGCAAAAAAAAGATTGATCAGACATATTTGATTACCTCCAGACCACTGCATGATGACCTTTTGGCTGATCGAATTATTTTCCCATCAATCCGGCTTTGGAACTGGTTGAGGAATTCGCGCCGCACGATCTATTCCACGCGAACGAAATCAACGGTAAGGCTCGAGCCACTCTTTGCCGATCACTCAAAATTATTATTATAAAAATACCACCTGAACCTCGGGCAGTTGCCTGGCTGCAAGGCTCAAAAATAAATTCAGGGAACCTGTAACTTTTAATCGTGGTATGTTGGCAAACAGGTTGGCTACCTGCGTCCTCACATCTAGGCGGTTGCTTCGACTGCGTCTGGATCCTGGTACAGCAGGACAACGGACACCGCACGGATCTGCTCACACACAGGTTGATTGGCTTCCCTGACCCTCGTGATTGGTTAATTCGAATTATCCGCGCGGCTTTCTGCTCGGTCTTGAAGGACAACCGAAAGCACCACTTTAGAGCAAGCACTGATCTGCGTGCTCAAAACCCTTCGTAAGCTTAAGTGGGAAAACTCAACGCTCGGACCAGGGCGTTTTATAATTCGCCACTCCGAAGCTTTTGCAAGCAGTGTTGATTTGCAAAGAGATTCATCACAGCCAGCAACGGCAAACCTACATGGTCGGACACAGATCCCGAGGTTGAATGAATAATTCAAGGACCACTTCGAAAATATTCAGCATCCTTCTCGCCTGACAGGCGACTTGATCAAAATTTATAAAACTGCAGCCTACCTCAGGCACCCCTGTTGCGCGGCTCCACGAAGGCCCTCGGACCAGCATACTACGTTTACTAGCTTCAGGCAGCTCAGCTTACCTGAATCGATCCAAAGTTAAGTCCACTAGTCATTGAGAGCTGGGTAAAAACCTGAAGGACTCGTTAAGATGCAATTTCTTTAAGCAAAAAATTAATACCTTGTAACTATTTTACCGCTTATGGATTTACTTAAGCGGAGGCATGTAATGTGCCATTTTCAAGCATCTGAAGCGAGCCCAAGCATCGCTACGGATAAATTTATTTCGGAGAACTTTGCGGATAAATATCCGACGATCTTTTACGCAGAAGACCTTTTCAAGGAGAGAGTGAATAGCTGCCGAGGGATCATATCAAAGGATCAACTTGATGCGCTCGAAGACGGTAAATTTATTACGCCAACTGCCCATACCAAGCACTTTGCATGGTTAGCAACGATTGAGTTGGCCAATAGAAAAGTCACAGAAGCCATCCAAGGAACATCCGACCCAATAGGTAACATCGCTCATGTTGGCGCTATCAGCGGAAAGGTTCGCCTTGAAACATTCAAGCACGCAAACTCCAACCTAGTCCCTAGCCAGCACTACAAGAAAGCGGCGCAAATCCGAGCAGACTTTGAATCCTATGCTCGTCAAAAGATGCGCAGGAGCAACGGACTAGAATATCACATCTTAACAGTTGGACCCCGCGTCATGGCTGACGGTGTCGGCCAGCAGGTCAACCAGCTCAATGAAAAAATTAAACTTCTGAGGCAAGAACTTAGGAGGCATCATCAGTCAGAAATAATTCTGACCACCATTGAACTTGCCTCTTCAGCAAAAACAAACAGCTTCCATGTCCACGCTAACTGTATTTTGGAGATGCCCCGAAAAGCGCTCTACGACGCCCATGCGCGCCAGAGAAGACTAGACTGCATTGACGATGCGTCTTCTTATCAACCAAACGCTGGGCCTGTTAGAAATATTCAAGCCGTCGCAAAATATATTACAAAATCTGACGACATCCTAAAGATCGCTTCCCTCGATCAATCGACTATCAGAACCCTAGCTATCGCCATGAAAGCAAAGCAAATGTTCCGGCCGGGCGGTCCCTTCGCTGACTATCGGCGCTCGGAACAATATAAACTGGAAGCTCCCGCTAAGGTCAGGAGCGGTAATCGGCAAGCTCTACTTATGGTGAGAAAGGATCCCAGAACGGAAGGTCCCGAAAAATCTAATTATTCAAGAAGACCTTTGGAAGCTGACAAGCATGCCGATGATCGTCCCATAACCAATATCCTATGCGGCAGATATATGGGGTATTCTCCCGGATTTTACTTCAAAGAACCAATTCTCAGGATCAAAAATTATGATCCCAACACATCCGACATAGCGAGCCGGGCTCGGCTTAAATCTCATCTGGCACAGAAAGATTTGTTTTCATTCGAGCGCAACTCTGGGATGACTGCGGCCAAAGCTGTCGAGTTTTCAGACTGCCTGACAGATTTGCTTACCAATATTAGTGATTTGAAAGCCGATATAGAGGCCAAATTGATCTCAGAGGCCCTAGTAGCGACCCTTGAGAGTGACACATCAGATAGAAGACTTTCAGCGAAGCGAGCACCTATCGAAGAGCGGTCGCATGATGAAGTAATCGAACAAATTCTGCCATCAAGCAATGACCTTAAAGAAGTCTGGTCGTGGACATCATGTTTGGCAATTCAGCGTCCGATCGCAGAATTTAAGGACTTTACGCCTGCCAACATGCCTCCCCCAGAAAGAAATAGCTACTTTTACTGAGATAACTCTGCTTACTATATGTTCACTATATCACCGGTAATTATTCATTTTATAAATTTTTCCAACCATAAATATTTATAGACCAACTAGCACTTGCCATGCCCCGAAGTTCTATAAATTCTAGCATAGATATGGGAATGGTATCTATATTAGACCTTCCACCACATCCCTTACTATGCCCGCGAGCTCAAAACCTCTGAGTTCGACCAACGCTTTAAGCCTAGCCCTCTTACCCAATTTCTAGTTCTTAACTCACACAATCGGCGACATCAGCCATTAAACTAGACAGTGTTTCAGGTTGTAGCCTCAGTGCCTCGGGTAACTCCAAAATAACCTCCTCGAGAACCTCTGCAGTAATTAATGCCATTTCACAGCCATAACTGGCTCTCGTCCCGTCTGGGTTTTGCTCTAGCCATTCTTGATAGTCCTGCTCTTCAAAATAGCCCACTGCTGCTAGGCCTATGATTGGGGTCGCAGCTATAAGCCTTTGGAGCCGAGATTTTGCTTTAGCTTTCAGAACAGCCCTAGATATGTCTTTTCGATGAGATATCGCGGACGCCGCGACTGAAGCGGACAGAGCCGCTGATAGGCTAAATACGAATACTGCCAAAGATAATGAAGTTACCGCAAGCGATACAACCAAGATCAGAAGTATGATAGACTTTCGGGCTAGACCTAAGAGCATTCAAACGACCAACCGTGCTTCCTGCTACAAATCATTCGGATGCCTCGCTGACTAGTGAAACTTTCCCAATTTGGGAGTTTGGTCCAAAGTCCTTGTGCTTCAACATCCCATTTTCGATATAGAGCTTATCGATTTCGTATTTTTTCCAGGCAATCGCTTTCAGACTATCATCGTGTTCATCCGCAATCAGAAGGTATCGCTCCCCTTCAAGCTCTACAATTTTCAAGAATTCAGGATCAGCGTTACTAGCAAGATTATCAACAATCTCATTAACTACCTTCGGATCGTCGACCCTATCGACCGCAAAATAACATACGCCTTCGTAAGTCAGCACACCTGCCCCAACAAACAAGCCCGCAATAATGGTTGCAGGTGCCATTACGATCGCAGCGGCTGTGCCTATCAAGCCTCCCGTGCCACCCATGATTCCAACAGTTCCGGCGGCCGAGGCACCTCCTGCAGTGGATCCAATCATAGTGGCACCAGTCACCGCATTAGTTAGTGTGTAGAACCCAGCCGCTTTGGCGCCCAATCCAGCTGTTGCTAGTGCGCCAGCTGATGCCGCCGCGGCACCTGCGCCAATACCACCGATTAATTGACTTGGCCGATAATCACAGGCTCCCGCTGCGACCATTGATGGCACCACAACAACCGCTGACACAAGCGCCAAGCTTGATTTTAACTTAACCATCGAGGTATCCCACAAAAACAAATTATCGTATCAGTTTAGCTCGAAAAATTTATTTATAAAATAATTTTCAATTTCTCCGTCGAGTTACAAAAGTAATGCGTTCCAGTCTCCACATTCAGAATACACTTCAACCGAAGTCGAGCCCCCTTGACCTGCCCCCCACCTGTCCCTCGTTCATAACGAGAGTCTGCGGGTTTGTGCTGATGCGCGCAGAAGTTTGATCTCGCTCCAAGAAGCCTGCATTATGACGCGTCGCGCTTGGGAAAACCATAACGAAAGGTATTTTGGTGGTTCTCTGGTTCGGCTTGGCGCGCCATTCTTTTCGACACCACCGGAAATGCAACACATCACTAACATTGAGCAAACCGGCACGAAGTCGCTCAATGAACTTCTCGCGTATTATCCTGTGTCCGATAACGCCAAACTGGAAGATTGGCATGAATTCATCACGAGGGCGCAGTTGAAATCCACTGAGATCGAAAGGCTAAAATTGAGGCTTGAAGGTCCAAAACCGTTCCCCCGCTGATTAAAAAATTTTTTGAAAGAAACTCATATTTTTTAAACTGCACTGAGTAGATATTCGGTGAAGCTTCATGGCGTGAACGATGCTTGCCCATTGCGGACTTGCCTGACTTGCTTAGCGAACATGCCATTCGTCATTCGCACACGTTCTGATTGCCGAGCTTGTAGCCGCCTTCAGGTTCATCTACTTTCAATCCAGACCCATCTGAAGGGACATTCCCGAATGCTCAAAGATGACTTTATGACGTGAGAGAACTCGCCCACCAGCGCAAATTAGTTGAAAAGACGGCTAATCAGTTCGCGCCCTAAGGTAAAGGGCCCGAATTTAAGGTTGGAGGGGTGTGGTGCTTTCGCAAGAAAGAGATCAACCGCTGGACAGCCCAGCAGCAAAAAGAAGAGAAACAAAAATGACAGGCCAGCAGCAACGAGAAGAATTACACCGCCAGATCTGGGCTATCGCTAATGATGTGCGCGGGGCCGTCGACGGATGGGATTTCAAGCAATTCGTCTTGGGCGCTCTCTTTTACCGGTTCGTCAGCGAGAACTTCACCACCTACATCGAAGGCGGTGATCCGAGCGTCAACTACGCGGCCATGCGTGACGCGGATATCCCCAATGAGGTTGTCGACGATGCTGTAAAGACGAAAGGCTATTTCATCTACCCCTCACAGTTGTTCAAGAATTTGGCCAAATCCGCAAACACCAACGAAAGCCTGAACACGGACCTCGCTGCAGTCTTCAAGGCAATCGAAGGTTCGGCAAATGGCTATGCCTCTGAGCAAGACATCAAAGGCCTGTTCTCGGATTTCGACACCACCAGTAACCGCCTCGGCAATACCGTTGCACAAAAGAACGACCGCCTTGCCAAAGTTCTCAAAGGAGTGGAAGGGCTAAAGCTCGACTTCGCGGACGCGCAAGGCGACCCCTTCGGTGATGCTTACGAATTCCTGATCTCCAACTACGCCGCCAACGCGGGCAAGTCGGGCGGCGAGTTCTTCACGCCCGCGCATGTGTCCAGGCTGATCGCGCAGCTCGCCATGCACGGCCAAACCCGCGTGAACAAGATCTACGACCCCGCTTGCGGCTCTGGCTCGCTCCTCTTGCAGGCCAAGAAGCACTTCGATGACCACATCATTGAAGACGGCTTCTTCGGGCAGGAAATCAACTACACCACCTACAACCTCGCCCGCATGAACATGTTCTTGCACAACATCAACTACGACAAGTTCAACATCCAGCACGGCAACACGCTGGAAGACCCGCATTTTCTGGACGACAAACCCTTTGACGCCATCGTCTCCAACCCGCCCTATTCGGTGAAATGGAAGGGGTCGGACGACCCGACCCTAATCAACGACGAACGCTTTGCCCCCGCGGGCGTCTTGGCCCCAAAATCCAAGGCCGATTTTGCCTTTGTCCTGCACGCGCTGCATTACCTCTCGTCGCGAGGCCGCGCGGCGATTGTCTGCTTCCCAGGCATCTTCTATCGCGGCGGGGCGGAGCAGAAGATCCGCCAATATCTGGTCGACAACAACTATGTCGAAACCATCATCGCGCTGGCGCCCAATCTGTTTTTCGGCACCACCATCGCGGTGACGATCCTTGTGCTGGCGAAAAACAAGCAAAACACCGATGTGCAGTTTATTGATGCCAGCGGCGAGGCGTTTTTCCGCAAAAGCACCAACACCAACCTGATGGAGGACCGCCACATCGACGAGGTGCTGCGGCTCTTTGCCAGCAAAGAGGCAGTGCCGCATGTGGCGCAGAACATCAGCCAGCAAAAGATCATGGATAATGATTATAACCTCTCGGTCAGCGCCTATGTGGAGCCAAAGGATACGCGCGAAGTGACGGATATTGTCACCCTTAACGCCGATATTGCGAAGACGGTGGAACGGATCACCGATCTACGCGCGCAGATCGACGCGATCGTGGCGGAGATCGAGGCGTGAGTGGTTTGGGCTATCTGGAGCGCCTTTTGGATGGGGCGGCGGTGGAATGGCTGCCGCTTGCGAGTATCGCGGGCTACTCAGAAACTCGTATTGGTTTCCAAGCCGTAGATAAATCCAATTATGTAGGAGTTGACAATCTCGTTCAAAACAGGGGCGGACGGGTTGAATCTAATTACGTTCCCACCAGCGGAAACCTAACCGAATACCGTGAAGGCGATATCCTAATCGGTAACATCAGGCCGTATCTTCGAAAAATTTGGCTGGCTGATCGGAGCGGCGGAACGAATGGTGATGTGCTGGTCGTCAATCTCAAATCGCCAAGCATTTCACCCAGCTATCTTTATCAGGTATTGTCCGACGAAAAGTTCTTTGAATACAACATCCAGCATTCTAAAGGGGCGAAAATGCCCCGTGGAAGCAAATCAGATATTCTGCAATACCTCATCCCCATCCCCTGCCCAGAGGACCCGCAGAAGTCATTGGCGATTCAGGGGGAGATTGTGCGGATATTGGACGCGTTCACCGCGCTGACCGCAGAGCTTACCGCAGAGCTTACCGCCCGCAAAACCCAATACAACCACTACCGCAACCAACTCCTCAGCTTTGACGGCGGGGATGTGGAGTGGAAGACGCTGGGGGAGGTTTTCCATCTGCGCGCGGGTCAGCATATTAGCGCAACGGGCATCGAGAAAGAAGCGTCCGATTCACATGCTTTTCCCTGTTTTGGGGGAAATGGAGTTCGTGGCTATGTGCAAGAAAAAAGTCACGTGGGTGATTTCCTGCTAATTGGTCGCCAAGGCGCATTGTGTGGGAATGTCCAGCGAGCCAAGGGCGCTTTTTATGCAACGGAACACGCTGTTGTTGTCAGGGCAACTGAGGCTATGAATGTAGATTGGGCCTATCATTACTTAACGATCATGAACCTAAATCAATATGCATCCCAAGGATCGCTGCCAGGTTTAGCGGTTGGAAACTTGCAAAATCTGAAAATTCCCGTCCCCTCCCTCGCCGAGCAAGCCCGCATCGCTAACATCCTCGACACATTCGACACGCTGACCACCTCCCTCAGCGAAGGCCTGCCCCGCGAAATCGCGCTGCGGCAAAAGCAATATGAGTATTACCGCAATCTGCTGCTGAGCTTTCCCAAGGGGGATAAGGCATGACCAAAACCCTTGAAGAAATCGCCAAGCAGCTGCGCGATGCCAATAAAAAAGTCCAATTGATATACGCTTTCAACGGCACCGGCAAAACCCGCCTGTCCCGCGCGATGAAGAAGCTGATTGCCCCCAGGATCGAGGGTCACGACACCCCCGCCCGTAACAAGATCCTCTACTACAGCGCCTTCACCGAAGACCTGTTCTACTGGGACAATGATCCAGTCGATGATTATGAATATAAACTTATGATCCAGCCCAACACTTTTATTGACTGGATTTTGCAAAACAGAGGTCAAGAGCACAATATCGTCAGCAATTTCCAGCGCTACACGAGCCGGAGCGTCACCCCAACGTTCCCGCCTGAGACTGTGGTTAAAATCATTGATGATAAACGCACCAACGTCCTAACCCACAAAGAAGTGCGATTTGCATACACCGGCGGGAACAACATTCAGGAAAACATAAAGATTTCCAAGGGCGAAGAAAGCAATTTAATTTGGAGCATCTTCTATGCGCTCTTACTAGAGGTCAATGAGATACTCAAAGAGCCCGACCCAGCCAACCGCGACGACAACGAATTTGATCAGCTCGAATATGTGTTCATTGATGATCCTGTCAGCTCCCTTGATGAAAACCACTTAATAGAATTGGCTGTTGATCTCGCAGGTTTGATATCATCTAGTCGATTTGAAAATGGCCGCGGCGTGAAATACGTTGTGACTACACACAATCCGCTGTTCTTTAATGTTCTTTGCAAAGAGTTGAACGGCGCTGCGCGATACCTCCTTAGGAAAAATGCCGCCGGAACATACTCACTTGAGGCCAAGAATGGCGCTGCCAACAAAAGCTTTGCTTACCACCACCATCTTATTAGTGAACTGAAAGAAGCAATTGCCAAAAATGAAGTGCAGAAGTTCCATTTTAATTTACTTCGCAACATATATGAAAAGACAGCGAACTTTTTGGGGTATGAGCATTGGACCAAACTTCTCTCGACGGCTCCAGCCGGTCGTGCGGAATATTTGAAGAAACTGACAAACCACTTTAGTCATCGCGAACTTTCATTTGAAGAAGTAGCGGAACCTACAGATGTTCAAAAGGAAGACGTGGCGGTTCTTTTGGAAAATTTGATTAACAACTACGGTTATTGGAAGCAGGACGCGCAGGATGGTTGAGACTCTGACCCCCATTGCCGAGAGCAAGAATTTCATCGTTCTGGACGCCTACAAGCGCATCGAGGATACCGCCAAGGGCTACCAGAGCGAAGATGATCTGGAGCGTGAACTGGTTCGGGATCTGGTCGATCAGGGCTATGAGTTTCGTTCCGACATCACCTCATCTCAGGCAATGCTCGCCAACATCCGCCTGCAATTGCAGGACCTGAACAGCGTCGTCTTTTCAGATACTGAATGGGCGCGTTTCGTCGAGACTTATTTGGATAGGCCCAGCGAAGGGATCCTCGACAAGACTCGCAAAATCCATGACGATTACATCCATGATTTTGTTTTTGACGATGGGCGTATTCAGAACATCCATTTGGTCGACAAACGCAACAAGGCCCGCAACACGCTGCAGGTGATCAAGCAGTTCGAGCAAACCGGCTCTCATGCGAACCGCTATGATGTGACGATTTTGGTGAACGGTCTGCCGATAGTGCAGATCGAGCTAAAGCGGCGCGGAGTGGCAATCCGTGAGGCATTTAATCAGATCCATCGATACAGCAAAGAGAGCTTCAACAGCGAGAATTCACTCTTTAAGTTCCTGCAGCTCTTCATCATCTCGAACGGCACCGACACCCGATATTTCGCCAACACCACGAAGCGCGACAAAAATAGCTTCGACTTCACGATGAATTGGGCGCAATCAGACAATGGCTTGATCCGGGATCTGAAGGACTTCACCGCGACCTTCTTGCAAAAGCGCACGCTTCTGGATGTGTTGCTGCAATACTCAGTATTCGATGTAAGCGATACCCTGCTGGTCATGCGACCCTACCAGATCGCCGCGACGGAACGCATTCTGTGGAAGATACGCAGTTCTTTTCTGACCAAGACTTGGAGCAAGCCTGAAAGCGGCGGCTTCATCTGGCACACCACGGGTTCAGGAAAGACCCTGACCAGCTTCAAAACCGCAAGACTGGCAACTGAACTTGATTTCATCGACAAAGTGTTCTTCGTAGTCGACCGCAAAGATCTCGATTACCAAACTATGAAGGAATACCAACGATTTTCTCCCGACAGCGTCAACGGATCGGAGAGCACTGCTGGGTTGAAGCGCAATCTGGAGAAGGACGACAACAAGATCATCGTTACCACGATCCAGAAGCTGAACAACTTGATGAAGGCAGAAGCGGATTTGCCTGTCTACGACAAGCAGGTAGTGTTTATCTTCGACGAATGCCACCGTAGCCAGTTCGGCGAGGCGCAAAAGAACCTGAAAAAGAAATTCAAAAGGTTCTATCAGTTTGGTTTCACTGGAACACCGATCTTCCCGGAGAACGCTTTGGGCACGGAAACCACCGCCAGCGTGTTTGGGCGTGAGTTGCATTCATACGTGATAACCGATGCCATCCGTGATGAAAAAGTCCTAAAATTCAAAGTCGACTACAATGATGTGCGGCCGCAATTCAAAGCCTTTGAAAGCGAACAGGACCAGAAAAAGCTAAGTGCTGCAGAAAACAAAGAAGCCCTGCTGCATCCGGAACGGATCACGAAAGTTTCAGAGTATATCCTCAACAATTTCCGCCAGAAGACACACCGATTGAAGTCCGGCAACAATGGCTTCAACGCCATGTTTGCGGTCAGTAGCGTGGATGCCGCAAAGTTATACTATGAGGTGTTGCGCACCTTACAGGTAAGCACCGACAAACCCCTTAAAATCGCGACGATCTTCTCTTTCGCCGCGAATGAAGAGCAAGATGCCGTCGGAGATATTCAGGACGAGAGTTTCGATGTCTCAGCTATGAATAGCAGCGCGAAGGAATTTCTCAGTTCGGCGATCAACGACTATAATGCCAATTTCAAGACAAGCTTCGGCGTCGACGGTCAAGGATTCCAAAACTATTACCGAGACTTGGCGAAGCGCGTTAAGTCCAGAGAAGTCGACCTTCTGATCGTAGTCGGAATGTTCCTTACTGGTTTCGACGCGCCAACTCTAAATACTTTGTTCGTCGACAAGAACCTGCGATTTCACGGGTTGATGCAAGCCTTCTCTAGGACGAACCGGATCTACGACGCGACCAAAGCGTTTGGCAATATAGTCGCCTTCCGCGATCTCGAACAAGCTACCATTGATGCGATCACGCTGTTCGGGGACAAGAACACAAAAAATGTCGTTCTCGAAAAGAGCTATCACGAATACATGAAAGGTTTCCACGATCGGGAAAATGGGGATGCCCGACGCGGTTTCGTCGACATTTTGAATGAACTTGAAAGCAGCTTTCCAAACCCAGGTGAGATCAACAGGGAGACAGATAAGAAAGCGTTTGCGAAGCTGTTTGGTGAGTATTTGAGGGCCGAGAATATCCTGCGGAATTATGATGAGTTTGCAGCGCTTCAAGCTTTTCAAAGTTTGGATGTCAATGATGCAATGGCTGTCGAGAGTTTCAAGGCGCAGCACTATCTGAACGACGACGACCTGCATGAAATGGCGAAAATTAATCTTCCAGCAGAACGCAAGATCCAGGACTACAAGTCGACCTATAACGACATTCGCGACTGGTTGCGGAAAGAGACAAGTGCAAGCGATGACGGAAAGTCTAACATCGACTGGGACGATGTGGTGTTTGAGGTTGATCTCCTCAAGTCGCAGGAAATTAACCTCGATTATATCCTCGAACTGATTTTCGAAAAAAGCAAGAAGTCGAAGGACAAGGCAGGACTGATTGATGAAGCCCGCCGCGCCATTCGAGCCAGCCTCGGCAACCGAGCAAAAGAGAGCCTAATCGTTGACTTCATCAATCTGAAGGACCTTGATCAACTCGACGACAAAGCAAGCCTGATAAATGCGTTCTTCGCCTTCGCTCGGCAAGAGCAACGACGCGAAGTGGAGGAGATCATCGCTTCAGAAGATCTGAATCGCGTGGCGGCAAAACGCTATATCGCAATGTCGGTCAAACGGGAGTTCGCATCTGATAATGGGGCCGACCTAAATGCCATATTGCCTAAAATGAGCCCGCTGAACCCGCAGTTCCGAAGTAAGAAGGCGATAGTATTTGAGAAGATTTCCGCCTTTGTTGATAAGTTCAAAGGTGTCGGTGGCGAGCTATGAGCGATCTGAAACTCTTCCGGATTGGCGGAACGGACGTCTGCGAGGTGCATGGCACTTCGCTCGCGCTTGAGAAATCTCTGCAAACGCTCATCGAGGAGAACCTAGAGACCTTTCTCGGTGTCCACTTCTTGGCGTCCGAGTTTTCCACTGGCCGCGACCATGGAGGGCGGATGGACACGCTCGGCATAGATGAAAATTCCTGCCCTGTGATCATCGAATATAAGCGTTCCTCTAACATGAACGTCATAAATCAGGGCCTGTTTTATCTGGACTGGCTTGTGACGCACCGCGGCGATTTTGAGATGCTGGTATTGAAGAAGTTCGGCGAGAAGGTCGCCCAATCAGTCGAATGGTCATCGCCGCGCCTTATATGCATCGCGGGCGACTTCTCTCGTTATGACGAGCATGCGATCAAGCAGATGAACCGCAACATCGAACTCATCCGCTACATGAAATTCGATGATGACCTGCTGCTGTTGGAACAGGTTAATGCGGCCTCTGCTCCGCTGAACGGCGTGATCGCGGCAGCTAAGGCTGAGAGCGGAGCCGACAGCGGGCAAAAGCAGAAATACACCACCGTGTCGCAGTATCTCGACAGGGCGGACGTTGAGCTGCGCGCCCTCTTTGATACGGTAAAGGAGCATCTTGAAGGGTTGGGGGATGACGTGCAGTTCAAGGTGCTGCGCTTCTATTTCGCGTTCAAGCGGATCAAGAATTTCGCCTGCGTCGAGATCAAGACCCAGGAGCGCAAGTTGATCGTCCACGTCAAGGTTGACCCCGACACTATCGCGCTGGAAGACGGCTTTACCCGCAACGTGCGCAATATCGGCCATTTCGGCACCGGCGATCTGGAAATCACCATCCGTTCGATGGAAGATTTCGAGAAAGCCAAGCCATTGTTCGAGCGCAGCTATGAGAATGCGTGAGGTCGGGTGATGGCGGAACCCCACACCCTCACCCTGCCCGACCCGATGCTGCAACGCGGGTTCTGGCTCTTTGTCTGGCGGATCGACACGCCGAAGGGTGAGCGCCAGTATGTCGGGCGCACCGGGGACAATAGCAGCCCTTATGCGACTACGCCCTACACGCGGATGGGGCAGCATCTGGGATTTCAGAAAGCCTCCAACAGCCTTCGTCGCTTACTTACCGAACAGGGCATCGAACCGGAAAAATGCGCCCAGTTCGATCTGGTATCCTATGGGCCGATTTTTCCGGAGATAGGGAAGACCGATGAGCAGGATCACGGTGAGCAGATGGAGCTGCACAAACCTATTCGCGACCGGATTGCGGCACTGGAACGGGACCTGCGCGACGCATTGTCCGATGCTGGCTATTCGGTTCTCAACGTGGTGCGCAGCAAGGGGCCATCCGATCCGGACAATTGGTCGGCAGTTCTGGCGGCGTTTTCAGCCAACTTCCCGAAGCTGATTGAAGGGCGTGCCGATGGGTGAGCTCCTCCCCGAAGACCGCCAGATCTGGGTGCGCGCATTTTACAGCTTCAACCCCGAAGAAGCCGGTTACATCGGCTTCACCCACGAAGCTCAGCGCGAAGACATGCTGTCAAAGATGAAGGACGGGGATCTTGTCCTCATCTACGGCGCTGTAGACTCTCTCACTGACACCGATCTTCAGCGGCAGGCCCTTGGCTTCATGGAAGTCAAACTGGAGCGATGCCATGATATGGACCGGCAGACTGAGGAGTCGAGGAAATGGAAGCTAGATCATGGTTTTCAGGATCGGTGGACTTACGGCTTGAAGGTTGTCCGTGCATGGCGCGTCACAAACCGGGTTCACATCAAGACGATTGCGCCGATAGCCTATGACAGCAAGAAGCGGTTTGAGAGAACAACCAAGGCTGTCCTGCTTGAGCCAGATGAAAAGCGCAGGGCGCTCAGCCACCATGTCGGGCAGGTGAACGTCTACGGTGAACCGCCCATCGCAGCGTATGAACTCGTCAGCGGCTATATGAACGACCTGCTCAAGCCGTCCAAGGGTATTCCTCCTAGCTTCGGGGACCGCACCTCCACCCATGAAGATGGAGAGAACCACCTCTATCTGATGAAGCTGTCAGCGAATGCGGAGGCGCTGCTTGGAAAAACAGGCCCTCATGTCGGCAAAGCTCTGGTGAAGATAGGCAGATCAAATGATCCGAACCGGCGGTTGCGCGAAGTCAATGGAGGGTTCCCTGATCGCGCGGTTTGCAGATGGGAACTCAAGCATAATCAGCCATTTGAAGACGGCGATACGGCACACAACTACGAAACAGAATTGAAAGAGCTCTTTGACAGAGAATTCACCTCACAAGCTGGAGAGTTCTACACCGGTGATTGGTCTGCGATAGAGCGGGCGTTCCAAACTTTTTGTTTTTCCAAAGTGCCTAAAATTCTCGCTGCGCCTGGTAAAGCCAAGGGCGTGAGATAAAAAACGATTCTGTCATGTAACTGAGCCAGATCGAAATCGAAAACTTCAAAGGCGTTGGCTCTCAACATGGGATCTAGCTACACCCGATCATGCTTTTGTTCGGACCCAATAGAACGGGGAATAGTATGATCTTTAGGACATTATTTTATGTCAGCGAGAATCTGGAAAGGATGAACCCCGACTCGGTTCAAACGATTGCGTGCGGTCTTATCGATCTTGGCGGCTTTTAGAACCTGATCCATGGTTCCAGCCCTGAAGTTCGGATTCAACGTCGATTAGACCGATGATCTCTTCATCGACATCAACTACCTTCAGGATGGCTCACAGTGGCGTTGTTACCCTGTTTTGGGGTTCAATTTACCCCAACTGAAAAATTCACCCAAACCCAACTTGGACGCCAAAGCGCTATACGCCAACAACACTCACTAAAGATTGCAACTATATAATATTAAGAAATAACCCAAAGCCCGCAACTAAACAGGTGCAGGATGTGCGCAGTATGAACTACATTTTTGCCAAACAGCCTTTGTATGCCGAAGCCAACCTAGCTGACATAACCGATACAATCAGTCTCTACCTGGCTTCCAACCAGATTGATGTTTCTATTTTCCTCCATCTTTCAATAACTTAAAGCTTCTTTCAAAGAAAATCCCAGCCGTTTGCGGACATAGGCTTAGGTTCCGACCGACTGTTGGAGCCGAAAACGTAATGCAATTTTCGAAGTTATCGTCATTGCACCTCGGCATAACGGCATCTTCCGGTGATACTGGTTCGTCAGCAATCCAGCTAAGATCGACTTCCTCATCGATACTTTCATGCTTACTCTTGCCTCTCTGCCGCGAATTGCTGCGTCGGGAGACGCTGACAAGTTCCACAACCCTTTCGCCATTAATTCGTCTCAATACGGGCTTGCGATTAAGTGCATCCAAGCTTTCACTTAAAGACTGAAGTGTGCCGCCTAACTCATTGAAACACCGACGATAGCAAAGCTCGTAGTAGCTGCGAATTTCTGGACCGGTGAATTTACTCAGGAAGCTGGTTTCAGTCATTTTGACTGTTCTAGAAACCAGACTTTCAAGGCTTGCTACCTTTTCGACAACGAAGTGATCGCCTAAGTGAAACCTTATGTCGTCTGCTTCACGAAGTGCTTGCCTGCCAAAATTATTATTACCAGCCTCTGAAAAATATTGGACCTCGACCAACATCACCATATTCAACTCGAGTTGCCCCAAACCGGCACTTTCGGTCTCAGTAATTTTCGTGGCGATGGGTGTTGCGTTCGTAAAGCCCTGTAGTGCTGCTGAAATATGGATCTTCGCCTTTCGAACGATATCTCTCTTTTCAAGCAAATCCTCGAGTGTTGCGCTCACCGGGTTGCGCAACGATATGTGGAAGAAGCTCGACCCTAGTTCTTTTGCTGCTTGATAGTGATAAGCAATCAAAGCTGCGAAATCATGTTCTCGCGTTAAGCGGTAGTGCTGCAGGCAGCGTGTCGAAAGCGCGCCATTTTTGGTCCACAAATCTCGGAGCCGTTCATCGTCCAGGAGATGGCTCAGGACATAATCATCCTGAGCTTTTATCCTATCCTCGCCTCTTAGAGTAATTGCACTAATCGTCATCTCCTACTCGCACCACGCCGCTCTTTCGCATGAGACATGGTCGGTAAGATGCAAGAAACGTTTAAGATTTTAGGTTTCTTGCAAAATTTTTCTCAGTTTCCCTCCAAGCATGGAGGATCTCATGAAGACTGGGCAATTCACCGGTGGTGTCGAGCCATCAATGACAGCGGCAACAGCGCAGCGTTACCGAAATACTTGGAGGCAATTCGAAGCTAGGTTCCGGAGAGAAAAAGGGTTGGGCAACGACGCTCTGATTGATCAAAGGGACTTTGGAGAGTTCCTGCTGAGCATCAAGCTTATAGTCAAACCACAGACTTGGCGAAATTATGAAGCAGCGATCCTCTTCGTTATTCTCGAGAACCCCGACTATCAGGATGTTCTGCAATCCATAATCTTTGGTAAGCAAGCCGATAAAGTCATTGCAGGAACTCAGCTCGATACGAGACTCAAAAGGACTAGCGCTCGAAAAGCCCGTTACGTGACACCAGAAGACTTTGAAAAGCTTCACAAGGACATCGGAAGGTCGTTAAAAAATCTCAACCGTGAACGTCTTTATCATCTGATGACGGCCACGCTCCATACTGGTCTCAGACCCTGCGAGTGGCCAAGCGCGAGGCTATTAAGATCGCCAGAAAATGCCGCCCTTTTTCTAAAGGTAAGCAATGCAAAGGCGACCAATGATCGAGCAAATGGGACCAGTCGCACAATCAATCTCACTCGACTGCCGAACAAAGTCATCGAAGCGATTGCCTTTACCGTCGGCTGGGCCTCCCCCTTAAAGGATCACGATCCAGATCTGGCCGCAGGTTATCCGAAGACCCTGAAACGGATCAGGGCGATGCTAGCGCGCTCCTGTCAGCGGGTGTTTCCGAAGCGCAAGTCATTGATATGTCTTTATACCTTAAGACACCAATTCATAGCCAACATGAAGCAGACGCTCCATGAAAGAGCTGAAGCTGGCTTTGACGTCGATCTTCGAACGATTGCTGCGTTAGCAGGTCACTGTTCAACCGCTACCGCCGAGCGACACTACGCGAGGCGTAGCGGTGCCTGGCCGAAAAATTTCCGCAATAGTTACGTTCGGGCGATAACCACAGAAGTTGAAACTGTGAGGCTCGTGGAAAAACCCGCGCCGTGGATAAGCAACCATAAGTCCCAGGATATTCGCAGCAATTGATAGAAGAAAGCTTCGAGCGATTTGGGTCTCGGCGTCGACACACATCCTTTCCCAGCGCTATGAGCGTAAAATCTTGAAATAGCCCTAGTTCCGTGTTTGCATCAAATTGAGACAGCCAAAGGAGGGGCGCATGAAACGGGCTAAAGTCTTCATTAGCATAGTATTCCTGCTTGGCCTCATGTCACCGGCACTCAAAGCCGAGACAACGCGATACGGCGGTCTTTATCATTTTAGCGATACCCCGAGAGCCATCTTCCTTTTGGGAAAGATTGAACAAAATGACTCGTTTGAACTTAGGCGAGCGATGCGCAATCACGATATCGACTTAGTGGTCTTGGGTAGCCCGGGCGGAAATCTCTACGAAGGCCTTCAGATTGCCTCCATTATCCACGACAACAATTTGAATACATATGTTCCTGGAGGTTGGAACTGCGAGTCATCTTGCGCGACGGTCTTCTTAGGCGGAAATGCTCGAATGCTGATCGGCGACCTTGGAGTTCACCAATTTTACACTCCGGATCAAGATCAAAAGAACGCAAACCTTGGCACGGCCACCAAAGATACACTTTATACGACCTCTGAAATTATTGGCATCATGAACGAATTCGAAACCCCACCGTTCGTGTATGAGAAGATGTTTGGCACAACCGATATTTACTACTTCAGTGGTTCTGAGAAACTGCGCTTGAGCCGCAACATAGACGATGCAGCATTCTTGGGTGCCATAGCAGAAGTGGATCCTTTCATCGAACGCAAACGCTCCGAATTGCTCGAACTCAGAAATATTCATCGATATGAGATAGCGTCCTCAACGGCACCACTTCCGCAACCCAAGCCAGAAACTAAGGCCCCTAGCAATGGAACTTCGAACTTTCCAAACGTCGATTTCTTTGGGGGCGACCTTACCCAACAAGGCTATCGCAATGTAAGTATGTCGCAATGCGACGCGATATGCCGATCAAATCCTAGTTGCGCAGCTTGGAGTTACGTAATCTCTACAAATTGGTGCTGGCCAAAATCCAGAGTGACGAACATGTCGATATCGGACGATGTCATAAGCTCAATAATAGATTACTCGCGAATTGACCAAACCATCTTCGATCGCCCATTCCTGGAGGCAACGGGAATCGACATTAGAGGATACGACATATTCCCTCAAGGTTTGAGAAATACGAGCTTGGACCAATGCCGATCAATTTGCGAGCGCAACGATTCATGTCTTGGGTTTTCGTGGGTAGCCAATAAAAATTGGTGCTTCCCGAAGTATGACATAGGCGAGTTCGACAACCGTATCGGAGTGATTTCGGGGGTCTGGGCTCCCAAGTAATCCATCAAGAAAGCTTCATCCGAAAACTATTCGCCAGAGCGATTTGCGCCTGTAACTGGCGCCCATCCAATCCACCCAATGCGAGTTCGACCTCAATCGCACTTCTGACATTTTCAACACTGTCGAGGTCATACTCAGAGCGAAAGTTTGAATAGACTAAGAAGGTGTTGCCTGCATTAATTGCGAGCCTCGCCGCTTCGCTTAACCCATAGCCCTGCGTTATCGCACCCATCTGCATATCATCGCTGAAGACTGGTCCTACATATTTGAGATCCCCCCTGAGAACCGAGCTCAAAGCGGGTGAAAGCGAGAAAGGAACATTTGGTCGCAGAGCAAGCTTATCGTTGATAATATGGCTGCTCATAATAGCATCTACATAGCCGTCTGCGATCATCTGCAAGTATGGCTCAAGTTCATCGGATCGCCAAGTTTCCGAAACGTTCGTCACTCCCATGTGAGAGTCAGAGACAGAGCTACCATGGCCGGGGAAGTGCTTCAGGCATGTGGCAACATTCGCGTTTCGGTGAGCAGCAACAATGATTTTTGCTATCCGGGTAACCAACTCAGGATCATCACCAAAGGATCGACCGAGTTTTCCAATAATCGGGTTATCAGGGTTTAAATTAAGATCTACCACCGGCCCGAAGTTTACATTGATCCCAACCAAGCTCAGTTCTCGAGCTCTCGCAGTAAAATAGTCGAGCATATCATCTTCAGTCATCTCCGATCCCGATATCTCAGATGCGGAGCCCCATTTCAAGAAGCCGTTCTCCGGACCAAGTCTCGCGACCTTTCCTCCTTCTTGGTCGATTGCAATGACTGGCGATAAATCAGCAGCGGCCTCTTTCAGCCTGGAGGTAAGTTCCAACAGTTGTTCTGGAGACTTAATATTGCGCGCCAAGAGTAGGACGCCTGCAAGATTGCCGCTCGCGAGCATCTCGCACACGCGTTCGACTTCCGGATCGCCTGGTTTCGTGCCGCGAAAACCAGCGATAATGACTTTGCCGGTCTCAATCGCATCAGCCTCAGATTGGTATTCCTCAGCTGCAAACAAGGGCCGCAGACAAAAGGCCGAGGCCCCAGAAAGGAAAAGACGCCTGGCTAGCACTTCAACTCCAAAAATTATTATCTATTAAATATAACGCCTTGAGGGGTTTTCTTTATGTTGGAACACCTACTCCTGAACCATGAAGTAATACATTTTTCCGAGGATCGATCAATTGGTAGAGCGCAAAAATATAGTCGCGATTAATTGTGCCGGCGGAATAACGAGAAACATGACGATCTTAGGAAGATCCTGAAAAACTCTGAGACCGAACATACTGCCTTGCTAGGATTGGGCCTGTCGACCGGAACAGTTTTTGCTTGATAGATCACCCTCAAACGCAACCCTAGCAGCCTCCGTTAGACCATACCTCGCTATATATTCCAGCAGAGCCTTCTCAAGCTCAGCAACCCTTTGGGAACATTTACATTGAACTGTCGATCTTGGTTCTGAAACAATCATTCCATCAATATTCATTCAAATTGTTAACGAATTGTTAATGACCACCTTGGACTATCCATCCCACACAACTTGGTTCAAAGAGGTATTCCTATGAGTTTTGTAGAAGGCAAAGCGAAATCTTCAACGAGTAATATCTCCGAGAAAACTATAAAAAGAGACGGGCTGCCCGACAAAGTTCCTGCTTCAATGCGTCAAATCTGGTTGTCATTGCAGTGCAGACTTGAAGAATGCCCATTTAATCGCCAAGAGGAAATTAATCTCCTGGTCCCGAGAACTTACCCCTACTTTTACGGATTAATGACGGGGTATCATATAGGCGTCTATCGACCGGACGAGAGAACCTGCACTTGGATCGCTAGATATCTTGATGCCAACAAGAAATATCACCAACACGCTCTTGGACCTGTTTCACTTCGAAGCCACCAAGGTATCACTCTTGAGCAAGCCATAATAAGTGCACTGATTTGGTTCAACGACCCAAAGGTTCCGGCTCAAGCATCACATGCGCGCGTTCGAGGTAGAATTAAAGAGATTGGATATTGCCCGCTTCCTAACAGCGTTCCGACAATTGGATCGGTGCTTAGAGATTACTTCGAGTGGTGTCAGTTGAGCCGAACCCCGAAAGGTTACTACAACGCATTGGTTCTAATGAACTATCACGTTATCCCAAATTTTGGTTCGATTGCGATCGAAGAGCTAACCGCGGAGCACATCGTCCTCCTTGCCAGACAAGTGGTCAACACCCCGGCACGTTTTGGTTTCATGCCGCATCACATCAATGATATGCACTCTGACCTCAACCCCGATGAACTGCGAAAGCGCAAGCGCACCTATAATGTCGTGATCGGTCTGCTTAGATCAGCTCTTACTTATGCGTATGAAAATGGAACTATCTCAGATGAAAGGAAAATCCGCCTTTTGCGCCGCGTCCCTGTCATCCGTTTCACGCAGGTCCAATTCTTAAACCAGAGCCAAATATCAGCCCTCCTCGAATTTAGCCCTCCGGCTCTTCAGACACTGATAAAAGCGGCACTGTATACTGGTTGTCGAGTTGGTGAATTGGCTCGGATTAAGGTAAAAGATATCGGCAAAGGTGGCTTTGGAATTCGGATAGGCGCCTTCAAGCTCGGTCACGGCAGGTTTGTATTTCTTCCAGAAGAAGGCATGGAGTTCTTCAATGGGCTATGTAAAGGCAAGAGCGCAGATGACCTCGTTTTACTGTCAGCCAATACGAAGCAATGGAGGAGGCAGCATTCGAAACAATTCAACGTCGCTCGAGCTCGAGCAGGTCTCGACAGCACCTTCGTTTTTCATGGGTTACGTCACACTTATGCGAGCCATATGCTGATGAACGGGCTTTCGATTGAAGTCCTCTCCCGGCAGCTTGGACATAGAAGTATCTTGACTACCTTCGAAAGCTACGGCCACATTGCGGACCGCTATCGCGAACAAGCAGTCCGCGATCATTTCTCATCTTATGGGTTTGAAACAAACATTGAAGAGCTCCAAGGACAAAACTGGCTTGCACCGCAGCTATCTGAACTCGAGCTTGGTCAGCATACTCGTCCAGCTGCTCACTGGGCTAAATATCCAGAGGCGCTCTTGAATGCCTTTGGCGATACTTAGTGAAGAACGAGCGTCAGTTTCCACAATCGTTGCACCAGAATTCACAACCATCAGGCCACTCACGAGCGAGACCCTCAGACACAAGAATATTTCCAATATTTATTCCATTGGAGAAAACATCCACCAGGTCACGCCCCCTCGCCCCTTTAATGCCCTTGGGATGAATCGTAATCTCTGTCGTGTTCCATAAATCGATAAATCTGTTACTGGCACGGGCCGCGAGATCGCGTTCGAACTGTCCACCACAGATACCTGTCTGAGGCTCGGGCGTGTCATACCCTGCAATTCGATATTTGGTGCCATCGAGCCAGAATGTGTCGCCGTCGACAACACAAGTAATGCGCTGACCATTTCCGCATTTCTCAATGGCTGCGACGGGTGATGCAAAAAGGGCCCCCGCGAGGCTAAAGCAAACAATTCTTAACATGGGTTGACCGGCATTCGACTTTTTCAAATTTCTTCTCCCTTGAGTTGCAATTTTCCAGAATTTCATTCAACGTATCTAGAGTCTTTTTGACGTATGCACAGCATGATGGTGAGGCATTGCTCCCCCTTTGGCGGCCTCAGGTCAATCTACTAGCGGATGCGAGCATGATTGAAGTGATGAGGAGGTCTGAAGTGCATAGAATAGGCACAACATTGCTGATCTGCCTTTTAGGCAATACCGCCGCAGCCGAGAGTTGCCAGTTCGTGTTCTTACAAACTTTTATCTCGGCTCAACGGGTCGATTTCACGGAAGACCAGTCGAGCGCTGAGCTTACTCTCCGAGAGCCTGCCGTCGGGGATCCGATTACGATCGAATTAAATCGTGAGATCGTCACAGAAGTCGATAAAGCCACTTCGTTCTCTATGCTAATTGGGTCGACGACGATAAAAAGTGGAAAAATCACGAATGAAATCAACGTGTCAATTCAAGATCCCAAAAGCGGTTCAAAAATACGGCTCTTCGGAATCAACTACAAAAACCTGATCGAAGGCTTGAACCCCGAAGAAGGTTTCCTTGGTGGCACGATGTATTGCAATCAGTAGCGAAGTCGATCGCTTGGGGTGGGCCAAATCATTCTCGGGCCCATGTTCAATCCACTTCTGCTAGACCTACAGAATATAGTGATGCAATCCAACTGCGGCTTGGTTGCAGCAGCCAATTAACCTTCGACATCCCCTCGCGGCCCGATGCAGGCATTCGCCGTGAGTGCAAATCTGTCGCCACGGCTTCCAAATTTCGGACCTTGGAACAAACCTTTGCCTTAAAGCGTTTCCATTTTACGTAGAAGCCTATCCGGCCTCGCAAAAGTAGTTCCAGCATTCCTGAGGTGTATAGAGATCGCAGATTTCGCTGATGGCTTCGAACAGTCCGGTGAATGACCGCGCTCCAATGCGCCTCAGGTGGGCTTTGAGTTTTGAGAACGCCATTTCTATGGGGTTCAAGTCCGGGCTGTAGGGCGGCAAAAACAGGAACCAATAGCCGTGAGCGCGAAGGATCGCCTCGGCTTCTTTGTTGCGATGGGTGGCCAAGTTTTCGAGGACGACAGCGGTTCCGGGTTCGATCTCGGGTATCAGGACGTCTCGGACGTTAGCGACAAACGCTGGGCCGTCCATTGCACCCTTGATGACCCAGGGAGCGACAAATTCGGATGGACCCAAGCCGGCAATCAGTGTCTGGGTGCCCCATGATCTAAAAGGAGCGGATGCTGTCAGCCGTGTGCCTTTCAAGGAGCGACCGCGTATCCGCGTCAGATTGGTTTTGACCGATGTTTCGTCAATGAACACAACGCGTTCAGGCATTGCGCTGATCGCAGGAACACGATGTGCAAACCAATCAGCTCGCGCGCGCTTTACCCTTGCGCGCATGCGTTCATCCGCAATGAGGCTCTTTTTTTATAAGTATAACCCAACCGCTTGAGGGCTTGATCTAAGCCGGAGACAGACGCGGTCACGTCATGCCCATCCGCAAGAGCACCCTGAAGCTCCTTGAGCGTGATATCTGGATCTTGATGGATCAATTCAACCAGAAAGACATGGTAGGGGGCCAGCCTGCCATGGCAAGAATTGCGCGGGTTATCGGCTGGTGTCAGGCTCAGCCACCGTTTGAGCTTTTGAGATAGGCGCGACGCCGATGCCGCGGAAATCATCAATCGACGACCGATCTCTCGACCTGTCAAACCTTGACCAAAGAGCAACTCAAAACGGGCTCGAATATCGGCAGAAAGCAGGTTGGGCATGATCTTATCCTCCTAAACAGGATGAATCAGAAAAACAGCCCGACGCGAATCCCATTTGATTCAATGAAAGCTGAAACCGCTTTAGCCACCATTGCGGTATCCTTAGGTGCAGATTGCTCGGCTGCACCTCACTTATGCCTACTGCTGACATAATATCTCTCCTGTCCGAGAAATTTATATTTCTCGGTTGTTTGCTCTTGCCTGATTCTCTGGAGAGATGTAGATTCAACCCATCTTAGCGAGTTGAGTTTGAGGTTAAGTTCTGAGGTTGCTTTGACGCCAATCGCTGCAACCAGACACCAGTTCTCTTCCTTTATCTCTCCAAAATGAAGCGGTCGGGTTTTCCCGGCCGTTTTATTTATTGGATATTCTCTGTGGTCCTCCCTTCATTCGTTTCGTTTGTTGCTACAATCCGGGCGATGTCTTCGCGCGGAATTTCTGGGGACCAATCTGGAATCTCATGCAAATTGATCTCAAGAATATCTCCTTGGGCGTCAGCCGCCCTGAAGACCAGATACTGATGGTCGACTTTAAAGCGTTTCGAGATTAACCTGCGACATATCCTGCAGCTTTGAAGTAGTTCGAGCACTCTTCTGGTTCGTTTTCATCGCAGATTGATCCAATTGCCGCAAAGACTTCGGTGAAGGTTCTGGCACCGATCTTTCGAAGGTGTGCTTTGAGTTTGGAGAAAGCTTGTTCGATCGGGTTCAGATCCGGTGAGTATAGCGGCAGGTAAAGGAACCAGCAGCCGTGTTCGCGCAAAGCCTGCGCGGCCTCCTTGTTCCGATGCGTGGCGAGGTTATCGAGGATTACGACTGTGCCGGGCGCGATCTCGGGGATCAGCACTTCGCGGATGTAGGCGGCAAAGGCGGTGCCGTCCATCGCGCCCTTGATGACCCAAGGTGCAATCAGCGCTTCTTGGCTCAGGCCCGCGATGAGCGTCTGCGTCCCCCAGCTTCCGAAGGGTGCATCCATTGTCAGTCGCTCGCCTCGTTGGGACCTGCCCCGCAAGCGGGTCAAGTTCGTCTTCACTGCAGTTTCATCAATTAAGACAACACGATCCGGCAAGGTGGCTATTGCAGGAAGTCGATGTTTGAACCAGTCCGCTCGCCGTTGTCTTACCTTGGCTCGGCGACGCTCAGTGGCAACCAGCGACTTTTTTTATACGTGAAGCCGAACTGAGACAGTAAGTTGGCGATGGAGGAATGATGCACCCGCACGCCCTCGGCTTCGGCAAGTGAATCGCGAAGCTCGAAGAGAGTAATATCGGGGTCCTGTGCAACCAGTTTTTCGAGAAAGGCCTGATGTGGTGCCAGCTTTCCTTTACCGGGCGGAGGTCCCTGGCGAGCAGGTTCGGCATGGCCTTCTATGCTCACCTGCCGGGCCCACCGCGCACCAGTTGCAGGTGATAATTTAAGACGCAGCGCCGCAGCGCGCCCGCTTAACCCTTCTTCAATCAATCTCTGAAACCGCGACCGAAGAGCCAAAGGAAAAGGTGCCGACATAATCAATCCTCCCAAAGAGGATGAATCACATCTGACCTCAAAAGGGAATCTCCCGCGATTCACGTCAAAACCGAAACGCTCTAACTGCGGGCAACCTTGCAGTTACACCCTGAAAGAACAAAAAGTGAATTCAGGTGTATCAATTACGGTTGTCTCCTACTTAGCATGCAGTCTCGCTTTGTCTTTAAATTTGCTACGAGTTCCGCTACGGTTAGGGATTTTTAATATCACCCAATATACTGATTTTAAACAATAAAATTTTCAAATTTCATTGAGTTGACGGACTGTCTCTCCGCCATATTCCCCCTAGAGCGATGAAAAATCAGCGGGTTGCCGCTGGAGCGGCCCATGCGCTGCATGAGCCGAGGCGTTGCTTTGGCGATTAGAACTGATCCGCTTCGAACACCGTGTGGATCACGTGGCCTTCGAACATTTCGAAAAGCTTTTTGGAAACTTCTTTACTCTCCCAACGGGTGGGCGAAGCAAGGGCTTCTTCGATATGGGTGCGGGTTTCGAATTTCATGGCCATGACAAGCGGAAACGGGCTCTCGGGATCGTCGCTTTCAACCTCGCGGTGCACCCGTAGCTCGAGAAGATGCGGGAAAGCGCCCCAGAGGGGAACGAGATTGTCGCGCCAATGTGCATGGAAGCTCTCCTCCATGCCTTCTTTGATTTTACCTTTGAAGAAGGCGCAGCGAATATACATCTTTCGGTTTCCTTGTGTGGGATGTGCTCGGCACAAGCAGTGCAGGCCGGAACCCAAATATGCAAGGGATTGCATGGGTCGAGAGCGTAAGACTTCCTAAAGTCAGGCTACGGTTTCTCTTCTGCCGCTTCGACCACGGGAACAAAAAAACCGGTTTTCACGCGCTCCATCACCGCACTGCTGCGAAAGCGCTTTACGTTCTCTTCGGCAAAGAAATAGCGGCGGGTAAAAGCTTCGTAGTCGGCCATATCCTTGGCCGAAACGATCAGAATGAAATCAGCGCTCCCCGTCACATAATAGCATTGCATGACCTCGGGCGCGGACTCGATGCGCGCCTTGAAGCGGTCGATATCGGCAATCCGTTCGTTTTCGAGCGAAACCTCGACAATAAAGGTGATCCCCCGCCCGACCTTCTGGGGATTGAGAACTGCGATCTCTTTTTCAATATAGCCGCTTGATCTGAGCCGCGCGAGCCGCTTGCGGCATGCATCGGCAGAGAGCCCGACCAAGGGCGACAAGGCCTCGGCGGTGACGCGCGCGTCACGCTGAATGGCTTCGAGAATAAGGGCGTCGAATCGATCCATAAGCCATCTGGATCGGATTTTCGGCCTGATTGATAGAGAATTCACAATCACGCGCCGAAATTCGGCCTGAACGGGACCGAGATGACCGAAAATCCGCCCACCAAGGGTCAAATCATCCGAAAAGGGGCAGCGTGAATTTGCTAGGCTCCCGGAAAACCATGAGGAGCAGCCTTTGCCCAAGACCATCCCCAACCCGCTACGTGGTCAGACCCTTGATCTTGGCGTTCCGCTTCCCTGTCATGATGCACGCGGGGTCGAGACGCTTCTTGGGCGATGCCCTGCCTATCGGCAAACGCCGCTGATTCAGGTCCCACAGCTTGCCGCCCGAACCGGCGTGAGCGAAGTCTGGGTCAAGGACGAAAGCAACCGCATGGGTCTTGGGAGCTTCAAGGCGCTGGGCGCGGCTTTTGCCATCGCGCGCGAGGCTTGGACCCTTGGAAACACGGGGCCTTCGGCGCTATCGGGGCGGACCTATGTCACCGCCAGCGCGGGAAATCACGGTCTGTCGGTTGCCGCAGGTGCCGCGCTTTTCGGGGCACGTGCCGTGATTTACCTCTCGAAAACCGTTCCCGATGCTTTTGCCGAGCGACTACGCGCAAAGGGCGCCGAGGTTGTGATCCAAGGCGAAACCTATGAAGACAGCATGGCGGCAGCGATGGAGGCCGCTTCGGTTCAGGGGTGGACGCTTTTGTCCGACAGCTCGTGGCAGGGATATATCGAGATGCCCTATCGGGTGATGGAAGGCTATCTCATGCTGGCGGAGGAAACCGTCCGGCAAATGCAAACGCCCCCGACGCATATCCTCCTTCAAGCAGGGGTCGGCGGGCTTGCAGCAGCGGCGGCGGCTCTCTTCCGCAAGGCTTGGGGCGATGCGCCTGTCATCATCGTGGTCGAGCCGGAATACGCCCCCGCCATTCAACAAAGCCTTGTTGCCGGTCGGGCGATCGACACGACAGGCCCCGTGTCGAACATGGGCCGCCTTGATTGCAAAACGCCATCGCTCATTGCGCTTGCAGGACTGGCGCGGGATGCCGATCTTGCTTGCACCATCACCGAAGACGAAGCGACCGAGGGGGTGAGAGTTCTGGCGGAGCTTGGGATCGAGACAACGCCTTCGGGCGGCGCGGGGCTTGCGGCTTTGATCGCGGGGCTTGATCTTTCGCCGGATGCCCGTGTCCTTACCATCGTAAGCGAAGGGGCTGCCTGATGGAGCGCGCCTCGCTCGTCTTTCCTGCCGCCGAGTTCGAGGGCCGTTTGACCCGACTTAAACAACGTATGGAACAGGATACTCTCGATGCGCTGCTTCTCACCGCGCCTTCCGATATCTTTTATGTCACGGGGTTTTTGACGCGGTTTTGGGAAAGCCCCGCTCGGCCGTGGTTTGTCATCGTGCCCGCCTCGGGTGAACCGGTCGCAGTCATTCCCTCGATCGGACGCGATCTTATGGGCAAGACTTGGATCACCGATATCCGCACTTGGGATGCGCCCGATCCCTTTGACGATGGCGTCACCCTTTTGTCGCAGACCCTGAGCGAGGTTACGCCCCAAGGCGCAAGGATCGGAGTTCCGATGGGGCTCGAGACGCATCTGCGCATGCCGCTGGCCGATTTTCACAAGGTCGGGACACAGATCGGGACGCGACGCTTTGTGGACGCCACGCAGACGGTCCAGCGGGTGCGCGAAATCAAAACCGAGCGCGAAATCGAAAAGATCGAAACCGCTTGTTCCATTGCGGGCCGCGCTTTCGATCAGGTGCCCGCATTCGCCACCCAAGGGCAACCGCTCGACAGCGTATTCCGCAGGTTCCAGATCGCACTGCTCGAGCAAGGTGCGGATTGGGTGTCCTATACGGCGGGCGGCGCAGGACCTGACGGATACGGCGATGTCATCTCCCCTGCCCCTGCGGTGCCTTTGCAAAAGGGTGACATCCTCATGCTGGATACGGGCGCGGTCAAAGACGGCTATTTCTGTGATTTCGACCGCAACTACTCCGTCGGCCCGATTTCGGGCGAGGCCAAGCGCGTGCACGAGGCGCTTTGGCTCGCGACCGAACATGTCATTGAAACCCTGACAGTCGGAATGCGGGCCTGTGACGTGCACAGACTGCTTGTGGGATCGCTTGAAAAATCGGGGGTGACGGCAGGCGGGGGTCGGCTCGGCCACGGGCTCGGGGTCACATTGACCGAATGGCCGTCCTTCACGCCGCTCGATTCAACCGAGCTTGTCGCGGGAATGGTTCTCACACTCGAACCTGGAGCAATGGTGCGCGAAGGAACCTATATCGTGCACGAGGAAAACATCCTTTTGACCGAATACGGCGTGCGTCTTTTGTCGCCACGCGCACCCTTTGACATGATCGAGGTCTAGATGGAACGCTCGCCCTATAGTCTTGGAACCGACGCACGCCCCAAAATCGGGGTGATCGTGCTGGAAGCCGACGAAACGCTCGAAGACGATCTGCGCACCGTTTTTCCGGTGTCCGAAGCCAAACTGCACCTGAGCCGCATCCCTTCGGACCCAGAGGTGACGGTGGACACATTGGCTGCGATGGAGCGCGCCCTTCCTGCGGCTGCGCGGCTTCTCCCGACCGAGGCCCATTTCTCCGTCATCGGCTATGGCTGCACGTCGGGCACGAATGTGATCGGCGAGGCCCGCGTCGCCGAACTAGTGAAAAGCACGGCCCACACCGAGGCGGTGACGAACCCACTTACCGCAACATTCGAGGCACTGCGCGCCTTGGGCGTTGCGCGGCTCGGTCTTGTCTCGCCCTATATCGAAGAGGTGGCCGAGCCGCTCAAAGCCACGTTCGAAAGGCGCGGGCTTGTCGTTCCCCATGCGGTTACATTTGGCGAAAGCAGCGAATCTCGGGTTGCCTGTATCGACGAAAACTCGCTGAGGAACGCCGCCTATCGCATTGTTGAAAAAGAAAAAGTCGATGCGATTTTCATGTCCTGCACCAACCTTCGCACGCTTTCGCTCATCGCACCCCTCGAGGCCGAGATCGGCATTCCCGTTCTCAGCTCCAACCAGACTTTGACATGGCATCTTGCACGTCTGGGCGGGGTGACGGCTGAAAAACCACAGTTCGGACGCCTTTGGACCAAACCGCTTCCGCTCTGAGCTTTGCCTTGGTGTTCGAACGGTCTAGACTGCGGCAAGCCCGAGGAGCCCGAGTTTGCGCGAAGCAGATCTATATCCCCCCGTCAAAGCCTATCTCGAAGCCCAAGGCTATGAGGTGAAGTCCGAGATCGGCGCATGTGACGTTGTCGCCATGCGCGGGGACGAGCCGCCCGTCATCGTCGAACTCAAGCTCACCTTCTCGCTCGGCTTGATCTTTCAGGCGATCGAGCGCCAAACCGTCAGCGATGCAGTCTATATGGCGGTTCCCGTTTCGAAAGACCGCGGCTGGAAGCTGCGATACAAGGATATCGTGCGGCTTTGCAAAAGGCTCGGTCTGGGGCTTTTGGCGGTCGATGTCGCAAAAGGCACGGTGCAGGCGCATGTCGATCCAGAGGATCATGCACCCCGCAAGAACCGCAGGCGTCAGACACGGCTTTTAAGGGAGTTCGAACGGCGCGTAGGGGATCCCAATACGGGCGGCACCACGCGCGCAAAACAGATGACCTCCTATCGTCAGGATGCTTTGCGGTGCCTTGTGCGGCTCTCGGTCGGCCCCTCTGCCCCCGCAGCAATCAAAAACGCGCTCGGGGTCGAGCGGGCGGGTGATATTCTGCGCGCAGACCACTATGGCTGGTTCGAAAACATCGAAAGAGGCATATACGGCATCACGCCCAAAGGCCGTGAGGCTTTGGACGAGTTTGCCGAAGACATAAAAGCGCTCGGGCTTTAGTCCGCCATCGGCTCGGAGGTGATCACCTCGGCTCCGTTCTGGATTTCGGTGTAAAAACAGCTGCGCCGATTGGTGTGACAGGCAGGCCCCGTCTGGTTGACCTCGACCAGAATGCAGTCCCGATCACAATCGACGCGGAACGAGACAAGCTCTTGGACATGGCCCGATGTCTCGCCTTTGATCCAGAACGATTGGCGCGAGCGCGACCAATAGGTCACTTTGCCTGTCTCAAGGGTTTTCTGCACCGCTTCAGCATTCATCCAAGCCATCATGAGCACTTCGCCCGAGCTTGCATCCTGTGCGATCGCGGGGATCAGCCCTTTTTCATCATACTTTAGCGTCAAAGGATCGAAGCCCATCGTAAAAACCCTTTTGCCCTCGTCTGTTGCGCCCTATCTATGACATGCAAGTGCGAAAGGTAAACTCCGTGTCCGAGAATTCCGATCTGATCAAACTGTATTCGTCGCGCATTCTGGCGCTGACGGCCGATATTCCGCATACCAAACGGCTGGAAAATCCCGATGCAACGGTCAAGAAACGCTCGCCTTTGTGCGGCTCGACCGTGACCGTGGATATTAATTTCGCCGATGGGGTAATCAAAGACTTCGGACAGGACGTTAAAGCATGTGCGCTCGGTCAGGCATCGGCGGCCATCCTCGGGGCCGTTGTGATCGGCCGGACGCAAGAAGAAATCGAGCGCGCACGCGCTCAACTCCGCGCCATGCTCAAAGACGAAGGGCCAGTGCCGGATGCCCCATTCGACGCGTTGGAAAACCTCATTCCGGCGCGGGACTACAAGAACCGACACGCCTCGATCATGCTGGCGCTTGATGCAACAGCCGAGGCGATAACACAGGCAAAGCTCGCGACCTGACCCCACTTCTCGGGGCGCGAGCCCAAAGGGAGAATTGGATGACGTTGCAAGGACTAATCAGCAAAGCCTCCGATCGGCAGGGAAGCAGCAATCTCGACGAAATCACCAACGTCGGTTCGAGAATGGCTTTCGACGTGGTCGATCTTGCCGGCTTTCTGGATGAGACAGGGGTCAAGGCCCGTAATCAGCTCGTCCAAATGGCCGAGCTTCGGACCCAAGCCGAATTGATCCAGACAGCGAATGCTTCGGTTCAGGAGGCAATCGCGGAATCGACGACCTCCAGCCGTGAAACTCTGTCGAAGCTCAACGAGACGCTGCAAACGATCCGCGCCTCCAACCAGAAGAACGAGGATATCGCGCGTTGGGTCGCCTCGATCAGCGAACGGATGCAAAACATCGAAACGGCACTGCACGGTGTCGAAAAGCTCAACTCCGAAATTTCCGGGATCGCCCGTCAGGTCAATATTCTCGCCATCAATGCCAAGATCGAGGCTGTGCGTGCGGGTCAATCCGGGCGCGGCTTTGCAGTGGTTGCCGAAGCCATCACCGAGCTGTCACGCTCGACGACGCGCGCAGCGGCCGACGTGACCGACGGTATCGCCTCACTCGCCGAAGACCTCCGTGCCTTTGGCGCCGAAGCGCGCGGCGTTGCGAGCGATGCGAAAGTCGTCATCCAGAGCTTCGGCGGCACCAACACCCTTATGGACGGGATCGCGCAGCAAATGCATGGAACCGTTGCCAAGGGCGAAGACATGCAGCACCGCGCCGAGAGTATTTCCATCGCCGTCAGCACCTTTATGCCCGTGATCGAAGCGCTCGAGGATGCCTCTCAGGAAACATCCGATGGCGTGGAGCGATCACGCGAGCGCATCCACAATCTCGTGGATGACAGCGAGCGCGTGGTCAAGCTCGGCATTGCAAGCGGCGGTGTCACCGAAGATCAGAAGTTCATCTCTTATGTGACAAATGCAGCCAAAGAGATCAGCAGCGCCTTTACCCAAGCGGTCGAGCGCGGCGAAATTGCGATGTCGGATCTCTTTGATCGCAACTATGTGCCGATCCAAGGCAGCAATCCCGAACAATATATGACCCGCTTCACCAACTTTACGGATCGGCTTTTGCCCAAGTTCCAGGAACCCGCACTCAATCTCGATTCTAGGATCGTCTTTTGTGCCGCCGTGGACCAGAACGGCTATCTTCCGACCCACAACCACAAATTCGCCCGTCCGCAGAGCCCTGATCCGGTCTGGAACGCAGCAAATGCGCGCAACCGCCGTATGTTCAATGATCGTGTCGGTTTGAAAGCGGGCCAGAACCGCGACCAGTTCCTGATGCAGGTCTATCGCCGCGACATGGGCGGCGGCAATTTCGCATTGATGAAGGACCTTTCCGCTCCGATCATCGTCAAAGGCAAGCTCTGGGGCGGATTGCGCCTCGCCTACATCATCTAAGCCGCAAAAGAAAACCGCCGCACATCCGGGACGGGATGGCGGCGGGCAGGAAACGTATTCGTGTGGGAACCGGACACTTTGGGGTCAAAGACCCCGTGGACGGGACAGGCAGGTCGTCAGCGCGGTTTACGGGACTAAAGCGCGCTCTGTGTCCGGCACGAAACGTCAGGCAGAAAAGAGGCTAGGAAGGCAGAGCGAGCCATAGAGAATGATCGCCAAAGCAGCGACGCCAAGGGCATCTGCAACAAGGGTCTCACGCGAACGGGTCAATACGGTTTTAATGTCTTGGGCCATTGGACTGCTCCTTTGTTCCTGTTGCTACTTTGTTCTCACATGATTAACGTCCTGTAAAGAACTTTTTGAGAACAAAAGTGAACAAAAAGGGTCGTGAGCGCCTAACCCACTGATATTAAACGGATCGCTTTGTCCTGCTCCATCAGCCAAAGGAGAACACGAACCGCTTCTCCGCGCTTGGATCGAAGGCTCGGGTCATCCAGAAGAAGCTTTCTGGCATCGGATTGGGCCACCTGCATGAGTCGCACCTGCGATTCCAAATCGGCGATGCGGAACCGCGGCACACCCGACTGGGCAGTGCCGATCACATCGCCTGCCCCGCGCATGGCAAGATCCTCCTCCGAAATGCGAAAGCCGTCTTCCGTTTCGCGCAGAATTTCAAGACGCCGCTGACCGCTCTGGGTCAGGGGCGGTTGATACATCAATAGACAGGTCGAGGCCGCCGATCCCCGCCCGACGCGGCCGCGCAGCTGGTGAAGTTGCGCAAGACCGAAATGCTCGGCCCGTTCGATCACCATGATTGAGGCATTGGGCACATTGACCCCGACCTCGATTACGGTCGTCGCGACAAGAACCTTGGTCTCGCCCGCCACAAAGCGCGCCATCGCGGCATCCTTGTCGGCCGGCGGCATTTGCCCGTGCACCAGCCCGACATTGCCCTCGCCCAAAGCGGCACGAAGAAGCGCGAAACGCTGTTCTGCGGATACGAGGTCCGAAACCTCGCTCTCCTCGACGAGTGGGCAAACCCAATAGGCCTGCCGCCCCGAAGCCATCGCCGATCGAAGTTTCGCGACCACCTCGTCCAGCCGCCCGGTGCTGACCAGAGCCGTTTGCACCGGCGTTCGTCCGGGCGGCTTCTGGTCAAGAACCGAAACATCCATATCCCCGTATTGCGCAAGCGCCAAAGAGCGCGGGATCGGGGTTGCGGTCATCACCAGAACATCGACCGCATGGCCTTTGGACCCAAGCTCCATACGCTGGGCAACACCGAAGCGATGCTGTTCATCGATCACGGCAAGCCGAAGATCATGGAACTCCACATCCTTTTGGAACACTGCATGGGTGCCGACCAGAATATGGATGTTCCCCTCGCGAAGCGCTTTTAACTTGGCCTCGCGCTCTTTCCCCTTGTCGCGTCCCGTCAAAATCTCGAGAACGACCCCCGCCGCCTCGGCCAAGGGTTGCAATCCATCAAGATGCTGGCGGGCGAGGATCTCGGTCGGGGCCATCATCACGCCTTGCCCGCCCGCCTCGACCGCCACCAAGAGCGCCATAAGGGCCACAAGCGTTTTACCCGAGCCGACATCCCCCTGCAAAAGTCGGTTCATCCGCTGCGGCAACGCCATATCCGCAGCGATTTCATCGATGGAACGGCTCTGAGCGTCGGTTGGGGCATAGGGCAAACTTGCAAGCACCTTGGCCCGCAGCCGCCCATCGCCGCGGTTTTCGATCCCCTTGGCCCGCCGCACCGACTGGCGTGCAAGGGCGAGCGTGACCTGATGGGCAAAGAACTCGTCATAGGCAAGGCGCTGGCGTGCCTTGCTCTGGCCCGATAGATCCGCCCCGCTTTGCGGCGCATGCGCCGCGGTCATCGCCTCGGACCACGTGGGCCAGCCCTCGCTTGCGATCAAAGCCGGATCGGCCCATTCGTCAAGCTCGGGTGCAAGTGCAAGCGCCGAGCGTGACGCGCGATACATCACCTTTTGCGTCACGCCCGCCGTCAAAGGGTAAACAGGCTCATAGGCTGGGATATCGAGCGCCTCGTCGGGCTTCAGGATGAAATCGGGGTGCACCATCTGCGCAACCCCGTCAAAAAGCTCGACCTTACCCGAAACGACGCGCCGTGCCCCGACGGGCAACTGTTTTTCAAGATAATCGCCCCGTGCGTGAAAGAAAACGAGCTGCAATGTGCCGCCTGCATCGCTTGCCGTGATCCGATAGGGGCGCGACTTGTTTGCGGGTTTATGGTGCGACTGAACGGTAATTTCCACCGTGACCGTCGCAGGAAGCAGCGCCTCGCGCACAGACGCGATCGGGCGTCGATCCACCCCGCTGTGCGGCAGCGTAAAGAGCACATCGCGCGGCTTTTCGATATCCAGATGCTCCATCAAGGCAGCGATCTTGGGCCCGACCCCATCGAGAGCAGTCAGCTTGCCGAACAGCGGAAAAAGGATTTCGGGACGTCCGCTCATAGGCCCGCGATGAGCGCGATCCACGCATCTTCGTCAATCGTTTCGATCCCGAGCTCTTCGGCCTTTTTCGCTTTGGAGCCCGCGCCGGGTCCCGCAATCAGAAGATCGGTCTTGGCACTGACCGAGCCTGCAACTTTGGCCCCCAGCGCTTCGGCGCGAGATTTCGCCTCGGCGCGTGTCATTTTTTCGAGGGTGCCCGTAAAGACAAGGGTTTTACCGGCAACAGGGCTTCCGCTCGTATCCCGAAGTTCGACGTCCTCTACGTCGAGCTGCGCCACAAGCCGATCAATCGACGCGCGCTCTGCCGCTTG
The DNA here is from genome assembly GCF_030264275.1 of Marivivens sp. LCG002. Taxonomy (NCBI): domain Bacteria; kingdom Pseudomonadati; phylum Pseudomonadota; class Alphaproteobacteria; order Rhodobacterales; family Paracoccaceae; genus Marivivens; species Marivivens sp. LCG002. The sequence goes on along the minus strand of NZ_CP127165.1, from coordinate 1,266,356 downwards.
GTGAAAGGTGGTGACGACCGAGGCGGCAAGGACCGATCCTACGCCGTCGATGCTCACCAACTCCTCCCAAGCGGGACCCGACCCCACCTCGGCCGAGGTCATGGCACTCTCGAATGCGGCCCAGCTGAGGTAATGATTGGCCAAAAGCGCCCCGCCGTTTTCGCCAAGATGACGGATGCCAAGGGCAAAGAGTAACCGCGCAAGCGGTATTTTCCTTTTGCTATCAATCGCCTCAAAGAGTTTCTTCGCGCTCTTTTCACCAAACCCGTCGCGGTTTTTGAGCTTGGCAAGATTGCCGGCATCCCGCTCGGCCAGCGTGAAAATATCCGCAGGTTCCTTGATCGGCAAAACTTCGTCGTGAAAGAACATCTCGATCTGCTTGGCACCAAGCCCTTCAATGTCGAACGCGCCCCGAGAGACAAAGTGTTTCAACTTTTCAATGGCTTGCGCGGGACAAATCATGCCGCCCGTGCAGCGGCGCACAGCGTCGCCCTCTTCTCGGACGGCATCCGATCCACATTCGGGGCAAGTCTTCGGAAAAACATAAGGCTCCGCGTTTGGCGCGCGTTTACCAAGATCGACATCGGCAATTTTCGGGATGACGTCGCCCGCACGGTAAACCTGCACCCAGTCACCGACACGGATGTCGCGGCCTTCGCGGATCGGCTCGCCTTTGCTGTCGCGCCCTTCGATGTAATCCTCGTTGTGGAGCGTGGCGTTCGAGACGACAACGCCGCCGACCGTGACGGGCTTGAGCCGCGCCACAGGGCTGAGTGCGCCCGTTCGGCCGACCTGAATGTCAATGGCCTCGAGGGTCGTCCAAGCAAGCTCGGCGGGAAACTTATGCGCGGTCGCCCAACGGGGCGTGGTCGAGCGGAAACCGAGCCGCTGCTGGAGGCTCAGCGCGTTCACTTTGTAAACGACACCGTCGATGTCATAGCCAAGGGTCGCGCGCTGCGCTTCGATGCTCTTGTAATGGGCCAGCATCTCTTGGGGAGTTTCGCAGAGTTTGGTGAGCGGATTTGTCTGAAAACCCAGCGCCTTGAGCCGCTCGATCGCGCCGAATTGCGTCTCGGCCAGAGGTGCGCTCAGATCCCCCCATGCATAGGCAAAGAACCGCAGCGGGCGCGCTTCGGTGATCTTGGGATCAAGCTGGCGAAGAGACCCCGCCGCAGCATTCCGCGGGTTGGCAAAGGTTTTGCCCCCCGTTTGCGCATGCCGTTCATTGAGCGCGGCGAAATCCGCATGGGACATATAGACTTCGCCCCGCACCTCGAGAACATCGGGCGCACCTTGGAGCGTTTGCGGAATATCCTTGATCGTCAGAGCGTTGGCGGTCACATTTTCACCAACCTCGCCATCACCGCGCGTTGCGGCCTGAACCAGCTTGCCGCCTTCATAGCGGAGCGAAAGCGAGAGCCCGTCGATTTTGGGCTCCGACGTATAGGCCAGAGGGTCTTGGGCGCCCAAGTTCAGGAACTTGCGAACACGGGCATCGAATTCGGCGACTTCGTCATCCTCGAACAGGTTGCCGAGCGAGAGCATGCGCACAACGTGACGCACTTTGCCGAAACCCTCAGAGGGCGCAGCGCCGACCTGATCCGACGGGCTATCGGCACGTTTGAGATCGGGAAAACGGCTTTCTATTTCGGCGTTACGGCGCTTGGCGGCGTCGTAATCGGCATCAGACAAAACCGGCGCATCATCCGTGTGATAGGCAAGGTTGGCCTCTCCCAAGAGACGCGCAAGGCGATCAAGTTCGGCCCGCGCCTCGTCCCGAGTGAGATCGACAACGGCTTTGCTCTCAACAATGGCGTCTTGCACAGTCTTCCCCTAGCTCTATCGCCGCCTGCGCGGCACATCCTAGTTCTAGGGGGAGCCTCCCGCCACGTCCAGAGGGCGCGGCTCAAGCCGTTTGTGCCAGCCGCGCAGGTTCGGGATCGCGCAGCACATAACCCCGCCCCCAAACCGTTTCGATATGGTTTTCGCCACCCGTGGCTTCGGTAAGCTTTTTGCGAAGTTTGCAGATGAAAACGTCGATGATCTTGAGCTCGGGTTCATCCATTCCGCCGTAGAGATGGTTGAGGAACATCTCTTTGGTCAACGTTGTCCCCTTGCGAAGCGACAACAGTTCGAGCATCTGGTATTCCTTGCCCGTCAGGTGAACGGTATTCCCCTCGACATCAACCGTCTTGGCGTCGAGGTTCACATTCACGCGGCCCGTTTTGATCACCGATTGCGAATGCCCTTTGGACCGGCGGATGATCGCATGGATCCTCGCGACAAGCTCTTCGCGGTGGAAGGGCTTGGTCATATAGTCATCCGCTCCGAAGCCGAACCCCTTGAGCTTGCTTTCCGTGTTGTCGTCCCCGCTGAGGATCAGGATCGGCGTCTCGATCCGCGCCATACGCAATTGGCGCAAGACCTCGTGCCCGTTCATATCGGGAAGGTTGAGATCAAGCAGGATCAGATCGTAATCATAGAGTTTGGCAAGATCGATCCCCTCTTCGCCAAGGTCCGTCGAATAGACATTGACGTTGGCGTGGGTGAGCATGAGTTCAATGCTCTTCGAGGTAGTGGGGTCGTCTTCGACAAGCAACACGCGCATCGGCTTCTCCGTTGGATCTCCATTTCGCAACCAGTCTACTCATCAAATGGTTAATCACCCGTTACCGTGGAGAAACGATCGCATACGCAATCTAGGGTTGTCTATAGCGTTGTAGCGCCGTTGCCCGAAGCGCCGCCTCGCCATGGGTGTTGACGGCATTTTCCCATTCAGCGAATTCCTCCTCGCTCAGCCCATAGAGCGCCAGCGCTTCTTCTCTTTCGATCAGTCGGGCCCCGACCGCCCGCACCACGGCCGCCTTGCGCGAGGCCACCCAGCGCCGCACCCCCGCTTTGGGAAGATCGGCGCGGGTCATGGTTGTTCCATCGGCCAGCGTGACGATACGCGGCCCGTTCACCTTTTTCAGATACATGTCTCACCCCTTTGTGATCCGTATCGTGAAAATTACGGCGCGGAATTTAACGAGACCTGAAACCGCCCCTTGAGAGTATCTCGCATTTTCATATATTCCGACGCACCTCGGCCCTATGAACAAGGAGAGGCCCATGCCCCTCGAGACGCCCCTCAATTCCCTCGGCTTTGCCAAGCCGCCCAGCGAAACCCGCGTCGTCGTCGCGATGTCCGGCGGGGTCGACAGCTCTGTCGTGGCCGCGCAGCTTGCCGAAGAGGGCTACGACGTGGTGGGTGTCACGCTCCAGCTTTACGACCACGGGGCGGCGCTTGCGAAAAAGGGCGCCTGCTGTGCGGGCCGCGATATCCATGATGCGCGCCGCGTCGCCGAAGAGATGGGCTTTCCGCATTATGTCCTCGACTACGAGAACATCTTCAAAGACGCGGTGATCGACGAATTCGCCGAGAGTTACCTTGCGGGGGCGACGCCTGTGCCCTGCATCCGCTGCAACGAGCGGGTCAAGTTCAAGGACCTTCTCCAGACCGCCAAGGACCTTGACGCGGACTGTATGGCGACGGGCCATTACATCCAGCGCAAGATGGGCGCCAAGGGCCCCGAGCTGCATTGCGCGACGGATGCGAACCGTGACCAGTCCTATTTCCTCTTTTCCACCACGCCCGAGCAGCTTGATTACCTGCGCTTCCCGCTGGGCCACCTGCCGTCCAAGGACGCGACTCGTGCGCTTGCGGCGAAATACGGGCTGGCCGTGGCGGACAAGCCCGACAGTCAGGACATCTGCTTTGTGCCCAACGGCAACTATGCCTCGGTGATCGAGAAACTCCGCCCCGGTGCCGCCGAGGAAGGCGAGATCGTGGACACCGAAGGCAACGTGCTCGGCACCCATCGCGGCGTGATCCATTACACCATCGGCCAGCGCCGCGGTCTGGGGATCGGGGGCCTTGCCGACCCGCTCTATGTGGTGCGGCTCGATGTGGACAAGAAACAGGTGGTGGTCGGCCCCAAGGACCTCCTTGCCACGCGGACGGTCCCCGTGCGCGAGATCAACTGGCTTGGGGATGAACCCTTCGAGAGCCGCAAGGAGTGGCATGTCTCGGTCAAAGTCCGCTCGACCCGCCCGCCCGCCGAGGCCATCATCCGCCCCCTCTCGGCCACGACAGCCGAGGTCGAACTTATGACCGCCGAAGAAGGCGTCTCCCCCGGTCAGGCCTGTGTCTTCTACGAGACCGACAGCAGCCGCATTCTAGGCGGCGGCTGGATTTGGCGGGGGTGGTGACAACAATCTTGAGTTGCTAAACCAGATGAAAAAAGCAATCCTCGTTGAAAACGGGGAAAAATGCTTTGCTTATAGATTCGCTCGAATACTACAGTGTATTTTCAGAAAATTTTAAGGGAACACCGCATGGGTGGCACCGCATTCTGAATTGCAACTTTCTTGTAGGAGAAAACAGCACTGGAAAATCTAGCTTCACTCAATTGATCGAACTACTAGATTCAAGACACCACCTTCATTACTTTGATGTACTTGGTTCAGTGGACGGTATAGAAACTGTATTTGACGTAGTTTCGAGGTTGAGCGGCTCAAAAGAGTTCACTGTTGGTTTTATCACGAGAAGGAAAAATCAAGAGAACGGCAAATTGAATGGCAGACTGATTACCTATAAAGTAATTGGCGAAAACCTAAAAATACAAAAGATTACACTTCTAAATGAAAATGCTATAAGTCAACTAACAAGGACAAAAAGAAAAGGCAAGAATTCGATAGGTTATCGCTCAAGTCATTTTGATCCTCTTGAATTTGAAAACACTGACGAAGTTCGTAGCCACCTGCAAAAACACCACTTCGAGAAGCCTAAAAGGTTTCAAAAATACAGAGATATCGATTCACCCCCACTAAACGATGGCTGGGATTGGGTATATTCGATCAATCAATTTGAAGAAAATCCAACATGGAGAGAATACCCTCCACTTGAAGGTGTACTTGCTCATGGTCCAATGAGAGCAATACCAAACAGGATGCACCACGGAGTAAAAAATAGATTCACCAAAGATGGCAAGCATACTCCATATATGCTCAAGGACTTGCTGGCTGACAATCCAGCACTTTCGAATTCCATCAATAGCTTTGGACAAAGCAGTGGGCTTTTTGATGCAATTGAAGTAAGCACAATCAAAACAAAAATTAAGGGAAACCCGTTCGTTATCCAAGCAAGAAAAGGAAATAAATACTTCTATATTGATGAACTCGGCTTTGGTGTTGGACAGGTGCTCCCGATTATCGCAGATATTCTTGTCTACGACAGAGGAAGCGCTTTCCTAGTTCAACAACCTGAGCTTCATTTGCACCCCCGCGCGCAAGCCGCGCTCGGAGACTTATTTCACAAAGCCTCAGCAAAACGAAATATATTTATCGTTGAGACACATAGTGATTTTCTAATCGATAGATTTAGAATATCCAATGCCAAATCAGATCAAAAGGTTTCAGCTCAAGTTTTGTTCTTCCACAAAGAAGAGAGTAGAAATGTGGCGTTTGAGATTAATATTGGTGGCGATGGAAAATTTAGCGAAGCACCAACAGAGTTCAGGGATTTCTTTTTAAAAGAAACCCTCGATAAACTGGAGTACCTTTGATGAAAAGGTATATTCTTGACACGTGCGTTGACATAAAACCAGACCAAGCCAACTATCCGAAATATTTTTTTGATGACCTGAAATCGTCTAAATTCACTGTCAAAATAGTAATTGGTGGCTCTAAGTGCTTGAACGAAATCGCAACAAAAAGATCACTCGCTGAGTTAGTGAATTACCTAAGCGATATAGGAAGAGTAATAAAAATAGAAAAAGAAAGAGTTGACAGCTCTGAAACTGAGATAAGAGAACGCATTCTAAGAAAATTTGGAAAAATTGATGCAGCCTGCGATGATCTACATATTTTCGCATTGGCTCGTGAGAGCAATTGCTTATATGTAATCTCACGAGACGACAGAATGGCAAAATGTCGTGACATAATTAGAAACAACATTGGACACAAACACTGCCCCAATATTAAAATTATCGCTAGTGAAGAAACATATAAGATGTCAAAAGTCTAATATTCACTTACCCGCCACCTTCTCCGCCAAGTCCCGCGCAATCGCAAACGCGCCCTTGATCTTGTCGGCGTCCTTCACCCAGTCGCGGCGGATGACGATCTTGTTGTCTTTGACTTTGGCGAGGCCCTTCTGGTCGTTGATGAACTCCACAAGACCCGCAGGGGATGCGAATTTGTCGTTGTGGAAGCGGATCGTCGCGCCTTTGGGGCCGCCGTCGAGGTGGCTGATCCCTGCCTTTTTGCACATGGCCTTGATCCGCACGATGAGGAGGAGCGTGTTGACCTCTTTGGGGAGTTTACCGAAGCGGTCGATCAGCTCGGCGGCAAAGCCTTCGAGTTCCACCTTGGTCGACAGATCCGAGAGGCGGCGATAAAGCCCGAGGCGCACGTCGAGATCGGGGACATAGCTCTCGGGGATGAGAACGGGCACGCCGAGGTTGATCTGCGGCGCCCATTGGCCCGTGTCGTCGCCCAGCATGCCTTCGCCGCCGCCTGACTTGATGCGGGCGATCTCGTCCTCGAGCATCTGTTGATAAAGCTCGAAACCGACCTCGCGCATCTGGCCCGACTGCTCTTCGCCAAGGAGGTTCCCTGCCCCGCGGATATCAAGGTCCTGACTGGCAAGGGTGAAGCCTGCCCCAAGGGTGTCGAGGCTCCCCAGAACGCGCAGACGCTTCTCGGCTTGCGGAGTGAGTTTGGCACGCGGTTTGGTGGTCAGATAGGCATAGGCGCGAATTTTCGAGCGGCCGACGCGCCCCCTGATCTGATAGAGCTGGGCAAGGCCGAACATATCCGCACGGTGCACGATCATCGTGTTGGCGGTCGGAATGTCGAGACCGGATTCCACAATCGTGGTCGCGATGAGCACATCATATTTGCCGTCGTAAAAGGCGTTCATGCGGTCATCAAGCTCACCCGCCGCCATTTGCCCGTGGGCAATGACATAAGTGACCTCGGGGACTTCGCGTTTGACCCAATCCTCGATCTCGGCAAGGTCGGTGATGCGCGGCACCACGAAGAAGGACTGCCCGCCGCGATAATGCTCGCGCAGAAGCGCCTCGCGTAGGGTGACGGTGTCGAACTCGGACACATAGGTGCGGATCGCCAGACGGTCGATGGGCGGTGTGCCGATGATCGAAAGTTCGCGCACGCCCGAGAGCGAAAGCTGGAGCGTGCGGGGGATCGGTGTTGCGGTAAGCGTCAGCACGTGGATGTTCGAGCGCATCTGCTTGAGGCGCTCTTTGTGCTGGACGCCGAAATGCTGTTCCTCGTCGATGATGAGAAGGCCGAGGTTCTTGAACTTCACCGACTTGGCAAGGAGGGCATGGGTGCCGATGACGATATCCACCTGCCCGTTCGTCATGCCCTCGCGGGTGCGGGCGGCGTCACCTGCCGACACAAAGCGCGAGAGCGGCGCGACATTGATCGGAAAGCCGCGGAACCGCTCGGCAAAGCTCTTGTAATGCTGGCGGGCAAGGAGCGTGGTCGGCGCGATAAGCGCAACCTGAACCCCCGACATGGCGGCAACAAAGGCGGCGCGGATCGCGACCTCGGTCTTGCCGAAGCCGACGTCGCCGCAAATAAGACGATCCATCGGCGAACCGCTGTCCAGATCGTCGAGCACATCCGCGATGGCCTGAAGCTGGTCATCGGTCTCGGCATAGGGGAAACGCGCAAGGAATTGGTCCCACATCCCGTCAGGCGGCGTGAGCACGGGCGCTTTGCGCAGGTGACGCTCGGCCGCGACACGGATAAGCCGTTCGGCCATCTGGCGGATGCGTTCCTTGAGCCGTGCCTTTTTCGCCTGCCATGCGCCGCCGCCCAGACGGTCGAGAAGCCCCTCTTCATGGCCAAAGCGCGAGAGGAGTTCGATATTCTCGACAGGCAGATACAGCTTGGCGTTTTCGGCGTATTCCAGTGCAATGCATTCATGTGCTGCGCCGGCCGCAGTAACCACCTCGAGCCCGAGGAAACGACCCACACCGTGATCGACGTGGACGACGAGATCCCCCGGAGAGAGGCTCTGGGTTTCGGTAAGGAAATTCTCGGCGCGGCGCTTTTTGCGGGTCTGGCGGATCAAACGGTCGCCAAGGACGTCCTGCTCTGAAATGACGGTGAGTTCTTTGGTTTCGAACCCGTGGTCAAGCGGCCAGACGGTCAGATGGATACCCGATTTTCCGACGCGAGAATGATCGGTGATCTCGATCGTCTCGCCGATGCCTTCATCCTCGAGAAGTCCCATGAGGCGCTCTCGCGCGCCCTCGGAATAGGAGGCGATGACGACGGGTCCCTTGTCCAGCTTGGTCTTGATATGGGCCGTGAGGGAGCCGAAGAGGCTAATGCTTTCTTGCTGGCGTTCGGGGGCGAAATCGCGACCGATACGACCGCCTGCGTCGATGACGCCCGGACCGAGAGATTGCGGCAGAGCGGTGAATTGCAGAACGCGGCGCGCACCGACCTTGGCGTCCCATGCCACATCATCAAGATAGAGCGTTTCGGGCGGTGCGGGTTTGTAAACGCTGTCCACGCGGCTCTTTTGCTTGAGTGCGAACATACGGGTTTCGTATTGGTCGGTGATCGACGTCCAGCGGGCATCGCGGCTTGCCGCCATTTGATCATCGAGCGTGATCGTTGCTTTGGGCAAATAATCGAACAAGGTTTCAAGCTCGTCATGGAAAAACCCGAGCCAGTGTTCGATCCCTGCGTGTTTGCGCCCGGCAGAAACGGCCTCGTAAAGAGGATCATCGGTGCCAGCGGCCCCGAATTCGATGCGGTAGTTCTGACGGAAACGCGTTATGGCCGCATCGTCGAGGATCACCTCGGAAACGGGCGCAAGTTCGACGACCGAAAGCTTTTCTGTGGTGCGCTGCGTGGCGGGATCAAAACGGCGCGCGGCGTCGAGTGTATCACCGAACAGATCAAGCCGAACAGGCCCCGCTTCGCCTGGTGAATAGATGTCGATGATACCGCCGCGGATCGCGTAATCCCCCGGCTCCATCACGGTCGGGCTTTGGGTAAAGCCCATACGCACGAGGAAACGGCGCAGCCCCTCTTCATCGATGCGGCTCCCCACATGAGCGGTAAAGGCCGCCTCGCGCAGGACCGAGCGCGCGGGGATTTTCTGTGTTGCCGCGTTGAGCGTTGTCAGAAGGATGAACTTTTCAGGCATCCCATGCGCAAGCCCCGCCAAAGTCGCCATCCGCGCCGCAGAAATATCGGCATTGGGAGAGACGCGGTCATAAGGCAAGCAGTCCCATGCAGGAAACACCACGACGGGCATCGAGGGATCGAAATATTCAAGCGCCGCCTGCATCGCCGCCATACGCTTGTCGTCCCGCGCGATATGGAGCACGGGTCCGCCCGACTTGGCGACTTCGTTGAGAATGAGACGGGCGTCAAACCCTTCGGGAGCGCCGCTGACGGTGATATGGTTCATGGATTGCATGGCACTCACCTACCCCGACAACGGGTTTTGTCAATGGCTCCGTACGGGTCAAAATCCGTGGGGCACCAAAAGGTTCTGATACATCCCGAACATCGCGGTCACAAAGATCGTCGCAAGGCCGACGATCTGGACAACAAAGCGATGACGGCGCAGCAGCGAAAAGAGCTGTTCGTCCCGCGGGATTTGCTCGACGATGATCGTCGCAAGCGAAAGACGCAGCGCCGCGACAAAGGCGCTCGGCCCCACAAGAAAGAGAACCGCTTGGGCAAATTCGATGCGGTACCAAGCCGCGAGCACAAGAAGAGATGTGACGATAAAGGAAAAGACCCCAAGGCCCACAAGCCCGACGCCCCGCGATATGGCCAAAAGCCGCCGCGCGTTGATCATCAAAAGGATCTCGAGATCTTCAAGGGCCTGCCCGCCCTCGCGGCGCGCGCGCATCACCATATCGTTCGGCACGCCAAGCACAAAGTAGCTCGCCGAAGACCAAATCACCGCAAGCCCGATCCAATACCAAAGATTGGAAAACGAGCGCAGGTCTATTACTTCGAAAATCGTGTCGAATAGCGTCATATGCGTTAAGCTACGTCTTTAGAGTTGAAGCGGACCCTAACGGCTCGCTTGAACAAAGCCCAGACTTGTCGTGAGGGAAAATACATGGCACCCGTGTGCTGTGACATGAAAGGCATTGAGATGAAACCGACCGTTGCGCCCTATCCGATGACCCGCTTGCGCCGTTTGCGCAAATCCCCCGCTCTGCGCGCTTTGACGCGTGAAAACACGCTCACGCCCGATGATTTCATCTGGCCGGTGTTTCTTATGGCGGGCAAGGATGACGAGACCGTTATTCCGTCGATGCCCGGTGTCACGCGCAAAACCGTCGACCGCGTCGTCAAAGCCGCGCAAGAAGCCTACGACCTCGGGATCCCTGCAATCTGTCTGTTTCCCTATACCTCGATGGAGCATCGCACCGAAGATTGCGCTGAGGCATGGAATCCGAACAATCTCACCAATACGGCCATTCGCGCGATCAAGGACGCAGTCCCCGAGATTGCAATCATGACCGACATCGCGCTCGATCCCTATAACATCAACGGCCATGACGGCTATGTTCAAGACGGTGAAATCCTGAACGATGAAACCGTTGAGGCCTTGGTCAAGATGGCTCTGGCCCAAGCGGAAGCAGGGGCCGATATACTTGGCCCTTCGGATATGATGGACGGCCGGATCGGCGCCATCCGCTCGGCGCTGGAAAGCGAAGGACATCAAAAGGTTGCGATCCTGTCTTACACCGCGAAATACGCCTCGGCCTTTTATGGACCGTTCCGCGACGCGGTGGGCGCAAGCGGCGCGTTGAAGGGCGACAAGAAAACCTATCAGATGGACCCCGCCAATTCCGACGAGGCGCTGCGACTGGTCGAACGCGACCTCATGGAAGGCGCGGATATGGTCATGGTGAAACCCGGAATGCCCTATCTCGACATTTGTCGCCGCGTCAAAGACACCTTTGCCGTGCCGACCTATGCCTATCAGGTTTCGGGCGAATACGCGATGATCCAAGCCGCCGTTCAAAACGGTTGGCTCGACGGTGAAAAAGTCATGCTCGAAAGCCTTTTGGCCTTCAAACGTGCGGGCTGCGACGGCATTCTCACCTATTTCGCGCCCCAAGCGGCAAAGGCGCTATACCGCTGATCCCTCTCGCGCCTGTATCTTGGAGATGACAGGCGCGAAAATACCGCCTATAGTTCAAACCCATAAAGAGCGGCCAAGCCGCCATTCATAACGAGGCAAATATGAGCAGCTTCTCCAGAAGAAACTTCGCACTTGGCGCACTCGCGCTGACGGGACTTGGTGCCTGCGCAAACGGGATCGGGAGCAACGGTGCGTCGATGATCGATGCCCGCGTGAACGAAACACTCCGCTACATGTATGCCAATTACCCGCAAACGCAGGGTCTTTCGCAACAGGCGGCGGGTATGCTTGTCATGCCGCTCGTGACCGAAGTCGGTCTCGGGATCGGCGGCTCTTATGGTCGCGGCGCGCTTCAGGTCGGCGGCACATCGGTTGATTACTACTCCTCAAGCTCGGCAAGCGCAGGTCTTCAGATCGGCGGGCAACAATACAGCCACGTTCTGTTCTTTATGACGCAAGACGCGCTGTTGGACTTCCGCCGTAGCCCCGGTTGGGCGCTGGGCGCGGATGTGGAATATGCCTTTGTCGACGCGGGCGAGACGATCCGCGCAGAAACCACCACGTCGCGTGCGCCCGTCATTGCGGTTGTCTTCGGTCAGGCTGGCTTCCGTGTCGGCGTGTCGCTCGAAGGCACGAAGTATACGCGCATCATCCCGTAACGGTCGCAACCTCGATCCACGCTGCGGCGCGTTTGATCGCGTCGATATCTTGCGGAAAATCAATGACCTGCTCAGAGCGCTCCATGGCGCTTTGGGCAATTTTTTTGGCGGTGTCCCGTATCGCGGGATGTGGATGTGCCGCCAGAGACCTGAGCCTGTTTTGAAGAAAGACCTGCACTTCGACCTTGTCGGCGCCATCGCGGGCGATAAGCTCGAACGGCTCGGACAAAAGCGCAGCGACATCGACCTCGGGCATCCAGACCTTGGTGCAGGGCGCGGGCTTTGTCTCGGTGATCTCCAGATCCATCAGGATTGCGGAAATCCGCCCCATAATGTCGATCGCCGTCCCACCGTCGTTGATCCCCGGAGAAAGCGCTTTGCTGGCAATCTCCGCAAGCATGAGAAGCCCGAACACAGGGTCCTGATCTGCGTCACGTTCGGATGAAATATCAATGTAACTCCAAACCTTTATCGCACGCTCTTCAACTGCAGTGGTAAAACCGACCGGCTCGCCCCGCTGAACATAATCCCCGACACTAATGGTAATATAGACCGCTTCGCCGTCGCTCATCGCCTGATCGAGACCATGGGGAAAAACGCTTTTCACAAAGCCGCTTTTTGGCGCCATGAGAGGGCGTGCGTGGTGCGGAATCTGGACATCGGGCGTTAGGGGATGCGCTCCAAGAGCGGGGTCCTTCACGCGCGCCTCGAGCGCGGTTCGCGCGAGGTCTTCGATACGGTCGGCGGTGTTCCCAAGGCTCCCGAAGGTTTGGAGATGGAAGATCCAAGTCAGGATCATCCAGACGATCAAGCCGAAAACCGCAAGCGTCACCACGTAAAGAACGACAAGCTCCCGCTCGCCGTAGAACCCTGTTTCGCGCAAGATGATCGACAAGAGCGCATAGATATAGGCTCCGACGAATGTCGCCAGAACGGATTGCGTGCGATTGTCGCGAAGCTGCATCCGATGGGCGCGCGGGCTCCATTGAGACGAGACGGACCGATGCACCGACACCATGACGGACAGCGAAAAGGTCGTCACCGCAAGCATGGAGTTGGCGAGGATATTCAAAAGAGTGTCGACGGAACTGGCACCGATCTTTTGCGCCAGCGTCGCGGGGATGAACGCCCCTGCGACCTTGGCCACCAAAGTGGCCAGAATGCTCAGCAATCCGATCAGCAGGACACGGATAAAGAGGTTTCGCGTTAATCTCTTGAAACGTTCAATGAATGTGGTGAACAATTACGGTCCCTCGTTTATGACTTAACCCGTTCCGCTCGGAAAAGTTCCAAGGTGCCCTATGACCCCTATTCTTATTCTTGCTGCCGGTCGTTCGTCACGCATGCGCGGCGCGGACAAGCTGTTGGAAATGGTCGATGGGCTTCCTCTGCTTCGTCGTCAGGTGAACGCGGCGCTTTCGACGGGTGAGCCTGTTTTTGTCGCGCTGCCGTCCCTGACGCATCCCCGCGCCAAAGCGATTGCCGATCTCAGCGCTACGCTGATCGAGGTTCCGACCGCCGATCTGGGCATGTCCGAGAGCCTGAAAACAGGGGTCCGCGCCCTGCCCGCCTCGGCTTGGTTCATGGTTCTTCTCGCTGACCTTGTGGGGCTGACGAGCGCCGATCTGAAACAAATGCTCGACTATATGCCGGGCAGCGACACGCTTATCTTGCGCGGCGCGGATCAATCGGGCGCTCAGGGGCACCCGATCCTCTTTGAAACAACCTTGCGGCCCATGTTTGAAACACTTTCAGGCGACAGCGGAGGCGCCGAGATTATCCGTGCGCACAAAGTGCGCCTTGAACTTGTGACCTTGCCTTCGGATCATGCGACCCTTGATCTTGATACTCCCGAAGATTGGGCCGCTTTTCGCGCAATCCCCCGAACATAGGAAATCCCGCCCGCAAGCCCCCTTGCGGACGGGATTGTGTCTGATCCCCACCAACCAGACGGAGCCTCGGGCGGTCGAACCGCCCGAAGCCTTGTCTCTTACTTGTTGATGAGCAACTTGGCTTCGTGACGCTTGAGGGCGCGGCGGGCCGAGTTGTAGTCCTTGATGCCTTCGCGGGTGCGCAGCTCGGGGAAGAGCTCGAAGATTTCTTCGCGCGAACCGTTGCCGATACCCTTGAGGCTGTAGTCACCGGGCTGGAAGCTTTCAGTCCAGGCCCCGTTCGACAGCACCACTTCGTGACGTTCGAACATGAAGTGGATGTAGGTCGTCTTGGGCTGCTCCACGTTGACGATGCCTTGCGAGCCGACGAGGTGCTTGGCTGCGGCCAGAACTTCGCGCTCTTCGAAGTAGAGCTGCGTCAGGTCCGAGGCCACAAGCACACGGTGGTTCGGCGAGACGATCATATCGCGCTCAGGAAGACCGTTGCCCAGCGAGCCTGCCTTGATGAGAACCGGCTTGAGATGCGGGCTCTGTTCAAGCTGACCGAGCGAAAGCTCTTTCTGACCGATCCAGGCGATTTCCTGGATACCGTTGTCACGGGTGATGACACGGTCGCCGACGCGAAGCTCTTCGACCAGACGTTCGCCCTGCGGGGTCGCGATCGTGGTGCCCGGCGTAAAGCAGGGGATCACGTTCTCGATCTCGGAGAAGTTCATCGTCGAGCCGTCGAGGAAGGTTACGACGCCCTTTTCAGGATCGTTCTGGTCATAGGTGATGAAGTCCACCGCAGAGCCACGCAGATCGAGAACGTCGATATCCTTGTCGTCGGGATCTTCGCCGCCGACCACGACGTCGCCGCCGGTGCCGCCAAGGAAGGTATCCGAGCCGAAGCCGCCGAAGAGGTCGTCTTCGCCTTCGCCGCCGGTGATGGTGTCGGTCCCGTCGCCGCCGTAGACCGCGTCGTCATCGATCCCGCCGTCGAGGAAGTCGTTTCCAAGACCGCCAAAGATCGTGTCGTCGTCGTCTTCGCCGTAAACGGTGTCGTTGCCTTCACCTGCATCGATGGTGTCGCGGCCGTTGTTGACCACACGGTCTCCATCCGCATTCGGGATGTTGATGAAGTCCGGGAAGGACCCGTCAAGTCCGCCGTAGATGAGGTCGTCACCTTTGCCGCCGTCGATGGTGTCGTCGCCTTCACCGCCGATGATGGTGTCGTTGCCGTCACCGCCGTCGATGGTGTCCTTGTCGACGCCCGCGTCGATGTAGTCGTCACCTGCCCCGCCGTCGATGCTGTCGGCATCGTCGCCGGTGGTGATGGTGTCATTGCCATCGCCGCCATAAACGGTGTCGAGATCATCGAGCGGATCGGTGTCCGCAGTCCACAGACCCGGATAACCGAGATCGGGACGCAGCTCGCCGCTGGTGGTGTCGATCACATCGTCACCGTCACCGCCATAGACTTCATCGTCGCCCTGACCCGCAAGGATGGTGTCATCCCCGTCGAAGCCATAGACCAGATCGTCATCACCGACATCACCCGGAAGGATCGCATCGTTGTTGTCGATCATGTCGCCATCGGGATCACCCGTGTAGGCCAGATCGATGAGATCGTCGCCGGCAGTGCCTTCGACCGTGCCGTCAGGCGTCGGCTCGACCGGGATCGTCAGATTGACGGTTGCCGTGTCAAAGCCGCCACGACCATCAGAGATCGTGTAGTCGAAGGTGTCGGTGCCCGTGAAGCCCGCATCCGGCGTATAGGTCAGGGTGCCATCGGGGTTGATGACAACCGTGCCATGCGCAGGATCGGTGACATTGACCACGGTCAGCGGATCGCTGTTCGGGTCGGTGTCGTTCGAGAGAACCTCGATAAGCACCGCTTCGTCCATCGGCGTCGTGGCGTTGTCGTCCACGGCGTCAGGCGCGACATTGGTGTTCTCGACGGTGATCGACACGGTCGCCGTATCGGTCAGGCCTTCTTCGTCTACGATGGTGTATTCGAAGCTGTCCGGACCGGTATAGCCGGGCTCGGGTGTGTAAACGATCGTGCCATCAGGGTTGACCGTTACCGTGCCGTGGAGCGGCTCGGTCACAGTGCCCTCGAGGATGCTGAGCGTATCCCCATCCACGTCGGTGTCGTTGGCCAGAACGTCGATGGTGATCGGGTTGCCCTGATCCACGGTGCGCACATCGTCAACAGCATCGGGCGCGGTGTTGTCCTGAACCGTGACCGTCACGGTGGCCAGATCCGTCGAGCCGTCGTCATCCGTCACCACATAGGTGAAGGTGTCGGTGCCCACGTAATCCTCATCCGGCGTGTAGGTCACAGTGCCATCGGGATTGAGCGTGACGGTGCCATGCTCGGGCTCGCTCAGGCTATTCGGAACAACGCTCAGGGTATCGCCGTCGGCGTCCTCGTCGTTGCCCAGAACATCGATCACCACAGGACGGTTCGGATAGGTCGAGGCCGCGTCATCAACCGCATCGGGCGCAGTGCCCGGAACGATGGTGACGGTGACTTCGGCCACATCAGTGTTCCCGTCGTCGTCGGTGACGGTGTAGCTGAAGGTATCCGTGCCCGTGTAGCCCGTGTCGGGTGTGTAAACGATCGTGCCGTCAGGCTGGATCACAACAGAGCCATGTGCCGGATCGGTCGCGCTGTTCGGAACGACGGTGAGGGTGTCGCCATCCTCGTCCATATCGTTGCCGAGCACGTCGATCGTGACAGGCTGGTCCTGATGCGTGCTCTCGACATCATCGACCGCAACGGGGTTGGTATCGGCGAGCACATCCACAGTGACCTGTGCCGTGTCGGTGTTACCGTCCTCGTCGGTGATGGTGTAGAGGAACGTATCCGTTCCCATGAAGCCCGTATCCGGCGTGTAGGTCACAGTGCCGTCGGGGTTGAGCGTCACAGTGCCGTTCGCAGGATCGGTCAGGCTGTTCGGAACGATGCTGAGGTCATCCCCATCTTCGTCGGTGTCATTGGCCAAGAGGTCCATGACAATCGGCTTTTCAAGATAGGTGGTGTCCTGATCGTCCGCGGCAACCGGATCGGTGTCGGGCGCAACAGTCACAGTCACGGTCGCGGTATCGGTGAGCCCGTCTTCATCCACAATGGTGTAGGTGAAGGTATCGGTGCCCGCGTAACCGGCCTCCGGCGTATAGGTCACGGTGCCGTCGGGGTTGAGAACCACGGTGCCGTGCGACGGGGTGCTCAGGCTGTTGGGAACAACGCTGAGAGTGTCGCCGTCTTCGTCCGTGTCGTTGCCCAGAACGTCGATGATGACAGGAACCTCTTGGAAGGTCTCGTCCGCATCGTCGGTCGCAACCGGTGCCGTGTTCGGAAGAACATTGACCGTAACCGTCGCCGTGTCGGTGTTCCCGTGCTGGTCAACAACCGTGTATTCAAAGGTGTCGGTGCCGGTGAAGCCGTCATCGGGCGTATAGGTGACAGTGCCGTCCTCGTTGAGAACCGCGGTGCCGTTGGCAGGATCGGTGACCGAGTCCTCGACCACATCGAGCGGGCCGCCTTCATCATCGAGATCGTTCGCAAGAACATCGATGGTGATCGGCTTGTCCTCATAGGTGGTGCCTTGATCGGCCACACCATAGGGGTCTTCACCCGTGCTCACAGTGACGGTCGCCACATCGGTCGCACCCTTGGCGTCGGTGATGGTATAGGTGAACGTTTCGGTTCCCATATAGTCATCATTCGGCGTGTAGGTGAATGTGCCGTCCTGGTTGAGAACAACGGTTCCGTTCTGCGGCTGGGTGAAGTCGGTGATCGAGAACGTATCGCCTTCTTCATCCATGTCGTTGGCCAGCGCATCGATGACGACAGGCGTCTCGAAGGGCGTGTAGGCCATATCGTCCACAGCATCGACCGCGTTGTCGGGCTCACCCGCCGTCACATCGATGGTGACCGTTGCAACATCCGTCGCGCCGTTCTCATCGGTGATCGTGTAGGTGAAGCTGTCCGTGCCCGTGTAACCCTCCTCGGGGGTATAGACGATCTTGCCGTCCGGACCCTTCGAGAGCGTGCCATGCTCGGGCAGCGTGTTGATCGCAGTGAGATCGAACGCATCCCCTTCAGGATCGCTGTCGTTGCCGAGCACGTCGATGGTGACAGGCGTACCTTCCTCGGTGCTCGCAGCATCATCGACCGCATCGACCGCGTTGTCGGGCTCACCCGCCGTCACATCGATCGTCACAGTCGCAACATCCGTCGCGCCGTTCTCATCGGTGATCGTATAGGTGAAGCTGTCGGTGCCCGTGTAACCCTCCTCGGGGGTATAGACGATCTTGCCGTCCGGACCCTTCGAGAGCGTGCCATGCTCGGGCAGCGTGTTGATCGCAGTGAGATCGAACGCATCCCCTTCGGGATCGCTGTCGTTGCCGAGCACGTCGATGGTGACAGGCGTACCTTCCTCGGTGCTCGCAGCATCGTCGACGGCATCGACCGCGTTCACATGCTCCACATTCACGATGACGGTCGCCGTATCCGTGCCACCCTGACCGTCCGACACGGTATAGGTGAAGGTATCGGTGCCAGTGTAACCGTCTTCGGGCGTGTAGGTCAAGGTGCCGTCGGGATTGACCACAACCGTGCCGTGCATCGGCGTTGACGTATCGATGATCTCCAGCGGATCGCCGTTCGGGTCCTGATCGTTTTCAAGAACCTTGATGACGACGGGGGTCTCTTCCCCGGTGGTCGCAACATCGTTGCAAGCCTCAGGATCAAGATTTTCCTCCGGTGTCACATTCACCGTGACCGTTGCCGTCGAGGTCAGACCCTCTTCGTCAGCAATCGTATAGGTGAAGGTGTCGGTTCCGGTGAACCCGGCGACAGGCGTGTAAACGAGCTTACCGTCTACGAGCTCGACCGTGCCATTACCGCTCGTTGTGTTCGTGGATTGCACCGCGATGATGTCGCCATCAACGTCGAAGTCATTGCCAAGAACATCAATCGTAACGGGCGTCCCTTCTGTCGTGCTCTCCTCATCGTCGTTCGCCACCGGATCATCGTTCTGCGGCGTGACGGTGACCGTCACCGTGGCGGTGTCGGTGTTGCCGTCGTCATCGCTCACCACATAGGTGATCGTGTCGGTGCCGTTGAAGTTCTCGTCCGGGGTGTAGTTGATCGTGCCGTCGGGGTTGACCGTGACCGTGCCGTGCTCGGCCGTCGGCGTGCCGACGATCGACAGATCATCGCCGTCTTCGTCCGTGTCATTGCCCAGAACATCGAGCGAGGTGATCGGCTCGTCTTCCAGCGTCTCGGCCGTATCATCCGCAGCCACAGGCGTGCTCGAGGGCGTCACGGTGACCGTCACGGTCGCCGTATCGGTGTTCCCTTCCGCATCCACCACCGTATAGGTGAAGCTGTCGGTGCCGGTGTAGTCTTCCTCCGGCTGATAGGTCACGGTGCCGTCGGGATTGAGCGTCACGGTGCCATGCGCCGGCGTGCCGAGCGAGCCCGGAACAACCGTCAGAGGCTGGCCTTCCGCATCCGTGTCGTTGCCGAGCACGTCGATGACCACAGGCTTGTCCTGATAGGTCGTCGCAGCGTCCTCCACCGCATCCGGATCCTGATCGGGCGAGACGCCCACGCTCACCGTCACGGTCGCCGTGTCGGTCGCACCGTTCTCATCGGTGATCGTATAGGTGAAGCTGTCGGTCCCCACAAAGCCGTCTTCCGGCGTGTAGGTCACCTGACCGTTCTGACCCATCGACAATGCGCCATGGCCCGGGATCGAGAAGCCCGTCACCGTGAAGCTGTCGCCTTCGGGGTCCACGTCGTTGCCCGTCAGGTTGATCACGACAGGCGCGCCCTCGGTGGTCTCGGCCGTATCATCGACCGCATCCACTTCGTTCACATCCGCAACAGAGACCGTCACAGAGCCCGTGTCGGTGCCGCCCTGACCGTCCGAGACCGTATAGGTGATCGTGTCGGTGCCGGTATAGCCCTCCTCGGGGGTGTAGACGAGCTGGCCGTTCGGGAGAACCTCGACCGTGCCGTGCTCGGCCGTCGGGGTCCCCAGAACCGAGAGCGGATCGCCGTCCACATCCGTGTCGTTGCCGAGCACGTCGATGGTGACGGGCATATCCTCGTCCGTCGAGGCGGTGTCGTCGTTCGCCACCGGATCATCGTTCTGCGGCGTGACGGTGACCGTCACCGTGGCGGTGTCGGTGTTGCCGTCGTCATCGCTCACCACATAGGTGATCGTGTCGGTGCCGTTGAAGTTCTCGTCCGGGGTGTAGTTGATCGTCCCGTCCGGGTTGACCGTGACCGTGCCGTGCTCCGCCGTCGGCGTGCCGACGATCGAGAGATCATCGCCGTCTTCGTCCGTGTCATTGCCCAGAACATCGAGCGAGGTGATCGGCTCGTCCTCGAGCGTCTCGGCCGTATCATCCGCAGCCACAGGCGTGCTCGAGGGCGTCACGGTGACCGTCACGGTCGCCGTATCGGTGTTCCCTTCCGCATCCACCACCGTATAGGTGAAGCTGTCGGTGCCGGTGTAGTCTTCCTCCGGCTGATAGGTCACGGTGCCGTCGGGATTGAGCGTCACGGTGCCATGCGCCGGCGTGCCGAGCGAGCCCGGAACAACCGTCAGAGGCTGGCCTTCCGCATCCGTGTCGTTGCCGAGCACGTCGATGACCACAGGCTTGTCCTGATAGGTCGTCGCAGCGTCCTCCACCGCATCCGGATCCTGATCAGGCGAGACGCCCACGCTCACCGTCACGGTCGCCGTGTCGGTCGCACCGTTCTCATCGGTGATCGTATAGGTGAAGGTGTCGGTCCCCACAAAGCCGTCTTCCGGCGTGTAGGTCACCTGACCGTTCTGACCCATCGACAATGCGCCGTGGCCCGGGATCGAGAAGCCCGTCACCGTGAAGCTGTCGCCTTCGGGGTCGACGTCGTTGCCCGTCAGGTTGATCACGACAGGCGCGCCCTCGGTGGTCTCGGCCGTATCATCGACCGCATCCACTTCGTTCACATCCGCAACAGAGACCGTCACAGAGCCCGTGTCGGTGCCGCCCTGACCGTCCGAGACCGTATAGGTGATCGTGTCGGTGCCGGTATAGCCCTCCTCGGGGGTGTAGACGAGCTGGCCGTTCGGGAGAACCTCGACCGTGCCGTGCTCGGCCGTCGGGGTGCCCAGAACCGAGAGCGGATCGCCGTCCACATCCGTGTCGTTGCCGAGCACGTCGATGGTGACGGGCATATCCTCGTCCGTCGAGGCGGTGTCGTCGTTCGCCACCGGATCATCGTTCTGCGGCGTGACGGTGACCGTCACCGTGGCGGTGTCGGTGTTGCCGTCGTCATCGCTCACCACATAGGTGATCGTGTCGGTGCCGTTGAAGTTCTCGTCCGGGGTGTAGTTGATCGTGCCGTCGGGGTTGACCGTGACCGTGCCGTGCTCGGCCGTCGGCGTGCCGACGATCGACAGATCATCGCCGTCTTCGTCCGTGTCATTGCCCAGAACATCGAGCGAGGTGATCGGCTCGTCTTCCAGCGTCTCGGCCGTATCATCCGCAGCCACAGGCGTGCTCGAGGGCGTCACGGTGACCGTCACGGTCGCCGTATCGGTGTTCCCTTCCGCATCCACCACCGTATAGGTGAAGCTGTCGGTGCCGGTGTAGTCTTCCTCCGGCTGATAGGTCACGGTGCCGTCGGGATTGAGCGTCACGGTGCCATGCGCCGGCGTGCCGAGCGAGCCCGGAACAACCGTCAGAGGCTGGCCTTCCGCATCCGTGTCGTTGCCGAGCACGTCGATGACCACAGGCTTGTCCTGATAGGTCGTCGCAGCGTCCTCCACCGCATCCGGATCCTGATCGGGCGAGACGCCCACGCTCACCGTCACGGTCGCCGTGTCGGTCGCGCCCTTCGCATCGGTGATCGTATAGGTGAAGGTGTCGGTCCCCACAAAGCCGTCTTCCGGCGTGTAGGTCACCTGACCGTTCTGACCCATCGACAATGCGCCGTGGCCCGGGATCGAGAAGCCCGTCACCGTGAAGCTGTCGCCTTCGGGGTCCACGTCGTTGCCCGTCAGGTTGATCACGACAGGCGCGCCCTCGGTGGTCTCGGCCGTATCATCGACCGCATCCACTTCGTTCACATCCGCAACAGAGACCGTCACAGAGCCCGTGTCGGTGCCGCCCTGACCGTCCGAGACCGTATAGGTGATCGTGTCGGTGCCGGTATAGCCCTCCTCGGGGGTGTAGACGAGCTGGCCGTTCGGGAGAACCTCGACCGTGCCGTGCTCGGCCGTCGGGGTCCCCAGAACCGAGAGCGGATCGCCGTCCACATCCGTGTCGTTGCCGAGCACGTCGATGGTGACGGGCATATCCTCGTCCGTCGAGGCGGTGTCGTCGTTCGCCACCGGATCATCGTTCTGCGGCGTGACGGTGACCGTCACCGTGGCGGTGTCGGTGTTGCCGTCGTCATCGCTCACCACATAGGTGATCGTGTCGGTGCCGTTGAAGTTCTCGTCCGGGGTGTAGTTGATCGTGCCGTCGGGGTTGACCGTGACCGTGCCGTGCTCGGCCGTCGGCGTGCCGACGATCGACAGATCATCGCCGTCTTCGTCCGTGTCATTGCCCAGAACATCGAGCGAGGTGATCGGCTCGTCTTCCAGCGTCTCGGCCGTATCATCCGCAGCCACAGGCGTGCTCGAGGGCGTCACGGTGACCGTCACGGTCGCCGTATCGGTGTTCCCTTCCGCATCCACCACCGTATAGGTGAAGCTGTCGGTGCCGGTGTAGTCTTCCTCCGGCTGATAGGTCACGGTGCCGTCGGGATTGAGCGTCACGGTGCCATGCGCCGGCGTGCCGAGCGAGCCCGGAACAACCGTCAGAGGCTGGCCTTCCGCATCCGTGTCGTTGCCGAGCACGTCGATGACCACAGGCTTGTCCTGATAGGTCGTCGCAGCGTCCTCCACCGCATCCGGATCCTGATCGGGCGAGACGCCCACGCTCACCGTCACGGTCGCCGTGTCGGTCGCACCGTTCTCATCGGTGATCGTATAGGTGAAGCTGTCGGTCCCCACAAAGCCGTCTTCCGGCGTGTAGGTCACCTGACCGTTCTGACCCATCGACAATGCGCCATGGCCCGGGATCGAGAAGCCCGTCACCGTGAAGCTGTCGCCTTCGGGGTCCACGTCGTTGCCCGTCAGGTTGATCACGACAGGCGCGCCCTCGGTGGTCTCGGCCGTATCATCGACCGCATCCACTTCGTTCACATCCGCAACAGAGACCGTCACAGAGCCCGTGTCGGTGCCGCCCTGACCGTCCGAGACCGTATAGGTGATCGTGTCGGTGCCGGTATAGCCCTCCTCGGGGGTGTAGACGAGCTGGCCGTTCGGGAGAACCTCGACCGTGCCGTGCTCGGCCGTCGGGGTCCCCAGAACCGAGAGCGGATCGCCGTCCACATCCGTGTCGTTGCCGAGCACGTCGATGGTGACGGGCATATCCTCGTCCGTCGAGGCGGTGTCGTCGTTCGCCACCGGATCATCGTTCTGCGGCGTGACGGTGACCGTCACCGTGGCGGTGTCGGTGTTGCCGTCGTCATCGCTCACCACATAGGTGATCGTGTCGGTGCCGTTGAAGTTCTCGTCCGGGGTGTAGTTGATCGTCCCGTCCGGGTTGACCGTGACCGTGCCGTGCTCGGCCGTCGGCGTGCCGACGATCGAGAGATCATCACCGTCTTCGTCCGTGTCATTGCCCAGAACATCGAGCGAGGTGATCGGCTCGTCCTCGAGCGTCTCGGCCGTATCATCCGCAGCCACAGGCGTGCTCGAGGGCGTCACGGTGACCGTCACGGTCGCCGTATCGGTGTTCCCTTCCGCATCCACCACCGTATAGGTGAAGCTGTCGGTGCCGGTGTAGTCTTCCTCCGGCTGATAGGTCACGGTGCCGTCGGGATTGAGCGTCACGGTGCCATGCGCCGGCGTGCCGAGCGAGCCCGGAACAACCGTCAGAGGCTGGCCTTCCGCATCCGTGTCGTTGCCGAGCACGTCGATGACCACAGGCTTGTCCTGATAGGTCGTCGCAGCGTCCTCCACCGCATCCGGATCCTGATCGGGCGAGACGCCCACGCTCACCGTCACGGTCGCCGTGTCGGTCGCGCCCTTCGCATCGGTGATCGTATAGGTGAAGGTGTCGGTCCCCACAAAGCCGTCTTCCGGCGTGTAGGTCACCTGACCGTTCTGACCCATCGACAATGCGCCGTGGCCCGGGATCGAGAAGCCCGTCACCGTGAAGCTGTCGCCTTCGGGGTCCACGTCGTTGCCCGTCAGGTTGATCACGACAGGCGCGCCCTCGGTGGTCTCGGCCGTATCATCGACCGCATCCACTTCGTTCACATCCGCAACAGAGACCGTCACAGAGCCCGTGTCGGTGCCGCCCTGACCGTCCGAGACCGTATAGGTGATCGTGTCGGTGCCGGTATAGCCCTCCTCGGGGGTGTAGACGAGCTGGCCGTTCGGGAGAACCTCGACCGTGCCGTGCTCGGCCGTCGGGGTCCCCAGAACCGAGAGCGGATCGCCGTCCACATCCGTGTCGTTGCCGAGCACGTCGATGGTGACGGGCATATCCTCGTCCGTCGAGGCGGTGTCGTCGTTCGCCACCGGATCATCGTTCTGCGGCGTGACGGTGACCGTCACCGTGGCGGTGTCGGTGTTGCCGTCGTCATCGCTCACCACATAGGTGATCGTGTCGGTGCCGTTGAAGTTCTCGTCCGGGGTGTAGTTGATCGTGCCGTCGGGGTTGACCGTGACCGTGCCGTGCTCGGCCGTCGGCGTGCCGACGATCGACAGATCATCGCCGTCTTCGTCCGTGTCATTGCCCAGAACATCGAGCGAGGTGATCGGCTCGTCTTCCAGCGTCTCGGCCGTATCATCCGCAGCCACAGGCGTGCTCGAGGGCGTCACGGTGACCGTCACGGTCGCCGTATCGGTGTTCCCTTCCGCATCCACCACCGTATAGGTGAAGCTGTCGGTGCCGGTGTAGTCTTCCTCCGGCTGATAGGTCACGGTGCCGTCGGGATTGAGCGTCACGGTGCCATGCGCCGGCGTGCCGAGCGAGCCCGGAACAACCGTCAGAGGCTGGCCTTCCGCATCCGTGTCGTTGCCGAGCACGTCGATGACCACAGGCTTGTCCTGATAGGTCGTCGCAGCGTCCTCCACCGCATCCGGATCCTGATCGGGCGAGACGCCCACGCTCACCGTCACGGTCGCCGTGTCGGTCGCGCCCTTCGCATCGGTGATCGTATAGGTGAAGGTGTCGGTCCCCACAAAGCCGTCTTCCGGCGTGTAGGTCACCTGACCGTTCTGACCCATCGACAATGCGCCGTGGCCCGGGATCGAGAAGCCCGTCACCGTGAAGCTGTCGCCTTCGGGGTCCACGTCGTTGCCCGTCAGGTTGATCACGACAGGCGCGCCCTCGGTGGTCTCGGCCGTATCATCGACCGCATCCACTTCGTTCACATCCGCAACAGAGACCGTCACAGAGCCCGTGTCGGTGCCGCCCTGACCGTCCGAGACCGTATAGGTGATCGTGTCGGTGCCGGTATAGCCCTCCTCGGGGGTGTAGACGAGCTGGCCGTTCGGGAGAACCTCGACCGTGCCGTGCTCGGCCGTCGGGGTGCCCAGAACCGAGAGCGGATCGCCGTCCACATCCGTGTCGTTGCCGAGCACGTCGATGGTGACGGGCATATCCTCGTCCGTCGAGGCGGTGTCGTCGTTCGCCACCGGATCATCGTTCTGCGGCGTGACGGTGACCGTCACCGTGGCGGTGTCGGTGTTGCCGTCGTCATCGCTCACCACATAGGTGATCGTGTCGGTGCCGTTGAAGTTCTCGTCCGGGGTGTAGTTGATCGTGCCGTCGGGGTTGACCGTGACCGTGCCGTGCTCCGCCGTCGGCGTGCCGACGATCGACAGATCATCGCCGTCTTCGTCCGTGTCATTGCCCAGAACATCGAGCGAGGTGATCGGCTCGTCTTCCAGCGTCTCGGCCGTATCATCCGCAGCCACAGGCGTGCTCGAGGGCGTCACGGTGACCGTCACGGTCGCCGTATCGGTGTTCCCTTCCGCATCCACCACCGTATAGGTGAAGCTGTCGGTGCCGGTGTAGTCTTCCTCCGGCTGATAGGTCACGGTGCCGTCGGGATTGAGCGTCACGGTGCCATGCGCCGGCGTGCCGAGCGAGCCCGGAACAACCGTCAGAGGCTGGCCTTCCGCATCCGTGTCGTTGCCGAGCACGTCGATGACCACAGGCTTGTCCTGATAGGTCGTCGCAGCGTCCTCCACCGCATCCGGATCCTGATCGGGCGAGACGCCCACGCTCACCGTCACGGTCGCCGTGTCGGTCGCACCGTTCTCATCGGTGATCGTATAGGTGAAGCTGTCCGTGCCCACAAAGCCGTCTTCCGGCGTGTAGGTCACCTGACCGTTCTGACCCATCGACAATGCGCCATGGCCCGGGATCGAGAAGCCCGTCACCGTGAAGCTGTCGCCTTCGGGGTCGACGTCGTTGCCCGTCAGGTTGATCACGACAGGCGCGCCCTCGGTGGTCTCGGCCGTATCATCGACCGCATCCACTTCGTTCACATCCGCAACAGAGACCGTCACAGAGCCCGTGTCGGTGCCGCCCTGACCGTCCGAGACCGTATAGGTGATCGTGTCGGTGCCGGTATAGCCCTCCTCGGGGGTGTAGACGAGCTGGCCGTTCGGGAGAACCTCGACCGTGCCGTGCTCGGCCGTCGGGGTCCCCAGAACCGAGAGCGGATCGCCGTCCACATCCGTGTCGTTGCCGAGCACGTCGATGGTGACGGGCATATCCTCGTCCGTCGAGGCGGTGTCGTCGTTCGCCACCGGATCATCGTTCTGCGGCGTGACGGTGACCGTCACCGTGGCGGTGTCGGTGTTGCCGTCGTCATCGCTCACCACATAGGTGATCGTGTCGGTGCCGTTGAAGTTCTCGTCCGGGGTGTAGTTGATCGTGCCATCGGGGTTGACCGTGACCGTGCCGTGCTCGGCCGTCGGCGTGCCGACGATCGACAGATCATCGCCGTCTTCGTCCGTGTCATTGCCCAGAACATCGAGCGAGGTGATCGGCTCGTCCTCGAGCGTCTCGGCCGTATCGGGGTTCGCAACGGGGCCGTCGTTCACCGGCGTCACCGTCACAGTCACCGTCGAGGTCGAGGTCACGCCCTCTTCGTCGCTGATCACATAGGTGATCGTGTCGGTGCCGTTGAAGTTCTCGTCCGGGGTGTAGTTGATCGTGCCATCGGGGTTGACCGTGACCGTGCCGTGCTCCGCCGTCGGCGTGCCGACGATCGACAGATCATCGCCGTCTTCATCCGTGTCATTGCCCAGAACATCGAGCGAGGTGATCGGCTCGTCCTCGAGCGTCTCGGCCGTATCGGGGTTCGCAACGGGGCCGTCGTTCACCGGCGTCACCGTCACAGTCACCGTCGAGGTCGAGGTCACGCCCTCTTCGTCGCTGATCACATAGGTGATCGTGTCGGTGCCGTTGAAGTTCTCGTCCGGGGTGTAGTTGATCGTGCCATCGGGGTTGACCGTGACCGTGCCGTGCTCCGCCGTCGGCGTGCCGACGATCGACAGATCATCACCGTCTTCGTCCGTGTCATTGCCCAGAACATCGAGCGAGGTGATCGGCTCGTCTTCCAGCGTCTCGGCCGTATCGGGGTTCGCAACGGGGCCGTCGTTCACCGGCGTCACCGTCACAGTCACCGTCGAGGTCGAGGTCACGCCCTCTTCGTCGCTGATCACATAGGTGATCGTGTCGGTGCCGTTGAAGTTCTCGTCCGGGGTGTAGTTGATCGTGCCGTCCGGGTTGACCGTGACCGTGCCGTGCTCCGCCGTCGGCGTGCCGACGATCGACAGATCATCACCGTCTTCGTCCGTGTCATTGCCCAGAACATCGAGCGAGGTGATCGGCTCGTCTTCCAGCGTCTCGGCCGTATCGGGGTTCGCAACGGGGCCGTCGTTCACCGGCGTCACCGTCACAGTCACCGTCGAGGTCGAGGTCACGCCCTCTTCGTCGCTGATCACATAGGTGATCGTGTCGGTGCCGTTGAAGTTCTCGTCCGGGGTGTAGTTGATCGTGCCGTCCGGGTTGACCGTGACCGTGCCGTGCTCCGCCGTCGGCGTGCCGACGATCGACAGATCATCGCCGTCTTCATCCGTGTCATTGCCCAGAACATCGAGCGAAGTGATCGGCTCGTCTTCCAGCGTCTCGGCCGTATCGGGGTTCGCAACGGGGCCGTCGTTCACCGGCGTCACCGTCACAGTCACCGTCGAGGTCGAGGTCACGCCCTCTTCGTCGCTGATCACATAGGTGATCGTGTCGGTGCCGTTGAAGTTCTCGTCCGGGGTGTAGTTGATCGTGCCATCGGGGTTGACCGTGACCGTGCCGTGCTCCGCCGTCGGCGTGCCGACGATCGACAGATCATCGCCGTCTTCGTCCGTGTCATTGCCCAGAACATCGAGCGAGGTGATCGGCTCGTCCTCGAGCGTTTCGGCCGTATCGGGGTTCGCAACGGGGCCGTCGTTCACCGGCGTCACCGTCACAGTCACCGTCGAGGTCGAGGTCACGCCCTCTTCGTCGCTGATCACATAGGTGATCGTGTCGGTGCCGTTGAAGTTCTCGTCCGGGGTGTAGTTGATCGTGCCATCGGGGTTGACCGTGACCGTGCCGTGCTCGGCCGTCGGCGTGCCGACGATCGACAGATCATCGCCGTCTTCGTCCGTGTCATTGCCCAGAACATCGAGCGAGGTGATCGGCTCGTCCTCGAGCGTCTCGGCCGTATCGGGGTTCGCAACGGGACCGTCGTTCACCGGCGTCACCGTCACAGTCACCGTCGAGGTCGAGGTCACGCCCTCTTCGTCGCTGATCACATAGGTGATCGTGTCGGTGCCGTTGAAGTTCTCGTCCGGGGTGTAGTTGATCGTGCCGTCCGGGTTGACCGTGACCGTGCCGTGCTCCGCCGTCGGCGTGCCGACGATCGACAGATCATCGCCGTCTTCGTCCGTGTCATTGCCCAGAACATCGAGCGAAGTGATCGGCTCGTCTTCCAGCGTCTCGGCCGTATCGGGGTTCGCAACAGGGCCGTCGTTCACCGGCGTCACCGTCACAGTCACCGTCGAGGTCGAGGTCACGCCCTCTTCGTCGCTGATCACATAGGTGATCGTGTCGGTGCCGTTGAAGTTCTCGTCCGGGGTGTAGTTGATCGTGCCGTCGGGGTTGACCGTGACCGTGCCGTGCTCCGCCGTCGGCGTGCCGACGATCGACAGATCATCGCCGTCTTCATCCGTGTCATTGCCCAGAACATCGAGCGAGGTGATCGGCTCGTCCTCGAGCGTCTCGGCCGTATCGGGGTTCGCAACGGGGCCGTCGTTCACCGGCGTCACCGTCACAGTCACCGTCGAGGTCGAGGTCACGCCCTCTTCGTCGCTGATCACATAGGTGATCGTGTCGGTGCCGTTGAAGTTCTCGTCCGGGGTGTAGTTGATCGTGCCATCGGGGTTGACCGTGACCGTGCCGTGCTCGGCCGTCGGCGTGCCGACGATCGACAGATCATCACCGTCTTCGTCCGTGTCATTGCCCAGAACATCGAGCGAGGTGATCGGCTCGTCTTCCAGCGTCTCGGCCGTATCGGGGTTCGCAACGGGGCCGTCGTTCACCGGCGTCACCGTCACAGTCACCGTCGAGGTCGAGGTCACGCCCTCTTCGTCGCTGATCACATAGGTGATCGTGTCGGTGCCGTTGAAGTTCTCGTCCGGGGTGTAGTTGATCGTGCCGTCCGGGTTGACCGTGACCGTGCCGTGCTCCGCCGTCGGCGTGCCGACGATCGACAGATCATCGCCGTCTTCATCCGTGTCATTGCCCAGAACATCGAGCGAAGTGATCGGCTCGTCTTCCAGCGTCTCGGCCGTATCGGGGTTCGCAACGGGGCCGTCGTTCACCGGCGTCACCGTCACAGTCACCGTCGAGGTCGAGGTCACGCCCTCTTCGTCGCTGATCACATAGGTGATCGTGTCGGTGCCGTTGAAGTTCTCGTCCGGGGTGTAGTTGATCGTGCCATCGGGGTTGACCGTGACCGTGCCGTGCTCCGCCGTCGGCGTGCCGACGATCGACAGATCATCGCCGTCTTCGTCCGTGTCATTGCCCAGAACATCGAGCGAGGTGATCGGCTCGTCCTCGAGCGTTTCGGCCGTATCGGGGTTCGCAACGGGGCCGTCGTTCACCGGCGTCACCGTCACAGTCACCGTCGAGGTCGAGGTCACGCCCTCTTCGTCGCTGATCACATAGGTGATCGTGTCGGTGCCGTTGAAGTTCTCGTCCGGGGTGTAGTTGATCGTGCCATCGGGGTTGACCGTGACCGTGCCGTGCTCGGCCGTCGGCGTGCCGACGATCGACAGATCATCGCCGTCTTCGTCCGTGTCATTGCCCAGAACATCGAGCGAGGTGATCGGCTCGTCCTCGAGCGTCTCGGCCGTATCGGGGTTCGCAACGGGACCGTCGTTCACCGGCGTCACCGTCACAGTCACCGTCGAGGTCGAGGTCACGCCCTCTTCGTCGCTGATCACATAGGTGATCGTGTCGGTGCCGTTGAAGTTCTCGTCCGGGGTGTAGTTGATCGTGCCGTCCGGGTTGACCGTGACCGTGCCGTGCTCCGCCGTCGGCGTGCCGACGATCGACAGATCATCGCCGTCTTCGTCCGTGTCATTGCCCAGAACA
This sequence comes from Marivivens sp. LCG002, assembly GCF_030264275.1. Classification (NCBI taxonomy): domain Bacteria; kingdom Pseudomonadati; phylum Pseudomonadota; class Alphaproteobacteria; order Rhodobacterales; family Paracoccaceae; genus Marivivens; species Marivivens sp. LCG002. The sequence continues at coordinate 1,235,841 of NZ_CP127165.1, read as the reverse complement.
TCGAGCGAAGTGATCGGCTCGTCTTCCAGCGTCTCGGCCGTATCGGGGTTCGCAACAGGGCCGTCGTTCACCGGCGTCACCGTCACAGTCACCGTCGAGGTCGAGGTCACGCCCTCTTCGTCGCTGATCACATAGGTGATCGTGTCGGTGCCGTTGAAGTTCTCGTCCGGGGTGTAGTTGATCGTGCCGTCGGGGTTGACCGTGACCGTGCCGTGCTCCGCCGTCGGCGTGCCGACGATCGACAGATCATCGCCGTTCGGATCGGTATCGTTGCCCAGAACGTTGATCGAATTCAGAGGCTCATCTTCGAGCGTGGTGGCAAAATCCGGGTTTGCGGTCGGAGCTTCGTTTTCGGGCAGCAAAATCTGCTCGATTTCGGTGAACTCCATCGTATCGACGACATTGCCGAAGCTATCGAGGAATTCGACAGTGCCCGAAGTGGAGTCACCATCTGCATCCACGGTTTCATTGACGATGCGCACAGCACCTGCACCGCGCAGATCAAGTGTATCGAAGTCGTCACCATCGGTGCCGCCGTCGACGACATCACCTGCGGTGCCGCCGATGAAAGTATCGCGATCATCGCCGCCATAGAGCGTATCAGCGTCCGCGCCGCCCGTGAGGGTGTCGTTGCCTGCGTTCCCGAAGATGACGTCGCTGCCATCACCGCCGTCGATCGTATCGTCACCGGGTTCGCAAGCCTCGACAGGAACGTCCGAATAGACGGGAGCGTCATAGTAGACATCAGTGATGTTGATGCCCGAATTATGGGTGCCGACCTGTTCGTGCGTGATTTCAAGGCGGACGATCGGTCCTGCGATGTTGATGAGGCCCGAGAGGTTCGGATCGGTATCTTCGCCGCTCATCGCTTGCGAGGAGATGAGGGTTTCGGTGCCCGCTACGCCGTCAAGATCCTGAACCGTGATGTTTGCACCGGCTTGAACATCGACAGGCACAAGGTTGCCGTTCGCGTCATAGGCTTTGACCACGACCTTGGAATTGAAGTCGATATCGTTCACACGGAACGAGACATCCCGCACTTCATCCGAGAAATCGAGACTATAGGTGACTTTTTCGCCATGTGCGTCGAGCTCGGAAGAGAGCGAGCTGTAGGGGTCGATGGTTTCGGTGCCCGTGTCGACCGAATGGACCTTTTGCTGGTTGTTCGCAAAAGTCGAAATCGGCGTTCCGCTGTCGGTCGTCGCTTCAAAGGTGACGTTGACGCGGCCCGTATCCTGGGTGAAGCCGCCTGCAAGGTTGTCACCGTTGTCGATCGGGTTGGTCCCGTTCGGATCGTCGGCAAGGTTCCATTCAAAGCTTTCGCGCACATAGCTCTCGACGACGGGCGGGGTCGTGACCATATCGCCGCTGTCACCATAGATCGTGTCGTTGCCGGTGCCGCCCGTGATGCTGTCGTTTCCGCCGTTGCCGTAGATCAGGTCATCGCCTGCTCCGCCGTCGATGGTGTCGTCGCCGCAATCATCGCCGGGGGTCGAGCCGTCGAGAGAAACGAGTTTCACGTTGTCGATCGAAACACCGTAGCTGTCGGCTGTGCCTGCACCTTGGAATTCGAGACGGTCACTGCCGTTGCCACTGCCTGCGGTGACCTGGAAGGTGTAGTGATCCCACGAGGTGTCGCCATTGGCATTATAGGGGTCGATCGTGGCGATGAGCTCGCCGTTCCAATAGACCTTGACGATGTTTTCATCGGGACCGTCGATCGAGGTCTTCTCGGGTGAATCGTTCACATCGAAAGAAACTTCATAGGTTTGACCATCGGTCAGACCCTGAACATCCTGACCAACGCGGATATTGCCCGAAGAGGCATCCAGATCGAGCCAGTTCTGGCCATCGGTCGCCTCGATCCCGTCACGACCGTCATTGTGAATGTCCATGTCGTTCACGGTGCTGGTCGAAGTCCAACCCGGAATAACGCCGTCACCGACATAGCCATAGCTGGTCTGAGTCAGGCCCGAGATGTTCTCGAAAGAGCCGTTGACGATGAAATTGCCGTCGCTCGGCACGTTCGAAGGTTCGTCACCATAGATCGTGTCGTTGCCGATACCGCCCGAAATGCTGTCGTCGCCCGAGCCGCCGAAGAGAACGTCGTTACCCTCGTCACCCGAAACCGAGTCATTGCCGACTTCGCCGAAGATGGTGTCGTCGCCGAGACCGCCCGAAAGCGTGTCATCCCCGCCGACGAGAGTCGCGGGATCAACGGCAATCGGCGTGCCCGTATCGTAGAACACATCCGTGATGATGATGCCCGAGCCGAGCGATCCGGCCTGTGCATGGAGTATTTCGATCCGCGCGACGGGGCCGTTGATTTCGACCAATGCGGAAGTCGAGGCAGTCGTCGGGCTCTGGTCTGCATCATTGGTGCTGGTCAAAAGGTCATTGCCCTTGAGACCATCCGCGTTGGAGACGCTGATATCGCCGCCGACGGTGAATTTCACCGCCACTTCGTTACCGTCCGCGTCAAAGGCGCGAATACGGACCGTGGAATCGGTGTCGATGTCGTTGATCCGGAAATCGACGTTATAAACTTCGTTCGAGAAGGCGAGCTTATAGGTCGCGCTTTCGCCATTGGCGTTGAGATAGGACTTCAGACCCGAGGTCGAGTCGATCGTTTCCGCGCCATCGTCGATGTCGGAGGTCAGCTGGGTGACCTCGGTATAGGTGGTTTCGGGCGAGCCGCTGTAGGCGGTCTTGCTGAACGAAACGTTCACGCTGCCGGTATTTTGGCTGAAGCTGCCGATATGGTCGCCTTCGTCGATCCCGTTAAAGTCCAACAGATCCGGATCGGGGGCTTTGTCCCACTCGAAGCTTTCGCGCGGTCCCGTCGTTTCAACGACGCCTGTCGCGAAATTGCCAAGCGTGCTGTCGCCATAGATGAGGTCGTCGCCTGCGCCACCTGTGGCGATATCGTCGCCTGCACCGGCATAGACTTCGTCATTGTCTGCGCCTGCGTAAATCGTGTCGTTCCCCGCACCCGAAACGATGATGTCGTCGTCACCGACTTCACCCTGCAAAAGGGCGTCGTTGTTGTCGACTTTATCACCGTCGGGATCACCAGTGTAATTCGCGTCGATAAGGTCGCCGTTCTCGGTGCCTTCGACAACACCTTCGCCGTTGATGTTGTATTCCGGCGCAGGCGCGCAGGAGATCGAACCGAACTTGAGATCGAAGTCGTAATCTTTGGAGCAGTTGAACAGCGTGAAGCCGACGCAGGGCACATCGCAGACAACCTTTACAAGACCGTCGATCAGCTCGAATTTCGCATCGACCAGATTGCCGAAGACGTCGGTGAATTTGATATCGCAGAGCTTCCCGGGGCCACAGTCGCTCAGGTCGATGTCAAAAAGATTGAAGCTGATGTCTTTGAGGCAGCTGTCGAAATTCACATCCAGGCTGGTGTCGAACGACCCGCCGCTGAGAAAACCGCAGTCATACCCGTTATAGGTCGTGCTTCCGCAACTTCCCGATGTGGTGGTGTTGTACGAGGTCGAATTCCCGTCGAACCAAGAAAGTCCGTTCCAGAGGCAGCTCGTCCAGTTCAGCAAATACGTCATACTTCAGTCTCCAAAGGCCCCGTCGAATGAAGTCACCCGACGATCTTTGCGAAATACGATGCTGCCCTATTTGTCGGGGCAAGCGAACGCACCTCGCAGCGCACTCAAGGTGCGACACGTTGCACAAATCAGCGTGGAAATAATCTCCGCGCAGACACCACTCGTTCGTTTGGCCGAAACCAAACATAGTCGCCCCATTCGACTATATGCCCCCCAGATGGGCTAGTTATTCATATCCAAAAGTATCAAAGCAAAAAAGAGAAAAAGAGCGCACAACCTACAGGAAACTTTGCCACATTTCAGCAACAACGGCGGATTGTTCGGGAATTGTAGACAAAGTGCGCATTTTGTTTCCAAAACGATCATCAAAATCAGGGCAAAATAACGCATTATCAATAACTTGATCGTTACCAATTCGTGTAAAAAATCTACCTAGGCAAGCCTGATACAGCGGACAGCACACCACCCAGCGTGGAATGCTCTCGGACGATCTTCGAAACAATCGCCGCAGATGCGCTCAAATGTTGGCGAAATGGGGTGTAAACGTGGCGCAGCTCGTCCGGTTTTGGACATAATTCGGAGCGTTTTGAGCCCGAGTCACGAATCGCGATCCCGATTTCGAGCATTGGTGAAAGAAGGGCTGAAACGGGGCCGCGCGCCCCAAAACAAAACGGGGCCCGCGCGACGCGAACCCCGTTTTTGTTGTGGTGCCGGTGGGGAGACTCGAACTCCCACGAGGGGTTACCTCGGCGGATTTTGAATCCGCTGCGTCTACCATTCCGCCACACCGGCACTTGCCCTTCCACTACCGCTCTCGGTTTCCAACGTCAACGGGCATTCAAAACTTATAAGCGATTGACCGAAAACGTATCGCAGCTCGCAAGCTCGCCGCTGTTGAAACCTGTCTGGAACCAACGTTGCCGTTGATCCGAAGTGCCGTGGGTAAAGCTGTCGGGGCGGACCACCTGCCCCGCACCGCGTTGCAGGGCATCGTCTCCAATTTGCCCGGCCGCATTCATTGCCTCGGCAATATCGCCGCGTTCAAGCGTGCCGAGATCGTCTTGGGCCGCTCTGGCCCATATCCCCGAGAAACAGTCGGCCTGAAGCTCGATCCGCACGGAAATCTCGTTCGATCGGGTCTGATCGACCTGAGCGCGGATACGGTTGGCATCCCCCAAAATCCCGAGCTGATCCTGAACCGAATGGGCGACCTCATGCGCGACCACATAGGCAGCGGCAAAGTCACCTTTTGCACCCAGTCGCCCCGAAAGCGTGACAAAGAAATCCGTGTCGAGATAGATCATCTTGTCGGCAGGGCAGTAGAACGGCCCCGTGGCCGCATTGGCCGCGCCACAGGCCGAGCCCGTCGCCCCCGAAAACAGAACGAGACGCGGCGGATCATAGGCTCCGTCGACCTGCTGCTCGAAAATGCGGGTCCAGACGAGTTCGGTATCGGCAAGGGCCACCGTCACGAACTCGGCCCGTTCTTGATCGGCGGCGCTCAGCTCGCCTTGGGTCTTGGGGGCCTGCAGCGACCCTTCGAGCAAGGGTGTGACATCCACCCCCAGAAAATAGCCGATAATCACCACGGCAACGATCCCGAGGCCACTCATTCCACCAACCGAAGTTGCTCCAGACCGCCGCCGGTCGATCACATTGCGGCTCTTGCGCCGACCACGCCACTTCATCCCGAGTTCTCCGTTCACGATTTTTTGCAATTATGAGATGCATGCTGCCGTGCATTTCGCCTTCAAGCAAGGTTGACGTGAACCCGAAGCCGTGGCCTAAGCAGTCGCAAAACGCAGAAAAGAGCACAAATGATCCGTCCTCTCTATAACTGGACCATGTCCCTTGCCGAAAGCCGCTATGCCCTCTGGGCGCTTGCCGCCGTCGCCTTTGTCGAGTCGTCCTTCTTTCCGATCCCGCCCGACGTGCTTTTGATCCCGATGATCATCGCCGCGCCGCGCAAGGCGTTCCTCTTTGCCGCCATCGCGACAGCGGCTTCGGTCTTGGGCGGGCTCTTCGGCTATTTCATCGGCTATGCGCTCTTTGATACCATCGGCCAGTCGATCCTCGAATTCTACGGCAAGGCCGCCTACTTCGAAGAGTTCCGCACCCGCTACAATGAATGGGGCGCTTGGGCGGTGCTGATCGCGGGCGTCACGCCCTTCCCGTTCAAGGTGATCACGATCGCCTCGGGCGTCACCGCACTCAATCTGCCTGTCTTTATCGTGGCATCCATCGTCGCGCGGGCATTGCGCTTTTTCCTTGTCGCGGCGCTTCTTTACCGTTTCGGCGCGCCGATCCGCGACTTTATCGAGCGCCGCCTCGGCCTTGTTTTCATTGCCTTTTGCGTCATTCTCTTGGGCGGCTTCTATCTGGTGAAATTCCTATGACACGCACCAAACTCATTCTTCTGGCCGCAGGCGGCTCTATGGCGCTCCTCGGCGGGGCGTTCCTCTTCCAACTTGCCGGTTATCCGCCTTGTGCCATGTGCATCTGGCAGCGTTGGCCCCATGCAATTGCCATCGTGATCGGCGCCATTGCACTTGCCTATCAGCACCGCATTATGGCGTGGCTCGGTGCTCTTGCGGCCTTTACTACGGGCGGCATCGGCATCTATCACACAGGCGTCGAGCGCGACTGGTGGGAAGGCCCGACAAGCTGCACGAGCGCAGGAAGCGGGATCAGCGGTCTCGGCGCGGGCGATCTGCTCTCGACCGAAGGCCCCAAGTTGATCCTCTGCGACGTCGTCAGTTGGGAGCTCTTCGGCATATCCATGGCGAGCTGGAACGCGATTTTCTCGATCGCACTCGGACTTCTCTGGGTCGCAGCGGCGCGCAAACGCGCCTAACGCCGCCCCCCACGTCTGGTCGAGAGCAGGAGATTGGTCTCGCTGCTCTTGATCCCTTCGATCCGCCGGATCGCGAACAGCACCTGATCGAATTCTTCGAGCGTCTTGGTGCCGATTTCAACGATCAAATCCCAAGTGCCGTTGGTGGTGTGAACGCTTGTCACCTCGGCCAGCCCCGTGATCCGCGTGATGATCCGCTCGATTCCGCGCCCTTCGATCCCGAGCATCATCAGCCCGCGGACGGGCGAGACCACAAGATCACCTTTGGTCAGAACCGTGTAACCCGCGATTTGCCCCGCGTGTTCGAGCCGCGCAATCCGCGCCCGCACCGTCGTGCGCGTCACCCCTAGACGTGCGGCAAGCTCCGAAAGACTGGCACGCCCGTTGCGTTTGAGCGCGGCGATCAGGTCATTATCCAGTTCATCCATCCATGCTGTCCATTTTGATCAATGATGGCTCATTTTGCACATTTTGGTCGCTTAATCCATTCGTATTTCGCGCGCATCTTGGAGGCATGACACAGAACATCTTTCTCATCGGCGCACCTGTAGACAGCGGCAAACGCACGCGCGGTTGTCTTATGGGACCTGACGCCTTTCGCACCGCGGGCCTTGCCGAGGCTCTGGGGACCCTTGGCCATACGGTTACCGATCTGGGCAATATCGCGCCCGACGACGTGCCCCCGATGACACACGCGAACCCTGCGGTTTACCGCATTGCGGAAACGGTGGGCTGGACCACTGCGCTGGCGCGGGCCGCAATTGACACCGCCCCCAAGGGTCTGCCGATCTTTCTGGGCGGGGATCATGCCTTGGCCTTGGGCACGGTTTCGGGCATGGCAGCCCATGCGCATTCCGTCGGCAGACCGCTTTTCGTGCTCTGGCTTGATGCGCACAGCGATTATCACACCCCCCTGACGAGCGAGACGGGCAATCTTCACGGCACGCCTCTGGGCTATGTCACGGGACGCGAAGGCTTTGACGCCTTCCCGCCCCTTGTGGCCCCTGTGCCGACCGAGAACCTCTGTCTGATCGGGCTTCGCTCGGTCGACGCAGAAGAGCGCAGCGCCCTGAGCCGAACAGACGCCGATCTGGTGGATATGCGCCGCATCGACGAGGTCGGGATCAGTGCACCCCTGACCGCGTTTCTCGAGCGCGTCGCGGCGGCGGACGGGCTTTTGCATGTCTCTCTCGATGTGGACTTTCTCGACCCTTCGGTTGCCCCCGCCGTCGGCACCACCGTTCCGGGCGGAGCCACGGTGCGCGAGGCGCATCTCGCCATGGAGCTGCTCTGCGACAGCGGTCTCGTGACCTCGCTTGATCTGGTCGAGCTGAATCCTTTTCTGGACGAGCGCGGCCGCACGGCAAGTCTTATGGTCGACCTTGCCGCTTCGCTCCTTGGGCGGCGCGTCTTCGACAGACCGACGCGGAGCTACGCATGACAGCCCCGTCACAGCGCGCGCTCGTGCCATTCGTGTCGGTAGAGCACATGATGCGGCTCATCCATCACATCGGACTAGAGCCGTTTCTTGTCGATCTTGCCGCGCAGATCGAAGCCGATTTCGAACGGTGGGAGAGCTTTGACAAAACCCCGCGCGTGGCCTCCCATTCGAAAATCGGCGTCATCGAACTCATGCCGACCTCGGACGGAGAGCTTTACGGCTTCAAATATGTCAACGGACATCCGTCGAACGCCAAACACGGGCTTCAGACGGTGACAGCCTTCGGGCTTTTGGCGGATGTGGCGACGGGCTATCCTGTGCTCTTGACTGAAATGACCCTTTTGACGGCGTTGCGCACAGCGGCGACCTCGGCCATGGCGGCAAAGCATCTTGCGCCCAAAAACGCGCGCACCATGGCCATGATCGGCAACGGCGCACAGGCGGAATTCCAATGCATCGCCTTCAAAGCGATCTGCGGGATAGAGGCAGTCAGTCTCTATGACATCGACCCGAAGGCCAGCCGCAAATGCGCCGAAAATCTACAATCATCGGGCTTGGAAGTCACACTCTGCGGCTCGGCGCAAGACGCGCTCTTGGGCGCCGACATCGTCACCACCTGCACCGCAGACAAGCAATATGCCACGATCCTGACCGATAACATGGTCGGAAGCGGCGTCCATATCAACGCGATCGGTGGCGATTGCCCCGGCAAGACCGAGCTTCACCCCGATATCCTTCGCCGAAGCGCGATCTTTGTCGAATATCCCGAACAAACCCGCATCGAAGGCGAAATCCAGCAGCTTGCCCCCGATCATCCGGTCACCGAGCTTTGGAAGGTCATCAGCAAAGCCGAGCCGGGCCGAACGTCGAGCGACCAGATCACACTGTTCGACAGTGTCGGCTTTGCAGTCGAAGATTTCAGTGCGCTTCGGATGATCAAAAGGTGCCTGAGTGGCACCGACTTTTATATCGAGCTCGATCTTCTGGCCGATCCCGACGAGCCGAAAGATCTCTTTGGAATGTTCGCCCGTGCGCGACCCGAATAGCTCGGATCATCGCCCCTTGCGGCGCAGAGTTCCGATGTTCTGGAACCACACCAAAAAGAGGAAATAAGGCAAATCTTTCCAGTGGGTTAACACAAATATACAAATAGCCTTGTGCAATCCGTCCCTCTGGCATTGCACCCTATATGATGGCTCTGTTATAGTCAGCCAAACAACATATAGAAGCCCTTCGGCAGACAGGCGAAAAACGTGAACGATACCCCGGAAACCCCTGAAAACGAAGAAGAAACTGCGCCTTCGCGTCCGGTTTACTCTGGTCCCACCGTTTCGATCATCGACGAGATGAAGACCTCCTATCTCGATTACGCCATGAGCGTGATCGTGTCCCGCGCGATCCCCGATCTGCGCGACGGGTTGAAACCGGTGCACCGCCGCATCCTCTATGCGATGCACGAAGTGGGCAACACGCACGACAAGCCCTATCGCAAATCAGCGCGTCCTGTTGGCGATGTGATGGGTAAATACCACCCGCACGGCGACTCTGCGATCTATGACGCTCTTGCCCGTATGGCGCAGGACTTTTCGATGTCGCTGCCGCTCCTTGATGGTCAGGGCAACTTCGGCTCGATGGACGGCGATAGCCCTGCCGCGATGCGCTATACCGAAGTGCGCATGGACAAACCCGCAGCCTATATCCTTGCCGATATCGACAAGGACACCGTGGATTTCGTCGACAACTATGACGGCAAAGACAAGGAACCGAGCGTTCTGCCCGCCCGCTTCCCCAACATGCTCGTCAATGGTGCGGGCGGTATCGCCGTGGGTATGGCGACCAACATTCCGCCCCACAACCTTGGGGAAGTGGTCGATGCGACCCTTGCTCTGATCGACAATCCCGATCTGTCGATCGAAGAGCTGATCCAATATGTGCCCGGCCCCGACTTTCCGACGGGCGGTCTCATGCTCGGCCGCTCGGGCGCGCGCAAAGCCTATCTCGAAGGGCGCGGCTCGGTGATCATCAGGGCCAAGACCCACACCGAGGAAATCCGCAAGGACCGCTTTGCCATCGTCATCGACGAGATCCCCTATCAGGTGAACAAATCGGCGATGATCGACAAGATCGCCGAAGCCGCGCGCGACAAGCGGATCGAAGGCATCGCCCATGTGCAGGACGAATCCGACCGCAATGGCGTGCGCGTGGTGGTCGAGCTCAAGCGCGACGCGACCGCCGAAGTCGTGCTCAACCAGCTTTTCCGTTACACCCCGATGCAGACCTCCTTCGGCTGTAACATGCTGGCTCTGAACGGCGGCCGTCCTGAAACCCTCACGCTTTACGGGTTCCTTTCGGCCTTTATCAGCTTCCGCGAAGAGGTTGTGGCCCGCCGCACCGCCTATGAACTTCGCAAGGCCCGCGAACGCAGCCACATCCTGTGTGGTCTTGCCGTGGCTGTGACCAACGTTGACGAGGTCGTGGCAACGATCCGCGCCTCTGCCGATGCAGCCGATGCCCGCGACAAGCTCATGACCCGCCGTTGGCCCGCCGAAAGCATCGTCGAATATCTCAAGCTGATCGACGACCCGCTCCACCCTGTGAACGAGGACGGCACCTATAACCTCTCCGAGGCACAGGCGCGCGCGATCCTCGAACTGCGTCTTCAGCGTCTGACCCAGATCGGTGTCAAAGAAGTCACCGACGAGCTTCAGGAATTGGCGGGCAAGATCAAGGAATACCTTGAAATCCTGTCGAGCCGCGAGCGCATCATGGGCATCATCTCGGACGAGCTGCGTGAAGTGCGCGAGCTTTTCGCCGTGCCGCGCCGCACCGAGATCGTGGATTGGGCCGGTGACCTCGAAGACGAAGACCTCATCGAGCGCGAAGACATGGTCGTGACCGTCACCTCGGGCGGCTATATCAAGCGCACCGCTCTGGCCGAATTCCGCAGCCAGAAACGCGGCGGCAAAGGTCTTTCGGGGATGCAGACCAAGGAAGAGGACGTCGTCACGACGCTCTTTGTGGCCAACACGCATACCCAGCTTTTGTTCTTTACGACCGACGGGATGGCCTACAAGCTCAAGACTTGGCGTCTTCCGCTCGGCGGGCGCACGGCCAAAGGCAAGGCGATCATCAACATCCTGCCGATCCCGCAGGGCGTTTCGATTGCCGCGATCATGCCCGTCGACCGTCCGGACGAGGAATGGGACGATCTCCAGATCGTCTTTGCGACCTCGGATGGTGACGTGCGCCGCAACCGCCTTTCAGACTTCACGAATGTCATGCGCAACGGCAAAATCGCCATGAAGCTGCCCGAAGGGGTCGAGCTGGTGAATGCGCGCATCTGTTCGGAAGACGACGATGTGATGCTCGTGACCAACTCGGGCCGTGCGATCCGCTTCCAGTCCACAGATGTGCGCGTCTTCAACAGCCGCGCCTCGACGGGTGTGCGCGGTATTCGTCTCAATGGCAACGACAAGGTCGTGTCCATGTCGGTCATCCGCCACTTCGAAGCCGATCCGCAGGAACGCGCCGCCTATCTCAAGATGCGCCGCGCTATGGCGGGTGTGACCGAGGACGACGCCACCGACGAGGATGACGCTCCCGCAGGCGAGCTTTCGCCCGAGCGTTATGCCGAAATGTCGGCGGCGGAAAACCTGATCCTGACGATCACCGAAAAGGGTCTGGGCAAGCTCACCTCGTCGCATGACTATCCGATCCGCGGACGCGGCGGCATGGGCGTGACCGCCTTTGAAAAGACCATGCGCGGCGGGGATATCGTGTCCTGCTTCCCTGTCGATCTTGAGAACCAGATCATGCTTGTCACTTCGACGGGTCAGTCGATCCGCGTTCCCGTCGAGGGTATCAGCTTCCGCTCGCGCTCGGCGGGCGGGGTCAAGGTCTTCAACACCGCGAACGGTGAAATCGTTGTGTCGGTCGCCCGCGTCGAAGAACAGGCCGAAGACGGCGAAGAGCCAGTTGCGGAATAACGACAGAGACAAACCTTTTGATCAAGGCCGCCGTCAGGCGGCCTTTTCTTTTGTCGGGCCACCGAAATTGGATGTGCGTAAATCCATGGCTGATGTTCGATTTTAGCGAATTCGCGACCGTCCTTTTAGCGACTAGGGTTCCGATGGGGACTTTAACGCAAAGGAAAGACAAATGAATTCTCTCAACACTTACGGCGCACTTCTCGCGCGTGTCTTTATGGCCGCGATTTTCATCATCGCAGGTCTTGGCAAACTTGGAGACGTGCAAGGGTTTGCAGGCTATATGGCCTCGGGCGGCGTGCCTGCCTTCTTGGCGTGGCCTGTTATCCTATTCGAAATCTTGGGCGGCCTTGCGCTTCTGCTCGGGTTCCAGACCTTTATCGTGGCGCTTGCCTTGGCCGGCTTTTCGCTTTTGTCGGGACTTTTGTATCATTTCGTGCCCGCCGATCAGATGCAGATGACCATCTTCTTCAAGAACGTTGCAATGGCCGGCGGCTATATCGCTATCGCTCTTTTGGGGGCAGGTCCGCTCTCGATCGATGCCAAGCGCGGCAAATAATCGAAAAACGGGGTCGCCTCGACGGGCGACCCTTTTCTTTTGGGCTCTTTCCTTTTGAACGGCCCAAGGCTACATCCCGCCTATGACACAGGAACTCCATATCATCGGCGGCGGAATGGCCGGCTCCGAGGCCGCTTGGCAGGCCGCAAACGCAGGCATCAAAGTGGTGATCCACGAGATGCGTCCCAAGGTCGAAACCTTTGCCCATCGAACTGGCAATCTTGCCGAGATGGTCTGTTCGAACTCGTTCCGCTCGGACGACAACGAACAGAACGCAGTGGGCCTTTTGCATTGGGAGATGCGGCAAGCAGGCGGGATCATCATGGAAACGGCGGCCAAGCACCGTCTTCCTGCGGGGGGCGCGCTGGCCGTGGACCGCGATCCGTTTGCCGAGAGCGTGACCGCCGCGCTCAAGGCGCACGAGAACATCAGCGTGTCCTACGAGGAGATCACCGAGCTTCCCAGCGAAGGCCAGTGGATCATCGCCACAGGTCCCCTCACCTCGCCCGAACTTGGCGAAGCGATCCGCCGTGAGACAGGCGCCGAGGCGCTTGCCTTTTTCGACGCCATCGCGCCCATCGTCTATTTCGAGAGCGTCAACATGGACGTGGCGTGGATGCAGTCGCGCTATGACAAGGGCGAGACCGAGGAAGAGCGCACCGCCTATCTCAACTGCCCGATGACCAAGGACGAATACGAGGCCTTTATCGACGCACTACTCGCCGCCGATAAGACCGAGTTCCACGAGGGCGAAACGGCAGGCTATTTCGACGGCTGCCTTCCGATCGAAGTCATGGCCGAACGGGGCCGCGAGACGCTCCGCTTTGGTCCGATGAAGCCCATCGGGCTGACCAACGCGCATGACCCCGACAACAAACCCTATGCCGTTGTGCAGCTGCGCCGCGATAACGCATTGGGAACGCTCTATAATATCGTGGGTTTCCAGACCAAGATGAAATACGGCGCACAGACCGAGGTGCTCCGCATGATCCCCGGTCTTGAGGAGGCTCAATTCGCGCGTCTGGGCGGTATTCACCGCAACACCTTTATCAACTCACCCACGCTGCTTGACGCTGAAATGCGGCTCAAGTCGCGTCCGAACATCCGTTTTGCGGGCCAGATCACAGGCGTCGAAGGCTATGTGGAAAGCGCGGCGATGGGTCTTTTGGCGGGGCGTTTGGCCGCCGCAGAGATGCAGGGCCGCAGCGTTGCGCCGATCCCGAACACCACCGCGATGGGGGCACTCGTGACCCATATCACGGGCGGGGCCGATGCGAAGACCTTCCAGCCGATGAACGTCAACTTCGGGCTTTTCCCTCTGCTCGAAGGGATGCGCGGCGGACGCAAAGGCCGCAAGGACCGCTACAAGGGCTATACCGACCGCGCGAAGGAAGATTTCACCCGTTGGTTGGCGTCTGAATTCGCATGACCTATGTGACCCGATTTGCACCGAGCCCGACGGGACCGCTGCATCTCGGGCACGCTTATTCGGCGATCCTTGCGCATGACATGGCTGTGCAGCACGGCGGGCGATTTCTCTTGCGGATCGAAGATATCGACCGCGAGCGATCCAAGCCCGAATGGGAAGCCCAGATCTACGACGATCTCGCATGGCTTGGTCTGAGTTGGGAGACGCCCGTTTTGCGCCAATCGGATCGGTTGGAAACCTATGGGCAAGCGCTCACCACGCTTTGGGATCGCGGGCTCCTTTATCCCTGCACCTGCACGCGGCGGGATATTTTGGACTCCGCCTCTGCCCCGCAAGAAGGTGTGCCGCACTTCGGTCCCGACGGCATCGTCTATCCCGGAACCTGTCGCGCCGAAGTCTCGGGTCCGCTTCCCTCCGAGGTGACGCTTCGGCTTGATGTTGGCAAGGCGCTTGACCTGATCAAAGAGCCTTTGACCTTTACCGAAGAAGGCCGAGGTCCCGACGGTGAAACAGGAGCCATCATCGCCCAAGACCTTCTTTCTACGGTCGGGGATATCGTCTTGTCGCGCAAAACCTTCCTCGGCTCCTATCACCTCTCAGTGGTTCTCGATGATGCGGCACAAGGCGTGACCCATGTCGTGCGTGGACAGGATCTTTTCGAGGCGACAAAAATACATGTTCTCCTTCAGAGTCTTATGGATCTTCCAACACCGACGTATCACCACCACGCCTTGATCCGCGACGAGAACGGCAAGCGGCTTGCCAAGAGAGACGACGCCAAAGCCATTGCCAAATTCCGCGCCGAGGGTGCAACGCCAGAGGACATCCGCCGCTTGGTCGGCCTTGCCTAGACCACATCTGCGCGAGTGCTTTGTCACATCTCTGGACAACGCCGAAGGGCCAACCATATTGCTTGTTATACAAAGCGCAAAGGAGCCCACATGTCAGGTTACTTCAAGAACCCGGATGTCATCGCCACACTGTCGGACATGGAATTCTATGTCACACAGGAAAGCGGAACCGAGCGGCCCTTTACCGGCAAATACAACGACCACAAGGAACCGGGGATTTACGTCGACATCGTGTCGGGCGAACCCTTGTTCGTCAGCTCCGACAAATTCGAGAGCGGCTGTGGTTGGCCGTCGTTTTCCAAACCTGTCGAGCCTGCGCATGTCACCGAACTTCGCGACACCTCGCACGGCATGATCCGCACCGAAGTGCGCTCGACCCATGGCGACAGCCATCTTGGTCATGTTTTCAACGACGGCCCGCGCGAGCGTGGCGGTCTGCGCTATTGCATCAATTCGGCCTCGCTGCGCTTCATCCATCGCGATGATATGGAGGCAGAAGGCTACGGCGCTTATCTCGATCAAGTGGAGGATATCTGATGGCTCAGGAACGGGCGGTTTTGGCGGGCGGCTGCTTTTGGGGCATGCAGGACCTTATTCGTCGGCACAAAGGTGTGATCGCCACCCGCGTGGGATATACGGGCGGAGATGTGCCCAATGCCACCTATCGCAATCACGGAACCCATGCCGAAGGCATTGAAATCATTTTTGAAAATGCGGTGACAAGCTACCGTGAGATTCTGGAGCTTTTCTTCCAGATTCACGATCCGACGACCCCCAACCGTCAGGGCAACGATCTCGGGATGTCCTATCGCTCGGCGATCTATTATGTGGACGAGGCGCAAAAGGCGACGGCGCTCGATACCATTGCCGATGTGAATGCCTCGGGTCTCTGGCCCGGCAAAGTCGTGACCGAGGTCGCACCCGTCGGCGATTTCTGGGAGGCCGAGGAAGAACATCAGGACTATCTGGTGAAACACCCCAATGGCTACACTTGCCATTTCCCGCGCCCGAATTGGGTGCTTCCCAAACGTGCATAAGAAAACGGCCCCGATCGGGGCCGTTTTTCATTCCTCTTCGTCGGGCGATGCTTCGATGTTCGCATCGACATCGCCGTCCCATTGATTGTCGTCGTCCCTTCCTCTGAACCCGCGCGCGACCACGAATTTTTCGGAGCTGTCCGAACGTGACGACGGCGGCTTGATGTTGACCACCGACTTGAACTTGCGCTTGAGCGTATGCATCAACTCGCCCTCTGCGCCGCCCGCCAACACCTTGGCGACAAAGGTGCCGCCTGGTGAGAGCACGTCGAAGGCAAAATAGGCCGCCGCTTCACAAAGCGCGATGATGCGAAGGTGATCGGTCTGCTTGTGGCCAGAGGCAGAGGCCGCCATGTCGGACATCACCACATCGGCCTCACCGTTGAGCCATTCCTTGACCTGAAGATCCGCATCGTCCGCCAGAAAGTCGAGCGTATACATCTGGGCACCCGCGAGCGGTTCCAGCTCCTGAAGATCGATCCCGAGCACGGTGCCGATACGCTTGTTTTTTCTATCGCCCAAGGCATTGACGCGTTTGACCGCGACCTGACACCATCCCCCCGGTGCACAGCCAAGATCGACAACACGTGCGCCGGGCACGAGAAAGCGGAACTTGTCGTCAAGCTCCATGATCTTGTAAGCCGCGCGCCCACGATAGCCTTCGGCCTTGGCGCGTTTGACATAAGGATCGTTAAGCTGACGCTGGAGCCAACGCGTCGACGAAAGCGTCCGTCCACGCGCAGTTTTGACCTTGACCACAAGATCACGCTGGCCGCGGCCGCTTGTATTCTTTTGTCCCGGTTTCTTTGCCATCGTCTTCTTCCATCTGGTTCAGAGCGCCTAATGCCTTAATACGGCGCGTCTTCCAAGACCCCGTCCGCACTCATCTGCGCATAGAGCAATCCCTCGCGCAGCCCCCGATCCGCAACCGAGAGCCGATTGGTCGGCCAAATCCGCATCAAGGCCTGAAGGATCGCCGAGCCCGACATGATCAGAGCCTGCCGATCCCGCCCGATGCGGGGATCGTTCTTGCGACCGTTGGGCCCGAGATTGAGATAATCGCGGATCACCTTGTCGATCTGATCGCTCGTCATCCGAAGTCCGTCAACCTTGGTGCGGTCATAGCGGCGAAGTCCCAGATGGCTTGCCGCAACCGTAGTAACGGTCCCGCTCGTGCCGATGATCTGGAACCCTTCTTTGGCCTGCTCTTTGGCATAGGGCGAGAATTTCGACAGATGCTCTTCGAAATACCAGCTCATGAGCGCAAAGCGCGCCGCATCGTCATCCACGTCCTGAAACTGGTCACGCAGTGTCGCCACGCCCAAAGGCACGGAAATCCAATCTACCACCCGCGCCGCCGCAAAGGGACCCGGGTCCTGAACAAATCCGCGATGGAGCCGCATGATGGCACCCGGCCGCTCTCGACGCGGGACTTGGGTAAGGTCGATCCAGACAAGCTCGGTCGAGCCGCCGCCGATGTCCACGACAAGAAGCTGGCGCGTCTTGGTCGACACCAGAGGCGCACAAGAGATCACGGCAAGGCGCGCCTCTTCCTCGGGTGAAATGATCTCGAGATTGAGCCCCGTTTCCCGCCGCGCCTGATTGATGAACTGTTGGCCGTTCTTGGCACGCCGACAGGCCTCTGTCGCGACAAGCCGCATATGTTGGACGTTGTGACGCTGAAGCTTCTGGCGACAAATGCGCAACGCATTGATCGTGCGCGTCATCGACGCACGGCTCAGTTTGCCCGAACTTTCGAGCCCTTGGCCCAATTGGACCGATTTCGAAAAGCTGTCGACCACGTGAAACTGACTGCCCTTGGGTTGGGCAATCAACATGCGACAACTATTTGTGCCCAGATCGAGCGCCGCATAGAGCGGTGGCTCGTTCTGAACGAGAGGCGCGGGGCTTTCGACCGCTTTCGGGAATGCGCCCGCACCTTGGGGACGCTTGGGCGCCATAGTTACGCCCTCCAATATCGAGTTACCTCCACCCTATGCCTCTGTCGGCCTCTGTGCAAGTGGCGTGAAGCCCCCTCATCACCGTCATGAGTTTTTTGAGACCAAGCAGAACTCGCCTCCGGCTTTGATCTTTGCTAGGTGGTCCAAGTCGTAAGACGTGCGCACCATGTCGAAAACCGACCATGTGTCGGAAAGCGGCAAGGATAGAAGCAAAGCATAGGTCAGGTGGGAATCAGAATATGCCCGAAGTCACTATCATCTACTGGCGAGACATCCCCGCTCAGGTCAACGTCGGCAAAGGCCGTCGTGCGGCCAAGGTCGTTCTTCCCGAACGGTTCGAGCAGGCGATCGACCGCGCAGCGATGAAAGCCGGCGCGGACAAGACCGACGACTACCTTGCAGACTGGCGCCGCGCCGATCCCGTGAATGTGGAAGGCGAAAGCGATCAGGCTGTTGCCGAGGCAGAGGCCGCAAGGCTCGACGCCGAGTATGACCAAGAGCGTATCAAAGCGCTCATTGCGAATGATGGCTGGAATTGACCGGCCCTATGTCCCTTCACGCCCGTCTTACGGAGGCACTCATGTCCCTTTTGCCGTTCAAGAAAAAAACCGTTGAAACCGGTCCTGCTCCGGTCAATCCGGCTGTCGAGGCCTTCCTCAAGGGCTATTCCATCGAAGTGATGCCGCGCACCGCCGAAAAGGTCGAGAGCTTTGGCGATCTTCTGCCCAAAGGCACACGCGTCTACATCGCCCACATCGACGGCACTCCGATCGAGGACATGGTGGCAACCGCTGCGCGTCTGCGTGACGAAGGCTTTGACCCGATGCCGCATTTCCCTGCCCGCATCATCAAGGATGCCGCAACCCTCGAAGACTGGGTCAACCGCTACTCCTCCGAAGCGGGCGTCACTCAGGGTCTCATCCTTGCGGGCGGAGTTGCCGAACCTGTGGGCGAATTCCACTGTTCGATGCAGCTTCTCGAAACCGGTATCTTCGACCGCGCAGGCTTCAAGCGCCTCCACGTTGCAGGCCACCCCGAGGGCAACAAGGACATCGACCCCGATGGCTCGGACAAGAACGTCATGGACGCGCTGCGCTGGAAGCAGAAATTCCGCGAAACGACCGATGCCGACATGGCGCTGGCGACCCAATTCTGTTTCGATGCTGGCCCCGTGATCGAATGGGCGAATGCACTCAAGACCGCTGGCGTCGAAATTCCGGTGCACATCGGTGTTGCAGGTCCCGCCAAGCTCCAGACGCTGATCAAATTCGCTATTGCCTGCGGCGTGGGCCCCTCGCTCAAGGTTCTGCAAAAGCGCGCTATGGATGTGACCAAGTTGCTCCTGCCCTACGAGCCGAACGAGTTCATCACCGAATTGGCCGAATACAAAGCGGCGCACCCTGATTTCAACATCGAACAGGTCCACTTCTTCCCCCTCGGCGGCATCAAGACCAACGCCGCATGGGTCACCGAAAACGGCGGCGCCTCGGGCGTTCCCGCAAACCAAGCTTAAGGACGTACTATGACCCGCACGGTAATCGAATCCGCAACCAAGACAGCCATCATCGGCTTTGACCAGCCGTTCTGCGTGATCGGCGAGCGTATCAACCCGACGGGCCGTAAAAAGCTCGCGGCCGAGCTTGAAGCGGGCGACTTCTCGACCGTAGAAGCCGACGCTCTGGCGCAGGTGGCCGCTGGTGCGACCGTCCTCGACATCAACTCGGGCGCCGTCTTCACAAACAAGATGGCTGAAGATCCGCGTTATGCCGACAACAACTTCGTCGAGCCGCCCTTGATGAAGGAACTCGTCGAGCGCGTTCAGGCCATCACCGATGCGCCGCTCTGCATCGACAGCTCGGTCCCCGGCGCGCTCGAGTCCGGTCTCGCCGCTGCCAAGGGCCGCCCCCTTCTGAACTCGGTCACGGGCGAAGAAGAGCGTCTCGAACTCGTTCTCCCGCTCGTCAAGAAATACAACGTTCCCGTTGTGGCGATCTCGAACGACGACACCGGCATTTCCGAAGATCCCGATGTCCGCTTTGCCGTCGCCAAGAAAATCGTAGAGCGCGCCGCCGACTTCGGCATTCCCGCCCACGACATCGTCGTTGACCCGCTCGTCATGCCGATCGGCGCAATGGCGACCGCAGGCCTTCAGGTGTTTGCGCTCGTGCGTCGTCTTCGCGAAGAGCTCGGCGTCAATACAACCTGCGGCGCGTCGAACATCTCCTTCGGTCTTCCCAACCGCCACGGCATCAACAACGCCTTCCTCCCGATGGCGATGGGTGCCGGTATGACCTCGGCGATCATGAACCCCTGCGCCCTGCCCGTTGCCGCTTCCAAGATCGAAGCGAAAAAGCTCGAGCTCGCAGAAGCAGGGATCATCGTTCCCGACGATATCGACCTCGAAACCTTCTGCCGCATCACGGGCCTCGGCTCGACCAAATCGCGCGCAGGTTCGGAAATGGAAGCCATCCGCGCCGCCAACTTCCTGACCGACAACGACCCTTCGGGTGGTGAATGGATCCGCTTCAACCGTGCGGTTGCCGCCGGCGGTGCAGATGACGCGGCAGGCGGCCGTCGTCGCGGGGGTCGTCGTCGCTAACAGCGACGACCCTTCAAGTAAAAGCGTAAAGCCCGCGATTTCGCGGGCTTTTCCTTTTGGTCACGCAGGTCGGACGCGAGGGGCGATCCGATCCAGATCAAGATTGAGCTTTGCCTGATAATCATCTGCAATCGCACGGATATTCGGACCGCCGCTCGTGATCAGGTTGACGTGTTCGAACGGATCGGCCTCACTGTCATAAAGCTCTTCTCCGCCCTGCCAATAGACCGTATAGCGATGCGCCCGCGAGCGCAGGGTAAAGGCCAAATTCTCGCTCCCATCTTCGGGCCAGTTGCCCCAGACCGAGACGACATGATCGCGCGCGATCTCTCCTTCGCCGCGCAAAATGGGCGAAAGGTCCAGACCGCTCAGCTTGTGCTTTGCCTGCCCCCCTGCCTGCCCGATCACGGTCGGGAAAATGTCGAGAAGCGACACAGGTGTCCTGCTGCGCCCGCATTCGATCCCGGGACCAGCAAACATCAAAGGCACACGCAGCGCCCGTTCCCAAAGCGTGAACTTACGGAACGCCAGTTTTTCTCCGAATTGCCAGCCATGGTCGGACCAGAGCACGATAAGCGTGTTGTCCATCTGGCCCGTCTCTTCCAAACGGTCGAGCACCTGTCCGAGCAAGGCATCCGCATAAGAGATCGAGGCGAGATAGGCACGGACAAAGTCGTTGTATTCCCCGAATTTCTTGAGAATCCAGCCGATCCGCCGATTGGCGAAGACGGCACTCTCGGGCGGGAGCCCGTCAAGCGCGGCCTTATTTCCGGGCCGGAACTGCTTGCCCGTCAGCCCCGGCGGGACATCCACAACCTCGGGATAGAGGTCGAAGTATTCCTGCGGCACGATAAAGGGCAAATGCGGGCGATAGAGCCCGAAGCCCCAGAATTTGCGATCGTCACCTGCTTTGATCCGCTCGCACAGCCAATCGGTGTTCGCGGCGTCGAAACAGCCTTCGTCATCGGGAACGGGTCCGAAATCGCTCAGACGGCCCAGCTCGCCCGCTCCGACTGCCCGACTGATCACTTCGTATTTCTTGTGATGAACGCCTCTGTGATACTCGTCCCAATCTTCGGGATCATAACCGCGCACATCCTTGTGAAAGATTTTGCCCGCGCCGATGGTTTCATAGCCCGCGTCGCGCATCACTCCCGCAAGCGACAACCGCCCGCCGCTCGGATAGCCGTCGCGCCATGTCTCGTCGTTCGAG
Organism: Marivivens sp. LCG002; assembly: GCF_030264275.1. Taxonomy (NCBI): domain Bacteria; kingdom Pseudomonadati; phylum Pseudomonadota; class Alphaproteobacteria; order Rhodobacterales; family Paracoccaceae; genus Marivivens; species Marivivens sp. LCG002. The sequence goes on along the minus strand of NZ_CP127165.1, from coordinate 1,214,339 downwards.
TAGATCCCCGTCTCCCACGGCGCCTGCCCGAAAAGCGTGGCGGTTCGCGACGGAGAACAGGCAGGAACGGGCGCATAGGCATTCTCGAACACCATCGCTCTTTTTGCCAAACGCATCAGGTTCGGCGTTTTGACCTGTGGATGACCGCCGAGCGGTTCGATCCAGTCGTTCAGATCTTCGATAGAGGCGAAAAGGATGTTCATAAGGCGACCCTAGCGAAACCGAACCGAGCGGCAAGGGTATTCGCTAGGGTTGTGCCCGCTTTCAACGCAGGTCTCAGTCCTTTTTGACCGCGATCCAGGCGTCCCATGGTCCAAGGGCGATTTCCGCCCCCGACGCTTTGGCCGTTCCAAGGTCTTGGCCCACGTCGTCCCATGCGCCCACGGGCTTGGCAAGGGTTGCGGACGCATCACTCAGGTTAAAGGCACAGAACAGGGTCTCGTCGGTGCCAACGCGAGAGAAATGGACGATGGTCCCCGTCGCGGCCAATCCCTCGTGCGCACCCGAACGGAGCGCCTCGTGCGCATGACGCAGCGCGATGGCCTTGCGGTAATGATGGATCAAAGCGCTCGGGTCCTCTTCCACTGCAGCAACGGCGCGTTCCAGATGTTCGGGCGGCACGGGAAGCCAAGGCTTTGCCTCAGAGAAGCCGCCGTTGCGATTATCCCGCTCCCAGACCATCGGTGTGCGGCACCCGTCACGGCCTTTGAACTCGGGCCAGAACTCGATGCCATAGGGGTCTTGCAGATCCTCGAAGGCGATATCCGCCTCGCCAAGACCAAGCTCTTCGCCTTGATAGAGACAGACCGATCCGCGCAGCGACATGATCAAAGTGAGGAACAAGCGCTGTGCCTTCGGGTCGAGCGACCAGCGCGAGGCATGACGCACGACATCATGGTTCGAAAACGCCCAGCACGCCCAGCCTTCGGGAGCCACGCTATCGAGCCTGTTCAGGACCTCGACGAAACGGGCGGCCGTGGGGCGCTCGGGGGCAAGGAATTCAAAGGCATAGCACATCTGCATGCGGTTATCGCCCTTGGTGTATTCGCCAAGGATTTCGAGCCCCATCTGGCTATCGCCCACTTCTCCGACGGCCGCGGCGCCATAGGTCTGCATCACGGCCCGAAGCCGCTCGAGGAAAACCACGTTCTTGGGGTGGTTCTTGTCATAGAGGTGACGCTGGTGGTTATAGGGATTCACCGCAGGCGCGGTGTCGGCGTTGCGCTCGGCCTTGGGCAGGGGCGGGTTATCGCGCAGCTGTTCGTCATGCATATAGAAGTTGATGGTATCGAGACGGAACCCGTCGACCCCGCGCTCGAGCCAGAAGCGGGCAGCATCAAGGAGCGCGTCCTGAACCTGTGGCTCGTGGAAGTTGAGATCGGGCTGCGAGACGAGGAAGTTGTGCAAGTAATACTGCTCGCGGCGCGCATCCCATTGCCAAGCCGAGCCCCCGAAGATCGACAACCAGTTGTTCGGCGGGGTGCCGTCCTCTTTCGGTTCGGCCCAGACATACCAATTCGATTTATCGTTCTGGCGGCTTGCGCGACTCTCGACAAACCACGGATGCTGGTCAGAGGTATGGCTCAGGACCAGATCGATCAGAACGCGCACCCCATTGGCATGCGCGGTTTCGATCACCGCGTCAAAATCCGTCAAAGTGCCGAAGAGCGGGTCAACATCGCAATAGTCCGACACATCATAGCCGAAGTCCTTCATCGGCGATTTGAAGAACGGAGAAATCCAGATCGCATCAACCCCGAGCGAGGCGATATAAGGCAAACGCTCGACAATACCGCGAAGATCGCCGACGCCGTCACCGTTGCTGTCTTGATAGCTGCGGGGGTAGATTTGATAAATGACGGCACCGCGCCACCAATCGGGGTTTGCGATGTTATCGGCGCGGGTCAGTGCTTTGGCGGACATGGACATTAAACCTTGGGACGCGAGGATGGATCGGATCACTCTTTCTAGGCCGTCTTGACGCCAAAAGAAAGGTTCCGATACTTCTCATATCCAAAGCGATTTGGAAAGGTAGTTTATTAATCGTTTTGGCGTAAAGTTGCGGCAGATGTCATGAAAACCGCGCTAAAATCCTATCCCGTTGCCCCTTTGCTTGCGTCCGCAGTTCTGGCAGTCTAGACCAAATTTGAAGGCGCTTTGGATCGGGAAATGAACCTCAAACAATTGTCGGATATGCTTGGCTTGAGCCCCACAACGGTGAGCCGCGCACTGAATGGTTATCCCGAGGTGAGCGAGGATACCCGCGAACGGGTGCGTCTTGCTGCGCAGAAATACGACTACAAGCCCCATGCAAGGGCACAGAGCCTTGCTACGGGGCGCGCCTTTGCCATCGGTCATGTGATCCCGATTTCGACCCACCAGTTCGTCGTGAACCCCATCTTCGGCGACTTTATCGCGGGTGCGGGCGAAACCTATGCAGCCAACGGATATGAAACCGTCCTGAGCATGGTATCGGATGATGACGAGCTCAGCGCCTATCGCCAGATCAAAGCACGCGGCTCGGTGGACGGCGTGGTCGTGCACGGCGCAAAAAGCCAAGACCCCCGCTTTGATTTGCTACGCGAGATAGGCTTGCCTTTTGTTGCGCATGGGCGATCAAGCGGCGAGACCGAGCCCTATGCATGGGTCGATGTGAACAACCAAGGCGCATTCGAACGGGCAACGGCATTTCTTCTTGATCTCGGGCATCGCAAGATCGGGCTGTTGAACGGCCCCGAGTCCATGGACTTTGCCCTCAGACGTCGTAACGGCTTCGAAGCTGCCCATGCCGCGCGCGGGATTACGCCTCTGGCATCGCTCATGGCCTCGCAAGAGATGACCGAAACTTATGGCTATCGCGAGGCAAGCCGCATGCTGGCCTCGGACACGCCCCCGACCGCCTTTGTGGTCTCTTCGCTGATTTCGGCGCTCGGGGTGCGGCGGGCAATCGAGCGGCTCGGCCTACGGATGGGGCGGGACGTTTCGGTCGTGACCTATGACGACGCCCTCTCCTATCTGCCCAACGGGGATGACGTGCCTGTCTTTACCGCCACCCGTTCGTCGGTGCGCGAAGCAGGACGGATCGCGGGACAGATTTTGATCGATTTGATCAACAATCCGGGCGCTCCCCCAAAAACGCGCCTTCTCGAGGCGGAGCTTATGGTAGGTCAATCGACAGGCCCTTGCCCGACTTCGGGTTGAACCCGCTTTCGCGCTCTACGCTTGCACCTTGAGCGAAAGCGCAATAACAACGCGACTGATAACGCTAACATGATTTTCCCGGAGACTCTCATGGCCCACCCGTCGAACACTCTTTCCCTTGTCGCAGACATCGGCGGCACGAATACGCGCGTGGCCTTGGCGAACGGTGGCGAAGTGCTTGAAAACACGATCCGCCGCTATTCGAACGAAGACTATCCGGGCCTTGAAAGCGTTCTTCGCAAATACATTGCCGAAGAAGGCGACGTCGATCCGATCGCGACCTGCGTTGCCGTTGCGGGCCCCGTTCACGACGGCAAGGCGACGATGACCAATCTTGACTGGACCATCGACAAGGACACTTTGCTGCGCGCCACCAATGCCGAGCATGTGGCCATCCTCAACGATCTTCAGGCACAGGGTCACGCGATTGGCCACATCAAGGCGGACAAACTGCGCGAGATCCTTCCCGGTCAGTCGGGCAACGAACATGCGGCGAAACTTGTGATCGGCGTCGGCACCGGCTTTAACGCTGCGCCCGTGTTCGACACCGAAGCGGGCCGTCTCGTGCCTCCGTCGGAGTCGGGGCACGTGAACCTTCCCGTGCGCGACGAGCGCGACCTGCGCCTCTGTCACTTTATCGAAACCGCACATGGCTTTCCCTCTGTCGAAGATGTGCTTTCGGGGCGCGGCTTGACCCGTCTTTATGCCTTTCTCGGACAGGAAGCCGGGGATTTCCGCGAAAAATCGGGCAAGGACATCATGGCGTCGGTTGCGGCCAAGGATGACCCGCGATCCGTCGAAGCGGCAAAACTCTTCACGCGTTTTCTCGGTGCGGTTGCTGGTAACCTTGCGCTGACCCAGCTCCCCTTTGGCGGCGTCTATATCATCGGCGGGGTTGCCCAGGCCTTTGCGCCTTACCTGAGCGAATTCGGCTTCGGTGACGCGTTCCGCGACAAGGGACGTTTTGCAGGGTTCATGGGGAATTTTGCTGTCTCGGTCGTCGAGGATGATTATGCCGCTCTCACAGGATGCGCGGCCCATCTCGTCGCTCTGCGCAGCAGCCACTAACCAAGCTGGCTCTGGACCGTATCGGTCAAATCCTTGAGCGAGAACGGTTTGGGAAGAAAGACCGAATTGGGGATCCGCTCGCGGTTTTCGCCAAAGGCTTCTTCGGCATAGCCGGATACAAAGACGACCTTTGTCTCGGGGCGTGCGCGAAGGGCTTCGCGCACCCACGTCGGCCCGTCTTTGCCCGGCATGATCACATCCGTCACAAAAAGATCGACGCGGGTTTTGTCGTCGCGCAGAAGATCGAGCGCACTCTCGCCGCATTCCGCCTCGAGAACGGTATAGCCGCGCAGTTTCAAGGCGCGGCTGGCAAAGGCCCGCACGGGGGCCTCATCCTCGACCAGAAGAACCACGCTATCCGTCTCGCGCGGGCCGCTGCGCTCGGGTAAAGTGGTGACTTGGGCGGGGATGACACTTTCGCTCTTGGCGAGATAGGCAGGAAGATAGATCGAAAAGACGGTCCCGACGCCGACCTCGCTCTCTGCAAAGATAAAGCCGCCCGTTTGCTTGACGATCCCATAGGCGGTCGAAAGCCCGAGACCCGTCCCCTCACCCGTGCGCTTGGTGGTAAAAAACGGCTCGAATATTTTGCCGATTTTATCGGGGCTTATACCGACACCTTCATCTATTACCTTGACCAGAACATAGCTGTCGGCGGGCAGCAGAGCCCGATTGCGGCGGATCGGCTTTTCAAGGATGACGTTTTCGGTTTCCACCCGAATTTCACCTCCCGAGGGCATGGCGTCGCGGGCATTGACCACGAGGTTCATGATCACCTGTTCAAGCTGCCGCTTGTCGACGCGGATCGGCCTCAGATCGGGGTCATGGTGCAAGACGAGTTTAACCTTCTCGCCGACCAGCCGATTGAGAAGATAGGTCAGATCGGACAAGGTATCGCGCAGGTCGATCACCTCGAAATTGAGGTTCTGCTTGCGGGAAAACGCCAACAATTGCCCGACAAGAGAGGCCGCCCGATTGGCATTTTGATGGATCTGGATAAGGTCGGCATATTCGCTGTCCTGCTGGTCGTGCTTGAGCAGCAAAAGATCACAGTGCCCAGAGATCGCAGTCAGCAAGTTATTGAAATCATGTGCAACACCACCCGCGAGCTGGCCGATGGCCTGCATCTTCTGGCTTTGGACGAACTGCGCTTCGAGCGATTTGAATTCCGTCATGTCGTTGAGGGTCGCGATCACGTATTTCTCCTCTGGGTCCCCTGCTTGCGCCAAGGCGACCTGCACAAAGAAATCGCGGTTGTCCCCCGTTCCGCGCAGGAATTGCCTTGCGCCGCTGCCACGACCTGCGGCCACTTCGGCGAACCAATCGGTGATCGGGCGTCCCAACCCTTCGAGGATATCCGAGATGCGCGCTCCATCGGGCAGCTGGGCGCCCAAAAGCTTGGACGCCTCGCGATTGCGCGCCACCACCTCTCCCGTATTGGCCACAAGGATCAATGGCACAGGGATCAGCTCGAGCGCGGCCCAGTTTTCGACGATGTTCAGCTTGGGCAGCTTGTCGGCACCTGGGAGGATATAAACCTCGGTGCGGCCACCGCTTTTTTCGAGTGTCGCAACCATCGCCATGACGTTGCGGTCGGCGCATTTCACCTGATGCATCCCGCCCGACACCAGAGGAAGATCGCGAAACACTTGATCGAGCCGTTTCGCGCGTTCTCCGATCAGAACCCGCATCTTGTCGTTCATATAAAGGATCGTGCCGCTTGGCCCCACCGTCATCGTAGGGAGCGCATCCGACCCGCTCCCCGTCGCGCCATCGGGTTCGATCAAGCGCCAGACATAGGCATCGCTCTCGAACTTCGTAACACCCAGCCGAACCGTCCCGCGTTTGGTCGCGATCGTCTCGCTTGCGTGACCAAACTCGTCTGCCTTGGCCTGAAGCTGGATCAGGAGCATGTTCGACTGGGCAATATAGGGAGCAAGTAGCTCGCTCACCGAGACAAGCCCCGAATGTTCGAAAGACGCGTTGGAAAAGAGCACAACGCCGTCCCCGTCCGCCATAAAGCTCGGCACGATGTCGTGTTCAACAAGTCTGCGTGCATCGGAGAGCCGTTTGCGACTGCGCAGAACCCGCGCCCACTGGACGACGAGAATCCCAAGGAACACGCCACCCGAAAGCGCAACCACGCTCCATCCGAAAAGCGCAAGCTCTCGGTCGGTCGCGCGGGCAGAAAACCACGCAACGCAAAACCACGAGACCAAAGAGGCGATAAGTACGTTTCGAGCGTTGAAACGGGCAAAACTTTTCAAGACGGACCTCCAACCTCCGATAGACTAGCGCCCGAATATTACTTCGGAGTTAACGCAAGGCGAGGTTAATCAGGATTGGAGATAAATCAACTATAAGTTGAAATCAGACATTCCGTTCGAGAATTGCCAGATAGAACCCGTCGCCCCGCTCAGAGGGCACAAGCTTCATTCTATCAATAACTTGCCAGCGGCCCTCGCTGCAAAATGCATCGACTATCGCGTCATTCTCGCAGGAAAATACCGAACAAGTCGCATAGGCGAGACGACCGGAGGGCGCGACATAGGCTGCGGCGGAACGAATGACATCTGCCTGAATCCGCGTCAGATCCTCCAACCGCTGGGGTGTCAGCCGCCATTTGGCATCGGGAGTGCGCCGCCATGTTCCCGAACCGGAACAGGGAGCATCGGCAAGGACTAGGTCGTATTCCCCGTCCCCGAGATCGTCAGGACTTCGAAGGTCAACCGTCGCTCCTGCGCGCTGGCTTCTCGCGGGAAGGTCGCCCATCCGTCTCGGATCTATGTCATGAGCAGTGACGCTATACCCCATCGCGGCCAGCGCAAGTGACTTGCCGCCCCCGCCAGCGCAATAATCGAGTGCGGCGCCTTGCCCCGCAAGCCGATGGACCGCCGCTTGCGAAGAGGCGTCCTGAAGCTCGACCAATCCGCTCTCGAACGCGGTCGAGGCGCGAATGCGGCGCTCGTTGGCGGTCACGACAAGTGCGGTTTCGATGCCTTCGATGCGCTTCGCTTCGATGTCGTCGGATGCAAGAGAATTGAGCGCCGTCGCCACATCGGCTTTGAGCGTATTGACCCTCAGGAAAATCGGTGCGCGTTCTCGCAGCGCCATCAGCGCCGGCTCGGCTTGCGCCTCAAGATCGGTCTCGAACATGGGCATGAGCCAATCGGGGCAATCCAGCCGAACTGCAGCGGGAAGGGTCTCTAGGAGAGGAGTGGCGCGCTCGGTCTTGGTGAGAGGCGAAGGGGCATGGCCGATCCCGTTGAATAGATCATCGAGAGGCGCACCCTGCGCTTTGAGCGCACCGATCATGAGGCCCCTGCCCGTTTCAGCCCCGCCAAGCGCGGCAAAGGACCGACGACAGCGCAGCGCATCATAGACATAGTCGCGGATGGCGTTGCGGTCCTTGGACCCCGCAAAACGCGAACGGCGCGCCCAAGCGGTCAAAGACCTCTCGGCAGGCGCGCCGTCCAGAATTTCGTCAAGCAGCTCGATTGCTGCCGCAATGCGGGCTGCCGGTTGCATTAGCCGATCCGGTAGTTCGGGCTTTCGCGGGTGATCTGCACGTCGTGGACGTGGGATTCCTTGAGCCCTGCACCGGTGATTTTGACAAAGGTGCAGTTCTTGCGCATCTCTTCGACGGTCGCGCAGCCGGTATAGCCCATAGATGCACGAAGACCGCCGACCATCTGGTGCAGAACGGTTGCAACGCTGCCCTTATAAGGCACCTGACCTTCGATCCCTTCGGGGACGAGCTTGTCGCTGGCGGCGTCTTTCTGGAAGTAACGATCCGCAGAGCCGCGGGCCATCGCACCAAGCGACCCCATTCCGCGATAGGATTTGAACGAACGGCCCTGATAGAGGATCACTTCACCCGGAGACTCGTCGGTGCCGGCGATCATCGAGCCAACCATCGCGACCGATGCGCCAGCGGCGATTGCCTTGGCGAAGTCGCCCGAAAACTTGATGCCGCCGTCCGCAATGATCGGCACATCTCCTGCGACCGAGGCACAGTCCATCACGGCCGAGAGCTGGGGCACACCGACACCTGCCACCATGCGGGTGGTGCAGATCGAACCCGGCCCGATCCCGCATTTCACGGCGTCCGCACCTGCATCGATAAGGGCTTGGGTCGCAGCAGCCGTTGCCACGTTGCCCGCGATCACCTGGACGTTGCTGACGGCTTTGATGCGGCGCACCGCGTCGATCACGCCAGCCGAGTGACCATGTGCGGTATCGACCACGACGATATCGACGCCTGCGTCGATGAGAGCCATCGACCGCTCAAAGCCTGAATCCCCGACAGATGTCGCGGCAGCCACGCGCAGACGACCAAGTTCGTCCTTGCAGGCGGTGGGGTTGAGCACGGCTTTCTCGGTATCCTTGAGCGTCAAAAGACCCGTCAACTTGCCCTTGCCATCATGAACGAGCAGCTTTTCGATCCGGCGCGCACGCATGAGGCTCTTGGCCTCTTCAAGATCGGCAGGCTCGGCGAGCATCGCCAGATTTTCAGAGGTCATCATCGCCGAAACGGGCGTCTCGGGCGAAGAGGCGAACCGCATGTCACGGTTGGTCAGGATACCGACGACGCGGCCCTCTTTGTCGACGACGGGAAAGCCAGTGAAGTTATACCGCTCGACCAGCTCTTGGGCATCGGCAAGCGTCTGATCCACGGTCAGCGTGACTGGGCTATAGACGATCCCGCTCTCGAAACGCTTGACGCGGCGAACTTCGCGAGCCTGTTCTTCGATGCCGAGGTTCTTGTGGATCACGCCCATGCCGCCAGCCTGCGCCATCGCAATCGCCATGCGCGCCTCGGTCACGGTATCCATGGCTGAGGACAAAAGCGGAATGTTCAGACGAATGGAACGCGTCACATTCGTGCGCGTATCAGCCGTAGAGGGCAGCACGCTCGAGGCGGCTGGGACCAACAATACGTCATCAAAGGTGAGGGCCTCGCGAATCTCCATCTGGCGTCTCCGTGGAATGCTTCGTTTGGCAAGTCCCTATTACATGGATCAACTTGATGGGAAAGGCCTTTGGGCCATTTTATTTGGGCGATGACGGGAACGAGCATATAAATGCCGTGATCCCCCTTTCCCATCCGGTCCTTTTGCCTATCTTGCACCCAAATGCATTTAGGACTGTCCGATGACCAACGACCCTCTCGTCATATTCACGCCCTCGGGTAAACGCGGCCGCTTTGCGGTTGGAACGCCGATCCTGACGGCGGCGCGCCAACTCGGCGTCGACCTTGATTCCGTCTGCGGCGGACGCGGGATCTGCTCCAAGTGCCAGATCACGCCCTCTTACGGCGAATTTCCCAAGCACGGCGTTACGGTGCACGAGGACGCCCTCTCGGTCTGGAACGCCGTCGAAGAACGCTATGACCAGATCCGCGGGCTCAAGGAAGGGCGCCGCTTGGGATGTCAGGCCAAAGTGCAGGGCGATGTGGTGATCGACGTTCCGCCCGAAAGCCAGGTCCACCGCCAAGTGGTGCGCAAAGCCGCAGCCGCCCGCGATATCGTCATGGACCCCGCGACCAAGCTTTACTACGTCGAAGTGGCCGAACCCGATATGCACGAGCCGACGGGCGATTTCGAACGCCTGTGCCGCGCGCTCAAGGACCAATGGCAGGTCGAGGGCGTCACCGCCTCGCTCGCCGTGATGCGCAAACTTCAACCCGCATTGCGCAAGGGCGAGTGGAAAGTCACCGTGGCCCTCAACAAGGGGCACAACGACACCAATTTCCGCGTGCTCGACATTTTCCCCGGCTTTGACGAGGGCCGTATCTACGGCCTCGCCATCGACCTTGGCTCGACGACCATCGCGGCCCATCTTTGCGATCTTCGCAACGGGCTTGTCGTGGCCTCCTCGGGGATCATGAACCCGCAGATCCGCTTTGGCGAAGACCTTATGAGCCGCGTGTCCTATTCCATGATGAACCCCGGCGGGGATCAGGAAATGACGCGAGCGGTGCGCAGCGCCATCAACACGCTTACAATCGAAATCGCGAAAGAGGCCGAAATCGACGCCAAGCGCATCATGGAGACGGTATTCGTCTGCAACCCCGTGATGCACCACCTGTTGTTGGGCATCGATCCTGTCGAACTCGGCCAAGCGCCCTTTGCGCTCGCCACCTCGCACTCGGTCTCGCTCGACGCCATGGAACTCGAACTGGATGCGATCAATGCTTCGGCTCGGGTCTATGTTCTGCCGTGCATTGCGGGCCATGTGGGCGCCGATGCTGCCGCTGTGGCCCTCTCGGAAGAGCCGGGCAAATCCGAAGACCTCGTTCTCATCGTGGACGTGGGCACCAACGCCGAAATCCTTCTAGGCAACACGACACGCGTTCTGGCCTGTTCGTCGCCGACGGGCCCCGCCTTCGAAGGGGCGCAGATCAGCAGCGGCCAGCGCGCCGCGCCTGGCGCCATCGAGCGGATCGAGATCGACCCCATCACCAAAGAACCGCGCTTCCGCGTGATCGGATGCGAGCTGTGGTCGGATGAAGACGGCTTTGCCGAACAGACCAAAGCCACAGGCGTCACGGGGATTTGTGGTTCGGGTATCATCGAAGCGGTTGCCGAGATGCGCGCCGCGGGGCTTGTCGACAACAAGGGCCTCATCGGATCTGCCGAGCAGACGGGCACCGAGCGTGCCATCGCCGAGGGTCGCACCAACAGTTATCTGATCTATGACGGCACCGATGCAGGTGGCCCGCGTATCACTGTTACCCAAGGCGACATCCGCGCCATCCAGCTTGCCAAATCGGCGCTCTATGCGGGCGCGCGGCTTTTGATGGACGAAATGGGCGTGGATGTGGTGGACCGCGTGACGCTCGCAGGGGCGTTCGGCGCACATATCAGCCCCAAACACGCGATGATCCTCGGGATGATCCCCGACGTGCCGCTGGACAAGGTCACCTCTGCGGGCAACGCCGCAGGCACGGGCGCGCGCATTGCGCTCTGCTCCAATGCCGCCCGCGCCGCGATCGAAGAAACCGTCACCAAGATCACAAAGATTGAGACCGCCATCGAGCCGAAATTCCAAGAGCATTTCGTCAATGCGAACGCGATCCCCCACGCGACCGATCCCTTCCCCAACCTGAGCGGTGAGGTCACCCTGCCCCAGTTGAATTTCAACGACGGTGGCGGGGATCGGGGCGGACGTCGCCGTCGCCGCTGATCACGTCAAAAGCCGCTCCTTTCGGGGCGGCTTTTCTCTTTCGGGGCCTCTTGACGATGGGCCTTCGCGGCGATACCTGATCTTTGGAACTGCGGGTATGGTGAAAAGGTATCACGAAAGCTTCCCAAGCTTCAGTTACGGGTTCGATTCCCGTTACCCGCTCCAAACTTTCCCCCGATTACTTGCGCTTTTTCACCCGTCCCGGCGTTGTGCCGAAGCGGCGCGTGAACACCTTGGAAAAATGGTGCTTCGAGGAAAAACCGCAGGCGACGGAAACCTCCCAAAGGCTCATTTCGGTGCTGGCAAGCAGATTGCGCGCATGTTCGAGCCTGAGGTTCAGATAGAAGCGCGCGGGCGGCATTCCGAGGATATCCCCAAAGAGCCTCTCCATCTGGCGACGCGACAGCCCGACCCGCTCCGCGATATCGTCAAGCGGCATCGGGTCCTCGCGGTTTTGCTTCATCAACTCGACCATGGCCGAAAGCGCGGGATTGCTCACCTGCGCCACCGCAGCCAGTGACGAGCGCTGCGGCATATCCCGCCCGATGGTCACACGGCGCAGGCACATGTCCGAGACGACGGCGGCAAAGCGCTGGCCATGGTCAGACGCAACGATATCGAGGAAAAGATCGGTCGCAGCCGCGCCCCCGCCGCTCGTCATCACGCGATCGTCGATCTCGTATTTGTTCAGCGTCGGAGCAAGCTCGGGAAATGTTTCGATAAAGGCGGGTTGGTTTTCCCAATGAAGCGTAAACTTGCGCCCCTCCAGCACACCCGCGAAAGCCAAGGCCACCGCGCCTGTGCACAGCCCGCCGACCTGTCCGCTGTTGCGGTAATGGCCGCGCACGGCGGCCACGATCTGTTGATCCCCCGCAGCGGCGGGTTGATTGCCCGCACATACGACCAGCACGTCATCGCGCGCGGGCGGAGAAAAGGCGCTGTCGACATGGATCGCGATTCCGCTCGAACTCGACACGGGCTGGCCATCCATCGAAACGACGGTCCAGCTGTAGAGCGGTTTTTGCGAAAGCTGGTTGGCGATGCGTAGAGGCTCGACCGCCGAGGAAAAGGCAAGAAGTGTGAAGGACGGACAGAGGACAAAGACAAACCGCTTGGTCCCCTTTGCTTGAATTCCAGAGTCGAAATACGCGGCACCACTCGGCACCAAAGGCTGGCGATCCATCAAGATCACTTCTCCGCTGTTCACAGCGTTCTTAATAGCCAATCTCGACGTTGTTCACCATTGTAAAGATGAAGCCCCTGATATCACCAAAAATTTTGCGCCCCTGCGACAGCTTGCCACTTGGAAGCTTGCGTCTCGGACCCATCTGGAACCCTGCGAACACTAAATGGGGTATCAAATGTTTAAAGGACTGTTTCTCTCGCTCGTTCTCATCATCGGCGGGATGCTCGGATTGCCTGCCCTGATGCTGGCGATGGTCTAACGGAAAAGAGCGGCCCAAGTGCCGCTCTTTTGCTTTCGGGGGGATTAGGTGGGCATCCAGCCTTCATAGGTCGGATCACCGTCCTTCATCGGTAAACTCACAAGAAGCCCGCTGCGCGCCGACTGATAGACCGCGCTCACAAACTCGATCGAGCGTCGCGCCTCTGCGATATTGACGAACTCGGACTCGAGACTTCGCATTGCATTAAAGACCTGACGCGAAAATCCGACCTGCCCACCCTCTTGCTCGGGTGTTGCGGCAATCACAGCATCGACCTGATCCTGAGTGACAGGAGCACGAGCGGTAAAGGTCCAGTCCCCTTCGGCAGGCGCATAAGGATCGGAGCCGCTCTCGGCGGTGAGCCCCTCGAAGCAGAACCGCAAACGCGTCGTGTTCGTCGCGCCGCCCAAAGTCACCGAACTTGTCGCCAAAGCACCAGAGGTCATCTGGATCGCGAGCGCGGCGCAGTCCTCGACCTCGATCTCGTTCACGCGGGTGTCGACCTTGGCATAGACGTTATCGACCGCACCGAGCACAAAAGACAAAAGATCATGCATATGGATGGCATGACCGAGGATGGCGCCGCCCTGCTCACCTTTCCATGTGCCGCGCCAATCGACGGCGTAATAGACCGCATCACGGTTCCAGTGGGTCTCCATCGACGCGACAAAGGCACGCCCCGCAAGTCCGCTCTCGATGAGTGCTTTAAGACGCGCGATGCCGTTCCCGAAACGATACTGAAAGACAGGATAAACCGTGCGTCCCGTTTCCTTGGAAATGGCGATAAGACGATCCACATCGGCCACCGAATTCGACAAAGGCTTTTCGCAGATCACATCCTTGCCCGCCTGCATCGCTTTGGCAGTAAAGGAAAAATGAAGATGTGGCGGAAGACAGATATCGACCAGCTCGATATCGGGGTCGGAAAGGATCTCGTCGAAATCGGCGGTCACTCTGGTTTGGCTTTGCGGCACGACAAACGCCTCGGCCCGTGCGACATTGGTGTCGCAAATCGCCGAGACTTCGAACAGATCGGGCAGTTGAAGATAGGCATTGTAATGCTTTTGCCCGATCCCCGCACCGATGATGGCAACATTCACTTTCTTCATTGCAAGGCTCCTTCGGCCAGCATTTGGGCGCGAATGGCGATGTCCATCGCGCGGAAGGTATGGGCTTGGGTCACAGCCGTTTCGGTGCGGTTTTTGATGTCGGCGCAGATACGGGCAAAATAGGGAAGCGGCATATCGCGGCAGTCGATCACCTCGGCCCCGTCTTCGTTCGCGATCAAAAGCTGGTCGCCTTTGTTCCCGTTCGCCAGATCAATATACTTGCGCAGCTCGATATGGCCCTTGTCGCCCATGATGGTCAGCCGTCCGTCCCCCCACATAGGGAGCCCCTTGGGCGTGAACCAATCAACGCGCACATATCCGTGGCCTTTGTCGCCCTGAAGCACGAATTCGCCAAAGTCCTGCATGCCCGGATAATGCGGAAGGGTCTTGTTCGCCACGGTCGCATGTTTGATGGTCACATCGGTCGAGCCTGTGAAATGCAGGAACTGATCCACCTGATGCGAAGCGATATCGGTGATGATCCCGCCATAGCGTTTGCGCTCGAAGAACCACGCAGGACGGGTCTGAAGATTCTGTTTGTGCGGACCGAGGCCGACGGTCTGGATCACGGTGCCGATGGCCCCAGAAGCCACAAGCTCTTCGGCTTTGGCCACACAAGGCACTTGAAAACGCTCGGAAAAGTTCACGGTCCAGATACGGCCCGTCTCTTCCACGGTCTTGCGGATGTCGGCAAGCTGTTCGAGCGTCGTGCAGCCCGGTTTGTCGACCATCACATCCTTGCCCGCGCGCATCGCCTCGATTGCGAGAGCGGCGCGGTCCTCGGGAACCGCCGCAATCAGGATCATGTCGACCGTCGGATCGTCGAGGATCTCGCGGCGGTCGGCAACGCGGGTCATAGCTGGATATGTCTCGCGAAACTTCTCGGGGAGCGCCCAATCCTCGGAGGTCCACCATTTTTCGGCCGAGCAGCCCTCTTTGAGCATATTGCCGAGCATGCCGAAAATATGGCCGTGGTCGATCCCGATCGCCGCAAGTTTCAAGCCTTGTCCCGAAGACATCTACAATCCCTTTTCTACTATAACGCGCTGTCCCGTCGCGCCAGATTTAACAATTGCCTCGATCAGGGCATGAACGGCCAAGGCGCTTTGCCCGCTCGCTACGGGTGCGCATCCGCTGTCGATGCAGTCGAGAAAGTCTTTGATCACGGCCCTATGCCATGCGGAGGTAAAGGCCATGGGATCGCCCCCCGCCCCCGTCGCTTCGGCGGCGCCGATGGTCTCGGTCTCGCCGCCGTGCCATGCGAGGACAAGCTCGGCAGAGCGCAGCGTGACCGAAACATGCGCATAGTGGAGGATGATCTCTTCGGTGCGTCCCGGATAGGTTGCGGTCGAAGCAAAAATGCTCCCCATCGCGCCGTTTTCGAACCTAAGACCGGCAGTGACGAAATCTTCGGTCTCCATCTTGTGAAAGGCCGAGGTGTGACACATGGCCGTGACCTCGGACACGGGACCCGCAAACTGAAGAGCAAGGTCCATCGTGTGGATCGCCTGACTGATCAGCACGCCGCCACCGTCCCGCGCAATCGTGCCGCGTCCCGGTTCGTCGTAATAAGATTGCCCACGCCACCACGGCACAGAAATCTCGACCAACCGCAGCGGGCCGAAGTCGCGTTCGCTCAAGTGCGCCCGAAGGCGCAGCGCAGAGGGCCGCACGCGATGCTGGAGCACAATCCCCAAAGGCACGCCTTTGGCCTCGCAGAGCGAAACGAGATCACGCGCAGCAGCAAGGTCTCGTTCGACAGGTTTTTCCATAAGGATCGGGATGCCCGCCGCCGCCAATGCCTCGACATAGGGCCGTCTGACGTTTGGCGGTGTGATCAGCACGGCTGCATCGGGTTTAGCACCGATCAGATCGGCGATGTCGGAAAACACAACTGCGCCCGCAAAGTGGTCTTGATGCCGCGCCAGAAAGCGCTCGGCACTTGGCGCGCTTCGGGCAAGCACGCCCAGAAGCGTCAGGTCTTGGTGCAGCGCGGCAAAACTTTCGGCATAGGCGGAAGCCACCATGCCGCAGCCGATCAAGGCGATAGATTTAGGCCTTTGTGTCATGCCCACCCCAGTTTGATACCGCGCGCATCCAGCATCTTTTGCACATCGACGGTGCCGCCGCTTTCGATCGACATATTCGCAGCAATCCCTGTGAGGATGGACCAGCCCCCCGCCACATGATCGGACGCGCGCCCGAAACGGTCGGGCTCCATATTCTCGGGATCGAAAATATATCCAAGCATAACGGGGTCTGCGCCCCCATGATGTCCCTCTGCGGTGGGCACATCGATCTTTTGGGGGGCTTGCCCCGCGAGATGCAGCTCCGTCCAGACAGCGTCCTTGCCCGCACGTGCCCGTTCACCGCCAAAGACGCCGTGCACTTCGACATGTTTGTGGATCAGCTCGCCCTTGGTGCCCTGAAAACGGATTTCCAGACCTTCCCAAGGCGAATAGGCGGTCAGCGTGTAATTCGCACTCGCCCCCGAGGCATAGGCGATATGGGCCTGCATGGTGTCCTCGATCCCGATCTCTTCGTCAAAGACACACAAATCGCGGAAATAGCCGTCCTCGTGCTCGGCCTCGCGGTAGAGCGGACGAAGCGCGGCATCCGCGTCCATATCCAGTTCAAAGTCGCATTTATCCGCAACTTTGCAGGTGGCGCAGCGCGGACCGCGACCTTCTAGCCCGAACTCGACCGCCGTTTCTGGACGATAGAACGCGCGGCGCCCCGAGGCCGTCACTTTGGTCGGAACCGACCCCAGCCACCAGTTCAAAAGATCGAAATGATGCGTGGATTTATGCACCAAAAGACCGCCCGAGTTTTCCTTTTGGCGATGCCAGCGGCGGAAGTAATCGGCGCCGTGCACACGGTCGAGATGCCAGCGAAAATCCACGGCCGTGATCTCGCCGATCGTGCCGGACGCCAGCATCTCCTTGATCTGGGTGCGCGCGGGTGAATAGCGATAGTTGAAGGTCACGCGCACCTGACGACCCGTCCGGCGCTGCGCTTCGGTGATCTGGCGCAGCGACGAGAGGTCGATCGTCATAGGTTTTTCGCAGATCACATCGCAGCCCGCCTCGAAGGCGCGCACGATGTAATCCGCATGGAGGAAATCAGGCGTGGTCACGACCACTGTGTCGGGCTTTTGCTCTTCGATCATCTGATCGAAAGCCGACGCGTCATAGGTGGCGATCCCGTTTGTTCCTTTTTTTGCAGCGGCTTGTGCCGCAATGTTCAAGCGATGGGGGTTGCTGTCGCACATGGCGACGATTTCGTGTTTCCTAGAATAATCCTCGGAAACGGAGTCGCGGAACATCGCATGACGCGAGCCGCAGCCGACGATGGCCAGTTTCATTCTTCCAATGCCTCATGTTCGAACGGGACGCGATCACCATCGTGATCAAAGATATGGACATCACTCGGTTCAAAGCCGAAGCTGACGGTCTGTCCCATCGCGTATTTTTCCTTGCCGTTTGTCTGGACCAGAACCTTCTGACCCGAAGGCAAGGACGTATGGAGAAGGATTTCGCTTCCCAGATACTCGACCAAATCGATCTTTGCCCCGACTGTGACCGACCCTCCGTCCAGCACAAAGGCCTCGGGACGGATACATACGGTTACGCGATCGACGTTCCGCTCGAGTCCCTTGATCTCGAAACCGGAAAAATCGGCCATGGAAATGTGAATGCCGCCCGCACCCTTGGTGGCTTTGGCTTCGAACATATTGATCTTGGGCGAGCCGATGAAACCCGCGACAAAGAGATTGGCAGGACGCGTATAGAGCTCTTGCGGAGTGCCGACCTGTTCGATTGTCCCTTTGCGCAACACAACGATACGGCTGGCCATAGTCATGGCCTCGACCTGATCGTGGGTTACATAGATCATCGTGGTGCCGAGTTTGTTATAAAGCGATGCCAGCTCGACCCGCATTTGCACGCGCAACTCTGCATCAAGGTTCGAGAGAGGTTCGTCGAAGAGAAACAGCTTGGGTTCACGCACGATCGAGCGACCAATCGCGACACGCTGTTTCTGCCCGCCCGACAACTGCCGCGGCTTGCGCTCGAGAAGCGGCTCGATCTGGAGAACACGCGCGGCTTCGTTGACACGGGCGTCGATCTCGGCCTTCGGAAGCTTCATGTTCTGGAGACCGAAGGCAAGGTTCTTGCGCACCGACATATGCGGATAGAGCGCGTAGGACTGGAACACCATCGCAAGCTCGCGCTTGGAGGCGGGCAGATCGTTGACGATCTTGTCCCCGATGGTGATGGTGCCGTCCGTGATGTCCTCAAGGCCCGCGATCATACGCAGCAAGGTAGACTTGCCACAGCCAGAAGGCCCGACAAGCACCAGAAATTCACCATCGACGATGTCGAGTGTCAGGCCCTTCATGACGCTGACTGCGCCATAAGATTTGCCGACATTGCGGAGGGATAATCCTGCCATTTTCATATTTCCTTATTTCATGCCTGACGTGGCAATGCCGCGCACAATCAATTTCTGGAACGCCACAAAGAAGATGATGACAGGCACCAGAGAGAGCACGGACATCGCGAACATCTGCCCGTATTGCGACTGGCCATCCACATCGAGGAAAAGCCGGAGCGCGAGAGGCACGGTGTAAGATTTGATATCGTTGAGATAGATGAGCGGGGCGAGGAAATCCTCCCAGACCCAGATCAGCGAAAAGATCGCAGCTGTGCCCATTGCAGGCAGCGAAAGCGGAAGGATGATTACCCAGTAAATCTTGAACGGCGAACATCCGTCGATCATGGCCGCTTCGTCGAGCTCGCGCGGGAGCTGGCGGAAGAACTGCACCATCAAAAAGATGAAAAACGCATCCGATGCCAGAAAACGCGGCACAATGAGCGGCAAATAGGTATCCACCCAGCCAAGATTGAGGAAGAGCACATACTGCGGGATGAGAACCACGTGATAGGGGATCATCAGGGTCATCATCATCAGCGCGAAAAAGAGGTTCTTGCCGGTAAATTCGAGCCGCGCAAAGGCATAGGCCGCGAACGAACAGGACACGAGATTGCCGATCACCGACAGCACCGTGACAATCGTCGAGTTCGTATAGAACACCGAGAAGGACTTGGGCAGCGCGTTCCAGCCATCGATATAATTCGACCAGACGAACTCGGACGGCCAAAGACCGAGCTGGCCGAAGATCTCGTTCTCGGGCTTGACCGAGGCCGAAAACAGCCACAACAGCGGGTAAAGCATGATGAACGACAAGACGATCAGGAACGCGTGCTTCATCAGCCGAGCTTGACGGGCGCGCTTTTGCTGGACGAGACGCAGCGCATGGGCGACCTCTGCGGCCCGTTCCATTTCGGCGGTCATATCAGTCGCGGTCGTTTTCATAATGCACCCAATACTTCGAGGTCAGGAAGGAAATCGCCGTGAAGAACGCGATGATGATCAAGAGCACCCAAGCCAGTGCCGAGGCATAGCCCATTCGGAAGAACTTGAAGGCTTCGTTGAAGAGATAAACCGTGTAGAACAACAAACTGTCCGCAGGCGCCCCCGTCCCGTTCGAGATGATGAAGGCCGACGAGAAGGTCTTGAAGGCTTCGATCGTCTGCAACACGAGATTGAAGAAGATCACGGGCGCAAGAAGCGGCAGGGTGATACGGAAGAACTGGCGCGGCTTCGAGGTTCCATCGATCTCGGCAGCCTCGTAGAGATCACGCGGAATGCCGCGAAGACCTGCGAGAAAGATCAGCATCGGCGAGCCGAATTGCCACATCGCCAGAATGACCAGAGTATAAAGCGAGGTCGAAGGCTGCGAAATCCAACCGATCCCTTCAATTCCGAAGAGACCGAGAATGCCGTTGATCACGCCGTCGATCTCGAAAAGTTCGCGCCAGAGGATCGCGATTGCAATCGAAGCGCCAAGCAGCGACGGAAGATAGAAAATCGCCCGATAGACCCCGATAGAGCGAAGCCCCTTGTCCAGAAGCATCGCCACCCCGAGCGCCATGGCAAGTCGCGCAGGCACCGAAAGAAACACATAGGTAAAGGTAACGTTCAGCGCCTTCCAGAAACGGCGGTCGCGGGTGAACATGTAATCATAGTTTTTCAAGCCCACCCAGCGCGGGTCCGAGACCATGTCGTAGCGGGTGAACGACAGATAAAGCGAGGCAAGAATGGGTCCGAGAGCCAAAAGGAAAAAGCCCAGAAACCAAGGCGTCAGGAAAATATACCCCGGCGCATTTCGAGCAAGAAAACGTTTCATGACGTGCCAATCGTTAGAAAAGGGCTGACCCGAAAACTCGGATCAGCCTGCAAGGTCTTAGCGCGCGCGGTCGATGATATCCTGCGCTTCCTGAATGAAGTCGGCAGCGGCATCCTGCGCCGACATCTGGCCGAGCACGACCTCGGTTCCCACGCGCATAAAGGCGTCGCGCACTTCGCCTGCGCCTTTGGGCTGCGGAAGCGGCAGCGGGCCGACCTTGTCCTGGATCGCGTTGAAGTAATCGACCGACAGCTTTTCGGCGGGCGTAAAGCTCGGGGCCAGCGCGGCACGCACATTGGCATTTGCGGGAATACCGCGCTCCAGACCGAGAATCTGGGTGCTTTCGGGATCGTTGATCCAATTGTTCATATAGGCAATCGCCGCTTCGGGGTCCTTGGTGTCACGGGTGAGCGACATGAACATCGAAGGTTTGATGAACTGGGCGAAACCGCCACCGGGCTTGTGCGGCACCATGGCGGCGCCGATCTCGTCGGTCATCAGCGACTGGATCGCGACAAGCTGGTTCGACCAGAAGAGCGACATTGCGGTCTCGCCCGTGACGATACCCGAGTCCGACATCTTGACGTCAAGGATCACGGTCTTGTCTGCAGGAGCGACAACACCCGCATTGCGCAGATCGCTCCAATACTGCCAGTAGGAAGCAACGTCTTCGACGGTGCCGGTGATATTGCCGTCAGCGTCATAGAAATCACGGCCTTCCTGACGGGTCCAACCTTCGAGATTTTCGATGGCAAGCGAGAAGTCGTCCGCGCCGCGCGCGCCCGTTTTCGAGGTGATCTGTTCACAGGCTGCGGCAAAGTCGTCGCGGGTCCAGTTGATCACATCCGCCGAGACACCCGCCTCTTCGAAGAGCCGCTTGTTGAAGGGGATCACCTGACTGTTCGAACCGATGTTGAGCGCGTAAAGCTTGCCGTCGACCATGCCGCCCGAAAGCGGACCCTTGTCGAAGTTGGAAAGATCAAGGCCGTTGCCGATATACTCATCCAGCGGCAGAAGCGCGCCACGATAGACGTATTCAAAGAGATACCGATAGTCCATCTGGACCAGATCGGCCATGTTCTTGCCGGCCGTCTGGGTTGCCATTTTGGTCCAGTAGTCGCCCCAACCGATGGTTTCGCCCGACACTTCGATTTCGGGATGGCTCTTCTGGAAGGCTTCGATCACTTTGAACGTGCGCTCGTCACGGTTCGGGTTGCCCCACCAGAAATGGCGGATCGTGCGATCTGCGGCAAATGCAGGCATCGCAGGAAGCGCTGCGGCTGCGGCAAAGCCGCTGATCGTTCCGAGCGCGTGACGCCGAGACATCTTAGTCATTGTATTTCCTCCCTAAGTCCGGTTGTTCCCGGTGTTTTGAAAGTCGCGGCCCGCTCCACCTTTGGGCCGATCAAAGCCTCAGATGTAGGTCCTGAGGTATTCAGACAGACAGAGCATCGCCATCGCCTGCCCGTAGGGCATCGAGGTCCGCGGGATCTGTTTGTAAAAGTCGAAGTCGTGTCCCATCGCCGTGCCGAAGGACACATTGAGAAGCTCGCCTTGCGCGTTGATATTGCCGACGACGGCCTCGACCGCTTTCTCGGCAACGGGTGCGAAACTCGGGTCGAGGTATCGAAGCCGCACCGCCTTCATCAAACCATAGGCAAAGCCCGCGGTTGCCGAAGCCTCGACATAGCTGGACGGATCATCAAGGAGCGTGTGCCACATGCCCGTTTCCTGATCCTGCATGGCCTTGAGCGCCTCGGCCTGACGGCGCAGGGTCGACAAAAGATGCTTGCGGATCGGATCGCCTTCTTTGAGGCCGATCATGTCGATGAACTCGGGGATCGCGATCGTCACCCAAGAGTTGCCCCGCGCCCAAAGTGCACCCGCGAAATTGTGGTTCCCTTCGAAGGTCCAGCCGTGGAACCAAAGGCCCGTCTTGCTGTCCATAAGATATTGAATATGCGTCAGGAACTGGAACTTGGCCTCTTCGACATATTCGGGGCGATCGAGCACCAGACCGATTTTGGCAAGCGGAAGAACACTCATCATCAGCGTGTCGTCCCACATCTGGCCGGGATTGACGCTGTTATAAGTGATGTGCTGGAGCCCCCCTTCCGCGACGCGGGGCATCGTATACATCACCCATTCCGCCCATTCTTCGAGAAGAGGACGCCATTCCATCCGTTCTTCCTGCTCATAAAGACAGGCAAGCGTCAGGAACGGGGCAACCGTATTGATGTTCTTGGTCGGCGTGCCTTCTGCAAGGCGATCACGGAACCAATCGTCGATGATCGTTTTCGCGGTCAGGTCACGGGTTTGCTGATGGTATTTCCAAAGCCCGTAAAGACCGATCCCGTGGGTCCATTCCCACCCAGCCCAGCCTTTGGTGTCGATCTCGCGGCCGTCCTCCAGCTTGAGAATGAACTCGCCCGTCTCGTCCTTGATGTTGATGAGATTGTCCGCAAGGCGGTCGATCAAACCGCAAACCTCTGGGCGCGAGATAAAGTGCTCTCTCTGGCGAAGTAGCGGATGCATTGGGGTGAGGCTCCATCGATCGAAACGTTCAAAATAGTGTTTCGAATAGTTTGGACTCAACTTTCTCGATAAATCAACATATTTCTAAGCTAGTATGCCAGATTTTTAATATTGGTATTTCAATGCTTTAAGGATATACATTCAAAAAAACATGTTCTTCGTGAATTTTTTTCGGAACGGCGTTTCACTTTTTAAGGTGCGGCAAATGACGAATACTGAACACAAATCCGACAATGTCGCAGCCGTTCTCAAGGTTTTTGCGGTGCTGGAATCACTTGTCGACGATCGCCGCGCCAGCCTTGCCGAACTTGCCAGCCGTGCGATGACCTCAAAGGCGACAGCGCACCGCTTGCTCAATACGATGGTGGATCTGGGGTATGTGGAGCGCGACGAGGATACGGATCGCTATGCCCTCACTCTCAAGCTTTTCAGCCTCGGCGCGCGCTCGATCCAGGATCGCTCCGATCTTCTTTGGGCGGCGGATCACGTCATGGCCAAACTGTCGCGTTTGACAGGCGAGTCGATCAATCTCGGCATTCTGGACAACATCGACGAGAGGGTCGTCTACACGCACAAATACGACAGCCACTATAGTCTTTCGATGCAGTCGGTCTTGGGCAAGCGCAATCCGCTGCACTCGACGTCACTGGGCAAAGCGCTGCTCGCATGGCGGGACCCGAGCGAAAT
This sequence comes from Marivivens sp. LCG002, assembly GCF_030264275.1. Lineage (NCBI taxonomy): Bacteria > Pseudomonadati > Pseudomonadota > Alphaproteobacteria > Rhodobacterales > Paracoccaceae > Marivivens > Marivivens sp. LCG002. Next base: position 1,190,856 of record NZ_CP127165.1, on the reverse strand, counting down.
CGAAGATCGTATGTCCAGAATGGCGTTCGAGGTCTCTGCGCCCAATACGATCCGAACGCCCGATCAACTCAGAGAGTCGCTCAGACGCGCGCGCGAGCTTGGCTATGCCGAGGAAATCGAGGAAAGCGAAGCCGGGGTGCGCTGTCTTGCGGTCCCGATCTTCGATCATCTGGGACGGACAATCGCCGCAATGTCGATTGCCTTTCCGCTCTTTCGCTTCAGCGAAGAGAAAAAGCCCGCCTTGGTGCAAACACTCAAGGATCTCGGGCTCGAGGCATCGATGTCTCTTGGTTTTACGCCGAACATCCGCGACCGCAAACTCGGCAGCAGATAGAAAAGCCGCCCCTTTCGGGGGCGGCTTCCACAGTCTCAGAGACCGCTTTTCTGGAGATACCCGACCAATTGCGCGGTGGAGCCGTCTTTGCCTGTGGCCGGTTCTTTGCCTTCGACAATCGGCTGGAGCGCAGTGGCGAGCTCTTTGCCAAGCTCCACCCCCCATTGATCATAGGAATTGATCCCGAGGATCACACCTTCGACAAAAACACGATGCTCGTAGAGCGCAATGATCTGCCCAAGGGTAAAGGGATCAAGCTTGGGGTAAGCAATGGTGACAGAGGGGCGATTGCCGCTGAACACGCGGTGACGGGCCTGACGGTCCAATTCATCGCCTTCGAACTTGTCTTTGACCTTGGCGGTTGCCTCGGCAAGATCGCGTCCCTTCATCAGGGCCTCGGATTGCGCAAGACAGTTGGCGACCAAGAGCTGGTGCTGGTGGTGCAAGGCATCATCATGCCCGCGAGCCGCCACAAGGAATTCGCAGGGGATGACCCGCGTGCCTTGGTGGATCAACTGGTAGAAAGCGTGCTGCCCGTTGGTGCCGGGTTCGCCCCAAACCACAGGACCCGAGTTGAACGGCAAGTCCTTGCCGTCCATGCTCACGCCTTTGCCGTTGCTCTCCATCTCAAGCTGTTGGAGATAGGCGGGAAGCCGCGCCAGACGGTTGTCATAAGGCAGCACAGCGCGCGTCGCATAGCCTGCGATCTGGTTGTGCCAGATACCGACGAGAGCGAGGAGCGCAGGTAGGTTTTCGTGCCATGAGGCAGCGCGGAAATGGGTGTCCATTGCCTGACCGCCGCGTAAAAACGCATGGAAAGCGTCCTTGCCGATGGCGATCATCAGCGCAAGACCGATCGGCCCCCACATGGAATAGCGGCCACCGACCCAATCCTCGAACCCGAACACGCGCTCGGCGGCAATGCCGAAGGCTGCGGTTTTGTCGCCCGCCGTGGAAAGCGCCGCAAACTGGGCGGCGGGGTCTTTGACCGTCTCGCTCATCCATGCCTTGGCAGTGCGGGCGTTGGTCATGGTCTCGATGGTGGTAAAAGTCTTAGAGGCGACGATCACCAAAGTGGTTTCGGGGTTACAACCTGCCAGCACCTCGGAAATATCGGCGGGGTCCACGTTCGAGACGAAATGGCAACGCGGTCCGTCATGATAGGGCGAGAGCGCAATCGTCGCCATTTTCGGCCCGAGATCAGATCCACCGATCCCGATGTTGACCACATCCGTGATCTTGCCGCCCTGCCCTGTGTATGCGCCAGAGCGCACGGCTTCGGCAAAGGCACCCATGCGGTCCAGCGTCGCGAGGACTTCGGGCATCACGTCCTGACCATCGACCAGAACAGGCGCGCCATCCAAATTGCGAAGCGCGGTATGAAGCACGGCGCGGCCTTCGGTTTCGTTGATTTTGGCCCCATTGAACATCGCTTCACGCTTTTCGGCGACTTTGGCGGTGTCCAGAAGTTGGATCAAAAGACCGAGGCCTTCTTCGTCGATATTCGTCTTGGAATAATCGAGCAGCATGTCGCCTGCCTGCGCGGAGAACCGACCTGCGCGGGAGGCGTCGAAGAGAGACAGGATCTTACGGTCTTTGACCGAGGCGTAGTGGGAGAGGAGTATATCGAACATCTTATTTTTCAGCCCAGTGCACGGTGGCACCTTGGAGGATTGCAGCAACAGGAGCGTCGGTGGGATCAAGCTTTTGCGCGGCCTCGAGCGCCGCGCGTTTTTCGGCCCCCGTGATCACGATATGGCGGTTGATCGCGCCGTTCAAAACATGCGCCGAAAGGGTGATCCGCGGCTCGGGCGCACCCGGGGCGCGCATCGGATAGAGGATCTCCTCGCCCGTCAAAGCCTCTTGCAGACGGTCCGCCCCCGGGAAGATCGAGGCGGTGTGCATATCCGCCCCCATTCCGAGGAGACACACAGTCAAAGGCAGATGCGGCGCGATACCCGCCGAAAGCGCGGGAAGTTCGTCCTCCGCGCTTCCCCCTTCGGCGAAAAGCGGCAGGAGCCTCGCTGCCGAGGCACGCCCCGTCAGCAAGCGGTTCTTCAAAAGACGCGTGTTCGAACGGTCCGAAGTCTCGGGGACCCAGCGCTCGTCGGTCAGCATCACATTCACACGCGACCAATCCAGATCGGCGGCACAAAGAACGTCGAATATGGGTCCGGGGGTCGTGCCGCCCGGAACCGCTAAAGTCACCGTCTCTTCGTGATCGAGAGCGGCCGTCAGTTCACCTGCGATGATGTTCGCAAGGTCGATCATCATCATTTCGACATCGGGGTATTCTACGAATTGCATCGGCTTACCCCTTGATATCGCGCCAGCGGCGTCCGTCGCGGTGCATCAGCATAAGGGCATCGTCGGGTCCGGCAGACCCCGCGTCATAAAGCTTGGGCACATCGTTGCGCTTTTCCCAGCCCTGAATGATCGGATCTGTCCACGCCCATGCCGCTTCAACCTCGTCGCCGCGCATAAAGAGCGTTTGATTGCCGCGGATCACGTCCATGATCAGACGCTCATAGGCATCGGTGACATCCTCTGCATCGGGGCCGAGCGCTTCGGAGAAGGTCATATCCAAAGGCACGTCGATAAGACGCATACCGCCCGGACCGGGTTCCTTGATCGTCACCTGAAGATCGATCCCCTCGTTCGGCTGAAGCCGGATCGCGAGGATATTGCGGTGACGGGCCTCGTCTCCCTCAAAAATTGAATGGCCAAGATCCTTGAACACGACCGCGATCTCGGAGGAACGGGCCTTCATCTTTTTGCCCGTGCGGATGTAGAACGGCACCCCTGCCCAACGCCAGTTGTTGATATGGCACTTCATGGCAATGAAGCTCTCGGTAAAGGAGCGCGGGTTCTCGGCATCCTGACGATAGCTTTGGCCGCCTTCGTGGGCATCATATTGACCGCGCACGATGTGGTGGTTCTCGACGGGCTGGAGTGCACGGATCACCTTGAGCTTTTCGTTGCGCACTTCGTCCGCTTCGAATTTGCTGGGCGGCTCCATCGCGATCAGGCACAAAAGCTGCATCAGGTGGTTCTGCACCATATCCCGCATCGCACCCGATTTGTCGTAATAGGACCCGCGACCGCCGACCCCGACCGTTTCGGCGACGGTGATCTGGATGTGATCGACATAATGGTTGTTCCAGAGCGGCTCGAAGAGCACGTTGCCGAAACGCACGGCCATAAGGTTCTGGACCGTCTCTTTGCCGAGATAATGGTCGATGCGGTAAATCTGGGTTTCGTTGAAATGCTCGGCCAGCGTTGCGTTCAGCGCCCGCGCGGTCGCCAGATCACGGCCAAAGGGCTTTTCGACAACGATCCTGCTGTCGGCATTGGCGATTTCGTACTTGTGAAGACGCTCGGCGATTGCGCCGAACAGCGATGGCGCGACCGAGAAATAGAACGCCCGCACGACATCCAAGCGCATCAGATCGCGCAGTTGCGTCCAGCCGCCCTCGCCCATCGCGTCGATGGGAACATAGTGGAGACGCTCAACAAACCGCTCGATGCAGTCGGTCTCGTTTTTTTCCCGTCCGCCGAATTCGGCAATCGCTTCGCGAACGAGGGTCCGGAACCCTTCGTCGTCCATTTCGCCCCGCGCTGCGCCGATGATCCGAGACCCTTCGGTCATCTGACCTGACAGAAAACGGCGGAAAAGTCCGGGGAGAATCTTGCGGCGTGCAAGATCACCAGTGCCACCAAAGATCACCAAGTCGAAGTTATCGACGGGAATGACGCGCGAAACCATTTGTATTCTCCGCTGTTTCCTCAGCGCGTTAGCGCTAACGACGCCCTCTTACCGAGTGTGTCAAAAAATGTCTAGCGTTACGGGGCATTTTCCGCGCAACTCTCGAACGAGATTACCTTTCTATGCCGAAGCCGCAGCCGCTACCACTCCTTGAACGACTTGAGCGCTCAAATAATAAGATGGTTTCTTGCGATTTGCTTAATCTTCAAGCTCTGAGTCCCAATATAGGTAATCCAGCCAAGAATTATGAAGCTCGCCGCGCCGAAACGGCACCTTGCGGGCGGTCGCATCGAGTTGATGCACCGACGGCTTGAAGGGTTTGCGCAGAAGCTTCATGCGCGCCTGTTCGGGGGTTTTGTTCGCCTTGCGCAGGTTGTCTTTGGAACAGGCGGTCGCGATATTGTCCCATGTGGTCAACCCGCCCTTGGAGCGCGGCTGCACATGGTCAAAGGTCAACTCTTTGGCGGGGAATTGTTCGCCGCAATATTGGCACCTGAATTCATCCCTCAGAAACACGTGATAGCGGGTGAAAGTGACTCTCTTTCGTTTGCGATAGGACTTGAGAGCAACCACAGACGGAACCTGAAACGTCTCGGAGGCGGAGTGGATCTCCACATCCTCGTAGGCGCGGATCTGGATCACCCGCTCTTGATGCACGGCCACAAAGGCATCCTGCCAGCTCCAGACCGACAAGGGCGCATAGCTAAGGGGTTGCATATCCGCATTGAGAACGAGCGTGCGAAGCCCTTCGATCGGGGAGTGGATCATGCGCCGCCCTCCGACAATGCCGATCCCGAAAAACAACAAAAGCGCGAGACGGCCTCGCGCTTTGCATCGGAATTCAAGTCAGTGCGGCCATCGGCCGTGCCCGTCACTTGGGTGACGGTACAAGGGATGAGGCAGGCCCTCTGCCCCGATCTGCGTCTTTGGGTCGTTCCGGTCATGAGTGAGTCCGTCCTCGCTCTGTCTGCTTCCTACCAGCACCAGAGCGGGAGCCCCGCTCCTGCCGATAAGTCGACTATATATCGCATCACAAAGCTGACAAGCCCTAGATATGCGCGCCAGCCTTGGAAGCATGATTAATGGCCGAATGTCACAGAGCTGTGACGAGAACGCAGGCAAAACGCCGATTATTGGCGTTTGCCGATGATCGCGATGTAGGCAAAATCATCGGTGCCGCGCTGCGCATAGCCCGCCCCTGAAACCACGGTGCCGCTTTTCCCGTGCAGACTTCCGTAAATCGGAACCGAGCGGGTCGAAGCGGCATCGCCGGGAACGGAATAGGTTCCGTTCGCCCCCGAATAGGTGCCGTCGGCGGCAAAAACGAGGTTCGTGTTGCTATAGCTAGCACCTGCCGTGTTGGCGGTGATGTTGCCTTGGTTGGTGATCAGGTTGGCGTTGAGCGTAAAGGTGCCCTCTTCGGTCGTCATCGACGACAAAGCGGCGGTGTCATAGCTCATGACGGCGGCACCCGTATACTCGAAGCTGGTCCCGATCGGCAGCGCACTGGCCTTTTCCCCGCCGACCACGATGGCCTGAGAGGTGTTGTCGCCGAATTTGCCGTAAATTCCCGCCACGTCCTTGTAGAAATAGGCAGGCACATCCAGCACCGAACCATCGGCATATTTGACTTTGACCGTGCCCCGTACAAAGCCGTTTGCGTCCGCACTCAGCCCATCCATCGACGCAAGCGACACCGCGGCCAGCCCCGCCGCATCCTCGACATCGCGGACCGCCGCGACAAAGGTGTTGTCGCCCGAGCTTGCCCGAACAAGACCGAACCCGCTTGTTGTGCCAGAATCCAGAATGGTGACTTTGGGAAGACCGCCGGAACAGGCGGCCAATAGGCTACAGGCGCTCAAAAGCGCAAAGACTCGGGTTTTCATCGGTTTGCCTGCTCGTTTGCTTTTTTCAAAGTCTACAACAGGCAACCCCTTGGGTCCAGCCTTGTGACGGCTCAGGCATAGCCCAAGCGATCCCGCATAAAGGCAAGCGCCACCGAAAGCCCGTCCGGGGCGATACCGTGCGCGGTTCTCTTCATCACATGGGCGTAAACTTCCTTCCATCCCGCCTTCTGGAGCGCCTCGGCGGCCTCTGGAAGAGCCTGGATCGGCACCACATCGTCCTGATCCCCATGCACCAGAAGAACAGGAGGACGGCACTGAAGTTCGTCCTCTAGGAGTTCAGGCTCGAGCAGACGCCCCGAAAAGGCGCAAATCCCCGCAACCTCGTCCTCGCGGCGCGGAAGGACGTGGAGCGCCATCATCGTGCCTTGGGAAAATCCAAGGACCATCACTTGTTCGGGCAAAAGGTCCTCGTCCACCATTACCCCGTCGAGAAAGGCATTCAGATCTTCGGCCGCGCGATAGAGCCCCGCACGCGATTCTTCCTCGCTCGATCCGTCGATCCAAGGGATCGGGAACCACTGATAGCCGAAAGGCGCACCTGCACAGCTTTCCGGGGCATCGGGTGCAAGAAAAAGAGTGTCGGGAAGATGTTCGCCCAAAGGATCGGCAAGCCCCAAAAGATCGGCGCCGTTTGCGCCATAGCCATGGAGAAAAATGACTGCCGAGCGAATCTCGCCCGATACGGGGTCGCGGCGTCCGGATTGTAGGGCTCGTGTCATCGCTGGTCTCCTTTGGTGCGGTCGCGCAAGTAGTAGTCCCACAAAAGCCGACCCGCAACCGCCCGCCACGGCGACCATGCCTCGGACATCGCGCGAAACTCTTTTTCCGTCGGTCGGGTTTCGAGCGCGAAAAGCTCCTGCGCCGCGGCCTGCATCGCCAGATCGCCCGCTGCGATCACATCAGGCCGCCCCAACGCGAACATCAGGTAAATCTCGGCGGTCCAACGCCCGATCCCTGTCACTTCGACCAGACGGGCAAGCGCCTCATTGTCGGGCATCTCATCGAGCGCGTTGAAATCTATTCCGCTGTCCGCCAGAGCTTTGGCGTAACGCTGTTTTTGCCGCGTGAGCCCGAGCGCACCGAGCGTTTCAGCACTCGCCGCTCGGATATTGGCGGGATCGTGCATGTCGGCGGCCACCAGCCGCGCCCAAACGGCTTCGGCCGAGGCCACGCTCACCTGTTGTCCGACAATCGCCCAGAGCAGAGTGGCAAAGCCTCTTTCCTGACGCCTGAGCGTGGGCGCGACCAACCGCAGAACCTCGTTGAAGCGCGGCTCGATCGCGACCAGCGCCTCGACCACTTGGGTCAGAGCCGCATCGGTGAGGATCAGCGGCATCGGGCGCGAACCCATACTTCGGCCTCTTCGACGGTTGCGACCACGGGTCCGACCTCCATCTCGGGCCGCTCGATAACGATGATCGAAAGGCCCAACTCCTCGGCCGCGCGGAGCTTTGCATCGCTGCCACCCGAGTTTTTGGTGACGAGATAGCCAACCCCCAGCATGGACAAAAGCGCCTTTTCCGCCTCCACGGATTTTGAAGGAAGGCCGAAGACAAAGCGGCCCCTCTCGAAAGGAAACTCCGCGCCCGTATCCTCGACGACCCTGACAAAGACTTCGGCTTTGCCCAAGGCGTCGAACTCTTGCAGGGTTTGTCGCCCCGTGGCCAAGAACACCCGTGCGCCTTGCGGCACGGCGGCGGCGGCGGATGCGGCGTCGCGCACGCTGTGCCATGTCGGCTTGACCGTCCATGCAGGGCGCTCAAGCCGCAAATAGGGAATACGCGCCTGCGTGCAGAGCCGATACGTCCGCTCGGTGATCCGCGCTGCAAAGGGATGGGTCGCATCAACAACGACCCCTACCCCATTGTTTTTGCAAAACTCCAGGAAACCGTCACCCCCACCGAAACCACCGATGCGCGTCGGCACGCCAAGCGTCATAGGCGCTTCGGTGACACCTGCGAGAGAAGCCGTGAGCTCGAGATCCGCGATGCGTCGACAAAGCATGCGGGCCTCGGTCGTCCCCGCAAGAACAAGGATCATCGACCCGCACGGGCAAGGATGGTGCCCGCTCTATCGATCACAACCACATCCACCTCGGGCCCTGCGTCCTGCAGGAGCGCGAGCGCACTCAGCCGCGCCTGCTCTGCCACCCAATCCGCCAAGGGCGCACCGATGATCTCATAGGCTTCAAGGACCGTATTCGCACCCGCGATCTCGGGCCGCCCAAGTGCCTCGGCCAGCTTGGCAAAATCGACCTGAGAGCGCGAGGAATGGAGGTCCACCGCCCCTTGGGCAAGTTTGGCAAGCTTGGCGATCCCGCCGCCGATGGTGATCCGCGCGACAGGGTTCTTGCGTAGATATTTGAGCATACCGCCCGCGAAATCTCCCATATCGAGCATGGCATGATCGCTCAGGCCGTGGAGCGCCTGAACGACTTTTTCCGACGTCGCCCCCGTGCACCCCGCCACATGGGTCAGACCGCTTGCACGTGCCACATCGACACCGCGATGAATGGACGCGATCCAGGCCGCGCAGGAAAACGGACGCACAATCCCCGTCGTGCCGAGGATGGAAAGACCGCCGACAATTCCGAGCCTCGGGTTCCATGTCTTTTGCGCGAGCGCAGCTCCGTTGCGAACGCTGATCGTGATTTTGATGTCGGGCACCTGCCCGAATTCCGATGCCAATTCGGCAACGACTTCGTCCATCATGGCGCGCGGCACGGGATTTATCGCAGGCTCGCCAACAGCGATGGGCAATCCCGGCTTGGTCACGGTGCCGACACCTTCGCCCGCCGCAAAGACGACGCCGCCCTCCGAACGCTCGACCCGCGCAAGGACCAAGGCCCCATGCGTGACATCGGGGTCATCGCCCGCATCCTTGATGATTCCCGCTTCGGCCCAATTCTCGCCGACGGCTTGCGTTTCGATTGCAAAGCTCGGTGTTTCCCCACGCGGCAGGGTGATCGAAACCGACGCAACCTCTTGACCGCCCCACAAACGCAAAAGCGCCGCCTTGGTGGCGGCGGTGGCGCAGGCGCCGGTGGTCCAGCCCCGACGCAATTCCTTTGCGGGTGTCTCGGTCATGAAAGGCACTATAGGTCAGCAACTTCGCGCCGCCAATCGCCATCTTGCCGCTCTGAAAAGAGGCGGCAAATCGCCCTAGTAGGTCGCAACTTGCCTTTCCGACAGCGCCGAGAGACTGCATAAGGAACCTATGACTGACTCGCTCTCTCTTCCCGGCCACGATTGGCCCGAACTCAAGCCCGGATGGGTCTGGCTCTGCGGTGCAGGTCCGGGAGACCCCGGCCTTTTGACGCTCCATGCCGTCAATGCCCTGCGTCAGGCCGATGTGGTGGTCTATGACGCATTGGTGCAGGAGAGCATCCTTGAGTGGGCGCCCAAGGCCGAGCATATCTATGCGGGCAAGCGGGGCGGTAAACCCTCGGCGAAACAACGCGACATCTCGCTCCACCTTGTCGAGCTTGCACGAGAAGGCAAACGAGTGCTTCGGCTCAAGGGCGGCGATCCTTTCGTGTTCGGTCGCGGCGGAGAAGAGGCCCAGACCCTGATCCAGCACGATATTCCCGTCCGTATCATTCCCGGCATTTCCGCAGGGATCGGCGGCTTGGCCTATGCGGGTATTCCCGTCACGCACCGCGACGTGAACCAGTCGGTGACCTTTGTCACAGGCCATGACCAGTCGGGCAACACGCCGCAATCCCTCGATTGGAATGCGATCAGCCGCGGCTCGCAGGTGCTTGTGATCTACATGGGGATGAAACATCTCGACCAGATCATGACCTCGCTTCTCGAAGCGGGCCGTCCATCGAGCGAACCCGTTGCCATTGTCACCAACGCCACAACGGACGCGCAACAGGTGCTTGAAACCACCCTTGGAAGCGCCGTTGCGGATGTCGCTGCCTCGGGTCTCGAGCCGCCTGCAATCATCTGTGTCGGGCGCTCGGTTCTCATGCGGCAGGTTTTGGATTGGCAATCCCTTGCCAAGGGAGAGGTGCCGCGCAATCTCGACCCCTTGGGCCGTGGCCGACCCGCCGAAAGCGCATGACCACGGGCGTGATCGTTGCGGCCCCGTCCTCGGGTTCGGGCAAAACGACCCTGACGCTCGGGCTGCTTCGCGCCCTTCGGAACAAGGGCATCGCCATTCGCGGTGCCAAATCGGGTCCCGACTATATCGACCCGCAGTTTCATTCTGCCGCCTGCGGCAGTCCCTGTCTCAACCTCGACGCATGGGCGATGACGCCCGAACGCATCCTGTCCTTGGCCCAAGGGCCGCTTGTGATCGAAGGGGCGATGGGTCTTTTCGACGGCGCTCCGCCCGACGGCAAAGGCGCAACGGCGGACCTTGCGCGGTTCTTGCGATTGCCTGTGATCCTTGTCATCGACGCGGCACATATGGCCCATTCGGTCGCGGCGGTTCTGCGCGGTTTTGCAAGCCATGACCCCGAGGTCCGCGTCGGCGGCGTCATCCTGAACAAGGTCGGCTCGCCGCGACACGAAGCGATGCTGCGCAGCGCAATCGCGCCGCTCGGGATCCCAGTGCTGGGCGCGATTCTGCGGACGCCCACCATCACCCAGCCTTCGCGGCATCTGGGGTTGGTCCAAGCTCTCGAACACCCCGATCTCGAAGCCTTTATCGAAGCAGCTGCGCGTCTTGTGGCGCAGAACGTCGATCTTGACGCGGTTGTCTCGCTTATGGCGCCCCTGCCCAAAGGTCCAACACCCAAACCGCGTGCCCCCGCCCAGCGGATTGCAGTCGCCAGAGACGAGGCCTTTGCCTTTGCCTATCCGCACCAGCTCGGAGATTGGCGCGCGGCGGGTGCCGAGATCACCTTTTTCAGCCCCTTGGCCGATGAAACCGTGCCAAAGGCCGATTTTGTCTTTCTCCCCGGCGGCTATCCCGAGCTGCATGCAGGCCGTCTGGCCGCCAGCCATCGCTTTCTGGATTCGCTAAGGACTGCCGCGCAAGACACTGTTATCTATGGCGAATGCGGGGGGTATATGACCTTGGGCGAAGGGCTGATCGACAAAGACGGCGTGCGCCATCGAATGGCGGGGCTTCTGCCTCTTGAAACCTCGTTCGAGACGCGCAAGTTGCATCTGGGGTATCGGAGTTTGACCTCGGATCACGGGCCCTATCAAGGCTACGCAAAGGCCCATGAATTCCACTATGCAACAACGTTGCGTGCCGAGGGCGATCCCCTTTTTGCCGCCAAAGATGCCGAAGGAAACGACCTCGGCGCGATGGGATTGCGAATGGGTAATGTCTTCGGGTCCTTTGCCCATATCATAGATTTTTGATTATTCGGCTGGACAACCCCGAACCGCCTCAATACCGATTTGGGCATGATGGACTCAGCCTATACCGATGACCGCCGCGCCAAGCGCAACGTAGCCGTTCTTGTCGGAGCGCAAGCGATCATCGGTGCGCAAATGCCGATGATCTTTGCGATCGGCGGCCTTGCGGGGAGTATGCTGGCCCCGAACCCCTGTCTTGCGACGCTGCCGATCTCGGTGATCGTTTTCTCGTCGATGACCACCGCGCCATGGCTTTCGCCCTTGATGCAGCAGAACGGGCGGCGCTTCGGTTTCATGCTCGGTGCCTTTTCGGGCATGGTCGGCGCAATGATCAGCGCCTTGGGGCTCTATATGGGGAACTTCTACCTGTTCCTCGTCGGCGCCTATTTCACAGGCATCTATATGTCCGCCCAAGGCTTCTATCGGTTTGCCGCGACAGATACGGCGTCGGATGCGTTCAAACCCAAAGCCATTTCTTATGTGATGGCTGGGGGGCTGGCTGCGGCCATTGTCGGACCGCAAATGAACAAGGTGATGATGAACGCGCTCGTCGTTCCCTTCCTCGGAAGCTATCTGTCGGTGATCGTGCTCAACCTGATCGGCATGGTGCTCTTTATGGCGCTGGATCTGCCCAAAGGCAGCAAGAACGCCCCGACAAGCGCCACTGAAATGGTCGCCCGCACCCGCAAGGAAATGCTGCGCGACCCCAATATCATCGTCGCGATCATTGTCGGCATGGTGTCCTATGCGCTGATGAACCTTGTCATGACCTCGACTCCGCTTGCGGTGGTGGGCTGCGGGTTCGGCGCAAGCGACGCGAACGATATCGTCTCGGCCCATGTTCTTGCGATGTATATCCCGTCGTTCTTCACCGGTCATCTTATCGCCCGTTTCGGGGTCAAGTCGATCATGACCCTCGGGCTTTTCATCCTCGCCTGCGCAGGCGCGGCAGCGCTTGCGGGTGTCGAACTCTCCGAGGCGGGACAGCCCAGCCTAGTGAGCTTTTACGCAGGCCTGATCCTGTTGGGTATCGGCTGGAACTTCGGCTTTATCGGGGCGACCTCGATGCTTGCCATGGCACATAAGCCGCACGAACGGGGCGTGGTTCAGGGCATGAACGATATGATCGTCTTCGGCTGCGTCACGATCGCCTCGCTCGCGTCTGGCGGTCTGATGAACTGCTCGGGCGGCTCACCGATCGAAGGCTGGACGGCCGTGAACCTTGCGATGCTACCCTTCCTTGCCTTGGCTGGCGGCGCGCTGATCTGGCTCACGATGCGGCCACAGACGAATGACTAAGCGGTATACGACCAATTATACCGATACCCTGATCCGCGTGGCCGAGGACTGCAAGGTGGCCCAAGGCACGGTGCCGGCAAAAGCGGGCACCATAGCTGCGCTCCAATACGAAATGCTCCGCGACGCGCCCTATGCTTTTACGAGCGACGCGCTTTTGATTGCGGTCGAGGCGCGGCGCAAGGACATCCCGAACGAAGACCTTGATGCCCTCGTCGATGCCTTTCACAGCCGCGGCCAAGCCTGTCTTCGCGCCTCGCCTTTGGCCAAGACCTATGGTTGGGGTTTCCACCATGACGCCGAGGGCAAGGTCGCCTTGGTCGATATGGCATCGCCGCGCTACGCCGCCCTCATCGAGGACGAGCAGACCGCCAAAACACAGGCCATGCGGTCGCGCCGCTAGATCACCACGTCCCGCGCAGCGTGCGCCAGACAAGACCCGCCCGACGCTGGAACTCGGATGTGCCGAGCGCGCCTTCGGCGACACGCAGCGGCTCGCGTGCTGCTTGGCCTAGGATCGCCTTCGCCCGCCACGCCGCCCGCAGCGCGGGAGCAGCAGTGCCGAGCGATCCTTTGACCCCAGACAGATCGGCAAGCGCCGCTTTCGCCAGAGCCGCCACCGCCTCGGGTCTTCCGTCGGGGAGCGGCGCCCAGCCCCGCGCTTCAAGGTCGGGAACAGCCATGAACCAAGAGGCCAAGGCCGATGCGCGTCCGACTTTGCGGATATCGGCTTCACGGTCTTTCGGCGCACCGAGGGCAAAGGCCGAAGCCCACATCAACCCGCCCCCCGTTTTTTCCAGATAGTCAAAGAGCTGTGCGTCGTCGTCGAACGTTTCTTTGTAAATGTCCCAGCGCCGCGCCTCGACCATCTGATCCAGAACCACGGGATCAAGCCCTGTCTCGACAACCACTTCGGCCAAGGGCGTCGAGACCTCGTGTGCGCGCACCGGACCACCTTTGGCGATCTCTTCGATCACATCGCGCCACCATTGAAGCCGCATTTCGGCGATCATCGGCTCTTTGGTCATCCAAGGTGCGCGGGCCACTTCGAGGTTGAACGCATAGAGCACAAAAAGACGTCCGCGCACTTCTGCGGGCGCGGCCATCGCCGCCAGAAACCGATCCGGATCGCCGCGCTCGACAAGAGCGGCACAGGCATTGATGCTCATTTTGTGTTCCTAGGCCGTCGCCGCGCCATCGCGCCAGAGTTTCCAGTTGATCGCATCGAGAAGCGCCTCGAATGAGGCATCGATCAGGTTCTGTTTGACGCCGACGGTGGACCAACGACGCCCCTTGGAATCCTCGAAGTCGATGATCACGCGGGTGATCGCCTCGATCCCGCCGCTGGTGATCCGCACCTTGAAGTCGACAAGCTCCATATCCTCGATCAAGGCCTGATAGGGTCCAAGGTCCTTGGCCAATGCGTTCGAGAGCGCATTGACGGGTCCCGCATCCTGTTCCTTGTCGGCATGTTCGTTTTCGTAAAAGCTCGTTACCTTTTGCGTGCCGATCCAGACCGAAACGACGGCTTCAGAGACCGTGATCACCTCACCTTTGGCATTGCGGCGGCGCTCGGAAATCACGCGATACCGATCCACATCGAAGAAGGGGCGCGGCTGATAGAGCATTTCGCGCGCGAGAAGCTCGAACGAGGCTTGCGCGGTGTCATAGGAATAGCCCTGCGCCTCGCGTTCCTTGATCACATCGAGAAGACGCGCCAATGCAGGATCTTTGGGGTCGACCTCGATCCCCGCCTCGGCCAAGCGGCTGCGCAGGTTCGATTGACCCGCCTGATTGGACATCGGGATGATACGGCTGTTGCCCACAAGCGAAGGCTCGACGTGCTCGTAGGTCGTCGGATCCTTGAGGATCGCGCTCGCGTGGAGCCCCGCTTTGTGCGCAAAGGCAGAAGCCCCGACATAGGGCGCCTGTTTTGCAGGGACGCGGTTCAGGATATCATCGAGCATACGGCTGGTTTTGCGCAGACCGACAAGCGCCTCGGCAGTGACGCCCGTGTCATAGGCCGATTTGTAAGGCTCTTTGAGAAGCAGGGTCGGAATGATGGTGGTGAGATTGGCATTGCCGCACCGCTCGCCAAGACCGTTGAGCGTGCCTTGGATCTGGCGCGCGCCCGCATCCACAGCGGCAAGGCTGTTGGCAACCGCGTGGCCCGTGTCGTCATGGGTGTGGATACCGATATGGCTCCCGGGAATGCCCGCTTCGATCACTTTGCCGACGATCTCTTTGACCTCCGACGGGAGCGTGCCTCCGTTGGTGTCACACAAGACAACCCAGCGGGCGCCCGCATCATAGGCCGCACGGGCCGCTTTGAGCGCATAGTCGGGATTGGCTTTATAGCCGTCAAAGAAATGCTCGGCGTCGAACAAGGCCTCGCGCCCTTCGGCCACCATATGCGCGACCGAGGCGCTGATGTTCTCGAGGTTCTCGTCCAATGTGATCCCGAGCGCGGTGGTCACGTGGAAATCGTGGGTCTTACCCACCAGACAGACCGCAGGGGTGCCCGCGTTCATCACAGCCGCCAGAACATCGTCATTCGCAGCAGAGCGCCCTGCCCGTTTGGTCATGCCGAATGCGGTAAGGGTCGCGCGGGTCTTGGGCGGCGCGTTGAAAAAATCGCTGTCGGTCGGGTTCGCACCGGGCCAGCCGCCTTCGATGTAATCGACGCCAAGACGATCAAGCGCCTCGGCAATACGGTTCTTTTCGGCGGTCGAGAACTGCACCCCTTGGGTCTGTTGCCCGTCACGAAGGGTCGTATCAAAGAGATAAAGCTTTTCCTTGGTCATTTGAGACCCTCCAGTTTCGCGGCATCAAAGCCCGCGCTCGGTGCAAGCTCGACGCCTGCTTTGGACATACGCACTTCGACCCCTGCATCGAGAAGCGCGGTTTTGAGCGCATCAACGGCCGAGAAGTCCTTGGTTTCCATGGCAGCTACGCGCAGAGCGGCGAGCTTGTCGGCCAAGGGGGTCAGATCGATGCCCACCTCCACCCAATCTCCCATTTCAGGAAGCAACAGGCCAAGCATCTGTGCCGAGGCGAGCATGACTCCCTTTTCAAAGAAACAATCCTTTTGCGGGTTGGCCGCGATCTCTTTGGCCATCGCGTGTAGACGTGTTATCGCACCAGCGGTGTTGAGGTCGTCGGCAATCGCGTCAACCACATCCTGGTCGGCACCGCTGGCCACGGCGCCCTCCAAAAGCTTGCGCCAGTTGCGCAGGGTTTGCTCTGCTTCTTGGCGCTTTTTCTCGGTCCAATCCATCGGCTTGGAATAATGCGTCGAAAGCATGACGAAGCGGATCACTTCGCCAGCGACGCCCTGATCCAGAAGATCGCGGACGGTAAAGAAGTTGCCCAAGGACTTGGACATCTTCTTGCCCTCGATCTGTAGCATCTCGTTGTGGAGCCAGAACCGCGCGAACTCGCCGTGCGGATGGGCGCATTTGGACTGGGCAATCTCGTTTTCATGGTGCGGGAACTGGAGATCGTTGCCGCCGCCGTGGATGTCGAAGGACGCCCCGAGAAGCTCGTAGGACATGGCCGAGCATTCGATGTGCCATCCTGGACGTCCACGTCCCCACGGGCTGTCCCAGCCGGGGGTATCGGCATCGGAAGGCTTCCAGAGGACGAAATCCATCGGGTCTTCTTTGAAGGGCGCGACCTCGACACGTGCGCCTGCGATCATATCATCGACCGAACGCCCCGAAAGCGCGCCATAGTCCTTGTAGGACCGCACCCGAAAGAGCGCGTGCCCTTCCTTTTCATAAGCATGACCATCGACGATCAGCTTTTCGATCATGGCGATCATCGCCCCGATCCATTCGGTCGCGCGCGGCTCTTGGTTCGGACGCAGCGCCCCGAGCGCATCCATATCCGCGTGATACCAACCGATGGTTTCCTCGGTCCGTTCGACGATCAGCTCTTCGAGCGTGCCCGAGGCCCCTGCCTCTTTGCGGGCAAGTGCGGTCGCGTTGATCTTGTCGTCCACATCGGTGAAGTTGCGCACATAGGTCACCGCATCCGCGCCGTAGACATGGCGAAGCAAACGATAAAGCACATCGAACACCAGCACGGGCCGCGCATTCCCAAGGTGCGCCCGGTCATAAACCGTCGGGCCACAGACATACATGCGCACGTTTTGCGGGTCCAATGGCTCAAAGACCTCTTTGCGGCGGGTCTTGGTGTTGTGAAGCTGGATCGTCGTCATAGGTCTCTCGCACACGGGGTTTCGCCGCGGGCTTAGCAACTTATGCGTCTGAGTGAAACGTGAAAGAGCGGCCCGCGTGACTATGTCAGCAGGTAATAATGCAGCCGATAATGATCTGGTTCATGCTCTTCATGCCGATATCGTTAGCACCGCCGTTACATCGCGTCCAGCATTTCCTTGAGCTTGAGGATGGTGTTCATGTTGCGGGCGGTCATTTTGGTCTTGCCCGTCACCTTGGCAAGCTTCTCGGCCAGCTTGGAACGGCCTATTCCATCGGGCGCATGCAGCCAGAGCATCCGGCCGACTTGGGCAAAGTTTTCAGTGTCCGACCTAAGCTCCTCGACCAACCCCCAATCGACCTCGGGTTCGTCCCAGCAAAAGAAGCCGTGGAGCTGGTTTCCAGCCTCGAACGTGAAAGGATTGCCCGCAATCGCCGCGAGATACCTTGCCTCGTCAAAGCAAAGCGCCTCGACCGTTGCGCCGACCAACTGCGACAGCGTTTCCTCGACCAGCGCTGTGACATCGCCTTGCCCCACAAAAACGATGTTGCCTGACGCGATATAGCTTTTCACCGAAGTCAGCCCCGCCGCTTGCAAGGCGGCGCAGGCCTCCTTCATCGGCATTTTACCGGTGCCGCCGACATTCACGGCGCGTAAAAGGCATACGTAATTGGTCATAGCGTCTCCCAACCTATGGGCGAACTCTAACCTAAACGGGGCAATGCGCCACCCTGCAAAAGAGCGAATTTCAGCGGTTCGCAAGCATCGCAGTCGTCGCAATCCCGCCGCCTAGGACGGGTCTGCTCACTTCACCGCCGCCCACGGGCGCCGCGACACCCGTTGTGGAGGGGCAAGAGGTCGTCAGTCCCCGCGCCACACGGACCGCGAGAAAGGCAAAAGCCTGCGCTTCGAGCATATCACCGTTGAGACCATGGTCCTCGACCGGTGCAACAGGACAGTCGAGCGCCGTTTCCAGCATTTTCATCAGGGTCGCATTATGACGCCCCCCGCCCGTCACAAGAACTTTGGTCGGCAGTTCCGGACAAAACTCCATCGCTTTGACCACACTCATCGCGGCACAGGCCGTCAGTGTCGCCGCCGCATCCTCGGTCGTCAAAGCGGCCACATCCTCTTTCAACGCGGCAAAAGCGTCACGATCGAGCGACTTGGGCGGCACACGGTAAAAGAACGGGTGCTCCAGAAACCTGTCGACGATGTCGGAGATAACCTCGCCTCGGCTGGCAAGCGCCCCGCCCGCATCGCAGTCGATCCCCAAACGCAAGGAGACCAGATCATTGATCGGCGCATTCGCGGGACCTGTGTCGAAAGCGAGCAAGGCGCCCTCTTCGTCGGGACGATCGAAGCGGGGATCGACAAAGGTGATATTGCCCACACCGCCAAGGTTCAAAAAGGCGATAGGTGCGTCCGCTTTGATGAATTTGGCCAAGGCGAAATGGAAAAACGGCGCAAGCGGCGCGCCTTCGCCGCCGAAACGCACGTCGGTCGAGCGGAAATCCCAGACCACGGGTGTTTCAAGAACTTCGGCCAAAAGTGCACCGTTCCCGATCTGGAGCGTGCCGCGTCCCTTGGGGTCATGTGCCACGGTCTGACCGTGAAAGCCGACAATCTCGATATCCTCAAAGCCCGCGAGAACCTCGGCATGGAGGTTTTCGACCACTTCGGCGGCCAGATCGAGAGCCGCCCCTTCCCAGTGGCCCAAGGCCGCGCGAAGCGTTTCGCGCTCGGCCTCGGAATAGGCGCGATAATCGAATTCGCCAAAGGCTTCGATCCGCTCGCCATCGGTGAAAACAACGGCGGCATCAACCCCGTCGAGCGAGGTTCCCGACATCGCTCCGAGCGCCTTTACGATATTGGCCTTCAACATGTGCTTCCCCTTACCCGATCAGGCGCTTATAGAGTGCCGCGAGATTTAACCAAGGACAAGACGATGACCTACCATCCCAAATCCGAATTCATGGCAGTTATGATGGAACGCGGGTTCCTTTCGGACTGCACGGATTATCAAGGCCTCGACGAGGCACTGAGCAAGGGCGTGGTTCCGGCCTATATCGGCTACGACGCGACGGCGAAATCGCTGCACGTCGGCCACCTGCTCAACATCATGATGCTGCGCTGGCTGCAAAAGAGCGGTCACAAGCCGATCACGCTGATGGGCGGCGGCACCACAAAGGTAGGTGATCCGTCCTTTCGCGCAGACGAGCGCCCGCTGCTGACCCCCGCGCAGATCGACGAAAACATCGAGGGTATGAACAAGGTCTTCTCCCGCTACCTCGACTATGGCTCGGGTGCGACAGACGCCGTGATGCTCAACAACGCCGAATGGCTCGACAATCTTAATTACCTCGAGTTCCTGCGTGACATCGGTCGTCATTTCAGCGTCAACCGCATGCTGTCCTTCGAGTCCGTGAAATCCCGCCTTGATCGGGAACAGTCGCTCTCGTTCCTCGAGTTCAACTACATGATCCTTCAGGCCTATGACTTCCTCGAGTTGAACCGCCGTTACGGCTGTCTGCTCCAGATGGGCGGCTCGGACCAGTGGGGCAACATCGTCAACGGGATCGACCTGACGCGCCGTGTGCTCGACAACGAGATTTACGGCCTTACCTCGCCGTTGCTCACGACCTCGGACGGAAAGAAGATGGGCAAGAGCCAAGGCGGCGCAATCTGGCTCAACGCAGAAATGCTGAGCCCCTACGAGTTCTGGCAGTTCTGGCGCAACACCACCGATGCGGACGTTGGCCGCTTCCTCAAGCTCTATACCGAGCTTCCTGTCGAAGAATGCGAACGCCTCGGTGCGCTCGAAGGCTCGCAGATCAACGAGGCCAAGATCGTGCTCGCCAACGAAGTCACCACCCTCTTGCACGGGGCCGAAGCCGCGGCGGATGCCGAGAAAACCGCGCGCGAGGTCTTTGAAAAAGGCGGTGTGGGCGATGATCTCCCCACCCTCTCGCTCGATGCTGCAGAAGTGGCCGAGGGCATTTCTCTTGCGCAACTCGTTGTGCGCTCGGGTCTGGCCAAGACCGGCAAGGACGGGAAGCGTCTGATCTCCGAAGGCGGGCTCAAGGTCAATGACGAGACCTGCACCGATGCGGGCCGTATGTTTGCAGCAGCCGATTTTGCCGAGGCGATCAAGCTTTCGGCCGGCAAAAAGCGCCACGCGCTCGTCAAACTCGGCTAAGCGGGCCTCAAACCTGATGGATAAGGGCGGCCAATGTGCCGCCCTTTTGCTTGGCGTCCCTCCCGATTTGATCTTGCCAGCGGCAGTTATTCGGTAAACCTTGCCGCAAAGTCGGGCGCGCAAAGGCCGCCATTTGATCTAGGAACCAGAACCATGGATAATTTACGCGGCGCGCTCTTGATGGTGCTCGCAATGGCGGGCTTTGCGCTTGAGGATATGTTCATCAAGCAAACCTCGGGAGAGATGCCGACGGGTCAGGTCCTGATGCTCCTTGGACTGGGCGGCGGGCTCGTCTTTGCACTCCTTGCCCGACTGCGCGGCAAATCCATTTTCTCGCGCGATTTCTTTCAAAGAAACGTTCTTGCCCGCAATTTCTTCGAAATGCTGGGCACGGGCGGTTACGTTCTGGCCTTCACCCTCTCGGAACTGACGACCGCTTCGGCGATTGCGCAGGCCATGCCGCTCTTCGTGACACTGGGGGCCGCGATTTTCCTTGGACAAGAGGTCGGCTGGCGGCGATGGAGCGCCATCGGCGTCGGCTTTATCGGGGTTCTGATCGTGATCCGTCCGACCACCGAGGGGATCGAACTGACTGCCCTCCTTGCGGTGATCGGCACTTTCGGTCTGTCGATGCGCGATGTGGTGACGCGCAACATGCCCAAGCATATCGACAGCCTTCAAGTGTCGAGCTGGGCCTTTTTGCTGATCATCCCCGTCGGTTTTCTCATGATGCTTGTGATGGGCCACGACCTTGGACCGATCAGCAGCGCCTCGGCCCTTAGCATGGGGTTTGCGGTCGCGGTCGGCGTGACGGGTTACTATCTTCTGGTGCTTGCGACCCGTATCGGGGACATGGCGGTGATCGCCCCGTTCCGCTATGCGCGGATCATTTTCGCGCTCTTCATCGGGTATACCGTTTTCGATGAAAGACCCGATCTTTTCACTTATGTTGGCGCTATCATAATTATTTCATCGGGACTTTACACTCTCTACCGAGAATCCCGTAGTCGTGCTTCACAGGCACGAACTAAGTGACTATAGAGCACTCGACACAACCCCGCATATCCAGGACAGGACTTGCCCTATGAGCATTATCATCGACATTCACGCCCGCGAAATCCTCGACAGCCGTGGTAACCCCACCGTTGAAGTTGACGTGATCCTTGAAGACGGCACCATGGGCCGCGCAGCCGTTCCTTCGGGTGCCTCGACAGGCGCATACGAAGCCGTGGAAAAGCGCGACGGCGACAAGTCCCGCTACAAAGGCAAAGGCGTCCTCGAGGCCGTCGCAGCCGTGAACGGCGAGATTGCAGAAGCCATCATCGGCATGGACGCAACCGAGCAGGTCGAAATCGACGAAACCATGATCGAGCTTGACGGCACCCCGAACAAGGGCCGTCTTGGTGCGAACGCCATCCTCGGCGTGTCGATGGCCGTAGCCAAGGCCGCAGCAGAATACACCACCCAGCCGCTTTTCCGCTATATCGGCGGCACCTCGGCCCGCGTTCTGCCTGTGCCGATGATGAACATCATCAACGGCGGCGAGCATGCGGACAACCCGATCGACATCCAAGAATTCATGATCATGCCGGTTTCGGCCACGAACATCAAAGAAGCAGTTCGCATGGGTTCGGAGGTGTTCCACACCCTCAAGAAAGAGCTCCACGACGCAGGTCTTGCCACCGGCATCGGCGACGAAGGCGGCTTTGCCCCCAACATCGCCTCCTCGCGCGAAGCACTCGACTTCATCCTCAAGTCGATTGAAAAAGCAGGCTACAAGCCGGGCGAAGACATCTATCTCGCGCTCGATTGTGCCTCGACCGAATACTTCAAGAACGGCAAATACGAGATGAAGGGCGAAGGCCTCTCGCTCACCTCGGCTGAAAACGTCGACTACCTCGAAGCACTCTGCAACGACTATCCGATCATCTCGATCGAAGACGGTTGCGGCGAAGACGACTGGGAAGGCTGGAAGCTCCTGACCGAGCGTCTTGGCGACAAGATCCAGCTCGTCGGCGACGATCTTTTCGTGACCAACCCTGCCCGTCTTGCCGAAGGTATCGAAAAAGGCGTTGCCAACTCGATGCTCGTCAAGGTGAACCAGATCGGTTCGCTCACCGAAACGCTCAAGGCCGTCGATATGGCGCACCGTGCACGTTACACCAACGTCATGTCGCACCGCTCGGGCGAAACCGAAGATGCGACCATCGCCGATCTCGCCGTTGCGACCAACTGCGGCCAGATCAAGACCGGCTCGCTCTCGCGTTCGGACCGTCTGGCCAAGTATAACCAGCTGATCCGTATCGAAGAGATGCTCGGCGCGACCGCACAATACGCGGGCCGCTCGATCCTCAAGAAATAAGACCAACCACAGGTCGAAACGAAAAGCCCCGCGATATGCGGGGCTTTTTTGTTATTCGGTGACTTTCTTGACGAACTGGGACTTGAGCCCGATTTGCCCGATACCGGGCACTTTGCAGTCGATGTCGTGATCCCCTGGAACCAGACGGATACCGCGCACTTTAGTGCCGACTTTGACCACTGTGGACGAGCCCTTGAGCTTGAGATCCTTGATCACCGTGACCGTATCGCCATCGGCCAGAAGATTGCCGACACTGTCGCGGATTTCGCTGCCGCTCTCATCGCCGCCCGCAGCGGTCCATTCGTGCCCGCATTCGGGACAATTGAAGAGCGAATCCACCTCATAGGTGAATTCGGACGAACATTCGGGGCACGGGGGCAAGCTATCAGTCATAGAGCCGCTATAGACCCGCGATCCCCCCATGAACAACAAAATTAATGTCGCATGGCGCTGGCTCTTGAGATCACCCTGCGGTCCGCATATATCTTGGATGTCCTTCGGGACTATGGACATAAACGCGCTCGTAATAAGCGGATCGGACCCGGGGGCGGTACCCGGCGGCTCCACCAAACATCCTTCATTTGGGGATCATGGGGCCGAAACAGGATCGACGAACGTCTAAAGGGGTTTTGCTTTGTCCCGGTGAGATACCACCGTTATCGGTTCAAAAAGTATAGTTGCAAATGACAACCGTGCTCCGGTAGCTCTCGCTGCGTAAGCAGTGCGAAACACCGAAAATTAAGCCCTTAGGCCTAGCAGCTTAAGGCGGGGTTCGGAGGTACCTGGCAACAGAAACCTCCACTTTCTCCTAACTTGACGCTCCTTGAAGCCCACTCAACGCAGAGTGAGACAGTGGTCGATCTTGGTCATATGTGTCACCGACCGACGGTCGGGCGTCCAGACAAGGCGAACCATGACATCCGAAAGCACCAGCTCGCGCAGTTTGCGGTAGCTGCACACCGATGACACGACCATCGTGTCGGGCGGCGGCGTGGCGTCCAACGCAATCGTCAGCTGCGCCGTATCGCTGCGCACCGAGATGATCCGAGCCTCGGCATCCCACGGCAAATGCTCCATGCTTTCAAAGGCTTGATGCTGCGCCGCAAGCATTCGGGCAACCTTTTCCTGATTGCGAACCCCTTCTTCGAAGATATGCGAAAAGAACAGCATGGAGATCAACCCGATAAGAGTAAGACCGCCCAAGACCGACACGATGATTTTCGCCATAGAGACCTCTTGCACCTGAATGCCCCCCAGCCTCTTGCAACTATCATACCGCTTTTCGGCCCGTTCCATAGCCGCTTGTGCAAGCGCAGCGCTCCAAGATACTTTCGCCTCTTTCATCCCCCATCGAATCCCGTATGTTGAGCAAAAGACAACCGAGGGATGGATCCAGTGAGCCGTTCAATTGATTATGGGAACCTGATGCACGCGGCCATGCGTGGCCTCATCCAAAAGGTTCTGACCGAAGTTTCGAAGAACGGGCTTCCCGGGAACCACCATTTCTTCATCACTTTCGATACCATGCACCCCGATGTCGAACTGGCCGATTGGCTTTCGGATCGTTATCCGGGTGATATGACCATTGTTCTCGAACACTGGTTCGAAAACCTCGAAGTCACAGACGAGGGGTTCTCGGTCACGCTCAACTTCGGTGACAGCCCCGAGCCGCTTTATATTCCCTATGACGCAATCCGCACCTTTGTAGACCCGTCGGTCGAATTCGGTCTTCGTTTCGAAACCCAAGAGGATCAGGACGACGAGGATGAAGACGACGAAGAGGCACCGATGGATGTCGACGTCGAAGAAGAAAAAGCCGACAAGCCCCACAAGGCCGAAGTCGTGAGCCTCGATAAATTCCGCAAGTAACGGAAAATAAAAGAGATTTGATGAAACGTCGATCCCTTTGGGGTCGGCGTTTCTGTTTGACCCGATTCATCCACAGAATTCTCGGGGCCGACCGCTTGGCAGATCACCACACGCCGCGCTAGATTGGTCTTCCGCAGACTCACCGAGGATAAGATGTCGTCCATCGTCAACCTGAACAAAGCCCGTAAAGAACGCGACCGCGCCGAAGAGAAAGCGCAGGCCGATGCGAATGCGCTCAAGTTCGGCCGCACCAAGGCACAGCGTCTCCTCGATGCCACGCGCGAGGCAAAGATGCGCAGCCATCTGGACCAACTCAAGTTCGAAGACGAATGACCGAGCGTCCCGTCAAGCGCTCGCTCACGCTTCGGGGGCACCGCACCTCTGTTTCGCTCGAGGATGTATTCTGGACCGCCTTTCGCAACGCGGCCAAAGAGGACGGGATCGCGCTCAACGAGCTTGCCGCGATGATCGACGAAGAGCGCGGAGATATCGGGCTGGCCTCAGCGATCCGCGTCTGGCTTTTCCAGCGCGCCGTTGCGCGGGGTCACGCGTAGCCAGATACCGTCTTTGGCGCGGACAGTGAGATGCGCGACAGGCACAGGATCGCGCCCCTCGACCACCTCGAACCGATAGGACCGGAGCAGCATCGCAAGCAACAGCGGTCCCTCGACCATGGCAAAGCCCGCACCGGTGCAGACCCTCGGACCCGAAGAAAACGGCATATAGGCGTCACGAATGGCGCCGCGATCCGCATCCGCCTCGAAGCGCGTTGGATCAAACGCGTCGGGTCTCTCCCAAAGCCGCTCGTGACGATGTAGATGCCAAGGGCTGAGAACCACCTGGGCACCGGGTTTGACCGCCCTGCCCCTGAACTCTTCGGGACAAGTGGTTTCACGCACCATCATCGGAACGGGCGGATAGAGGCGCAGGGTTTCACTGAAGACATTGCGCGTCACGCGGAGCTTGGCAACGGCCGAAAACTCGGGGACGAGGGCCTCGGCCTCTTTGGCGATCCTCTCCTGCCACTCGGGATAGAGCGCGCAAAGATAGAGCGCCCACGCCAGCGCAGAGGCGCTTGTCTCGTGTCCTGCAAGAAAGAAAATCGCCACCTGATCGACCATTTCAGGCACGTCAAAGGTTTTGCCCGTCAAAGGGTCCTCGGTCGTCATGATCTTGGTCGCAAGATCGTCGGGCGCATTGCCCGTTTCGATCAGAGCCAGACGACGCGTCGTCAGATCGGTGATCAAACGACGGATCACCTTGGCTGTGCGCTTGGTCTCGGACGAGAAAAAGCGCGGCATCCATTTTGGCCCGCGCACGAACGCAGCAAGATTGAGGATGGGCTGACTGCGCTGATGGGCGCGGAATTCTTCGAAAACCCGCGTTGCCGTCTCGTCTTCGATCGGTAGAGAAAAGAGCGTGCGAAAGATCACATCGGCGGCCAGATGGCTTGTCTCTTGCTCGATCTCCAATGGCCCGCCATCGGCCAAAGGAGCAAGCCGCGCCACCGCGCTTTCGCCTGCGGCCCACATCGCGGGAAAGGTATCGCGAAGCCTACCACCTGCGAAACTCGGATCGATGATGCGCCGCTGGCTTTTCCAGACCTCACCATTGGTGAGGAACACCGACTCCCCAAGGATGGGGCGCAATCCTGCTCCGACACGATCCGACTTGGGAAAATCATCGGGCCTTTCGTTGAGGACACAACGGATAAGCGCAGGATCATTGACCAGATAGCTTTGAAAGAACGGCGTGCGGAACTGCGCCATCCAAGCGCGATAGAGTTTGGAAGGCTGGGCCGAAAGGATGTCCTCGCGGAAGAGCCGCAAATAGCGCCAGAGCGACACCTTTTCAGGACGTGAAGGAGGTTTGGGCGGGATCATGTGTTGACCGATGTATAGCGATTGAGCGGCCGCTCGATCCGGCTTTTCGACGGGGGGCGATCCTTGAACCTTTCGGCAAGTGTCTTGGGCCCCGCCGTGATCTGGAAATAGTCGTAATCCTTGGGCCGATCAAAAGCGCAAAGGTATTGAAAGTGGAGACGGAAAAACCGCCAGCGCAATTCCGACCAACGCTCGGGCGAAAGGCTTTGGGTAAAGGCGGCGGAAATGACCAGCGGCCATTTCTTCTTATCCTCGCGCGCGACACCGCTCACCGAAACAGGGTCGCAGAGCGCAAAGGCGCAGCCATCCCCCGGAGCTGTGACATCAACCCAAGCAACAAGGTCCTGTTCGCTCAGCATCCGAAGATCGGCACGCAAACGACCTGCATCACGCAAGAAGGATACCATCGGCACCACCTGACCCAGTGACAGGAACCCCAACGCAGGCCCAACCTCTGGCACTGCGCCCGCGCGCAAGATATCGGCAAGGATCGAGACCGCCAGATGCGCACCCGACGAATGCCCCACAACCAGAACTTCGTCGACATCGGAGGAAAGCGCCTCGATGATTGCGCCCCTGAAGCGGGACATTCTCGCTTTCAACTCGGGTGGGTTCGCCCCGTTCCAATGGGCGGAATAGGCATAGTCATGCATCAGGTAATAGGCGAAAAACCTGTTGTCCTTGGACTTGAACCACCGAAGGACTGCGATCGTGGTCATCGGAAACAAGGGCACGGACAAAAGGAAGAACACAGGCCGATATGCTTCCACCACTTCGGGGATCGGGATCATCAGCCCCGCGACAAAGACCGAGAGCGCTTGGAACACCCAAGTGCAGAACGCCCCGATCAAAAGCGCGACCACCAATTGAAGCAGAAGCATTCCGACGGGATAAAGCGCGGCGATGATCGGCCCCTTGCGCAGAAACATCAGCCGAAAGAGAGCACCGCTCGCCAGATAGGTCCAAGCCGTGCGCACAAGTTGGAGATAGGTCGCGGGGATCGTGTTCTCCATGCTGTCCCGCACAATGTCCGACCAGACCAGCACCTCGACCTTGGTGTCGACCTTCGCCCCGTCGATCTCGGCTTCGATCTGCCAGCCGTAGCGGGCCCCGCTTGCCGGAGACAGTGACAGCGCATACCCCGAAATCGCAGCCTGATCGGCGCCTTCTTTGCGATAGAGTTCGCGATAGCGGCGCGGATGGATCGGATCATAGCCCGGGATATAGAAAACCTGACGCTTTCGCACCGGCCTCGCGGTCTCTTGCTCCGTCATGATGGGTCTCTTGTCCACTCTTTTGGAGCAGTCTAGCGCTCAAAACTTGTAAATATAAGAGTGGAATTTACCCCAAAGTTGCAAGTCCCGGGAACGTCTCAAGTAGCCAGAAGGAAATGTCCGAGAATTTCCCGGTGAGCATGAGGATTCCCACAATCAGGAGCAAGGTTCCCGAGAGTTTTTCCACGGTCCGCATATGCCGCTTGAGCCAATTCATCGGTCCTTTGAGCCGCGGGAAAAAGGCCGCAACAAGAAGGAACGGCAACCCCAAACCGATGGCATAGACTGCAAGTAGAAGCGTGCCTTTGGCCATATCGGCTTCGGAGGCCGCAAGACCGAGGATTGCGCCGAGCACGGGCCCGAGACAGGGTGTCCAGCCAAAGGCGAAGGCCAACCCCAAAAGATAGGCGCCAAAGGCACTCCCGCCTTGATCCCCAGCATCGATCCGCGCCTCGCGGTTCAGGAACGGAATGCGGAAAACCCCGATGAAATGAAGACCGAAAATGATGATGATCACACCGGCTATCGTGATCGCCACATCCTGAAAGGACAGGAAAAGCCGTCCCGCCGCCGAGAATGCGAACCCGAGCAGAAGAAACACGGTCGAAAGCCCGAGCACAAAGAACACGGCAGAAAGAAACACTTTTCCGCGCGCGCTGCTTTCCCCTTCCATTTGGGTCACGGACACGCCGCCCATATAGGCCAGATAGGGCGGCACAACAGGAAGAACGCAGGGGCTAAGAAACGAAAGTACCCCCGCAACAAGCGAAATGCCCATCGCGACGAGAAGTGAAGCGTCAAGAAATGTGCCTGCGTCGAACATATCTGGTCCCCTTTTCCATCGGACATAAGGCAATCCGTGCCCCGCGTCACGCGTCAAGCGGTCACATTCGAGTAAGCGCCTGAAACGAAAACGCCGCCCCGAAGGACGGCGTTCTTATGAACTCAGAGGGTCCACCAGCCCTTGCGTTTGGGCTTTGGCTTTTCCTCGGCTTTGGGGGCCTCGGGCTCTGCCGTCACCAATTCAGGCTCGGGCGCAGCTTCTGCGGGCGGCTCTTCAGCCACAACAGCGACAGCCGCTTCCGCTTTGACCTCGACAGGTGCCTCCGCTTGGGCGGGTTCCGCTTCGATCGGAGTTTCGGCAACAGCCTCTTCCTCGGTCTTTTTCTTGCGGGTTGCGGTGCGCTTGCGCGGGGCGCGCTTCGGTTTTTCCTCGGCCTGAGGCTCTTCGGTCGGAGCGTCGGTCGCAGCTTCGGCGGCAGGCGCTTCTGCCTGTGCCTCGGCCTCTTCGGCGTCCTTTTTCTTGGAGCGGCTACGGGTCGAGCGTGCGCGTGTCTTCTTGGCGGGCTTTTCCTCGGTCTCCGAAGGTGCGTCTGCCTCTTCGGAAGGTGCAGCCTCGCCGGGCTCTTCGGTCACTTCGGCAACGGCTTCGGGCGCTACGGTTTCAGACGTCTCATCGTCCGTTTCATCGCCTTCGG
Source organism: Marivivens sp. LCG002 (assembly GCF_030264275.1). NCBI lineage: Bacteria > Pseudomonadati > Pseudomonadota > Alphaproteobacteria > Rhodobacterales > Paracoccaceae > Marivivens > Marivivens sp. LCG002. Next base: position 1,161,949 of record NZ_CP127165.1, on the reverse strand, counting down.
CGTCGTCCGACTCGTCGGACTCGCCGTTTTCGGACCCGTTCTCGGCGTTCTTGCCCGAACCGCGACGACGACGACGACGACGCTTTTTCTTCTTGGGCTTATCCTCTTCCGAAGCCTCGACAGTCTCTTCTTCGACCTCTTCCACCTCTTCTACGATGTCGTCGTCGTCCTCTTCGAGAAGAGCGGCAGACACCATTTGGACGGGAGCGGCTTCGGGAACGATACGCGTTGCGGTCTTGAACTTCTCGACAGCGAAATCGGGCGAGATAAGCGTCGGATCACATTCTATCCGCACGGCCATACCATAGCGCGCTTCGATGTCCGCGATATGCTCGCGCTTCTGGTTCATGAGGAAGTTGGCGATACCGATGGGCGCACGCACGAGAACCTCGCGCGAGCGACCGCGAACGCCTTCTTCTTCGAGCTGGCGAAGGATCAGGAGCGCGACGTTGTCGTCCGAACGCAAAAGGCCCGTTCCATGGCAATGCGGGCACGGCTGGGTCGTGGCCTCGAGCATACCGGGGCGCAGACGCTGACGCGACATTTCCAAGAGGCCAAAGCCCGAAATACGGCCGACCTGAATGCGGGCACGGTCGGTCTTGAGCTTGTCCTTGAGACGCTTTTCAACGGCGGTGTTGTTCTTGCGCTCGTCCATATCGATAAAGTCGATGACGATCAGACCCGCAAGGTCACGAAGGCGCAGTTGACGGGCAACCTCTTCGGCGGCTTCAAGGTTGGTCTTGAGAGCGGTCTGCTCGATCGACCCTTCCTTGGTGGCGCGGCCCGAGTTCACGTCGATCGCAACAAGCGCTTCGGTCACACCGATGACGATATATCCGCCCGAAGGAAGTTGGACCGTCGGGTTGAACATGCCCGAAAGATAGCCCTCGACCTGATAGCGCGCAAAGAGCGGGAGTTGATCGGCATAGGGCTTCACGTTCTTGGCGTGGGACGGCATGATCATTTTCATGAAGTCCTTGGCCGTCCGATAGCCTTCGTCGCCTGCAACGATCACTTCGTCGATCTCTTTGGAGTAAAGATCGCGGATCGTGCGCTTGATGAGGTCGCCCTCTTCGTAAATCTTGGCAGGCGCAGCGGATTTGAGCGTCAGCTCGCGGATCTGCTCCCAAAGGCGCTGAAGATATTCATAGTCGCGCTTGATTTCGGGTTTGGTCCGCTGGCTCCCTGCGGTGCGCACGATAAGACCTGCGCCCTGCGGCACTTCCATCTCGCTCGCGATTTCCTTGAGACGTTTGCGGTCGGCTGCATTGGTGATCTTGCGCGAAATGCCGCCACCGCGTGCGGTGTTGGGCATAAGAACGCAATAACGGCCAGCAAGCGAAAGATAGGTGGTCAGAGCCGCGCCCTTGTTGCCGCGCTCTTCCTTGACGACCTGCACCAGAAGGATCTGGCGCACCTTGATGACTTCCTGGATCTTGTAGCGCTTGGGACGCGGCTTGCGCACGGGGCGCACGTCTTCGCTGTCGTCCTCGTCGGCGACGCTTTCGATCTCGTCGTCTTCGTGCTCTTCGTCGTCCTCGTCTTCATCTTCGTCGACGTCAGAGGCGCTTGCGCCCTCTTCGGTCCCTTGGATGTCGGCGACGTCCTGAGCCTCGACGCCCTCGTCCGAAGGCTCTTCGTCCGCGGTCGGGGTTTCGACGGGAGTCTCGTGAACGGTCATCATCGGGCTGTCGCCCTCGTGATCGTCCTCGTCGTCAAAGTCGATGGTTTCCATGCCCGCAATCTCGCGGCGCGGCGCGCCGTCGTCATCGCCTGCGACCTCTTGGGTTGCGACGATATCGTTCGATGCGGTGTCGGACGCTTTGGAGCGTGTGCGCGAGCGACGACGACGCGAGCGCTTGGGCTTGTCGTCCTCTTCGTGCTCTGCTTCGGCCTTGAGGCTTTCTGCATAGGCACGCTCTTCTTCCATCAGAGCTTCGCGGTCCGCGACAGGGATCTGATAGTAATCGGGGTGAATCTCGGAAAACGCGAGGAACCCGTGACGGTTGCCGCCGTAATCGACAAATGCAGCCTGTAGAGAGGGCTCTACGCGGGTTACTTTTGCGAGATAGATATTACCAGCAAGCTGGCGCTTAGATTGGCTTTCAAAGTCAAATTCCTCGACCTTGTTGCCGTCTACCACGACGACGCGGGTTTCTTCCGCGTGTGTGGCATCGATGAGCATTTTCTTTGCCATTGTATCCGTTTTTCGCACGCAAAAGCGGCCTCTCCCCCGGAGGGGCGGCGGTCGGCTTTGCGTGGTTATCTGTTATGGCGATGAGCGTGTGAACACAAAGCGGGCCCCTCGGGGCCTCCACATTTATGCCTGTTACGAGCACGCGTTGCATCGCGGTTCTTCTCCGACGCCCTTGGGCGCCCGTTAATAGGCCCGGCGCGTCCGATTGAAACCTCGCGCAGCCAGGGCGTTCTTCTGACCATTTCAAGGTCATGTATATCTGCGACAGAGCGGCGCCTTGGCCCGTTTTTCTCTGGAACAGTGAAACTTTCCGAACCTCACCGCGCACCGTAGCGCGAGCGTCCGTAGATCATACATAGCGGAGGGCTGGGGATAATTTCAATGCCCAAGTTACAAAGCCCCGCATTTCGCAGGGCTTTATAGCGAAAATCAGAGATAATCCGAGCGCTGCAGACCGTATTTCGCCATTTTTTCGTTGAGCGTGCGTCGCGGCAGACAAAGTTCGTCCATCACAGCCACGATCGAGCCTTTGTGGCGGCGCATCGTGTTGTCGATCAGCATCCGTTCAAAGGCTTCGACGAATTCCTTGAGCGGCTTGCCCTCGGTGGTCATCGCGGGGCGCCCTTCTTCGTCGCTGTCGCTCATGAGCAACGACGCGATGGTGCCCGAACCGCGACGGCTCTGGAGCACGGCGCGCTCGGCCACATTGATGAGCTGGCGCACGTTGCCGGGCCAAGGCGCTTGCAGGAGCTGTGCGGCCTCTTGCGCGGTGACTTGTGGCGCGTCGCAGCCATATTCATCGGCAAATTGCTCTGACAGCGCGGTAAAGAGCGTGAGGATATCCTCGCCGCGCTGACGCAGCGGCGGGACGGTGATCCGAAGCGCGGCAAGACGGTAAAAGAGATCGGGACGCAGCACGCTTTCGCAGGTTTTGTTCTGTTCCTGAAGGTTACAGATCGCGACGATCCGCGTCTCGGCAGGCGTCCCCTGCTCGTTGATCGCAGTCAAAAGACGGGCCTGAAGCGACTGGCTCAGCGCCTCGATATCCTCGAGCACCAGAGTGCCGCCACGGGCCTCTTCCATTGCGGGGATCGGCTCGTCCTCTTGGGCGGGGCCAAAGAGACGGCGCACAAGCGTATCCTCGTCATAGGCGGCGCAGGAGATCAGAACGAATTTCTTGTTCGCGCGCGAGCCGACTGCGTGGAGCGCGTGGGCGACGAGCGTCTTGCCCGTGCCTGTTTCGCCTTCGATCAGGACGTGACCATCGGCCTGCCCCAGATCGAGAATGTCTTCCTTGAGGCGCACCATCGAGGGGCTTGCCCCGATCAGCTTTTGCATCAGCGCAGAGCCGTCGGAGAGCTCTTTGCGCAAGGCGCGGTTATCAAGCGTCAAGCGCCGCGCGTTCGTCGCCTTTTTCGCAAGCTCGGTCATGCGGTCGGGATTGAACGGTTTTTCAAGGAAATCGAACGCGCCGATCCGCATCGCCTCGACCGCCATAGGCACATCGCCGTGCCCCGTGATCATGATTACGGGAAGAGTGCTGTCCAAACCCTTGATCTTACGGAGGAATTGCATCCCGTCCATACCAGGCATCTTGATGTCGCTGACCACGATACCGGGATAATCCGAGTTGATCCCCTTGAGCGCCTCTTCGGCACTGGCAAAGGTTTCGGTGTCAAAGCCCGACAGCGCGAGCCATTGGCTGATCGACTGGCGCATGTCCTTTTCGTCGTCAACGATCGCGATTTTCATGGCTTTGGTCATTTGGCTTTACTCCGCCGCTTCAAGGTCTTGTCTTAAAATAGGAAGCTGAACTTCAAATACAGCCCCGCCGTGTTGACCATTTCGTGCGGTCAGACGGCCCCCATGGTCGTTGACGATCCCCGAGGAAATGGCAAGCCCCAGCCCCGTGCCGTCGCCGGGCTGCTTGGTTGTGTAGAACGGCTCGAAGAGCGCATCGAGATCATCGACCCCCGGACCATTATCGCGCACCGTCAGACGCACGGTTTCCCCGACTGCAAGGATCACGTCCACTGTGGGTTCGGTCACGCCTTTGGTGGCGTCCAGAGCATTACGAAGCAGGTTGATGATCACCTGCTCAAGGCGCAAACGATCCCCCGAAATCATCGCAGGCTCCGACGGCATCGTGCGGGTGATGAGCACTTGGCGGCTCTTGAGTTGCGGCTCCATCATGGCAAGCGCAGAGGCCACAGCGTCCCTAGTATCAACGGGTTGAAAGCTGTCCGAGCCTTTGCGGGCATAGGATTTGAGCTGCTTGGTGATCGCACCCATCCGCTCGATCAGATCGTCGATCCGCTGGAAGGACGAGAGCGCCTCTTCGGGCCGCTTGCGCTGCAACAGGAGCCGTGCACCCGCCAGATAGGTCTTCATCGCGGCCAAGGGCTGGTTCAACTCGTGGCTGACCGCCGCTGACATCTCGCCCAGAGCGGCAAGCTTTGAGGACTGCGCCAGCGATTGTTCAGCAACTTCGAGGGTCTTTTCGACCTTTTCGCGTTCGGCGATTTCCCGCTGGAGCCGCAGGTTCAATGCGCGAAGCTCCGCCGACTCGCGCTGGAAAAGCCGCATGCGGTTCTCGTTCTTGCGTGAACGGACAAAGAACGAGAGCGCCAGAAGGATCGCAAACCCCATGATTTCGAGCGCCAAGGCCCCGTTGACCTTTTCGCGCACCGAATCATAGGTGGTGAAACTGACCATCTTCCAGCCCTGGAACGGGATGCGCGTCTCGCGGCGCATCACGGCTTCCCCCTTGAGATAGGCATCCACCGAAAGCGCCGCCCAATCCTGTGTCGCGCGAAGCGCGCGTTGGATGGCGGAGGGCGCGGATTGACGGGCAAGCGCTGAGGCTTCATCCAGCCCGCGCCAACGCGGCTCGGTGGCCAGAATGATCTGGCCCGCACTGTCGGCCACGAAAACCGCGTCCGAAATCCCCGCCCAGCCCCGTTCGAGCTTTTGAAGATCGACCTCGACCGTGATCACGCCGAACGCGCCCGTGGTGTCGTCCATTCGGCGGGAATAGAAAAACCCGTAGCCGCCCGTCTCTTTCTGGAAAGTGGTGAAAATGGTCGCATTGGCCCGCAAAGCGTTCACAAAATAAGGCGCGGTGCGGTGGTTTTCGCCAAGTCGGTTGCGGTCGGTCGCGGCGACAGTGCGCCCGTCCTTATCAAGAAGCATCAAGGACGCAGCACCGATCTCGTCGACAAAAGACAAAAGCCTCTGGGTCGAAAGCGTATATTCCTGCGCGCGCAACGCGTTGAGCAGCTCGGGATCGCGGGCCAGAAGCTGCGGCACGATCGAATTACGCTGAAGTTCGGAAATCAGGTTGGCGGCATAAAGCGTCATCCGCAGTTCGGCGCGGTTGCGGGTCGTCTCGGTGAAACGCTCGGTCAGGAAAAGATTGGTGAAATACATCACCCCGATTGCGACAACCATGAACAAAACGAACGCCAAGCGCCCGAGCCAACGCCCGAGCTGCCTTTGCCCATTTCTCATTGTCGCAAATTTTGCCATGCGCCGAGTTTACGCCCGCGCTCAGGCCGCAGCAATACGCAGCCCTTAGGCCGAGACGACCTGATCGATCAATCCGCGGAAAAGCGCCTGTCCGTCGGTGCCGCCGTGCTGGCCGTCTGCGGCGCGCTCGGGGTGCGGCATCATGCCGAGAACGCGGCGGTTTTCCGAGAGCACGCCCGCGATATCGGCTTTTGCACCGTTCGGGTTGTCGACATAGGTAAAGGCGATACGGTCATCACCCTTGAGCGCGGCAAGCGTCTCGTCATCGCAGAAATAGTTGCCGTCATGGTGGGCTACGGGGATCGAAACGACGCTGTCTTTTTCATAGCCGCGGGTAAAGGCGCTGTCCGAGGTTGCAACCTTGAGATCGACGGACTTGCAAACGAACTTGAGCCCTGCGTTGCGCATCAAGGCACCGGGAAGAAGACGGGTCTCGGTCAGAACCTGAAAGCCGTTGCAGACGCCAAGTGCATAACCGCCGCGGTTCACGTGCTCGACAAGACCGTGGCACACGGGCGATTGGGCCGCGATGGCACCGCAGCGCAGGTAATCCCCGAACGAGAAGCCACCAGGCACCGCAACAAGGTCCATTCCCTTGGGAAGCCCTTCGTCCTTGTGCCAGACCATCGTGACGTCGGCGCCTGCATTGCGCAGAGCAACAGCCATATCACGGTCACAGTTGGACCCCGGAAAAACGATGACGGCAGCTTTCATGACAGGGACTCCGCAGCAAGGATCAAAGGTTTGCCCGCGACATACTCCGTGGCCGCCCAAGGCTCAAGTCCTTTGGCTTGCCGAGCGGCGCGGATCGGACGAAAACTGGCGATATTTCGACGCTTCGCCCAAAGAAAAACCGCACCAAAGCATCCTTTGGCGCGGTTTCGTCTCTTATCCCGAAAAGATCAAAGAATTTCGATGGAGTAGCTCTCGATCACGGTATTGGCGAGAAGCTTCTCGCACATTTCCTTGATGGTGGCTTCCGAGGTGCCGTCCGCAAGATCGAGCTCGATGACTTTGCCCTGACGGACGCCTTCGACCCCGCCGAAGCCCAAGGCGCCGAGCGCGTGGCGCACGGCCTCGCCCTGAGGGTCCAGAACACCGTTCTTCAGCATGACATAAACTTTGGCCTTCATCTCGAGAGGCTCCCTTTCTCGTCTTTCTTCAGCGCGATCAGTTGATCAGCGTAGGTTTGGTTGCATGGGTGACGTTCGAAGGCAGAACCCCGAGACGGCGCGCCACTTCAGTGTAGGCGTCTGCTAGGTTGCCCAAGTCGCGACGGAACACGTCCTTGTCGAGCTTCTGGCCCGTTTCGATGTCCCACAGGCGGCAGCTGTCGGGGCTGATCTCGTCGGCAACAACCAGACGCGGGAAATCGTTTTCCCAGATGCGGCCGATCTCGATCTTGAAGTCGATGAGCTTGATCCCGACGCCGTGCATCACGCCGGCAAGGAAGTCGTTCACGCGCAGGGCAATCGACACGATATCGTCGAGATCCTGCTGCGACGCCCAACCAAAGGCGACGATGTATTCTTCGGGCACCAGAGGATCACCCAGAGCGTCATCCTTGTAGGAGAACTCGACGATGGGACGCGGAAGCTGCGTTCCCTCTTCGAGACCGAGGCGCTTGGCCATAGAGCCAGCAGCATAGTTGCGCACGATCACTTCGAGCGGGATGATCTCGACATGACGGCAAAGCTGCTCGCGCATGTTGAGACGCTTGATGAAGTGGGTCGGAATGCCAACAGCCTGAAGTCCGGTCATGAAGAATTCGGACAGACGGTTGTTGAGAACGCCCTTACCCTCGATCACGGCCTTTTTCTCGGCATTGAAGGCGGTCGCGTCATCCTTGAAATACTGGACAATGGTTCCCGGCTCGGGGCCTTCGTACAGAATTTTTGCTTTGCCTTCGTAAATCTTTTTGCGGCGCGCCATGAGCGATCCCTCGTCTTGTCACTGACGTTGGTGCAGTGAGTCATTCGTGCCTATAAGCCAAGCCCCCCGTCACCGCAAGAATTGCCAAGTCCGCAATGCGGTCAAAATCGCACCAAAGCGCATATAGTATGGATCATCGCCCCGAAGGGATGTGATTTTCGGCCTTTTGGGTTTGAAAAAGGACGCACTCCGTGCCATGTGCCAGATCAAAGCTAAACCGAAAAGGCACTTCCCATGACGAACGCGCTTTCAAAGCTGCTTGAGACGAACGACTGGCTGATGGCTGATGGTGCAACGGGCACCAATCTATTCAACATGGGCCTCAGCTCGGGCGAGCCGCCCGAATTCTGGAACGTGGACAAGCCCGACAACATCCGCAAGCTCTACAAGGGCGCGGTGGACGCAGGCTCCGACATCTTCCTGACCAACTCTTTCGGCGGCAATGCCGCGCGTCTCAAACTGCACAACGCGCAAGGTCGCGTGGGCGAATTGAACCGCGTCGCAGCAGAAATCGGCCGCGAGATTGCGGACGCGTCGGGCCGCACTGTCGTTGTTGCAGGCTCGGTCGGCCCCACGGGCGAGATCATGGCACCGATGGGCAACCTCACCCACGAGATTGCTGTCGAGCTGTTCCACGAGCAGGCCGTCGCCCTCAAGGAAGGCGGCTGCGATGTGCTCTGGGTGGAAACCATTTCCGCAGTCGAGGAATTCAAAGCCGCTGCAGAGGCATTCGCCCTTGCCGATATGCCGTGGTGCGGCACCATGAGCTTCGACACCGCAGGACGCACGATGATGGGCGTGACCTCGTCCGATATGGTCAAGATGATCGGCAAGCTACCCAACCCGCCGATCGGCTTTGGCGCGAATTGCGGCGTCGGGGCATCCGACCTGTTGCGCACCGTGCTCGGCTTTGCTGCAGCAGGCGCAGAGCAGCCCATCATTTCCAAGGGCAACGCGGGTATTCCCAAGTATCACGACGGTCATATCCACTATGACGGCACGCCCGCGCTGATGGCCGACTATGCGATCCTTGCCCGCGACTCGGGTGCACGGATCATCGGCGGATGCTGCGGCACCCAGCCCGAGCACCTCGTCTCGATGCGCCGCGCCTTGGAGAACACCCCCAAAGGCGACCGCCCGACGCTTGAAACCATCGCTGAAAAGCTCGGGGCCTTCAGCTCGGCGTCGGATGGCACGGGCGACGACGAAGGATCGGCGCGCCGCACAGGCGGCGGTCGCCGTCGCCGCTGATCGCAAAGACCGAAGGGCGGGAATTTCCCCGCCCTTTTTTATGGCCTCCTGCCGCGCCCTCTTGCGTCGTTGCGCCAGCCGCGCGAAGTCGGGAACCGTGCAAAACACCCTGCCCCGCCCACACATGAATGATCCGCATGATCACCCCGCGAATATTTCATTTGAACCTTAGTCGTTTCGGGTGCAGTCAAGGTCGCAATCGGCCCAGACCAAGCGCCTGATTTGTCGCAAATCGGAAATCAGGGCAGATTGCCGCATCAAAGAGAGTGACCCATGTCCGACGAAGACGATATCATCCTTTCCGACCTGAACGACGAAGATCTTGTCGCCCAGATGTATGACGACCTTTACGACGGTCTCAAAGAAGAGATCGAAGAAGGTGTTCAAATTCTTCTTGAACGCAACTGGACGCCCTACCGCATCCTGACCGAGGCTCTTGTCGGCGGCATGACCATTGTCGGCGCCGACTTCCGTGACGGTATCCTCTTCGTTCCCGAAGTGCTTCAGGCTGCAAACGCGATGAAGGGCGGCATGGCCATCCTCAAGCCGCTGCTTGCTGAAACCGGCGCACCGCGCATGGGCAAGATGGTGATCGGCACCGTCAAGGGCGACATCCACGACATCGGCAAGAACCTTGTTTCGATGATGATGGAAGGCGCAGGCTTTGAAGTCGTCGATCTCGGCATCAACACCGCCGTCGAAGAATACATGGAAGCGCTGAACAACGAAAAGCCCGATATCCTCGGCATGTCCGCTCTTCTGACCACCACCATGCCCTATATGAAGGTCGTGATCGACACGATGGTCGAAATGGGCATCCGTGACGACTATGTGGTTCTCGTCGGCGGCGCACCGCTGAACGAAGAATTCGGTCGCGCGATCGGTGCGGACGCTTACTGCCGCGACGCCGCTGTGGCTGTTGAAACTGCAAAGCAGTTCATCGCCCGCAAGCACAATCAGGGCGTCGGCACGCACTAATTCGGGGTCCAGACCCTCTCTATCGGACCCCGCGCCTTACCCGCGCGGGGTTTTCTTTTTCCCGAGGCACCACATGCTGAACGATCTCGACCTGACCAAAGACGGACTCGAAGCTTCGGGTAAAGGCCGCGTCCTTCTCATCGCCTGCGGTGCGCTTGCCCATGAGATCCTTGCGCTCAAGCGGATCAACGGTTGGGATCACCTCGATCTTCAGTGTCTCCCCGCGATCCTCCATAATTCCCCCGAAAAAATCACCGACGCCGTTGCCGCGATGATTGGCAAACGCGGCGGAGACTATGATCGCACCTTTGTGGTCTATGCCGATTGCGGCACGGGTGGACTTCTCGAAGCGAAATGCGCGGAACTGGGCGTTCAAATGCTCAAGGGACCGCATTGCTATTCTTTCTTCGAAGGCAACGACACATTTGCCGCGCACGGCGAGGTGACGTCCTTCTACCTCACCGACTTTCTCGCACGCCAGTTCGATGCCTTTGTCTGGAAGCCGCTCGGCTTGGACCGTTTTCCCGATTTGCGGGATATGTATTTCGGGAACTACGAAAAGCTGGTCTATCTCGCCCAGACCGACAATCCCGAACTGACCGCGCATGCGGAACGCTGCGCCGAACGCCTCGGCCTTGCCTTCGAGCGGCGTTTTACGGGATACGGCGATCTTGCAACCGAGCTGGCGGCCGTGGCTCAGGCCTGAGCCGCGACCATCTGGATGCGTTCGATCATCGCGCGCACGCCGTTGGAACGCTGCGCGGAAAGATGATCATTCAGCCCGAGCCGACCCAATTCGGCGCGTGCATCGACCCGCGCAACCTCGCCCACCGGCAATCCGTTGAACAAGGCGGCCAGAACAGCGATCAAACCGCGCACGATCATCGCATCACTGTCGCCGCGAAAGCTGAAAACGCCATCCGTCGTATCGGGCAAAAGCCAAACCTGCGAGGCACAGCCGTCGACCTTGGTTGCGGGCACCTTGAACGCGTCTTCGAGTGGCGGCATCGCCTTACCCATGTCGATCACATGGCGATAGCGATCCTCCCAGTCGTCAAGAAATTCAAAGGTCTCGGCAATCTCTTCAAACGCTTCGGTGGCCATTGGTTTTCCTTTCCGCTTGTCCCTGATCTAGGCAACCTCTGTGCAAAGGTCCAGAGGATGCTTTTCAAGTCCTGCGCTTTGAGCTACCCAAGGGGCAAGGAAATGAAAGGGAACCCAATGAACCGCCCTCTTGCTTTGCTGTTGGTTGCTTCGGTCGCCGTGTCCGGCTGCTCGCGCATTTCAAATTCGAAAATCAACCCGATGAATTGGTTCGGAAGCAAATCGGAAACGGCGGTCATCTATGAAGCAGGTCAGGCCCCTGCTCTCGTGCCCACGCGGGGCGCAGCCACAGTCGATCAGCGGGTTCTGATCGAGAGTATTTCGGCGGTCGAGCTGGCCCGGATGCCCTCGGGTGCGATCCTGCGTGCAACGGGCCTTGCTGCCAGTCAGGGTGCCTATAATGCCGAGCTGGTCTTTGTCGGGGCAGAAGGCGCAACCGCGACCTATGACTTCCGCATCGAAACCACGAGCGGCGTTCAGGTTCAGGGCGCTGCCGCGACACGCGAAGTCACCGCAGCAGAAGTGATTTCGCCGGAGGCGCTGCGCACCTATCGCAATTTCGTGGTCAAGGGTGCGCGCAACTCGAAAGCCGCGCGCTGATCTTCAAAGACGGATTGGAACGACCTTGTTCCCTTTGGTGGCAAGAGCAATCTTGCCCTCGCAAAGCAACAGCGCATCCTCGCCGAAGACCTCGCGGCGCCAGCCTTTGAGTGCATCGACATCCCGCTCGCCTGCTGCAATGAGATCAAGATCGGAAGCGGTAGCAATCAGCTTTTGCGCTACGTCTTCCTGATCGGATTTGGCCTTGAGCAGCACCCGCAAAAGATCGGCAAGCGCAGGGTTCACCTGAAGCTTTTCACGCGACAAGTCGGGCTTGGGCATTTTTTCGGCAGGCATCTCGACCCCCGCCTTGATGGCCGCCATGATCCCGTCTGCAATCTCGCCCTTGCGCGCTTCACGCAGCAAAAGCCGCGAACGGCCAAGGTCTTTTTCCGTCATCGGCTTGGTCGAAGCCAGTTCGACAAGGGCATCATCCTTGAACACACGGCTGCGGGGGATGTTGCGTTCTTGGGCGTATGTCTCGCGGAACTTCGCAAGCTCTTTGACGATGGCGAGAAAGCGGCCCGAATTCGTGCGGGTCTTGACCTTTTGCCAGGCTTCGTCAGGGTTCGATTGATAGGTCGCGGGGTCTTTGAGCACCGCCATTTCCTCGGCCACCCAACGTTCGCGGCCCGATTTGGCGAGACGGGCAGAAAGCGATTCATAGATGTCGCGAAGATGGGTCACATCGGCCACGGCATAGGTCAGCTGCGCATCCGTCAAAGGGCGGCGCGACCAATCGGTAAAGCGCGAGGATTTATCGACATCGGCTTTTGCGATCTTGCGCACCAGGGTCTCGTATCCCACCTGCTCGCCATAGCCGCAGACCATCGCGGCCACCTGCGTATCAAAGAGCGGCTCGGGGATTACACCCGCATCAACAAAGAAAATCTCGAGATCCTGACGCGCGGCGTGGAACACTTTGACCACATCGGTGTTTCGGAAAAGAGCGTAAAGCGGTTCAAGAGAAAGCCCCTCGACCAGAGGATCGACGATCACCGCGTCCTTGCCCGATTTGTCCTGATAGGCGAGCTGCACCAGACACAGCTTGGAGTAATAGGTGCGTTCGCGTAGGAACTCGGTGTCCACCGTCACGTAGGGACGTTTTGCGGCCTCTTCACAAAAGGCGGCAAGCGCCTCGGTCGTGGTAATCGTCTTCATGCCAGTCCGTTTCACTGCACCGCTACACGCGGCGATCACCGCTCCTTAATCGAAGCCCGCGCAAATGAAAAGCCGCCCCCATTTGAGGAGGGCCAATCAGGTCGGAATGTCGTAAGAAAGCCCCAAATTCTCGGAAATCCGTCCTAGACGCCCAGTCTGATCGGGGTTTTGTCCCCGAGCGCAAAGCGGCGCAACACCTCGGGATAGAGCTTGTGCTCCCATTCCAGAAGCCGCGCGGCAAGGCTCTCGGCGGTATCGTCGGGACGGATCGCGATCATCGCCTGCCCAAGGATCGGCCCACCATCAAGCTCGGCCGTGACCTCGTGCACAGAGCAACCGTGCTCGGTGTCGCCTGCCTCGATTGCCCGCTCGTGGGTATGAAGCCCCTTGTATTTGGGGAGAAGCGAGGGATGGATATTCAGCGTCTTGCCTTCCCATTTACGGGTGAACTCGGGCGTCAGAATACGCATAAAGCCCGCAAGACAAACGATATCGGGGTCCGCCGCGGCAAGCACGCGGTCAAGCTCGGCTTCGAAAGCCTCGCGGTCTTTGCCAAATGCTTTGTGGTCGACAACGGCGGTCGGCACGCCCAAGGCCTCGGCCTTGGCCAAACCGCCGGCATCCGGAACATTGGAGATCACCAAGACAGGCCGCGCGGGGTGATCGCCGGTCATCGAATTGACCAGCGTCACCATATTCGAACCACCGCCTGAAATCAGGATGGCGACGCGTTTGCTCACAGGATGGAACCCGAGTAGCGCACGCCCTCGCCTTCGGTCACTTTGCCGATGACCGACACTGTTTCACCTTCGGCGCGCAAAAGCTCTGCAAGAGCGTCGGCACGGTCCGCGGCAACAACGGCGATCATACCGATGCCCGAGTTGAAGGTCTTGAGCAGCTCGGCCTCTTCCATGTTGCCGACACCAGCAAGCCATTTGAACACAGGCGGAAGCTCCCACGAAGTAAGGTCGATATCCGCACCAAGCCCTTCGGGAAGAACACGAGGAAGGTTCTCGGTCAAACCGCCGCCCGTGATATGGGCCAGAGCATGCACGCCGCCCGCACGGTAAGCGGCAAGCGCCTGCTTGACGTAAAGACGGGTCGGAGCAAGAAGCGCTTCGCCAAGCGTGCCATCCGAGAAGGGCGATGCATCACCCCACGATAGGCCGGATATTTCGACCAGACGGCGAACAAGCGAATACCCGTTCGAATGCACACCGTTCGAGCCGAGCCCCAAAAGAACGTCGCCCTCTTGCACGCCAGCCGGAAGATCCTGACCGCGTTCCATCGCGCCAACGGCAAAACCTGCTAGATCGAAGTCGCCGTCATGATACATGCCCGGCATTTCGGCAGTCTCGCCCCCGATCAGTGCACAGCCCGACTGCGCACAGCCTTCGGCAATGCCTTCGATGATACGGGTCGCGCTGTCGAGTTCGAGCTTGCCCGTCGCGAAATAGTCGAGGAAGAAGAGCGGCTCCGCCCCTTGGCAGACCAGATCGTTCACACACATTGCAACAAGGTCGATGCCGATCGTGTCGACATTGCCTGTGTCGATGGCGATACGGAGCTTGGTGCCTACGCCGTCGGTTGCGGCGACAAGGATCGGATCGGTATAGCCCGCACCCTTGAGATCGAACAGAGCCCCGAAGCCGCCAAGACCCGACATAACGCCCGAACGCGAAGTACGCTTGGCAGCGGGTTTGATCCGCTCGACCAGAGTGTTGCCTGCGTCGATATCAACGCCAGCATCGGCATAGGTAATTCCGTTTTTACCGCTCATGGGGTCCCCGCTTGCTTGGGCTAAAGATTGGATGGCCGCTCGTTACCGCAACTCGCTCAAAAGGGCCAGTGACAACTTGACCATCGGCCCAGCAATAGCTAGGCAAGCGCTTGGGGGCCTGTAGCTCAACGGTTAGAGCAGAGCGCTCATAACGCTTTGGTTGCGGGTTCAAATCCTGCCGGGCCTACCAAACTTTCCCCTATTGCTATTTGCTTAGAGCGCAATGACAATTTCGGCTTTGAGCCCGCCAAGGGTCGTGCTGTCGGAGAGCCGAAGCACCCCGCCATGAAGCCGCGCGATATCCGCGACAATGGCAAGTCCAAGCCCGACCCCTGTGCCCGCGTTCTGGTTTCGCGCAGGATCGAGCCGCGTAAATGGCTTCATCGCTTCATCTCTGGCTTCGGCGCGAATCCCCGGACCGTTGTCTTCGACCTCGAACCTGAGCGTGCGCTCGGTCCGCACGATCGAAATTTCGACCCGTGTCCCACCATAGCGGAGGCCGTTCTGGATCAGGTTTTCAAGCGCCCGCTTGATCGACAGCGGTCGCATAGGCACAGGTTTGTCGTCAGGGAGTTCCACCCGCCCGATGCCGACATTCTGTCCCGAACGTTCATTTGCCTCGATCACCTCGAGCAAAAGGCTCTTGGGATCGGTCGGGGTAAGAACGGCCCCCGCCTCGGCACGGCCATATTCAAGGAAGGCATCGATCAGATGCTCCATATCCTGAACGTCCTTGCGCATCTCTTCGGCCTCGGCATCGTCGAGAAACGAGAGGGCAAGCTTCAATCGGGTCAATGGCGTGCGTAGGTCATGGCTGATCCCCGAGAACATAAGGTTCCGGCTCTGATTCATCCGCTCGATCCGCGCCCGCATTTCGAGAAAGGCCGTGCCCGCCGCCCTCACTTCAAGTGCGCCTGCGGGGGTATAGGGGCGCAGTCGCCCCTTGCCGAATTCCGTTGCCGCCTCGGCAAGACGGGTGATGGGCCGCAATTGATTGCGCAAGAAAATAAAGGCGATCACAGTCATCAATAGCCCTGTGAGGACGAGAAGCACGATAAGCTGGTGCGGATTCGCCGCCGACACGCGCTGGCGATCCGATCTGATGCGCCATGTCTGCGCACCCGCATCCGCATAAAGGATCACCGCATTCTCTTCGGTCAGATCAACCGCGCGCACCATAGGGATTTTGGCGCGCAGATTTGCAACCACCTGCGCCCCCGTCAGATCGTAAAAGTGCCAGCGGTCCGCGTCGGGGATCGTCTCTGCCTCGGTCAATTCAAGACCCAGGGAGGGCGCCGCCTCGGGGTGGGTCATCGCATAGATGGCGGTTTCGGAGAAACTCACGGTGAGCGCCCCCGTCATCCCCGCGAAATGCTTTTGCACGAATGAAATCGTGACCGCGATCTGGAGCGTGATGACAGGCAACAACAGGATCAAGGCGGCCCGCCCATAGAGCCCGCGCGGCATGTAGGTTTTCAAGCGCTTGAAGATCATGGCCTAGACGCTACCCTGCGCGCAACAAACATGGAAGCAGGATCACATCATGACCCCCTCGCCCGCCGTCGGCATCCCGCATGACCTTGAACCTGATCTGCGCCTGATCATCGCCCCCAATCCCGGACCGCTGACCTTTTGGGGGACCAACACCTATATCCTCGGCCAAGGTCCGTTCGTCGTGATCGATCCCGGCCCTATGTCAGAGTCGCATCTCGGGGCGATCCTTGACGCGACACGAGGGGACATCAGCCATATTCTCGTCAGCCACACCCATGCGGACCACTCCCCCCTTGCCCGCCCGCTCGCCGAGAGGACCAAGGCCAAGACCTATGCCTTCGGCGCGTCGCGTGACGGGATGAGCGCAGTGATGCGCGCGCTCGAAGCAAGCGGGCACGGCCAGAGCAGCGAAGGTCTCGATCACGACTTTCGGCCCGACATCAGACTGGGCGACGGCGAAGCGCTCGAAACTCCTGCAGGACGGATCACCGCCCTCCACACCCCCGGACATCTGGGGAATCATCTTTGCTTTGCATGGCGCGATGTGATCTTCAGCGCAGATCACGTGATGGGCTGGGCCACGAGCCTTGTCTCGCCGCCCTTCGGCGATCTCACCGATTTCATGGCTTCGTGTGAAAAACTGCTCGACCATCCGGCGCGGCGCTATTTTGCGGGACATGGTGCGCCGATTGATCAGCCACTGGATCGCGTGCGGGCCTTGATCGATCACCGCAGACTGCGCGAGTCACAAATTCTGGCAGCCCTCGAATCCGGTCCGACCACGATCGAGGCCCTCACCCCCCGACTTTATGCCGACGTTCCAAGCGATTTGCACCCTGCCGCCGCCCGAAACATCTTTGCGCATCTCATTGATTTGACGCAAAGAAATATGTGCAAAGCCTCAAATCCCCTTAATTTTAAGTCCGTTTTCGAAGGCCTTTGAAGAAAAATCAAAATCGGTGGATTTTTTCACCAAAACCCTCTTGCAGCCCCAAAACACCATAGCTATACACCCCCACATGTTCCGGCGTAGCTCAGCGGTAGAGCAGTTGACTGTTAATCAATTGGTCGTAGGTTCGATCCCTACCGCCGGAGCCATAATCCCAAGATCTGGGATTTGAGAGAGACCCGCTTCGGCGGGTTTTTTCGTTTTTGGTCCCTTGATTTTCTCTGCCTCCATCAGCCGCGCAACGCAGCATGGGGATCAATGCCGCTCCATCTCGGAGTTCGTTGCCCACAGCAAAGGTATAGGGCCGCGGGAAACTGCGAAAATAAGGTTTCACGGGCATACCAAGACGACTATCCTCGAACCCTGCTTACGAGGAGGAAACGTGAAGAACATCCAAGCGCAAGCTCTGATTATCACTGTTGTTTCGGTGCTTTACACCCTGAGCTTTTGGCTCATGGACGTTGTGGTCGTTCCGCTTCAGACGCTGATTTCTCCAAGCCTGACAGACTATGCCTTGCTTGTATTCCTTCCCCATGGGGTGCGCGTTCTGACCGCATGGCTGTTCGGTTGGCGCTCTGTGCTCTATCTCCTTGCGGCTGCGGTCGTCGGTCATTTCGTCGTGACGCCCGATGTCGCAATCACGTCATCCAAAGCTCTGACATGGCTTGTCGGGGCGTCGTCGGGTTGGCTTGGAATATCGGTGCTGCGGCTCTTGGGGGTCCCGCTTGGACCAGATCTTGCTTCGATCGGCCGCGATACTTGGCGCTACCTGATTTTCGGGGGCATCGTGTCGTCGCTCTTCAATTCGATCGGCCACGGGCTCGTTTACCAGACAGAAATCTTTTCCGAGCTCTTGCGCCCCGTGCTCTTCGCCTTTGTTTTCGGGGACACGACGGGAACGATTTTGTGTTTCGGCTTAGCCCTCGGGCTCTTTCGGGCGCGTCATTTGTTCGGACGCCCTTAGGACGGGACGCAAACTCGCCGCATATTGAGACTAGCAGGCCTCAGATCACCTGATACTTGCCGGAACGTTCGGTGCCGATACGCTGGATGATCTTCTTGTCGGACAGCACGGTGAGTGCGCGGAACAGGGTCGGACGGCTGATGAATTGCGTCAGCTCGTGCGACTGGATATCCTCGATATTCGCTATGCCGTCCTTGGCCGACAGGAGCGTGATCGCATAAAGGACGTCGCGCTGCGCCTCGGAGAGCTCGGCAAGACCGAGGTCTTTTTCCATCTCGAGCAACATGGAACGCATTTTCGCAACGGCACTGGTAAGCATAGGTTCCTATCCTTTTGCAAAGATCATTTTGACACTTGGCAACTTGACTTGACTGTCATCTTGATACTACCAAAGAGAGAGGCGGTCAATTTGTGTTCCCATTTTCGTTATGCGTGTAAGACCTCCAGCGTATCGAGTAGAAGCGCCTCTTTTTCGCTCTTGCGGAAAAGAGGCGGGTTTCTCCCGCTCCACCGCCCAAGCCCCTGAACCCGTTATTTGTTTTGGGACGCGGCAGGGAGCGTGAAACAAATCTCTGTCCCCTCCGAACAATCGGGATCAACCCAGATCTTTCCATGATAGGCAGCGACGATCTTGGCACAGATCGCCAGCCCGATACCCGTTCCTGCAATCTGGTCGCGTGCGTGAAGTCTCTTGAAGACGCCGAAGACTTTGTCGCGATGCTTCTCGGGGATACCTATTCCGTTGTCCTTGACCACAAAGACGATATCCCGTCCAACCAGACGGGTGAAATATTCGATCTCGATCGGACCTTCGGAATTGCTGTACTTCACTGCATTGTCGATCAGGTTCTGTGATATCTGCTTGAACTGTAGTCGGTTCACATTCAGCATCGTGAAATTGCCATAGCTGAAACGGGTTTCCCGCTCTGGCTTTATGAGTTTTGCAGACTCGAAGCATTCCTGAATGACGGGCACCGGGTCGATCCGGTCACGCGGGATACTCTCGTCATCGCAAATGGTGTAGGCGAGCAAATCCTCGATCAAGAGCCCTGCCCTGTCGCCGGCATCACTGAGAATATCCAGATACTGCTCGGCGACCTTGTCCTTGAGATCGGTGGAATAAAGTTGGGATCTGAGCCGCTTGGAAAAGGTCGACACCATGCGGAACGGCTCTTTGAGATCGTGCGAACAAATATAGGCGAATTGCGAGAGCTCGCGGTTCTGCTGCTCGAGCTTGGCCATGATCTCCTGATTTTGCTTGTTCAAAGCCTGCAGCTCATGCAACCGCGCACGGGCCAGGATCGTCCGGTTCGCGCCAAACCCGACCACGAAAGCAATGAACGGCACAATCCAGCCAAGCGAGAGCGGTCCGAAGTTCGCGGTAAACACCGGGGTTGCGAAGAGTGATAAGGACCAATTGCGATTTCCCAAAACAAAGTCTTTGACCACGGTCCGATTTGGGTTCAGCTGGCTGACTGCAGTCGATCCGAGCACCTGAATGTCCTCGATCGAAAGCCCGACAAACACCTGCTCCAAAGTGGCGCGAGAGTTGAAAATCACGCCCATCGGCCGCGAAACAACAACGAGGACGGGGCCGTCCTCCGCGTCGCGCTCCATCGCAAAATACAGAAGATAGGGCTTACCGCTTTCCTCGACCCCGCCCATAACCCGTAGATCGAGACTGGAAGTGTCGCTGATCTCCAAGCCCACCGAAAGCCGAGGATCAACCTCGAGCGCAAAGGCTTCCAGAATAAAGGCCTCAAGTGTCCCTCCGTTTCGCCGCACAGGATCATAAAGCGCCAGACCACCGTCCAATGCTTGGAATATCCGTGCATAGCCAAACGCAGATTGCCGCTGAGCGAGGTCGTTTTGTTGCGCAAGAACTTGTGAAGCCGCGCCCGCAACCAGTGCAACGTTTTGCTCGAGCGTATGCGCGACGATCGCAGCGTCGCTTTGAAGGACCTTGGCGGTTGTATCCTGCGCAATCAGCCGCTTTTCCTCGGATGCCAAGACCCCGAAGAAGAGGATCGCAATGGTAATGGCGTACTCCTTGAGACGCAGCACCCGCGAAACATCCTCAAGGTTGCGCACCGTTGCCAGTTTCGGCCATTGCGACAGGCAGAGCAGCACAATCGAGAGGGCTGTCTGGACCGACATCTGATCCGGTTTGCCCGAGAAATGTCCTACGCTCGAAAAGCTCAACAGGTTATCGAGAACACCGATGACCCCCATCCAGAGCGCCAGAAACCGAAACAAGTCGGCGATAGATGTATTCGTTCCCTTGGTGCGGATCACTTGATCGAACGCGATAAACCCCAAAGCCATCGCCGTCTGATCCCCCATCCCGACCCTGTAATGAGCATCGGAATGAAACAGAAAGTCGATGTTGTAATGGGTCAGGCCGACGAAATAGGCCATTTTGGCACCGCAAATCCCGAGTGCGACCAGCGAGAGCGCAAGCCTGAGAGGCAAGACTTTGCCCCCCAAAAGAGCCGATGCGGCAAGCAACGAAACACAGAGAGCCGAATTAAAGGACATGCCGTTGCCCAGAATCTGCGCAAGATCGTTGAGCACGACAGGGCGCATGATCCAGAAGACCAAATCAGTAAGAGCAAGCGACAAGACAAGCACCTGCAACGCGCCGAAGATCAGGCTCTGGACAAGTGTTCTACTGGTGCTTTGGCCCGACATGCTCGATCCCCGCTCGTGCTAAATCGGGATCGTGAGGGTCAGACGCGCTCGCCCCTCCTCGGAAAGATGGATTGCGGCATCCCCCCCGCATTTGACCGCAGCAACCTTGATCAGGAATGCCAAGGGCACATGCCCTTCCGAGCAGTCAAAGTAGTTCTGTTTCACAGGGACAAAAAAGCGCTCGAGCGCGCGCGGCCTGATGGATTGGGTCAGGAAATCGGCGCCAAGAACGATGGCGCTGCCTTTCTCGCTTGCGACGGCTGAGATCCGACCGACGCCGCCCACGCCCCAAACCCGAACCGCATCGGCCAAGAGCCGACAAATTCGGTCGAAAACGCCACGAGGGAGTTGAGGTGCGAGATCGTCGGACAGACAGGTCTCGACGAGAACCGCGCCTCCCAGGGCAAACGATTGGAGCTGCCGCGAAACGGGAACTGCCACCACGTCCTTTGGCTCGATCATAAATTGAAGCGCACCAACCAGAACACCAAGCTGCGCCGCGCCTTCGTCGGACGCGTCGATGATCAGAGGGAGAATCTCGTTCTCGTCACGCCCACCCGAAAGGATCGCGGCGGCCCCGCTGATTGTGCGAAAAGGTGCCGCAATATCGTGACTGAGCGCCCGCACCAAGAGACCCAAAACGTCTGCTTCAATCGGTTGCATGTTACCTCGGGGGAAGGCCGACAATATTAAGCCAGAACTGCTCGATCTGGCGGACAATCGAAAAAAAGGCCTCTGCCCCCAGAGGCTTGGTTACAAAACAATTCGCATGGAGATTATAACTCTTGAGCCGATCTGCCTCGGCTGCCGAACTGGTCAAAACCACAACGGGAACGCGCCTGAGTGTTTCGTCCTGCTTGATGATCTCGAGAACCTCGTAACCGTCCACCCCCGGAAGGTTGAGATCAAGCAAGATCAAATCGACCGGCGAGGCCTCTTCGTAGTCACCGCGCCGATAGAGGAAATCGAGAGCCATTTCGCCTGTGCCGACCACAGTCATATTGTTCCGAATTTTTGAATCCCTGAGTGCCTCTTTCGTCAAAAGGACATCCCCGGGATTGTCCTCGACCAGCAGCATGTGAATTTGATCCATACAATTTACCTTCTCAAATGCATCAAGGCATTGCGGCTGGGGATGTCGGCGGCTCCGACCCGAACCCGAAAACTCTTAACCAGTCACAAAACCAGCGATACTTACTTCACACGTCGTCAGGCCCTTACGAGCCGAAGTCGCAAAGAACTGTCTCTAATATGATTGGGCCAGTATCATTCTGACACGATCAGAATACCCTTTGGGCCATTTTAATACCCCAAAGGATACACCCGCACCCCGAATGCGAAAAGCTTGGTTCGCACCGCTGACGTTTCGATTAAGGATATGTAGATATACTTTGGGATATAAAATACGTCGGAATTGCCGAAAGACAGCAACCTTGAATTGACTCGCCTACGTGCCGCTGAGCCTTAGGGAAGCAAATCGGACAACACCGAACGGCTTTGCGCTCGGCGCTCAAACAGAAACGGTGCAGGTTTGTGTCGAGCCGTGCTTTCTCGGCCTGAAACCGCGCTTTTACTTGGCATCGCAATAGGTCACATCGAATGATGTTGTGGTGGAGATAGCGGATATAAGCGCGGCTCTCGATGATGGGACCTGCGCTGATCTCGACCCGTTCGAATCCCCCATGCCACCGACCAGCGCCGTGCGCAGGGCATTGTCCAAGTTCCGGCCCGCAAGCCAAAATACCCCGAGGTCATATCCGCAGGAAATCAAAGGCCCCGTGCCTTCGCTAGATCAGCTGTAACGCTCCACCGTTTTGGCCATGTCGTCGCTGTAACGGTCGCCGAACGCAAAGCCGACGGGGAGAATGTTTTCGATCTCGGCAATCTCGTCGGCAGTGAGCGTAATGCAATCAGCCGCGACCCAATCCCCGAGATGATCTGCCGTCCGCGTGGCAGGGATCGGTATCTGGTTGTCGCCCTTGGCCAAAAGCCACGCCAAGGCAAGCTCGGCCGTAGTATAGCCCTTGTCGGCAGCATAGGCGCGGAATTTGTCGACGATCGCCTTGTTGCGGATATAGTTATCCCCTTGGAAGCGCGGGATATTGGTGCGGAAATCCTGTGGTTCGAAACTCTCGGGATAGGCGCGACCGAACACGCCGCGCGCGAGCGGCGAGAACGGGACAAAGGCAACGCCCAGCTCTTCACAGGCCTGGATCATTCCGAGTTCGGGTGCACGTGTCCAAAGCGAATACTCGCTCTGAACCGCCATGCAGGGATGCACCTCATGGGCACGGCGGAGCGTATAGGGCGCGACCTCGGAGAGGCCGTAACCGCCGATCTTGCCCTCTTTCACAAGATCGGCAAGCGCCCCGACCGCCTCTTCGATCGGGGTCAGGGGATCACGGCGATGCAGGTAATAGAGATCCACATACTCCACCCCCAGGCGCTTTAGCGACCCTTCAAGTTCCGAGCGAATATGCGCGGGCTCGTTGTTGGTCGGGCGCTCGGGATTGCGCTGGATGCCCACTTTGGTGGCCAGCACCATTTTGGCTTTGCTCTTCTTGAGCCAAGTGCCGATCACTGTTTCGGACCGCCCCATGCCATAGACATTGGCGGTATCGAGGAAATTGATCCCCGCCTCGACAGCGGCATCAAGACAGGCGTGCGATGTGGCTTCGTCGGTTTCACCGAAAACCCCTGCAAAACTCATGCAGCCGAGACCGATTGCCCCGACCATCGGGCCGCCTGTGCCGAGCTGTCGCTGTTTCATCGCCGAACCTCTTTGATATCGCCTTTGCTAAAGTGCCGCGATGACAAACCGTTCAGACAATAGGAGTCAACGCCCCACGTTGGACCATGCACGTAAAACGCATCCATGCATCCGCCCGACTTGGCGGTTTTCAGACGGTGACTTTGGGGCTAAGGTCCGAGCAACGCCATCAAACGGAGGACGCATGTCTTTTCTCGTTTCGCGCTATACCAGCCTCGTTCTGGTCACGTTTCTCTTTGCCGTCACCTTTGCCTTCGAGCAAAGCGCCGCCCTAGTGGTGATACAGGTTCTTCTGGCGGGGATCATCCTGCTCGGGATTTGGGACATGACCCAAACCCGCCACGCGGTGCTTCGCAATTATCCGATCCTCGGACACGTGCGCTATTTCTTCGAAATGATCCGCCCCGAGATCAGACAATATCTGCTCGAAGCCGACGACGAAGAGGTTCCCTTTTCCCGCGATGCCCGCGCGCTGGTCTATCAGCGCGCCAAGAACGTCGAGGACAAGCGGCCCTTCGGCACCAAAAAGGCGGTCTATGGATCGGGCTATCAATGGCTCACCCATTCGATCCAGCCGATCGAGATCAAGAACACGGACTTCCGCACGACCGTGGGTGGACCCGATTGCAAAAAGCCTTATGACATCTCGCTCTACAATATTTCGGCGATGAGCTTTGGCGCTTTGTCGGCCAATGCGATCACCGCGCTCAACCGTGGGGCCAAAATCGGTGGTTTTGCACATGACACGGGCGAAGGCGGGATCAGCCGCTATCACAAACAGGGCGGCGATCTGATCTTTGAAGTGGGGACAGGATATTTCGGATGCCGGGACGACGACGGGAATTTCAGCCCCTCAGTCTTTGCCGAAACCGTCGCCCCCGATCAGGTCAAAATGGTCGAGATCAAACTCAGCCAAGGCGCGAAACCCGGCAAGGGCGGGATGCTGCCCGCCGCCAAGATCACGCCCGAAATCGCCGAAGCCCGCCATATTCCGATGGGCAAGGACTGTCTGTCGCCTTCGAGCCATTCCGCTTTTGACTCGCCCATCGGGCTTTGCAACTTCATCAAGCAACTGCGCGAGTTGTCGGGCGGCAAACCCGTGGGCTTCAAGCTCTGCATCGGCCACCGCCGCGAATTCATGTGTATCGTCAAGGCGATGCTGGAAACAGGCATCACACCCGACTTTATCGTCATCGACGGCAAAGAGGGCGGCACAGGCGCTGCGCCTCTCGAATTTGCCAACCACATGGGCATGCCCTTGGTCGAAGGGCTTGTCTTTGCCCACAACACCCTGCGCGGTGCAGGCCTCCGCGACAGGATCAAGCTTGGCGCGTCGGGCAAGCTCATCAGCTCGTTCGACATCGCGCGCACCCTCGCTCTCGGGGCCGATTGGGTGAACTCAGCCCGTGGCTTCATGTTCGCGGTGGGCTGTATCCAGGCCCAGGCCTGCCACACGAACCACTGCCCGACAGGGGTCGCGACCCAAGACCCGATCCGCCAGCGAGCGCTTGTCCCCGAGGACAAAGCAGAGCGGGTCGCGAACTTCCACCGAAATACGCTCAAGGCACTTGGCGATATGACGGGTTCGGCGGGGCTCACCCATCCGGGTCAATTCAGCCCCTACCACTTCATCGAGCGCGAGAACGACCGCGACATGGTGACGTTGAACGAAATCTATCCCTACATGCCGAACGGCTTTCTTTTGCGCGAAGACGACGAACGCTTCGGCTATCTCAGCCGTTGGAAACGCGCCTCGGCCGATAGTTTCAGACCCAAAGACGACGGCATCTGACATAGCGCCCGAAAACGCGAACGCGGGGCAAAAAAGTGCGCCCCGCGTCAATTGTATACAATGGCACACATTGACAGAAGGCCCCACCTTTTATAAGCCGTGGCCAATCGCGAGCGACATTATCGAATTCGCCACTCGCTAAACCGCACCCCGCCGCTAAGCCATTTGCAACGCGGCCCCACTGGACGGAGAACTGGGCACCATGGCAACGACCAAAACCCCCGATATCATCTACACCATCGTCGACGAAGCTCCCGAACTGGCAAGCGCATCGCTTCTGCCGATCATCCGCTCCTTCGCTGGTGCAGCCGGCCTGAGCGTCGAGACCCGCAACATTTCGGTGGCTGCGCGTATTCTCGCCCTGTTCCCCGAATATCTCACCGAAGAGCAGCGCGTCAGCGACGATCTTGCCGAGCTTGGCCAGATCGTGAAAACGCCCGAAGCCAACGTGATCAAGCTTCCCAACGTGTCCGCTTCGATGCCGCAGCTTTCCGCCGCGATCAAAGAACTCCAGTCCAAGGGATACAACATCCCCGACTATCCGACCGACCCCAAGACCGACGAAGAAAAGTCGGTCGCGGCGCGCTATGATGCGGTCAAGGGCTCGGCTGTGAACCCCGTCCTGCGCGAAGGCAACTCGGACCGCCGTTCGGCCAAAGCCGTCAAGGAATACGCCAAGGCGAACCCGCATTCGATGGGCGAATGGACCGCGGACAGCAAGACCACCGTCGCTTCGATGGCGGGCAACGATTTCTATGCCAACGAAAAATCGGCCACCATCACCGCCGCTCAGGCAGGGGCCGCCAAGATCACCTTTACCGATGCTTCGGGCGCTGAAACCGTGCTCAAGGACGGGCTGAAGTATATCGAAGGTGAAATCGTCGATGCGACCTTCCTCTCGGTCAAAGAGCTGCGCAAATTCATCAAGCAGGAAATCGCTTCGATGGAACCGGGCGTTCTCTTCTCGGTGCACCTCAAGGCCACGATGATGAAGGTTTCGGACCCGATCATCTTTGGGCACTTCGTGTCGGTCTATCTCGAAGACTTCATCGCCAAGCACGGTGCGAAGCTCGCGGAACTCGGCTTCAACCCGAACCAGGGTCTTGGCGACCTCGAAGCCAAAATCGCAGGCCATGCCGATCTCGAAGCCGATTACAAGGCCGCCATGGCCGCCCAGCCCGCCATGTATATGGTGAACTCGGACAAGGGCATCACCAACCTGCACGTCTCGTCCGACGTCATTATCGACGCTTCAATGCCTGCCGTGATCCGCGCGGGCGGCATCGGCTGGGGGCCGGACGGCAAGCCTGCTCCGACCAAGTGCTGCATCCCCGACAACTGCTATGCGCCCGTCTATGACGAGACGATCAACTTCTTCAAAGCCAACGGCAAACTGGACGTCACCACCTGTGGCGCGGTTTCGAACGTCGGCCTGATGGCACAAAAGGCCGAAGAATACGGCTCGCACCCCACCACCTTTGAAATGAAGGCCGACGGGATCGTGCGCATCGTTCTCGCCTCGGGCGAAGTGCTCCACGAGCATGCGGTCGAAAAAGGCGACATCTGGCGTTCGGCCACCGTCAAGAAAGAGCCCATCGACGACTGGATCCGTCTTGCCGTCCGCCGCGTCAAGGCCACCGGCCTCGGTGCTTTCTGGCTCGATGCCAACCGTGCACACGATGCCGAGCTGATCAAATACGTGACCCCCGCGCTCAAGGCAGCAGGTCTCGACATTCCGGTCATGGCGCCGCGTGAAGCAACCCGCTGGACCCTCGAGAACATGGTTGCGGGCAAGGACGTCGTCACCATCACGGGCAACGTTCTGCGCGACTATCTCACCGACCTCTTCCCGATCCTCGAGCTTGGCACCTCGGCCAAGATGCTTTCCATCGTCTCGCTGATGCAGGGCGGCGGTCTGTTTGAAACGGGTGCAGGCGGCACGGCCCCCAAGCACGTCCAGCAGGTTCTCGAAGAAAGCCACCTGCGTTGGGACTCGCTCGGTGAATTCTGTGCGCTCGGTGAAAGCTTTGCCTTCCTCGCCGATGTGCGCGGTGTTGCCAAAGCAGGCGTTTACGCCAAGGCCATCGACGAAGCGATCCAGAAGCTGCTCGTCAACGGCAACTCGCCGCAGGGCCGCGTCGGTCAGAACGACAACCGCACCTCGCACTACTGGTTCGCCCGTTACTGGGCCGAAGCCATGGCCGCCCAGACCGAAGACGCAGGCCTTGCCGCGCATTTCGCTCCGATCGCCAAGGCTCTCGTCGATGGCGAAGCAGCGATCATCGCGGAAATCCATGCGTCGGCCGGCAAGCCTGCCGATCTCGGTGGCTACTACCTCCTCGATGCGGCCAAGACCGCCGCTGTGATGCGTCCTTCGGCAACGCTGAACGCGATCATCGGCTGAGCGCAGTCGACTTAGAAACAGGAGAGAGCAGGCTTCGGCCTGCTTTTTTCATTTGTGCCCGCTCAGGCAGGAAAGAGCCACGCCTCGGCATCCCGCGCGATCATCGCCGCCGCGTCGATCAAAGGCGCTCGGAACACCTCGAGCGCCTCCAGACTGTGACGCTGCACCGACGAAGTCACGGAGAGACCGCCGATCACCCGCCCTGCCCCCGTCAGGATCGGCACCGCGATACAGATGATACCCGCCTCGTGCTCCTCTCGGTCATAGGCCACGCCCGCCTTGCGGATCGCGGCCAATTCTGCCCTCAGCGCCTCGGTCCCCATGAGGGTCGAGCGCGTGTGTTGGTAAAAGGCCTGACGCTTGAGCGCCGCGTCAAGCTCGGCTTCGCCGAGGAAAGCCAGCATCGCCTTGCCGACGCCCGTGCAATAGGCGGGGCCGACTTTGCCCGCTTGGGAAAACATCTCGATGGGCCGAAGCGCGTTGCGCTTGTCCACATAGAGCACCTGCCCCTGATCAAGCTGCGCCAGATGCACCGTTTCCCCAACCTTGGCGGCCAGCGCCTCGATCACGGGACGCGCAACGGGGCCGAGAGAGCTTTGTGACCAAGCCGAATGCGCAAGCCGCACCAGCCGAAGGCCGAGCGCATAGGTCTGGCGTTCGGGCGAAAAGGTCAAAAGCCCCTCTTTCACCAAAGACTGCAAAAGCCGATAGAGCGTTGCCTTGGGATAATCCGCCTCGTCTTGCACCTCGACCAAGCGGACGGGCCGCCCTTTGGAGGCGACAAGGTCGAGAACCGACATTGCTTTGCCGACTGTGCCTTCCGACATGGATTCACCTTGACTCTGACGCGGCCCTGAGGCCAAATTCCATTATTCGATAACGTGTTTCATTATTTGAAACAAGAGCAAAGGATCTCGGATGGCTTCCACCGCTACGTTTCACGATCTTGAAGGGGCTTCGGTCTTTATCACGGGCGGAGGCTCGGGTATCGGAGCGGCTTTGACCGAAGGCTTTCTTCGCCAAGGCGCCAAGGTTGCCTTTATCGGCCGCTCGGATGCTTCGGCCTTTGTCGCGCAGATGGAGCAGGAAACAGGGTCCCGCCCGCTCTTTATCCAAGGCGACATCACCGATACCGCCGCGCTTCAGGCTGCGATCGAAAAGGCCAAAGAAGCACACGGCCCGATTTCGGTTCTTGTGAACAACGCCGCCAACGATCTGCGTCACACCACCGCCTCGGTCACGTCGGACCAGTGGGACGATCTCATTGCGGTGAACCTCAAGGCCTATTTCTTTGCGATTCAGGCCGCCGTGCCCCAGATGAAAGAATTGGGCTTCGGCTCGATCATCAACTTCAGCTCGATCAGCTATATGATGGGCAACGCCGAATATCCCGTCTATGTGACCGCCAATTCGGGCATCAACGGCATGACCCGCGGCATGGCGCGTGAATTCGGTCCCGACCGTATCCGCGTCAATGCTCTCGCTCCGGGATGGGTGCTGACGCAAAAGCAGCTTGATAAATGGGCCACGCCAGCGGGACTCGCTGCGCATCTAGCGCGTCAGTGCCTCAAAGATCATCTCGAACCCCAAGACATCGTGGACGGCGTTCTCTTCCTCGCCTCCAAAACCAGCAAGATGATGACAGGTCAGTCCCTTGTGATCGACGGCGGCGTGGTGGTGACAGGATGAGCGCGCCCGATTGGATTGCCGTTGATTGGGGCACCTCGCAACTTCGCGTCTGGCTGATGAGCGACGCGGGCGAAGTGCTGGCCTCTCATACCTCGCCCAAGGGCATGGGGAAACTCACCCCGCCCGAGTATGAACCCACCCTTCTCGAACTCGTCGTGGCGGCCCTGCCCGAAGGCCGCACAACGCCCGTGGTCATATGCGGGATGGCGGGGGCGCGTCAGGGCTGGCAAGAAGCGCCCTATGCCAAAACGCCCTGCGAGCCGCCTTCGGCGCTCACCGCGACCAAGGTTGCGACAAAAGACCCGCGGCTTTCGGTGCATATCCTTCCCGGCGTATCCCAAGACAAACCCGCAGACGTGATGCGCGGCGAGGAAACCCAGATCAAAGGCTTCCTTGCGAGCGAGCCGAAATTCGACGGTGTGATCTGCCTTCCCGGAACACATTGCAAATGGGTGCATATCAGCGCCAATGAAATCGTCAGCTTCCGCACCTTTATGACGGGAGAGGTTTTTGCCGCGCTCAGCGAACACACGGTCATCAGGCATTCGATGGGCGAAGGCTGGAACGCCGAAGTTTTCGAGGAGGCGGTCTCGCGCGCCATCTCGTCGCCCGCAACGGCCCTTGGCGATCTCTTTTCATTGCGGGCGGAAACACTGCTCTACGGACTGGACCAAGCCTCTGTGCGCGCACGGCTCTCGGGACTTTTGATCGGGGCGGAGCTTGCCGCTGCAAAACCCTATTGGCTCGGCCAAGACGTTGTGATCCTTGGGGAAAACAAGCTTGCCGAAGCCTATCTCTCGGCGCTCGGCGCCCAAGGCGCAATGGCCCGCCTCGCCCCTTCGGGTCCGACCACTCTCGCGGGCCTCGCTTCCGCTTATCTTAGCCTCAAGGACACCAAATGACCCGCGAAATCATCGCCATTCTGCGCGGCCTCACCCCCAAGGACTGCATCGAGATCACCGATGCGCTCATCGAAAACGGGATCACCAAGATCGAGGTCCCGCTCAACTCGCCCGATCCCTTCGACAGCATCGCGCGGATGGTCGAGCACGCGGGCAACGCCGCGCTTATCGGTGCGGGCACGGTGCTCACTACGGCTGACGTTGGCCGTCTGGCCGAAATCGGCGCTCAGATGGTCGTCTCGCCCGATGCGAACCCCGACGTGATCCGCGAAACCAAAGCGCGGGGTCTTCTCTCTTATCCCGGCGTTCTGACCCCGACCGAGTGCTTTTCGGCGCTGCGGGCCGGCGCCGACGGGCTCAAGATTTTTCCAGCCTTCAAACTTGGCACCGACGGGCTCAAGGCCATTCGCGCTGTTCTCCCGTCCCAGACCCCGATCTATGCGGTGGGCGGGGTTGGCCCCAGTGATTTTGCCGACTGGCGCACAGCGGGCGCGCAGGGCTTCGGCATCGGAACAAGCCTCTACACTCCTGGTCTGAGCGCGACCGAGGTCGGCAAACGGGCCAAGGCCATGTCGGATGCTTTTGACGCAGCATTCGGCTGAGAGCTGGATTGCTACACCATTAAACCGAAAAATATGAGCGATTTTGCGCCGTATTTACAGAATTGATACAAAAATCCCAATGACATAGGGCATCGGGACCGCTATCCCTTTGCGCGAGTTCATACTAATTGCGTTGGGATAAGGTCATGAAAATTGCAGTTCTCGGTGGTGACGGTTTTTGCGGATGGCCGACCGCGCTTCATCTTTCGAATGCGGGACACGAGATCCATATTCTCGACAACCTGAGCCGCCGCTGGATCGACACCGAGCTTGGGGTCCAGTCGCTCACTCCGATGGACTCGATTCAGGAGCGCTGCCGCATCTGGAAGGAAGTGACGGGCGAGACGCTCCATTTCCACCTTCTGGACATTGCCAAGGACTACCAGCGCCTGCGCCAATGGCTCGACGCCGAGCGGCCCGATGCGATCATCCACTTCGCCGAGCAGCGCGCCGCGCCCTATTCGATGAAGTCGGACATCCACAAGACTTATACCGTGAACAACAATGTCGGCGCGACGCATAACCTTTTGACCGCGATGGTCGAAGCAGGGATCGACGCGCATCTCGTGCATCTTGGAACGATGGGCGTCTACGGCTATTCCACTGTCGGGGCTGCGATCCCCGAAGGCTATCTTGATGTCGAGGTCGAAAAGATCGACGGCGGCAAGGCCGAGCTTGAAATCCTTTATCCCACGCGCCCGGGATCGGTCTATCACATGACCAAATCGCTCGATCAGATCCTGTTCCAATTCTATGCCCAGAACGACGGACTGCGGATCACCGACCTGCATCAGGGCATCGTCTGGGGCACGCATACAGACCAGACCCGCCGCCACGAACAACTTATCAACCGCTTCGACTATGACGGCGATTATGGAACGGTGCTGAACCGCTTCCTCATTCAGGCCGCGATCGACTATCCTTTGACCGTGCATGGCACGGGCGGCCAGACCCGCGCCTTTATCCATATTCAGGACACGGTGCGTTGTATCGAGCTTGCGCTTCAGGACGCGCCCAAATCTGGCGAGCGCGTCAAGATCTTCAACCAGATGACCGAAACGCACCGCGTGCGCGACCTGGCCGAACTGGTGGCGGGACTCACGGGGGCCAAGGTCGCCTATCTTCCCAATCCGCGCAAAGAGGCGGCCGAGAATGACCTTATCGTCAAGAACAACGGCTTCCTTGCCTTGGGATTGAAGCCCACCACCCTTGCCGACGGACTTCTGACCGAAGTGGTCGAGGTCGCCAAGAAATACGCCCACCGCATCGACCGCAAGCGCGTCCCCGCCGTATCGGCATGGACCAAGGACATCGCCAAGCGCGTTGAAATCGATCCCGAGGGCAAGCGCCTTAGATCGGTATCATGAACGGTCTGACCGCAGAGAGAGAGGCGCGGTCGCCCCGCGCCTTTGTCACGCTTGTGACCAATGCCGATTTTGCGCGCGGGGCCAAGGCCTTGGTGCGGTCTTTGACGCTCACAGGTACAAAGGCGGACATCGTTGTCCTACACACAGGCGGCGTCGATGCGGCATCGCTTGCCCCGCTCCGCGATCTTGGGGCGCGGCTCGTTGCGACCGAGCTTCTTCCCACGTCAGAGGCATTCAACGCGGCCCACACCCGCGACAGGCTCCACGCAAACGCGCCCTTTACCAAAGGCACCAAGCCCGCGTTCCATACCCCGCTCGATAATTTCTGCAAACTGCGGCTCTGGCAGCTCGACTATGAGGCTTGCGTCTTTCTCGACGCCGATACGCTGGTGCTTCGGAACATCGACAGGCTGTTCGACTATCCCGAGTTTTGCGCCGCGCCCAATGTTTACGAAAGCCTTGCCGATTTCCATCGGATGAATTCGGGCGTCTTTACCGCGCGTCCCTCGGGCGCGACATTCGACGCCATGCTCGAACGGCTTGATACACCTGATGCCTTTTGGCGGCGCACCGATCAGACCTTTCTCGAAGCTTATTTCCCCGACTGGCACGGGCTTCCTGTGTTTTACAACATGTTGCAATACGTCTGGTTCGCCATGCCCGAGCTTTGGGACTGGAAGGCGATCAAAGTCCTTCATTTCCAATATGAAAAACCGTGGGAAGACCATGCCAAGGCCGAGAGGCTTCGCCCCTTGATCGACCTGTGGCGGGCCTATGAAAGCGGGATCGACATCCCCGATCTTGCGTCACTCAAGGGCCCCAAGGAATGAAAGTCGCAATCACAGGCGCAAGCGGCCTTGTCGGGCGCTTCTTTGTGGATTGGGCTTCGGGTGCGGGTCACGAGGTCCGCATCCTATCGCGCGAGACGGGCTATCGGCTTGGGGATCGCCCCGATCTCGGGGGGATGGATCTTGTCGTCCATTGCGCCTTTGCCCATGTCAAAGGGCGGTATCGGGGCGGCGAAGGCGACGATCCCGAAGGCTTCATCCGCGCCAACCTCGACGGCAGCATTGTGCTCTTCGAAGCGGCGAAAACCTCTGACGTGCCCCGTGTGGTATTCCTGTCCTCGCGGGCGGTTTACGGCGATTATCCCGCAGGGACCGAATTGGCCGAAGATCTGCCCCCCCGCCCCGACACGCTCTACGGGCGGGTCAAACTCCAAGCGGAAGAGGCGCTTTTGACGCTTTCGGACACCCATTTCATCGGTCAGTGCCTTAGGGCTACTGGCGTTTATGGCGCGCTAGGGGCCGACAACAAATGGGCGGGCCTGTTCGAGGATTTCGCAAGCGGCCTTACGCCGCCGCCCCGTGCCGCCACCGAAGTGCACGGCGCCGACCTTGCCCGAACGATCGAGGCTCTCGCGCTTGCTCCTAGCGGGGTCTATAACGTGTCGGACATCACAATTGATACACATGATATCCTTGGACGTGTGGCGGCCCTGACGGGCTGCGCCACACCTCTTCCCGCCCGACAAACGACCCCGGTCAGCGCGATGAACACCGCGCGGCTCGAAGGTTTGGGCTGGAAGAAAGGCGGATGGGAGCGACTGGACGAGACGCTCCCTCTCCTCATCAGGCGTTGAGACGGCGAAGCTCCGCTTCGTCGCGCACAACCGCCGTAAGGGGCAGATTGCTCACCTGCATGATCCCGGGAAGTCGGGTGTCCTTGGACGGTAGGTTCAGAACCTTTTCCTGCATGATCGCGCTGCATGCCTCGATGTCATCAGGAAGATCAGAAGGCTGGACCAACTCGCCGATGGTGATGTTGAACTGCTGTTTGCCCTTGTTGAACATCTCGTAGAACAGGGTGATGTCACGCAGGTTGGTATGCACCTTGTCGAAAAGGTAGAAGAGCCACGAATTGCGCGCCTGCATGTTGATCGGCAGGATCGGCACGTCGAACTTCTTGGCAAAGGAGAACGCACCCGCCATCCACGCCCGCTCGTGAAGCGTGATCCCGCGCCGTTTGGCAATTCGGCCCGATGGGAAAATCACACAGATCTGCCCCTCTTCATAGGTCTTGCGATAGGCCGCCATGGTCTGCCGCACCGTTGCGACCGACCGCTTGTCGGCGCGCCATTCGACGGGAACGATGAACTCCTCGAACTGGGGCAGAACCTTGAGAATGTCGCGGTTCGTGAACACACGAAGATCGCTGCGCACCTGCGAGATCACATAGTCCATAATGATCCCGTCACCGATCCCCGTGGGATGGTTGGCCACAACGAGAACGGGTCCCTCCTTGGGGAGGTTCTCAAGTCCTTTGATCGTGACTTTCTTGGCGAGCTTGTCTTTGAGATCGCCCATCAACTGGTCGATCGGCAAATCCTTGTAGTATTCCCCGACTTCGAGCGTCGGCTCGAACCGCAGGAGTTTCGACAGAAATTCACGCAAAACCCAGATGTGCGGCTTCTTATCAAAGAACCATGGTGCGCGTTCCAATAGAAGCGTTTCAAATCTCTGTCGCACTACAATTTCCTC
Source organism: Marivivens sp. LCG002 (assembly GCF_030264275.1). NCBI lineage: Bacteria > Pseudomonadati > Pseudomonadota > Alphaproteobacteria > Rhodobacterales > Paracoccaceae > Marivivens > Marivivens sp. LCG002. The sequence continues at coordinate 1,127,254 of NZ_CP127165.1, read as the reverse complement.
GTCGAGACATCTTGCGCAGGATTTATCGTATCGCGCGTGAACAAGAAAGCCCTATCAGAGCCAGTCGAAATCGGTTTCCCAGTGGATTGATACACCGATCTGGGGCTTATCATTGCTGAGCAAAGAGCCGATCCCGTTCAGACCCGCCGCATTGGTGGAAAAGAGATCAACCGTAAAGGGAACATCGTCAAAGCTCTTGCGCAGACCGACCGCCCAGACGGGGTCGTCGTTCCGCAGCGGCGTAACTTCGGCAATAGCGGTCAAGCTGTCGCTGAAGTCATAGGACAGTCCAAGACCAAGCCCTGCCCGCAGCTCTTTTGCAAAGGCCGCAAAGCGCGGGTTGAGGGTCACTTCAAGATCGCCGAACCGCTTGGAGGCCGAGCCTTCGGCATAAATCACGCCATTGGTCGGTTTCTGGATGTCACGGCCCGCAAAGACACGGAAGCCGAGGTTGAACGGATGGCCATAGGCCACGTCCATCGCCTGCCACCGCCCCCCGACGAAAAAGCGCGTATCCTCAACCGCTTCACTGCGGAAATTCGATCCCGTGCCGAGCGCGAAATCCTCGAAGGCGAGTTCGAACTGGAAATCGGGGTCGATAGTATGGAAAAGGGCAATCTCTTTTTGTCCTGCCGATCCGTAAGAGAGCCGCGCGCGGAAACGGTCCGAGGCAAGCGTATGGGGCGAGGTCACGGTAAAGCCATCGGCAAAACGCTTTGCCACAGGGGCGTTGCGCTCTGCGGGGCGGAAGGTGACGGCGCTTTCGCCGACCCCTTTGCCGCTCGGGATATAGGTCAGAAGGAAGCCGAAGACGGGATTGACCTTGTCCGGATAAAAGAGCCAGTCATCACCGACGGGCAATGGGCTATAGGCATTGGTCACATAGACGTTGATCGCACTTTGCGGGGTCAATGTGTATTGACCGCCCAAGGTATAGAGATAGGATTTGCCGCCCTGATCCTGTGCGTCGATCCCACCTGCGAGATTGCGTTTGAGGACCTTGGCCGCGCCATAGGCAAAAACGCGGTCCGACACACGATACGCCGCCCCGAGCGAGGCAAAGCCGCGACCGCCGAAGCCCGTTTCGCCCTCGACCGTGGTGCCCGCGTGGGAATAGCCCACCTCGCCCGACACCCAAAGATCGTCCGAAAGCCGATAGGTCACAGGAAGGCTGAGCGTGCCCGAGAAGAACTGCGGCTTGGCCCCCGCGCCCAGAACCGCACCACTGCGGTAATAGTTGAACTCGCCTCCGGCAAAGACCGACGCCGACAGGCGCTCGGTCTCGAGCAGCTGGTATTTGAAATCCAAACCCATCGTCAGTTGGGTGATGTTCTCGCTGCGCGAATGGATCGGCGCGGCAGGCGGATCGTCATAGATCGACGTATTCCAGCCCAATTGCCAATCGCCCTGACCGCGATAGCGCCAGCCACCGAAATAAACCTGACGGCCCGTGCCACCGCCCGACACGCTCGGCGCGGTCTGGGCAGAGCCCACATAGGGCCTGAAGGTGGATTTGGGTTGCAGCTGACCATTCATCATGCCGACAAAGCTCTCGGGGAGGTCGGCAAAGGGATAGCGATCCTCGGCCAGCGCTGCGCCCCCAGTCACAAGAGCCAGAGCACTGAGAGCGGATGTAAGAAAGCGGCGGGCACCCGCTGCATTGGTCTTGGATGAAAACGTCATGGCAATCCCACCTTTAGAATGATGCCCTCCTGCGCCCCTATTGCCCGTTTTTCAAGCAACGAGACCGCAAAAACCCGCATCAAACCCGAACTGTGACTTTTGCGCTGGCTTACTTGCGCTCGGCAGAGAGCCCGAACCCCATAAGCCGCGTTTCGATCGATGAGACAGGGGCCGTGGCCGACGGGAAATGGAGCGTCATCGGAAGACTGCGGATATTGAGGATCGAGCCGTGCCCCGGTCCGCGGCGGATATGATAACGCCCGCTACAAACAAAGCCCTCCTCGCCTTCTTTGGTTGCGCCCTGCATCTCAAGGTCGACAATGCGGCGGCCATCGTAAAAGGTCAGCGTCTTGCCGCAAATCTGCGCGCTCATCGCGGCGGCGAGAACCTCCATAGGCGATACAACGGGCTCGTCCACCGCGCCTGGCACCGAAAACTCGGTCCGGTCCTCCACAGGATCGACCGACACGGTGGCCACGCTCTGGCCCGCGAACCCGATTTCGATGAGGCGGCGATCTCCTTTGGCGCTGATACGGTCCGCGACATAAGCGTCACCGCTACGCTCGGCCTTGAAGGTGCCGTTGAACGCATCAAGCGGCATCCCGTCGGTCACTGCATCCACGGCATTCACCGTGACCGTCATAGAGCCGATCGAGCCGCCGAAACCGCGCAGATCGAAGTCGAGACTTTCCGCACTCAGAGCGGTCGCACAACAGCAGCCGATCAGCAACCCAACCAATTTACCCGAAAAAGTCATGAATACCTGAACGTTCTTAAAATATCTGGCCCTGAGTGCCACAGCGCTTTGCGTTCACCAAGCCCAAATCGCGGCATCGGCGAAAAGTCGAGCATCGCTACCACGCTGCGGCGTCCGATCCGAGATGCCGCGCAGGCTTTGCCCAGTCCAAGGTGCGCCCTCCGATGGTCAAAGGCGCATGGATACGCCGCGCAGGCCCCCAGTCGGTCGCCTCAACCTGCGCTGCAAGGTCGTGCTCCGTCTCGGGCGCAAGATCGACCTGCGGGCCACCGCTGGAGGACATCAGAAGATCCGCCGTTTTCGCAAGCGAGAGGCGCAGCGTGCACCCCCGTCCCGTGGCTTGGCGCAGAGCCAGACCATGCAGCACAGCCGCCGCATCGAGATAGCCGCACCCATGATCGAGCGCCTGAACGGGAAGCGGGACGGGGCGCGTCTTTTGCGCGTGGACCATCCCACGATGCGCAATCCCTGAACTCATCTGCACGAGACTGTCGAAGCCGCGCCGCTTGGCCCAAGGGCCGCTCCAGCCATAGGCACTGTGCGAAACCTCGACCAATCCCGGACGGATCGCATGCATCTCTTCTGAGGACAGCCCGAACCGCGCAAGAGCGTCGGGCCGATAACCATGCACGATCACATCGGCCTGTCGAAGCAGATCGCAAAATCGGGTGCGTCCCTCTTTCGCTCCAAGATCAAGACGCGCAAGTCGCTTGCCGAGCGTAACTTCGGGGATCACAGCGCCTTCGTCCCAGTCAAGCGGATCGATGCGCAGGACATCCGCGCCCAGCCCCGCCAGAAAGCGCGTTGCGATGGGCCCAGCGAGAATCCGCGTGAGATCAAGCACCTTGAGCCCCGAGAGCGTCGCGCCACGCGGGGTCCAGCCCCCGCCCTCTGCGCGAGTGATTTTGTGGAACAGGGGTTCGAGCGCAACGGCCGCGCCTTGCGGATGGGCGCGCCATGCCTCGGTCGAGCGCATTTGCGCGGCAACCCCGCCTTGGGCGATCACAGCCGTTTCAAGAGCCTCTGCGTCCCATTTTGCGACCGCTCGGGCCACGGTGTCACGCGACCTGTGCGGGCCGAGCACCTTGAGCGCGGCGTCGCGGTGGTGGGGGGCATTGGTGTGAAGTCTGATCCAGCCGTTTTCGGTTTCGTAATCCCCCGCGATCGGGTCCCAAAGCGGCGGCAGTTCCCAGCCTTGTGGCCGGATCGTCATGCCGAACCAGAGCGAGGCAAGACGGCGGTCCACCGTGACCCCGTCCCCGCCGAAAAGGCGCGCCGCAGCCCGACCCGCCGCACCGACCGTCACAACCGCAAAGTCGCTGACAGGGAAAGCCGAGGGCAAATCGCCGATGCCGGTCACTGTCAGGACCGTTTCGTCCGAAACGCCGAGAGCCGCTTCGACCCGCTCCAAAATAGCCTGCATCACATACTCCAAGCCGATGAGGCCAGAGTGCTGCACCGCAGAACCAAGATCAAGCCGCTAGATCGATACCCGCTCGAGAAGCCGCGCGCGATCGATTTTGGCCTTGGGCTCGTGCAAAACGACCTCGCCGCGATTGACGGCATAGAACTCGTCGGCAAGACCAAAGGCAAAGTCGAAATACTGTTCGACCAGCACCACCGCAATCTCGCCCTCGTCCCGAAGCTGCGCAATCACGCGGCCGATCTGCTGGATGATATTGGGCTGGATCCCTTCGGTCGGCTCGTCCAGCAGCAACACCCGCGGCCTTGTGATCAACGCCCGCGCAATCGCCAATTGCTGTTGCTGGCCGCCCGAAAGATCCCCGCCGCGCCGATGGAGGAAATCCTTGAGGATCGGAAAGAGGTCGAAGATCCTATCGGGCACCTTGTGCTCCGACTTGGGAAGGCACGCAAACCCGCTTTCGAGGTTTTCCTGCACCGTCATCAACGGGAACACCTCGCGTCCTTGCGGCACATAGGCGATCCCCGCCCGCGCAGCCCCGAAAGCGCTCAGATGATCGAGCGGTTTGCCATCGAGCGTGATCGTGCCCCCCGCATAGGGGTGACGCCCTGCAATCGCCTTGAGCAGCGAGGTTTTGCCCACCCCGTTGGTGCCCATCACCGCCGTCACCTGACCGGGCTTGGCCGTCATGGAAATGCCGTTGAGAATTTGGCTCTGGCCGTATTTGAGAGTGAGGTCTTTTATTTCCAGCATCTTAGCGCCCCAAATAGACGTCGATCACGTCCTGGTTCTTGGTCACATGGTCAAGCGAGCCTTCGGCAAGGACCGAGCCTTCGTGAAGGACTGTGACCTTGCAATTGAGGCGGCGCACGAATTCCATGTCATGTTCCACCACGATCACCGCCCGCGTTCGGGCCGCCCGCACCAGAAGATCGGTGGTCTGCTCGCGCTCGGCGGGGGTCATCCCTGCGGCAGGTTCATCGACCAACAGCAGCCGCGGGTCCTGTGCAAGAAGCATCCCGATTTCGAGCCATTGCTTTTGCCCGTGCGAAAGCTCCCCCGAGGGGCGGTCGAGGTGATCGAAGAGTCCGATTTCCTGCGCAAGCTCTTCGATCCGCGCGGCATCCTGTGCCGAACGGCGATAGAACAGCACGGCAAAGGGGCCACGATCCCCCTTTAGGGCCATCGCAAGGTTCTCGCGCACGCTTTGCGCCTCGAAGACGGTGGGTTTCTGGAACTTGCGGCCGATGCCCGCGCGGGCAATCTGGCTCTCGCTCATCCCGAGGAGGTTTTCGGACCGCTCGCCCCACAAAACGCGCCCTTCGTCGGGTTTGGTTTTGCCGGTGATGATGTCCATAAAGGTCGTCTTGCCCGCCCCGTTCGGACCGATCACGGCGCGCAGCTCGGGCTGGCCGATCTGGAGCGAGAGGTTGTTGATCGCGCGAAATCCGTCGAAGGTCACCGAGATGCCCGAAACTTCCAACAAAGTGCTCATGGCTGACCCTCCTCTTGACGCCATGCGCCGTCATCGGGGCCGAAATCCCCCTGCCTGTTGATCGCGACATAATCGAAGAGACCGCCGATCCCTTTGGGGAAGAAAAGCGTGACCGCGACAAAGGAGAGCCCAAGCAGCACCAGCCACCAATCGGTCCATTTGATCACGTAAAATCCGAGATTGATGTCGGGGGCGCTCCCGCCTGTGAACCACGACGACAGGAGCGAGACAAAGGCCGCACCGATGACAGCGCCGTAAAGCCGTCCGCGCCCGCCGATGGCGACCCAAACCGCGAGATAGATCGAGGCGATAGGAGCGATTTCGGCGGGGTTGATGATGCCTGCCTGCGGGTAATAGAGAGCGCCCGCGACACCGGCGACCATCGCAGTTACCGTAAAGACAAAGAGCTTATAGGTTTCAACGTGATAGCCAAGGAACCTCACGCGGGATTCGTCGTCGCGGATGGCACGGATCACGCTGCCCATCCTGCCCGAGGTAATGAAGGCGAAGAACACATACCCGAGACCGAGCGCCAGCGCCGAAGCCCAGAAGAACCAGACCGAGAGGACATCCTGTCCGATGTGGGCAAGGCCGGGAATATTCTGGAGCCCCGAAAGGCCGTTGTTCCCGCGCAACCCGCTGTCGTTCTGAAAGAGATAAAGCGAAAGCGCGAGGGTCATCGCTTGGGTCAGGATCGAGAGGTAAACCCCCGTCACGCGGCTTCGGAAGGCAAGCCAGCCGAAGACCAGCGCCAAGAGCCCCGGAACGATCAGGATGGCGAGAAGCTGAAGCCCGAGGCTATCGGCAAAGGACCAGATCAGCGGGAATTCGGACGAGCCGACAACCCCGAAGATCTGGGTGCCGATGGCGTCGGAAAGCTCCTGCGGCGTGGCGGGGAGCGCACCTTGGGTGAGCGAGCCTGCGACGATCTCCTCGGTGCGGGCATACATCAGCCACATGCCGATGGCATAGCCGCCGATCCCGAAGAAGGCGAAATGCCCAAGGCTGAGGATACCGCAGTAGCCCCAAACCACATCCATCGCGATGGCGATGAGACACAGACACAGGGTCTTGCCCAGAGTTTTGACAAAAGAGGTCGAGATGAGCCCTGCCCCCGTCGATTCGGAGAGCACGGTCACGCCAAGCGTAAAGACCGCAAGCGCCAGAAGGAACCAGAGCGTCGAGGGGTTGCGGGTGAGGAACTTTGTCAACATCGGTTCAGTTCCCTGCTGCGCGGCCCTTGAGTGCGACGATGCCGCGGGGCCGGAATTGGATGAAGATGATGATGAAGAGGATCATATAGGTCTGGGCCGCCAGCGTGTTCGACGGGTTGAACCATTCGATCCCCTTTTGCAGGAAGCCGATCAGAGAGGCGCCTGCCAGCGTGCCCCAGACGTTGCCGACACCGCCGACAACCACGGTCATAAAGGACTGGACGATATAGTCCGCGCCCATTTCCGAAGTGACCTTGGCATAAAGACCGATGGCGACGCCTGCGATCCCTGCGATCCCCGACCCAAGGCCGAAGGTGAGCATGTTGATCCGATCGGGATTGATCCCCATCGAAGCCGCCATCCCCGGATTCTGGGTTACGGCGCGCACTTCAAGACCGAGACGCGTGCGCTTGAGGATATAAAGGATCAGGCCGAGGAAGAGCACAGCAAGGACGAAAATCGCGATGCGGATATAGCTGATCGAGACCACATCATTGAACACCAAAGCCCCGTCAAGCCACGAAGGCGACGTCAGGGGACGGGCTTGGGTGCCGAAAATGTTCTTGGCAAGCTGTTGCAAAGCCACGGAAATCCCGAAGGTCGCAAGAAGCGTCTCGAGCGGGCGGTGATAGAGGTGACGGATCACCAGACGCTCCATCGTCACGCCCGCCGCAAAGGTGATGGCAAAGGCCACAGGGAGCGCGACGAGGATCGAAATGGTATAATCGGGGATCACCTGCTGGATCACATAGCCCGTATAGGCGCCCATCATAATGAACTCGCCATGGGCCATATTGATCACGCCCATCACGCCAAAGGTGATGGCAAGACCGATGGCCGCAAGGAAATAGATCGAGGCAAGCGACAGACCGTCAAGCGTCAGGTCTGCCATCTGCATCAGCCCCACGCGGGTTTCGATCCCGTTCAGCGCATCAAGCGCAGCGGCCGTCACTTCGGCATCAGGCTCGGCGTATTGGGTATAAAAGACATGCGAGGCGATGGCCGCATCACGCACCTCGTCGGTGACAAAGGGCGGCACAAGACCGACTTCGGCCAAAGCGGAGTATGCCTTGATCCTTGCCTCTTCGGTATCGAGCTGGTGCACCGGAATGCCCGCCACTTGGCCCTCGACGATATTGGCAACAAGGGCCGCCTTGAGCGCCTCGGGCGTGATGCGCGGCTGCGCCAGACCTGCGGCGGCAAGCTCGGCATAGGCGGTTTCGGCGTCCATGTCCTTTGAAACACGGCGGATCGCGGCGATATTGCCTTCGGGCGCGGTGGCCGCAACGCCATCGGTGGACACCAGAAGCTGGTTGAAGACGGCACGCACATCCACGCTCACGTCTTGCGACAGCCGCTCGATTGCGGTGATCCGCATTTCGGTGTCATCGCCAAAGCGTGCGGTGACAATGTCGAGAAGGCGCGTTTTGCGGGCAAGGATCGCGGTATCCGTTTCGCCTTCGATCGAGGCGGCAAGCGGCGCGAGTTGCTCTGCACTGGGGTCGCGCGCGATCGAGTCGAGCGCCGCCGTGCGCGTCGATGGATCGGGGTCGGACAGTTGGAACTGGACGAGTGCGCTCCCTAGGACGCCGCGCACGCCTGCATTGGGTTTGAGCTGTTCAAGGTCGCGCTTGTCGGCGGTGCCGACCTCTTGGCCCGTTTCGATGTCGACGAGCGTGAGCGGGTCCGTTCCCGCCACATAGTAGAAAAGCCCGTCCGTTTTGCTTTGGTAAACATCTTTGTTCTGCCAGCGCAGAAGAAACTCGGGCGCGGCCTCGAGCCCGCTTTGGGCGAGATCCTGCACCACCACTTCGACGGATCGACGCGAGGGCTTGGCGACCTCGTCTGCGTGGGTTTGGAGAAGGGACTGAAGATCTTGCGCTGCGGCCGAAAGAGCACCGAGGCTCAGGGCACAAGCGATCATAAGGGCGCGGAACATGAGCGCTCTCCTTGGGGGCGGCAGGGCCGCGAGGGGGTATTACGAAGAGGAAGAGACAGGCAGGGAGCGACGCACGCCCCCTGCCCTTTGGGGTCTTAGTAGTTCGAGGTCAGCTGAACACAGGTCTGGGTTTCGGTGTTGTACATACCGCAGCCAAGGTCCTTCCAATCCGAGATCAGAACAGCGCTCTCGGGGAGGTAGTCGGTCCAAGCGTCACCCGCCACTTCTGCGGTCTGCGAGATGATGTCGAACTGGCCGTCTGCGCGGATTTCACCGATCAGAACAGGCTTGGAGAGGTGGTGGTTCACGTTCATCACAGCAGTGCCGCCCGTGAGGTTCGGGAACTCTTGACCATACATCGCGGTGCGAACGGCATCGACATCGGTGGTGCCTGCTGCGGTCACAGCGTTCGCCCACATGTTGAAGCCGATGTAATGCGCTTCCATCGGGTCGTTGGTCACGCGGGCTTCATCACCGATGAACTCGTGCCAAGCCGAGATAAAGGCCTCGTTCTCGGGGGTTTCTGCCGACATGAAGTAGTTCCAAGCGGCAAGGTGACCGACGAGGTTCGAGGTATCGAGACCCGAAAGCTCTTCTTCACCGACCGAGAAGGCCACCACGGGGATGTCTTCGGCCGAAACGCCTTGGGCGGCGAGTTCTTTGTAGAAGCCGATGTTGGCGTCGCCGTTGATGGTCGAGATCACGCCGACCGATTTACCATCCGCGCCAAGCGCCTTGACGTCCGACACAATGGTCGCCCAGTCCGAGTGGCCAAAGGGCGTGTAGTTCACAAAGATGTCTTCGGCGGCAATGCCTTTGGACTGCAGGTAGCTTTCCAGAATGTTGTTCGTGGTGCGCGGATAGACATAGTCGGTGCCAAGCAGCGCAAACTTTTCAACGCCGAGTTCTTCGAGGAAGTAATCGACCGCAGGGATAGCCTGCTGGTTCGGGGCAGCGCCGGTGTAGAAGACGTTCTTGGACGATTCCTCGCCCTCGTACTGGACGGGATAGAACAGAAGTCCGTTGAGTTCCTCGATCACGGGAAGAACCGATTTACGCGATACCGAAGTCCAGTTTCCGAACATCACGTCCACTTCGTGCACGGTGAGCAGCTCGCGGGCTTTTTCCGCAAAGAGCGGCCAGTCGGATGCGGGATCGACAACTACGGCTTCAAGCTCGCAACCGAGGAGGCCGCCCTTGGCGTTCTGTTGCTCGACGAGCATGAGCATCGTGTCTTTGAGAGTGGTTTCGGAAATCGCCATCGTCCCCGAAAGCGAATGCAGCACGCCAACCTTGATCGGACAATCTTGCGCCATGGCCGAGCCGGCGCCCGCGATAATGGCAGCAGTCGAAAGAGCAGAAAGAGAAAGTTTCTTGAACATGTGTTCCCCGTTTTCCGCTACGCAACGTCACAGGTCCAACGAACGCTATGCAACATTCGGTCGGATGCGCTATGAAGGGGCGCAGCATTTTTTGCTGTTGTCGCGTGGGGGTCGGTATCTGCCAGGATGTGGCCCCCCGCGGCTCTTGAGCGATGATCTCGCACCAGCAATCTGCGATTACTCTCGCCCGACCTGCAATCTATCGATTAATAAATAAGCGTTGTTTTCAGGGTCACCGCCTTAAAAACGGTCGATTTACCAGATATCGCCTAAAGATTGTGCGACGCTTCGATGCCCCTGTCGCAATCATGCTTCAAACTGTCCGAATTGATCCCCCTGAACATCTCCCGAGTCATGCCGTTAAGGACTGCATGGTCTGGCACGTTACATGCACCGCGGGTCTTTGCTCGCGCGACGGCTCGGTCCGATATACTCTTTAGGATATATTAATATACAAAATATCCATCACATCCCTCGGTTTGGAGGGTATACTACGTTGAAGTATAGCTATGCCGGAAAGGTCGAAATTGCAGGCGTCCACCTCCCCAAATGAAAAACGCGGGCCCAAGTTACCAAACAGTATCGAGCTCGGTCGGATTTTGGGTGACAACTTCGTCTTCCGTGATTTCGAGATGTCGCAGATCGACGGAATGCGGCGTGCGTTCGAAGTCGATACGGTCAAGCTTTCGCTCTATTCGTTCATCGTGATCGCGTTCTGGCAACTCTGCATCACCTTTGGCGGAAGCCAATTCTATACCGACAATCTTGCGCTTGGCCTTCTTCCCAGCGGGGCGCATATCGTTCTTGTCGCAGGAGCCGTGGTTTTTCCGCTCAGGCTCTGGCATCTGCTTTTTGTCGCCTACACCTTCACCTATTTCACCCCGCTCCTCTTCGACATCTGGAGCTTTCCTCCCCCCGTAGAAAACGGGCTCTCGAAGAGCGAACTCGTCACGTTCCTGTTCGTGCTCAATGTCGGGATCTGTTTGGCAACCGTCGTGCTGATCCGGACGCTTTTCAGCGAACTCAAGAAATACAGCTCTCCGATCAAGATCGATCTCGTGGCGGCGGTCGCGACACAGATCGTCTTTACGACGCTGTTCTTTCTTGCGGTGCTGTTCATCCAGAAATCCGCCACTGTCTTTGCCGCTGACCTTCGCGCGGCTTTCGGGTTCGACGATGCGCTCTGGTCGCTGGCCTATCGGCGGATCGCCTTGGGCGGTGTGACCGCGACGGCCTTTCTCATCGCCATGATCCAGCGCCCGCGCCTCTCCTATCTGCCGAAGATCCTCGTCCTGTCGAGTATCTTTGTGGTTTATGTCGTGGCTCACAGATTGGGTTTTACGGTCCTTCCCGAACTTGAAATCGCGCTCATCATCGCGATTGTCGCACAGGCAGCGAACATCAAATTCGCGCCGCTGGCAATTCTTATCGGTATGTCGCTCTTCACGGGTCTGACGGGCTATGCGATCGGAAGCGCGCCGCCGATCAGCGACATCGACAAATCCATTCTGACCTATGCGACGCTGGTGGTGGCTCTGGCGGGTCTCAACCTCACGTTCCGAAGCTATTCGAGCCACGTCAATCAACAACGCAATTCGAGTCTGCGCCGCCTCAATGCGGTGCGCAACTTTGCCAACGTCGGTCTCTTTGCGGTCAATGTCGATGCCCGCCAGATCAGGTTCGACGCTGTGACCCAAAAGATCTTCGACGCCCCGCCCAAGATGGACCTTGGCACGCTCATGCAGCGCTTCCCCAGAGAAGAACAGACCGAGCTGCGCAATATCCTCTATTACGGTCCGAACGAGACAGGCGATATTCTGGCGCGCTTCAAACACATGGAACAAGACGATGTTTTCTACATCCGTCTGTTCTTGTGGAACGAGATCAACAGCAACGGCCAGCCGATGGTCTATGGTCTGGCCATCGACGTGACGGCGGAGCACAACAACGAAAAGGTCCTCTCGGAGACGCTGGACGAGCTTGAATACCGTTCGGAAAAGATGACCCAGATGTTCTCGATCATCTCGCATGAAATCAGAAGCCCCGCAGCCGTCATTTCGATGCTTATCGACGATCTCGAAGGCAACGACGCCGTGGCAGCGACCAAGCAGAACCTACGCGACGCGACGGACCATCTCTTGAACGTGCTCAACGACATGCGCCAAGCGGTGAACCCCGAAAAGAACCTTCCTGTGAACCTCAAGCCCTTCAACGCCGAAGAGATCACCACCTCGGTTCGCAACACCTTTGCCTTTCAGGCGCGGGACGCGGGTTTCGACATCAGCCTTCATTTCGGCAGCGGCGCTCAGGACGCACGGATCGGGGACTCGACGCGGATCAAGCAGATCCTTGGAAACGTCCTGCGCAATGCGATCGTCCATTCGGGGGGCTCACGCGTCAAGATCAGCTATTCCACCGAAGAAGTCGGCGAGCGGCGGATCGAACATGCGGTCTGGACCATCACCGACAACGGCGTCGGGATCGCCGACAACCAGATCGAGCGTCTCTTCGAGCCGTTCCAGCGCGGCGAGGTTGATCCCCGCAACCGCGTCGACGGAAGCGGTCTCGGTCTTTACATCGTCAAAATCTCGGCTCAGGTGCTGGGCGGTTCGGTCAAATATTTCAGCCCCGTCGAAGGCGGCGCAGGCTATCGCATTTCGATCCCCGCCCCGCTCTATGTCCCTGCCGCCGAAATCGCCGAAGGCGATGCCGTCGACCCGCGCTTCAACCTCAACCGCATCAAGGTGCTCTTGGTCGAGGACAACCGACTTGTCTCGCAGGTTGTCGAAAGCCGCCTTCGCAAGATCGTCAAGGACATCAAGGTCGCGGGCAACGGGCTTCAGGCGCTCGACGTGCTCAAGAGCTATGAGCCCGACCTCATCATCAGCGATCTCTTTATGCCGCAAATGGCGGGGGACGAACTTTGTGCGCAGCTCAGGTCGGACGGTTTCGACAAACCGATTATCGGTCTGACGGCGGCCACGGTGGGCGACGAGATGCATGACTTCCTTGAAGCAGGTGCGACGATCGTTCTGCCCAAGCCTCTTGAAGTGAAACAGCTTACCGGCTTCCTGTGGGGCTATTACAAGAACCACCCCGATCAAGCCGAAGCGGTGTTCGGCGCCGCTCCTTCGGTGAAATCCCATGGCGGAACGCCCGCAAAAGTTTAAGCTCTTTGCATGGAATCGGATCTGACCACCATAAAGGGCATCGGTGACGCCGTTGCAGGCCAGCTTATCGCGGCGGGCATCCGCACGAGCGAAGAGCTCCGCGCCATCGGCGCGCACGCGGCCTATGGCAAGATGCTGCAAAACGGCCTTCGACCGCATTTCATCGGCTATTATGCCTTGGAAATGGCGCTTCAGGGGCGATCTTGGAACGATTGCACGGGGGTGGAGAAGGATCGGTTGCGCATCCGCTTCGATCAACTGAAATCCGAGTGTGCGGGGGACGCGAGCTTGATCCACGAGCTGCGCGCCATCGGCGTGATGATCTGACGCCCTCTGACCTGTGACCAAACGAAAACCGCCCACATGTTTCCATGAGGGCGGTCAATCGTTTCAGGTCAGATCAGCCGATTAGCCGACCAGTTCGAGACCCGAGAAGAAGAATGCGATTTCCTGAGCAGCGGTCTCGGGAGCATCCGAGCCGTGAACCGAGTTTTCGCCGACCGAAAGAGCGAACTCTGCGCGGATCGTGCCGGCAGCAGCGTCGGCGGGGTTGGTTGCGCCCATGACTTCACGGTTCTTGGCGATTGCGCCTTCACCTTCGAGAACCTGAACAACAACAGGAGCCGAAGCCATGAATTCACACAGTTCGCCATAGAACGGACGTGCAGCGTGCACTTCGTAGAACTTGCCGGCCTGCTCCATCGAGAGCTTGATGCGCTTTTGCGCAACGATACGAAGACCTGCGTCTTCGAACTTTGCGTTGATCTTGCCGGTCAGGTTGCGGTTGGTTGCATCGGGTTTGATGATCGAGAGAGTGCGTTCAATAGCCATATCAGAGCCTCGTAAGCGGGGGAGCGATTGCTCCCGATGTTGAAATTGGCGCTGCCCTAACATGGCGCGACCGACTTGAAAAGCCGTGATTGACCGCGCCCCTCGCATGAGGCAAGCAACACCCATGCTCAGGATCAAAGATATCTCGTATTCCATCGACGGCCGCGTTCTGATCGAGAACGCCACCGCCACCATTCCCACCGGCCACAAGGTCGGCCTCGTTGGTCGCAACGGGACAGGGAAAACCACACTTTTCAAGATGATACGGGGTGAACTCCATCTTGATACGGGCGAGATCGAGATCCCGCGCGGCTGGCGGATCGGCGGTGTATCGCAGGAAGTCCCCGGAAACGAGGTCTCACTCATCGACACGGTGCTCAAGGCCGACACCGAGCGCGACTCGCTTCTGGCCGAGTCGGCAACAGCGACCGACCCGACCCGTATCGCCGAGATCCAGACCCGTCTGACCGATATCGACGCGTGGTCGGCAGAAGCGCGGGCAAGTTCGATCCTCAAGGGTTTGGGCTTTACCGACGACGAGCAAAAGATGCCCTGCTCTGCCTTTTCGGGCGGCTGGCGGATGCGCGTTGCATTGGCGGCGGTTCTATTCTCGGAGCCTGACCTTCTCTTGCTTGACGAACCGACCAACTATCTCGACCTTGAAGGGGCGCTCTGGCTCGAAGCTTACCTCGTGCGCTATCCTCATACGGTGCTGATCGTCTCGCACGACCGCGAACTGCTCAACCGTTCGGTGGGCGGGATTCTGCACCTCGAAGACAAGAAGCTCACCTTTTATACCGGCACCTATGACAGCTTTGCCCGCCAGCGGGCCGAAAAGCGCGCCCTGATGGCGCAGGCCGCCAAAAAGCAAGAGGCGAAGCGCGCACACCTGCAAAGCTTCGTCGACCGCTTCAAGGCCAAGGCCTCCAAAGCGAAACAGGCCCAGTCCCGGGTGAAAATGCTTGAAAAGATGGAAACGATCCGTGTGCCCGAGGATGCGGCCCGCACCGTTTTCACCTTTCCTTCGCCCGAAGAACTCTCGCCTCCCATCATCGCGATGGAAGGCGCCTCCGTCGGCTATGGCGAGCGCGTGGTTCTCGACCGTCTCAACCTTCGGATCGATCAGGACGACCGTATCGCTCTGCTCGGTCGCAACGGCGAGGGCAAATCAACGCTGGCCAAGCTTCTGTCGGGTCGTCTTGAAAAGATGAGCGGCGCGATGGTGACCTCCTCCAAGCTGCGCATCGGGTTCTTTGCCCAGCATCAGGTGGACGAGCTTCGCGTTGAAGAAACCCCGCTCCAGCACCTCCTTCGCGAACGCCCCGAAGAAGGCCAGGCCAAGCTTCGTGCCCGTCTTGCAGGCTTTGGCCTTATGGCGGCGCAGGCCGAGACCGAAGTGGGCCGTCTGTCAGGCGGTCAAAAGGCGCGTCTGTCGCTCTTGCTCTCGACCCTTGATGCACCGCATCTTCTCATCCTCGACGAACCGACCAACCACCTTGATATCGAGAGCCGCGAAGCGCTTGTCGAAGCTCTGACCGCTTACACGGGCGCCGTGATCCTCGTCAGCCACGATATGCATCTTCTCAGCCTTGTGGCCGACCGCCTCTGGCTCGTCAAAGACGGCCGCGTTGCGCCCTATGAAGAGGACCTCGAAGCCTATCGAAAGATGCTGTTGAGCGTCGATAAGCCCGAGCAAAAGCAAAAGGCCGAAAAGCCCAAGACCCCCAAGCCGAGCCGAGACGAAATCCTTGCGCTTCGTGCCGAGGTGCGCAAATCCGAAGAGCGCTACAACAAGATCGTCGAAATGCAAGACAAATTGGCGGCCAAGCTTGCCAACCCTGATCTGTATGAATCCGACAAAGTCGGCGAGCTCGAAGTCTGGAACCGCAAATACGCCGAAGTCATGGACGGTTTGGCCCGCGCCGAAGCGCTCTGGATGGCGGCTTTGGAAAAACTCGAGAGAGCCGAAGCTCTTTAGCGGTAAGACACGGTTTCCAATTGCATTTCCCCATTTGTCTCGCGACAGTGCGCGCAAGCAAATGGGAGAGATGCATGACCACGCGCACCGAAGCCACCTTTCCGCCGCCCGTGATGGAAGCCCGCCGCTGGCTCGAGGCCGCGACCTTCACGGCGGACCGCCCGTTGATCAACGTGTCTCAGGCCGCGCCCGTTGCGCCGCCGCCCCCCGAAATGCTCGAGGCGATGGCCGAGATCATCAAGACCGATCCCGCCGCCCATCTTTATGGTCCTGTGCTCGGTCTGCCCGACCTTCGGGCCGAAGTCGCCGCCCGCTGGACGCGTCTCTACAACGGTAGGGTCGAGGCCGCGAATATCGCCATTACGTCGGGCTGCAATCAGGCCTTTGCCGCCACCATCGCCACGCTTTGCACCGAAGGCGACGAGGTGATCCTTCCGATCCCCTATTACTTCAACCACCGCATGTGGCTCGACATGGCGGGCGTCAAAACCGTGGCCTTGCAAACGGGCGCGGGTCTTATCCCAGATGTGGGGGCAGCCGAGGCGCTGATCACTCCGCGCACAAAGGCCATCGTTCTCGTTACGCCCAACAATCCCGGTGGTGCCGAATATCCCAAAGAGACAGTGGCAGCCTTTTATGATCTGTGCCGTGCCCGCGGACTGGCATTGATCCTTGATGAAACCTATCGCGATTTCGACAGTCGCGAAGAGGCCCCACATGCACTTTTCGAACATTTCGACTGGGACCAGACGCTGATTCAGCTCTATTCCTTTTCAAAAGCCTACAGATTGACGGGGCACCGCGTCGGTGCGATCTGCTGTTCGCCCGCGCGTCTTGCGCAAGTCGAGAAGTTCCTCGACACCGTGACGATCTGTGCCAACCAGCTTGGGCAACGCGCCGCGCTTTGGGGCATGCGGAACCTTGACGACTGGCTCAAGGGCGAGCGGGCCGAGATCCTTGATCGGCGCAAAGCCATCGAAGAGCACTTTCCCCGACTTGCGGCCAAGGGCTGGAAGCTTCTCGGGTGCGGTGCCTATTTCGCCTATGTCGAGCACCCTTTCGAGATGCCAAGCCACGCGCTTGCGCCCAAACTCGTGCAGGAAATCGGCGTTCTTTTGCTTCCGGGGACGATGTTCATGCCGCAAAACCACCCCGAGGCGGAACGGCAATTGCGCATCGCCTTTGCCAATGTGGACCGCGCTGGCATTGCCGCCTTGTTCGAGCGCCTCGAAACGCTTGCGCTCTGATCTTGCACCCCCGCCTCTGACCGCCTATTCAGTGGCGGTCGTCGCATCGGCAAAACACGTATTGAAGGACAGGTAAAATGGCAGCGAGCAAGGGAAGCAAGGTCTTTGTATGGATCATCCTCGGCCTCCTTTTCGTAGGTCTCATGGGCTTTGGCACGGTGAACCTCTCGGGAAGCGCAACGCGCCTCGGCACGGTCGGCGAGAAGGACATCTCGATCAACCGCTATTACCGCACGCTCAGTGAACAGCTGAACGCCTTCTCGGCTCAGGTCGGCACCACGGTCAGCTTTACCCAAGCGCAGTCGCTCGGCCTTGACCGTCAGGTCCTTAATGACCTTGTGAACCAGCGCGTCCTTGACAACGCCGCCTTTGAACTCGGCCTTTCGGTCGGTGACGAGCGCGTGCGCGAACAGGTGCTCAACATCTCCGCGTTTCAGGGCTTTGACGGCAAATTCGACCGCGATGCCTATCGCGATGCGCTCAGCCGTATCGGCGAGAGCGAAGCCGAATTCGAAGCAAGCCTGCGCGAAGAAATGGCCCGCACTATGGTTCAGGCCGCAATCATCGGCGGTGTTGCCCCGAGCGAAGCCTATGCCGATCTTCTGCTCGGCTATATTTCCGAGCGCCGCGACGTGACCTATGCCTTTATCGATCCCGCGCTGGTCTCGGCCCCGATTGCCGAACCGACCGAGGCCGATCTGACCGCCTATTACGAGGCGAACCCCGAAGAGTTCACGATCCCCGAAACCAAGGAAATCACCTATGCGTGGCTCACGCCCGAAATGCTGATGGACAAGGTCGAGGTGGACGAACAGGCGCTGCGCGATCTCTATGAAGAACGCTCCGCCGATTACATCTTCCCCGAGCGCCGACTTGTCGAGCGCCTGATCTATGGTGATGCCGCGAGCGCCGAAGCAGCGATTGCGCGTGTCACGGCAGGCGAAGCCACCTTCGAGGATCTCGTTGCCGAGCGCGGCCTTGCCATGACCGACACAGATATGGGCGACGTGGCGATCGACGATCTCGGCGCTGCGGGCGAGACGATTTTTGCTGCCGAAACGGGCGCTGTCGTCGGCCCGCTCGATACGGACCTCGGCCCTGCCCTGTTCCGCGTGAACGCGATCCTTGCGGCCGAAGAAACCACCTTTGAAGAGGCCCGCGACGATCTTCGGGCAGAGCTTGCGACCGCGCGCGCACGCCGCCAGATCACCGACACCGTCGAGAGCCTCACCGACCTGATTGCAGGCGGCGCAACGATCGAAGATCTGGTCGAGCGCTCTGATCTCGAACTCGGAACCATCGAATTCAATGAGACTGTGATCGATGGCATCGCCGCCTATGACAGCTTCCGCACCGCTGCGGCTTCGGCCTCTATCGGCGACTATCCCGAAATCATCGAGATGGCGGACGGCGGCGTGTTTGCGCTCCGCGTCGATGCACTGCGCGAACCCGCGCTTCAGGAACAGGCGGATGTCGCCGATGCGGTTCTCGCTGGCTGGCAGGAAGAGGCCGCGTCGAATGCGCTCTTCAATGCCGCCGAAGCGCTGATCGCCCGTCTCGAGGCAGGCGAGAGCTATGCCGATCTCGGGCTTGTGCCGATGCGCGAAACCGACCTCACCCGCCGCAGCTTTATCGAAGGCACCCCCGTCGGGTTCGGCGCTGCGATCTTCAACATGGACCAAGGCACGAGCCGCTCTTTGGCCGATGATACGGGTCTGACGGTGGTGATCACCCTTGATACGATCAAGGCCCCCGATCTGAACGATACCGACACCATCGCACAGCGTGCCTCGCTTCTGGAGCAATCGGCCGCAGGTCTGTCGCAGGACCTTTTCGATGCGACCCTCGCAACGATCCGCAAGAACACCGAGATCACCCTTGATCAGGCGGCGATCAATGCCGTGCACACCCAACTCCAGTAAGCAGGCGGCACTATGGCACTAAGCCCCGATTTCGAGACCTTCAAAGCCGCTTACGAAGCGGGCAAGCATCAGGTCGTCTATACCCGTCTGGCGGCCGATCTGGACACCACCGTGTCCCTGATGCTCAAGCTTTCGGGAGCGGCCAAGCACAGCTTTATGCTTGAAAGCGTCACGGGCGGGGAAGTGCGCGGGCGTTATTCGATCATCGGGATGAACCCCGACCTGATCTGGAGCTGTGACGGAACCAAGGCGCGCATCAACCGTGAAGCGCGCTATGACGAAGACGCGTTTCGGGACGAGAGCGTTGATCCCCTGACCTCGCTCCGCAATCTGATTGCAGAGAGCAAGATCGAGCTTCCCTCCGATATTCCTGCCTCTTCCGCCGGTCTCTTCGGCTATCTCGGCTATGACATGATCCGTCTGGTCGAGCGTCTCCCCGATGCGAAACCCGATCCGATTTTCGTGCCCGATGCCGTGATGATGCGCCCCACCCTCGTTGCGGTGCTCGACGGCGTCAAAGGCGATGTGATCCTCGTCTCGCCCGCCTATGTGGGCAGCGGGCTTTCGGCGCGTGCCGCCTATGCCCAAGCCGCCGAGAGGGTGATGGACGCGCAGCGCGCGCTTGACCGCCCGATCCCCCACGACAGCCGCGAATACTCCGAGCCGCATCAGGTCGGCGAGCCGACGTCGAACTTCACCCGCGACGGCTTCAAGGCCGCCGTGGAAAAAGCCAAGGATTACATCCGTGCAGGCGACATCTTTCAGGTGGTCCCCTCGCAGCGCTGGACCCAAGAGTTCAAGGAACCGCCCTTCTCTCTCTATCGCAGTCTGCGCCGCACCAATCCGTCGCCCTATATGTTCTATTTCAACTTCGGCACCTATCAGGTGATCGGCGCAAGCCCCGAGATCCTTGTTCAGGTGGCAGGAAGCCGCGTCACGATCCGCCCCATTGCGGGCACCCGTCCGCGCGGCGCCACCCCCGAAGAGGACAAGGCGAACGAGCTCGATCTTTTGTCCGACAAGAAGGAACTTGCCGAGCATCTCATGCTTCTCGATCTGGGGCGCAACGACACGGCCAAGGTCTCCAAGATCGGGACCGTGCATCCCACCGATCAGTTCTTTGTCGAGCGCTATAGCCACGTGATGCACATCGTCTCGAACGTCGTGGGCGAGATAGCCGACGGCGAAGACGCGCTTACCGCCTTTTTCGCAGGTATGCCCGCAGGCACCGTCTCGGGGGCGCCCAAGGTCCGCGCGATGGAGATCATCAACGAGCTTGAGCCTGAAAAGCGCGGCATCTACGGCGGCGGCGTCGGCTATTTCAGCGCGGGCGGCGATATGGATATGTGCATCGCGCTGCGCACCGCCGTTCTCAAGGATGCAAAGCTCTATATTCAGGCGGGCGCAGGCATCGTTTACGACAGCGATCCCGAGTCCGAATATATGGAGACCGTTCACAAATCGAACGCCATCCGCAAAGCCGCTCAGGACGCTACGATTTTCCGAACAGGCAACTGATCCGGTCAGACGAAACGAAAACGCCGCCCCTTGGGGCGGCGTTGCGTTATTGGGCTTTGAGAACCGCCGAAACAGGGGCCTGAGCGACTTGCTCGGCGCGATTGGCCGTCGCCCAGAGGATCAGCGCCGAGAGCGTATCTGGCCGCACGCGCCCCAACAGGACGACGCCGCTTTCCTGCCGCGCGCGAAAGGCGGCTTGGTCGAGGAAACGGCGGATCACCTGCGCCGATTGCCCCTCGCCGTCGAGATCACGATAGACGACGGCAGCGGGCACTTCGGTGTCCTCGGCGGTGCGCAGCGCGGCATTCAGACCGCGTGCGATCGTCACGAACCCGCGCCCTTCGGCGGCAAGCGCGGCCATCCCCTGTTCGGTTGCGGCAAGGCTTCCGAAATCGCCGCTTCCCGTGTCGATCAGCCCGATCGCTTCGGGAAGAATGTTGAAGGTAGCCCCCAGAAGCATCTCGACATCGCTCGCCGTGGCCCCGCTTGCGATATTCGCGACCGCAAGAACTTCGATCCCCGCATTGCGATAGGTCTGCATCCGTTCCGTCGCGTTCGGAAGGCTCGGATCAAGCGCCACCGTCACAGGGAACGGCGAGCCGCGCAGCGCGGCATCCGCATTCGCCATCGACCCGTCATCGAGCAGGACGATGGACATCAGCGGAAGATCATTCGGATTGGCAAATTCGGCCGAGAATTCTTCGAGCGCTTTGACGGTTTCCCGCTCAGTGTCTTCACCTTGGCCCAGACGGATGACCTTGACCCCTTCGGAGCCGCTTGGCATCTGGCCGGCCAAAGTCCCGCTGAGCGAGGTCGGCGGCTTGGACGTAACGGGTTCGGGCGTCACATTGGCCGTGAGATCGACGACCTCTTCGGGAGCCGCTTCCATGCTCTCTTCGCTCGGTGTCGCGGGCTCTTCGGTCACGATGATGATCGGCTCGACCTGAACCTCGAGATTCGTTTCCCCCTCGGGCGTGCTCGGCGGGGTCGCTGCAGGATTGGGAAGCACAGGCTCTTCCGTCGACATATCGACGTTTGCGCCCCCTTCGACTTCGGGAGCGGCCATAGTGCCTTCGGTGCCAGCGACCACGGGCGGTGCGCTGGGTGAGGTATCCGCATCGGGCAAAGCGCTGCCTTCGGGCTGGGCGACGGGTGCCGATACCCCAACCGACGGCGCACTCAGCGCGGGCGGGTCAATCAGGATCTCGGTGTTTTGCGCGGGGGCAATATCGACGGGCACTGCCGCCTCGGGCGCAGGCGCGTCCTCGGTAGGTTCGACTTCGAGTGCCGCATCGCTTGTCGCTTCGGGTGCGGCCACCTCGGCGGGGCGTGTTTCGGCAACATCGGCCGCCACGCTCGGTGCCTCCGCACCGTCCCGCACAGGCGGGTCGAACATCAAGGATGCGACCGAAAATCCTGTCCCTGCAACGACTACCCCAACCAATCCGCCTGAAATCAGTCCTTTCAGCACCAATCCGCCCCCGTTCTTGACTTCATTATTGTCTCTGGACCTTGACGCTGCTTGCACAGTCGGCCCATGTATGGCCCGACTATACATTTATGGGGAGGCCCAACGGTAGCCCCCTTTTTGAACAAGGCCGACCATGCTGCTTTTGATCGATAACTACGACAGCTTCACCTATAATCTGGTGCATTACATCGGCGAGCTTGGTGCCGATGTTGTGGTGCGCCGCAATGATGCGCTCAGCGTCGAAGAGGCGCTCGCGATGAAGCCCGAAGCGATCCTGCTTTCGCCCGGACCCTGCGATCCTGCGCAAGCGGGTATTTGCATTCCGCTGACCATCGCCGCCGCCGAAGCAAAGATCCCGCTCATGGGCGTATGCCTTGGCCATCAGACCATCGGCGAGGCTTTTGGCGGCAAGGTCGTGCGCTGCCACGAAATCGTCCACGGCAAAATGGGCACCATGCACCACGAGGGCAAGGGCGTGTTCAAAGACCTTCCCAGTCCCTTCGAGGCGACCCGCTACCATAGTCTTGTTGTCGAGCGCGACAGCCTACCCGACTGTCTCGAGGTGACCGCATGGCTTGAGGACGGCACGATCATGGGCCTTCAGCACCGCACACTTCCGATCCAAGGGGTGCAATTCCACCCCGAAAGCATCGCAAGCCAGCATGGCCACAAGCTTTTGAACAACTTCCTCGAACTGGCCAACCTCAAGACGAAAGAGACAGCATGAGCGACGCAATCAAACCCCTCATCTATGCCGCTTCCGAAGGTCCGTTGAGCCGCTCGCAGGCCAATCAGGCCTTTGAAATCCTGTTCGAGGGGCAAGCCACGCCTGCACAGGTCGCGGGTCTCCTTATGTCGATGCGGGCACGCGGCGAATCCGTCTCCGAATATTCCGCCGCCGCCGCTGCGATGCGCGCCAAATGCATACCCGTCTCCGCCCCCCAAGGCGCGATGGATATCGTCGGCACGGGTGGTGACGGGATCGGCACGCTCAATATTTCGACCGCGACTGCCTTTGTGGTCGCAGGCGCAGGCGTCCCCGTAGCCAAACACGGCAACCGCAACCTCTCGTCCAAATCGGGCGCAGCAGATGCGCTTGGCCAGCTTGGTATCGACGTGATGGTCGGAGCCGAAGTGGTGGAGCAAGGCATCCTTGAGGCCGGCATCGGCTTTATGATGGCACCGATGCACCACCCCGCGATGAAGCATGTGATGCCCGTCCGTCAGGAACTCGGCTGCAAGACGATTTTCAACATTCTCGGCCCGCTCACAAACCCCGCAGGCGTCAAGCGTCAGCTCACTGGGGCCTTTGCCGTGGACCTCATTTTCCCGATGGCGGAAACGCTGATGGAACTGGGGAGCGAAAAGGCCTGGCTCGTGCATGGCTCGGACGGCACAGACGAGATGTCGATCACGGGCACCACATCGGTGGCGGCCCTTGCCAACGGCAAGATCGAAGGCCTTGAAGTGCATCCCGAAGACGCGGGTCTTCCTGTGCACCGTCTGCGCGACATCCTCGGCGGCTCGCCCGAGGAAAACGGCAAGGCGCTGATCGCCCTTCTGGAAGGTGAAAAAGGAGCCTATCGCGACGCGGTTCTCCTTAATGCGGCGGCGGCCCTTGTGGTCGCGGACAAGGCTGCAACGCTCAAAGAGGGCGTGGAAATCGCCTCGGAAAGCATCGACAGCGGCAAAGCCAAGACCGCCGTCGAAACCCTTGCCCGTATCACCCAAGGGGCCAAGAAATGAGCGATATTCTCGACAAGATCAAAGCCTATAAACTCGAGGAAGTCGCCGAGCGCAAAGCCCGCGTGCCCCTCTCCGAGGTCGAGGCACGCGCCAAAGAGGCCCCCGAGACCCGCGGCTTTCATGCCCGCCTTCAGGACGCCAGCCGCGAAGGCTATGGCCTTATCGCCGAGATCAAAAAGGCCAGCCCTTCCAAGGGTCTGATCCGTCCCGATTTCGATCCGCCCGCGCTCGCCAAGGCTTATGAAGCGGGCGGCGCGACCTGTCTTTCGGTTCTGACCGATACGCCCTCGTTCCAAGGCGCGGACGAATACCTCACGGCGGCCCGCTCGGCTGTGCGCCTGCCTGCCCTGCGCAAGGACTTCATGTATGACACCTATCAGGTCGCCGAAGCGCGTGCGCTTCACGCGGACTGCATCCTGATCATCATGGCATCGGTTTCGGACGCGCAGGCCCAAGAGCTTGAGGACGCAGCCTTTTCTTGGGGCATGGACGTTCTGATCGAGGTGCACGACGCCGAAGAGCTCGAGCGTGCCATCCACCTCAAGAGCCCGATGATCGGCATCAACAACCGCAATCTCAAGACCTTCGAGGTCACGCTCGACACCACGCGCACGCTTGCCAAACGCATTCCTGCCGACCGTATGGTCGTGTGCGAGAGCGGGCTTTTCGTGCCCGAAGACCTCGCCGATATGGCCCGTTACGGCTCGCGCACTTTCCTCATCGGTGAGAGCCTAATGCGGCAAGAGGACGTTGAAGCCGCAACGCGCACGCTCCTTGCCAATCCGCTCCAAGCGGGGGCGATATAAGATGTCGGGCCTTACCCATTTCGACGAGGGCGGCAAAGCCCATATGGTCGACGTTTCAGACAAAGAGATCACCTCTCGCGTCGCCGTCGCCGAAGGCTATATCACGATGAACCCCGCGACCTTTGCGCTCGTGGCCGAGGGACGCGCCGAAAAGGGCGATGTCCTCGGCATCGCGCGGCTGGCGGGGATCATGGCGGCGAAACAGACTTCGACCCTGATCCCGCTGTGTCATCCGCTCCCGATCACCAAAGTGACCGTCGATCTCACCCCCGATGATACGCTTCCTGGCGTGCGCATCTCGGCCACGGTGAAAACCACAGGCAAAACGGGCGTCGAGATGGAGGCCCTCACTGCCGTGAGCGTTGCGGCCCTCACCGTTCACGACATGGTCAAGGCCGTGCAAAAGGACATGGTGATCGGCGGGATCCGCGTCACGCTCAAGGACGGCGGCAAATCGGGAAGGTATGAAGCCGAATGATCAGCGTCGCGGAGGCCCTTGAAAAGCTTTTCGATCTGGCAAAACCGCTCGACAGCGAAGAGGTGCCTCTTCTGGACGCCATGGGCCGCGTGCTGGCCTCGGATGTCAAAGCGCGGCGCACCCAGCCGCCGTTTTCGGCCTCGGCCATGGACGGCTATGCGGTGCGCGGACGCGACGTAAAAGTCGGCGCGACGTTCACCCTGATCGGGGAAAGCGCCGCAGGTCACGCCTTTGCGGGCAAGGTCCCCGAAGGCCACGCCGTGCGCATTTTCACGGGCGCCCCCATGCCCGAAGGCACCGACCACGTGGTCATTCAGGAAGATACCGCGCGCGACGGTGACACGATCACACTGACCGAAAAGCTCGAGTTCGACAGCAACGTGCGCCCCGCCGGCGGGGATTTTCACGAAGGCGATACGCTCGGAGCGCCGCGCATCCTCGGTGCCGCCGATATCGCCCTTCTGGCGGCGATGAACATCGCGCGTGTGCCTGTTGTCCGCCGCCCAGAGGTTGCGATCATCGCCACAGGGGACGAGCTTGTCCAACCGGGGGAAACCCCTGCGCCCGATCAGATCATCGCCTCGAACAACTATGGCATCGCGGCGCGGTTGACCCAATTCGGAGCCCGTGTCCGGCTCTTGCCGATTGCCAAGGACACCGAAAGCGCGCTGCGGCAAACGCTCTTGCTTGCCAAAGGTGCGGATCTTGTCATCACCATCGGGGGAGCCTCGGTCGGGGATTATGATCTTGTCGGCCGCGTGGCCGAAGACATGGGCCTTGAACGCGCCTTCTACAAAATCGCGATGCGTCCGGGAAAGCCGCTCATGGCAGGGCGGATCGACGGCGCGACGATGATCGGACTTCCGGGCAATCCCGTTTCGGCGATGGTCTGCAACGAAATCTTCATTATTCCCTACCTCAGAGCCGTTCTCGGCCTCGGCACATCGCCTGTTCCGCGCCAGATCGCGACCCTTGCCGCGCCCATCGGCGCGAATGGGCCGCGCGAACATTATATGCGCGGGACGCTGGCGCGGGGCCGCGTAACGGTCGCGGACAATCAGGACAGCTCGCTCCTGAGCGTCCTTGCGGCCTCTAACTGCCTCGTCGTACGCGCACCCCGCGATCCTGCCCGAGCGGAAGGCGAAGAGGTCGAGATCATTACAATTTGATCCAAGTTGACACAAAGCAAGAACACCTGTAGAACATAATGCAAACGCGGAGCAGTTGCCGCCTATGTTCGAGGGAGTTCCTCCATGCTGACCAAAAAACAGCTCGACCTTTTGGAGTTCATCCACAAGCGCGTCCAAAAGGACGGTGTGCCCCCGTCGTTCGACGAAATGAAAGAGGCGCTCGATCTTCGGTCGAAATCGGGCATTCACCGTTTGATCACTGCTCTGGAAGAGCGCGGCTTTATCCGCCGTTTGGCCCATCGCGCCCGTGCGCTTGAAATCGTCAAGCTGCCCGACACGATGCAAGGCAAGACCGAAGCCCGCGGGTTCACTCCGCGCGTGATCGAAGGGGATCGCCCCGACAGCATTCCCCCCAAAGCGAAACAGGTCGAGAGCGTCGGCGCGATGGAGCTTCCCGTGATGGGCCGCATCGCAGCGGGTGTGCCGATCGCCGCCATTTCCGAAGTGTCGCACAATGTGGCCGTGCCCGCCTCGATGCTGGGCAAAGGCGAGCACTATGCGCTCGAGGTCAAGGGCGACTCGATGATCGATCTTGGGATCAATGACGGTGACGTTGTGATCATCCGCGAGACGCGCACCGCCGACAACGGCGACATCGTTGTCGCTCTGGTCGAAGACAGCGAAGCCACCCTCAAGCGGTTCCGCCGCCAGAACGGGATGATCGCGCTCGAAGCGGCCAACCCCGCCTATGAAACCCGCGTTCTGCGCGAGGATCAGGTCAAGGTTCAGGGCCGTCTTGTCGGTCTGATCCGCTCCTACTAGTCCAGAGCCTTTCCCCGCTGATATCCCGCACCGAGGTCAGGACGCCGTTGCCCGAGATGGCAAGGGCTCCTGTCTCGGACAATGCCCTTTGGTCAAAGACGCGACAGGGGCGGTCCGCGCTATCCCTCTGATTGGTCACAAGGATCTGCGCCCCGCCGCAACCCTCGAGCGCCAAAAGTGCGGTCTTTCCACTGACGAGCAGCACCTCTGTCGCGCCGACCCCGACGCGCCAGACGCGCGTGCGCTCCTGCGCGATCAGGGGGGCTTCCTCCTGCGCGCGGGGCATCCCGTCATTCTCGAGCCAGCCTTCGGCGGAAAAGCCATCACCCCGCCCTTTGCTGAGGGCGCGCCCCTCGGGTCCGAGAACCCCGATCAATCCGCCCGTATCGCTGATCAATAGGGCGGGTCGCTCGGTCTGGGCCCAAAGCAGTGCCGCCACCAAAAGCGGCACAAGCCCGATCCCGCGCAGCGGCCCTCGGATCACAAGGAGAAGCAGCCCCCCCACTCCGACAAGCGGCAGCACCCAAGGCATCGGCGCGATCACTCCCGATGTCGCACCCTCCAGCCCTGCGACGTGATGTGCAACACCAAGGATCCAGTCGATCCCCGCCGCCATCACGGCGAGTGCGACACCCTCTGCGCCGAACGGCAAAAGGACAAAAGCGGCAAGCGCGGCGGGCATAATGACCAACCCCATCAGAGGCACCGAGACAAGATTGGCCACAAGCCCGTAGTGCGAGACCATATTGAAATGCGCCGCTCCGAAGGGCGCGGTGGCAAGCCCTGCGACCAGCGACGAGGTCAAGAGCGTCACAGGCCAACGCAACAGCCGATTCAAACGTCGAAGGCGCCCGTTCGCTTCGGCAAAGACGGCCACAAGCGCGGTCGTCGCGGCAAAGGACATCTGGAACCCCGGCCCCGTCAGGGCCACGGGCGAGAGCGAAAGCACGATCAGCCCCGCAATCGCCACCGTTCGGAGCGTCAAAGCGCGCCGATCCAGAAGTATCGCGCCAAAGACCAGCGCGACCATGACAAAGGCCCGCTGCGTTGCCACATTGGCCCCTGAAACCGCGAGATAAAGCGCTCCGACCGCCAGAGCGCCGATGGCGGCCCCCTTTTTCGCGCTCCACTCGGGCGGCATCCAAGGTAGCACCACCAAGAAAAGCCTCAAAGTGCCAAAGACTAGCCCCGTCAAAAGCCCCATATGCAGCCCCGATATCGCCAGAAGATGCGCGAGGTTGGTGGCACGAAGCTCTTCGAGCGTTCGGGGATCAAGACCGCTTCGGTCGCCGACGATGAGCGCCGCTGCGACATCCCCTGCCTCGCCGTCCATCCGTGCGCGCAGCCATGCCGCAACGCTCTGGCGGAACCGATAAAGGCCGAGCCCCGCGCCTTCGCCTTCGCGCAGCGCGAGCGCGGGGGTGCGTGTATAGCCCACCGCCCCAAGCCGATCGAACCACGCACTTCGGCGAAAATCAAAACCATGAGGCTCGATCGGACCCGAGGGCGGCGACAGATGCGCGGTCATCCCGACATAGACGCCGGGCTTGGGGTCTATCCATCGTTGATCCCCGTGGAGTGACACCCGCACCCGCTCGGGTGTCTTTTGCGGGTCCATCCATGCCAGAACCACATGGTCGAGGGTCAGCCGCACCGCGTCCGACTGGGATTTGTCGATCTCGACGATCCGCCCCTCGACGGGGCCGTAATAGCGAAACCCGAGCACAGGGGCGGCGGCGAGATAGGCCGACAGACCCGCCGCCGCGAATCCATAGGCGGCAAAGGACGTCACAAAGACCCACCCCTGCCAATCGCGTCCCATCACGGCCAAAGAAACCACGCCACAGACCGCCGCAGGCAAAACCAGCATCCAGACCGACGGCTCCACCCGAAGTGCAAAGAACACTCCGATCCCGCAGGCATAGGAAATAACCTGCCAATAGAGCATCGTGCCCCGCTGGCGCCTCCACGCATGTGCGATTGCATCCTTCACCGCACTTGTCCTTTGTTCGGTGGCTTAGTATCCCCACGCTAAGCCGATCCAGGTTCACGAAAGGTTAAGTCATGTCCGCTCCCGTCGTTACGCGCATCGCGCCCTCGCCCACCGGCTATATGCACATCGGAACCGCGCGCACCGCGCTCTTCAACTGGCTCTTTGCCCGTGGACGCGGAGGCAAGTTCCTCTTGCGGATCGAAGACACCGACCGCGAACGCTCGACCCCCGAAGCCACCGATGCGATCCTGCGCGGCATGGAGTGGCTCGGTCTCGACTATGACGGCGAAGCGGTAAGCCAATTCGAGCGCGCAGGCCGCCACGCCGAAGTTGCGCACGAGATGCTGGCCAAGGGCCATGCCTATAAGTGCTTTGCCACGCAGGACGAGATTCAGGCCTTCCGCGATCAGGCCAAGGAAGAAGGACGTTCGACCCTTTATCGCAGCCCGTGGCGTGACGCAGACCCCGCAACCCACCCCGACGCGCCCTATGTCATCCGTATGAAGGCGCCGCAGGACGGCACGACCGTGATCCGTGATCAGGTGCAGGGCGATGTGACCATCCGCAACGACCAGCTCGATGATATGATCGTGCTGCGCTCGGACGGCACGCCCACCTATATGCTTGCCGTTGTAGTCGATGACCACGACATGGGCGTCACCCATGTGATCCGCGGTGACGACCACCTCAACAACGCTGCACGCCAGATGCTCGTTTACGAAGCGATGGGCTGGCCGCTTCCCGTCTATGCCCATATCCCTCTGATTTTCGGGCCGGACGGCAAGAAACTCTCCAAGCGCCATGGCGCGACGGGTGTCGAGGAATATCAAGGCATGGGGTATCCCGCTGCCGGTATGCGCAACTATCTCGCCCGTCTAGGCTGGAGCCACGGGGATGATGAATTTTTCAGCGATGCCCAAGCGATGGAGTGGTTCGACCTTGGTGGAATCGGTAAATCTCCCTCGCGTTTCGACTTCAAGAAGCTCGAAAACCTCTGCGGTCAGCACATTGCCGCCTCGGACGATGCTGCATTGCTGCAAGAATTGACCGCTTTTACCGAAGCAAGCGGTGAAATTCAGCTTGATGATAGCGATAAAGCTTTGCTTGCCAAAGGTATGTACTGCCTCAAGGAGCGCGCCAAGACATTCCCCGAACTTCTTGAAAAGGCTCACTTTATCCTTGCAAAACGTCCGCTCGAGCTTGACGAGAAGGCGCAAGCGGCGCTCGATACTGTATCCCGTGGTATACTGAATGAATTGACGCCGCAGCTGCAAAATGCTAGCTGGGAGCGCGAGGCACTGGAGGGGGTTGTTGCCGCTGTTGCGGAGGCCCACGGAACCAAACTCGGCAAGCTTGCTGGACCGCTTCGGGCCGCGCTTGCAGGACGTTCCGTCACACCCAGTGTGTTCGATATGATGCTTGTCATCGGACGGGATGAGACTATCAACCGTCTAAAGGATGTGGTCGGCTAATCTGGCGTCCTTGACGGACGTTAACGGAAGCTGGACCGAGTAAACGCACCCCGAGGACGCGATCCTGCGCTTCGGGCCTTTTAGAGGGAAAAGTGATGGCCGATACCAATAAGACTGCGAAACTGACGATCGACGGCAAGGACTATGAACTTCCGATCCTGTCGCCCACTTCGGGGCCTGATGTAATCGACATCCGCAAGCTCTATGCCCAAGCGGGTGTGTTCACCTATGATCCGGGCTTCACCTCGACCGCGGCCTGCGACTCGACCATCACCTATATCGACGGCGACAAGGGCGAGCTTCAGCATCGCGGCTATTCGATCGAAGATCTGGCAAGCAAGTCGCATTATCTCGAAGTTTGCTACCTTCTCCTCTACGGTGAGCTGCCGACCCGCGCCGAGATGGAAAAGTTCGAAACGACGATCACCCGTCACACGATGATCCACGAGCAGATGCACTATTTCTTCCGTGGGTTCCGTCGTGACAGCCACCCGATGGCAACCATGGTCGGCGTCGTCGGCGCAATGTCCGCCTTCTATCACGACTCCACCGATGTCAGCGACGAGCGTCAGCGCGAAGTCGCCTCGCACCGTCTTATCGCCAAGATGCCGACGATTGCTGCGATGGCCTATAAGTATTCGATCGGCCAGCCGTTCGTCTATCCGCGCAACGATCTCGATTATGCGGCGAACTTCATCCACATGTGCTTTGCCGTTCCCGCCGAGGACTACAAAGTCGATCCGATCCTTGCCCGTGCGATGGACCGTATCTTCACGCTTCACGCCGACCACGAGCAGAACGCCTCGACCTCGACCGTGCGTCTTGCCTCGTCTTCGGGCGCGAACCCCTTTGCCTGTATCGCTGCAGGTATCGCCTGCCTTTGGGGTCCCGCACACGGCGGCGCCAACCAGGCCTGCCTCGAGATGCTCAAGGAAATCGGCACCGTTGACCGCATTCCCGAATTCATCGCCCGCGCCAAGGACAAGAACGACCCGTTCCGTCTCATGGGCTTCGGCCACCGCGTCTACAAGAACATGGACCCGCGCGCCATCGTGATGAAAGAGTCGGCTGACGAGGTGCTCGAGCTTCTCGGCGTCGAAGACAACCCGCTTCTTCAGGTCGCCAAAGAGCTTGAAAAGATCGCACTCTCGGACCCCTATTTCATCGAGAAGAAGCTGTTCCCGAACGTCGACTTCTATTCGGGCATCATCCTCGAAGCGATGGGTTTCCCGACCTCGATGTTCACCCCGATCTTTGCGCTTTCGCGCACCGTCGGCTGGATTTCGCAGTGGAAAGAACAGCTTGGTGATCCGCAGATGAAGATCGGCCGCCCGCGCCAGCTTTTCCTCGGCGAAAACCTTCGCAAGTATGTTCCGGTAGACGAACGCTAATTCAGGATCGGGCCGCCTTCGGGCGGCCTTTTCTTTTTCCGATGCCTGCGCTAGGATCGTCCTACGGTCCGCAGTTCACCAAGGCGTCGCCGGTCGCAAGACCACGCTAAACCTGCTTTCATAAAGTTTGATTGCACCTCTTTCGTGCCAATCGACAAGGGCGACCATCGAAGGTCCTTTCGGGACCCACGCGCACACGAGAAAGCAAGTGCTATGTCACGCGATGTGATTCCATTTACCGTGGCCGACATCTCGGTCTTTTCCAAAACGCTCCGCGCCTCTCTCGAAGGCAGCGATCCTTTTCCGACCCATGCCCAGTTTCTGGGGCTGGTTGCCAAGGCGGCGGGCTATCAGAACTATCAACATCTGCGCGCCGAACTCACGGGCGAGATCGAGCTTAACGAAAAACGCCTCAAGGAAGCGCTTCGTGTTTTTGACGCGCAGGGGCGGATGCACCATTGGCCCAAGAAATACTCGATCAGGGCACTTTCGCTCTGGGTGTTCTGGTCGCGTATGCCGCGCAAAGAACTCAGCGAACCCGAGGTCAATGCGATCCTGATCGACGGAAATACCTTTGGCGATCATGTTCTCTTGCGCCGCGAGTTGATCGATCACGGGTTGATGACGCGCACGCCGAACGGGTCGGCCTATCGCAAAGTCGAAAAAGCCCCGCCCCCCGAGGCGCAGGCGCTCATTAGGCGGCTCAAGGGACGCGGCTAGCGTCCCTCGAACTTGGGCGCGCGTTTTTCGAGAAAGGCTTGGACGCCCTCGCGGAAATCGCGCGTCTTGCCCGCTTCGCCCTGAAGTCGGGCCTCGAGCACCAACTGCTCTTCGAGCGTGTTGTTGAGCGAGGCCCTCAGCGCCTCTTTGACAAGGCCATAGGTTCGACTTGGTCCTTGGGCGAGCTGGGCCGCACGTTTGCGCCAATGGGCCTCGAATTCGGCATCCTGAGCGGTCTCGTAGATCATGCCCCAGTCGCGCGCCGTGGCAGCGCTGATCTTGTCGGCGAACAGAGCCGCGCCCATCGCGCGGGCAAGCCCGATCTGACGCGGAAGGTAATAGGTCCCGCCCGCATCGGGGATCAGTGCGATTTTGGTAAAGGCTTGGGTGAAATAGGCGCTCTCGGCGGCCATCACCACATCACAGGCAAGCGCAAGGTTCGCCCCTGCCCCCACAGCCGCGCCATTGACCGCCGCTATCGTCGGCACGGGGCAGTCGTAGATCGCGTTCAGCATCGGCACATATTCGTCACGCAGCACCGCTTCGAGATCAAGGTCGGCGGCATTGCCGCCATCGGCCAGATCCTGCCCCGCACAAAAGGCGGGCGCTGCTCCCGTAAGCATGATCACCCGCGCTTGGGTGCCCATTTTCTCGAACGCATCGCGGATCTCGGAGCGCATCAGGGTGTTGAGCGAATTCATTCGCTCCGGACGGTTCAGCGTGATCACCGCCACGCCGTCCGA
This sequence comes from Marivivens sp. LCG002, assembly GCF_030264275.1. Taxonomy (NCBI): domain Bacteria; kingdom Pseudomonadati; phylum Pseudomonadota; class Alphaproteobacteria; order Rhodobacterales; family Paracoccaceae; genus Marivivens; species Marivivens sp. LCG002. The sequence goes on along the minus strand of NZ_CP127165.1, from coordinate 1,093,923 downwards.
CTGCTCGAGTGTAATCGCGTGATACTGCATACCCGCCCCCGCTGAAACCATTACAGGTAGCAGACTACAGGATCGCTCCCGCAGGTGAAGCGAAACCGAACGTCAAGCGTCGAGAATTTCCCGAAGTCTTTTTTGCTCGTCTTCGCTCAAATCATCCTCGGGCTTGGCGGTGGCGCGATTGCGCACGGTGACAAAACCGATCCCGCCTGCCAGCACCAGCATCAGGGGTGCGGCCCACCACAAGATGAGATTTGCGCCCGATTTCACAGGTTCGAGCAGGACGTATTCGCCATACCGCGCGACGATGAAATCGACTACTTCCTGATCGGTATCGCCTTCGACAAGACGCTCACGAAGCAGGATGCGCAATTCGCGCGAAATCGGCGCGTTGGAATCGTCGATGTTTTCGTTCTGGCACACAGGGCAGCGCAGGCCTTGGGAAATCTCGCGCGCCCGCGCTTCGAGCGCGGGGTCAGAGAGGATTTCGTCGGGCTGCACCGCGTAGAGCGGTGTTGCGAGAAAGGCGAGAAGGATCAGAAAACGCTTCATTCCGCAGGCACCGCTCTGGTTTTGGATTTGGCGGCACCCGCAGCCACGCGCAAACGCCGATCCGTCAAAGAGATGAACCCGCCGAGTGCCATGAGGATACAGCCGCCCCAGATCCAGTTGGCAAAGGGTTTGATATAGGTGCGCACGGCGTAACCGCCGTCGCTCTGGGGATCACCGATCACCAGATAGATATCACTCAGGAACCCGTTGCGGATCGAGGCTTCGGTCGTCGGCATAGCGGCCACAGGATAGACACGCTTTTCAGGCGTGAGCACCGCGACGACATCCGCCCCGCTGCGAACCGTCATCGTCGCCATCGTCGAGATGTAGTTCGGACCCTGAACCCGCTCGACCCCGTCGAGCGTGATGTCATAGGCCCCAACGGTAAAGGGCACGCCGACCTGCGCCGTGCGGATGTCCTCTTGTTCCCAAGCCGTAAGACCCGCGATTGCAAAGATGGTGACGCCAAGGCCGATATGGGCGGTGGCCTTGCCCCAGTCGGCACGCGGCATACGGGTCATGCGGGCAAGACGCGCAGCAATGCCCTGACGCCCCGAACGCGCCCAGAGATCATAGAGCGCCCCCAGAACAACCCAGAGACCGAGCATGACACCCACGGGGCCAAGCGCGCTCTTGCCGGTCTGGAGCGCAAAGACAAGCGCGCCCAAAGCCACCGACAGGATCGCAATCGGGGTCATCTCCTTGAAGGCGCGCCCCATGCTCCCGCGTTTCCACGCAAGGACCGCACCCAGCGGCAGGACAAGCGCCAGCACCACCATAAAGGGCGTAAAGGCCGCGTTGAAGAAGGGTGCACCGACCGAAAGCGCACGGCCCATGGTCATTTCGGCGACAAGCGGCCAGATCGTCCCGATAAAGACGACAAAGGCCGAGACGGCGAGCAGGATGTTGTTCACCACAAGTGCGGACTCGCGGCTCACAAGGGAAAAGACGCCCTTGGCCTCCATCGCGCCAGCGCACAGGGCATAGAGCGTGAGCGCACCCCCGACAAACACGAACAGGATCGCAAGGATAAAGACCCCGCGCTCGGGATCATTGGCAAAGGCGTGCACCGAAGTGATCACCCCCGAACGCACGATAAAGGTGCCCAGAAGCGAAAAGCCGAAAGCAAGAATGGCAAGCAGGATCGTCCAGCTTTTGAGCGCCTCGCGCTTTTCAACGACAATCGCGGAATGGAGGAGCGCCGCTGCCAGAAGCCAAGGCATGAAGGAGGCGTTTTCGACAGGGTCCCAGAACCAGAAACCGCCCCAGCCCAGCTCGTAATAGGCCCACCAAGAGCCAAGCGCGATCCCGATGGTCAGAAAGACCCAAGCAGCAAGCGTCCACGGACGCACCCAGCGAGCCCAAGCCGCATCGACGCGCCCTTCGATCAGAGCGGCGACTGCAAAAGAGAACGCCATCGAAAGTCCGACATAGCCGAGATAGAGGAACGGCGGATGGAAGGCGAGACCGGGGTCCTGCAAGAGCGGGTTGAGATCCTGACCGTCAAAGGGCGGCACTTCGAGACGGATGAACGGGTTCGAGGTGAGCAGGATAAAGAGATAGAAGGCAACTGAAACCGTGGATTGCACAGCCAAGACCCGCGCCTTGAGCGTTGCGGGAAGATTGCCGCCAAAGAACACGGCACAGGCCCCGAAGAGCGTGAGGATCAAGAGCCAGAGGAGCATCGACCCCTCGTGGTTGCCCCAAACCCCCGAGATTTTATAGAGCATCGGCTTGGCGCTGTGCGAGTTGAGCACCACGAGCCGAAGCGAAAAATCCGAGACCACAAAGGAATAGGTCAAAGCGGCAAAGGCCACCCCGACCAAGAGTAATTGGGACACCGCGGCGGGGTCGCCGACGGCCATCCAGTTGCGCCACCCTTTGTGGGCACCGATCATGGGAACAATCATCTGGACCAAGGCGATGCCGAAGGCCAGAATCAGCGAAAAATGTCCGAGTTCTGCTATCATGTATTCTGTTTACCGCATTCGTTGATAAGGCCCAATCAATTTGGAGCGAGGAGACCCGCGACCACTGGCCTCAGGTCCCGACGATGAACATGCCGCTGAAGGCAATTCCCATAAGAGCCGTCACAAAAGCCCCGACGATCAACCGCACCAACCATTTGAGCGTATCTTCGATCGCGGCAAGTCGCGCCTCGACCGAGAGGCGGTGGACCTCTTCAACGGCGCAATGGGTTTCGAGCGCACCGATCCTGCGCTCTGCGATCTGGTTCCAAGGCTCGGTCACTGTTTCGCCCTCCATTCCTCGAGCGCGGCGTTGCGACCTGGTTCGGCGAGGGTCGCCGCTTCAAGCGGCAACGGCACCTGCAAAGCGTCAAGCGCCTCGACCCGCGCCCTCACCTCGCCCGCCATCCCAGCCGTTTGAAGAACTGACGTCTGGAAATCCTGCGCCTTTGCCTGATGACGGGCGCCGAAGTAGAAGCTGATGATCGCCCCCATGAGCCACCACATCGGTTCGGGCACAAGGACGATGCCCTGCATCCGCCCCGCAAACCAGACCGGATCGCTCATCGCCATGACGAAAAGCCCGATGGTGCCAAAGGCAAGAATGGGACGCGGAAGACGGTTGAGCCCGTCGATCACCCGATCAAAAAGCCCGACGCGGGGCTGACCGAACTCGGCGGCATATTGCGCCAGCGCTTGGGCGCGCATCGCCGCCTCTCGGTCTGCGCCTTTTTCGGCGTTTTCGCGGAAAATGCCCGCCGTTTCGACAATGGCATTGCGCCCTCCGCCAAAGAGAACGTCAAGGAGTTTTCCCATTAGGCCCATTGCGCAACCCTCTGATTATGTTGATCTTCCGTCAGGTGAAAGCGGGTGGAAATGAACGCTTCGGCGCGGGTGATCCAGCCGCCCTTGCCGCCATCCCGCCGCCGCGCGAATTTACGCAAAGGCGCTCGGCGATCGGCCAGAGCGTAGTAGTAATTGCGCCGTTCGATCCCGTAGGCATCGACGAAAAGCGTGCCCGCAGCGCGGAACGCGCGTTCGGTCGCCGCGATGGTCTGCGGCCCGATGGCGCCATCCACGGCAATGCTCTCGCCCATCTGCACCAAAAGCCGCTGGAGAATGCGGATCGCCTGTCCCCCCGCGTTCACATACATGTCGAAGACCGAAGGCTGAAGCGCCTCGGGAAGCTGCGAAATACGCGGCGCATGGAAATAATGTTCGAGGAAAATGTCGGCCGCCAATTCGGGCGTCATAGCCCGCACGTCGGATTTGTCGATGCGCCCGTCGGCGTTCAGATCGCGCCCCAAGCGCCTCAGCGTGCCCAAGGTCACGCCCTGGTTCGTTGCGCCGCCCGGATCATCGGGATCGTCGACAAAGCCGCCTTCTCGGGCGACGATTTCTTTTGCGATGTCTTGGATGTGTGTCATGCTCGGTCCCCAAGTTGATGGGACCAAGCATCACATTCAAAGGTTAATTGGTCGCTGCAGCAGCGTCCGGCTCGACGTAAACGCCCTGTTCCTTGAGCGCGTCGATCACCTCTTTGGGCATATAGGTCTCGTCATGTTTGGCAAGGATTTCAGTCGCTTGGAAGACACCCTCCACATAGCGGCCCTGCCCGACCATGCCCTGACCCTCTTCGAAAAGGTCGGGGAGAATCCCCTTATAGGCAACGGGAATCGATGCGCCTCCGTCTGTGACGCTAAATGTTACGGTCTCGCCTTCGCCGCGCACAAGCGTGCCCTCTTCGACAAGACCGCCGACGCGGAACACCTCGTTCGCAGCGGGCGGCTCGGCAACGATCTGGCTGGGCGAACGGAAGAAGTTGATCCCGTCGCGCATCGCATAGCCGATCAGGCCCGTCGAAACGGCCAGAGCGACAAAGGCCAGAACGATGATCTGGACGCGGCGGCGTTTTTTAAGGGATTTGAGACCACTCATGGGAATACCGGCGCGAGCATCAAGCCCGCTGTTTCGGGAAGGCCGAGCATCAGGTTGGCGTTTTGCACCGCCTGCCCCGATGAGCCTTTGTTGAGGTTGTCGAGCGTCGAGACGACAAGGCCGCGGCCCTTGATCCGGTCGCCCGTGACGCCAAGGAAGCAGAAGTTCGATCCCGTCACATTGCCCATCGAGGGCAGTTTGCCAAAGGGCAGCACTTCGATGAACGGCTCGTCCTTGTATTGGGCGACAAGAGCGGCGTGCATCGCTTCGGGGTCACCCTTGAGATAGCAGCTTGCCAGAATGCCGCGATTGACGGGCACGAGGTGCGGCGTGAACATGATCTCGACCTTGCGGCCCGCAATCAGCGAAAACTCCTGATCGAATTCGCCAAGGTGACGGTGCTTGCCGCCTTGGGAATAACCGGCAACATCGGTCGAACGCTCGGCAAAGAGCATGTTTTCCTTGAGGCTGCGGCCTGCGCCCGAAATTCCGTTCTTGAGATCGCAGATGATGTCGTCAAGATCGATCACACCCGCCGCAATCAGCGGGCGGAGTGCGAATTGAACGGTGGCCGCGTTACACCCCGTCCCCGCAACCAGTCGCGCGGACTTGATATCGTCGCGATAGAATTCGGTCAGACCGTAAACGGCCTCTTTCTGCAACTCGACCGCCACATGCGGCGCACCATACCATTTTTCGTATTCCGCAGGATCACGCAGACGGAAATCGGCACCAAGGTCCACGACCTTGACGGTCTCGGGCAGATCACGCACGAGCGCTTGGCTCAGACCGTGCGGAAGCGCCGCAAAGGCCAGATCAATGCCCGAAAAGTCGATCTCGTCGATGGTGCAAAGCTTGGGAAGGTCGATGTGGCGCAGATGCGGAAACACATCGGCCATCTCCATGCCCGCTTTGCGGTCGGCGGAAAGCGCCGCAATCTTGAGGTCGGGATGTGTCGCGATGATCCGCACCAGCTCTGCGCCGGTGTAGCCGGAAGCACCAAGAATAGCGACGTTATAGCTCATTCGTTTTCCCCTTTGGGACAGAGGTAGTCATCGGTTGCGGGTCTCGCAACGCGAAAGGTTGACGCATCACGCGGATTGGAACTCGACCTTGCGGCGCATGAACTGGGTCGCACGGGCCGAGACCTTTTTCGGATCGCCCGTGGTGAGGAACATGCTCTGGGTGCCCGAGCCGATGAATTCGGGGCGGCGGGCAAGGTAATCGGCAAAGCTTTCAGCCACGATATTGGCTTGGGAGAACACTTTGACATCCGCGCCCAGCGCGTCCTGGAACACCTCTTCCATGATCGGATAATGGGTGCAGCCGAGGATCGCGGCATCGGGGCTCGGCATTTTGCGCTGGAGCGCTTCGACATGGCTGCGCACCAAAGCTTCGGCAAGGATCATATCGCCTTCTTCGATCGCATCGACGACACCGCCACAGGCTTGCGCTTCGACATCCACGCCGATGGCGCGAAACGCAAGCTCGCGCTGGAAGGCACGGCTGCGCACGGTGGCGGGGGTCGCAAAGAGTGCCACATGTTTGACCGCAACCTCGCGCGGCGGCGAGTTGTCGCCCCATTGCCGTTCGGTCAAAGCCTCTATCAGAGGCACAAAGACGCCAAGCACGCGCTTTTCGCGGGGAATCCAGCTTTCCTGCATCCGGCGCAGCGCTGCAGCGCTTGCGGTGTTGCACGCAAGGATCACAAGATCGCAGCCTGCCTCCCAGAGCCGTTCGACGGCAGCGGTGGTCAGGTTATAGACGTCATCGGCATCGCGCACGCCATAGGGCGCGTGCTTGTTGTCGCCGAAATAGACAAAGGGAACATCGGGCAAACGTTTTTCGAGTGCGTTGAGCACCGTCAATCCGCCAAGCCCGCTATCAAATACACCGACAGCCATAATATTTTCCGATCCTGCCTCACGAGTCCCCCGCAAACGCTGGGGTGTTTTCCAACACATAAGACCCTTTGCAGCGGAAATCCATCCGCCGAAACCGCCCTTTTTCTATTCGGCAGCACGGAGCTCCTTGCTGTCAAGACTTGCGAGCAGCGCGGCGCGCTTTTGCGCGGCCTCCTCCATCGCCTTCATCTTGACGGGACCAAAGCCGCGGATGTCCATGGGCAGTCCCGCCAGAGCAAGGGCGGCGGCACTGTTCTGCGCTTCGAGGATGCGTGGAAGGTCGGCCTCGAACTCTTTGATGAGCCGCCGTTCGGCGCGGCGCTCCGCGCTATAGCCAAACACATCGAGCGGCGTGCCCCGCAGCCGTCTCGCACCTGCCAGCGCCTTGAAGAGCGGTGTCATCCCGCGTTTGAATGCCCGTTTCTTTGGGCGACCGTTCTGGTCGGTGCCCCCAAGGATCGGCGGAGCGAGATGATAGGTCAGCCCCCTTACCCCCTCGAACCGCGCTTCGACTTGGGCTGCGGTTTCAAGATGGAGCCGCGCGACCTCGTATTCGTCCTTATAGGTCAACAGCTTGTGATAGGAGCGCGCCACCACTTCCCTAAGCACCGGATCGTGGACCTTGCCCACCAGACGTTCGAACCGTTTGACAAGCCGCTTGCCCTGATAGGCGGCAAGATGGGCCTTGGCTTCGGTCATAAAGTCGGGCGCGGCTTCGGCGGCCTCTGGAGCAAGCTGCGCCTGAAGTCCTGCGAAATCCGTTACCGCCCAGCGCCCGAGCTCGAAGGCCATCAGGTTCTTGTCGACACTGGCCCCGTTAAGACGGATGGCCTCGCGGATCGCCTCGTATCCGATCGGGACAAGTCCCGCCTGAAATCCCGCCCCGAACATCACCATATTCGAAAAGATCGTATCCCCGAGACCCCGTTTGGCAATCTCGGAGGCATCGAGAAACTGTGCCGCCTCGCCGATCCGCGCCTCGAGCGCGACACCGAGCTCGGCGCTCGGGATGCTGAAATCTCGCTTGCGGGTGAATTCGCCGGTCATGACCACATGGCTGTTCACAACCGCTTTTGACCGCCCCTTTTGCAAAAGGTCGAGCGTGCCGGCCCCCGCGCTCACCACAAGATCACCGCCGATGAGCGCATCGCATTCGCCCGTGGCGACCCGAATAGCGGCGATATCCTCGGGGCGTTCGGCGATACGGCAATGGATGAGCACCGCGCCGCCCTTTTGCGCAAGCCCCGCCATTTCCATCATCGAAGCGCCTTTGCCGTCGAGATGCGCGGCCATGGCAAGGATTGCACCGATGGTCACGACACCCGTTCCGCCGATCCCCGTAATGACGAGGTTATGGGTGCGGGCAATCGCGGGCAGGTTCGGCTCTTCGATCTGCGGCAGAGAGAGGGCCTTTGCTTCGGCTTTGCGCGGGATACCGCCCTCAACCGTGACAAAGGAGGGGCAAAAGCCCTTGAGACAGGAAAAGTCCTTGTTACAGGCGCTTTGGTCGATCTCTCGTTTACGGCCAAAGGGCGTTTCAAGCGGAAGCACCGCGACGCAGTTGGACTGCACCCCGCAGTCTCCGCAGCCTTCGCAAACCTTGGGGTTGATATAGACCCGCTTGTCGGGATCGGGGAACTTGCCCTTCTTGCGACGGCGTCGCTTTTCGGCGGCACAGGTCTGGGCATAGACGATGGCCGTGACGCCCTTGGTCTCGCGCATGTCGCGCTGCACCTGATCGAGCTTGGCGCGCTCTTCGACCCGCACGACAGGCGGAAGGCGCTTGCGATCGACCTCTTCCTTTTCGTCATGGACCAGCGCAACCGCTTTGACCCCCATGGCCACAAGTTCGGAGCAGATCTGCTCGGCAGTGAGCTCTCCATCCATCCCCTGCCCGCCCGTCATGGCGACGGCATCGTTATAGAGGATCTTGAAGGTGATATTGGCTTCGGAACTCAGCGCAAAGCGGATCGCCTGAACACCCGAGTGGTTATAGGTGCCGTCCCCCATATTCTGGAACACATGTTCCGTCTTGGAGAACGGCGCTTCCCCCACCCAATTCGCGCCCTCGCCGCCCATATGGGTCGAACCGATGGTATCGCGCTCCATGAACTGTACAAGGTAATGACACCCGATCCCCGCATAGGCGCGGCTCCCTTCGGGCACGCGGGTCGAGGAGTTGTGCGGACAGCCAGCACAGAAATACGGTGTGCGGGCGGCAATCTGGGGGGCGTTGGGGGCACGTAGCCCCGCTTGGACCTTTTCCAGCCCCGCGCGGAGACGGTCCGAGCCGCAGCCTTCTTCTTCGATGATCTGGCCGAGTTTTGCGGCAATGCTGACGGGATCAAGCGCGTATTTCTCGGTAAAAAGAACCTCGGCTTCCTTTTTGCCGCCATAGATACGGGGACGCGCGGGATCGTTATAGAGCGCCTCTTTGATCTGGCCTTCGATCAGTTTGCGCTTTTCCTCGACCACGACGATCAGATCGAGACCCTCTGCCCAGTCGCGGAAGCTCTCCATGTCCAAGGGCCAGACCTGTGCAACCTTATAGGTGGTGATCCCCGCCGATCTGGCGCTTTGCTCGTCAAACCCGAGAAGGTCGAGCGCATGCACAAGATCGAGCCAGTTCTTGCCCGCAGCGACAAACCCTATCTTTGCGCCCTTTTCGCCCCAGACCCGCTTGTCGATCCGGTTGGCACGAGCAAAGGCAAGCGCGGCCTTGCGACGATAATCAAGCGTGCGCGCCTCTTGCGAGACGGGCGATTCATAGAGCCGGATATGAAGCCCGTCCTCGGGTCCATCGAACTTGGGCTCGACGAACTGGAGCCTTTCGGGATCGCCATTGACGACAGACGTCACCTCTACCGTGTCCTTCATGGTCTTGAGACCGACCCAAAGACCGCAGAACCGTGAAAGCGCATAGCCGTAAAGCCCGAGGTCGAGGATTTCCTGAACCCCCGCAGGCGAGACGATCGGCATATTGCTGTCGATCATCGTCATGTCCGATTGGTGCAGCGAGGTCGAGGATTCGCCCGTGTGGTCGTCCCCCATCGCCATGATCACACCGCCCAAGGGCGCGGTTCCGGCGAAATTCACATGCCGCATGACATCGCCCGAACGGTCGACCCCCGGGCCCTTGCCATACCAGAGGCCGAAAACGCCATCGACGCGCCCGTCACCGCGCAAATGCACTTGTTGGGTGCCCCAGAGCGCTGTGGCGGCAAGATCTTCGTTCAGGCCCGCATGGAATTTGATGTCCGCCTTGTCGAGATACGCCTTGGCCAGCGTCATCTGCATATCGACCGCACCCAAGGGCGAGCCGCGATAGCCCGACACATAGCCTGCGGTCCTCAGTCCCCGTTTTTCATCACGGGCCTTTTGCATCAACATCAGCCGCACAAGCGCTTGGGTTCCGTTCAAAAGAACATGCGTCTTTCCCAGATCATATCGATCTTCGAGGGTTACGGCTTCACGACGCATGTTGATCTCCCTTTACTGCCTATAAATTAAACCTAGGTCACACCCTCTGACCTACAAAGTAATATTTCGGTCACATACGCCGTTGCATTTACTTTGGGGACAAGAGTACTGAGCGATTCTTGTGTATGTTAGGGCTGTTTATTCGGGGGCACTATGGACTGGGACAAGCTCAGAATTTTTCACGCCGTTGCGGATGCAGGCTCACTCACCCATGCGGGTGACACGCTTCACCTGTCCCAATCGGCTGTGAGCCGCCAGATCCGTGCCCTTGAAGAGTCGCTTGGAACCACGCTGTTCCACCGCCATGCCCGCGGCCTTATCCTTACCGAACAGGGCGAGCTACTCTTTGATGCCACACGCTCGATGCAAAAGCGTCTCGATGCCGCCGCCGCGCGGATCAAGGACAGCGAAGAAGAAGTGTTCGGCGAACTCAAGGTCACGACGACGACGGGCTTCGGCTCGCTCTGGCTTGCCCCGCGTCTGCACAAGCTCTACGAGAAATACCCCGATCTCAAGATCGACCTCATGCTCGAAGAGCGCGTGCTCGACCTTCCCATGCGTGAAGCCGACGTTGCCATCCGAATGAAAGAGCCCTCGCAGGCCGACCTGATCCGCAAACGGCTTATGTCGGTGCGCATGCGGCTTTATGCGACGCGCGAATATCTCGACACGCACCCGCCCTTCGAAAAGGTCGAGGATGTGCGTCACCACCGTCTGATCAGCCAGAACCCGAACTCTGCCCAAGTCGCGGCAGGGGCTTCGCTCGTTCAGCACCTGATGAACTACGACGTTCATTCGATGCTGACCGTGAACAACTATTTCGGCGTGCTTCAGGCGGTCCTTGCGAATGTGGGCGTCGGCGTACTGCCCGACTATCTTGCCGAGGACTTCACCCAGCTCGTCCGCGTTCTGCCCGATGTCGAGAGCGGCGAGGTGCCTGTCTTCCTCGCCTATCCCGAAGAACTCCGCCAATCGCGGCGCGTTTCGGCCTTCCGCGACTTTGTTCAGGAAGAGATTATCGCGCATCGTCAACGCATTCGCGATAATGCCGCCGCAGCCGAGGCCGCACAGACCCTCTAAGCTATGCGCTTGACGCATAGCGGGGTTGACCAAAACTGAGCCTATTAATTCTTGATCGAACATAGTCTGCACAATATGTGCACAAATGAAGCCGATGATGCTTTCGCGCTCATCACTTCAAACCTCCCTGTTGGACTTCGCCGGGCTGTGTGCCCGGCGTTTTTTTTTGCTTCAACGCTTTTCCAATCTAATCGGGAAAAGCATTTGCCGACCATGCGCCAGATCAAAGACAGCGCTTACGGCTCTTGCCTTTCGTCGACTCGAAGCTGCATGAAAACAAGATCGAGCCAGCGCCCGAATTTTTGCCCGACCTGAGGCAAACGCCCCGTCTCTTCGAAACCGAGTTTGCGGTGCAGGGCGATAGAGCCTTCGTTCTCGGCGGCAATCCCGCCGATCATGACGTGAACCTTGCCCTTGCGGGCGCGTTCGATCAGCTTCTCCATCAAGAGACGCCCCAGACCGCGCCCATGGTAATCTGTGCGCAGATAGACCGAATGTTCGACCGAATACTTATATCCGTCAAAGGGACGGAACGGACCGTAGGACGCATATCCGACGACTTCGCCCTCATCTTCCAGCACCAGAACAGGATAGCCCGCCACCTGACGATCCGCGATCCATGCCCGCCGATTTGCAACATCGACCTCGGTGTCGTTCCAGATTGCAACGGTCTCTCGAACTGCCTGATTGTAGATGCCTGCTACTGGGCCCGCATCTTTGGCAAGCGCGTCACGAATTATCATTTGTTATCCCGGTGTGATCCGCCGCCAGTTAGCTTGGAATAATGGGCCAAAGCAAGCGGCGCATTTGCGAATTTTTTGCCTGAAATCGGCGTCTCGCTCTTTCCCATTTGCCCTCCTTGCCCTAAGAGGTGCGCAATTCCAGCCTCCGGGGGATATCATGGACGAACCGCAAATCACCGATGAACTGATCGCAGCCCACGGCCTCAAGCCCGACGAATACGAGCGCATTCTGGAAATCATCGGTCGCGAACCGACATTCACCGAGCTCGGTATCTTCTCGGCCATGTGGAACGAGCACTGTTCCTACAAATCCTCCAAGCGCTGGCTCCGCACGCTTCCGACCAGCGGCCCTCAGGTCATTTGCGGCCCCGGCGAGAACGCGGGCGTTGTCGATATCGGCGACAATCAGGCCATCGTCTTCAAGATGGAAAGCCACAACCACCCGTCCTACATCGAACCCTATCAGGGTGCGGCAACGGGTGTGGGCGGCATTCTGCGTGACGTCTTCACCATGGGTGCACGTCCCATCGCAGCGATGAACTCGCTGTCCTTCGGCTCGCCCGAGCACCACAAGACGCGCCAGCTCGTCAACGGCGTTGTCGAGGGCGTCGGCGGTTACGGCAACTGCTTCGGCGTTCCGACCGTGGGCGGCGAAGTGCGCTTCCACCCTGCCTATAACGGCAACTGCCTTGTGAACGCATTTGCGGCGGGTCTCGCCGATGCGGACAAGATTTTCTATTCCGCCGCTTCGGGCGTCGGCATGCCTGTGGTTTACCTCGGCGCCAAGACGGGCCGCGACGGTGTTGGCGGCGCGACGATGGCTTCTGCCGAATTCGACGACACGATCGAAGAAAAGCGTCCCACCGTTCAGGTCGGCGACCCCTTCACCGAAAAGCGCCTCATGGAAGCTTGCATGGAACTGATGCAGACCGGCGCCGTGATTTCGATCCAGGACATGGGCGCTGCGGGCCTCACCTGCTCTGCCGTTGAAATGGGCGACAAGGGCGAGCTGGGCATCCGTCTCGATCTTGAAAAGGTTCCCTGCCGCGAAGAAGGCATGACCGCCTATGAAATGATGCTCTCGGAAAGCCAGGAGCGGATGCTCATGGTGCTCAAGCCCGAGCTTGAAGCCGAAGCAAAAGCCGTGTTCGACAAATGGGACCTCGACTTCGCCATCGTGGGCGAGACCATTGCCGAAGACCGCTTCCTCATCATGCACAACAACGTGTGCAAGGCCGATCTCCCGCTCTCCAAACTGTCGTCCACCGCGCCCGAATACGACCGCCCGTGGGTCGAAACGCCCGCCGCCGCACCGATGGCCGATGTTCCGGGCGTTGATCCGATCGACGGCCTCAAGGCGCTTATTTCCTCGCCGAACTATGCGTCCAAGAGCTGGGTCTATCAGCAATACGACACCCAAGTGGGCGGCGACACCGTCAACCGTCCGGGCGTCGGCGCAGGTATTATCCGCGTGCACGGCACGGGCAAATCGATCGCCTTCACCTCGGACGTGACCCCGCGCTATGTCAAAGCCAACCCCTTCGAGGGCGGCAAACAGGCCGTGGCCGAAGCCTATCGCAACCTGACCGCCGTCGGCGCCAAGCCGCTTGCCACCACCGATAACCTGAACTTCGGAAACCCCGAAAAGCCCGCGATCATGGGCCAGTTCGTCGGTGCGATCAAAGGGATCGGTGAAGCCTGCCTTGCGCTCGATACCCCCATCGTTTCGGGCAACGTCTCGCTCTATAACGAGACCGATGGTCAGGCGATTTTGCCGACCCCCACGATCTGTGCGGTCGGTCTTATCGAAAAGACCGAAGACGCGATCCTCGGCAAAGCCAAAGATGGCCATGTCGCCCTCCTCGTCGGCACGACGAACGGCCACCTCGGTCAGTCCGCTCTGCTCGCAGAAGTGTTCAACCGCGAGGACGGCGATGCACCGCATGTGGATCTTGCGGCCGAAAAGGCGAACGGCGACTTCATTCGCGCCAACCGCGCAATGATCGAAGCCTGTTCCGATCTTTCGGACGGCGGCCTTGCGCTTGCCGCCTTCGAGATGGCGGAAACCGCTGGCGTGGGCGTCACGCTCGACGCAGGCGATACCCCCACACTCTTTGGTGAGGATCAGGCGCGTTACCTTATCGCCGCTTCCTTCGATCAGGCCGAAGCCCTGATGGCTGCTGCAGCTTCCGCCGGCGTGCCCATTGCGACCGTCGGCAAGTTCGGCGGCTCGGACGTGAGCTTCGGCGGTGTGTCGGCACCGCTTGCCGAGCTTTCGGCAACGTTCCGTAGCACCTTCGGCGCGATCTTCGGCTAAACGCCGCGTCAAGACCTATCAAAGCGCCGGTGGGGCAACTCACTGGCGCTTTTCTTTTACGCCATCGCTGCTAGGGTCCTGCCATGACTGATATGACCGCACTCATCACCGCCTTCACCACGCTCTTTGTGATCATCGATCCCATCGGCCTTACGCCCTTGTTCGTGGCTCTGACCCAAGGGATGGAACCGTCGCGCCGCCGCGCGATTGCGATCCGCTCTTGTGTGACGGGGGCGCTCATCCTGATCGTCTTTGCCATTTTCGGCGAGGCCTTGCTCGGGTTTGTCGGAATTTCCATGCCCGCGTTCCGCATTGCGGGCGGTATCCTTCTATTCCTCACCGCGCTCGAGATGCTGTTCCAGAAACGAGCGACCCGCCGCAAATCCAACGCGGACGAGGCCAGTGCCGAGGACCACCACGACGACCCTTCGGTCTTTCCCATCGGCATTCCCTTGATCGCAGGACCGGGCGCGATTGCCTCTATGATCCTTCTCACGGGCTCCACCGACAGCGTTGCAGGTTTTGCCGCCGTGATCGGCGTGATGCTTGCCGTTCTGGTGATCGTCTACATCCTCTTTACCTTTGCGGGACTGATCGAGCGCGGGCTGGGCAAGACGGGCGTCGATGTGGTCACGCGTCTTTTGGGCATGCTGCTCGCCGCGCTTGCCATCCAGTTCATTCTTGATGGGCTTGCCACTTTCGGTTTGATCGGATGATCCCTATCTAGGTGATATGGACACCGCAAACTGGCCCTCGATCATCTATCTTCTTTTGCTCCTCTTCTTTATCGGAGGGAGTGCCTTTTCCGCGCGTGGCCGTCAGATCGGCACGACCTTTCGGCAAGTCGGCATTTGGGCGGTGATCTTTGCCGTCACCATCGGTGGCGTCGCGTGGTACGAGAAGAACTCCCAAACGAGTTATGCGGTGAGCGACACCTCGGGCGTCATCGAACTGCGCAAACGCTTTGACGGGCATTTCCACCTTGATGCGGTGATCAACGGTGTCACCGTTCCATTCATCGTCGACACGGGCGCAAGCCAGATCGTGCTGACCCAAGAGGATGCCGAGCGCGTCGGTCTTGATCTGGGCCGCCTTGATTTCACGATGCGCGCACAGACGGCCAACGGCACAGTCGCCACTGCCCCCGTCTTGCTTGAAACCATGGAAGTCGAAGGGCTCCGCGACAGGAATGTCCGCGCCGTTGTCAACGGCGGAGATATGGCGGGATCGCTGCTCGGGATGAGCTATCTCAGCCGCTTCGAAAGCATCGAAATTCAGGGCGAACGGCTGATCCTGCGCCGTTAGCTTTCCGCCTTTTTGATCCAGCGTCCCATGTCCTGCGCCCAGTATTTCGCGGCGCATCCCCCACCCGTAAGCGATTTCCATTGGACGCGCGCCCGCGCCACCGCGTCAGGGTCCATGCCGTCGAATATGACCATAACCCGTTGTGAAGATAGGGTTTCGTCGGGTGAAATCTCGCTCCCGCCGACGCTGACGATACAGCTGGCGCCGTTCGCAGCCGCCTGATCGGGCAAGGTCAGAAGCACGGGCTGAAATGCGTCATGATCGCCGCCCGCGACGCCATGCGGCAGAAAGCTGTCCTTGCCCCCCTGCCAGAGGGCAAGATCGAGATGCTCGGCCATTTCGGCGTTCGAAGTGCGCACTTCCACCGCCCAACCCGCTTCGACCGCCTTGCCCACCAGAATGGGCAAAGTGGTTTCAAGGTTGTCTTCGGTCAGATGGTAAAAGAACGCCTCGCCCATCCCTTAGCCTTCGAAGTTGTCGGCGATAAGACGGTTGAGTGCCATGACGCCCCAGCCCGTCGCCCCCGCAGGCGCAAGGGCGGTCTCGGACTTGACCGACGCCGTCCCCGCAATATCAAGGTGACACCACGGCGTTTCCTCTTTCACAAACCGCTGGAGGAACTGGGCCGCGGTGATCGAACCCGCGGGACGTCCGCCCACGTTCTTCATATCGGCAACCGATGATTTGAGCAGTTTGTCATAGGCCTTGGACAACGGAAGACGCCAAGCGCCTTCGCCCTCGTCGGCAGCCGCTTTGAGGAACTTGCTTGCAAGCACGTCATTGTTCGAAAAGACGCCCGTGTTCTCGTGGCCCAAAGCGATGATGATCGCGCCCGTAAGGGTCGCAAGGTTGATCATCCCGACGGGCTTGAACCGCTCTTGGGCATACCAGAGTACATCGGCAAGAACGAGACGGCCTTCGGCGTCGGTGTTGATCACCTCGATCGTGTCGCCTTTCATGGATTTGACCACATCGCCGGGACGCGTGGCATTGCCGCTAGGCATATTCTCGACCAGACCGACAAGACCGACGACATTGGCCTTGGCCTTGCGCAGCGCGAGTGCTTTCATCACGCCCGTCACGACCCCCGCGCCGCCCATGTCCATGGTCATTTCTTCCATGCCTGCAGCGGGTTTGAGGCTGATGCCGCCCGTGTCGAAGACAACGCCCTTACCGACGAGCGCAAAGGGTGCCTCGTCCGCGCCACCCTTCCATTGCATTACTGCGACATAGGACGGGCTGTCCGAGCCTTGACCGACGCAGAGCAGCGAGCCCATGCCCAATTCGGCCAACTTGTCCTCTGCGAGAATTTCGACCTCGAGCCCAAGATCGCGCAGCCCCTCGATACGGCGCGCAAATTCCGTGGTGGTCAAGACGTTGGCGGGATCATTGGTCAGATCGCGGGTGAGAAAGACCCCTTGGGCCACCGCGTGCAATGTGCTCCATGCCGCTTCTGCCTCGGCAGGATCGGTGAGAGCGATGGTCAAAGCGCCCTTCTCCGCCACAGCTTCGGTCTTTAGCCCATTGTAATTATAGGATTTCAGGGCACACCCGAATGCGACTTCCTCGGCCTTTTTCAAGGCAGGCGCAACGAGCGTGATGCCTGATTTGCCCAGACGTTTTGCCAACGAAGCCCCCGCTTTGCGCAGGGTCTCCGCATCGGCGCGGCGATCGAGTTTTGCAATGATCAGCGCCTCGGCCTCGAGCCCGACTGGGGCGAGAATTTCAGCCACCTCGCCTTCGGAGAGTTTTTCGAAACCTTCGCCCGAAATGAATTTTTCCACCGTTTTGCGGGTGAGCGAGTTCACCTTGCGCCCCGCAAGGTCGAGCTTGCCATCGCTCGTGACAACGATTGCGAGCTTTCCGGTAAGTGCAGCCAGAGCGGTTGCGTCATGGGATACAAAACGGACATCAATCAAATCGGTCAAAGCGGCGCTCCTTCATCGGCGGGTTTACGCAATAGGTAGCCCTTGCCCGCGCCGATTGCCAGATTGGAGTTCAATCGTCTTTTGTATTGGGCTAGTGTCCGCACAAAGAACGACTGCAAATTGGGGGAAATCGAAGCGTGGGAAGATTCGACAGATACATGCTGTCGCGTATGCTGACGCTTTTCGGCTTTTTCGCGCTTGTTCTGGTGTTGATCTATTGGATCAACAATGCCGTCCAGCTCTTTGACAGGCTGATTGCGGACGGCCAATCGACACTCGTTTTTCTTGAATTCAGTGCGCTTTCGCTTCCTGCGGTGATCTTGCGGATTTTGCCGATCGCCGCTTTTGCGGCCGCGCTCTATGCCACCGACCGTCTTGCCGCCGACTCGGAGCTTGTCGTGGTTCAGGCAACGGGCTTCTCGCCGTTCCGCCTCGCGCGTCCCGCGATGGCCTATGCGTTGATCACAGCGCTCTTTACCGCGGTTCTGGCCAATTATCTCGTGCCCACTTCGCTCAAGATCTATTACCAGCGTATTACCGAAGTCTCGGAGAGTTTGACCGCCCGCCTTTTCACCGAAGGCGAGTTCCAGACACCTGTGGACGGTGTGACTGTCTTTATCCGCGACGTGACACCCCAAGGCGAGTTGGTCGATATCTTTGTCTCGGACGCCCGCGATCCCGAGGTGCGCCACACCTATACCGCCTCGCGCGCCTATCTGGTGCGCAATGAAGACCGCCCCCAGCTTGTGATGATCGACGGGATGGCCCAGAGCCTTCGGCTTGGAAACGACAGTCTTCTCGTCACGCAATTCGACGATTTCTCTTATGATCTGAGCGCCTTTGTGACGGGCAACCCATCGCGCACGATCAAGGTCGAGGAATTGACCACCTCTGCGCTTCTGAAGGCCGATGCGGATCTGAGTGCAGCGACAGGTCTTACCATCGAACGACTGACCTATCTGGGGCACGAGCGGATCGCTCTGAGCGGTTTGACCATTGCCGCCTGCATGATCGGCTTCGCGACGCTCCTTTTGGGGGGCTTCAGCCGCTTTGGCGTCTGGCGTCAGATGGTTTTTGCCGTGTTCCTGATTATCCTCGTCAAGCTTGTGGACAGCGCCGCGATCAGCCTTTCCGCGCAGTATCCGCAGGCATGGGCACTTGCCTATGTGCCCTCGCTCTTCGGGTTCGTGATCGTCTGGGTCCTCTTGAGCCTTTCGGGCCGACCCTTCAGCCTTGGTGCGCTTTTGAGAAGGCAGTCGACATGATCCTTCACCGCTATTTCGCGCTTCGCTTTTTCATGTCCTTTCTCACTGTTTTTGCGGTGTTTTTCCTGATTGTCGGTTTTATCGGTGTGGTCGAGCAGATCCGCATTCTGGAAAGTGCGGGACTTGCCGCGACCGAGCTGGGGGCGATGACGCTCCTCGACACCCCAAGACAGATCTATCAGTTCATGCCGCTCATCATGATCATCGCGGCGATCAATATGTTCTTGCGACTGGCCAAAAGCTCCGAGCTGGTCGTCACCCGTGCGGCGGGGCGCTCCGCGCTCAAGACCCTTGTCGCGCCCGCTCTTGTCGCTTTGGCGCTGGGGTGCCTGTCGATGGCGCTCTTCAACCCGATCGTTGCCGCGACCTCCAAGGAATACGAGCGCCGCGCCGCCGTCTATCTCGGGGAAGGCACCATCCTTTCGGTGGCCAAGGACTCGCTCTGGCTGCGTCAGGGCAGCGGCGGCGAGCAAACCGTGATCCGCGCCGAAGGGTCAAACCTCGACGGAACCGAGCTGCGGGATGCGACCTTTATCTCGTTCATCGAAGGCCAAGGCCCGACCCTGCGGATCGAAGCGGCCTCTGCGCAACTGTCGAACGGGGAATGGTTGATCAAGGACGCCAAAGTCTGGCCGCTCAGCGACACGATCAACCCCGAAGCCGATGCAAAACGCTATGCAACCTATACGCTCGCTTCGACCCTGACAGCCGACCAGATCCGCGACAGCTTCGGTTCGCCCTCTTCGATCACGATCTGGGAGTTGCCGCAATTCATCTCGCGGCTGCGCGATGCGGGACTGGCTGCGCGTCGCCACGAGGTCTGGTTCCAGAGCGAGCTTGCCCAGCCGCTTTTCTTGATGGTGATGGTGCTGATCGGCGCGGGGTTCACCATGCGCCACCAGCGCGGCGGCGGCGTGGGACTTTGGGTCATGGGCGGCATCGGCGTCAGCTTCGCGATCTATTTCCTCTATAACTTCTCGAAAATTCTGGGCGAAAACGGGCAAATTCCCATCGCCCTCTCGGTCTGGTCGGTTCCGATCGCAGGGCTGTTTCTGGCCCTTGGCCTGCTTTTGCATCTGGAGGATGGCTAATGTTCCGCGCGCTCCTTCTTGTGCTTCTAGCTCTTTGGCCGCTCCGGGCTGCGGCCCAACAGGCCGCGACCCTGATCGCGGACCGGATCGAAGCAACCGCAGACCGCAAACTGCTCGCCTCGGGCTCTGTCGAAGTGTTTTTCGACGGAACTCTCCTGAGCGCCGAGCGGATTATCTACGACCAGACCGAGGATCGGCTCAGCATCGAAGGGCCTATTCTCATCACCTCGGACGACGGGCAGATCCTGACTGCGCGTCAGGCGACACTGGATGCCAAACTCGAAACGGGCATTTTGCTCGGCGCGCGGCTTGTGCTTAACGAGCGGCTCCAGATCGCGGCCAATCAGGTCACGCGCTTGGGCACCTCGACCACCCAAGCCTATAAGGTCGCCGCGACCTCTTGTGCGGTGTGCGGCACCCGTGCGCCGCTCTGGCAGATCCGCGCGCGCGAAGTCACCCACGATCAAGAGGCCAAGCTTCTCTATTTCAAAGACACCGAGTTCCTGTTGCGCGGCGTTCCGATTGTCGCGCTGCCGCGCTTGCGCATGCCCGATCCAACCCAGACCCGCGCGACCGGTTTTCTCATCCCCGAAATCAGGAGCAACGATCAGCTCGGCATCGGGATCAGGACCCCCTATTTCATCAAGTGGGGCGAGCGGCGGGACGTGACGATCGCGCCTTTCCTGACGGAAACATCCTCGACGCTCGAGCTGAGATACCGTCAGGCCTTTGATCGCGGCACAATCCAGGTCGACGCGGCGGCAAGCCGCGACACGCTGGTTCCGGATCGGCTCCGCAGCTACATCGACGCCCAAGGCCGTTTCGACGTGGGTCAGGACTATGTGCTTGATCTATCGCTGCGCGCCGTCAGCGACAGCGGCTACTTGCTGCAATACGGCTATTCCGACTCGAACCGCCTCGACAGTTCGATCAAACTCTCGCGCTATCTTCCCGATCGGCTGAGCGAGGTCGAATTGGCCTATTATTCGACGCTGACCTCGACCCTGCAAAACTCGAACCCGCCGCCGACGGTGTTCGAATGGCAAAGCGAACGCAAGTTCGACTCCATCGCGGGCGGGACCGCAGTTATCGGCGCCAAACTCGAAGGCGTCGTGCGCAGCGGCACGACCACCGCCTCGTCGCGTGACATCTTCCACTTCGGAGCACGGGCGAGCTGGGATCGTCAGTGGATCGCCCCTCTCGGCCTTGTGGTGGAAAGCGAGGCGGGCTTGATCCTTGATCAATATGCGTTCCGCGATGATACGGTCTTTACCCGCCCCGTGGCACGCGCCACCCCGCGCGGTCAGATCACCCTGCGCTGGCCCTTGGCCAAGAACGGGGCACGGTTCCAGCACGTCATCGAACCTGTGGTCTCGCTCGGATGGTCGCGCACCTATGGAGGCGCGATTCCGAACGAAGACTCGGTGCGCACCGAACTCGACGAAGGGAACCTCTTGAGCCTTGGGCGCTTTGCGGGGGACGATGGGACGGAAAACGGCCCGCGCGGGGCCATCGGGCTTGCTTGGCAGAGTTTCGACGAAAACGGCTTTGCCACGCGGCTTTTGGCGGGACGTGCGTTTCGTGGGACATCGACCGACTTCAGCGCCTCGAGCGGGCTCGAGAGCCTTCGGAGCGACTGGCTGATTGCGGGTCGTCTCGGGCTTGCCAACGGATTCTCGGCGGCAGGTCGCGCCTTGATCAAAGATGACCTTTCGACCGCCAAAGCCTCGGCCGAGATTGCTTGGGCGAACGATCGCGTGGCGCTGACCGCGGCCTATGTCTATCTCGATCCCGATGCGGTCGAAGGGCGGACACAGGCCGTTTCGGAATGGACTTTCGACGGATCGGTGCGCGTCAATGCGCAATGGACCCTTGCCGCGAACGGGCGGTATGACATCGTCACGCGCAAAGCCGCACGCGCAGGGGTCGGTTTCGGCTGGGAAAATGAATGCATCAAAGTCAATCTGACCGCCGACAAACGCTTTACATCATCTTCTACAGTAGAACCGACAACCGATTTCGGTTTATCTATTGAATTGCTCGGCTTTGGTGCCGGACCTGTCGGGGTTGCCGCAGTGCAATCCTGTAAACAATAAAAGAATGAGGCATGCATGCGCTCTTTGACCCGTATGATTTCCGCACTGGCTCTTGGGGCCACTCTTGCGCTTCCGATGACGGCCGCGGCACAGGGGCTTTTCTCGGCGCAGATCACGGTCAACGGCACCGCGATCACGGGCTACGAGATCGAACAGCGCAAACTGTTGCTTCAGGCTTTCAACACCCCCGGTGATCTCGACAAAGTCGCGCGCGAGCAGCTTCTGGATGAAGCGCTCAAAGAGCAGATCTTTTCGCGTGCTGGGCTTCAGATCACCGCAGAATCCCTCGAAGCGGAACTGACCGCTTTTGCTGGGCGCGCCGAGCTTGATCTCGAGCGGTTTGTCGAAATGCTGAGCCAATTCGGCGTCGACCGCGATACATTCGTGACCTTTGTGCGCCGCAACGTGACTTGGCGCGACTATATCCGCTCGCGCTATTCGGATCGCGTTTCCGTAACGGATGCGGACGTCGATGCGGCCCTGAGCACCTCGGGCGGCACAGGCGCGAGCATTCAGGTGCTCTTGTCCGAGATCATCCTCCCTGCTCCGCCCGAATTCGCAGAAGCCGCGATGGAAGAGGCGCAGAACATCGCGCAGATCAAATCCTTTGACGTCTTTTCTTCGGCTGCAGAGCAGCTTTCCGCCGCGCAGAGCCGCGGGGACGGCGGGCGTCTGAGCTGGACCGCGATCGACAATTACCCGCCTGCCATCGGCGCGCTTTTGCTTGAACTCGAACCGGGGGATGTGACCGCACCGATCCCGATCGAAAACGGCATCGTGCTGTTCCAGATGCGCGGCGTGCGCGAGGTGACGGAAAAGCTTCCGACGCCCGTTTCGCTTGAATATGCCGCGCTCTACCTTGCGGGCGGCAAAACCGAAGAGGGCCTTCGGGCTGCGGCAGATGTGACGGCCCGTGTCGACACCTGCGACGATCTTTATACCGTGGCGCGTGATCTTGCGCCCGAGCAGCTTGAGCGCTCGACCCTTGCACTCAGCGAAATCCCGCAAGATGTCGCCATCGAACTGGCCAAGCTCGACGTGAATGAAGTGAGCACCAATCTCACCCGCGCGGATGGGAAAACGCTTGTTTACCTGATGCTCTGCAATCGCAATTTCGCCGCTCCCGAAGAGATCGACCGCGAAGCGGTGCGTGCCGAGTTGTTGTCGCAGCGTCTGTCGGGCTATGCGGACGGTCTCCTCGAGAACGAACGCGCCAGCTCGACCATCGTCGAGCGATGACCATCGCGATCAGTTGCGGCGAACCTGCGGGGATCGGCCCCGAGGTTGCCGCCAAAGCTTGGGCCGCGCTCAAGGATGAACTGCCGATGCTCTGGATCGGCGACCCGTCGCATTTGCCCGATGGTACGCCTTTTGTTTGCGTGGACAGCGCCCGAGATGCCGAACGGCTTAGCGCCAAGGCGCTTCCTGTTCTGGCGATGGATTTCGGAGCGCCCGTGACACGCGGTGTCGCACAACCCGCTCATGCCAAGGGCGTGATCGCCGCGATCGAAACGGCGGTCGGCCTTGTGCAACGTGGGGAATGCTCGGCTCTTTGCACCGCGCCCATCCATAAAAAGGCGCTCGCTGACGGTGCGGGCTTTGCCTATCCCGGACATACCGAGTTTCTTGCGGCCTTGGGCGGCGTCGAGAGGGTCGTGATGATGCTGGCTTGCGACGAGCTGCGCGTTGTGCCGACGACGATCCATATCCCGCTCGAGGATGTGCCGACCGCGTTCACGCCCGAGCTTTTGACCGACACCATCCGCATCACCGCCAAAGCGCTGCAGAGCGACTTCGGCCTTGCCGCGCCGCGCATCGCCGTTGCAGGGCTCAACCCCCATGCGGGCGAAGGCGGCAAGATGGGCTGGCAGGAAATCCGTATGATGCAACCCGTTCTGGACCAGCTTCGCTCCGAAGGCTTCGACCTCATCGGTCCGATGCCGCCAGACACCATGTTCCACAAGCGTGCGCGTGAGGGCTATGACGTCGCCATCTGCGCCTATCATGATCAGGCGCTTATCCCGATCAAGACCATCGACTTTGACGGCGGGGTGAATGTGACGCTCGGGCTTCCCTTTATCCGCACCTCGCCCGATCACGGAACGGCCTTTGGAATCGCGGGACAAGGGATCGCCAACCCCGACTCCATGATCGCGGCGCTTCGTATGGCGCGGAAATTGGCTCTATCGCGCGGCGCCCACACGGGTTAGAGCGGCCCAGAGACTTTAGGCAGAGTGACATCATGAGCCAGATCGACGGACTCCCCCCTCTTCGCGAGGTGATCGCGACCCACCAGCTGAGCGCCAAAAAATCGCTCGGCCAGAACTTTTTGCTCGATCTCAACCTGACCGCAAAAATCGCGCGTCAGGCGGGGGACCTTGCAGGGTCGGATGTTCTTGAAATCGGACCGGGTCCGGGTGGTCTGACCCGTGGGCTTCTTGCCGAGGGCGCGCGCCGCGTTCTGGCCATCGAAAAGGACGAACGGTGTCTGCCTGCGCTGGCCGAAATCGCGGCGGCCTATGACGGGCGGCTCAAGGTGATCAACGGCGATGCGCTCGAGATTGACCCGCTCGAATATCTTACCCCGCCGATCAAGATTGCCGCCAACCTGCCCTATAACGTGGGCACCGAACTTCTGGTGCGCTGGCTTACCCCCAAGGAATGGCCGCCGTTCTGGACCTCGCTTACGCTCATGTTCCAAAAGGAAGTGGCCGAACGCATTGTCGCCAAACCGGGAAGCAAGGCCTATGGCCGTCTTGCTCTTCTGGCGCAATGGCGGGCGGATGCGCGGATCGTGATCGACCTTCCGCCCCAAGCCTTTACCCCGCCCCCCAAAGTGTCTTCGGCCGTGGTGCATCTGACCGCCCTGCCCGCGCCCCGCTTCGAAGCGGATGCCCAGACGCTGTCGCGGGTCGTTGCTGCGGCCTTCAACCAGCGCCGCAAGATGCTTCGGGCCTCGCTCAAGGGTGTTGCCCCCGATATCGAGGATCACCTTGCCGCAGCGGGCATTCCGCCGACCGAGCGGGCCGAGCAGATCGGGCTCGAAGCGTTCTGCGCTTTGGCCCGTTCGATCAAAGGCAACTGACCAAAGAAAAACCCCGCTCCGAAGAGCGGGGTTTTTGTTATTCGGCGGCGGCAGGCTTTTCAGCGTTCTGCGGCTCGCCCCCAGCCTCTTTCGGGGCGCGGGGTTTACGTGGCGCGCGCGGCTTGCGCGGCGCTTTGGCCTTGGCAGGCTTGTTCTCGGGGGTTTCGACGAGCGTGCTTTCGTCGTCGTCCAAAGCCTCGGCACCCTCGTTGAAGTTGCTCGCATCGTCGGCTTGATCGTCGGTCTCGGCCATGTCTTCGGCGTCAGAGCCGCCCGAGGCCTCTTCCTGAGCTTTCATCCGCTCGGAACGTTCACGATCCCGCTCCGCTTGGCGCTGGCGGTTCTGCTCTTCCTGCTCTTCACGGGCTTTGTCGACTTCGCGCTGTGCCTCGGCGAGCATCCGCAAATAGTGCTCGGCGTGCTGTGCAAAGTTTTCAGCGGCCACACGGTCACCAGCAAGCTGTGCATCGCGGTGAAGCTGTGTGTATTTGTCGATGATCTGCTGCGGGGTGCCGCGCACTTTGCCATCGGGGCCCGAGCTGTCGAACACTCGGTTGATGATATTGCCGCCCGAAGGACGATTGTTGCGGTTTTTATTCCGCGACCGTGACTTGGATGATCTCATGAACGCACTTTCGTTCAGCTAATGCTCGTTGCGCTTTAGTCCATCTACGCGCCTGAGGCGGTGTTTGGTCCGTGCGATGTATTGGCGAACATCGGGGGTGAGGCTCAACCTCTCTCCTACCGATGTCGCTGAGTAAACATCTTGAGAGGGCAAACACAAGCGGAAAGTGAGAACAAACCGTCGAAATGCGCCAAAAGTCGCCCTTAGGCGCCGATTTTCCCGAAACAGGCGACAACGCGGTCGCGCCCGTCAAGATCTTTGATGATTTCGATCCGCTCGAATCCCTGTGCGGCAAAAATGGCCCTGACCGCCATGCCTTGGGTCGGCCCGATCTCGAGGAGGACGTCCCCTCCTGTGCGCAGCGGATGGAGCCCTTTTGCGATGGCGCGATAGGCATCGAGCCCGTCCGCCCCATCGGTCAAAGCCATCTCGGGTTCGAAATCGCGGACCTCGGGGGCGAGGTCTGGCATTTCAGAGGCTGCAATATAGGGCGGGTTCGACACGATAAGATCAAAGCTGCCGTCGATCGCTTGGGTCCAGTTGGAGGCGACGAATTGAACCCGATCCTCAAGCCCCAGCGTTCGGGCATTACGCGCCGCCACCAAAAGCGCTTCGGGCGACAGGTCCGCACCGATCCCCACAGCCTCGGGCACTTCGGCCAAGAGCGTGAGAAGGATACACCCCGACCCCGTCCCGAGATCCAGAACCCGCGCAAAAGAGCGGCGCAAAGCCGCTTCGACGAGGATTTCCGTTTCGGGGCGCGGATCGAGCACGAACCTGTTCACTTCGAACGTGCGGCCATAGAACATACGCGAGCCGATCAGATGCGATACGGGCTCGCGCGCACAGCGACGCTGGAGCAAGGCGGCGAATTCCGCCTCGACCTCGATGCTGACAGGCTCGGGAAGAACGAGAGTGAGACGCCCCGCCTCGACCCCCGACGCAAAGGCCAAGAGCCGCCGCGCATCGCGGGGGGCATCGGGAATGCCTGCCTCGGACAACTGACGCACGCCGCGTGCAAGCAGCATAGAGCCGCTTGGACGTGTCACCCTTCCATCTCCGCAAGCATCGTCGCTTGGGCGTCCGAGATCAGCCCGTCGATCACTTCGTCCAGATCGCCCTGCATGATCTGGTCAAGCCGATAGAGCGTCATGTTGATACGGTGATCGGTCATGCGGCCTTGGGGGAAGTTATAGGTGCGGATGCGCTCCGAGCGGTCCCCTGTTCCAACTTGCGACTTGCGATCCGCCGACCGTTCATCGGCAAGGCGCTGGCGCTCCATATCAAAGAGCCGCGTCTTGAGAACCTGCATCGCGATCTCGCGGTTGCGGTGCTGGGATTTCTCGGAAGAGGTCACAACGATCCCCGAAGGAATATGCGTGATCCGCACGGCCGAGTCGGTGGTGTTCACGTGCTGGCCGCCCGCGCCCGAGGACCGCATCGTGTCGATGCGGATGTCGTTGGCGTTGATCTGGATGTCCACGTCCTGTGCTTCGGGCAGAACCGCGACCGTGGCCGCCGAGGTGTGGATACGCCCGCCGCTCTCGGTTTCGGGAACGCGCTGCACGCGGTGCACGCCGCTTTCGTATTTGAGACGGGCAAAGACGCCGTCCCCGACGATGCGGGCCGTGACTTCCTTGATGCCGCCAAGCTCGGTCTGTTGTTCTTCGAGAATTTCGAACTTCCAGCCCTGCCCTTCGGCATAGCGCTGATACATCCGCAACAGGTCCCCCGCAAACAGCGAAGCTTCGTCGCCGCCCGTTCCGGGTCGGATTTCGATAAGCGCGGGACGGCCATCGGCGGCGTCTTTGGGCAAAAGCGCAAGCTGGACAGCCCGCTCTTTTTCCTCGCGCTCCTCTTTGAGACGGGGGAGCTCTTCTTCGGCAAGCTCGCGCATGTCGGGATCACGAAGCATGGCTTCGGCTTCCCCCAGATCGGCGATCACGCGGCGATAGTCGGTGATGGTTTCCACCACGGGCTTTAGCTCGGAATACTCACGGCTCAATTCGGCGATTTCAGCGCCCGAAACCCCGCTCGAGAGTTTGGCCTCTACGAACTGGAAGCGCGCGATGATCTGGTCAAGTTTGTCATTGGGTATCATGGCTCTGCTTTCCCTTATGGGATGCAAACCGTCAAGTGGGTCAAAGCCCCAATTCGCCGAGCCATGCCTTTACGCGTCTGCCGTTGACACCCATATCCGAGCGCCCGAAGCGAAGACGAGCCTCGATCACAAGCTTGCCGTCGACCAGCGAAACCGTCGTATAGTCGGGGAACCCCCAAAGAAGCGAGCGGGTCTCATAGGTGATCCGCCCCTCCTCGACCGAGCCTGCGATCCGCTTGGTGCGCGGCGTAGCAAGCGCAACGCGCTCGACATCGAGCAAGTTGACGGACCCCGCTTCGCGCACGGCGGTAAAGCCGCCCATCTGCGGGTAATCCCCCACAGCGAGCGCCTGAGGCGCTACATGCCAATCCTCGGCGCTCGTGGGGGACAGGCGCACGTAAAAGAGTGCGAAAACAAAAGCGGCGAGGATCAGAAATACGGCGGTTTTCACGAAGGATCAGTCCTTTTTGCGGTGCTTGAGGTTCCAACAGTAGAGCGCGCAAAGCTCCATGGCCACATGTGCCCCTGCGACAGCCGTGATATTTCCATGATCAAAGGGCGGCGAGACCTCGACCACATCGGCGCCGACAAGATTGATCCCAGCAAGATCGCGCAGCATCGCCGCCGCCTGCCAGCTTGCCAGACCGCCCCAGACGGGCGTCCCTGTTCCGGGGGCAAAGGCGGGGTCAAGCGCGTCGATGTCGAAGGTGATATAGGTCGGACGATCCCCGACCATCTTTTTCGCCTCTTCCACCACCCAAGCCGTGCCTTTTTCATGCACCGTGCGAGCATCGATGTAGCGCATACCATGGTAGTCCTCGCATTCGGTGCGGATACCGATCTGGAGCGAGTGCTCTACATCCACGAGGCCTGACTTGACGGCCTTGTACATGAACGTCCCGTGATCGAGACGGTCCATGTCGTCGTCCTGCCAGAGATCGGAATGCGCGTCGAAATGGATCACCGCAACGGGTCCGAACTTTTCGGCATAGGCGCGCAGGATCGGCAGCGTCACAAAGTGATCCCCGCCAAGCACGACAGACCCCGCCCCTGCATTCAGGATCGTGCGGATATGATCGGTGAGCTTTTCGGGAAAGCTCGGTGTATGGGCATAGTCAAAGGCGAGATCACCATAGTCGATGATCGAATAGTCGCCCAACGGATCAAAGCCCCAACCATAGGGCGGATCATAGGGCTGAAGCGTCGAAGCCTCGCGGATAGCGCGGGGGCCAAAGCGCGGTCCAGTGCGGTTCGTCACGCCTTGATCGAAGGGCACGCCCGTGACCGCAAGATCAACGCCGCCAAGGTCCTTGGTATAGAGCCGTCGCAGAAACGAAGTCGCACCGCCAAAAGCGTTCTCATAGGCGAGCCCGCGCTTTTCCTTGCGGGTAAAAGCCAAGTCGATTTGGGTCTTTGCGTCTTCGAGCGCCATTGCTCTCTCCTTTTGATCAAATTATCGAAAGAAAGACCTCTGTCGCAGGTTTCGTCAAGAGCCGAGTGGCAACGCCCGCTCGACAAGTGTCGCAAAGAACGATGCCCCAAGGGGCGCGGCTTCGTCGTTGAAGTTGTATTCGGGGTGATGGAGCCCCGCCGAATCCCCGTTGCCGATAAAAAGATAGGCTCCTGCGCATTGTTCTAGGAAATAGGCAAAATCCTCTGCGCCCATCTCGCGGCCTGCGTTGCGGTCGACGCGGCCCTGACCTGCGACCTCTTCGGCGACATCGGCCGCGAAATCGGTTTTCGCAGGATCGTTGATCGTGGCGGGGTATTCCTTGTGATAGTCGAGCTCGGCCGTGACCCCAAAGGCGGCGGCCTGCCCTGCAACGACCTCGTGCATGCGGCGGATCACCATGTCCTGCACGTCTTTGTCAAAGGTGCGCACCGTGCCGTTGATAAAGGCTCCTTCGGGCACCACGTTGTTTGCACTGCCCGCATGGATTTGCGTTACCGAAAGCACCAGATCCTGAAGCGCATAGTGATTGCGGCTCGGGATGGTCTGGAGCGCTTGGACAATCCCCACAGCCGCCATGATCGGATCGACCGTTTCATGGGGCATTGCGGCGTGCCCGCCCTTGCCCTTGATGTGGATCGAAAAGTCATCGACCGCCGCCATGATCGGACCGGGGGTCGTGTAGAATTCGCCCAATCTGGTGCCGGGCGCGCTGTGGATGGCGTAGATTTCCTTGATCCCGAAACGGTTCAGGACCCCTTCTTCGACCATAATGCCCGCCCCGCCACCGTCCTCTTCGGCAGGTTGGAACACAAGAGCCACGCGTCCCTTGAACCGTCGCGTCTCGGCCAGATAGCGCGCCGCCCCAAGAAGCATGGTCGTATGCCCGTCATGTCCGCAGGCATGCATCCGCCCCTCCACTTCGGAGGCATAGGGCAGCCCCGTCTGCTCTTGCATCGGGAGCGCGTCCATGTCGGCCCGAAGTCCGATCGTCGGTCCTTCGCCCGTGCCGTTGATGATCGCAACGACACCGCTACGGGCAATCCCCTCGTGGATCTCATCGACGCCGAATTCACGAAGACGTTCGGCCACAAAGGCAGCGGTCCCATGGCAATCAAAACCGATTTCGGGGTGGCGGTGCAGCCATTGACGCCAGACTTTCATGTCCTCGGCATAATCGGCGATGCGGTTCAGAACCGGCATGGGTGGACTCTCTGGTTTGTGCGAGTAGGTTTTGATCAAAGAACCCCAAATCGCGAGCCGCCGCAATGGACCAAACGACTTCTGACGCTCTTGTGCACGACCCGAACGGCGGCCTTCCACGGCTTTTGGAGATCATGCGCCGACTTCGGGACCGCGAAACGGGGTGCCCTTGGGACATCGAACAGGATTTCTCGACCATTGCGCCCTATACCATCGAAGAGGCCTATGAGGTCGCCGATGCCATAGAACGCGAGGCATGGGACGAACTTGAAGGCGAATTGGGGGATTTGCTGCTCCAGACCGTTTTCCATTCGCAAATGGCGTCCGAGGCGGGGCTCTTCGATTTTGAGGCCGTGGCCAAGAATGTCTCGGACAAGATGATCAGCCGTCATCCCCATGTGTTCGGGGATGAAAGCCGCGAGAAGAGCGCCGAGCAGCAGACACTTGATTGGGAAAAGATCAAAGCGGCAGAGCGTGCGGGCAAAAAGGAAACCCGAACGCTCGACGGGGTCGCGCGCGGACTTCCTGCACTCATGCGGGCCTTGAAACTCCAAAAACGCGCGGCGCGGGTGGGGTTCGACTGGCCCTCGACCGATGAGGTGATCGACAAGATCGTCGAGGAAAGCCGAGAATTGGTCGAAGCCCGCGACACACTCACCCAGACCGAGATCGAAGAGGAATTCGGCGATCTCTTGTTCGTGATGGTGAACCTCGGGCGGCACCTCGGCGTTGATCCCGAAACCGCGCTTCGCGCCACCAACGCCAAGTTCACGCGGCGCTTCAATGCGGTCGAGGACGCACTTGCCGCGCGCGGGAAAATCCCGAGCGAAAGCACCCTTGCGGAAATGGACGACCTCTGGAACGCCGTGAAAAAGGCAGAAAAATCGGGATCACAAATTTCCGATTAAAAAAATCAGGTATTGACCAAAGTAAAAGACTCAGGTTTATGGGGCCCAGATTTAACAAGGAGCTTCCAATGACTCTTCGCACTCTTCTTCTCGCCGGCGCAGCTGCTGCAACTGCTGTTCCCGCTCTTGCAGACGTCAACATTTACACCACCCGTCAGCCCGAATTGATCCAGCCCGTGATGGACGCTTTCACCGCCGAAACGGGCATTGCCGTCAATCTCGCCTATGTCGAAAGCGGCATCGTTGAACGTCTCAAGTCCGAAGGCGCACGCTCGCCCGCCGATCTCGTCATGACCGTCGATATCGCAAACCTGCAACAGATCGTCGACGCAGACGTCATCCAGCCCGTCGAGAGCGAGGTTCTCACCGCTGCGGTTCCTGCCCCGCTGCGCAGTGCCGATAACCTCTGGTTCGGCCTTACCAGCCGCGCGCGTGTGGTCTATGCCTCCAAGGATCGCGTTGCCGATGGCGAAGTCACCACCTACGAAGACCTCGCCTCGGACAAATGGCAGGGCCGTATCTGTACCCGTTCGGGCGTTCATAACTACAACCTCGCCATGCTGGCTGCTGTGATTGCCCACCACGGCGAGGATTACGCCCGCGAATGGGCCGCCGGCATCAAAGAGAACCTCGCCCGCAAGCCCGAGGGCAACGACCGCGCACAGGTCAAAGCCATCTGGGCGGGTGAATGCGACATCTCGCTCGGCAACACCTATTACATGGGCCAGATGCTTGCCGATCCCGAACAGACCGAATGGGCCAATTCCGTCCGCATCGTTTTCCCGACCTTCGAAGGCTCGGGCACGCATATCAACATCTCGGGCGTTGCGATGACCAAAGCCGCGCCGAACAAGGACGAAGCGCTCCAGCTCATGGAATACCTCGTTTCGCCCGAAGCGCAGGCGATCTATGCCGACATCAACAACGAATACCCCGTTCTCGAAGGGGCCGAGTGGTCCGAACTTGTCCAGAGCTGGGGCAGCTTTGACGCGGACACCACCGATCTGACCGAAGTGGCAAGCCACCGTCCCGCCGCCCTTCGGATCATGGAAGAAGTGAACTTCGACGGCTAATCATCTGAAAATATACATGAAACGACAAGGGGCGCATGAAAGCGCCCCTTTTGCTTTGTTCCGAAAGAGGTGCGACAGGGCACCACATCGTGCCATACCCGAAAATACATAAATAAAATGGCATGAGTATTTTGACCCCCATCCCGCCCCAAGCGCCGCTCTTTGTCAGACTGGCTTTGTCTATCCCCTTGATCGGCTGGATCGCACGCGATGTGATCTATGGCGCACAAGAGAACATCTATTACGCACTCGTCATCGCTTTGGCGGTCTGGGTGCTGGCCATCATGAAATGGGGCATCATCGCTCTGATGATCCCCTATCTCGCTGCGGTCCCGCTGATGTTCATCCTGTTGATCGCGATCTCGAAAGGTTAGCCTTCGGCCTTTTCCTCGAGCGCCAGCCATTCGTCCTCGGCCTCGGCCAAGGCGGTCTGGCGCTGGACGAGCGCGTCGGTTGCCTTTTGGAACTTGGCGGGCTCTTTGGTGAAAAGCTCGGGGTCGGCCATGAGCTCTTCGAGCTTGGCGATCTCGGCCTGAAGCTTGTCCATGATGCCGGGAAGCGCCTCGAGACGGTGCTTTTCGGTAAAGCTCAGGCCCGACTTCTTGGTCTGCGCTTTGGGCGCGGGCTTCTCTGCCTCTTTGGGGGCGGGCTTATCCTTGGCCTCGGGGGTGTCGGCCTCGGGCTTTTGCGCCTGATAGTCGGACCAGCCGCCCGCATAGACCGTCGCCTTGCCGTTGCCTTCCATCGCAATCGTGGTCGTCGCCACGCGGTCAAGGAAGTCACGGTCGTGGCTCACAAGGATCACGGTGCCGTCATAGGTGTCCAACAGCTCCTGCAACAGATCGAGCGTTTCGATATCAAGATCGTTGGTCGGTTCGTCGAGCACGAGAAAGTTCGATTCCTTGGCCATCAGTTTGGCCAGCAAAAGACGCGCCTTCTCCCCGCCCGAGAGCGATTTTACAGGCGCGCGCGCTTGCCGTTCGTCAAAAAGGAAATCCTTGAGGTAAGCCACGACATGCTTGGGCGTGCCGCGCACCATCACCTGATCGGCCTGCCCGCCGACGCGCATATCGGGATCGCCCGTCAGACTGTCCCAAAGCGTCATTTCGGGATCAAGCTGCGCACGGGTCTGATCGAAGATCGCCGTTTCAAGATTGGTGCCGAGCTTGATTGTTCCGCTGTCGGGCTGTTCCTGCCCCAGAAGCATCTTGATAAGGGTCGTCTTGCCGACGCCATTGGGTCCGACAAAAGCGACGCGGTCGCCCCGCTGCACGGTGAGCGAAAAATTCTGGACGATCTGTTTGTCGGCGAAAGCCTTGGAAATCCCGAAGGCTTCGACAACTTTCTTACCTGAAGTCGTCCCCCCTTCGAGCGTCAGAGCTGCGGTGCCCTGACGGCGGATCTGGCCGGCGCGGTCCGCGCGCAGATCCTGAAGCGCGCGCACACGGCCCATGTTGCGCTTGCGGCGGGCAGAGATGCCCTCGACCGCCCAACGCGCCTCGGCCTTGATCTTGCGATCAAGTTTGTGGCGGGCGATGTCTTCTTCTTCCCAGATCTTGTCGCGCCAGGCTTCAAAGCCCTCGAATCCCGTCTCCTGACGGCGCACCTCGCCGCGGTCGATCCAGAGCGTCGCGCGGGTGAGATTGCGCAAGAACGTGCGGTCGTGCGAAATGATCACATAGCCCGCACGGGTGGTCTTGAGCTCCTCTTCAAGCCAGGCGATCGCCTCGATATCGAGATGGTTGGTCGGCTCGTCGAGCAGCATCAACTCGGGTGCCTCGGCCATGAGTTTGGCGAGCGCGGCGCGGCGGCGTTCGCCGCCAGACGCCGTTTCGACCGAGCGCGTGGGATCGAATTTGAGCCCTTCCGCCACCATCTCGACGCGGTAGCGCTCGCTTTCATCAAGCCCGCTTGCCGCATAATCCCCAAGGGTCGCGAACCCCTCCATCGTGGGCTCTTGCTCCATATAACCGACCGTCACCCCGGGAGAAACGACACGGTCCCCCGCATCGGGCTCGACAAGCCCTGCCATGACTTTCATCAGCGTGGATTTGCCCGAGCCGTTCCGCCCGACCAGAGCCACACGGTCCGAAGGCTGGACCACGAGCGAGAGGTCGGAAAACACAGGGTTTCCGCCAAAAGTGAGAGAGATATCGGTGATTTGAAGAAGAGGTGCGCGTGCCATGGCGTCCAGCTAGAACGGCGCGGGCAATCCTGCAAGGGGTTTCATGCGCAAGCGGCGCGGATCGAGCGCTCTCTTGCCCGCGAAATTGCGGCAACGGGCACGGCCGTGAACACATGGAGCGTGCCCATATCGGGGTCGATGACGCCGTGATCACTCACCCAGCCGCCCATCATCAGATAGGTGCGCAAGAGCGAAGGAAGTTCTCTGACCGCCGCCTTTGGGTCTGCCTCGACTTGGGGAAAGTCGAAGCACAGCGGCGCTTTGCGGCGCGGACGCAGCGCTTCGGGTCCAAGGTGATGTGCGTTCAGATGGGCAAATCCGTGGCAAAAGGCCTCGGGATCGGTGCCCTTGAAACTCGTGCACCCGATGAGAAGCCTTGCACCCGTTTGGTCGACGATCTCGGCCAAAGCCCCCCACACCACCCGCAGGACATCGGCATCGCGCACAGAAGGCTCAACGCAAAAGCGGCCCAATTCGAGCATCGGCCCGCTCGCCGCGAGAGGAGAGAGGTCATAGAACTGCGCAACATAGCTTTCGGCGTCAATCCGCTCTTTGGTCAAAAGATGCAAGCGACAGGTCGCCACGAGCGCGCCCTGAGCGGTTTCCACGAGGATATGTTCGAAATGGGGATCAAACCGGTCCGCGTCGCGCCCCTCTCGCCCGATAAAGCACCGATGACGCA
Organism: Marivivens sp. LCG002; assembly: GCF_030264275.1. Taxonomy (NCBI): domain Bacteria; kingdom Pseudomonadati; phylum Pseudomonadota; class Alphaproteobacteria; order Rhodobacterales; family Paracoccaceae; genus Marivivens; species Marivivens sp. LCG002. The sequence continues at coordinate 1,058,948 of NZ_CP127165.1, read as the reverse complement.
ATCTCTGGGCCGCATCACGGTCTGCTCCGGTCTCGGCGAGGCGAACACGATATCGCCCCCGCACCAACGAATGCTGCATTCCACGCTCTCCGCGCCAACTGGCCTGCATGTGTTCCATAGGGCAAGTTTACGCCGCGCGGGCGGCGGGGCCTAATGAAATTTCGGTAACGCGCGGCGGGTCGGCGACCTAGTTGATGAACTGGCCCGTATCGATATTGCCGAGGTTTCCGAGCAGCTGACGCAAGAAGGTCTTGTCTGCGGTCGCGCTCGTGGTCACGCGCCGCGAGAGCGTAACGACGTTCCCGTCCTCGAGACCATAGCGCTCGACGTTGGCCACTGCACCTTTGCCGTCAAAGACGACCACGACGACGTCACGTTGGATTTCTTGCGGCTTGAGCGGGCCATAATGGCGGAAATGGCTGGCGACATAATAATAATCGCCACCTTCGAGGAGACCCGTCGCAACAGGTGCACCGATCACATCGACAACGGTTTCGCGGGTATCGACACCGACCTGCACAAGGGCGAGGTCCTCTTCCACGGGGACATAGCCATGTTTACGCACGATCGGGCTACAGGCCACGAGTGCGGTCACAAGCGCCGCGCCAAGAACAAAGCGGCGAAGACCTGCGATCTTGCGACGATGGATGACTGACATGGCTGCTCCCTTGCGTTGGCTTGATGTGCCTTAACATCCCGCTTACATCATCGGGACCCTTTAGTTCAAGAATGGAAGCAGAATGTCCGCCCTGCCCACACATGTCATCCGCCTTGCCGATCTTGCCGGCCGTAAAGATACGGCCTTTGTGCTCACCCCCGAAGCCGAAGAGCGTGCGGCAATCGCCGAGGATCTGGGAATCATCGGCGTCAAAAAGCTCCGCTTCGAGGGCAGTCTGGAGCCTTTGGGCCAGTTCGATTGGGTTCTGAGCGGTAAAATCGGTGCAACCGTGGTGCAGGAATGCGTCGTCACACTCGAACCCGTAAGCACCCGCATCGACGAAGAGGTGCGCCGCACCTATCTGCGCGATTTCATCGAACCCGAAGGCGATGAAGTCGAAATGCCCGAGGACGACTCGGCTGAAGAGCTGCCCAATACGCTTGATATTGCGGCGGTCATGATCGAGTCGCTGGCCCTCGCTCTGCCCCAGTTTCCGCGCAAAGACGGCGCAGAACTTGGCGAAGCGGTCTATTCCAAGCCCGGAACAGCCCCGATGCGCGACGAAGATGCGCGTCCTTTTGCGGGTCTCGCCTCGCTAAAAGAAAGCCTTGAAAAGAAGGACAAAGACGGGCAATAGGGGCCTCGCTTAATTGGGGTTGCGAAATAGCTGAATCGCAGTATGTTCGCGGCCTCTTTCGGATCGAGTCTCGACAGGGTCCGTCATTTGACATATGACGCCCGAGAATTTCATCCGAGACACGAAACAACGGGCCATGGTGCCCCCTAAATCCAAAGGTTGAGACATGGCCGTCCAGCAGAACAAAGTTTCTAAATCGCGCCGCAACATGCGCCGTGCACATGACGCGCTCGTTGCCGCTAACCCCAACGAATGCCCGTCCTGCGGCGAACTCAAGCGTCCGCACCACGTATGCCCGTCCTGCGGCCACTACGCTGATCGCGAAGTCGTTGCACAGGCAAACGAGATCGATCTGGAAGACGACGCAGCGTAAGCTGACGGGATCCGACAGAGATGACGAACGCCCATCAGGATACGTCCGAGGCTAGCGCCAAAACTGTCGTTCTTTCGATTGACGCCATGGGTGGCGATAAAGGGCCTGCGGCTGTGGTCGCGGGCCTCTCTCTGTTTCTGAAACAGGAACCGAGCGCCCGCGCCCTCGTCTTTGGCCGTCAAGAAGAACTTACTCCGCTCATCATCAAAACGGGTCTCGCCACGCGCATCGAAGTGCGCCATGCCGACGACGTCGTAAAGATGACGGACAAGCCGAGCCAGATTCTGCGCTCGGGCAAGAATACCTCGATGTGGCTCGCCATCGATGCAGTCCGCGAGGGCCAAGCCGATGTCGTCGTCTCCTGTGGCAACACGGGCGCATTGATGGCGATGTCCATGCTTCGCCTGCGCAAAGCCGAAGGCGTGAGCCGTCCCGCGATCGCCTGTTTGTGGCCGTCGTTCAACAAGAACGGGTTCAACGTTGTTCTTGATGTGGGCGCCGACATCCGCGCCGATCAGGATGATCTTTTGACCTATGCGCTGATGGGGGCCTCTTATGCTCGCAACGGCATGGGGCTCGACCGTCCGCGCGTCGGTCTTCTCAACGTCGGCGTCGAAGAGCACAAGGGCCGCGCCGAGCTCAAGGTCGCGCACGAGATGATCCATTCCGTCGCCGACAAGGGCGAGTTCGATTATATCGGCTTTGTCGAGGGCGGAGACATCCCGTCCAAAAAGGTCGATGTGATCGTCACCGACGGTTTTACCGGCAACGTTGCGCTTAAAACGGGTGAAGGCACCGCAAACCTGATTTCGGGTGTTTTGCGCGAATCCTTCAAGGCGACGATCTTCAGCAAGATCGCCGCGCTCTTTGCGCTCGGCACATTGAACCGTATGCGCAAGCGGGTCGATCCGCGCCGCGTCAACGGCGGTGTGTTCCTCGGACTGAACAAGACGGTTGTCAAAAGCCACGGCTCTGCCGATGCCACAGGCGTGAGCGCGGCCATCGCGCTTGCCCATCGTCTTGCAAAGGCGGGCTTTTCGGATCGTTTGGCCGCGCGGGTTGCATCTGCCGCTGCCCTTGCGCAAGATACCGTATCAAACGGCAACGCATCGCAAGCCAGCGATAGCTAAGGCGGATAGAAAAATGACTTTGAGAGCAGTGGTCAAGGGCGTCGGGCATTACCTCCCCGAGCGGGTGGTTCCCAACTCTTATTTCGAAGAGAGTCTCGACACCTCGAACGAATGGATTGTCGCACGCTCGGGCATCGAACGCCGCCACTTTGCCGCCGAAGGGGAAACAACCTCCGATCTGGCGACCAAAGCCGCCGAAATGGCACTGGCTTCGGCGGGGATGACGGGCGCGGACCTTGATGCCATCATCATCGCGACTTCGACCGCCGATCTGACCTTTCCCTCTGCCGCAACCATGGTTCAGGCGCGCATCGGCAACACCAAGGGCTTTGCCTTTGACGTGCAAGCGGTCTGTGCGGGCTTTGTCTTTGCGCTGACCAATGCGAATGCTCTGATCCTTTCGGGTCAGGCCCGCCGCGTGATGGTGATCGGTGCCGAAACCTTTAGCCGCATCATGGATTGGACCGACCGTTCGACCTGTGTGCTGTTCGGGGACGGCGCGGGCGCTGTGATCCTCGAAGCCGAAGAGGGCACGGGCGCGAACACCGACCGCGGCATTCTGGCGACGGACCTCAATTCCGACGGCTCTTACCGCGATCTTCTCTATGTCGACGGCGGCGTTTCGACCAAAACGACGGGCGTTCTTCGCATGGAAGGCAAGGAAGTGTTCCGCCATGCTGTCGAAAAGCTTGCCGAAACCGCCCATACCGCATTGGAGAAGGTCGGGCTAGGCTCCGACGATGTGAACTGGGTTGTGCCGCATCAGGCCAATATCCGCATCATCCAGTCCACCGCCAAAAAGCTTGGCGTCGGGATGGATCGCGTGGTCGTCACGGTTCAGGACCACGGCAATACCTCGGCGGCGTCGATTCCCCTTGCTCTGTCGGTCGGGGTCCAGAACGGCCAGATCAAAAAGGGCGATTTGGTCGTAACCGAAGCTATCGGCGGTGGTTTGGCTTGGGGTTCGGTCGTTTTGCGCTGGTAAAATACCGTATTTCCAAGCGCCTCCCCTTCTCTTGGATGTGTTCTTGTTGACTCGGCTTCCTTGCCTCGCCTAGGCTTGCACCGTTACCGAGGGGTTAATGATGTCTAATAAAACACTTACGCGTATGGATTTGGCCGAAGCGGTTCATGCAGAGGTCGGGCTCTCCCGTAACGACAGCGCCAATCTTGTCGAAGCCGTGCTTGGCCACGTTTCCGATGCGCTCGTCAAAGGTGAAACCGTCAAGATCAGCTCGTTCGGCACTTTCTCGGTTCGGGACAAAGCAGCCCGCGTCGGTCGCAACCCGAAAACGGGCGAAGAGGTTCCGATCTCGCCGCGCCGCGTTCTGACGTTCCGCCCGTCTCACCTCATGCGCGACCGCGTAGCTGCAGGAAACAAGAGCTAAGGCAAGCCGATGGGCAAATCTCCCGATGCGTTCCGGACCATCAGTGAAGTCTCGGAGTGGTTAGACACGCCAGCACATGTGCTGCGGTTCTGGGAAAGCAAGTTCACCCAAATCAAACCCGTCAAACGTGCCGGCGGCCGTCGGTATTATCGTCCCGAAGACATGGAACTTTTGGGCGGTATCAAGGCTTTGCTGCATGATCAAGGAATGACGATCAAGGGCGTCCAGCGCCTCTTGCGGCAAGAAGGCGTCAAGCATGTTGCGAGCCTTGGGATGTCCTTGGCCGAAAGTGACGCAATCGAAATCGAAGCGGTGGAAACGGCACCGCAGTCCGATCTAGCAACCCCGCCCTTGCCCGATACGCCGCAGGAGCCGCCCGTGATGGACAGCCCCGCGTCGCAAGAAGCGACCCCGCCGAAGCCCCAACGCAAAATCGAGCGTGCGGTCGACGCGCGCCAGATCGACATGTTCGCAGAAGCCTCGAACGTCGTGCCTTTGACGCCCAAAACGGCTGACCCCGTCAAACCCGATCCTGCTGCGATCCCGAGCGATCCCGAAGACGACGATATCAACGCACCTGCGCGGTTTTTCCGTGTCTATCGCGGTGCCACCAGAGAAGGACTCAGGGCCAAGGCCAAAGACATCGCGCCGCACCTTGATCGACTTCAAACCGTTCTCGACCGCATCCAAAAAGACATCTGAACATGCCTGACATATCTGCGGTCGTTTTCGACCTTGACGGGACGTTGATCGACAGCGCCCCCGATATCCGTCTTTGCCTTAACGCCGTGCTCGCCGATCTGGGTGCCCCCGCGCTGACGCTGCCGCAGGTGCACAGCTTTATCGGCAATGGCGCGCCGCATCTTGTCAAACTTGCGCTTGCCGCCTCGGATCTTGATCCCGCGTTGCATGCCAGCGCTCTGGCGGCTTTCCTTGCGCTTTATGATGATGCGCATGTGGAAACCGTGCTTTACCCGCATGTCATCGAAACACTTGAAACCCTTGAGGCCATGGGCCATCGGCTTGGTCTTTGCACCAACAAACCGGAAGGCCCGACCCGTTTCGTGCTGGAGCGTTTCGGCCTTGCCCGCTTTTTCGACGCGGTGGTTGCGGGCGATACATTGGCGCAGCGCAAACCCGATCCTGCGCCGCTCTTGCATACGCTCGACATGCTGGGCGCGACCCGTGCCGTCTATGTGGGTGACAGCGATGTGGATGCCGAAACCGCGACGCGTTCGGCGATTCCCTTTGTGCTTTTCACCGAAGGTTATCGCAAATCCCCAGTCGAAGCGCTCGACTTTGCGGGCAAGTTCAATGACTTCCGTCTGTTGCCGCAGATCGTTTCGGATCTGATCGGCTAAAGCCGCCGCTTTTCTCGCATTCTATTTCAAATTTCGCCGATTCACGTCTTGCTCTTACCGGCAAATCGGTTAAGAACGCCCTCAGTCGGGCTATAGCGCAGCCTGGTAGCGCGTCCGTCTGGGGGACGGAAGGTCGCAGGTTCAAGTCCTGCTAGCCCGACCAACAAAACCGCCCGCCCGTCCATCGGGCGGGCGTTTTGCTATAGCGCGAGGGGGACAGCATGACCGGAGTTCTTTCATCTCAGGAAATTCGCGGGCTCATTGCCAGCGCCGCCCTTACCGCGACCCCAGAGATCATCGACGCCCAGATCCAGCCCGCGTCGCTCGATCTGCGCCTTGGCACCGTTGCCTATCGCGTCCGCGCCTCTTTCCTCGCTGGCGAAGGCCGCACCGTCGCCGAGCGCATTGCCGAATTCGAAATGCACCGTGTCGATCTGACCAAGGGCGCCGTTCTTGAAAAAGGCTGCGTCTACGTGGTTCCGCTGATGGAGAGCCTCGCCCTACCCCATGGCATCCAAGCGGTCGCCAATGCCAAGAGCTCCACCGGGCGGCTTGACCTTCTGACCCGCACGATCACCGACGGTGGTGTTGAATTCGACAGGATCGCCCCCGGCTACAACGGGCCGCTCTATGCCGAGATATGTCCGCGCTCTTTCTCGGTGCTGGTGCGCCCGGGAATGCGGCTCAACCAGATCCGCTTCCGTCTTGGCGGTGCCGCGCTCTCGGACGAGGAACTTCGCACGCTTCACGCTGAAACACCGCTTGTGAACGGCACAGCCGTCATCGACGACGGTCTTGGGTTTTCGGTCGATCTTGCTCCGAGCCAAGGAACCCTTGTCGGCTATCGCGCCAAACCGCACACGGGCGTCATCGACCTTGACCTGATCGGCCATTACGACCCCGCCGACTTCTGGGAAGAGGTCCACAGCAGCGACGGTCGCATCATTCTCGATCCCGGTGCGTTCTATATCCTCGTCAGCCGCGAAGCCGTGACGATCCCGCCCGCCTATGCCGCCGAAATGGCGCCCTATCTCGCGATGGTGGGGGAATTCCGCGTGCATTACGCAGGCTTCTTCGACCCCGGTTTCGGCCACGCCGATGCAGGCGGCCAAGGCTCGCGCGGTGTTCTCGAAGTGCGCTGCCACGAAGCGCCCTTCGTGCTCGAACATGGTCAAGTCGTCGGCCGTCTTGTCTATGAAAAGATGAGCCATATCCCCGAGACGCTCTATGGCCGCGAGATCAAGTCGAACTATCAGGGTCAGGGTCTCAAGCTCTCGAAGCACTTCAAGAGCTGATCCGTTCAGCGCATTCGCGTAAACATGCGGATCAAGCGGATCGCCTGATTTGCCCGTTTCATATTGGCCTGCGCCGAGGCGCGACGCTGCCGTTCCTGCCCTGTTTCGGCGGGACCCGTCGCGCTCAGTATCTTTTGCACGCCCTTGTTCATCCCCTGCCGCAACAGGCGGCGGAAAATCATGTTGGCTAGTCCGTTCGGGTTCATTTTACTGCTCCGTTCAGTCCTCGAACAATTCGGCCTGATCATCGATGACGTCTTCCTGGTCATCTTCATCATCAGGCGCATCAAAACCGGGTCTGGGCCGGTTATCCAGTAGCCCCGCAGAGCGAAGTTCTTTCAGCCCCGGCAGATCGCGCGCGCTTTCAAGACCGAAGTGGTCGAGGAACTCTTGCGTCACGACAAAGGTCACGGGGCGGCCCGGTGTCATCTTGCGGCGGCCAAAGCGGATCCATTCCATCTCGATCAGCTGGTCAATCGTGCCGCGCGACACCGACACCCCACGGATTTCCTCGATTTCGGCGCGGGTGACGGGCTGATGATAGGCCACGATGGCCAGCGTCTCGATGGCCGCGCGGCTGAGCTTTTTGACCTCGACCGTTTCCTTTTGCATCAGGAACCCGAGATCGGGCGCGGTGCGAATGGCCCAAGCCTCGCCCACACGCACCACCCGAACGCCACGCCCTTCATAGCGGCGCTGCACATGGGCCACGGCCTCGCTCGGGTTGCAGCCGTGCGGCATACGGGTTTCCAACTCGCGCAGGGTCACGGGTTCGGCGGAAGCAAAGAGGATCGCTTCGACCATCCGCTCCTGCTCGCCCATGGGAGGGGCGTCAAAGAGGCTTTCTTCTTTTGGGGTCTCAGCCATCAATCCCTCTTTCTCGGTCGTATCTGGATGGGCGCGAACAATTCGGACTGGCGGATGTCGGCCAGACCTTCCTTGACCAGTTCGAGCGAAGCGGCAAAGGTTGCCGCAGTCGACGAACGGCGGCGGACTTTGTCCCTGTGCCAGCCTTCGGGCAAAAAGGCCGCGATCTCGACCCAATCGCCCGTAAAGCCGATCATGCCGCGCATACGCTCGAGCGCTTGCTCCATCGTGAACACCGCTTCGCGGTCAAGCACAAAGGGGCGGAACTCATCCTTGGTGCGGATACGCGCATAGCCCTGCATGAGATCAAGGAGTGTTGCGGTATAGCGCGTCTTGCGCACGCGCTCGACATTCTCGCCCAAGCCGCGCACAAAGAAATCGCGTCCCTTCTGGTCCCGCGCCATCAGCTTGGCCGCTTGTTCGCGCATGGCCTGAAGCCGTTCAAGCTGGAAGGCAAGGTGTGCGGCAAGCTCTTCGCCCGATGGCCCCTCTTCTTCGGGGTCGGGCGGCAAGAGGAGACGCGATTTCAGGAAGGCAAGCCAAGCCGCCATCACAAGATAATCGGCGGCAAGTTCGAGCCGTAGCTCTTTGGCCTTTTCCACAAAGGACAGATATTGCTCGGCAAGGGCAAGGATCGAGATTTGGCGCAGGTCCACCTTTTGGGTGCGGCTCAGCGTCAGGAGAAGGTCGAGAGGGCCTTCGAATGCACCCACGTCCACAATAAGCGCCTCGGCGGCAAGCCGTTCGCTGACGCTCATCTTGTCTTCGTGGAACAGGTCCTCTTCCATACCCCTCACCGCACCAAAAGCGCTTCAAGTTCCGCTTCAAGCGCCTTTATGTCAACCGTTTCGGGTGGTCTACGCTGCGAGAGCGCGTATTCTGCACGATCCTGCCCCGCAGCGGAGAGGCTGCCGCAGGTCCTAGCGATTGCTTCCATATCTGCGCGTTCGCCGTTGCAGTGGAGCACAAGATCACATCCTGCGCGAAGAGCGGCGACACCCCGTTCCTCGACACTGCCCGAAAGCGCCTCCATCGAAATATCATCGGTCATGATCAACCCGCCAAAACCGATTTCCTCGCGGATCAGGGTCATCATGCGGGGAGAAGTGGTCGCGGGCGCTTCGGGGTCGATGTCCGAAAACACGATATGCGCTGTCATTCCCATGGCCAAGTCGTTCAGCGCTATGAACGGCGCAAAGTCGCGTTCGAAAAGTTCGGCACGTGGAATGCTCACGGACGGAAGCGCCTTGTGGCTGTCCACCGACGCCCGCCCATAGCCGGGAATATGTTTCAGGATCGGAAGAACCCCGCCCGCAAGAAAGGCATCGGCGCACTGCCGCGCGGCTGCAACCACAGTCTCGACATCGCCGCCGTAAAGACGGTTGAGAAGAACGGGATGGGTCTCGGATTCGGTGAGATCGGCCAACGGCGCACAGTTCACATCGATCCCAACGCTCGAAAGATCGTTCGCAATCAAACGGTTGCGCACCCACTGCGCCCGCATCGGATCACGCGCAAGCCGCATCTGGTCCAAAGCAGGAAGAAACTCGCGCCAGTGCGGGGCGCGCATCCGCTGGACCCGTCCGCCCTCTTGATCAATGAGAATAGGGGCGTTCCAGCCCACCGCCTCGCGCAGATCGCGGGTCAGGCGGATGAGCTGCTCAGGCTCGACGATATTGCGCGCAAACAGAATGAACCCCCAAGGCTGGGCGTCCCGAAAGAACGCCTTTTCCCATGCGGAGAGTTCAGGTCCTTCGCATCCAAAGATGAACGCGCCCTTTGGCACTTATCGCACCACGACGGGAACGCAGTCGGTGCCCTCGGCCATCAGAGCGGCGCAGAAGCGGCGCGCGTCCGCGATGTCGGTAAAACCCTTGGCCCGCAAACGGAAGAAGGTCTTGCCGCCGCGTTCTGCTTCTTGGATCACGCGGTCCTTGCCCGCCATAAAATCCGAGAAACGGCCATTGAAGCGCACCCACTCCTGAGCGGCGATCTCGGGGCTTTCATAGGCACCGAGCTGCACAAGGTTTGTCCCGACGGGCAAAGCCTCGGTCGTGACGCTTGCATCGGTGGGCACGGAGACCGAGGCCTGAACCACAGGCGCAGCAGGAGCCGCCGTGCGGGGGCGCAAAATCGGACGCAGCGAAGAGGCGACACCGGGAACGCTGGCGGGAACGATGTCGGCGATGAACTCGGACGAGACGCCGTTGACCGAGGTTTTCGCGGGGATCGCCTCGACCTCGGCTGCGTCGATGGTCACAGCGCCGGCAGCGAGCTGATCGGCAAGGGCGAGAATCTGTTCGGGTGTCAAAGGCGCATCGGATGACGCTTCGACCATCGGCGCGGCTTGGGGTTCCTCGATCGCGGCGGTCATCTGCGACGGCGCAACGGCGCTCGCCGCATCGACCGAAGAGGGCTCAACGCGTTCAGGCATCGGGGCATCATTGGCAACGGCGGCGACAACCTCGCCAGCTTCTGCTGTGGATTGAACCTCGAGATCCTCTTGCGAGAGCGACACAACGGGCGGCGCAAGGACGAGCACTTCGGAATCTTCGGGAGCAGCAGCGCCGCCTTCGGCTGCCACGGCATTGACCGCAAGACCGACGTTGGACGCAATCTCGCCACCGGGGTTTTCGGGCGAAAGCCGCATCGGACCTTCGATGGCACGCACCACGGGAATGCCCGAGACATCCCGCATCACAAGCTTGTAGCCCCATACACCGATGCCGACGATCAGCCCGAGTGAGACTGCCGCTCCTGCAAAGTGAACAAGTTTACCTGCGCTATAAGGGGCACGCGTTCCCGCATACCCTTGAGTGTAGTCTGCCATTTTCGCCTCACTGCCGCCGCGCATTCCTCGCGGCTGGTTTCTTGCGTTGCCTCGATATCCGGCAGCAGCGTGCGCTTTAGCGCATCTCTTTGGCCGGAGTTACGCCCAAGATACCCAGACCGTGCGAAATAACAATGGAAACAGCACGAATGAGTGCAATTTTGACCAAAGTTGTTGCTTGATCGTCCTCTTGGAAGAAGCGGAGCGACGGATCGTCGTTGCCGCGGTTCCAAAGACCGTGGAAATCGGACGCGAGCTCATACAAGTAGAACGCGATACGATGCGGCTCGTGCCCGCGGGCGGCGATTTCCACCAGACGCGGCCATTCGGCAAGCTTCTTGGCGACGTTGATCTCGGCCTCGTGGGTGAGCGACGACAGATCGACGCCCGCCAGAACCGCATCGGACACATCCATGCCCACCTCGGTCGCCTTGCGCATCACGGAATGTACACGCGCACTTGCGTATTGGACATAAAAGACGGGGTTGTCCTTGGATTGCTCCAGCACCTTGTCAAAGTCGAAATCCAGCGGCGCATCGTTCTTGCGGGTGAGCATGTGGAAACGGGTCACATCTGCGCCTGCCTGTTCGACCACATCGCGCAGGGTGACAAAGGTCCCTGCCCGCTTGGACATCTTGAAAGGCTCGCCGTTCTTGAAGAGCTTAACGAGCTGGATCAGCTTGATATCGAGCGGCACGCGGTTGTTCGAGAGCGCCGAAACCGCCGCTTTCATCCGTTTGACATAGCCGCCGTGGTCGGCACCGAAAACGTCGATCAGCTGGTCAAAGCCGCGCTGGCACTTGTCATAGTGATAGGCGATGTCGGGCGCGAAATAGGTCCATGAGCCATCCGATTTCTTGACGGGACGGTCGACGTCGTCGCCATGCTCGCTCGATTTAAAGAGCGTCTGTTCGCGCGGCTCCCAATCTTCTGGCGTTTTGCCCTTGGGCGGCTCGAGCACGCCTTCGTAGATGAGACCATCGCCGCGCAACTGTTCGATCGCGCCTTCGATCTTACCCGTTCCATAGAGCGCCTTTTCCGAAGAAAAGACATCCATTTTGACGCCCAAAAGCGCAAGATCCTCGCGGATCATGTCCATCATGGCAGATGTCGAAAGCTCGCGAACTGTCTCGAGCCATTCGCTTTCGGGCTTATCAAGAAGGCTCTCGCCGAACTTGTCCTTGAGCATCTGGCCCACGGGGATCAGATAATCGCCCGGATAGAGACCTTCGGCAATGGCAGGTTCCAGCCCGTTCGCCTCGCGGTAGCGTTCATAAGCGGAGCGCGCCAGTACGTCGACCTGAGCGCCACCATCGTTGATGTAATATTCCCGCGTGACGTCATAACCCGCGTATTGCAGCAGGCTGGCCAGAGCGTCACCGAACACCGCGCCGCGCGTATGGCCCACATGCATCGGCCCCGTGGGGTTAGCCGATACAAACTCGATGTTAACCTTTGTGCCGCTACCAAGGGTCGAGCGACCAAAGGAGGCATCTGTCAGAGCCTTGGAAACTACCTCGTGCCAGAGTGCGTTCGACAGACGCAGGTTGATGAAACCCGGTCCCGCCACTTCGGCGGTTTCGATCCGTGCATCGCCCACAAGCTTGCCGACAAGCGCCTCTGCGATGTCGCGTGGCTTGAGGCCGGCAGGTTTGGAAAGCACCATCGCTGCGTTGGTCGCCATATCCCCGTGCAGAGCATCGCGGGGCGGTTCGACGGCAACGTTCGCATAATCAAGACCGGCGGGCAGCACGCCATCGGCAACCAAAGCATCAAGGCAGGTTACAACGAAAGAGCGGATATCTGAGAAAAGGTTCATATTTCGACTTTCTGGAGGTTGCCGCGGGTTTAGCACGACCTACGATAAGGTCAACGCTTGTAGTACTTGCGTTTTATTTGATCACGGATGATTACTGTAATTATGAGATTATTCGCTCTTTGCAATCTGGTGCTTATCGGTGTTTTGACCGCTTTTGTCGGCCTCGTCCAAGTGATCGAGCTCAACACGGACGGTTACAGCATCTTCGCGCGGCTCATTTCCCCACAAGACGCGCAAAACGGCGTCAATCTCATCGTGCATTTGCCCGAAGATCTTGCAACCTGCGTCTTTTTGCTGAACGCTGCGTTTGTCTGTTATGTCGCTCGGTCGCTTGGAGCGCCCTTGGCCCATTATTTCGGAGCAACAGGCATCGTGCTTGCCTATCTGAAACTGGGGCTTGAAATCGACCATCACTTGCTCCCCAACAGCCCTTTGTCGGGCATGAGAGGTCATATTCTGACCTCCAATGAGTTCTTTCGCGCAATGGGGTTCTCGCTGACCATTCTGGGATCGGCCGCGATGATCTGTAGTGATCGCGTCTACAAGATCGGGGCCTATGCCATCGCGATCATGACCGCGTTTTCTTTTGCGATTTACAGTTATCTCTATATGACGGTTGATGTTTTCGCTGCCGAGATTTTCCTCGTGGTGCCCTGTATCGGGCTTTTGGCGCTCTACTTCATCCGAACGCTGGACGAAGATCAGAATGATCTGCCGCATATGACCGTCGGCGTCGCGGTTCTCATGGTGTCGAGCTTCGGGATCGAACTCTTCGGTTCGATCCAGAGCGGTAACTTTCAGGCCGAAACGATCTACACAGTCGAGGCACGCAATCTGACCCAGAACAGTTTCTTGATCATGACCTTTTTCGGATCGCTGATCATCTATCTCGGGAAATCCTTCAGCATCCGCGATCAATGGGCGCATGCGACGCTTCTGTCCTTCGGGCTACTGTTGACGTTTTTCCCTGCTTTGTCGCGGGCGCGCTCGGCCGAGGTGGTCCCGACCGTCGAAGATCTCGGAAACTATATTCCGATGCATCCCCTCACCCTCTTGGGCGTCCTGCTGACGGGTGTGTGCATCCTCTATGGCATTTACGCGCTCTTTTTGCCGCAACGCCGCCTCGGGGCGACCTGATCAGTCTTGCTCCTTGGCTGCTTTGTCGGCCTCGGCAACCGCTTGGGCGAGGTCGGGCGGAAGCATCGAAATGATGAATGCGCCCTCGCCTGCTTTGAGCCCTTCGCTGGATGTAACAAGCCGGATCGCGCCCGAGGCTGAAACCACTGCGACCACGAGCGCCCCAGGACGCGCTTCTTGCCAATCGAGAAGGGTGTATTCTTTGGTCAGGCGGGTCACCCGAAAGGCCCATCCTTCCGCGATCTTTCGGGCAAGGCCGTTGAAGGTCTCGCCGCCCGCGAACCCGCGCCCACCGAGCGTCGAGGGGAGCGAGTGGCGCGCACTTTCCCCTTTGCTGCGCGTGACCTGATAGACGTTGTCGCGCCCGAATTCGGGGGCAAGGTCGGTCGCCACAAGGGTATTGTAGGCATCGTTATCGGTCGCCGCGACGATCGTGGCATAGCTCACGAGCTCGATCCGGTCCTCTGCCGCCTCCGACAAAAGATCACCGCTGAACGTCGAGATACCCGCACTGCGGGCCTCGCGCAGATGGCCGTGATTGGGGTCGGTCATAAGCACTGGAACATCGGCTTTCGCGAGCGCCTCTGCGAAACGCACCGACCATGTGGAGCCGCCCACAAGGATGACCCCCGGACGCTCGCCGCCCGTAAGGCCAAGCGCGCGAGCCACAGGACCTAGGGTAAAGCCGTGGAGCACCACCGTCACGGCCACCAGCACAAAAGCAAGCGGGCCGACGAGCGCGCCGCCCTCGATGCCAAGCTCTGTCAACCGCTCGCCGAAGAGACCTGCAACCGCGACAAGAACCACACCGCGCGGCCCTGTGAAGGCCACCAGAAGCTGTTCGCGAAAGGGCACGCCCGACCCGATCAGCGACAAAAACACCGTCGCAGGACGAGCGATCAGGATCACGGCCAGCACAAAGACCGCAGCCCGCCAATCCAGCGCCCCCAAAGCCGCCACATCGAGATTGGCCGCCAGAAGGATGAAAACCCCCGAGACAAGAAGGATCGTCGCGTGTTCCTTGAAGCGCCGCAGCTCTTCGTAGGAGGGAAGCTCGGAGTTCGCGATCACGATCCCCATGATCGTCACCGCCAGAAGCCCGCTTTCATGGAGCATCATATCCGAGACCCCGAAGGTCAAAAGCAGGATCGCGAAGAGGACAGGGACTTTCATGTATTCGGGCACGCGCCCCGCCTTGAACGCGCGGACGAGACCGAAACCACCCGCAAGCCCGAGCAGCGTCGCCATGGCGATTCCGAGACCGAGTTCGAAGACGGCACCCGATGGGCTGACTGCCGTATGCCGCACCACCACATATTCAAAGGCAAAGACCGCCGCCAAAGCCCCGATCGGGTCATTGATGATGGCTTCCCATTGGAGCAGCGCTGCAGGACGTTTGGACAGCCGCGCCTGACGCAAGAGCGGCGCGATGACCGTCGGACCCGTGACGATCATGATGCCACCGAACACCGCTGCGGGCTCCCATCCGAGACCCGCGCCGTAATGCAGGGCAAGCGTCGAAAAGAGCCACCCCAAGGGTGCACCGACAAAAACCAGCCGCCGCACGCCCTTGGCGCGATCCTTGAGCGTATGGAAATTGAGCGTCAGACCGCCTTCGAACAGGATGATGGCCACAGCCACCGAAATCATCGGCGACAGAAGCGGCCCGATATCCCTTGCGGGATCAAGAACGCCCGTGACAGGGCCGATCAGGACCCCCGCAACCAGCATCAGAACGATGGCGGGCATCCTCAAGCGCCAAGCAAGCCACTGTGACCCCACGCCCAAGGCCCCCACCAAGGCAAAGGCCATGACCGTCGGCAGTGCGCCGCTTGCTGCTTCAACCGCCATTTGTAACGCGTGTCCTTTCGATAATATCCGATCCGGTGAGACGCGCATGCTCCTGAATTGCGAAACGATCCGTCATCCCTGCGATATAATCCGAAACGATCCGTGCAAGTTCCACTTCGCTGCGAATTTCGGCAACATCCTTGCGCCATTGTTTGGGAAGGTTCTCGGGGTGCGCCATGAAAAGCGGGAAAAGATCGCGCACCGCGCTGGTCACATGCTTGCGCATCTCCACCACCGAAGGGGCGCGATACATCCGATAAAACAGGAACTTACGGATGACTTTCAAGTCCTCCCAAAGGTCGGGATTGAACTGGATCATCATCCGCCCTGCGTGACGCACATCGGCCACCGAGCGCGGATCGAGATCGGCGAGATTGCGGCGCGAAACCTTGATCACATCCTCGACCAGAATGCCGAAAAAGCGGCGCAGCGCCTCGTGGCGGCGGCGGTAATAGTTGAGATCGGGGTATTTGCGATCCACCTCGGCAAAGCAGTCGTGAAGGATCGGCATCTCGGCGAGTTCATCCGTGCTGAAAAGCTCGGCCCGAAGCCCGTCGTGCAAGTCGTGGTTGTTATAGGCGATATCGTCCGAGAGCGCGGCGACTTGCGCCTCGGCGCTGGCGTGGGTTTCAAGTTCCAGATCGTGGCGCTTGTTGTATTCGGCCAAAGCCCAAGGAATATCGCCCGTCACAGGGCCGTTGTGCTTGGCGATGCCTTCAAGCGTCTCCCACGTGAGGTTCAAGCCGTCCCATTCGGCATAGTGCCGTTCAAGATGGGTGACGATGCGGATGGCCTGCGCGTTGTGGTCAAAGCCGCCATAGGGCCTCATCAACTCTTCGAGAGCGTCCTCGCCCGTATGTCCGAACGGCGGGTGCCCGAGATCATGGGCAAGCGCCACCGCTTCGGTCAACGACTGATCGAGATCGAGCGCCCCCGCGATGGTGCGGGCGACCTGCGCGACCTCGATCGAATGGGTCAGGCGCGTTCGGAAATAATCGCCTTCGTGCTCTACAAAGACTTGGGTCTTGTGCTTGAGACGGCGAAAGGCACTGGCGTGGATGATGCGGTCACGGTCACGCTGGAACGGCGAGCGGAAAAAGCTCTCTTCTTCGGGGAAAAGCCGTCCACGGGCGTCTTCTGCGCGCGTTGCATAGCGGGCTGTCATGCTGTGCCTCAGTCTTGTTGTTTGCCTGTTACCTCTTATATAATCAAAGCACGCTGCAACCGATAGGCCTGAAAATGCTGACGATTCCCCCGACAGTTACCGAACGCGCTTTTACCCGCCTGACCGAAATCGGCGCGGCCTCCGAAGGCAAGGCGCTTCGCATCGCGGTCGAAGGTGGAGGATGCTCGGGGTTCCAATACGAGATCGCGCTTGATGAGCCCAAGGATGACGATCTTGTGCTTGAGGGACATGGCGAAAAGGTCGTGATCGACAGCGTTTCGCTTCCGTTTCTCGCTGGAGCGACCATCGACTTTACCGAAGAGCTGATCGGCGCGCGGTTTGCCATCGACAATCCCAACGCAAGCTCGTCTTGCGGATGCGGAACATCCTTCTCGATGTAAGATTACTTGCGGCCGCCCCGCCAATGGGTCGGCACGATGATCAGCGCCCCGATTGATGAAGCAATCGCGTTCAGACCCGCGCTTCCAAAGCCGACGTTGAACATCACGCGCACGAAATAGAACAGGAACGCGCCCCCCACGCAAATGATGATCGACTGGAGAATCCCGTTGCGGGTAAAGCCGGACTTTTCCGACAGATAGCCGACAATACCTGCAATAACGACGGTTCCGATCAGGGTGGGAAACATGGGGCGGGCTCCGATTGCTCTTGTTGCTTGCATCCTGCCCCTATGTCTTCTCCCTTTGCAAGAGCCGCGCCACGGCGGCGGCTTGTCTTTCGCCGCAGAACCGTTAACGCTTGCGTGAGTGGAGACAGAGGGGGGCTGCGCGCTATGTCCAAGCGCCCGAACGGAAATCTTTGGCAGGCAAGCTGCGCAGAGCGGATCGAGACCGCTCCCTTGATGACGGATCGCCATGTCGATCTTGCCATCGTCGGTGGCGGGTTTACGGGCTGTTCTGCGGCGCTCTTTGCCGCCGAGCGCGGGGCCTCGGTCTGTCTCCTAGAGGGTGCCACGATCGGCTTTGGCGGATCGGGGCGCAACGTGGGGCTTGCCAATGCGGGGCTGTGGCTCCCGCCCGAGGATATCATCGCGGCTTTGGGGCACGAGGCAGGCAACCATCTGCTCGGTGCACTTGCCGCCGCGCCGGATCGGGTCTTCGGCACCATCGAAAAATACGCAATTGCCTGCGAGCCCGTGCGCAAGGGCACGCTTCACCTCGCCCATAGCGCCAAAGGGCTTGCCGATCTCCAGACCCGACATCGCCAAGGGATCGCGCGGGGCTATCCCCTCGCTCTCTTGTCGCAAGAGGAAACCGCTGCCCGCACGGGGGCTTCGGGGTTTCACGGCGCTTTGTTCGATCCGAGGGCAGGCACGATCCAGCCGCTTGCCTATTGCATCGGATTGGCCCGCGCCGCCCAAAGCCTCGGAGCCGAGATTTTCGAACAGACGCCCGTGTTCTCCTATCGCCACGACGGTGCAAATTGGCGGATCGAAACCAAGGAGGCCACGGTCTATGCCAAGGCGCTCCTACTGGCGACGAATGCCTATCACGATTGGATGGGGGACGAGAGCAAACCGCCTCTGGCCCATGTGCATTACTCGCAATATGCCACAGCGCCCCTGAGCGCGGCGCAGCGCGAGACCGTCCTTTCGGGCGGCGAAGGATGCTGGGACACTGCAACCGTGATGAGTTCATTCCGCTTGGATGCCGCAGGGCGGCTGATTTTCGGCGGTATGTGCGACCGCGAAAGCGCTGTCGGCGGTGTGCATGACGTTTGGGCACAAAAGAGCCTTGCGCGGCTCTTCCCCGATCTGGGTCCGGTGTCGTTCGACCATGCGTGGCAGGGCCGGATCACCATGAGCAAGGACTATATCCCGAAAATTCTGGAGCTTGGCCCCAAGGGGCTTTGCTGCATCGGTTACTCGGGACGCGGGATCGGTCCCGGAACCGTCTTTGGGGCCGAATGCGCAAGGGCGCTTCTCGGCAATGACCAATCGGGGCTGCCGCTTGCCTCGATCGCGGGTTACGAGGACCGCTTTGCGAGCGCCAAGAGCCTCTACTATGAAACAGGCGCAACACTCGCCCATGCGATCGCGCCTTCCCCCCTCTCGAGGTGAGCCATGCAGACCGATACCTTTACCCATCAAGCCGAAGAAGACGCGCGCAATGAAAACATCCTGATCTGGGTGAACGGCGCCCTGAAGCCCAAAGCCGAAGCCACGGTTTCGGTCTATGACAGCGGCTTCATGCTCGGGGACGGGGTATGGGAAGGGATGCGGCTCTATCATGGGAAATGGGCCTTTCTGGATGAGCATATGGACCGCTTGTTCGAAGCGGCCAAAGCCATCGATCTCGACATCGGAATGACCCGCGACGCGGTGGTCGCCGCTCTGGAAGAGACACGCGCCGCAAACGGAATGACCCATGATACGCACGCGCGCCTCATGATCACGCGCGGCACCAAAGTAAGACCCTTCCAGCACCCTGCCCTGTCGCGTTCGGGTCCGACGATCGTGGTCATCATGGAGCATTCGCGCCCCGCGATCGGTCGCCCGATCACACTTGCCACCGTGCCGCATTTGCGCGGCTTGCCGATGACCCAAGACCCTAAGCTCAACTCGCACTCCAAGCTGAACTGCATCCTTGCTTGTATCGCCGCAGAAAAGGCGGGCGCGGACGAGGCGCTGATGCTTGATGTGCATGGGTTCGTGAACACCACGAACGCCTGTAACTTCTTTATCGTGCGAAAAGGCGAGGTTTGGACCTCGACGGGGGATTATTGCATGAACGGGATCACGCGGCGCAAGGTGATCGAGCTGTGCCGCGCCAACGGCATTCCCGTCTTTGAAAAGAACTTTTCGCTGGTCGATACCTATGGCGCGGACGAAGCGTTCCTGACAGGCTCGTTTGGGGCACAAACGCCCGTGGCCTCGATCGACGGGCGCAGGATCGGGGACGGGACGCTCGGGCCTGTCACCGCTCGTATCCGCGCACTCTATCACACGTTGGTGGGCGCATGACAAAGCGGATCGCCATGTGGTCGGGGCCAAGGAACCTCTCGACCGCGATGATGTATGCCTTTGCCGCGCGCGGCGACACGAGGGTCTGGGACGAGCCGTTTTATGCGGCATATCTCGACAAAACGGGGCTTGATCACCCGATGCGCGAAGAGGTGATCGCAAACGGCGAGCGTGACGCGGACAAGGTGGCCGAGGCGCTTCTTGCCCCATGTGCGGAGCCGATCTTCTATCAAAAGCACATGTGCCAGCACATGATCGACGGTGTGCCGCGGGGATGGATGAAAGAGGTCACGAACGCCTTTCTTATCCGCCACCCTGCCCGCGTGGTGGCAAGCTTTGCGGCCAAGCATGACGTGCTTTCGCTGACCGATATCGGCTTTGCCCAGCAGACCGAGCTTTTCGAAGAGGTGGCGGATCATCTGGGCCATGCGCCCGTCGTGATCGATTCTGCAGACATCCGCCGCGCGCCCGAAGCGGCTCTGACCAAGCTCTGCGCGGCGCTCGGCATTCCTTTTACCAAGGACATGCTGACATGGGAGGCGGGACCCAAACCCTTTGACGGGGTCTGGGCTTCGCATTGGTATAACGCGGTCCACCGCTCGACCGATCTTCACGCGCCCGAGGGCGAGTATCCGCCCCTCTCGGCAGAGCAATCCCGAACAGTCGAGGCCGCGCTCCCTCATTACGAGCGGCTCGCGGCCTTTCGGATCATCCCGTGATGTGATCGACAAGCGCGAGGTGCTGGGCCAGACCGCCCACCTCGCCAAGCCAATCGGCCACAAGCGCAGGATCATGGGGCGCAGCGCTCACCCCATGCGGGAGCTTGCCATCAAGCGCAGCTTCGACGGCCAGCGACACAGGCACCGACACCAGCCGCGCCATGGCCGTGCCGCGTTCATCGCCCCAAGCATCCATGACATAGGTCTTGTGCCAGAGGGTCTTGCCGTCCTTTTCCGCTTTGAGTGCAACGCACATGATCACGCGGTCGGGCTCGCCCTCGTCATAGGCGTTGTCTTTCCAGAACTGCGCCGACATTTCTCGCATGCGGGCATCACCCTCGGGTCCTTTGAGCGTTTCGATCTCGCGGAACACGGATGCCCATGCCTCGGACCAGCCGTTCAGGCGCAGCGTCCCGCGAACGAAGTCCCGCACTTTCCAAGCAGGATCAAAGCGATAGTCCTTGATAAAGGGAAGCGAGTCACGGTTCGGATAGACCTCGAACGACTCGGGTGTCGGCAAGGGAGCCTCGTAGCTGCTGATCGCATCCCACGGACGGGCCACGTTCAGTTCGGCAAAATCCTTGAGCGATTTCGAGGGCGAGCTGAGCGCCTTGAGCACGCCGTAAGGCGACCAGCTGAATTTGTATTTGAAAGCGTTCGGGATCTTGGGAACGCCGCCACAATAGGAAATGAACGAAAGCGCATTGTCCGCGTCACAGGCCTCGCTTGCGCGATACTCGGCCACTAGCTGATGCGCCATGAGATGGTCGATCCCCGGATCAAGACCGACTTCGTTGACAAAGCAAAGCCCCTTGGCCGCCGCCGCGTCATGCAGGGCGCGCATTTCGGGGGCGATATAGCTCGATGTGACGAAATGCGCATCCGCGGCAAGGCAAAGTTTGGCCAAGGGGACATGCATATCGGCAGGCAGCATGGAGATCACGACATCCCCCGCCGCAACCTCGGCCCCGAGAGCCGCCATATCAAAGGCCGCGATGTTGTCCGTCAGGTCGCCGACCTCTTCCCTGGCCTTTTCGACCGTGCGGTTCCAGACCTTGACGGGATGCCCCCGCGACAAAAGACGGCGGAGGCCGGGCACTGCGGAAAGTCCCGTTCCGCACCAATGGATCGTCATGTTTCTCTCCCTATGTCGGCCCGTCTTAGACGCGGGCGCTGTGTGTATCGAAAAAGGCTTTCGCCCGCGCCCAGACACCCGCGTCGATGTCGGTAAGCGTCAGGAGCGACGGCAAAAGTTGGCCCGCATAGTCGATCGAGCTTTCAACCGGCAGCATCGACGGCAGATTGTCGATGGCGGTCACATCCAGCACAGGATCGCTTGCAACGCGAAGCGCGGGTGCGGCCCAGCTCGTCGTGCGGTCATAGACCTTGATCGGCGAAAAGTCCGAAGTCGGATCACAGGCAATATCCCCGATCACCGAAAGACGGCGCGCGGCGGTCTTGGCGGATGCAGGCACAAAAACAGGACAGCCTTCGTTCGCAAGAATGCAATTGAGGAAGATCTCGTGTTCGAGCACTTCGGGGAATGGACCGCCGGACGCGGTTTCGGCCATATCCCATTTGGTGACGCCAAGACCGAGTTCCGTGCACAGATCGCTTGCGCCCGTCCCCACGCGGCCCAAAGCGCCGATCACGATCACATCGGGACGCCCTGAAACGGCGGCAAGTTCGGACTTGAGTTCATCGACCAGAGCATCGCGCCCCGCATAGACCCCGACAGGACCGCAAAGCGCCCCATGCGCCTGTGCAAGCCATGTCTTGACCGAAACCGCAGCCCCCGCAAATCCTGCCCAATACCCAAAGGCTGCGACGCGGCGACCGTTCTCGGCAATAAGATACTCGAGATCGTAGAGCGTGCCGCCGCCCGCCTTGAACCGTTTCAAGAGCTCTTGGCCTGCGGGCTGGCCTTTGTAGGCGTGGCCAAACATGATGTGGCGATGCCCCAAGGGCGTGCCGTCCTCGGGGAGTTCCTTGAGACCGAAGACGATGGCATCGCGCGGCGCTTCGGGCCAGCTGTTCTCTTCGGCGATTTCGGCGCCTGCTTCGCGGTAACCGTCGATCGCGATGGCACGAACGCTCGAGTCTTCGACGGTGACGCGCAGCCCCTTGTCGATCAATGCGCGCACGCCTTCGGGGGTCAATCCCACCCGTTCTTCGTTTGCGCGCTGTTCGGCGCGAACCCATAAATGCGTCATGTCTCGTTCCCTCTTGGCCGCAGATCACGCGGTCGGCCCGAATATCGGGCCGGTGTGTCGAGAGAGACCTTTCACAACCCGCTCGCGGAATGCAAGCGCTCTAAGGCGGTGCGCCGATCTCAAAGTGGATGGGACTGAAATCGGCGCACCAGAGCAAGTCGGTGTCGACCGCTCATCTTTGCTCTCTCAACCGAAAGAGACGAAACTGGCAAAAGTTTACGGCAACAAAACGGAATAAAACCAATGCGCTAACAAAGGCTTTTCTTTCAGATGATTGTTGACGATCCCCTCATAATCCTCGGCCAAAAACGCGCACGACAGCGCATCTCAGGTTTGGGTCGCAAGAAACCATTTCGGAAAATTCTTGTCTAGAGGGAAAATTCTAGTTTCAACTCTCACATAGGTTAGGATCACACATCGCTGTGCTCGCCCACAAAGGGGCTGCCGCGTCGCGCGGTTTCCCGATATTTCGCGGGCGACATACCGTTTGCCTTGGTGAATGCCTCGTAAAAAGCCGAAAGCGAGGGAAAGCCGCTATCAAGCCCGACCGCCGCGATCTTGTGCGAGGTTTCCGACAGAAGCATGCGCGCATGAGAGAGACGCGCCCGTTGTAGATGCTGCTTGATACTCAGGCCCATCACAAGCTTGAACAGATGCCCCGCGCGCCCCGTCGAGAGGTTCGCCGCTTCTGCGATGTCCGACACGTTGATCGGGATCGTGAAGTTGTCGGCGATGAATTTGAGCATGGCTTCGACATGGAGCATCGCCTGAGCGGTGATCTCCTGTTGGAGCGTCACGATCTTGGGCTCCCTGAGCACCTCCCACCCTTCGAGCGCCATACGGCGGAGCCGATTCTCGATTTCATCAAGATGCATGCGCCGCCATTGCGCGGACTTCTGGCCTTTTTCCGCGATCAGGCGATCGAAAAAGGCGACATCGCTCGCCCCCAGGGATTTCGCCCCAAGAACCGCGCCCGACAGAATCGGTTCGACCATTTCGGTCGGAAGCCCCCAGCGGATGAACTGGCCCAGAGAGAGATAGATGTTGGTGATTTTTCCCGTGCCGTAAACGTTCGCGACCTTGTGCGGCGCAGCCCCCCAAAAGAGGGTGAGTCGCTCGGATTTCAGCGCGATTTCCTCGCCCGAGAAGGAGTAATCCATCGCGCAGCCCTGAAGAAAATTGATCTCGACCGAGGTGTGATGGTGGTAAGGCGTGTCGAAAAGAGAGGGGGTGTGGCGCTCGATCAGGTAGTCATTCGCCTGAGGCACCCGCGTTTTGTCGACTTGTTCGGAAAATGGGACAACATCCGAAATATCAAGTTTTTCACGCTTTACCATGCACTTACCTCCCGAACCTCAACCAACCTATCAAGATGTATTTCCATGGATAATACGATTTCCGGAAAACATCAGTCCGTTTCAGGAAGTCAGGGAATTCGCGCCGCGTCAAGTTGAGCACGTCATTAGGGAGGAAAAATCTGTGACACATACTTTCAAACTTTCCGGATGGTTGCTCACCGGTGTGTGCGCTGCCGCACTGGGCGCTTCGGTCGCGAATGCTGATCCGATGCCCGCCGAAACCTCGCTTTCCGGTCTCGAATACGAATTGATCGGGCGCGACGACATTTACGACTATCGCAAGCTCGACAGCTATGCGCAGGCGCCGTTCCTTGACGAGCTGGTCGCGGCTGGCAAGCTGCCCCCCGTCGAAGAGCGTCTTCCCGCAGAGCCGCTGGTCTTCAAGACCGCTGCGATGTCGGACGGCGTCGGCGTTTATGGCGGCGTCTTCCGTCACGTGATCGGCGGCCGTCCCGAAGGCTTCAACTGGCTTGCCGGCCAGCATCAGGGCTGGGGTGGTATCAACCTCGCCATTCAGGAATGTCTCGTCCGTCAGGGTCCGCGTTGGCAGATCAAAGGCGAAGACCAATCGGGTCCGCTTCCGAACCTTGCCAAGAGCTGGGAATGGAACGCCGATATGACCGAGCTGACCATGCACCTCGTCGAGGGCATCAAGTGGTCCGACGGTGATGCGTTCGACACCGAAGACATCGCCTTCTGGTATGACGACAACGTTCAGGACGAAAACATCGCGTCCCGTATCTCTGCCAACTCCTTCGGCGGCGGTGCCAAGCTTGAAGTAATCGACGCCTATACCTTCAAGTTCGTGTTCCCGACCGCACAGTCGAACACCATTCTCGAAGGTCTTGCCTATATCCAAGGCTGCCCCGGCCCGAGCCATGTTCTCAAGGCCAGCCACCCCAAGTATGACCCGTCCAAGTCCTATGACGACTATCTAAACGCCCTGCCGTCCGACAAAGTGCCTGTTCCGGTTCTCGGCGCTTGGGTGCCCGTCGAGCATCGTCCCGACGAAATCGTGATCATGCGTCGCAACCCCTACTACTGGAAGGTTGACGAAGCAGGGAACCAGCTTCCCTACATCAACGAGATGCACTTCAAGCTCACCACTTGGGACGACCGCACGACGCAGGCCGTGGCCGGCACAGGCGACTGGTCGAACATGGAGAACCCCGGCAACTTTGTCGAAGCGCTCAAGCAGAGCCAGGACCCTGCTGCTCCTGTTTCCGCGAAATTCGGCCCGCGCACCCTTGCTTGGCGCATCGAGCTGAACTTTGCACAGAACATGGCCGAGTCCGATTACGACAAGGAACTCCGCGGTCTCTTCCGCGAGCTGGACTTCCGTAAAGCCGTCAGCCATGCAATCGACCGTGACGCGGTTGGTCAGGCTCTTGCCCGTGGACCGTTCGCCTATGCCTATATGGGCGGATATCCCACCGGTTCGCCCTATTATGACGCGGATGCGACCAACTTCACCCCCTACAACGTAGATGGTGCAAAGGCGCTTCTGGCGGGTCTCGGTCTCACCGACACCGACGGAAACGGCATCCTGAACCTTCCCGGAACCGGCGAAGATCTTGTCATCGACGTGACCTACAAGTCGCAGCGTAACGAAGACCGCAAGCAGGTCGATGCGATCACCTCGCAGCTTGCCGAGGTCGGTATCCGCGTGCTGCCCAAGTCGATCGACGAAACCAGCTTCGATCCGATGCGCAACTCGGGTGACTTCTCCGCAATCCTGCAGCGCGCCAACTTCGTGCTTCCGACCCGTGAAGCCTGTGGCAACCTGCCTGTTTCGGACATCTGCCCTGCGTTCCACCTCACCGGTGCCGAAGGTCGTGACCTTCTGCCGTTCGAAGGTGAACTGGCCAGCCTCGTGACCGAGTTCAACTCGACCGACGATGCTGCCGCTCAGGCCGCAACCGCAAGCAAGATGCAGGCGATCCTGACCGACAACCTTTACAACATCGGTCTGGTTCAGGTTCCTGCCGCGCTTCTGGTCAACAAGCGGATCAAGAACGCCCACCCGGGCACCCCCGTGTTCATGTATGAATGGGCCGAGGATGCTGTCATCCGCGAGCGCCTCTGGGTGCCTGCCGACCAGCAAATCGAAGAGCTCCTCCCCGGAACTGTAGCTGAATACTAAGCTATAGCTTCGCTCGACACCCGCTCCGATGGCCAATCACATCGGGGCGGGACTTTACCAGACCGGGCCGATGTGCCCTCGGGGACGACCAATGGACTTTGTGATTTTCTTCTTCAAACGGATCATCGTCGCGATACCACTCCTGCTTGGCATCTCGATCGTGTCCTTTGCCATTATCCAAGCCGTTCCGGGTGATTATGTGGACACCTGGATCGCGAACACCTCGGCCCAGACGGGCAAATCCTATGACGAGCTTCTGCCGCAGGCGACTGCGATGCGTGAACGTCTCGGGCTGGATCAGCCTGTGGCCATCCAGTATCTCGACTGGCTCAAGAACATTGTCACCGCAGGTGATTTCGGGATGTCGTTCGAACAGAACCGCCCCGTCACCGAAGTGATCGGCACGCGCCTTCCCCGCACCTTGATCCTTGCTGTTTTGACGCTTGTGATCGGTCAGGTGATGGGCGTGCTCCTCGGCATCTATGCCGCCACCAACCAATACAAGCTGGGTGATAACCTCGCGACGC
The DNA here is from genome assembly GCF_030264275.1 of Marivivens sp. LCG002. Classification (NCBI taxonomy): domain Bacteria; kingdom Pseudomonadati; phylum Pseudomonadota; class Alphaproteobacteria; order Rhodobacterales; family Paracoccaceae; genus Marivivens; species Marivivens sp. LCG002. The sequence goes on along the minus strand of NZ_CP127165.1, from coordinate 1,032,494 downwards.
TGATTGCCTTCCTCGGCATTGTGATCCCCAAATTCGTGATCAGCCTCGTGATCCTCTATTTCCTCGCCATTGTCTGGCACTCGCCCTACATCGGCGCCGTGAACTCGCCGCAATACATCCTTCAGGACGGATGGACGCTCGATAAGTTCTGGGACTTCCTCAAGCACGTCTGGCCGGTGCTTCTTGTGTCGGTCTGGGCCGGTCAGGCCTATACGACCCGCATGATGCGCGGCAACCTGCTCGATGTGATGAACATGCAATATATCGAGACAGCACGTGCCAAGGGGCTCTCGCGCGGCAAGGTTCTCTTCAAGCACGCCGTTCCCAATGCGCTCCACCCCGTGATCATGAACCTCGGCACCCGCTTCGATTACATGATCAAGGGCGAAATCGAGATTGCCATCGTGCTCGGCATTCCGACGGTCGGCCCGCTCATCCTCGGCGCCGTTGGAGACCGCGATATGTATGTCGTCTCGGCGATTTTCATGATGGTCGCGATCCTTCTCGTCCTCGGGAATATCTTTGCCGACCTCATGCTTGCCCTTCTCGATCCGCGCGTGCGTCGCGCCACTCTGACCCGGACCTGATGCAATGACCGATATAAACCTCAATGCAGAAGCTGTCAGCGCAGGCGCGAACCTCTCGTATTGGCAACTCGTGCGCCGCCGCTTCATGCGCAACAAATACGGGATGGTGGGCCTGATCGGCTGCCTCTTCATCATCATCACGGCGGTCTTTTCAGGGTTCATCGCCCCCTATGGCCCCGAAACCAAGGACCGCACGGCGATCTATTCGCCGCCGCAAACCATCCGCTTCTTTGCGCCCGAAGGCGGCCTGACCCGCCCCTATGTCATGGGCTTTACCGAAGAGATGGATATGAACACCTTCGAGATCACCTTTGTGCCCGACGAGGCACAGGTGCATCCGTTGGCTCTCTTCGTCAAAGGCGATCCTTGGACCTTTCTCGGGATGACCTTCGAAACCCGCCTGATCGGAACCACGGACGGAAGTTTCGTGCACTTCCTCGGGACGGACTCGCTTGGTCGTGACGTGCTCTCGCGGATGATCCTCGGGACACGCATCACCCTCCTCATGGGGTTTCTGGTGATGGTTGCCGCCTGTTTCATCGGCACGATCGTCGGCGTGGCTTCGGGGTATTTCGGCGGGCGTTTCGATATGATCGTCCAAAGGATCGTGGAATTCGTCAAATCCTTCCCCGATCTTCCGCTCTATCTTGCGCTTGTGGCGATTCTGCCGCGCCGCGCAGAGCCGATGAGTATCTTCATCATGTTCGCGGCGATCCTCGTTCTGCTCCGCTGGGCGGACCTCAGCCGCGAGCTACGCGGCAAGGTGATCTCGATCCGCTCGATGGAATATGTGCGCTCGGCGGTGGCTGTCGGCGCGTCGGACAATCGCATCATCGCCCGTCATATCGTGCCGAACACCTCGTCGCATATCATCGTCTGGGCGACCTATCAGCTCCCCGAAGTGATCCTTCTGGAAAGCTTCCTATCGTTCCTAGGTGTCGGGGTTCAGGCTCCGATGGTGAGCTGGGGTTCCATGCTCAATCAGGTGCGCGACTTCCAGTCTTTTGCCGCCGCCCCTTGGCTCATGGCGCCTGTCGGTATGATCGTAATTTCCGTGTTGGCCTTCAACGCCTTTGGCGATGGTCTGCGCGACGCAATGGACCCCTATTCCAATGACTGATCCCTTGCTCAAAATCGAAAACGTCGTCGTCGACTTCAAGACGGTCACAGGCACGGTCAACGCGGTGCGCGGTGTGTCCTACGAGGTCGCGCGCGGCAAAACTTTGGCGGTCGTGGGCGAATCCGGTTCGGGTAAATCCGTCACCGCGCGTGCGATCATGTCGATGCTGGCCGAGAACGCCCGCGTTGGTCGGGACAGCAAAATCTGGTTCGACGGAGAGGACATCTCGAGTTTTTCCGAGCTTCAGATGCAGAAAATCCGCGGCAACCGGATTTCGATGATCTTTCAGGAACCGCTGACCTCGCTCAACCCGATCTATACCGTGGGCGATCAGGTGGCCGAGATCATCCAGATCCACCGCCCGATGCCCAAAAAGGACGCGCAGGCCGAGGTGCTCCGTCTCTTCAAGGAGGTGCAGCTTCCCAACCCCGAGGCGCGGCTTGGCCAATATCCGCACGAGATGTCGGGCGGTCAGCGTCAGCGCGTGATGATCGCGATGGCTCTTGCCAACAAACCCGACCTTCTGATTGCGGACGAGCCGACGACCGCGCTCGATGTGACGGTGCAGGCGGAAATCCTGACGCTGCTCAAAGACCTCCAGAAAAGCCACAACATGGCGGTGATCCTGATCACCCACGATCTGACCGTGGTGGAAAAGACCTCGGACGATGTGGTGGTGATGCGCTATGGCGAAGTGGTGGAGCGCGGCGCGACCCGAGACGTGTTCTCGAACCCGCAGCACCCCTATACCAAGCACCTTCTGGCAAGCGAGCCAAAGGGGCGTCCCGGACCTCTTGATCCCGATGCGCCCGTGCTGATGGAAGCCAAGGATATGCGGGTGGCCTTTACGCTGGCCTATGGCGGGATCTTCAGCCGCAAAAAGACCGACCTCGTGGCCGTCAACAATCTCGACGTCACGCTCCGCAAAGGCGAGACGCTCGGGATCGTGGGCGAGTCCGGTTCAGGCAAGACCACGCTCGGCATGTCGATGATCCGTCTTCAGGACGCGAACGGCGGGAAAATCCTCTTTGACGGCAAGGACATCAGCACCCTGAGCCGCAAAGAACTCCGCCCGATGCGCACGCGGATGCAGGTCGTCTTTCAGGACCCCTTCTCCTCGCTCAATCCGCGCATGATCATTCGGCAGATCATCGAGGAAGGTCTCATCGTCAACGGGATCGGCGCGAATGCCGCCGAGCGCGAAGAGATGGTGGCCAAGGCGCTCGAGGATGTGCAGATGCCGCGCGACGCGATGCAGCGCTTCCCGCACGAGTTTTCGGGTGGTCAGCGCCAGCGTCTTGCCATCGCCCGCGCGATCGTTCTCAAGCCCGAGTTCATTCTCCTCGACGAGCCGACCTCGGCACTCGATCTGTCCATTCAGGCACAGATCATCGACCTCCTTCGTGACCTTCGCGAAAAACACGATCTCACTTACATGTTCATCAGCCACGACCTCAAAGTCGTCAAAGCGCTCTGTCACAACGTCATCGTGATGCAGCATGGCAATGTCGTGGAAGCGGGTCCCACCGCTCAGGTCCTCGAAACCCCTCAAACCGAATACACGCAGCGTCTTGTCAACGCGGCGTTCAACGTGACTGCCGCCTGACGGGGCGGTGCATTTAGAAGGAAACATCCATGCGTGCACATCCAAAAATCGCTTTTATCGGCGCCGGATCCACGGTTTTTATGAAGAACATTATCGGCGACGTGCTGCAGCGTCCCGCTCTGGCCAATTCGCATGTCGCTTTGATGGACATCAACGAACAGCGCCTCAAGGAAAGCGAGATCGTTTTTGAAAAGCTGGTCTCTTCGATCGGCGCGGGCGCGACACACTCGCTCCACACCAACCAGCGCGAGGCATTGACGGATGCCGACTTCGTCGTCGTCGCCTTCCAGATCGGCGGCTACGAGCCATGCACCGTCACCGATTTTGAAGTGCCGAAAAAGTTCGGCCTGCGCCAGACCATTGCCGACACACTCGGGATCGGCGGCATCATGCGCGGGCTTCGCACCGTGCCGCACCTCTGGTCGATCTGTGAAGATATGACCGATGTGTGCCCCGATGCGCTTATGCTTCAATATGTGAACCCGATGGCGATCAACACTTGGGCGATTGCGGCGAAATATCCGCATATCAAGCAGGTCGGCCTTTGCCATTCGGTCCAGCACACCGCCCACGAGCTTGCCAGCGATTTGCAGATCCCCGACAGCAAGATCCGCTATCTCTCGGCGGGTATCAACCACGTCGCCTATTTCCTCAAGTTCGAGGAAATCATGGAAGACGGCAGCTATCGCGATCTTTATCCCGCGCTGCACAAAGGCTATGCCGAAGGCATCTATCCGCGCCCCGAAAGCAGCTGGAACCCGCGCTGCCCGAACAAGGTGCGCTACGAGATGATGAAGCGCGTCGGCTACTTTGCAACGGAAAGCTCCGAGCACTTTGCCGAATATGTGCCGTGGTTCATCAAGCGCGGCCGCGACGACATCATCGAGCGTTTCGGCATTCCGCTGGACGAATACCCCAAGCGCTGTGTCGAGCAGATCGCGCGCTGGAAAGACCAGCTCGAGGAATACAAGACCTCGGACAGCATCGAAGTGCCGAACTCGGTCGAATATGCCTCCGAGATCATCAACTCGGTCTGGACCGGAACGCCGAGCGTGATTTACGGCAACGTTGCGAACAAGGGCTATATCCCCGCCCTGCCCGAAGGCTGCGCCGTCGAAGTGGCGTGCCTTGTGGACCGCAACGGCATCCAGCCAACCCGCGTCGAGAACCTTCCGCCGCAGCTTGCCGCGATCATGCGTTCGAACATCAACGTGCAGGAACTCACCGTCAAGGCGCTCCTCACCGAGAACCGCGAGCACATCTATCACGCCGCCATGATGGACCCCCATACGGGTGCAGAGCTTGACCTCGACCAAATCTGGGAGATGGTGGACGAATTGATCGAAGCGCACGGCGCATGGCTTCCCGAATGGATTTCGGGGGGCGCAAAGAAAAAGGTAGCCTAAGATGACCGCAGCAGACGGCCAGCCCCCCTTGCACATTGCCATCGTCGGTGGAGGCACGGCGGGTTGGCTGTCTGCGCATCTTTTGCAGGCCGAAGCGAAACGCCTTGGGCGCGCGCTTCGGCTGACCTTGATCGAAAGCTCCAAGATCCCGACCATCGGGGTTGGAGAAGGCACCACCTCGATTTTCGGCGGCGTGCTTCAGGCGCTCGGGTTCGACGAGCGCGATTTCCTTGCCAATACCGATGCCACGATCAAATTTGGCATCAGGCACCGTGACTGGCGGCGCTTGGGTCATTCCTATGACGGGCCGATTGACGATGCCTATGCACTGGCAGACCGCGTGCCGAACGGCGGCGCCTGGATCGACACCTTTTGCGTGGCGGCAGGCCGCTCGGTGACCGAACCCCATGTCTTTGCGGCACTGATGGCGGGCGGCAAAGCACCCGTTGCACAGGCGGGGGGCCGCGATGTGCCGATCAGCCGCTTTCACCACGCCTATCACTTCGATCAGGCCAAGGTGGGCGCCTATCTACGGAGCAAGGCCGAGGGGATCGAAACCCTCGACGCCTTGGTCGAGAGCGCCGAGCGGGACGCGCAAACGGGCGATATTACGGCGCTACGGCTTGATAACGGTCAGACATTCTCGGCGGATTTCTTTATCGACTGCACCGGATTTCGCCGCTCGCTCATCGCCGGCGCTATGGGCGCGAGTTGGGTCGGTTATGGTGACGTGCTCCCCGTCAATCGTGCGATGCCCTTCTGGCTCGACCTCAAAGAGGGCGAGGAACTTCCCGCCTATACGCTCGCTTGGGCGCAAAAGTCGGGCTGGATGTGGCAGATCCCGACCCAAGGGCGGATCGGCTGCGGCTATGTCTATTCCGACCGCCATGTCACCCCCGATCAGGCGCAGGCCGAGATCGAGACCGCGCTCGGCCATCCCATCGAGCCGCGCAACGACATCAAGATCAACGCAGGCCGCCTCTCCGAGGTGTGGAAGGGCAATGTCCTCGCCCTCGGGCTGGCCTCCAGCTTTCTGGAACCGCTCGAGGCGACGTCGATCCACGGGACGATCGTATCGCTCCTTTTGTTCATCAAGCGTCATCTGGCGACGCTCGGCACGCCCGACTCCAAGGGACAAGAGCGCTATAACGCGGCGATAGCGGGACAGGTCGACGATTTCCGCGATTTCATCAACTTGCACTATGTAAGCGAGCGCGACGATAGCCCGTTCTGGCGCGATGTGGCGACGACCTTTATCCAGCCGCAGACCCGCGAGAGGGTCGCCCATTGGCAAAAGCAAATGCCCAAGGCCAGCGATTTCCGCAATGATCTCGATGGGTTACCCCATGTGGAGGAATTGCTCCATTATCCCGTTCTCGACGGGCTTGGCCTTCTGTCGCAAGAGGTCGCCCGCAAAGCGATGGCCGCCGACCCCAAGCTGAGGGACTTTGCGCGGCAAACGGTGGATCACCTGACGCGGCAAGCGAAAGACGCCGCAAGACAGGCAAGATCGCACCGCGACTGGCTTGCCAGCCTGTCCATCTAGGCAAAGAAAAAGGGGGGCCAATCGGCCCCCCAGTGTCACGGATCGGGTGGATTTTTTACCGCCCGGTGGTTTATTGCCTGTATCCCGATCCGCGTCGGGGGCGAACGCATCCGCCCCTGAATTTCATCAGCTGCAACCGCTCGTGCCGCCGCAGGTGTTGCACTTCATGCAGGTGCCGTTGCGCACGAGCGTGTAGTTGCCGCATTCCCCGCAAGGATCACCCTCATAGCCCTGCATCTTGGCCTTGTCGCGGGCCGAGAGGCTGACCGTGCCGCTGGCGACTGCGGTCGAGGCCATTTGCGAGACGGCCGTCGTGGGCACAACGGTTTCGATCACCTCGGCCGTTGCCGCCGATCCGAAGGCAACGCTGCCCCCTGCTCCGCCCTGAAGCACCATCAGCTCTTGGGGCAGACGCTTGCGCAGATAGCCCGTCGAAGAGATCTGCTTGAGCACTTCGAGCGACTTGGTCGCGGCGCTCTCGCTCGGCTGGGCGACGTTGGTTGCCTGATCCTCTTTGTGCAGGTCGTCGAAAGACGCGCCCGACGGCTTCACATGCGCAAGATCGGTGCGGTCAAGGTAAGACACGGCCAATTCGCGGAAGATGTAGTCGAGGATCGACGTTGCTTGTTTGATCGAGTCGTTGCCCTGCACCATGCCCGCGGGTTCGAACTTAGTGAAGGTAAAGGCATCGACGAACTCCTCAAGCGGCACGCCATACTGAAGACCGACCGACACCGCGATGGCGAAGTTGTTCATCATTGCGCGAAAGCCTGCGCCTTCCTTGTGCATATCAAGGAAGATCTCGCCCAGACGGCCATCGCCGTATTCACCCGTGCGAAGATAGACCTTGTGACCACCGACGACCGCCTTTTGAGTATAGCCTTTGCGGCGCTCGGGCATCTTTTCGCGGTGCGAACGCACGGCTTCCTTGATGACGATCTTTTCGATCACCTTCTCGGCAAGCACGGCGGCCTTTTCCTGCGGGTTGCCCGTGGCGAGCACTTCGGCGGCTTCGTCGTCATCCTCGACCAGAGCGGCAGCAAGAGGCTGGGACAGCTTGGAGCCGTCGCGGTAGAGCGCATTCGCCTTGATCCCGAGCGACCAGCTCAGTTCATAGGCCTTTTGGCAATCCTCGATTGTCGCATCATTGGGCATGTTGATCGTCTTGGAAATCGCACCCGAGATAAAGGACTGGGCCGCGGCCATCATGGTGATATGGCTGTTGACCGAGAGGAAGCGCTTGCCCTTCTTGCCACAGGGGTTGGCGCAGTCGAAGACATTCAGATGCTCGTCCTTGAGGTGCGGCGCCCCTTCGAGCGTCATCGTGCCGCAAACATGGTCGTTGGCGGCGTCGATTTCGGCCTTGGAATAGCCGAGGTGACGCAGAAGATCGAAGCTCGGGTCGACAAGTTTCGCAGCGGGAATGCCGAGCGTGTTCTTGCAGAAATCCTCGCCGAGCGTCCATTGATTGAAGACGAAGCGGATATCGAAGGCGGACTTGAGCGCGGACTCGACCTTTTTGATTTCCGCCGGACCGAAGCCGTTGCCGATGAGCGAGGTGTGGTTGATGCCGGGAGCCTGACCGAGCGAGCCATGACCGACCGCATAGGCCACAATCTCTTCGACCTGAGCGGGGCTATAGCCAAGCTTGGTCAAGGCGGCAGGCACCGACTGGTTGATGATCTTGAAGTAACCGCCGCCCGCAAGTTTCTTGAACTTGACGAGTGCGAAATCGGGTTCGATGCCTGTGGTGTCACAATCCATCACAAGACCGATGGTGCCCGTCGGGGCGATCACCGACACCTGAGCATTGCGGTAGCCGTGCTTTTCCCCAAGGGCGAGCGCTTCGTCCCAAGCGGTTTTCGCCAGAGCGACAAGACGCTGGTCGGGGCAATTTGCGTGATCGAGCGGCACGGGCTTGACTTCGAGCGCCTCGTAACCGTCCGAGTTGCCATAGGCGGCGTTGCGGTGGTTGCGAATGACGCGGAGCATGTGCTCTTTGTTGCGGGCATAGCCCGAGAAGGCACCGAGTTCGCCCGCCATCTCGGCCGAAGTCGCATAGGACACGCCCGTCATGATCGCAGTCAAAGCCCCACCAAGTGCGCGGCCTTCGTCGCTGTCATAGCCGAAGCCCATGTTCATCAGCAAACCGCCGATGTTGGCATAGCCAAGACCGAGGGTGCGGAAGTCATAGGAAAGCTGCGCGATTTCCTTGGAGGGGAACTGCGCCATCATCACCGAGATTTCCAGCGTCACGGTCCAAAGGCGCGTGGCATGCATGTATTCTTCGACCTGGAACTGACCGTCCTTGTAGAAGGTCAACAGGTTCATCGAAGCGAGGTTACAAGCCGTATCGTCAAGGAACATATATTCCGAGCACGGGTTGGAGCCACGGATCGAGCCGTCTTCGGGGCAGGTGTGCCATGCATTGACGGTGTCGTGGAACTGGATGCCCGGATCGGCACAGGCCCAAGCGGCGTGGCCGACCTGATCCCACAGATCGCGCGCCTTGATGGTCTTGGCGACGGTGCCGTCCTTGCGGTTGATGAGGTTCCAGTCCGCATCCTCGCGCACCGCTTTGAGGAAGCCATCGGTAACACGGATCGAGTTGTTCGAGTTCTGGCCCGACACGCTCGAATAGGCTTCGCTGTCCCAATCGGTGTTGTAGGTCGGGAATTCGATGCTCGTGTGACCCTGCTTGGCATAGTCGAGCACGCGCTTGATATAGGTCTCGGGGATCGCAACCTTTTTGGCTTCGCGGATCGCGGTTTTCAGACCCTCGTTCACCTTGGGGTCATAAGCATCGGCCTCTGCGCCGTCCCAAGCCTTGATCGCGGCAAAAATACCGTTGAGCTTCTGCTCGTGCATCTTGGAGCCGGCCACGATCGAAGCGACCTTTTGCTCTTCGATGACCTTCCAGTTGATGAATTCCTCGATATCGGGGTGATCCGCATCGACGATAACCATCTTGGCCGCGCGGCGCGTGGTGCCGCCCGACTTGATCGCGCCCGCTGCACGGTCACCGATCTTGAGGAACCCCATAAGGCCCGACGATTTACCGCCACCCGAAAGCTTTTCGCCCTCGCCGCGCAGCGACGAGAAGTTGGTGCCCGTGCCCGAGCCGTATTTGAAGAGACGCGCTTCGCGGACCCACAGGTCCATGATGCCGCCTTCGTTCACGAGGTCATCGGCAACGGACTGGATGAAGCAGGCATGCGGCTGGGGGTGTTCATACGAGGACTTGGATTTGGTCAGAACGCCCGTTTCGTGGTCCACATAGTGGTGCCCTTGCGCAGGGCCGTCGATGCCGTAAGCCCAATGCAGACCCGTGTTGAACCACTGCGGCGAGTTCGGCGCGGCGCGCTGCGTCGCGAGCATATAGCGCATTTCGTCGAAATAGGCGCGCGCGTCTTCCTCGGTGGTGAAATAGCCACCCTTCCAGCCCCAATAGGCCCACGCTCCTGCGAGACGGTCGAACACCTGCTTGGCAGAGGTTTCGCCGCCCATCTCGGCGCCATCGGCAGGCACCGAACGCCAGAGAAATTCAGGCACGCCCTTTTCCTTGACGCGCTTGAGAGCCGAAGGAACGCCCGCCTTGCGGAAGTATTTCTGTGCGATCACGTCGCTCGCAACCTGACTCCACTTGGACGGGATTTCACAATTGTCGAGCTTGAAGACGATCGTGCCGTCAGGATTGCGAATTTCGGAAGTCGCAGATTTGAACTCGATGCTCGCGTAAGCGTCTTGACCGGATTGAGTAAAAAGCCGTTCGATTTTCATTCGACCTATGCCCCTGTAGCGGACCGTCTGAAGCAGCCCTTGATGTTCAACTTTGCAGCGCAGTCCGCGCAGCCCCTACACAACCGACCCGAGGTCAGGGACAAAAAGGTCGTCCGCTCAAGAGCGTTCGTCTCGCCTTTCGGCCTGAAAATCCAAGTTTTGTCCCTAACCGATGCTCACTACATCTAGTGGCAACCCCATCGGCACGCACAAAGTGGCAATCAATGGCTAGTAGGTCAACTTTCTTTTTTGACGAAATATAGCAGATTGCCGCTTGACCGACATTCCGTCGCAGCATCCACCGATTCATCCGCAGACTTATGCACAGCGCTATACTTTGGGGACGAATAGCTCCATCCGAGAAACGCCTTTAGTCCAAGCCGTTTAGAACCCCAGATTGCAGTCGATACAACCTATACCCTAAGCATACGGCTCGGCAGTGATGAAAGTTTAGGCAAAATCAGCAGGTGGAATTTTTTTTTGCGCTCCCCTACTGCCTGTGTCCCTTTGAGAGCAAGCGGCGCACCCGCGCCCTCGCTCGACGAGCGATGGCTAAGTATCTAGAACAATAAGAGTTTTGATCTGCTGCTCTGTTTGCCACTCACACCCCAGAGTTGCAAACCGATTTGCGACACCTCATCGGGCCAAAAGAATCACACTCCCAAGTTTTGTGCATCCAGCCGCGCGAGAGGGACGACACCCGAGGCGCCTTGTGCTATCAACCGAAGCGAAGACCACATCAAAGTGGCGAAGACTTGAGGCGCGAGATGGTTCTACCACATATCGGAATGCTCTGGATCGGCGGCGATCTCAGTTTCCTCGAAATCCTGTGCATCAAATCCTTTGTCGATGCGGGCCATCCTGTGCATCTCTTTACCTATGGAGATGTCGGCAACGCGCCCGAGGGGGTCGATCTTCAGGATGCGCGCGATATCCTCGAGGGACCGCCGTTTCTCAAATACGAGCGCAACGACAGCCTTGCGCTTCATGCCGATCTGTTCCGCCTTCGAATGCTTGATCTGTTGCCGGGGATCATCTGGGCCGATACGGATGCCTATTGTCTTCGCCCGTGGATGCCTGAAAACGGGCATTATTACGCCTTTCAGGCCGAGAACAGCATCGCCAGCGGCGTTCTCGCCTTTCCGTCCCAGAGCGAAACGCTCAAGGCACTGCTTGCTGCGACGAACACCGAATATCCGATCCCCGATTGGTTCAACGACAGGCAAAAGATGGAATTGCTCGCCCGCAAGGAAGCGGGGGACCCTCTCCATGTGTCCCAGATGCCTTGGGGCGTCTGGGGGCCTACGGCGGTGAGCTATTACCTCATGAAAACGGGGGAAATCGAGCACGCTTTACCGCAAGAGGTGCTTTACCCCGTCAGTTTCGAAGAGCGCGGCAAGATGCTTTGGCCCGATCACCTCTCGCCCGAGGATTTCGGCCCCGAAACCACGTCGATCCATTTCTACGGCAGCCGGATGCGGCGGATGATCTCGCGGCGGCACGAAGGACTTGCACCCCAAGGCTCATTGATCGCCAAGCTGCTCGAACGTCACGGCCTTGATAGCCGCGACGCCCCCCTCCCCAACGAAGAACGGGTTGCCCCCGTGGTGGTCCAGACGTCCAAGCGTGACAAGCCCGCCCGCAAGGACCCCTCTGACGAGCGCTTTATCGCCATCACCTGCATGAAAGACGAAGGCGTCTTTATCCCAGAATGGATCGCCTTTCACAAAGCCATCGGGTTCGATCATTTCCTTGTCTATACAAACGATTGCAGCGACGGCACCGATCTTATCCTTGAACGGCTCGCGCAATCGGGGCTCGTCACCCACCGCGACAACACCCGTCAGGACGGGCAGCGCGCCTCCTACCAGATCCGCGCGTTTCGCAAGGCATTCAAGGAAGAGGTCTTTGCCCGTCACGACTGGGCTATGATCCTTGACGTGGACGAGTTCACCAATGTGCATGCGGGCGACAAAAGCATCCGCGATCTGGTCAGAGCCGCGCCGGAAGGGAGCGACATTATCTCGCTGACTTGGAGGCTCTTCGGCAATGGGGGCGTCGAAACGTTCAGCAACGCCTTTCTGACCGAGCAATTCCGGAAAGCCGCGCCCTATCATTGCCCCCGTCCCGCTCAGGCATGGGGTTTCAAGTCGCTGTTCCGCACCGATCGCGTGGAGCGGCTCGGCACGCATCGTCCGCTCATTCCTCTGGGTGCGGATTGGTCCAATGTTCTTTGGGTCAACGGCTCGGGTCAGGAAATGCCCGCACGCTATCATGAACAAACCAAGGGCGGTTGGCGGAGCGGTCCCGATTGCGTCGGCTATGATCTGGGGCAGCTGAACCACTATGCCGTCCGCTCGCGCGAGAGTTTCCTTTTGAAATCCCTCAAGGGCACAGTGCACGGCGGGATCGACCGCAATCGCGACTATTGGGACCGTATGAACCGCAATGAAGAAGAGGACACCTCGATCCAGAGCCTCCTCCCGCGGGTGCGCGAGATTTACGACGAATTGCTGTCCGATCCTGTGCTCAAGGACCTCCATGACAAGGCCGTTGCGTGGCATCAGGAGCGCATCGCAACAGCGCTCTCTATTCCCGAAATCCGCGAGATGTATGACGCTTTAATCTGAGAGAGAGTGGTCGGGGCGATAGGATTCGAACCTACGACCTACGGTACCCAAAACCGTCGCGCTACCAGGCTGCGCTACGCCCCGACTTGTGCGTCTCTACGCGTTCGTTTCGGATTTGAAAACCCCTAACCGTCACAGGGGAAGGCAGCTTTTTCACCGATAGACGGATGCTGGAGCACGTCGCCGACCTTGAGGCCGAGACGCTTGGCCAAGCCCCCGTTGATCTCGAGCACAAAGAGCACGCCCTGCCCGCCGTCGATGATCGTTTCATCCAGCGGTTTGGCGTTCGGATGGATGTGCGTGATCGTTCCCGTCTGGTCCATGAAAATCATATCGAGAGGGATCAGCGTGTTGCGCATCCAGAAGGTAGCGTGTTGCGGGGCGTCATAAACGAAAAGCATGCCCGACATGGTCGGCATGGTTTCGACATACATAAGACCTTTGGCGCGTTCTTCGCCTGAATCGGCAAGATCGACGGAAAAGCGCGCCTGCCCGAAGTCCCCTTTGACAAGAACCTGGTCAGGCGCACATTGCGCGAAAGCACCCGACCCTGCGCCGATTAGCGCAAGGACAAAGCCTGCGATCAAAGAGAGTTTGCGCTTTCCCAGACCAACACCTCGGCGGCCATCTTGCCGCGTTTTCCGTCAAGCACTTTGATACCGATTGCCTCTCCGGGCAAGAGGTCTGCAAGACCGGAACGCCGCAACACTTCAATGTGAACGAAAACATCCTCGGGCGAGCCGAAGACATTCGCAAAGCCGAAGCCTTTGCCTTTGTCGAACCATTTGACGCGCGCCGGCTGCAATTTGGCGGCGGCAAGTTCTGCCGGATCGACTTCTGCAAGATCGGCAAGCGGGGTCACGCTTGGACCTTCGGGCGGGGTGATCTCGACCACTTCGGTGGCCTGAATTCCGCGCTCGGTCTTTTGGGCACGCAGCTGGATCAAGGATCCGTCTGCAATAGTGCTCTGGCCGAAATTGCGCAGAACATTTGCGTGTAGCAGAATGTCCGGCCCTCCGTCGTCAGAGACCACAAATCCGAAACCTTTGGCGGTGTCGAACCATTTGACACGCCCTTGCAACAGGCGGTCTTCACTTAACACTTCAGTCATTTTTTATTCTCCAGCCGCGCCCCCCATCCGGGCGCAACTTTCGTAAGCGACAACAGACCCCTTTTGGTCGGGAAAAACAACCCATTTCCAACACGATGCCATTCACGAAGCGTGAAATTCAGGGGTATAAACGGGTCTCGACCCAAGGGTCATGCAGACTATTGCGCGACCACCTGAAGCGGTCGTGCAACCTAAAGGCGCCATCCGCCCATAGCTCTATCTCGAGAGGCGAAATCCGATAGCCTCCCCAGAACGGCGGGCGCGCGGGATTGATTCCTTCGCGGGCGGTGACCTTGGCCACTTCGGCCATGAGAGTGCCGCGGCTATCGAGCGGCTGCGACTGCTGCGAAGCCCAAGCCCCGAGCCTGCTTTTGAGCGAACGGGAGGCGTAATATTCATCCGCCTTCGGTCCGTCCTCGCGGCTGACAAGCCCGCGCACGCGCACTTGGCGGCGCAGTGTTTTCCAATGCATGACGAATGCGGCTTTGCCCGCACCATCAAGCTCTTGGGCCTTCTTGCTGCCGTAGTTGGTGTAAACGACAAATGCATCGTCTTCGATGTCCTTGAGAAGAACCATCCGCGCATTAGGAAGCCCATTCTCGTCCACCGTCGACAAAGCGATAGCGTTCGGATCGTTCAATTCGGTCTTCTCGGCCTCGGCAAGCCAAGTCCGTGCGATCTCGATCGGATCATCGCCGGCAAAAATGCCAGTCCTATCGCTCATTTGTCCATCCTCGTTAAATCACTAGGGAACGCCCCTTAGATTCTTGCCGCTCACCAATCAATAGTGACGCTACGTTGTAGTAATTCTTGAAGCGTTGGTTTCAATAGCCTAAAGGTCCTCAAAAGCACTATTGGGGCATAGGGGAAGAAGATGTCATCTAATTTGATGCAGGGAAAACGCGGCCTGATCATGGGCCTTGCGAACGACAAATCCATCGCATGGGGTATCGCCAAGGCGCTTGCCGACAACGGGGCGGAGCTTGCCTTCTCATATCAGGGCGATGCGCTGCTCAAGCGCGTGCAACCTCTCGCGGCCCAACTCGGCAGCGATACGGTTCTGCCCTGTGATGTGAGCGATATGGCAAGCATCGACGCTCTTTTTGGCGAGCTTGAAAAGAAGTGGGGCAAGCTCGACTTCATCGTCCACGCCATCGGCTTCTCGGACAAGAACGAGCTTCGTGGCCGCTATGTCGACACCAGCCGTGAAAACTTTACGATGACCATGGATATTTCCGTGTTCTCCTTCACCGCCGTGGTGAACCGCGCCGAAAAGCTCATGACCGATGGCGGCTCGTGCCTGACCCTCACCTACTACGGCGCAGAGCGTGTGATGCCGCACTATAACGTTATGGGTGTTGCCAAGGCCGCTTTGGAAGCCTCGGTCCGTTACCTTGCAGAGGATCTTGGCAAGAAGAACATCCGCGTCAACTCGATCTCGGCCGGTCCGATCAAGACCCTTGCCGCTTCGGGCATCGGCGACTTCCGTTATATCCTCAAGTGGAACGAGTATAACTCGCCGCTGCGCAAGAACGTCACGATCGAAGAGGTCGGCAACTCGGCCCTCTATCTGCTCTCCGATCTCGGAAGCGCGGTGACGGGCGAAACCCACCACGTGGACGCGGGCTATCACGTTGTCGGCATGAAGGCCGTCGACGCGCCCGATATGAACAAAGACTAAGACATGACGGCCGCCGTATTCCTTTCGATCGTTCTGATCCATCTTGCGGCGGCCATTTCGCCAGGCCCCAGTTTCGTAGTCGCGGTCCGCATGGCTGCCTCCGAAGGTTTCAAGGTCGCGACCGCCCTTGCGCTCGGCTTCGGACTGGGCGCGGTGCTTTGGGCCGCAGCGGCGATGCTCGGCCTTGCGCTTGTCTTCCAGCTCGTGCCTGCGCTCTTCATCGGGATGAAGCTCTTGGGCGCGGCCTTCCTGTTCTGGATCGCCTACAACATGTGGAAACACGCCAAGGACCCGCTGGCGGAAGCGCAGCTCGGCACCGAGCCGCGTTCGCTTCTTTCGGCGGTGCGCTTCGGTTTCCTGACCTTTGCGACCAATCCCAAGCCCGCAGTCTTTTTCGGAGCGGTTTTTGTGGGACTCGTGCCCATGGACACGCCAATGCCGTGGCGTCTTGCCATACTTGCAGCGGTTTTCGCCAACGAAACGCTCTGGTATATCTTTGTTGCGCGCGTCTTCTCGACGTCGCGCGCCCGCAACACATATCTGCGTCTCAAAGCCGTAGTCGATCGCACTTTCGGAGGGCTGATGGCTCTCCTCGGCCTCAAGATCGCGCTGACCTAAAGGATCGTTCAATGCCCGTCACAGACCGCCTCCCGCATGAAAAAGGCTTTCACGTCTCGTGGGACCAAATCCATCGCGACAGCCGCGCTCTGGCTTGGCGGCTTGATGGTCAAAGCCCTCTCGAGGGCGGGGCATGGAAGGCCGTTGTCGCGATCACTCGCGGCGGTATGGCCCCCGCAATGATCGTCGCCCGCGAGCTTGATATCCGCACCGTGGATACGATCAGCGTCAAATCCTACAACCACCAGTCCCAGACCGAAGCTCAGGTGCTCAAGGCCCCTGATGCAGAGATGATGGGCGACGGCACGGGCGTGCTGATCATCGACGATCTGGTGGACTCGGGCAAAACGCTTGAACTGTGCCGCGAACTCTATCCGAACGCCCATTTCGCCACCGTCTATGCAAAGCCCAAGGGCCGCCCGCAGGTGGACACCTTCATCACCGAAGTGAGCCAGGATACGTGGATTTTCTTCCCGTGGGATATGGCACTTCAATACGTCCAACCCTATCGCGGCAAGGACTGATCCCGCCTCGATGCCCTGTCTGACGCCAAGCCTCAAATCAGAGTGCAGCCGGTGCGCTGCGCTCTGTTGCGTCGCGCTCAGCTTTGACAAGGGCCCCAAATTCGCCATCTCGAAAGAGGCAGGCACCCCCTGCCCCAACCTCGGCCCCGATCATCGCTGCACGATCCACGAAAACCTTGCCGAACGGGGGTTTCAGGGCTGCATCGACTATGATTGCGCGGGCGCGGGCCAACGCGTGATCGAAGAGCGCTTCAACGGCGAGGACTGGCGGAGCGCCCCCGAGCTTTTGACCGCGATGATGCGCGACTTCGGCGCGCTGCGCCCGCTGCATGAACGGATGCTGATGCTGGAAGCGGCGGGGAAATACGATTTGCCGCCCGAGCTTGAAGCGCAGTGCCAAAGCCTGATCAAGCGTTCGGCGCGAAGCTGGTCCTCGTCGGTCGAGTTGAACAGGGACTTCAAAGCCTTCATTGAAGCGCTGCGACCGATTGCGCAGCCCGATCAATAAAGCGAAGTCTTGGGCCGCTGGCCCTTGCAGCCCCTGAATTGGCGCTCTACATTTTGAGCAACAACAGGAGAAAGACCACATGGCCATTACGGCACTTGAAATCGAAAACCTGATCCGCGAATCCTTTCCTTCGGCCAAGATCACGGTCGAAGGCGATGACGGCCAGCACTTTGCCGCCATGGTCATCGACGAAAGCTTCCGCGGCCAGAACCGCGTGCAACAACAGCGCGCCGTTTATGCCGCGCTCAAGGGTAAAATGGATGGCTCGCAAGGCGAGCTTCACGCGCTCGCACTGACCACAAAGGCTCCCGAATGATGATCACAGCAACCGCTCTCCTGCTCGCGGGCGCGTTGATCGCGATCATTGCCGCCCCTGCCCCTCAACGCCGTCCGGTGCCTGTGCGCGTCGAGCGGCATCGCAACACCCAATTCCGCAAGAAAGGCTGACGCCATGTCTGCTCTGGACCAGATCAAAGAAACCGTAACTTCGAACGATGTCGTGCTTTTCATGAAAGGCACCAAAACCATGCCGCAGTGCGGGTTCTCGAGCCGCGTCGCCGGCATTCTGAACTTTATGGGCGTTGAATATCTCGACGTGAACGTTCTGGCCGACGAGGAAATCCGCGCAGGCATCAAGGAATATTCCGACTGGCCGACCATTCCGCAGCTCTATGTCAAAGGCGAATTCGTCGGCGGCTGCGACATCATCACCGAGATGACGCTCTCGTCCGAGCTCGACACGCTTTTTGCCGACAACGGCGTGACCTTCGACAAGGAAAAGGCGGACGAAATCCGGAAGCACAACAGCTAAGCGGCCCGCCACACCAAAACAAAAGGGCGTCCCTCGGGGCGCCCTTAGTCGTTGAACTCGGTCCTGCTTTCGATCAGCCGACAGGCGCTATAGAGGGTGAACTCCTCGCCGCTGTCGCTGTCGATGGCGTTCACCATCGCCGCGTCGCCCTTGATCCACCAGACATAGCCGGGCATGAACTCGGGCGGGGTGAAACGCACGCCCGATCCCGATACGGAGTGCCTGAGAACCGAGGTATATCCATCCACGGTCACGATGACGTCTTCGCTCTCGAGCGGATAGACCGCTGTGGCGGCCCCGCCGTTCTCGCATTCATAGAGATCGACCTGATACCCTTGGGCGAGTGAAACCGAGGGGAACAGGAGAAGGGCGAAAGCCGCTCCCCTCACTTCGCTTTTGCCTCGACCTGATCGGCAAGGGCTTCGGCGCGCGCGGCAAGTTCGGCAAGCGTTTCTCCGACCGAAGCAGGCACGACGGGCACTTCGACCTTTTCTTTGGGCGCATCAAGGCGGGCTTGCATCTCGGCAATCTTCGCCTCTGCCTCGCGAAGCCGGTCTTCAAGCCCTGCGGTCTTGTCCGCCAGCATCAGCCCCGACATCAGAAGCATCCGCGCTTCGGGCATACGGCCGATCTGCGCGCTTAGCGAACTTGCTTCGATGTCGAGCATTGCGGCGGCAGAGTGCAGGAACTGTTCTTCACCTTCCTGACAGGCGACCTCGAACACACGGCCCCCGATTTTGATCTCGACCTGCGGCATCAGTTTGCTCCTCCTACGATCGGTCGCAATTCGCTGATGATCGCTTCGATCTCGGCGGCATCGGTTGCCCGCGTGACGCGAAGCGCTTCAAGTTCGGCCTGCATGGCGCGGTTGATCAGATGCGGCTCGCTGACATGGGTCTCGGCAACCTGACGGAGTTTGTCGTTGATCTCGCGCAGCTCGGCATTCACCTGACGGAGCTTTTGCAGCTCGCGGTCGAAACGGACGAGTTGCTTTTTGGTGGCATCGGCGGCTTGGGCAACATCGGTCACTTGCGCATCCTGACGTTCCTTAAGCGCTTTGACCCGCTCTTCAAGCTGTGCATTGACGGCGCGCTCTTCGGCAAGTTTCGCTTCGAGTTCGGCGATTTTGGCCGCATTGTCCCCAGTATCATCAGGCGCATCGACGGGCGCAGCCGCCGACGAAAGTTGCGCCACACCGAGCCCGATCCGATCCAGCGCAGCCGTCAATCGTCGTTCCAGTTCAACAATGTCGCTCATGTGCCTGTCCTTCTGCCCGCGGCTCTCCCGAAAGAAGAGCGGCTCAGGTGTCATTCCACTTCCCCTGCATTCGAAGGCAAAAACCCGAATCGGAAGCCGTTTTTCAAAGCGTATGCCATCCCCGCCCCCCCCGCAAATCACTGGATTGGAGCGCGCAACAGGTCACTCGTGCTTGATCTTGCGTCCAACGCTGGTATGACACTGGGCAACACGAAACCCCACGCAGATAAAGGATCGTAGCTTTGGATATTTCCGCTCTACGCCAGGCGCACCCCGAGCACTGGATGAAGGCCACCGCAATTCGGACCCTCACCCTCGATGCAGTCGCAGCCGCAAACTCCGGTCACTCGGGCATGCCGATGGGCATGGCCGACGTTGCGACTGTGCTTTTCGAAAAGCACCTGCGCTTTGACCCCAAGGCTCCGAACTGGCCCGACCGTGACCGCTTCATCCTGTCGGCAGGTCACGGCTCGATGCTGATCTACTCGCTCCTGTATCTCACCGGCTACGAACAAGTGACCCTCGACGAGATCAAGAACTTCCGTCAGTGGGGCGCGAAAACCGCAGGCCACCCCGAGAATTTCCTTCTCGACGGCGTCGAAACCACCACCGGTCCGCTCGGTCAGGGGATCGCCAACTCGGTCGGCTTTGCCATCGCCGAAGAAGTCCAGCGCGCCCGCTACGGCAAGAAAATCGTCAACCACCGCACCTATGTGATGGCAGGTGACGGCTGTCTCATGGAAGGCGTCAGCCAAGAGGCCATCGGCCTTGCCGGTATGCAGCAGCTCGGCCATCTGATCGTCTTCTGGGACAACAACAACATCACCATCGACGGCACCGTCGACATCGCGGACAAGACCGATCAGGTCGCCCGCTTCGCCGCCTCGGGCTGGCACGTCCAGTCGATCGACGGCCACGACCCCGTCGCCATCGATGCCGCGATCGAGGCCGCCAAGGCAGACCCGCGCCCCTCGATGATTGCGTGCAAGACCCACATCGCGCTCGGCCACAAGGCACAAGACACCTCCAAGGGCCACGGCGCTCTGACCGACAAGGACCAGCTTGCCGCCGCCAAGGCCAACTACGGCGTCAACTGGGGCCCCTTCGAAGTGCCCGCAGAGATCAAGGCCCAGTGGGAAGCCATGGGTGCTCGCGGCGCTCAGGCCCGCACCGAATGGGAAGTGGAGTTCTCCAAACTCTCCGAAGCGCGCCAGATGGAATTCAACCGCGCCTATGCAGGCGAGGCCCCCAAGAAGCTCGCCGGCACGATCCGCGCGATGAAAAAGCAGATTTCGGAATCCGCGCCCAAGGTTGCAACCCGCAAATCCTCCGAGATGGTGCTCGAAGTGATCAACCCGATCATGCTCGAAACCATCGGTGGCTCGGCTGACCTAACGGGCTCGAACAACACCAAGACCGCCGATCTCGGCGTCTTCCACCCCGAGAACCGCAAGGGCCGTTATGTCTATTACGGCATCCGCGAACACGGTATGGCGGCGGCGATGAACGGTATGGCTCTGCACGGCGGCGTGCGTCCCTACGGCGGCACCTTCATGTGCTTCACCGACTATGCCCGCGGCTCGATGCGTCTCTCGGCGCTGATGGATCTGCCCGTCACCTATGTGATGACCCACGACTCCATCGGTCTGGGCGAAGACGGTCCGACCCACCAGCCGGTCGAACATCTCGCCATGCTTCGCGCGACCCCGAACACGCTTGTGTTCCGTCCTGCGGACACCGTCGAAACCGCCGAAGCCTGGGAGGTTGCTCTCACCTCGACGCAAACGCCGACCGTTCTGGCTCTCTCGCGCCAGAACCTGCCGACCGTCCGTCTCGAGCACAAGGCCAAGAACCTTTCGGCCCAAGGCGCCTATATCCTGCGCGACGCAGAGGCCGGCAAACGTCAGGTCATCCTGATGGCCACGGGCTCCGAAGTGGAAATCGCACTTGCAGCGCGTGACCTCCTCGAAGCAGAAGGCAT
Source organism: Marivivens sp. LCG002 (assembly GCF_030264275.1). Lineage (NCBI taxonomy): Bacteria > Pseudomonadati > Pseudomonadota > Alphaproteobacteria > Rhodobacterales > Paracoccaceae > Marivivens > Marivivens sp. LCG002. Next base: position 1,011,328 of record NZ_CP127165.1, on the reverse strand, counting down.
CGGCACCCGCGTTGTCTCCATGCCCTGCATGGAGCTCTTCGCGCAGCAGGACGAAGCATACCGCAAGCGTGTCCTGCCCGCAGGGCCCGTCCGCGTCGCCGTCGAAGCCGCAGTCCGTCAGGGCTGGGACCAGTGGCTCCTCGGTGAACGTGGCCGCGAGCAAAAGGCCGCTTTTGTGGGCATGGATGGCTTCGGCGCCTCTGCGCCCGCCGAAACGCTCTATGAAAAATTCGGCATCACAGCCGCCAATGTGGCCGCGAAAGCCAAGGCCCTCCTCGGCTAAGCTCCACGAAAAAGCAAAACAAAAGCCGCGCGAGCATCCCTCGCGCGGCTTTTTCTTGGCCCCGGTTTTCCTTGCCTTTGTGCCTCAAATATCCCGGGGTGAATGCGCCAAAGGCGCAGAGGGGCAGCGCCCCTCCCCCTTCCTGCCGTCTCAGTGCGCGCCCTTCCCCGTCACCAGAGCCAGCGCAGGCCCCACAACGCGGGTTGCGACAGGAATGAGCAGCAGACCGAAAACCACCCCGAAGATCCCGTCGAAAAACGCCGTCACGGCCCAAGCGACAAGCCCTTGCATTCCGCCGACCGCCTCGGCCGCGACCTCTGCCGCATGATCGATCGGCTCATAGGGCCAATGAAGACCGAACTCGTGCAAACCGTGGATCACGATATTCCCGCCGACCCAGAGCATCGCAAGCGTTCCGACAAAAGACAAAAGCACCAGCAAATGCGGCATCGCCTTGACAAGACCGCGACCGAACGCGCGGGTGAGCGACAGCCGTCCGACCTGCGCAAGGTGCAGCCCCACGTCATCGGCCTTTACAATCAAGGCCACCGACCCATAGACCAGAACCGTGATAAAGACCGCCACCACGGCCAAAGTGGCCGCCTCCATCCATATTCCGCTCGGCGGCAGCGACGATAGCGCGATCGTCATGATCTCGGCCGACAGAATGAAGTCCGTCTTGATCGCCCCTGCGACCTTCTCCTCTTCAAGATGGGCTGGGTCCTTAATGTCCATATCCTCTTCGACCGCATGATCGGCATGGGGAAAGACCTTGTGAAAAACCTTTTCCGCCCCTTCGAAACACAGATAGGCTCCGCCCAGCATCAAGAGCGGCGTGATCGCAGCCGGAAGGAAATTGGACAAAATGAGCGCGAGCGGCAAGAGAATGACCAGCTTGTTGCGCAACGAGCCAAGAGTGATCTTGCCGATGATCGGCAATTCCCGCTCGGCCTTGAAACCCGTCACATAGCTCGGCGTCACGGCCGCATCGTCGATCAAGACCCCCGCCGTCTTGCTGCCTGCCTTGGCTGCCGCTGCCGCCACATCGTCGACACTTGCCGCCGCAACCTTTGCAATTCCGGCCACATCATCAAGTAGTGCGAGTAATCCGCTCATGAAAATCCCCTTCTGATTCTCTTGAAATAGATAACGTCCAAAGTTTGCTTGCAACTCGATTGAGTGTTGGCGCAACCGTTAGCGCCAACCTGTGACCCTCGCACGAAGTTACCGCTAACACTTTGACGCTAATTCATTTTTTTCTTCCCTCACAATGATTGACCCGCTACGGGCAGATCAATCTGGACGCTCACAAGGGATCACGAGATGACTGTAACGGTAGGGATCAACGGGTTTGGACGTATCGGCCGCTGCACGCTGGCGCATATCACCGAAGCGGCACGCAACGACATTCAGGTCGTCAAGATCAACGCCACAGGCCCGATCGAGACGAATGCCCACCTTCTCAAATACGACAGCGTCCACGGCCGTTTCGGCAGCCCGATCAAGATCCAGGGCAACACGATGGACCTCGGTCGTGGCCCAATCGATGTGATGTCCACCTATAACCCCGAAGAGCTCGATTGGTCGGGCTGTGACGTGGTTCTCGAATGCACCGGCAAGTTCAACGACGGTCTGAAGTCGGACATCCACCTCAAGCGCGGTGCGAAAAAGGTGCTGATCTCGGCCCCCGCCAAGAATGTCCAGCGCACCGTGGTCTACGGCGTGAACCACCGTCAGCTTCTGGCCGACGACAAGATGGTTTCGAACGGCTCCTGCACCACCAACTGCCTTGCCCCGCTCGCCAAAGTTCTCAACGATGCCATCGGGATCGAGAGCGGCATCATGACGACGATCCACTCCTACACCGGCGACCAGCCCACGCTCGACCGCCGCCACAGTGATCTCTACCGCGCCCGCGCCGCTGCCATGGCGATGATCCCGACCTCGACCGGTGCGGCCAAGGCCCTCGGCGAAGTGCTGCCCGAACTTGCAGGGAAGCTTGACGGCACCGCAATGCGCGTGCCCACCCCGAACGTCTCGGCCGTGGATCTGACGTTCCAGGCGGCAAAGGACGTGACTGTGCACGATGTGAACGAGATCGTACGCGAAGCCGCCCAAGGCTACATGGGCATGGTAATGGCCTATGACCCCGAGCCCAAGGTTTCGATCGACTTCAACCATACCACCCAATCGTCGATCTTCGCTCCCGACCAAACCAAGGTCGTCGGTCGCACCGTCCGCGTGCTGGCATGGTATGACAACGAATGGGGCTTCTCTGCCCGCATGGCCGATGTCGCCGCTGCCATGGGCCGCCTGATCTGATCGAAAGCGGTTGATTTTTGTCTGGTCGCGGCTAGGGTCGCGACCATGAAACCGCTCCTACCCTCCTTCCTGATCTTTGCACTCTTGGTGGCTTTCGTGGTCACAGATCAGGTGCTCGACCTCGGGTTGGGCCTTTTCCTGCTCAAAAAGATTTCAGACCTCATCGAATATGTGAGCTTCTGGCGCTGATTGCCGCTGATTATTGCACTCAGCGGTTGACCTTTTGTCGTGAATCGCGATGTTAGCGCCAACGGTGGCCGGTGGGCGGCCATCCAAGATGTTCCAATCGGAGGTCATCCCAATGGCAATCAAGGTTGCAATCAATGGCTTCGGCCGCATCGGCCGCAACGTTCTGCGCGGCATCATCGAGTCGGGCCGCACCGACATCGAAGTCGTCGCCATCAACGATCTCGGTCCTGTCGAGACCAACGCGCACCTGCTGCGCTTCGACTCGGTCCATGGCCGCTTCCCGCACGAGGTCACCACGACCGAAACCACCATCGACGCAGGCCGCGGCCCGATCGAAGTGACCGCGATCCGTAACCCCGCCGAACTGCCTTGGGGCCACATCGACATCGTGCTCGAATGCACGGGCATTTTCACCGACCGCGACAAAGCTGCGATCCACCTCGAAAACGGCGCATCGCGCGTGCTCGTCTCGGCCCCCTCCAAAGGCGCCGACAAGACCATCGTTTACGGTGTCAACCATGACGTTCTGACCGCCGATGATATCGTCGTGTCCAACGCCTCCTGCACCACCAACTGCCTCTCGCCCGTTGCCAAGGTGCTCAACGACACTGTCGGCATCACCAAAGGCTTCATGACCACCATCCACTCCTACACGGGCGACCAGCCGACGCTCGACACGATGCACAAGGATCTCTACCGCGCGCGCGCTGCTGCGCTTTCGATGATCCCGACCTCGACCGGCGCTGCTGCGGCTGTGGGCCTCGTCCTTCCGGCGCTCAACGGCAAGCTCGACGGCGTTGCCATTCGCGTGCCGACCCCGAACGTCTCGGTTGTCGATCTGACCTTCGAAGCTTCGCGTCCCACCACGATCGCGGAAATCAACGAAGCCATCGTTGCCGCCGCCAACGGACCGCTCAAGGGCATTCTGGGCTACACCGACAAGCCCAATGTATCGATCGACTTCAACCACGACCCGCATTCCTCGACCTTCGCTCTCGACCAGACCAAGGTCATGGACGGAACGATGGTGCGTATCCTGTCGTGGTACGACAACGAATGGGGCTTCTCAAACCGCATGGCCGACACGGCCGTCGCGATGGGCAAGTTCCTCTAAAACGATCAAAGCCGCCCTTCGGGGCGGCTTTTTTATCGGGCCTGGTTGCCTTTGTGCCGAAAATATCCCGGGGGAGTCCGCCAAAGGCGGACGGGGGCAGCGCCCCCCTTTTTTAGCGCAGCTTTTCGTCCAGACGGTCCTTGACCAAAGGCGGCACGAACTTCGTCACATCCCCCCCCAAACGACAGATTTCCTTAACGAGCTTGGACGCAATCGCCTGGTTCTTCGCATCGGCCATCAAAAAGACCGTTTCAATCCGCGCATCAAGAGCGCGGTTCATGCCGACCATCTGGAATTCATATTCGAAATCCGCCACAGCCCTGAGCCCCCGAACGATCACGGTCGCATTCACGTCACGGGCACAATCGATGAGCAGGTTCTCGAACGGGTGCACGATGATTTCACAGCCTGCCGCCGCGCCGATAGGGAGGATTTCGGACTGGATCATTTCGACCCGCTCGTCGAGAGAGAACAAGGGCCCTTTGTCACGGTTGATCGCAACCCCGATCACAAGCCGATCCACCAAGCGGCACGCACGACGAATAATGTCGATATGTCCGTGAGTTACCGGATCAAACGTGCCGGGATACAAGCCAATACGCATAGGGCCCTCGTCAGTGTGTTCTTTCGGGCGCACGCAACATTATTGCGCTGCAAATTGCAAGGGGACGTTTCGTCTCAATTCCCCCTCAGTGCCCCATGATCATTCCTTCGAGCGCATCTTTTTCCATGGAGAGTTCCTGAAGCCGCGCTTTCACCACGTCCCCGATCGAGATAAGTCCAATCACGCGCTCGCCCTCCATCACGGGCATATGGCGGAACCGTCCCTCGGTCATGGTGGCAAGCACGCGATCCGATGTTTCGGCAACGGTGCAGGTGACGATTTTGCGTGTCATGATCGAAGCGATGTCCTGATCCAGCACCGACACGCCGTTCTTGCCGATTTCGCGCACGATGTCGCGCTCGGAAAGGATGCCTTCAAGATCATCGCCTTCGCACGACACAAGACAGGTGCCGATGCGATTGGCCGACATCATCCGCGCGGCATCTGCAACACTGGCCTCTGGCCGAAGCCAATAGAGGTCGTTATTCCCTTTGGAAACAAGTATTTGCTTTACTAACATCGACGCCTCCCTAGTGTTGCTTCATACCTCCAGCGTCCTCCCAACTGCCCTGATCTGTCAAGTGACCTGTAGTTCGAGCCGTTGCACCTCGGATTTCAGTCCTGCGACAAGTGCCGCGGCAAATCGGTTGAGACGCTCCGAGCGCCTGTCCGAAGCGTGGCGCACAAGATAGAAACTGCGCCTGAGCGAGACCGCATCGACCAGCACTTTGCCAAGCTCGGGCGCATAGGGAAGCGCAAAATCGTGCACGATCCCGACCCCGCCTTGCCTGAGCATCTGGAGCTGCACCGCAACCGAATTGCTGGCGCGCTGCACCCCCTGAGCGGCAAGGCTGCCGAGATAATCGAGTTCCTTGTCGAAAATCATATCAGCGATATAGCCGACCACAGGAAGGTTCCTGATATCCTCAAGGTTTGCGGGGCGCGGCAAATCCTGCCGCATCGCCAGATGCAGTTTGTAATCCGTGATCTTTTGCACCGTGAGCCGCCCCGCATCGGGCGGACTCACCGTTATCGCTAAATCCGCCTCGCGTTTCGAGAGGTTGACCACACGCGGCAAGGCGAGGATCTGGAGTTCCAGGTTCGGGTTTTCTTCCTGAATCCTTGCGCAAACCTGCGGCAGCACAAAGTTTGCACAGCCATCGGGCGCCCCGATCCTAATCTGGCCCGAAAGACCGCGCTCGTTGCGCTGTCCCTGATCAAAGGCTTGGGCCAAGGCATCCTCGGCCGCCAGTGCGTGTTCGCGCACCCCCTGCCCCAGATCGGTGAGCGCATAACCCTGTGGCGATTTGACGAACAGCGCCCCGCCGAAGCGTTCTTCGAGCCGTGCGATCCTGCGGCTCAGCGTTGCAGGGTCAAGTCCTGCCATCGGCGCGGCTTTGGACAGGCTCTCGGCGCGGGCAACCGCCAAAAAGACACGCATATCATCCCAGTTGGACATCACCCTACCCTTGCAAAAACGCAAACTGATTTTGAAATACTGCCTCTTTTTCATCAAAAAATGCAAGGCTAAGGTGATCTCAATCCAAACTTCACTCCAGGAGAGTTCGATGCAGGAAATCAGCCATCTGATTAACGGCGAATATGTCAAAGGCACTTCGGGCCGTTTTACCGATGTGTTCAACCCCGCAACGGGCGAAGTTCAGGGCAAAGTGCCGCTCGCTTCGGTCGAAGAAGTCAACGCCGCCGTTGAAAAGGCCGCCGTTGCACAGCGCGCATGGGCTGCCACCAACCCGCAGCGCCGCGCCCGTGTGTTCATGAAGTTCGGCCAGCTGATCAACGAGAACATGGACAAACTTGCCGAAGCGGTCAGCCGTGAACACGGCAAGACGCTGCCTGACGCCCGCGGCGACGTTCAGCGTGGCCTTGAAGTCGTCGAGGTCTGCATGGGCCTTCCGAGCCTCCTCAAGGGCGAATACACCGACAGTGCGGGTCCGGGCATCGACCTTTATTCCATGCGCCAGCCGCTCGGCGTTGTTGCGGGCATCACGCCCTTCAACTTCCCTGCGATGATCCCGCTTTGGAAAATGGCCCCCGCGATTGCCGCAGGTAACGCCATGATCCTCAAGCCCTCCGAGCGCACGCCCTCGACCTCGCTCATGCTGGCCGAGCTCTTCATGGAAGCCGGTCTTCCCAAAGGCGTTCTTCAAGTTGTTCACGGCGACAAAGAAGCCGTGGATGCGATCCTCGACAATGAAACCATTCAGGCCGTTGGCTTTGTCGGCTCGACCCCGATCGCCCAATACATCTATGGCCGCGCCGCCACCAACGGCAAGCGCGCACAGTGCTTCGGCGGCGCCAAGAACCACATGTTGATCATGCCTGACGCGGACATGGAAAAGGCCGCGGATGCGCTTATCGGCGCGGGCTATGGCGCGGCTGGCGAACGCTGCATGGCGATCTCGGTCGCCGTTCCCGTCGGTCAGGAAACCGCCGATCGCCTCATTGCGGCTCTCGTGCCCCGCATCGAAAAGCTCAAAGTCGGGCCTTACACCGCTGGCGACGACGTGGACTACGGTCCGCTGATCACCAAGCAGGCAATGGACCGCGTTCTTGGTCTTATCGACAAGGGCGTTGAGCAAGGCGCAACCCTTGTCACCGACGGTCGTAACTTCAAGCTTCAGGGATATGAGAACGGCTTCTTCGTCGGCCCGACCCTTTTCGACAACGTGACCCCCGATATGGAGATCTATAAGCAAGAGATCTTCGGCCCCGTTCTGTCGACTGTTCGCGCCGAAACCTATGAAGACGCGCTCAACCTTGTGATCGACAACGAATACGGCAACGGCACCGCGATTTTCACCGCCGATGGCGATACCGCGCGCGACTTTGCCAGCCGTGTGAACGTCGGCATGGTCGGTATCAACTTCCCGATCCCTGTTCCGCTGTCCTATTACACCTTCGGCGGTTGGAAAAAGTCGGCCTTCGGCGATCTCAACCAATACGGCCCCGATGCGTTCCGCTTCTACACCAAGACCAAGACCGTCACCGCACGTTGGTTCTCGGGCATCAAGGATGGCGCTGCGCTGAACTTCAAGCCGATGGACTAAGCTGCTGTTCCCTGAGGCAATTTGACTTATGCGGGGCAGCTTCGGCTGCCCTTGCTATTTCAGGCTATGCCTGTGACCTTACCTGCAACCCGTGGATTTTTGGGAGGAGAGCCATGGATTTCGATCTGAGCGAAGAGCAACAGGCGATCTTTGATCTGGCCTATGACTTCGGACAGGACAATATCGCCCCCTATGCCGCCGAATGGGAAACGATGGGCACCATTCCGCGTGACCTATGGACCAAAGCGGCAGAGCTGGGCTTTGGCGCGCTTTATGTCGGCGAAGACCATGGCGGCACGGGGCTGTCGCGGCTTGATGCGGCGCTCGTGTTCGAGGGGCTGGCCATGGCCTGTCCTTCGGTGGCGGCCTTCCTGAGCATTCACAACATGGGCGCAAAGATGATCGAGCTTTACGGCTCGGACGATCTCAAGGCGCGGTTCCTGCCCAAAGTGGCAGGCATGGAAACCGTCGTGTCCTATTGCCTGACCGAGCCGTCCTGCGGATCGGATGCCGCCGCACTCAAGACCCGCGCCGAGCGGGGTGCCGACGGGTATTCGCTCACAGGCACCAAGACCTTTATCTCGGGCGGCGGATACTCTGACGCCTATATCGTCATGTGTCGCACAGGCGAAGCAGGTCCCAAGGGGATCTCTGCCGTGATCGTCGAGAACGGTGCCGAGGGGCTGAGTTTCGGCGGGCTGGAGAAAAAGATGGGCTGGAAGGCCCAACCGACCCGACAAGTGCAGCTCGACGCCGCCAAAGCTCCGCTCGGCAATCTCCTCGGCGAGGAAGGCAAGGGCTTTCGCTATGCGATGGCGGGCTTGGATGGGGGACGGATCAACATCACCGCCTGTTCCATCGGTGCCGCGCAATCCGCCTTGGACAAGACGCTCGCCTATATGAAGGAACGCCGCGCCTTCGGGAGCGCCCTGACCGAGTTCCAAGCGCTGCAATTCAAGCTTGCCGATATGGAGATCGAACTTCAGGCCGCGCGCACCTTCTTGCGTCAAGCGGCGTGGAAGCTCGACCAAGGCGCGCCTGACGCCACCAAGTTCTGTGCCATGGCCAAGGCCTTTGCGACCGAAGCGTCAAGCCGTGTGGCGGATGGCTGTCTCCAGATGCATGGGGGCTATGGCTATCTCGAGGATTACGGCATCGAAAAGATCGTCCGCGATTTGCGCGTGCATCAGATCCTTGAAGGCACAAATGAAATCATGCGCCACATCGTAGCGCGTCAGATGGTGGCAGAATGACCGAGATACACATCCGCAAAGAAGGCCGTGCAGGTCGCATCACCCTTACCCGTGCCGAAGCGCTCAACGCCCTCAGCCACGAAATGTGCCGAGAGATCGAAACCGCGCTCGATGCATGGCGCGATGACCCCGATGTCGCTCTCATTGTGATGGATGCGGACGGCGACCGTGCTTTCTGTGCAGGCGGCGATATTGGTGCGGTTTACCGCTCTGCCAAAGAGGGACGCGCGAACGAGACGGCCGAGTTCTGGAGCGAAGAATACCGCATGAACGCCAAGCTGGCGGAATACCCCAAGCCGATCATCAGCCTGATGCAGGGCTTTGTGATGGGCGGCGGTGTCGGGATCGGCTGTCACGGCTCGCACCGCGTGGTCGAAGAGAAAACCCAGATCGCCATGCCCGAATGCGGGATCGGGCTTGTGCCTGACGTGGGCGGGAGCTTTCTTTTGGCCGAAGCGCCGGGATTTTTGGGGGAATACCTCGGGATCACGGGGGAACGTATGGCTGCGGGCGACGCAATCTATTGCGGCTTTGCCGACTACTTCGTCCCGCGCGAGAAATGGCCCGAGTTGATCGATGTGCTTTGCGCCACGGGTGAAGCCTCACTCGTTCCCGCCATGGCGAGCGCCCATCCGCCCGCTCCCCTCGCTGCGCTCCAAGGCGAAGTCGACGCGGCTTTCAGCGGCGATACCTTCACCGAAGTGGCCGAGACTGTCGAGGCATCGACCTCGGACGCCCTTGCCCGCGCCCGCGCCGCCTTTGCCAAGAATTCACCGCTCTCCATGCGCTGCACCTTCGAGCTGATCCGCCGCGTGCGGACCGAGCCGAACATTCGCTTTGCGCTTGAGATGGAGCATCGCTTTACCACCCGCTCGGTCACAACCGCAGACATCGTCGAGGGCGTGCGCGCCCAGATCATCGACAAAGACCGCAATCCTCAGTGGAAACATAAAAGCTGGCGCGATGTGAGCGACGAAGAGGTCGCCGCATTCTACGCCCCGCAAGACAACCCGAAACTGGAGTTCTAAGCCATGAAGATCGCATTTATCGGACTTGGAAATATGGGCGGCCCGATGGCGCTCAACCTTGTGAAAGCCGGCCACGAGGTCGTGGGCTTCGACCTCGCCGCACGGCCCGAAGGCCTCACCATAGCCGCAACAGGCGCCGAGGCCGCCAAGGGGGCAGACGTGGTGATCACCATGCTCCCGAACGGGGCAATCCTTCGCGCGGTGGCCGCAGAAGTGATCCCAGCGATGGAAAAGGGCGCCGTGCTCTGTGATTGCTCGACCGTCGATGTAGAGAGCGCCCGCTCAGTGGCTGCAGAGGCGGCTGATGCGGGGCTACTGGCTTTGGACGCGCCCGTTTCGGGCGGGATCGGTGGCGCATCCGCAGGCACACTCACCTTTATGGTCGGCGGCACGGACGAGGCCTTTGCCAAGGTCAAACCGCTTTTCGACGTTATGGGACAAAAGGCCGTGCACTGCGGTGCTTCGGGCAACGGTCAAGCGGCCAAGATCTGCAACAACATGATCCTCGGTGTCACGATGATCGCCACCTGCGAGGCTTTTGCCTTGGCCGACAAGCTCGGCCTTGATCGTCAGGCGATGTTCGATGTGGTCTCCACCTCCTCGGGATATAGCTGGACGATGAACGCCTATTGCCCCGCACCCGGGGTTGGGCCCAAGTCGCCTGCCGACAACGGCTATCTGCCCGGTTTTGCCTCGGAACTCATGCTCAAGGATCTGGGTCTGTCGCAGATGGCCGCCGAAGCGGTGGACGCCGATACCCCGATGGGGGAGCGCGCGCTCGAGCTTTACCGCCGCTTCGTCGAGGACGAGGACGGACGCGGCAAGGACTTCTCGGCGATGCTTCCCCGTTTCGAGAAACTTAGCCGCAACGCCTAAATATGATATAAGTCAATTACGGGATGTGTTGGACGATCTAGTATCCCGAATGAAATTCAACAGAATTGGGGCTAAATCAGATGTTTAAGACAAACGAAGGCAAGCTTGACCGCATCATCCGAGTCGTCGTCGGCGCGGCTTTGATCCTTGGGTACTTCATGAACGGGGACGGAGCCTATAGCTGGCTCTATCTTCTCGGGATCATTCCCTTGATCACGGGCCTCATCGGAAGCTGCCCGCTCTATACGATCTTCGGGATCAGCACCTGCCCGATGAAGAAATAAAGCAAAAGGCGCCCCATCGGGCGCCTTTTCTTATTCTGCGGCGATCTTGGACTTGAGCATGGGGCCAAGGTAGCGGCCCGTATGACTTTCCTCGACCTTGGCGACATCTTCGGGCGTGCCCGTTGCGACAACGCGCCCCCCGCCATCCCCGCCTTCGGGGCCGATATCGATGATCCAGTCAGCGGTTTTCACCACGTCGAGATTGTGTTCGATCACCACGACCGTGTTCCCCTGATCCACAAGCTCGTGAAGCACTTCTAGCAGTTTTCGAACATCTTCGAAGTGCAAACCGGTCGTCGGCTCGTCCAGAATGTACAAAGTCCGACCTGTGGACCTCTTGGCCAGTTCCTTGGAGAGCTTGACGCGCTGCGCCTCGCCACCTGAAAGGGTCGTCGCCTGCTGGCCGACTTTGATATAGCCAAGGCCCACGCGGACAAGCGCATCCATCTTTTCGCGGATGCTCGGAACCGCCTTGAAGAACTCTTGCGCGTCCTCGACGGTCATATCGAGAACATCGGCAATGCTCTTGCCCTTGAACTTGATTTCGAGCGTTTCGCGGTTGTAGCGCGCGCCCTTGCAGGTCTCGCAGGTGACATAGACATCGGGAAGGAAGTGCATCTCGATCTTGATGACACCGTCCCCCTGACAGGCCTCGCAGCGGCCGCCTTTCACGTTGAACGAGAAGCGACCGGGTTTATAGCCACGCGCCTTGGCTTCGGGCAGCCCCGCGAACCAGTCGCGGATCGGGGTAAAGGCGCCCGTATAGGTCGCAGGGTTCGAACGCGGTGTGCGCCCGATGGGACGCTGGTCGATGTCGATCACCTTATCAAGATGCTCGAACCCCTTGATCGTCTCGCAAGGTGCGGGGGTTTCGCGTGCCCCGTTCAGCTTCATCGCCGCGTTCTTATAGAGCGTCTCGATGGTCAGCGTGGATTTCCCGCCGCCCGATACGCCCGTCACGCTCACGAATTTGCCGAGCGGGAAATCGACCGTCACATCATGAAGGTTGTTGCCCGAAGCCTTGACCACGGTGAGTTGTTTGCCATTGCCCTTGCGGCGGTCGGTCGGAACCGAAATCTCGCGCTTGCCCGACAGATATTGCCCCGTCACGGAATTGGGGTTGGCGGCAATCTCGGCGGGCGTGCCATGGGCAACCACTTGGCCGCCGTGAACACCTGCCCCCGGACCGATGTCAAAGACATAGTCGGCCTCGCGGATCGCGTCCTCGTCGTGTTCGACGACGATCACCGTGTTCCCCTGATCGCGCAGGTTCTTGAGCGTGGTCAATAGACGGTCGTTGTCCCGCTGATGAAGACCGATGGACGGCTCGTCGAGCACATAAAGAACCCCCGTCAGACCCGAACCGATCTGGCTGGCCAGACGGATACGCTGGCTTTCCCCACCCGAGAGCGTGCCCGCGTTGCGGCTGAGCGTCAGGTAATCGAGACCCACGTTGTTGAGGAATCCCAGACGCTCGCGGATTTCCTTGAGGATGGCGCGGGCAATCTCGTTCTTCTGGTTGGTGAGGCTTTCAGGAACGGTTCCGATCCAGGCATAGGCCTCTTTGATCGACATCTGCACGACTTGGCCAACGTGCAAACCGGCGATCTTGACCGCCAGCGCTTCTTCGCGAAGACGATAACCGCCGCAAGAGCCGCAAGGACGGTTGTTCTGGTATTGCTCGAACTCTTCACGCACCCAAGAGCTATCGGTTTCGCGATAGCGGCGCTGCATGTTCGGGATCACGCCTTCGAACGGTCGCGTGACCTGATAGACGCGGCCGCCTTCATCATAACGGAACATGATCTCTTCGGTGCCCGAGCCATAGAGGAACACCTTTTGCGCGGCCTCGGGAATATCCTTCCAACGGGCGCTCTTGTTAAAGCCGTAATGCTTGGCAATCGCCTCAATCGTCTGGAGGAAGTAGGGCGATTTGCCTTTGCGCCACGGCGCAATCGCGCCATCGGCCACTTTGAGCGTCACATCGGGAACGACAAGACGTTCGTCGAAGAAAAGCTCGACCCCAAGGCCATCACAGGACGGACAAGCGCCGAAAGGCGCGTTGAACGAGAAAAGGCGCGGTTCGATCTCGGGAATGGTGAAGCCGCTTACCGGACAGGCGAATTTTTCCGAGAAGGTAAAGCGCTCGGGCTCCCCCTCGCTTGGAGCGGTTTCAAGGATCGCAATCCCGTCCGCCAGATCAAGCGCGGTGCGCAAACTGTCGGCAAGTCGTGTCTCAAGCCCCTCGCGCACAACGATACGGTCGACCACAACGTCGATGTCGTGGCGGAATTTTTTGTCGAGGGTCGGCGGCTCGTCCAGCTCATAGAAGGTGCCGTCCACCTTGACCCGCTGGAAACCCTGCTTACGCAGCTCGAGCATTTCCTTGCGGTATTCGCCCTTGCGGTCCCGCACGATCGGCGCAAGGAGATAGCCGCGCGTGCCCTCTTCCATCGCCATGACCCTGTCGACCATGTCCTGCACCTGTTGCGCCTCAATCGGAAGGCCCGTAGCGGGGCTATAGGGGGTGCCGACCCGCGCAAACAAAAGACGCATATAGTCATAGATTTCGGTGACGGTGCCGACAGTCGAACGCGGGTTCTTGGAGGTGGTCTTCTGCTCGATCGAGATCGCAGGAGACAGACCCGAGATGTGATCCACATCGGGCTTTTCCATCATGTCGAGGAACTGGCGCGCATAGGCCGAGAGCGATTCCACGTAACGGCGCTGGCCTTCGGCATAGATGGTATCAAAGGCCAGTGAAGACTTGCCCGACCCCGAAAGCCCTGTAATCACAACAAGTTCGTCACGCGGAATATCAACATCGATGTTCTTGAGATTGTGCTCGCGCGCGCCGCGCACTTCGATCTTTTTCAGCTCAGCCATTCTGGCCCCCAAATTGTGCCTGCTACACATAGTCGAGCGGGCGCGAGTCTCCAATGAAAACTGGAGAACATTTAACGAACACGACAAGAAATTACCAGCGTTTTGGCATCTTTTGCGGGAAAGCGGGCAAAATTGATCAGCGCCCCTTTACATTTCATTTTCCTTATATATATATCTTCCACAAGCGAACAGCAAACCAAAGGTGTGTCATGCTCTCGATGTTCAAGTCCTCCTCCCGCCCTGCCCCTCTTGATGTGCAGACCGCGATCTCCAAGCACGCAGCCGACGAAATCGTCGTGATCGACGTCCGCGAAGCCGGTGAAGTCGCGGCCTCCGGCAAAGCCAAGAATGCTGTGCATGTGCCCCTTGCGACCCTGCGTATGAAGGCCGATCCGCGCAGCCCCGAATGTCTTGAAATCTTCAAGAGCGGCAAGCCGATCGCCGTCTATTGCGCGGCAGGTGGCCGTGCAGGCATGGCGATGCAAACCCTCGAACAACTGGGCCATGCCGAAGTGCATAACATCGGTGGCTTCGGTCACTGGGTCCAAGCAGGTGGCCCTATCGGCTGATGTTCCCTTGCCGATAGACCAAAAAAGCCCGCCGAATTGGCGGGCTTTTTCTTTGGTTCCAGCTTCGATCAGAAGTGAAGCGCACGGCCATAGGCATCAAGCACGGCTTCATGCATCATCTCGGACAAGGTCGGGTGCGGGAAGACCGTGTTCATCAGGTCCTCTTCCGTCGTCTCGAGCGCACGACCCACAACATAGCCCTGGATCAGCTCGGTGACTTCTGCGCCGACCATATGCGCGCCCAAAAGCTCGCCCGTTTTCGCATCGAACACCGTCTTGATAAGGCCCTCGGGCTCGCCCAGAGCAATCGCCTTGCCGTTGCCGATAAAGGGGAAGCGGCCGACTTTGATCTCGTAGCCTGCCTCTTTTGCCTTGGCCTCGGTAAGACCGACGGATGCGACCTGCGGATGGCAATAGGTGCAGCCCGCAATCGAGTTAGGCTTGATCGGGTGCGGATGCTTGCCGGCGATCAGTTCGGCCACCATGACGCCTTCGTGGCTGGCTTTGTGAGCAAGCCACGGCGCACCAGCGATATCGCCGATTGCAAAGAGCCCTTCGACACCCGTGCGGCAGTATTCATCCGTCACAACATGTGTGCGGTCGATCTTGACGCCCATTTCCTCAAGACCGAGGTTTTCGACGTTCCCGACGATGCCAACGGCGGAAATGACCGTATCGAATTCCTGCGTTTCGACTTTGCCGCCAACCTCGATATGGGCGGTGACTTTGCCTTTGCCGCGATCAAGCTGTTTGACCATGGCTTTTTCCATGATCTTCATGCCTTGCTTGACGAATTGCTTCTTCGCAAAGGCGCTGATCTCGGCGTCCTCGACGGGAAGCACGCGGTCCATGACCTCGACCACAGTCGTGTCGGCACCTAGCGTGTTATAAAAGCTGGCAAACTCGATCCCAATCGCACCCGAGCCGATAACGAGGAGCTTTTTCGGCATACGCGGCGGCGTCAGAGCGGTTTTATAAGTCCAGACGAGATCCCCATCCGCTTCAAGACCGGGAAGCTCGCGGGCACGCGCGCCCGTTGCAACGACAATCGCCTTGGCGGTGAGCTCTTCGGTGCCCTTGTCGGTTTTGACCGTGACTTTGCCTTTGCCCGAAAGCTTGGCCTCGCCCATGATCGAGGTGATCTTGTTCTTCTTGAAGAGGTGGCCGATCCCGCCCGACAGCTGCTTGGCCACACCGCGCGAGCGCTTGACCACGGCGTCGAGATCATAGCCGATACCGTCCGCCTTGAGGCCGAATTCCTTGGCGCGGTGCATCAGATGGAAAACTTCGGAGGAGCGGAGCATCGCCTTGGTCGGGATACAGCCCCAGTTGAGACAGATACCGCCCAAATGTTCGCGCTCTACACAGGCGACATTCAGACCAAGCTGCGCACCACGGATCGCGGCAACATAACCGCCCGGTCCTGCACCAATGACGATCATGTCGAAATTCTTAGCGGCCATGAGACCCTCCTCCGGTTTCAAAATTAGTTTGACGTTAAACTATTTTTCCAAATTGCGGAATAGGGTCGTTAGCATGGCAGCTATCGAAAATGCGCAAGGCTTGTTTCCTTGTTTTATTTCAAACATTTAAGGGGAAACAAAAGCTGTCTTTGCGCCCTCCGACATCCGCTTGACCAGACCGCCGTATGCTCCTGCATCCAGAAATCTCTGTTCCTCGGACGTTGTTTCACGTCCCAATGCCTCGTTCCGATAGGGAAACCTGCCAAAGGCGCGGATGACGGCGCGGTGCGCTTCGGCGTGGATCACATTGCCGTCCTCGCCGTCCATCGCCGTTCGGAACAGCTCGACCGAACGGTCCTGATCCACGAGGTTTTCCGAATGCATCAGCGGCAGGAAAAAGAACTGGCGGCTTTGCGGCTCGACCTTTTGATCCCAGCCTTCGGCAATGGCATGTTTGGCTGCAGCCCGCGCCAAGGCGTCCGAGGCAAAGGACCGCGCATCACCGCGAAACATATTGCGCGGGAACTGATCGGTCAGGATGAGATAGGCAAGAGCGCCCTTTGCATCCATCAACCAAGGGCCGAAAGCCCCTTCCATCGCATCGATCCAGTGTTTCTCAAATCGCTCGCGGATCTCGGTATCGAGCGCCTCGCCGCCCATATACCATCCCTTGGGCCCGACTTCGTTGATCCAATACTCGGTGATCTGCTCGGCAAGCGTCATTCCTTGGCCCCTTGGCTGTCATCGAGATCGGCGTCGAAATAGACCTCTTGGGCAAGCTCGACTGCGACAGGGGTCGCCGACGGCAGGATCGGCGCATAAGAGACCGTGTCCGACACCGGCGTAAGCGACTTGCGACGCGTCATCCGCCACAGACCATAAACGCCCAGCGCGAGAAGCTGGCTGCCGACATAGAGCCAATAGGCCTCGGCAGAGACGGAGGTCATCACCCAACCGAGGATCAGCGGCCCCGCAATAGCGCCCACCCCGTTGATAAAGAGGAACCCCGCAGAGGCCGCAGCCATATCGGAGCGGTCCAGATAATCATTCGCATAAGCGATAAGGAGCGCGTAAAGCGGGTTCGACGCACCGCCCACAACGGCCGCGCTCACGATGATAAGCCAATAGTGCCCAGGGAAGAGGAACGACAACAGCGCTCCCGCACCGCCCAAGAGCGACAGGATGATGATCAGGAGCCTGCGGTCCATGCGATCTGACAGCCAGCCGACGGGATATTGCAGGAAAAGCGCCATCACATAGATCGACGAGACCATGATCGAAATCTCGCTCACCGTCAGCCCTACACGTGTGCCGTAAACCGCAGACATCCCGAACTGGGCCGCAAAGACCCCGCCGAGAAGCAGCATCCCCATGCAGGCAAGCGGAGAGGTCTTGATCAAGCGGCGCAGCGTGAGCGGCTTGGTCGTCTCGAAGGCGGGCACGGGGCGCACCGACAGAAGGATCGGCGCAAAGGAAAGCGACACGAGGACCGAGGGGATAATAAAGAGCACATAGCCGCTCACATCGCCCAGAACCACAAGGTATTGCGCCAGAATGATCGCGCCCATCTGGGTGATCATATAGAGCGAAAGCGCCTTGCCGCGGTTTTCGTTCGAGGCGGCGTCATTCAGCCAGCTTTCCGACGTGATATAGACCCCGCAAAAGCAAAACCCGATCAACACGCGGCCGATCATCCATGCCCAAGGTTCGGTCAGGGTCGGATAGAGGATGAGAACCGCTGAAATCGTCGAGCCCAGCGCGGCAAAGACGCGAATATGGCCGACGCGGCGAATGAGCGTCGGTGCAATTCTCGAAGCAAAGAGAAAACCGACGAAATAGGCCGACATGACCAACGACATCTGAAAGGTCGTAAACCCTTCAAGTTCGCCGCGCAGACCGAGCAACGTGCCCTGAAGGCCGTTGCCGATCATAAGCATGAAAAGCCCGAGCAAAAGCGCCCATGAGCTACTGAGAACTTGAAACATTAGACGTCCTTTTCCGCGTTATTGGCAAAGCGGATGTTGTATATCGGGTGCGCAGCGGATCAAAACGACCCTAGCGACGCGGCAAAAGCAGCGAAGAGTCCCCGTATGAAAAGAAACGGTATCCACTCGCTATGGCGTGAGAATAGATCGTTTTCACGGTTTCCACTCCCATCAATGCCGACACTAACATCATTAAAGTCGACTTGGGCAGGTGAAAGTTCGTCATAAGGCCGTCCGCCGCTTTGAACGCGAAGCCGGGCGTGATGAAAATATCGGTCGGACCCTCCCAAGGGGCCACGCCAGCGTCCGTCGCCGCGCTCTCGATCAGCCGAAGCGCGGTGGTGCCGACGGGGATCACGCGGCCACCTTTTGCCTTGGTCTCGTTGATCTCTCGGGCCGCAGTCTCGCTTACTTTGCCCCATTCGGCATGCATCTTGTGCTCGGCGATATTGTCGACCTTGACAGGAAGGAACGTCCCCGCCCCGACGTGGAGTGTGACATGCGTAAAGCTCACGCCCTTGGCCCGAAGCCGCTCGAGAAGCGGCTCATCGAAATGGAGCGAGGCCGTCGGGGCGGCAACGGCGCCGAGGTTTTTGGCCCATACTGTCTGATAGTCCGATTTGTCCTTCTCGTCCGCAGGCCGCTTGGCCGCGATATAGGGCGGCAGAGGCATCGCCCCTGCCTCGGCCAGAGCGGCGTCGAAATCATCCCCGACAAGGTTGAACCGCAAAAGCGCCTGCCCGTCGCTTCGTGCCACAACCTCGGCGCTCAGCGCCTCGCTGAAATGGATGGTCTCTGCGTCCTGCACTTTCTTGAGAGGCTTGACGAGCGCGCTCCATGTCCCGTCGGCCTTGGGCTCGAGCAGGGTGACTTCGATCCGTGCGGACACCGGACCCTGCGCGCTCTCGCGGTGCCGAAGCCCCGACAGCCGCGCGGGAATGACCTTGGTGTCATTGAGAACAAGTCGATCCCCAGCCTCAAGCAGATCGACAAGGTCCGTGACGCGCAGATCGGTGATTCTGTCCCCTTGGGCGAGCAAAAGACGCGCGGAAGACCGGGGCGAAGCGGGACGTGTCGCGATAAGCTCCTCGGGGAGGTGAAAATCGAAGTCGCTGAGTTTCAAGGTCAAATCCTATTGGTTCACGGTCGAAGACGGGCGTCGGAAGATGTTGCGTAACATACCAGGCGCAAGAACCGAAAGGGGGTTCACGGAAACCTGAGGCGCGGATGTCGTCCCGCCGAGGAAATAGTTGAACCCGATAAGCCCCTCACCCGGACGGGTCAGCGCCGCCCCTACCCCATTGATAAGATAGACGGGCGAAACAACCCCCTGAAGATCAAGCGCCGAGGTCTTGATCCCGTATGTGCCGTCAACGGATATCCCCATGGATGCCCCCGTTGCCGCGCCTTGGGTGATGATGATCTGATCGGGTGTGAGATGGAAACGCGCCTCTATGTCGTCAAAGACGATCCCCGGCCCGTCGATCCCCTGCAACAGGCCGACGACGGACACCGCGTTGAGAAGCTCGGCAATGGTCGGCACTTTGCGCACGCGGATGTCCGAGATTTTCAATTCGCCGTCATATTCACCGCGTGGCCCGCGCGGCGTCAGCAAAAGATCGAGCGCGCCACCCTCGGTTTCCTTGGTGATCGCAGCCGAGGCAAGAAAGCGTCCCGCATTCGCGGACTGGAGCCGCACGGCGGTGCCTTGTTGATGGGGGGCAATGGCGCCTGAAACTTGGGCCCCGTCGTTCATCAAAGCGGTGAAAGAGCCGTTCAAACCGCCGTTCGTCTCAAACTGGCCCAGAAAATTGGTCAGGGCCATATTATCGGTGATGACCAGACGATCCAGTGCGACATTCAAAGGCGCGCCGCCACTCCCGTCTCCTCCGCCCGTTTTGGCTGAACGGATATCCAACGTGCCGCCCCTTACTTCGATGCCGACCGCTCGCCCCGCCCCGCGCGAGACAAGCTCGACCGAAGCGTCGAGCCACCCCCCGACCCGAAGCCTGTCGAACCGCGCACGGTCGAATTGCCCTGCTGGGGTCAGAGTGATGCGCCCCTCCGCCTCGAGCCCTGCGGCTTCGAGCGAAAGACGGTTGACCCTCGCGGGCTTGTCCAGCGTGACCCCGAGACGGAAGTCGCCCGCCTCGGACGCCGATTTGGCCCAACCGATCGACGGAATTTCGAGCTCGACCCCCCGAAGATCGGAACGCAGTGTTAGTTCTGGTGCACGTTCGGCCTCGAGAGCAACGTCGATGCGCGCGCTGCCCCGTCCACCGACCATCTCGGGAGGCAGCGCGATGCGGAATTCGTCAAGCGTCCGCTGCGAAAGTTCGACCGTCCCCGAAAGGTTCGAGCGCTGCGCGTTTTCAGGATCGAACCCTTTGGTCCATGTCACCGTTGCAGGCACGTCACCGATCCGCACGTCACCCGCGATTTCAAGCCCGCCTTGGGTCCCGTCCACCACCAGACGCGCCGCGGATAGTCGATGCCCCTCGAGAATGACGTCGCTGCGCAGGTTGCTCAGGTCCGAGTGATACTTCACGTCGATATCCGTGAGCTTGAGATCCTTCTTGAGCGGAAGCGCCAGCGAGACCAGTGTCTCTGCGGTTCCATCGGCAAGCGTGACTTCGCGGTTTGCACGGCTGAGGAATTCGAAGGGCGGCAGGTCGAGCAGCGACAAAGAGGCCGTAATCGTGCTTGTCAAATCAAGGTCAATCTCGGCAAGCGCCGGTTTCTGTCCCAGATTGCCGATGTGGAACACCGACCCCGTTGCATCTATCTCGCCGCCTTGCGGCGCTGCGACTTTGCCCCCGTTCAGCACGGCGGTGAACTCGCCCCGTGCCATTTCCGCAAATCCATAAGCGCCTGTGATCGGGGGAAAGGATTTGAGATAGCGGATCGACATATCCGCAAACTGCCAACTGATCCCGAGATCGGGTTTCCGGTTCGGCCTGAGACGCAGCGCCAGTCCGCCGTCGAACGCATACCCCCCCGAGAGATTGTTCATGATCCAGAGCCGCGTCCCCGGTTTGACGGTATTGGGCCAGAAAGCGGCAAGGTTTTCGGGGCTGACCCGATCCGAAACCGCATCGAGATCAACGCTCCACCCGTCATCGGCGACACGCACATGGGCCGAGCCATTCACGCGGTCAGCGCCCGTGCGGGCATAGAACTCGCCCACTTCGACCTCGAAAGGAGCAAGTCGCAGGCGGAAATCGACACTGGCTTCATCCACGCGCTGGGGTGCATCGTAATAACCCGCAGGATCGAGCACCACGTTGGTCAGCGACAATTGCGAGACCAAGGCCTGCGGAAAATCGCCCTGAAACTCGCGCAGATAGGCCTGACCTTCGGCATCGAACTGCCCCCATTCCGTGCGTGCGCTCACGCGGTCAAAGCTGATGCGCTGCTCATCGGGATGATAGGTCAGATAGGTGCTCAGCCGCTCGAAGGGCACGGGGTCGACATTGGGGTTGGGCCGCAGCGATCCCTCTTCGATCGCAAGCGAGGCATATAGGCTTTCGATCTCGCCCGTCTCGTTGGTCGAGGCTCGCAAGGCCGCCGACACAGGCGCATCGAGCACGCTGAGCCAATTGAGAACAGGCGCTTGCGAGGCGATATCGGTCGCAAAGGCGTTCTGGACCGTGACCGACATCACCGCTTTGCGGCTGTTGCGCAGGCTCTCGTAATTCATCGAGACGGTCGTCACCTCGGACCGCCCCGAAAGAAGCCCCGCTTCGCCGCGCAGACCGATCACCTGTCCGCGAAGATCGAGCGACAGCTCGCCCCCGTCCACGATCCAGCTGCGGCCCACGCGAGCATCGTCGAAATTGACGATAAGTCCTTCAGCCTGCACTTCGCGCAAAGCTTCAAGTGCGGGACGCTCGAAGGCATCGTCGAAACTGTCGAGCAGCGCGAGAAAGTTCACCGCCTCGCGCGTGGTCTCACCCGCTTCAAAGGTGACGGCCACAGTCCCGTCGGCAGACCGCCGAACAGTGAATTGCGCTCCCGAAATCCGCAGGTCCTGCACCAGAAGCTCACGCCGGAACACAAGACCGCGCGGCGAGACCTGTGCCTCGACCCTCGGAACCCGCGCAAGGACACGCTCCTCTGCGTCGCGCAGCACGATATTGTTCATGCGGATGATCGGGTGGAAATCGCGCTGCACCGTCACCGAAATTTCCCCGAGACGCACCGACCCGCCGCCAAGAACCGCGGCAGCCTCTTTTTCAATGCGGTCTTTGACCCAGCTTGGAGCTGTAACCTCGCGGTCATAGAGCATCAGGACCACAACCATGGTCAAAACGATCGGAACCGAAACCAGCGCCATCGCCAAGCGCCACCCCCAACGCATCAGCGCCACCCGCTTGCGCGGTCGCGGCTCTTTGGGATCGGGTCTGGCCGTTTCGTCGGTCATAGGCGGATAAAGCTTTCCTTGCGCGCCGAACGGCACTTTCCATCTGGTTCAAGTGAACTAAAACAAAGCCGAAAGCCAGTCACAACACAATCAAGAAGGGAACCTGCACCCATGAGCAATGCTATGCCGAACCAAGGCGATATGGCCCCTGAATTCACCCTTCCGACCAATGGCGGCGAGACGGTCACCCTGTCCGCTCTCAAAGGCCAAAAGGTGGTTGTCTATTTCTATCCAAAGGACAACACACCCGGCTGCACCACCGAAGCCAAGGACTTTACCGCGCTCAAGTCCGAATTCGCCGCTGCGGGCTGCAAGGTGATCGGTATTTCCAAAGACAGCGTGAAAAAGCACGACAATTTCATCGCCAAGCAAGAACTCGATCTCATCCTTGCATCGGATGAAAACAGCGATACCTGCGAGCGCTACGGCGCTTGGGGTGAAAAGCAGATGTATGGCAAAACCTACGAAGGGATCACCCGCGCGACCTTCCTTATTGCCGAGGACGGCACCATTGCTGCCACTTGGCCCAAGGTCTCGGTCAAGGGTCATGCCGAGGAGGTCCTTGCCGCCGCCAAAGCGCTCTGATCCTGCGTTTTGACAAACCCAGCGGTTTTGCGGCAGATACGGCCGCAAAACCGCAAAGGGGCCAAAGATGAAAACACTTGCGCAAATGGCGACCGAGGTTCTGACCACGGCGGACGGACGGGAAAAGACCGCGCTGTCTCATCGCTATGCCGCGCTCTGGTTTGCATCCAGAGCCGGGGGCGCCGCGCCGATCGAAGTCGGCACGGCATCGCCTCCGCTCAGGCCCGCCCGCCCTGACAAGCCCGAACTCCTTGCACCGCGCGACGTGCCGCGCCGCCGTCCCGGAACGCCCCAAGGGCGGCTCGCGCTTCTTCATGCGGTGGCGCATATCGAATTGAACGCCGTCGATCTGCATTGGGATATCATCGCGCGCTTTTCGGACACCAGACTTCCGCTCGGATTCTTTGATGACTGGGTCAAATCCGCAAACGAAGAATCCAAGCATTTCAATCTCGTCTGCGACAGACTTGAAGCATTGGGGAGCTATTACGGCGCAATGCCCGCCCATGCGGGGATGTGGCGCGCCGCCGAAGACACGGTTGACGATCTTTTGGGCCGTCTTGCCGTCGTGCCCATGGTGCTCGAGGCTCGCGGCCTTGATGTGACACCCGGGATGATCGGGATCTTTGAAAAAGCGGGCGACACGGAATCGGTCGAAGCGCTCAAAGTCATCTACGCCGAAGAGGTCCATCACGTCGCCTATGGCTCCAAATGGTTCCATTTCCTTTGCGGTCGCCATGATCTCGACCCCAAAGAGGTGTTCCATAGCCTTGTCCGCAAGCACTTCCACGGCGCACTGAAACCGCCCTTCAACGAAGAAAAACGGGCCGAAGCGGGTATTCCGCCAGATTTCTATTGGCCACTTGCGGAAGAAACCCCAATCAAAGAGCGCCTCTAAGCAGATTTCTGCTCACTTCGGCACATAAATGCCTATGAGCGCTCATTTCTGCGCAAATTTGTTGCCACGCGAATCTATGCCCGTTAACAACCTTCGAGTGGCTGTGGGGACAGCCTTCGGATGGGACAAGACAGGGATTGGGACGTGCGTTCTCGACTACTCCAGAAAGTGCATGCGGCGCTCGAACGTCGCTTTCCTGAAAAACGGCTTTTCCTAAGATCGGATACCGAGACGCGATTCATCCGTCTCAAGCCCGAAACGCAGCTTGTCATCTGGACGGGCGGCACGCTTTTGGTGGCGTGGACGATCATCGCGACCGCGATACTCTTGATGGACTCGATCGGGTCGGGGAACTTCCGTGCCCAAGCACAGCGCGATCAGTATATTTACGAACAGCGCCTGAATGCGCTCTCTTCCGAGCGTGACATCCGCGCCGAAGAGGCCGTGGCCGCGCAGGAACGTTTCACCAAAGCGCTCCAGCAAATCTCTCTCATGCAGTCGGAGCTTCTCGCCTCTGAAGATCGCCGCCGCGAACTCGAAACGGGGATCGAAGTCATTCAGGCCACGCTCCGCCGCACGATGAACGAACGCGAAGGGATCAAAGAGGATCTTGCGGCGCTGCGTGATCGGATCGAAGGCAATGCCGATGGCGGTGCCATCGCCTTTGCAAGCTCGGAGATGACGGGAACGGTCGACATGCTGACCGAAGCGCTGGCCCAGACCGCCGCCGAGCGCGACCAGATCAAGACCGATGCCCAATCCGCCATCGACCAAGCCGCCGAAATGCAGCTTGAATTGCGCCTCCTCCAAGAGCGCAACGACGAGATTTTCCGCCAACTCGAAGAGGCGATGCTCGTCTCGGTCGAACCGCTCGACAAGATGTTCAAAGCCGCAGGCATGGACCCCGAGCAAATTCTCGATCAGGTGCGGCGCGGCTATTCGGGCACGGGCGGCCCCTTGATGCCGATCCAGTTCTCGACGCGCGGCGCCGAACCCGATGCGGATGCCCTGCGTGCCAACAACATCCTCGGCAATCTGGACCGTATCAACCTCTACCGTATCGCCGCCGAGCGCGCGCCGTTTGCGATGCCCGTCAAAAGCAACTATCGCCTGACCTCGGGCTTCGGCACCCGCTGGGGCCGTCTACACGCAGGCACCGATTTCGCCGGTCCCGTCGGCACACCGATCTATTCGACCGCCGACGGCGTCGTCACCCATGCAGGCTGGTCCTCGGGCTATGGCCGCTTGGTCAAGATCCAACACGAGTTCGGAATCGAAACACGTTACGGACATTTGAACGCAATTCGCGTCAACGTGGGCCAAAGGGTCTCGCGCGGGGACCGAATTGGTGATATGGGGAACTCTGGACGTTCGACCGGACCCCACCTTCACTACGAGGTCCGCGTTGGCGGCAAAGCTGTGAACCCGATGATCTATATAAGAGCTGGACAAGATGTTTTCTAAGAGCAAAATCAACGAGCCTGGCCCCAAGGCCACCGAAACCAACACTCCGGTGACACCGGCTGCCGCTCCTGCTGCTTCGAGCGAATTCAAGGCATCTGCGCCCAAGGCAAAGCCGCCTGCGTCGGTTCTCTCGGCTGACCTTCACGTCAAGGGCAACCTCAAGACCACCGGCGATATCCAGGTCGAAGGCCAAGTGGACGGCGACATCCGCGCCCACCTTCTCACCATCGGTGAAACCGCCACGATCAAGGGCGAAGTGGTTGCCGACGACGTCGTCATCAACGGCCGCATCATCGGCCGCGTGCGTGGTCTCAAGGTCCGTCTGACCTCGACCGCCCGTGTCGAAGGCGACATCATCCACAAGACCATCGCGATTGAATCGGGTGCCCATTTCGAAGGCTCTGTCCAGCGTCAGGACAACCCCCTCGACACCACCGGCGCGGCCAAGAAGCCTGCCGCACCCTCGGCGGAATAAGCCCACACCGACAGTCAAAGAAAAGGCGCCCCAAGAGGCGCCTTTTTCATTTTCGGAAGCTGCCGCCCCTAGACGGGGTCGTAAAGCGCCCGCCGATAGAGATGCCACGTGGCATGACCAAAGATCGGCAAAACAACCATCAGCCCCAGAAAATACGGCGCAAGCGCGATCAGACTCATCACCGCGATGATCGCCGCCCAGACGAGCATGATCCAAAGATTGGAAGCAACCGTGCGGAGCGACAACAGCATTGCGCTCACAAAATCGATCTCTTTCTCGAGAACGAGCGGGATACTCACCACCGTGAGCGAAAAGAGAAGAAAGGCCAATATCGCCCCGATGCCAAGCTCGACCGCAATCATGCTCAGCCCCCGCGTGGTCAGAAACACATCAAGGCTAGTCGAAACGCTGGTCATCACGGCAAGCCCCATAAAGACGGCAAAGATCATATGGGCAAGAAACGTCCAGAACAGGAAATAGATCACGATCACAGCGCCAAGCCACGGCACTTGCCGCGTGCGCTCCTGCCAGACGACGCCCAGCACATCGCGCCAGACCAGCGGCTTGCCTGCCTCTAGCCTGCGGCTCACTTCGTAAAGCCCCACCGCCGCGAACGGCGCAGCCAGCGGAAACCCAAGCGAGGTCACAAGCACCCAGCTCACATGCCCTGCCCCGAGCGTGATGAGCATAAAACCGATCACCACATAAACCGCAGAAAAGAACAGCCCGAAGAGAGGCGCGCGGCGGAAATCATAGATCCCCGCTTTGAGCGAGGCGATGATATCGCCAAGCGTCAAGTCTCCGACCAAGGGCATCTGTGAGGGGGGCGGTGCATCAACGGTTGCGGACATAAACGGACTCCCTGAATTTGAAATCAGGCTAATCCAAAGAGGTCTGAACGCAAAACATTTTTGGAATATTTGACCGAGGGCGCAAAAGCAAAAGGCCCCGCATGGGGGCCTTTGGATCAGTCTTCCGCGTTGGCGTCGGCGCGGGATTTGCCCGAAACCTGAAGTGCGAGTGTCGCCGCCATGAACCCGTCGAGATCCCCGTCAAGAACCCCTTGGGTGTCCGATGTCTCGTGACCGGTGCGAAGATCTTTGACCATCTGATAGGGCTGGAGCACATAGGAGCGGATCTGGTTGCCCCAGCCTGCTTCGCCCTTGGCTTCGTGGGCTTCGTTGATCGCCGCGTTCCGCTTATCAAGCTCCATCTGGTAAAGGCGCGATTTGAGAGCCTTCATCGCGATGTCACGGTTCTGGTGCTGCGACTTTTCCGAGGAGGTCGTCACGATCCCCGTCGGAAGGTGGGTGATCCGCACGGCCGAGTCGGTCGTGTTCACGTGCTGACCGCCCGCACCCGAGGAACGATAGGTGTCGATACGGATGTCGTTCGGCTTGATCTCGATCTCGATGTTGTCGTCGACCACGGGGTAAACCCAAACCGACGAGAACGACGTGTGACGGCGCGCAGCAGAGTCATAAGGCGAGATGCGCACAAGGCGATGCACGCCGCTTTCCGACTTGAGCCAACCATAGGCGTTGGGACCGCTGATCTTGTAGGCGGCGGATTTGATCCCCGCTTCTTCGCCCGCGCTTTCGGACTGAAGCTCGACCTTATAGCCCTTTTTCTCGGCCCAGCGGACATACATCCGCGCAAGGATCGACGCCCAGTCACAGCTTTCCGTGCCGCCCGCGCCCGAGTTGATTTCGAGGAAGGTATCGTTGCCGTCGGCTTCCCCATCAAGAAGCGCTTCGATCTCTTTCTGGGCGGCCTTGGCCTTGAGCTCCTTGAGAGCGGCTTCGGCGTCTTTGACGACATCCGCGTCGTCTTCCATCTCGCCAAGCTCGATAAGCTCGATGTTGTCGGCCAGCTCTTGCTTGATCGCCTTGAACCCGTCGATCGCATCGACCAGCATCTGACGCTCGCGCATCAGCTTTTGCGCGGCTTCCGGATCATCCCAGAGGCTCGGGTCCTCGACACGGGCGTTGAATTCCTCGAGCCGGTATTCAGCCGTTTCCCAATCCAGACGCTGGACCAAGAGCTTGAGCGATTTTTCGATGGCGGAAACAACGTTGAGAATTTCGGCGCGCATGGGACTTTCCGGTCTTGATCATCTGGTCCGGCGCCAAAGCGCGCCGGAGTGTTTGTGGGGTCTTAGTCGGCAAGACCCCAAACAGCAAGGGGTGGGTCAGTAAAGACCGCCCGAAGAGAGGGTTCCGAACGACGCATTGGGGCCGACGGTCGCCGTCTCACCGGTCGATGTGGTGACTTGCTTGGCGGCGCTCGGCACTTCGTCAAAGAGAGGAAGGTCGGCCGACATCGCAAAACCACCGTCGAACATGATCCCGAAGACAGGCTCTTCGCCCGCACGGAAACATTCCGCAATCACGTTGTCGCCGCTTGCATCATCAGGAAGACGGCCGCCCGTGTAGCGGTCGATTTTGATGAACTGACAGTCCTCGGGCACCTTGAAGGCTCCGCCACCGAACTTGTCGACGGCCACTTCCATGAAGTCCTGGAACACAGGGCCACAGACCGACGCCCCAAAGGCACCGCGGCCAAGGCTGCGAGGGTTATCATACCCGATGTAACAGCCCGCGACGATGTTCGACGAGAAGCCGACGAACCAGACGTCCTTGGCATCGTTCGTGGTCCCCGTCTTGCCTGCAATCGGCACAGGAAGGTTGATCGCTCCGCTTGCCGTGCCGCGCTCGACCACGCCGCGCATCATCGAGGTCAGCTGGTAGGCGGTGACGGCGTTCATGATCCGGTCACGGTTCGTCTGGATCTCGGGCGCTTCGCCCGCAGGCAGGCTGGCCAAGGAACAATCGACACAGGCGCGCTGATCGTGGCGGTAAATGGTTTTGCCCGAACGGTCCTGAACGCGGTCGACCAAGGTCGGCTCTACCCGCTCGCCCCCGTTGGCGAACATCGCATAGGCAGCCACAACACGATAGAGTGTCGTCTCTTGCGCCCCGAGCGAGTTCGAGAGGAAGGGGTTCATCTTTTCATAAATGTCGAAGCGCTCGGCATAGGCGCCCACCACGTCCATGCCCACTTCCTGAGCCAGTCGGATCGTCATGAGGTTCCGCGATTGCTCGATCCCCGTGCGCAGAGGCGTAGGGCCATAGAACTTTTCCGACGAGTTCTGCGGACGCCACAGACCTTGGGGCGTGTTCACTTCGATCGGCGCGTCGACGATGATCGTTGCGGGGGAATAGCCGCTGTCCAGCGCTGCGGCATAGACGAAGGGCTTGAAGGACGAACCGGGTTGGCGCATCGCTTGGGTCGCGCGGTTGAAGTTGGATTCCTGATAGGAAAAGCCCCCCTGCATCGCAAGAACACGGCCCGTGTTCACGTCCATCGCCATAAAGCCGCCCTGCACTTCGGGCACCTGACGCAAGGACCAGCGCACGAAGGCCCCGTCCGAGGTGACGCGGCGCACTAGCACCACATCGCCACGTTCGAAATTGTCGAAGAAGTCACCCGACATCCATTTGATATCGTCGCGCGGCACCTCGAACGGTTCGCTTTCTGTCGCCTCGACACCTTCGATCCCGATCACAAGGCGCTGTTCTTCGACACCGAGCACGACCGCAGGATACCACTGACCATCGAGCGTGATGTCACGCGGGACCGAAAGCGCGGAGAGCGCAGCACGCCATGCGTCTTCGGACCCGAGGTTCTCTTCCGCGATCTTTTCGCTTGTTCCGCGCCA
This sequence comes from Marivivens sp. LCG002, assembly GCF_030264275.1. Taxonomy (NCBI): domain Bacteria; kingdom Pseudomonadati; phylum Pseudomonadota; class Alphaproteobacteria; order Rhodobacterales; family Paracoccaceae; genus Marivivens; species Marivivens sp. LCG002. The sequence continues at coordinate 981,838 of NZ_CP127165.1, read as the reverse complement.
TTTGCCCAAGGATCGGTCAAAATCCTCAAGCTGGCGTTGCAGCGCATGGGCGGCCACGACCTGAAGCTCGGCATCGACGGTGGCACGGATTGCGTAACCTTCGGACGAGAACTGTTCCTGAGTGAGACCGAAGAGCTGCGTCACCTGACGGCGGACCTCTTCGGTGAAATAGTCGCGCGATTGTCGCGAGCTTTGATAGCTCGGGAAATCACCGTTCTGCACCGTGCGCAAGGGATCGTTGCGCGCCTCTTCATATTCAGCGTCGGTCAGATACCCATTCTCGAACATCTCGCGAAGAATGAAATTACGGCGCTCGAGCGCGGCTTCGCGGTTCTTGACGGGATGATAGCTGTAGGGCGCTTTGGGATGCACAGCGAGAAAGGCCGCCTCGGCGGGCGAAAGCTGGCTCAGCGGCTTGTTGAAATAGGACTGCGCGGCGGCCGTGACACCGAAGCTGCGCACACCAAGATCGATCTCGTTGAGATAAAGTTCGAGAATGCGCTCTTTATCCATCGCCTTTTCAATACGCGCGGCAAGGATGAGTTCCTTGATCTTGCGTTCGGCGGAACGCGATCCGTCGAGAAGGAAGTTCTTCATCACCTGCTGCGTGATGGTCGACGCCCCGCGAAGATCGGCCCCGCGCGATTTGACCGCATCGATAAAGGCCGCAGCCATCCCACGCACGTCATAACCGGGGTGGGTATAGAAGTTCTTGTCTTCGGCGGAAATAAACGCCTGCTTGACGATATCGGGAATCTCTTCCGCAGGGGTAAAGACGCGCCGCTCGGTGGCGAATTCGTCGATGATCTGACCTTCGCCCGAATAGATGCGGCTGATCGTCTTGGGACGATACTGCGAGAGCACCTCGTAGCTCGGCAAGTCCTTGCCATACATATAGAAAATAGCGCCAAGCGAAAGCGCGGCCAGACCGATGCCAAGCGTGATCATAGAAAAAATTGTTCCGAAGAACGATAAAATGAAACGCAGCACGCGCTTGCCCCCGATAGAATGTGCGCCGCTTATAAGTTGTAGGCCGCGTTTCGTCAAAACCGAGATTGGAAAAATCGGCGTGATCGTGCCTTATTGCCGTAGCAGCGTCTTGTTTGCCGCCCATTCCGCCTGCCAACGCTGAACCGCAACGACAAGTCCCGCAACAATCGGCGCGCGTCCGATCGCGCTCGAAAGCCGCTCGCGGTCCCCTACGTCCGACAGAAAGCCGACTTCGACAAGCACCGAAGGGAAATCGGCGGCATTGAGAACCGCCAACTCGGCCGTGCGACGGGGCCGCGAATTGAGCGGTGCGCCTATTTCGTCAAAGGCTTCGACGATTTCCAGCGCAAGGCTCTCGCTTTGGGGCATGGTTTCGAGCCGCACCAGATCCATCAAGGCGGTCGCGATCCGGTCGTCCTGCCCCGCAAGATCGACCCCCGCCAGAAGATCGCCGCGCTCGTGCCGCTCGGCCATCCGCTGCGATGCCTCGTCCGCTGCTGATGGGCTGAGCGTATAGACAGAGGCCCCGCTCGCGCCGCCCTCTTCCAAGGCATCGGCATGAAGCGAGATAAACACATCCGCCCCCGCCGCCCGCGCAATGGTCATCCGCTCTTCGAGGGGAACGAAAATGTCGCTCGAACGGGTCAGCACAGCTTGAAATCCATCAATCCGTTCAAGGGTTTGGGCAACCTCTTGCGCAAGAGCAAGCATCAGATCGGCCTCTTTGCTCGCTCCCCTCTCCGCACCGGGATCAATGCCCCCATGCCCCGGATCGATGACAACCACCGTATCGCCAAAGTCAGGCTTGGGCGCAGGACCAAGTGTCGGATCAGCGGCTATCAGCTCCCAATCGGGATCGACGGGCGCGCCGCTTTTCTCCGCAAAGGTCGCCTCGTCGACGCGTTCAAGTTCAAGGCTGAGTTTGGCGGTGCCGTCCACCTCGGACACGGTCATACTGGCAAGTTTGACCGCCAGAGGCTCGGCAAGATCGGCCACCATCCGCGACCATCCGGGGCGAAGGGTGCCAAAGCGCACATCGCGCACCTTTTGCCCTTGGAGGAGGGTATCTGCCCCGACACCACGCCAATCCACCTCGCGGAAATCGATCACAAGTCGCATCGGCTCGGTGAGCGTAAAGACGCGGAACGGCACAGGTTGCGAGAGGAAAAGATCGATCGCCACGCCCCGTGTCTTGTCCGAAATCCGGCTCGCTGCCGCATCGATGCGCGCCAGAGCGGTAAAGTCCTGCGCTGCAAGAGGCGACGCCAAGAGCGCAAGTGCGAGGATCAGGCCCTTCATGCGCTGCGCTCCAACATAAAGCGCTCGAGCCGCGCAAGGCCCTCGGCGATGTCGGCCGTGCTGCGCGCATAGGAAAACCGGAGCCAGCGCCCCCCTTCCACAGGATCGAAATCCAGACCGGGCGTGACGGCAACCCCCGCTTTTTCAAGAATTTCCGCCGCAAAGCCAAGGCTGTCGTCGGTAAACTCGCTCACGTCGGCATAGACGTAAAAGGCCCCGTCAGGCGGCGCAATCTTCGTAAATCCCGCTTTGGGCAAACCTTGGAGCATCAGATCACGGTTGGCGCGATAGACGTCGAGATTGGCCTTGAGTTCAGGATCACAGTCCATCGCATAGAGCGCCAAGAGCTGCGAGGCATGGCTCGAACAGATGAACTGGTTCTGGGCGATCCGCTCGACGCGGCGCACGTGATCTTCGGGCACGACCATCCAGCCCACGCGCCAGCCCGTCATCGAGAAATACTTGGAGAAAGAGTTGATGACATAGACCTCGTCCGTCACCTCGAGTGCGCTCACGGGGCGGGTGTCATAGTCGATCCCGTGGTAAATCTCGTCCGAGACAAAGGCGGCATTCTGCAAAGCGCAAGCCTCGGCCAGCGCCGAGAGTTCGCCCGTTCCAAGCATCGTTCCCGTCGGATTGGCGGGCGAAGCAACGATAAGCCCCTGAAGATCAAAGGCCGCGACATCCTCGGGCACGGGCTGGAACCGCGCGGCAAGTGTCGTAGGCATCGCAACGGCCTCGAGATCGAAGGACTTCAGTATCTGCCGATACGAAGGATAGCACGGCGCCCCGAGACCCACGCGGTCGCCCGTATCAAAGAGCGAAGTGAACCCGAGGATAAACCCGCCCGATGCCCCCGACGTGACGATCACCCGCGCAGGATCAAGATCGACGTTATACCACTCGCCGTAATGGCGGGCGATGCGCGCGCGCAACTCGGGCAGACCAAGCGCGACGGTATAGCCCAAAGGCCCCTTGGCCATATCGGCGGCAAGACGGTCGAGCGCCTCTTTCGGTGCGCCCGTGCCAGGTTGCCCGACTTCCATATGGATGATGTGACGGCCCGCACTTTCGGCTTTGCGCGCCGCTTCCATCACGTCCATCACAATAAAGGGATCAACCTCACCGCGTCTTGAGTTCCGCATCGCCTGTCCTTTAGGTTTCGCCTCGTGTTTGCCTTGTTAGGAACCGCTTCGTCAATGCACCTTTGTGTAAGGCGCCCTCTTGCTCTTGCCACCTGTATGTGGTGACTTCATCCGACCAATCACGGAGTTCTTATGTTAAAGCCCCTCGCCTTCGCAGCTGCCTTTGCCCTTGCCTCGCCTCTCGCCGCTCTGGACCTTTCGTCCATGAGTGATGACGAACGCGCGGCGTTCCGCTCGGAAGTGCGCGCCTATCTGCTCGACAATCCCGAAGTCCTCATGGAAGCCATCGGCGTGCTCGAACAGCGTCAGGCCGAGATGGCGGCGGCAGGCGATCAGCAAATGCTCGTCGACAATGCCGAGGCGCTTTACGAGGACGGCTTCTCCTTTGTGGGCGGCAACCCCGATGGCGACATCACCATCGTCGAATTCATGGACTACCGCTGCGGCTATTGCAAAAAGGCCTTCCCCGAAGTCGAAGAGCTGATCAATGCCGACGGCAACATCCGCTTTATCGTCAAGGAATATCCGATCCTCGGAGATCAATCCGTTCTGGCTGCGCGCTTTGCCATTGCGGTCAAGAACCTTCACGGCACCGAGGTCTACAAGGACCTTCACGACACGCTGATGACGATGAAAACCGACATCACGCCCGAAGCCCTCGTCCGTCTGGCCGAGAGTTTTGCGCTTGATGCCAATGAAATCATTGCGAAAATGGAGAGCGATGACGTCACCCGCGAAATCCGCGAAACCGCACTCCTCGGCCAGCGGATGCAGGTCACGGGCACTCCGACGTTCATCATCGGCAACGAGGTGCTGCGCGGCTATGTCCCGCTCTCCGCAATGGAAGAGATCGTCACCAAAGCCCGTCAAGACGGTTGAAAAAAGGGGGCCAAGCCCCCTTTGAACTTTGGTTTATTCGGATTGGGCCGCCTCGATTTCGGCGGCCTTTTTCTCGACCTGTTCGACGATGTGATCGACCATGCGGGCATTGTCGAGCTTGTGGCTCTGCTTGCCCGCAAGATAGACCATCCCCGACCCCGCGCCACCGCCCGTAAAGCCGACATCGGTCATCAGCGCTTCGCCCGGTCCGTTGACCACGCAGCCGATGATCGAAAGGCTCATCGGTGTCTTGATATGGGCAAGCCGTTGTTCAAGCGCCTCGACCGTCTTGATCACGTCAAAGCCTTGACGCGCGCAGGAGGGGCAGGAAATGATGTTGACCCCGCGATGGCGCAGCCCCAGCGATTTGAGGATCTCGTAGCCGACCTTGACCTCTTCTACAGGATCAGCCGAAAGGCTCACACGGATGGTGTCACCGATCCCCGACCACAGAAGATTGCCAAGCCCGATGGCCGATTTGATCGTGCCCGACATGAGCCCGCCCGCCTCGGTGATCCCGAGATGGATCGGCGCATCGGTTGCATCCGCAAGCGCCTGATAGGCAGCAGCGGCAAGGAACACGTCGGAGGCTTTGACCGAAATCTTGAACTCGTGAAAATCGTTATCCTGAAGAATGCGGATATGCTCTAGCCCGCTTTCCACCATCGCTTCGGGGCACGGCTCGCCGTATTTTTCCAAGAGATGCTTTTCAAGCGACCCTGCGTTCACCCCGATGCGGATGGAACAGTTATGATCGCGCGCCGCTTTGATCACCTCGCGCACGCGGCTTTCGTCGCCGATGTTGCCCGGATTGATCCGAAGACAGGCCGCGCCCGCCTCTGCCGCTTCGATCCCGCGCTTATAGTGGAAATGGATATCGGCCACGATCGGAACGGGGCTTTCGGCAACAATCTCTTTGAGCGCGCGGCTCGACGCCTCGTCGGGGACCGAAACCCGCACGATATCCGCTCCCGCCTCTGCCGCGGCAAGCACTTGGGCAATGGTCCCTTTCACGTCGGTGGTGAGGGTGTTGGTCATTGTCTGCACCGAAATCGGTGCATCCCCGCCGACAGGCACATTCCCGACCATGATCTGACGCGATTTGCGGCGCTCGATGTTGCGCCAGGGACGAACGGGATTATGCGACATTGCAAACCTCTTTGGCCAGTTTCACCCCTACCTAAGGCTCCTGCCCGAAAACGGCAACGGCCCGCGCATCACGAAATGCACGGGCCGTTACGAAAGGATGGCTTTGCAGCTTATTGCGTGTCGGCTTGCGCGACGTTCACGACCTTGGCAAGATCGTTGTCCGCCGTGATGTCGGCAACCGCATAGGTCTGGGTCAGGCTGTCCACCGAAAGCGGAAGGTTCGACGTCACAGTGCCCGTTGCACCCGCAGGGCCATAGTGCGTGCCGTTGATCGCGAAATAAACGGCACCGGATTCGCCCACACGCAGGGTCGGTGCTTCTTCGAGCATCGGCACGGCATAAGTGTCGCCCGCGTTCATGATGCCTTCAAAGAGAACAGAGCCATCGGCGCCGCGCACGCGCACCCATGCGGGACGCACAGCGACCATCTGGAGTCCGGGAGCAGCGGTTTCAAGAACCTGCACTTCGGATTGGGCCGCGACAGAGTCGGCAACGGATTGGGCCACAAGCTCGGCAACTTCATATGCGCTCTCGACATCGGCGGTGGGCGCAAGCGTGCCGACCGACGCAGGGTTGAGCGTCGAAATCGGTGCATCGCGGGCCACCATCACAGGCACATCAAGCGCTTGCGGACGGTAAAGACGATCAAGCTCTTCGGTGCTCGGAGCCTGGAAGGTTGCGACCTGCTCGACCGAAGCATCCGCATCGGTTGCAGCCGCGGCACCTGCCAGCGGATCAATATCCGAGACCACAATCGGCGCATTCTCGACGGGTGCGAATTGCACGCGCTGCACTTCTTGAAGAACGGTCCAGCCGCCATAGCCAAGGCCACAGATCAGAGCGACAAGCACCATAACCGATCCGACTGCACCCGGCTCGATCCGCGACAGGAAAGCTTCACTGGCGGGGATAAAGGGCGTCTGCGACGACGAGAAAATATCACGCGGTGCATTGGGGTCGATCGCGGCCTTTGCAGGGCGACGCGACGAGGCTGCGGCGGACATCCCGTGCGCCGTGCTGAATCCGCTCTCGCGGCAAAACTGTTCGAAAGCGCGATCGGGGTCCATGTTGAGATAGCGCGCATAGGACCGCACATAACCCGCAATGAAACCGGGCGTATCAAAGGCATCGGGATCGGCGTTTTCGATCGCGGCAATATACGAGGCCTTGATCTTGAGCTCGCGTTGGACGTCGAGAAGCGATTTACCGAGGGTCGCACGTTCACCGCGCATGGCATCGCCAAGCTTCATATCAAAGGAGTCAAAGCCTTTGACTTCCGGTTCAACTAGCGTTTTTGCACGCTTGAAGCTTTTGCCAATCATTAGGCCGTCCCACTGCCCGAATTCAATAGCGCTTTAGCTCGATTCGTCCCGACTCAGCGCTTGATTGACGCCTAGCATACACCAAAAAGATGTGCACTCGCAGAAAATTGTTAACCCGCCATTTCGGCACGATTCAGCGCACAATGGGACCAGAGCGCGTCCATAGCCTGTACCAATTTGTCGATTTCGGGCGCGCCATGCACAGGGGATGGTGTAAAGCGCAAACGCTCGGTGCCACGCGGAACCGTGGGGAAGTTGATCGGCTGCACATAGATGCCGAATTCCGACAAGAGCATATCGGACAACTTTTTGGTGTGAACGGGATCACCCACGATCACGGGCACAATATGCGAGCCATGATCGATGATCGGAAGGCCAAGCCCCTTGAGCCGCAGCTTGAGCACGCGGGCGCGCTCTTGGTGCAGATCGCGGATCGACTGATCGGTCTTGAGATGTGCGACCGACGCGGCCGCCCCTGCCGCGACAACGGGCGGAAGCGAGGTGGTAAAGATAAAGCCCGGCGCATAAGACCGGATCGCATCACACATCCGCGCAGAGGCCGCGATATAGCCGCCGTGCACGCCAAAAGCCTTGCCCAGCGTGCCGTTGATGATGTCGATACGGTCAAGAAGTCCGTCACGTTCGGCCACACCGCCACCGCGCGGGCCATACATGCCGACCGCGTGCACTTCGTCGAGATAGGTGAGCGCACCGAATTCCTCGGCAAGATCGCAAAGCTCTTTGAGCGGGCCGAAGTCGCCGTCCATCGAATAGACCGATTCAAAGGCGATCAGCTTGGGCGCTTTGGGATCATCTGCCATGAGCTTGGCGCGCAGATCATCGAGATCATTGTGCTTCCAGACGCGCTTTGCGCCGTTGTTGCGGCGAATGCCTTCGATCATCGAGGCATGGTTCAGCTCGTCCGAATAGATGATCAAACCGGGGAAAAGCCGATGCAGCGTCGAAAGGGTCGCGTCATTGGCGACATAGGCGCTGGTGAACAGAAGCGCCGCTTCTTTCTGGTGAAGATCGGCAAGTTCGGCTTCGAGACGGTTATGGTAAACCGTGGTGCCCGAAATATTGCGCGTGCCGCCCGAGCCTGCGCCGGTGGCGTCCAATGCCTCATGCATGGCTTTGAGCACGACAGGGTGCTGCCCCATCCCGAGATAGTCATTGCCGCACCATACGGTGATTTCGGCCTCGGTCCCGTCGGGCTTGCGCCAGATCGCATGGGGAAACTGACCATTGCGGCGCTCGATATCGATGAACGTGCGATAACGGCCCTCTTTGTGGAGGGTTCCAAGAGCGGCATCAAGAATGGCGTTATAGTCCAATGGTCTATCCTTCACGTCAGGCGGCGGCAGTTCTCTAACGGCGGGTTTGCGCGTATCTATAACTTTAGACCAGTTCTAACAATACGCTACCTTTTGACGCCCCCTGACGATTTTTGCACAGCCGAGCCTTCTGGACACGCCGATCGAGACGCGTAGTCTCCTATCGGAAACAAAAGGAAGTCCCATGACCCTCGAAAAGATTCTCGACCGGATCGATGCCGATCTCGACCACACTGTCGATCGCCTGTTCGACTTGCTGCGAATCCCGTCGATCTCGACCGATCCCGCCTATAAAACCGACTGCGACCGCGCTGCAGACTGGCTTGTCAACGATTTGAAAACACTGGGCTTTGATGCCTCCAAGCGCCCCACGCCCGGTCATCCGATGGTGGTCGCGCATGGCGGCGACGGCGGCCCGCATCTTCTGTTCTACGGGCATTATGACGTGCAGCCCGTGGACCCGATCACCCTCTGGCACCGCGACCCCTTTGATCCCGCGCTGGAAGACACCGCTAACGGGAAAGTGATCCGCGCCCGCGGTGCATCCGACGACAAAGGCCAGCTGATGACCTTTATCGAAGCGCTGCGCGCCTGGAAGGCCGAGACGGGCACCCTCCCCTGTCGCATCACGATCTTTCTCGAAGGCGAAGAGGAAAGCGGGTCACCCTCGCTCATTCCTTTCCTCCAAGAGAACAAGGACGAGCTCAAGGCCGACATCGCCCTGATCTGCGACACGGGTATGTTCAACCGCGATACGCCCGCGATCACGACGATGCTACGCGGTCTTTGCGGCGAAGAGCTGACCGTCACGGGTCCGAACAAGGACCTTCATTCGGGCATGTTCGGCGGGCCCGCTGCGAACCCGATCCGCGTTCTGACCCGCATCCTTGCGGGGCTTCACGACGACAATGGCCGCGTCACGCTCCCCGGCTTCTATGATGGCGTAGAGGAGCTTACCGACGCGCTCAAAGCGCAATGGGAGGGCCTCGGCTTCGACGCAGACGGCTTCCTCGGCGGCGTCGGCCTCAGCACCCCTGCGGGCGAAAAAGGCTATACTGCGCTCGAGCAGATCTGGTCGCGCCCGACCTGCGAATTCAACGGGATCACGGGCGGCTACACGGGTGAAGGCTTCAAGACCGTGCTTCCCTCGATCGCTTCGGCCAAGGTCAGCTTCCGTCTGGTCGGCACCCAAGACCCCCATGCGATCCGCAAGGCCTTTCGCGCCTATGTGGCGGACATGTTGCCGCCCGATTGCTCGGTCTCGTTCAAGGAACACGGCGCAGGTCCCGCCAGCGTGATGTCTCTCGACCATCCCGCCTTTGAACAGGCACGCGGCGCACTCAGCGACGAATGGCCGGATGCGGCTGCCTTTGTGGGCGCTGGCGGCTCCATTCCCGTGGCGGGCTATTTCAAGACCTATCTCGATATGGACGCGATGCTCATCGGCTTTGCCAATGGTGACGACCAGATCCATTCGCCGAACGAGAAATACGACCTTCGCTCCTTCCACAAAGGGATCAGAAGCTGGGCGCGTATCCTCGCCGCCGTCAACGGCTAAGCACTTCGCGGGCGATCTTGGCCAAGAGCAAAAGCCAAGGCGCGCCGTGCAGCACCAGATCGAAAATATCGAGCGGGCGGGTCAATGATCCGCCCGCAAGCATTTTGAGCTTTTCCCAGATATGCGGCTCGGGAAAGAACGGCGCCAACCCTAGCGTCAATGCGGCGAGAATGGCGATATTCCACGGGATCGTATCGAGCAGTTGCATTTGGAACTCCTTAAACATTTCAAAAATAAAATATATTAAGACAACAAAAAACGCCAGAGGCAAAAGCCTTGGCGTCAAAGTTTCCCCACGGGGAAGAAGTGGCGCGGTTGACGGGGCTCGAACCCGCGACCCCCGGCGTGACAGGCCGGTACTCTAACCAACTGAGCTACAACCGCGCACTTACGGTAAGTCGTTCTAAATGGGCAGTGGCGCGGTTGACGGGGCTCGAACCCGCGACCCCCGGCGTGACAGGCCGGTACTCTAACCAACTGAGCTACAACCGCGTATCTGCCATTCGGTGAACGACCGAACGTGAGGGGCCTTCTATGGTGAGTGGCGAAGGTCGTCAAGCACTTCGGAGGGCAAAAATGCTCAGTTTGTGAAATTCATTTCGGGCCCGTTCTCATACCCCCAATAAAACATAGAAAAACCTAGGGTTAGCTATGCGATATATGGGCGATGAGAGCCATCTTCGATCCACTTATTCGAGGAACAGATTGACCGACTTCGCCCTTGCGAGAATCAAGAGGGCATCCCTAGGATTCGTGACAACGTGGTTCAGAAAGCAACGGGATATCAATACGATGACGGAGTTACCCAAGGCATCCGCCCCCGCTGGTCGCGCACTTGCTTCTGCAGGGATAGACAGCCTCGAAACACTTGCGCACTTCAAACGGTCCCAGATTGCGTCACTCCATGGCATCGGACCAAATGCGCTCGGCAAATTGGAAACAGCAATGCGTGCAGCAGGGCTGAGATTTCAAGACGACTAGCAAAGAGAGGGGTAAATGGTGGGTCGTGAGAGGCTCGAACTCCCGACATCTTCGGTGTAAACGAAGCGCTCTACCAACTGAGCTAACGACCCGATGCGCGGCTGATACAAAGAGCCGCCGCCGGTGGCAAGAGGCTTTTGCAGAAAAATTTCACAAAGCCGCGTCAGAGCTTGAAATGTTGGCCATTGGTGATGTGAAAGACCGCCCCCTGCCCGCCTTCGACCGCACGTAAGTCCTTGAGACCGAGACCCAAAACCCGCGTACGCAAGAATCGCGACGTCATCCCATGGGTGACGATGACGGTCGGCCGCTTGATCCGCGCGATGACCCCGCCCATGCGGTCCCAGAAGGCCTCGAATGAGTCGCCGTTGGGGGCACGCGCATAGAAATCGACAAAGTCTTCGTCGGGCTTGGGCGCGGGCCATTTCGCCTCGATCTCGGCCTTGCTCAGGCCGACCCAATCGCCGACCGATATTTCGCGCAAGTCCTCGTCGATCCGTGCCACAAGGCCCGTCGCCTCTTGCACATAGCGCGCGGTTTCAATTGCGCGGCCCTTGGGGCTTGTCCATAGGTCAAAGCCCTCCGGCCCGACCCCACGCGCCCGAAGCACTTCGGCCATGCGCTCTGCCTGTGCATGCCCCTTTTCGGTCAGAGCCGAATCCAGACCACCCTGCATCCTCTCTTCGAGGTTCCAGAGCGTCTCACCGTGGCGGAGGATATAAAGATCAGGGAGCTGTTCAGTCATGGCCAAATAAAAAGCGCACCCGCAAGAGGTGCGCAAGGTATTCTGGTGGGTCGTGAGAGGCTCGAACTCCCGACATCTTCGGTGTAAACGAAGCGCTCTACCAACTGAGCTAACGACCCGATGGGTGCCGTTTAACGCTACTCTGCGGCCTCTGCAATAGCTTCTTCGGCATTATCGGCGTCTTCGGGATCGCTCGCGTTCGGCACGCGGATTTTCACCACATAGGCGGTTCCGTTCGCAAAGTCCTTTTCGCGGCTGACCTTGATTTTCCCCAGAGGCGGAAGGATGAGCTCCTCACCGTTGGCAATGGCTTCGGCCAGAACGGCAAGAGCCGCCTCAACCGCCGGTTTGACCTCCCGCTTGCGCATCTCGGAGCGCTCGACCACGCGGTCGATGAACCGGGGCTTGCGGGTAACGCCCGTGTTGCTGTCGGGCGTCGCCGAGGCGATCACCACATCGGGTTCACCCTCGACAAGGTGAAGCTCGGGCTTGGGCGCCTCTTCGGTCGCCGCTTTCGCGACGGTTTTGGTTTTGGATTTCGTGGCCATCTGTCTGCTCTTTCCGCTGGTAGCTGTCGGTCTTGCGCCGATTTTTGGTTGATTGACCGATAGCTTACATCACCCAAGGATTTAATCAACACGCCAATAGATAAGGGCGCGGAATTCACCGCGCCCCCAACATCTAGTCAACCAAAGCGTGCAAGGTCAGTGCGCAACCGCCCCTTTGCCGCCCTCTTTTGCCGCCAGAGCAGCGGCTGCAGCGGCTTCTTCGGCCTCCTCGTCCCACTCGATCGGAGAGGGCTTGCCGACAAGAGCATGCTCCAGAACCTCGGAGACATGTTTGACGGCGATGATCTCGAGCCCCTCTTTGACGTTGTCGGGGATCTCGGGGAGATCCTTGAGGTTTTCCTCGGGGATCAGCACGGTTTTGATCCCGCCGCGCAGCGCCGCAAGAAGCTTTTCCTTGAGCCCGCCGATGGCGGTCGCATTGCCGCGCAGTGTCACCTCGCCCGTCATGGCAATGTCTTTGCGCACGGGGATCTGGGTCAGCACCGAAACGATCGCGGTGACCATGGCGAGACCGGCCGATGGGCCGTCCTTGGGCGTTGCGCCATCAGGCACGTGCACGTGGATGTCCCAATTGTCGAACTTGGTCGGCTTGACGCCGAGTTGCGGCGAAATGGAACGCACATAGCTTGATGCCGCGTCGATGGACTCCTTCATCACATCGCCGAGCTTGCCCGTGGTCTTCATACGGCCCTTGCCCGGAAGACGCAGCGCTTCGATGCTCAGAAGCTCGCCGCCGACCGACGTATATGCAAGACCGGTGACGACGCCGACCTGATCCTCTTTTTCGGCCAGCCCGTGGCGATAGCGCGGCACGCCGAGATAGTCATCGACGTTGCTTTCCGTCACTTCGACGCGATCGACCTCTTTCTTGACGATCTTGGTCAGAGCCTTGCGGCAGATCTTGGCAATCTCGCGCTCAAGGTTCCGCACGCCTGCTTCGCGGGTATAGGTGCGGATGACCTCGGTCAGCGCGCCGTCGGACATCGCGAACTCTTTGGACTTGAGCCCGTGGTTCTTGATCTGCTTGGGCAGAAGATGCTGCTTGGCGATCTCGCGCTTTTCGTCTTCGGTATAGCCCGAAAGCGGGATGATCTCCATACGGTCGAGAAGCGGCCCAGGCATGTTGTAGCTGTTCGAGGTGGTCAGGAACATCACGTTCGACAGATCGTATTCCACTTCGAGATAGTGGTCGACAAAGGTCGAGTTCTGTTCCGGATCAAGCACTTCGAGCATGGCCGAGGCCGGATCGCCACGGAAGTCCTGCCCCATCTTGTCGATTTCGTCGAGCAGGATGAGCGGGTTCGTGGTCTTGGCCTTTTTCAACGCCTGAATGATCTTGCCAGGCATGGAGCCGATATAGGTCCGACGGTGGCCGCGGATCTCGGATTCGTCGCGCACCCCGCCGAGCGAGATGCGAATGAACTCGCGTCCCGTGGCCTTGGCGACCGACTTACCGAGCGAGGTCTTGCCGACACCCGGAGGGCCGACGAGGCACATGATCGGACCCTTGAGCTTGGCCGAACGCTGCTGCACCGCGAGATATTCGACGATGCGTTCCTTGACCTTTTCAAGACCATAGTGATCGGCATCGAGGATCGCTTCGGCATTGCCGAGGTTCTTTTTGGTGCGCGATTTGACGCCCCACGGGATCGAGAGCATCCAGTCGAGATAATTGCGCACGACGGTCGCTTCGGCGCTCATCGGGCTCATGGACTTGAGCTTCTTGAGTTCGGCCTCGGCCTTTTCCTTGGCTTCCTTTGAAAGCTTGGTTTCGGCGATGCGGGCTTCAAGCTCGGCGATCTCGTTCTGACCGTCCTCGCCGTCGCCGAGTTCCTTCTGAATGGCCTTCATCTGCTCATTCAGGTAATACTCGCGCTGGGTGCGCTCCATCTGGCTCTTGACGCGGGTCTTGATCTTCTTCTCGACCTGAAGGACGGACATTTCGCCCTGCATCAGGCCATAGACCTTTTCCAGACGCTCGCTGATCGACAGCGTTTCAAGAAGCCCCTGCTTCTGGCCGACTTCTACTCCGAGGTGGCCCGCCACAAGATCGGCGAGCTTGGCGGGATCGGTCGCTTCGGACACGGCGGCCATCGCCTCTTCGGGGATGTTCTTCTTGATCTTGGCGTAACGCTCGAACTCTTCTCCGACCGAACGCACCAGAGCGGCGACCTCGGTTTCGTCGCCCGTGAACTCCTCGAGGGGTTCGATCGTGGCTTCGAAGAAATTGGCATTGTCCTGAATGTCGGTGATGCGCACGCGGCTCTTGCCCTCGACAAGCACCTTGACGGTGCCATCGGGCAACTTGAGAAGCTGGAGCACATTGGCAAGCACACCGACTTTGTAGATGTCGTCGCGGGTCGGATCATCCTGCGAGGGATCGACCTGGCTCGACAACAGAATTTGCTTGTCGTCCTGCATCACCTCTTCGAGGGCGCGGACGGATTTCTCTCGACCGACAAAGAGCGGCACGATCATGTGCGGGAACACAACGATATCGCGCAGCGGCAGCACGGGGTAAGACATGGCGAGAGGTTCTTGCATGCTCGTATCCTTTTTTATGGCAAGACACCAAGGTCCCGATCAACGGCAACCGACGGCGTCTCCGCTAGGACGCTAAACATGGTGCAGTTGCGCACCGAGTTCAAGCATCCTTGCTGGGTAAACTGTGCCTCTTTGGTGCAGGAACAGCAAGGGCAGGAAACCGTAAAATACCCCTCATTCGCCGCCCAATCGCCATATTTCAAGGCAAATATCGTCTGCAAGTTCGGTGCCACTCCAGAAATGCACAAAGGTATGTGCAAGGCTACACGAGGTCGTGATGCAGGTAAAAAGACTTGCGCGTCAAAAGCGAAGATATGCGGTGACGGGACTTGGTTGTCTCCTCGCGGGGCTTTTGGGCTTTGGCGCCGGTTGGCAGGCGCTGGTCTGCGGTTTTACGGGGCTCGCCTGCCTCTCTCTGGTGCTTATCCTGCAACCTGCGCTTCGCAACTGGGCCGAAACGCTCACCACAGGTTTCGTGATTGCAACGGCGCTTCCACTGACGCCCGATGTCGCCGCTTCGGCGGGATTGGTGACGGGCTGGCTTGTCCATCAGCTTGCTTATGGCCGCGTGGCCGAGCACTTCGGCTTCCACTTCCGGACCCTGTCCGAGCAACGCGCCACGATAGAAGGCCCTGCCCGCGCGATCTGGGCCGCCATCATTCCCGGTGAAGCGCATCCCGAAGATGTCAAATCCTGCGCGCTCGTAGATTTCGATCGGGACAAGGACGACCCCGACACCTTTTATTTGCGCTTGGAAACGGGTGACACATTGCTCGAAGAGATGACCCTTACCCATCTCGAGCGGAACCGCTATGAACGGGCCCGCTTTCTGATCGAGCGCGACAGCGACCGAGGGGAACAGACCTATTACACCCTCGTTCTCGAAGACACGGGCGAAGGCGCAACCCATGCCCATCTTGCCATGGAGCTCTCGAACGCAAGCCTCGGCAATGCGCTCTTGCATTGGTTCGACGACGACCTGACCTTTAGTCTTCGCGCCGTGCAGCGCGCTTTTCGCGCGAACCCAAAGGGCGTTCCGGCCTAACGCTCTGCTCAGAGCGGCTCGATATCGCCCATTGCGCGCTGCGCGTGGAAATCGGCTTCGAAATCGGCAAATCGGCCTTGGGCGATGGCGTCACGCATGCCCTGCATAAGCTCTTGGTAGTAATGGAGATTATGCCAAGTCAGTAGCATGCCAGAGATCATCTCCTGCGCGCGGAATACATGGTGAAGATAGGCGCGGCTATAGTTGCGGCAGGCAGGACAGGTGCAGCTCTCGTCCAAGGGACGGGGGTCGTCCTGATGGCGCGCGTTCTTGATGTTCACCTGACCGCGACGCGTCCAGGCTTGCCCTGTGCGGCCCGACCGCGAGGGGAGAACACAGTCCATCATGTCGATCCCGCGCTTGACGGCTCCGACGATATCATCGGGCTTGCCCACGCCCATAAGATAGCGCGGCTTGTCAGTGGGGAGCATATCAGGCGCATAGTCAAGCACGCCGAACATCGCCTCTTGGCCTTCGCCGACGGCAAGACCGCCGACCGCGTAGCCGTCAAAACCGATCTCGACGAGCGCTTTGGCGCTTTCTTCGCGCAGCTCTTGGGTCACGCCGCCCTGTTGAATGCCGAACAGCGCATGGCCGGGGCGATCCCCGAAGGCATCGCGCGAACGCTGCGCCCACCGCATCGACAGACGCATAGAGGCCGCGACCGCCTCGTCCGTGGCGGGCAATGCGGGACATTCGTCAAAGCACATTACGATGTCCGACCCGAGAAGCTTCTGGATTTCCATCGAACGCTCGGGCGTCAATTCATGCTTGGACCCGTCGATGTGGCTTTTGAAGGTCACGCCTTTTTCCGTGAGCTTGCGCAGATCGGCAAGGCTCATCACCTGAAACCCGCCCGAGTCCGTCAGGATCGGCCCCTCCCAGTTCATGAACTTGTGCAGACCCCCCAGACGGTCGATCCGCTCGGCCGTCGGCCGCAGCATCAGGTGATAGGTGTTCCCGAGGAGAATATCGGCCCCCGTCGCCTTGACGCTTTCGGGCATCATCGCTTTGACCGTGGCGGCAGTGCCGACGGGCATAAAGGCGGGCGTGCGAATGTCACCGCGCGGTGTATGGATGACACCTGTGCGGGCTTTGCCATCTGTGGCCTTGAGATCAAAACTAAAGCGGGTCATCGTCGGTCTCCTTGGGCAATGTGCCCCAGATACCTAAATCTCCGAGGATGCCAAGCGGAACCTTACGAGAGAATGGCGGCAAGGTCTTGTCTGAGAAGCTGCGCGGCAGAGCGTGTCTCGATCACATAAGAGGCCATCCGCGCCACCCGCAACAGTGCGTCTTTGTCCGCCGCAGCCAAAGGCCCCACCTTGACGCTGTCCCCGACCCCGAGCGCACCGACCCGTTTGCCAAAACAGGTGACTTCGCAAATCGTCATAGAGGCGACTTGGTAAGTCTTGCCGTATTCCTTGGCGATCTTTTCCATGTAGGGGCGCGCATCGGGCACATCGAGAAAGGCGTAATTGCGGAAAACCTCTTTCTGCATGAGAGGCCACGTTTTGCGCGCGAGATTGTATCCGCCGATCACGTAGTTCTTGTCGTGCATTTCGAGATAGAGCGACGCGATGTTGCGCCCGACCACTTTTGCGCCGAGCTCTGCAATCGAGTCGAAGAAGACATTCCGTTCAAGCTCATAGGCCGCAGCACGCTGCGGATCGTCCATTTGCCCAAGAATTGCCGAGAGATCTGGGGTCATATCGGGCCTATGCGTTCGCCAAGGCAAAAACATCGGCAAGCATCAGTTTGAACGCGATCTTCTCGCGTAGAACTTCGCTTGTGATGTCTGCGAGTTTAATCAATTCATCCTGAGCGTCCCCAAAATCGGTCCGACGTTCAGTGAAGATGCCGACAATATTGCCGACGTTTTCGCCGTTGAGCCGCAGGGCGCAGAAAACCGCACTTTTCGCTCTTGCTTGCTTGCCGTTCACAAGGTGCGAATTTGGATATTGGATGTCGAAATCACTCATGACCTCGTAGACTTGGGCGCTTGTTCTATCCATGCTTCGCTGGAAGTTGGAGAACTCTCCCCCATGTACACCGACCACATGAAGTTCGTCCGGACCGACCAAAATAACGAGTGAAGCATCGGCTTGGGTCAGCCTAACAAAAGTTGCCGCAACGTCGTCAAAGAATTGGGATCGTCCAAGATCCAGCTCTTGCACAGCCTCGCTCGGCGACATCTCGGTAAGGAGTTTTTGTATAGCAGTCGTCATCTTCGCCACAAATTTCGGTTCAATGGTCGAAACACCTCAAAAAGATGCAACGTGCGATCCGCGGACCTTGAACCAATAAAGCGCGAATGCCGATACATCCTTTCGCATACCGCCCCAGTCCTATGACTAGGCGTCCATTTCGCATTTCTGTGAGAGCGGGCCTTGCCCTCTTTACCCCAGCGCCCCAAAACCCTATATGAACACTCAGGAATTTTATGGACGCTGCAATGAACGATACGACTGGCACTGTAGAGGGCGCTCCTCTGATCAAACCGTCAAGCACCGAGCACCCGCTTTATGACGCGGTGGTCGAGGCATGCCGCACGGTCTATGACCCCGAAATTCCTGTGAATATCTTTGATCTCGGTCTCGTTTACACCGTTGATATCAATGAAGAAAATGACGTCAAAGTGATCATGACCCTGACTGCGCCGGGATGTCCCGTCGCGGGCGAGATGCCGGGATGGGTCGCCGATGCGGTCGGACCTGTTGCAGGGGTCAAATCCATTGACGTCGAACTGACCTGGGAGCCGCAGTGGGGCATGGACATGATGTCCGACGAAGCCCGCCTTGAACTCGGGTTTATGTGATCGACACTTGAGCGCAAAGTCTGCGCATCCTAGATTAGGTCTCAAAGGAGATCCAAATGTTCGGCATTCCGGGAAGCTCACCCGTCACCATCACGCCGCGTGCGGCCTCGCAAATCGCCAAGCTCATGGAGCGCGGCGGGCACATGGGGCTCAAGATCGGGGTGAAAAAAGGCGGCTGCGCGGGCATGGAATACACCATGGACTATGTCGACGAGATCGCCGCCCACGATGAAGTGGTCGAGCTGAACGGCGCTCGCGTGATCATCGCGCCAATGGCCCAGATGTTCCTCTTCGGCACCGAGATCGACTATGAAACCTCGCTTTTGGAAAGCGGGTTCAAGTTCAAGAACCCCAATGTTGTGGATGCCTGCGGCTGCGGCGAGTCGATCAAATTCGACGAAAGCCTGACGGCCGATAAATGAGCGTTTCGGACGAACAGATCGAGTTCGCGCTCGACCTGTTCCGTCATGTCGGCCCGTTGAGCACTCGCAAGATGATGGGTGGGCTCTGCATTTATGCGAGCGGCACGATTTTTTCCCTGATCATGTCCGATGGCCTCATCCTGCTCAAGGGTGCGGGCGGCTTTGCCGATTGGATGACCGCCCAAGGCTGGGAGCGCTGGAGCTATGAGCGCAAGAACGGGGGGATCACCCAGATGCCCTATTGGGCGCTCCCCGAGGATGTTCTCGACCATCCCGACGAAGCAAGTGCCTTGGCACGGCGGGCTTTGGAGTATCTTTGAGCGCTTGCAACCTCTTGGTGGATTGTTAGACATAACAGAACCCACAAAGGAGGATCAAAATGCGCCGCAAACTCGCCGCCGGGAATTGGAAAATGAACGGGACCGCCGCTGACCTGACCGAGGTCAAAGCGCTCATTGCGGCCAATCCGACACCGACGGTCGATCTTCTCCTTTGCCCGCCTGCCACGCTTCTGTCGCGCATGAGCGACATCACCAAAGACAGCGCAATTGCGACGGGCGGTCAGGATTGCCACATGAACGGCAAAGGGGCTCACACGGGCGATATCTCGGCCGCGATGCTCAAGGATGCGGGCGCAACCTATGTCATCCTCGGCCATTCCGAGCGCCGCGCCGATCACGGTGAAACCGATGCCATCGTCCATGCCAAGAGCGAGGCCGCGATTTCGGGCGGGCTTATTGCCGTGATCTGCATCGGAGAAACGCTGGACGAACGCGAAAGCGGCGCAACTCTCGGCGTTGTGGAAACCCAGCTTTCGGGGTCGGTGCCCGCGACTGCGACTGCGGCGAATACGGTGATCGCCTATGAACCCGTCTGGGCCATCGGCACGGGCAAGATTCCGACCCTTGAGCAGATCGCAGAAGTTCACGCCCATATCCGCACCCTGCTTGTCACCCGCTTCGGCGAGGAAGGCCAAGGTATGCGCGTTCTTTATGGCGGATCGGTCAAACCTTCGAACGCCACCGAGATTTTCGCGGTCGAGGATGTGGACGGTGCGCTCGTCGGGGGTGCGTCTCTCAAAGCGGCTGACTTCGGGCCGATCATCACGGCGCTTGAAAACGCCTGAGGTGTGAGGGGGCGGCGACGCCCCCTTTTGCATCAGAGCGCGACTTTGGCGCCCTCGGGGATGGTGCGGGGCGCGTCGTTGAGCTTGTCCTTGGCAAAACCGGCGGCGGATTTGTATTTCGCCATGAATTCGCTGCGCTCGGCCTCGGGGATCACATCGTCGATGTTGTCAAAGGTGCCGCCGCACCGTTCGTCGACCATGTTCAACAGACCAAACGGCCCTGCCCCGCGATTTCGCAAAATCAACTCGGACACGGGTCCGCAGAGCGCGGTGTCGTAATCGGCGAGCGCAGCTGTGTTCACCCCGTGCTCAAGGAAGGCAGCGCCCAAGGTGCGCGCGTCGATGATCGCTTGGCTCGCGCCGTTCGAGCCTGTGGGATACATGGCATGGGCCGCATCCCCCATAAGAACGACAGGGCCGTCCTGCCAAGTCGCCACCGGATCGCGGTCGATCATCGGGTTTTCGTAAGCCACATCGCCGCCACGCAAGAGTGTGGGCACGTCGAGCCATTCATAGGTCCAGCCCTCGAAATGATGGATGAAGTCCTCGATCTTGGCGGGTTTGAACCAGCCTGTGCGCTGATCGAGGTCTTTGAACGTCACTTCCGCGATCCAGTTCACATCGGCATAGCCGTCGGCGTCGGGCTGCGAGATGGGATAGATCACCATGCGGTGTTCATGCGTACCGAGACCGATGAACGAGGACCCCGTGCGGATCGGCTTGGCCCGCGTGGTGCCGCGCCACATGACTGCGCCGCCCCAATGGATCGGCGGCTGGTCGGGGTGCATCTGGGCACGGATCGCCGAGTGGATGCCATCCGCACCGACGAGGAGTGTTCCCTCCTCGCGCAGCATTTCGCCGTTCGGGCGCTCGATCAAGGCAACGACGCCTGTCTCGGTCTTTTCATAACCCGTCACGCGGCATCCCAGACGCAAGGCCCCCGCGCCTGCCCGTTCGACGAATTTGTCGCGCAGCATGAGATGGAAGCGCCCGCGGTGGACGGCATACTGCGGCCAGTTATAGCCAGCGTCGAGCCCGCGGGGTTCGGCATAGATGTCATTGCCGTTGAGCCCTACGAGCGCCCATTCTTTGGCGCTGATCCCGACCCCGTCGAGATCCTCTGCCGTGATCCCGAGATCGAAAAGCTCGCGCACCGCATTGGGTTGAATGTTGATACCCACGCCCAAGGGTTTGAGATCGGAGACGCTCTCGAACACGGTGCAGGGCACGCCGATCTGCTCAAGGGTGAGCGCCAAAGCAAGACCGCCGATACCGCCTCCGGCGATCAGAACATGGGGGTGGGACATCATCTATTCCGTTTCTAAAATTCCGTCCGGTTCTTAGCACCTGTCGGGATTTACGCAACCTTTGCCAATGTGTCGCGGCCCAACAGAAAAGGGGCCGCGCAATGCGCAGCCCCTTTCGATCACCACTCGTCAAGGAGGAGAACTAGTTGGTGATAATTTCAGGCCCCATTATGGCGTTCGGAATGGCCGTCGAAATCCAGGGCACATAGGTGATCAGGATCAGGAAGACGAAGAGCACGGCGAGGAAAGGAAGTGCTGCACGCACGACCGCCATCATCGGCATTCCTGCTACGCCCGAAGTCACGAAGAGGTTGAGACCTACGGGCGGAGTGATCATCCCGATTTCCATGTTCACCACCATGATGATACCGAGGTGGATCGGGTCGATCCCAAGCTCGATCGCAATCGGGAACACCAGCGGAGCCACGATCACGATGAGACCCGAAGGCTCCATGAACTGGCCGCCGATGAGCAGGATCACGTTCACAACGATAAGGAACATGACGGGTCCGAAGCCTGCATCGAGCATCGCGCCTGCAATGTGCTGCGGGATCTGTTCGTCCGTCAGCACGTGCTTGAGGATCAGCGCGTTGGCGATGATGAACATCAGGGTGACCGTCAGCTTACCCGCTTCAAAGAGCGTGTTGCGGGTGTCGCGGTGGAACAGGGCCGTGATCAGAGCCTGCGGCTTGCGCAGCAGCGAAATCGGACCATTCTCCGTGGCCAAGGGCCCCATGTCGCGATAGACGAATGTCGCAATGAAGAAGGCATAGATCGCTGCAACGGCTGCCGCTTCGGTCGGAGTAAACGCACCGCCGCGCCAGTAAATGAAGCCTTCTTCGCCGCCCGAGAAGTTGATCCACGGATGGCCGTAGATGCCGCCCATGATGATCGCGATGAGGAACAGGCCCCAGATCGCTTCGCGGAAGGCCCCGAAGACTTCGCCCCAGCCGAGCCATTCGCCTTTGGGCATGTTCTTGAGCTTGGCCATCACATAGATGGTGATCATGAGCATAAGGCCAGCCAGAAGACCGGGAATAACCCCTGCAAGGAACATGCGGCCAACCGAAACGTCCGTCGCCGAGGCGTAGACAACCATCACGATCGAGGGCGGGATCAGAATACCCAAGGTCCCTGCGTTACAGATGACGCCTGCCGCGAATTCCTTGGTATAACCGACCTGACGCATTGCGGCGATCACGATGGAACCGATGGCAACCACGGTCGCAGGCGAAGACCCCGACAGCGCGGCGAACATCATACAGGCAAGAACACCAGCAATCGCCAGACCGCCCTGAAGGTGGCCCACACAGGCAATCGCGAAACGGATGATCCGTTTAGCCACACCGCCCGTCGACATGAACGACGACGCAAGGATGAAGAACGGGATGGCAAGAAGCGTGTAGTGACCGGCCATCGCCTGATACATGGACTGTGCCACCGACCCCAGCGAGGTTTCCGAGAACCCCAACAGGAAGATGATCGACGACAGACCAAGGCTGACGGCAATCGGCACGCCGATCAGAAGCAGGCCAACGATCAGTGTAAAAAGGAGAAGTACTTCCATCGGAATTAAGCCTCGCGGTTCATAGCGGCAACTTCTTCGACCGCGTCTTCTGCTTCGTGGCTGACGATCAGGCTATTCTGTTCGCCTTTGATAATGCGCAGAGTGGCCTGCACGATGCGCACCAAAATCAGGAGCGCGGAAATCGGCAGGATCACATAGGGAACGACCCGCGGCATCTTGGAGTAGGTCTCGCCGTAGTTGATCGCGTCCTCGAGCCACTTAAGAAAGCCCGGCATAGGGATCTGGTCCGTTTCAAAATAGGAGGTGCCCCGTGCGCCCCAGTCGATCCCCGTGGGGAACCAGCGGCCTGTCGTCGGCTTGAGCTCGGCAAATGGGGCCCAGTAGTCCCATGCGCCTTTCAAAAGCAAAACTGCATAGAAAAGGCAGATCGCTGCGGACAGCAGGCCCGCTATACGGCGGCCACGGTGCGAAAGAAGGTTAGTGACCGCGTCGACGCCAAGGTGTGCAGTGACCTTGAAACCGTAGGCAATCCCGAAAAGCACCAACCAAGCGAACAGCACGAGAACGACCTCGAGGCTCCAAATCAGGCTGGCGTTGAAGACATAGCGGCGAATGACGTTGATGAATGTCAGTGCCGTCATAAGGCCCAGCATCAGGGCAATAGCATTTTCTTCGAACTCATGGACGAAGCGTCCCAGTTTCGTCTTCGGTTCATATTTCCACGATGCGCTCATGGTCCCCTCGCTCAAACAGCGTATTAGGTATGAAATGGCCCGGCAGAGAATGCCGCCGGGCCACGCTTTTCGACGTCCGTGAAAGGATTACATGCTGTCGTTGATAGCCAGCGCTGCGTCGATGTTGTCCTGGCCTACTTCTTCGGCGAAACGGCTCCAGACCGGCGACATGGCGTCGAGCCACTGAGCGCGGGTTGCGTCGTCCAGCTCGCGGATCACGCCGCCAGCATCGAGGATGGCCTGACGTGCATCGGCGTCAACCTGAGCCACGGCAGCGTTACGCTCTGCAGTGACTTCGTTGAAGATGTTCAGGAGCTGGTCACGAACGGCCGGATCAAGGCTGTCGAGGAAGTCGACCGACGAGATGACCATATAGTCAAGAACGCCATGGTTGGTTTCGGTGATACCGTCCTGAACTTCGAAGAACTTCTGGCCGTAGATGTTCGACCAGGTGTTCTCCTGACCGTCGACAACGCCGGTTTGCAGTGCGCCGTAAACTTCCGAGAAGGCCATCGGCTGCGGCGAAGCACCCAGTGCTTCCATCTGGGCAACCAGAACGTCCGAAGGCTGGACGCGGAACTTGAGGCCGGCAGCGTCAGCAGGCGTGATCAGCGGCTTGTTGGCCGACATCTGCTTCATGCCGTTGTGCCAGTAGCCCAGACCCTGAACGCCGCGGCGCTGCATCGAGTCGAGCATAGCCATACCGGTTTCCGAAGCCTGGAACGCGTCGACAGCTTCGATCGACTTGAACAGGAACGGAAGGTCGAACAGACGGAACGACTTGGTGATCGATTCAAAGAGCGACAGCGACGGAGCAGCCATCTGCACGTCACCGCGAAGCATTGCTTCGATAACCTGTTCGTCGGTGTAGAGGGTCGAGTTCGGGAACACTTCCATGCACATGGTGCCGTCCATCTCGGCGTTCACGCGCTCCATCAGAAGGTTGGCAGCGATGCCCTTGGGGTGCTTGTCGCTGTTGGTAACGTGGCTGAACTTTACGACGATTTCGCCTTCGTCACAGCCAGCGGTGTCGGCAAAAGCGCCCGAAGCAGCAACAGCAAGAGCAGCAGCGGAAGCTGCGAGCTTAAAGAATTTCATGGTTTCCTCCCAAAGAAACTTAATTTGCACCCGAAATGGATGACTGGGATCACAAAAGAGGCAGGAGAAGACTCCGACAAGCAAAAATTCAACTCTACGTGAGAGGGAGTGAATTATAATTACATTCAGATACTTAACAGCCAACCGCCCCGGCAACGTCGCAAAAGTTCTTGATGGGTGGCGAAAATCCGCACATCGGTTTGCGATAACTGTGCGGATTTCCGCACAGCCCGACTCAATCCCGATAAATCTCGGCTTTGATTCCGTGGCGCACCAGCTTGTCGTAGAAGGTCTTGCGCGGGAGCTTCAGGCCTCTGGCCGCTTCGGTCGCATTGCCGCCGTGACGCTGAAGCGCCGCAATCAACAGGCTCCGCTCCACTTGTGCCATCTGTTCGGCAAGGCCAAGTTCTTCGGGCTGCTGGTCACCGATCTCGCTAAGCCCCATGGCAAAGCGCATGGCCGCATTCATCAGCGAGCGCGCATTGCCGGGCCAATCTTGTGCCATGAGGCGCGAGAGAACCTCTGGCGTGATTTCGGGCGTCGGCAAATCGGACTGCTCGCAGGCAATGTCGACATAGTGCTTGAACAGCTCGGGGATATCTTCGGGCCGCTCCCGCAGCGGTGGAATTCGGATCGTCGCTGCTTGAAGGATATAGAAGAGATCAGGCGAGAACCGTCCTTCTTTCACCTCTTGGCCCAGATCGGCATAGGTGCCCGCAATAACGCGCGGACGGCTTGGCCTTTCCATCGCTTCAAGAAGCGAGAATTGCGCGGAGGGAGTCATTCGCGCCACTTCGTCCAGAAAGAGGGAGCCACCGATCGCCGCTTCAAAGGCACGATCCATGGTTTCACCGCCAAACGTGGAGGCGCTGAATTTGAGGAAAGGCGCGTTGGACCCTGCAGAGAGAAAATGCACCACCTCGGCCATTTTTGCAGTGCCGACCCCGGGCTCGCCCGTGATGAGCACGTCGGCGCTCGTACGGGCCACCGCTCGGGCATCCGATCGCATTTTCCGTGAAAGCTCGGATCTTCCCCGCAACATACGGGCAGCCGCGTCCCCTGTTTCGGCCTCGCGTTTGAGGCGGCGATTTTCCTGAACCAATGCGCGGGTGCGCAATGCCTTTTCTACAACAGCGAGAAAGTCCTTGGGTGCGCAGGGTTTTTCAAGGAAGCCGAAGGCGCCGCTCGATATTCCTTTGACCGCCATGGGAATATCCCCTTCCCCCGTCAAAAGGATGACGGGAAGTTCGGGATCGACGCTATGGGTATAGGACAAAAGATGGAACCCGTCCCGCCCCGGCATGCGGATATCTGTCACGATGATCCCGTCAAAGCCCGCAACGATGTGGTCCTTTGCCTCGACGAACGAACCCGCAAGGATGGGATCAAGGTCGGCAAGTTCAAGCGTCTGGCCCAAAGCCTCGCGGACTTCACGATCATCATCGACCATCAAAACCTTGCGGGTCATGCGTTCTCCTGCATTTGGGATGCGGTCAATTCGATGGTAAAGACCGCTCCCCCTTCTGGGTGGTTGCGGCCCTGAATCGCGCCGCCGAAACTCTGGACGAGACCATAGCTGATCGAGAGCCCAAGCCCCATACCCTCGGCTGCGCCGATCTTTTTCGTCGAATAGAAGGGATCGAATATCTTTTCGGGTTCGGCAATCCCCGGACCATGGTCGCGCACTGAAACGGCAACACGCTTGCCGAGGTCTTGGGTCATAACCTCGACGCGTTTGTCGCCAAGGCCTTCCATTGCGTCGATCGCGTTCGAAATCAGGTTGAGAACCACTTGCTGAAGACGCACTTCGCCCGCACGGACCTTCGGGAGACCCGCCTGTGCCTCCCAGAAGAGCGCGACACCTTCATGTTGGGCTTTGCTCGCGATTATCTCGAAACAGGCCTCGATCACCCCGTTCACATCGACATCGGTCAGAGGTTCGTCCTCTTGTTTGGCAAAGGCGCGCAAATTGCGGATGATCCGTCCCATGCGCCGCGCGAGTTCGGAGATACGTCCGAGGTTCTGGGCGGCAACGTCGACCTTACCACGCTCGAGGAAAGTCTCGGCATTTTCGGCAAAGGAGCGGATTGCCATAAGCGGTTGGTTCAGCTCGTGACTGATACCCGCCGACATCTGACCCAAAGCGGAGAGTTTTCCGGCTTGGACCAATTCCGCCTGCATCTGCTTGAGCCGCGCCTCGGCGGCGATGCGTTCGGCCACCTCGCGACGAAGCGACTCGTTCGCCGCCTGAAGCTCTTCTGTGCGCCGTTCGACACGCGCTTCGAGGCTTTGGTTGAGACGCGAAAGCGTCCGCCGTCTCTCGGTCGCAAGAAAGAGGAGCGCACCAAAAGCAAGGCAAAGCGCCGCCGTGATCGCCGCCTGAAGAAAGGCAAGCTGGCGTGCGGGCGCGACATCGAGCAACGCCTCGACCCGAAGTCCGATTGTCGGCAAGAGCTTCTCGAAGTGGAGCGCTTGGGATGGAAGATACCTCCCACCGTCCACGCCCCAAAGATCATAGCCGGCCCGATCCTGCCTGACATAGTCGACAAAGGGCGTCACACGGACCGTCTCATAGACATCACTCGGCACTTGATCGCTCGAGGTGCCCTCTCGCGCGCGGAATAAAAGCTCGGAGCGGTTCGAAACGAAAATCACGCCGTATTCGTCGGTGAAGAACACGGTCGGCCTGTCCCCGCGCCATGCGGCCTCGACGGCCTCGACATCGGTAATCGCAACGACGGCTCCAAGAACGGGCCCCTGCGCGCCGAAAACGGGCGCAGCAAAGCGAAATATCCGCCGCCCGTAGAGTTTGCTCATGGCGTGGGAGACCCCCAAAGCACCGTCCATCGCCCGCACGAAATCCTCGCGCGAGGCATGATCCTCAGGGGGAAGCTCGCGCGCATGGGCCAAGGTTTCGCCATCGGGCGTGACCACGACAAGGTCCATCAAACCTGCTTTGTCGGCGATCTCTTGTAGAACCCTGTTCGTGGCTTCACGGGTCTGGGAACCGTAGAGCAGCCCTTTGACCATCGGGTGCGCGGCGACGAACACCGCCAATTCGCGCGAGGACTGGAGTTCGGACGTCAGACGATCCCCCGCAAGCGCGAGGTCGGATCGACCGCGACTGGCAAGCTGGTCCAGCGCCGAGTCGAAGCCATAGTTCCACACCGCTCTTGACCCTACGGCCACCGCCGAGAGAAAGAGCAAAATCACGACGAGACGTTGGACCAGATATCTTTTCATTGAGGACAGGATAGCAAAGAGCCCGTTGCAAATACCAGAGCCTGCTGCCACCTTGCGCACATGAAATCGATCAAACAGTCCCCGACCGATCCGGACTTTGTCCAAAACCCCTATGCGTTTTACGACAGCGCGCGGGAACATGGACCGTTGGTTTACTGGGAAGACTATCAAACGATCTGTGCGGTCTCGTTCGAAGCGGTGTCCGCTTTGCTCAAGGATCGGCGGTTCGGGCGGGAACTGCCTTCCGATCTTGCGCCGCCCATCGCACCTCATACCAAGCCTTTCTACGATCTCGAAGCGCATTCCATGCTTGAACTGGAACCACCGCGCCATACGCAGTTACGGGCGCTGGTGCTGCGGGCCTTTACCTCGCGGCGGATCAAATCGCTCGAGCCCGAAATTCGGGCGCTGGCGCATGGTTTGATCGACGCCTTCCCCTCGGGTGACTTCGATCTGCTCAAGGCGTTTTGCACTCCGATTCCCGTCATCATCATTTGCAGGTTGCTCGGTGTGCCCGAAAAGGACGCCGTGCAACTCCTTGATTGGTCGGCCAAAATGGTCTCGATGTATCAGGCGCGGCGCACCCGCGAAATCGAAGAGGATGCGGCGCAAGCTTCGACCGAATTCGCCGACTATATCCGTCGCCATATCCAGACCAAACGTGCGGCTCCTGCCGACGATCTTATTTCCGAATTGATCCGCGCCCGCGACGAGGGCGGCTCTCTCTCCGAAGACGAGCTGATAACCACCTGCATTCTATTGCTTAACGCAGGTCACGAGGCCACCGTTCACACGATGGGCAATACGGTGAAACTTCTGATGTCGCTCGGGATCACCGACATCACCGCCGAGGTCGTCGAAGAAGCCATCCGCTTCGATCCGCCGCTCCATTCCTTTACCAGATATGCCAAAGAGGATGTCACCGTCTTTGGCCACGCATTCCGACGGGGCGAGGCTGTGAATTGCCTTCTGGCCTCGGCCAATCGCGATCCTGCGGCCTATCCTTACCCCAATGTCTTCGATCCCGCCCGCAAAGGCCCCGTGAACACCAGCTTCGGCGGCGGCATCCATTTTTGCGTCGGCGCTCCGCTCGCGCGGCTCGAGCTTGTGACAGCGCTCAAAGTGCTCTTCGAGCGCTGCCCGACCCTGTCACCCGCAGACCCGTCGGAGTTTGCGAATGTCTATCACTTCCACGGGCTCAAGGCCTTGATGGTGCGCCGCTAGAGCGGAAGATCAAGCGTCGATTTGATCTCTTCCATCGAGAGGAGTGCAGTGACGTTGTGGATTTTCACTTCGGAAATAAGCGCCTGATAGAACTCATCATAGGCGCGGGCGTTTTTCACGCGCACCTTGAGGATATAGTCGATATCCCCCGCCAAACGGTGTGCCTCCTGCACTTCGGGACGGGCACGCAGCGCGGCAAGGAATTTGCGCTGCCACTCTACTTCGTGCTCGCTGGTGCGGATCAGAACAAAGAAACAGGCTTCGAACCCAAGAGCCTCGGCATCAAGGAAAACCGTCTGACGGCCGATGATCCCCGCTTCTTTCATCTTGCGGATTCGGTTCCAGACGGGTGTCTTGGACGACCCCACATTTCTTGAAATATCGTCCAGCGATTGGGCGGCGTCCCTTTGCAGCTCGCAAAGGATTTTCCGATCCGTTTCATCAATACGAAAAGACATTCCTGTTTTTCCCGACTTATAGAACATTCAAAGCGATCCACCGCCTGAATAGAACATACGTCCTTATTCTTGCCGTACAATAGGCAAAATACGGAAAAATGTTCTATATAGACAGGGAAACCTTCAGGAGTATGCGATGCAACACTTCCCCATCTTTCTCTCGGTCGCCGGTCGGCGCATCGTCCTTTCGGGCGGTGGAGAGGCTGCGATGGCGAAACTTCGTCTTTTGCTCAAGACGGAAGCGCGTATCGCCGTCTATGCCGACGCCCCCCATGCCGACATCGAAAAGCTGGGCCTTGAGGGGAAAATCATCCTGACCCGCCGCGCATTGCGCCGCGGAGACGTGCTTTGCGCTGCCCTTTTCTATGCCGCGAACGAGGATGACGCAGAGGACGCCCGCGTTGCGGCAATCGCCCGCGCCGAAGGAGCGCTGGTCAATATCGTTGATAACCTCGAAGACAGCGCATTCATCACCCCCGCCATCGTCGACCGTGATCCTGTGACGGTCGCCATCGGCACCGAAGGCGCGGCCCCTGTTCTGGCCCGTGCCATCAAAGCGGACCTTGAAGAGCGGCTCCCCGTGACGCTCGGCCTTTTGGCGCGTGTGGGGAAATCCTTCCGTCATGCGGTCGAGACGCTGCCTTTGGGTCGCAAGCGTCGTGACTTCTGGGCCGACTATTATTTCAAAGCAGGTCCCAAAGCCGTCGAGGCCAATGGGGCAAAAGGGGCGAGCGCGGCGCTCGAAGCGCTTCTCGATCAGCATATCATGACCGCCCAAAAGGAAGGCCATGTCGATCTTGTCGGCGCAGGTCCCGGTGATCCCGAACTTCTGACGCTCAAGGCGCGCAAGGCGCTCGATGAGGCGGATGTGGTGATCTATGACCGTCTGGTCAGCCGCGAGATCCTCGAACTTGCCCGCCGCGAAGCGCTGATGATCAACGTCGGCAAAGAGGGTTTCGGTCCTTCGACCACACAGGACGAGATCAACCGTCTTATCGTCGAACATGCGGCACAAGGGGCCCATGTCGTGCGTCTCAAGGCCGGTGATCCCACCGTTTTCGGTCGCCTCGACGAAGAGATCGAAGCTATTGAAGACGCAGGTATTTCCTATCGCATCGTGCCCGGCATCACAGCGGCCTCTGCGGCTGTGGCGCAAATCGGCCAGAGCCTGACCAAGCGGGGCCGCAACGCCTCGGTCAGGCTTCTGACGGGTCACGATATGAAGGGCTTTGCCGACCATGACTGGCGCGCTCTTGCCAAAGACGGCGAGGTTGCCGCGATCTATATGGGCAAGCGCGCCGCGCGGTTCGTGCAGGGTCGCCTAATCATGCATGGCGCAAACCCCGACACCCCGATCACCGTGGTTGAAAACGCCTCGCGCCCCGAAAGCCGCGTTCTGTCCACCACCCTTGCCGAGCTGGAGCCCGCGCTGTCGCGCAGCGACCTGCACGGCCCCGCCATCCTTCTCTATGGCCTTGCGCCGCGCCACGCGGCCGAGGTCCTCACGTCCCTAGACCTAAAGGAGGCCGCTCAATGAGCCGCCAATTCACACCCAAAGTCGTCACAGCCAACCATCTGCTCGAAGGAGATGCCGTTTGGCTCACCGCCGATGATCGCTGGACCCGCAATATGTGTGAGGCCGAGCTGATCGAGGATGAGGCCCATGCCGAAATCCGTCTTCTGGACGCCCAGCGTGATGCCGCAACCGTTGTCGGCCCCTATCTCGTCGAGGCCAAGGCGGGCGCGAACGGCCCCGAGCCGACCCATTTCCGAGAAGCCTTCCGCACCCGCGGGCCTTCGAACTATGCCCACGGCAAGCAGGTGGAGATTTAAGAATGTATAAGTATAACGACTTTGACGAAGCTTTCGTCCGCGAGCGCGTTGCGCAATTCCGCGCGCAGGTCGAGCGCCGCATCGACGGCTCGCTGACCGAGGACGAGTTCCGCCCCCTGCGCCTTATGAACGGGCTCTATCTCCAGCTTCACGCCTATATGCTCCGCGTGGCCGTGCCCTATGGGACGATCAACCCCTCGCAGATGCGTCAGCTCGCCTATATCGCGGACAAGTGGGACAAGGGCTATGGCCATTTCACCACCCGCCAGAACATCCAGTTCAACTGGCCCAAGCTTGCCGATGTGCCCGATATCCTGAGCGCGCTTGCCGATGTCGAAATGCACGCGATCCAGACCTCGGGCAATACGATCCGAAACGTAACCGCTGACCATTTCGCTGGAGCCGCCGCCGACGAGATCGAAGACCCCCGTCCCGTTGCCGAATTGCTGCGCCAGTGGTCCACCGACCATCCCGAATTCCAGTTCTTGCCGCGCAAGTTCAAGATCGCGATCACCGGCTCGCCCAACGACCGCGCCGTCACCAAAGCGCATGACATCGGCCTGCGCATGGTGCGCAACGC
Organism: Marivivens sp. LCG002; assembly: GCF_030264275.1. Classification (NCBI taxonomy): domain Bacteria; kingdom Pseudomonadati; phylum Pseudomonadota; class Alphaproteobacteria; order Rhodobacterales; family Paracoccaceae; genus Marivivens; species Marivivens sp. LCG002. The sequence goes on along the minus strand of NZ_CP127165.1, from coordinate 949,907 downwards.
GGCGGGTGAACTCGGATTTGAAGTCATCGTCGGTGGCGGTCTCGGCCGCACGCCGATGGTCGGCAAGGTGATCAAGGACTTCCTGCCCAAAGCGGACCTTCTTCCCTATGTCGAAGCTGTTGTTTCGGTCTGGAACCTCCTTGGCCGCCGCGACAACAAGTATAAGGCGCGGATCAAGATCACCGTCCACGAGAACGGTCTCGATACCTTTGCGGCCCTTGTCGACGAGCGTTTCGCGGCGATCCGTCCGACCTTTACGGGTGTGGATCAGGACATTCTTGCGCAAATCCAAAAGCACTTTGCCGCGCCCGAATTCGTGACCAAAGGCACGGAGGCCTATGACGCTTACCGTCTGGCCAACCCTGCCTTTGCGTCGTGGAGCGACACCAACCTTGCCGAGCACCGTGTCGACGGCTATGCCATCGTGTCGATCTCGATCAAAAAGCATGGCCAGACCCCCGGGGATGCAACATCGCACCAGATGCGCGTGATGGCCGATCTGGCCGAGGCATACGGTCACGGCGAGCTGCGGATCAGCCACGAGCAGAACGTGATCCTGCCGCATGTCCATAAATCGGATCTTCCGGCGGTGTACCAAGCCCTGCGCGAAGCCGACCTTGCGACTGCGAACATCGGTCTCATCTCGGACATCATTGCTTGCCCCGGTATGGATTACTGCGCCCTTGCAACCGCGCGTTCGATCCCGATCGCGCAAGAGATCGCAACCCGTTTCGAGGAGCTCAAGCTCGAGCACGAGGTCGGCCCGCTCAAGATCAAAATTTCGGGCTGCATCAACGCTTGCGGACACCACCACGTTGGCCACATCGGAATTCTGGGCCTCGACCGCGCCGGCGTCGAGAATTACCAGATCACCCTTGGCGGCGACGGCACCGAAGACGCGGTGATCGGCACCAAAACGGGACCCGGTTTCTCGTATGAGGACATCACCGATGCGATCGAACGCATTGTTCTTGCCTATCTCGACCTGCGCGAAAGCCCCGAAGAAACCTTCCTCGAAGCGTTCAAGCGGGTCGGTATGGAGCCGTTCAAGACCGCACTCTACGATGCGGAGGCCCGTGCCCATGCCGCTGAGTGAACCCGTCGCAAAACGCGTCACGGCGCTCAACACCCGCTACAAGCACCACAGTGCGACTTCGGTTCTCGAAGGCGCATTGCGGGACGCTCAGGTGGGCAAGACTGCGCTCGTGTCGTCGTTCGGCGCGGAGTCGGTGGTGCTCTTGCACCTCGTGTCCGTGATCGACCGCACGACGCCCGTTCTGTTCATCGATACCGAGATGCTCTTTGCCGAGACGCTCGACTATCAACACGAATTGACCGAGCGCCTTCACCTCAAGAACGTGAAAGTGATCCGCGCCTCCGACGAGATGAAGAAGCTCCACGATCCCGACGGCACCTTGCATCAGTATAACACCGATGCTTGCTGCGATTTGCGCAAGACGATCCCGCTCCAGAACGCATTGAACGACTATGATGCGTGGATCACGGGGCGCAAACGGTATCAAAGCTCGACCCGCGCGGCGCTCGACTTCTTTGAGAACGAGGACGACACGCGGATCAAGATCAACCCGCTCTGCCACTGGGACATGAGCGATCTTCAGGACTATATGACCGAAAACCGCCTACCCCGTCACCCGCTGGTGGCCAAGGGCTATCCATCCATCGGTTGCGCCCCTTGCACCTCGCCCGTCAAAGAAGGCGAAGACCCGCGTGCGGGACGCTGGCGGAACTCGAACAAAGAAGAATGCGGCATCCACTTTGTGAACGGCAAAGTCGTTCGCGGTGGCGGTGTTGCGGCCTGAAAGGGATAAATGATGACTGTGATTGTAACCGACAGCGGCTTTGCCGCAGATGACTTCGAGGGAACCTTTGTCGCGCTTGACGATGCGACGACGGACACCCCCGCAATCGAAGTGCCCTCCAACGCAGAGATCCGCGACCTTGCCGCCCGTCTTTCGGGGGCATCCTTCGTGCGTATCCTTTTCCCCTCGTTTTCGGACGGGCGCGGCTTTACCCTTGCCGCGCAGTTGCGCCGCGAGGGGTTCAAGGGCCGCCTGCGTGCCAAGGGCCATGTGATCGCCGATCAATACGCGATGGCCCGTCGCTCGGGTTTCGACGAGGTCGAGATCAGCGATGATCTCGCTGCGCGTCAGCCCGAAGATCAATGGCTCGCCCGTGCAAAATGGCAGGCCCATGACTATCAGTCGCGGATGCGGGCCTGATCGGCCCCTTCCCCTGATCCAGATCAACGCGTATGACAAAGGCGCGCCCCATGGTGTGGCGCGAGAGAGATATGACCGAGCAAGCCCTAGTGACCGAAGCACCCGCACCCGCCAAAGCCGTGACCATGCCGGACGCACAGACCGTGACCGCTGTGGCACATTATACCGACCGCCTGTTTTCCTTCCGCTGCACGCGCCCTGCGTCGATGCGGTTCCGCTCGGGCGAGTTCGTGATGATCGGCCTGATGGGCGACCCTGATCCCGTGACGGGCAAGCAAAAGCCATTGCTGCGCGCCTATTCCATCGCCTCGCCCTCTTGGGACGAAGAGCTGGAGTTCTACTCGATCAAGGTGCAAGACGGCCCACTGACCTCCAAGCTCCAGCACATCAAGGTCGGGGACGAAATCATCCTGCGCCCCAAGCCCGTCGGCACACTTGTGCATGACGCGCTCCTTCCCGGCAAGCGCATCTGGTTCTTTGCCACGGGCACAGGGTTTGCGCCGTTTGCCTCGCTCTTGCGCGAGCCGCAGACCTATGAGGATTATGACGAGGTCATCATCACCCATACCTGCCGCGAAGTGGGCGAGCTGACCTATGGCCGCGACCTGATCGAAAGCCTCAAGACGGACGAGCTTTTGAACGAAGTCATCGGAGACGGCTTCTGGAAGAAGATCAAATACTATCCGACCACCACCCGCGAAGAGAGCCCCAAGATGGGCCGCATCACCGATCTGATGCGCTCGGGCGAGGCGTTTGCCGATCTCGGCGTGCCGCAAATCAACCCCGAGACCGACCGTGCGATGGTCTGCGGCAACCTTGCCTTCAACCTCGAGATCAAAGAGATGCTCGAAGGCTATGGCCTTGAGGAAGGTGCGAACTCGAAGCCCGCGCAATATGTCGTAGAAAAGGCGTTCCTCGACTGATTTTACCGACAGTTCAACGAAAAAGGGCCGCTCGATCGAGCGGCCCTTTCTTTTGGGACGGGTTGGATCAGAGACCCAGAGCCGCCTTGATCTGATCGATCACGCCCTGAATGAGCTCGGGGTTGTCGCCGGCTGCGTTCACAGCGGTGACAAGCGTGCCCTTGGTGCCGTCTTCGAGCGACGAGGCTTCGATGTAGGATACGACAGCGGCCGCATCGAAGTTCTCGACGTTCAGGAGAGTAGCGGGATCAAGAGCAGCAGCAACCGAACCGAGGGCGTTGGTTGCAGCGTCGGTGGCGGCAGTTGCGGCCTCGGTGGCAGCAGCAGCGGCGCCTTCGGCAGCTACAGCGGCGTCGGTTGCAGCCTCAGTGGCGGCATCGGTCGCAGCTTCGGTCGCAGCGGTCGCCGCATCAGTCGCAGCTTCGGTCGCAGCGGCAGCGGCATCGGTGGCAGCAGCGCCAGCCTCGGCAGCAGCTTCTACCGCGTCGGTCGCAGCTTCTGCAGCAGCTTCTACAGCACCGGCAGCCGCATCGGTGGCAGCCTCGGCAGCAGCTTCGGTCGCCTCAGCAGCAGCGGTCGCAGCTTCGGTTGCGGCGGTGGCGGCTTCGGTGGCAGCCTCGGTCGCGGTTGCAGCAGCTTCGGTCGCTGCTTCGGTCGCGCCTTCTGCAGCGGTTTCTGCCTTTTCGGTCACGGTTTCGACCGCTTCGACAGGTGCCTTACCATTGGCAAAATACTGATAGCCGAAGAAACCGGCGATCGCAGCGATAGCAATGATGATAATCGCTCTCATGATACACTTCCTTTTTTGGACGGAGCCCCCAATCCGGGTTCCGCGGCCCCTATGACAGATGCAACATGAAAGGGAAAGAGACAACTCATGGGGGAAAACAGGACTTTAGCCCAATGCCTCAATAGCGGGTTGCGCGCAGCGCTAAGGGCCTATATTTTGCGCAAGAAATTGCTAACAGCCGAAAGGACAAGGCCATAGCCCGCAGACCTCATAACGCACCTCCGGTGCGTGAAACTGGACCCCGTATCAACGACCGTATTCGGGGCACTGAAATCCGTCTTATTGGCGCCGAAGGCGAGAACGTCGGAGTGGTCTCTCCCGCTCGCGCTCTTGAAATGGCCGAAGAAGCCGGTCTCGATCTTGTAGAAATCTCGCCCAATGCTGTGCCGCCCGTGTGTAAAATCATGGACTTCGGCAAGTACAAGTACGAGACCCAGAAGAAAGAGGCCGAGGCTCGCAAGAAGCAAAAGATCATCGAAATCAAAGAGGTAAAGTTCCGTCCCAACACGGATACCCACGATTACGAAGTGAAAATGCGCTCGGTCCTCAAGTTCCTCGAGAACGGCGACAAGGTCAAAGTTACGCTGCGTTTCCGTGGCCGCGAAATGGCCCACCAGGATCTTGGACGGAATCTGCTGGAGCGTGTGGCTTCCGACATTACCGAACACGGCAAGGTCGACAACATGCCCAAAATGGAAGGCCGTCAGATGGTCATGATGCTGAGCCCGACCAAGTAAGGCTCGCACGAATCCCCTGATACGAGAAAGCCGCCCCGAAGGGCGGCTTTTTTGTTGGACCTGCCCGCATGAAGCGCGAGCAGGACGGTCTTACTTGGCCGCAGCGACAGCGCGCTTGGTCATGACCTTGATCAGATGGGCGCGATATTCCGCGTCCCCGTGAAGGTCGTTGATCAAGCCATCCGCCGAAGCGGTGAGCCCCTCGAGAGCCGCTGCCGAGAAGTTCGCAGAAAGCGCAGCCTCTGCTTCGGACCAGCGGAACACGCCGTTCTCGGATGCGCCCGTGACCGCCACGCGAACACCGTCGGCGTATTTGGCCACAAACACCCCGACAAGGCTGAAGCGCGATGCAGGCTGGACGAACTTTTGATAGTTCGCGGCCTGCGGGATCGGGAATTTCACGCCCGTGATGATCTCGCCTTCGTTCAGAGCGGTGGTGAACAGCCCTTGGAAGTAGTCATCCGCTGCGATCTCGCGAGTGTTGGTCACGATGGTCGCATTGGAAGCCAGAGCCGCCGAAGGGTAGCACGCCGAAGGATCGTTGTTGGCAAGCGAGCCACCGATGGTCCCGCGGCTGCGCACCGCAGGATCACCGATGTTCGCGGCCAAGGCCGCCAGCGCGGGATAGGCCCCCGCCTCTGCCGCAACCGTTGCGTGGGTCGTTCCGCCGCCGATGCTCAGGACACTGCCGTCTTGGCAAACGCCCTTGATCTCGTCGATGGCCGAAAGGCTCACCAGCACTGCAGGAGAGGCCAGACGCTGTTTCAGGGTCGGGATGAGGGTTTGCCCCCCACCCAGTGCCTGAGCGTCTTCGCCAGCAAGAGCAGCAACTGCATCGGCCACGGTTTTCGGACGGGTTACGTCGAATGCATACATGATGTCGTCCTCCTCTTACTGGTTCATTGCTTTCCAGACGCGATGCGGCGTCAGGGGCATGTCGATATGGCCGACGTTCTTGCCACCCGATGCGAGCGCGTCGATGACGGCGTTCACAACGGCGGGCGGCGAGCCGATGGCCCCTGCTTCACCACAGCCTTTGACCCCAAGGGGGTTATGGGTGCAGGGCGTGCAGGACGAATGGTCGACGATATAGAACGGAAGATCATCCGCACGCGGCATCGCATAGTCCATATAGGACGCCGACTGGAGCTGACCGTTTTCATCGTAGACAGCGGCTTCGAGAAGCGCCTGGCCGATACCTTGGGCGATACCGCCGTGGACCTGACCTTCGACGATCATCGGGTTCACAACGTTACCAAAGTCGTCGGCGGCTGCGAACTTCTCGATCGTGACCTTGCCCGTTTCGGGGTCGACTTCCACTTCGCAGGCATAGGCGCCCGACGGATAGGTGAAGTTGGCCGGATCGTAGAACGCGGTTTCTTCGAGACCGGGTTCGATCTCTTCGAGCGGGTAGTTATGCGGCACATAGGCCGCAAGAGTGACCCCAGCCCAATCGACCGACTTATCGGTGCCCGCGACCGAGAATTTGCCGTTCTTGAGCTCGATATCGGCTTCCGATGCTTCGAGCAGGTGAGCGGCGATCTTCTTGGCCTTGCGGATGACCTTTTCGGTTGCGCGAACCATGGCGGAGCCACAGACCGCAAGCGACCGCGAACCATAGGTGCCCATGCCGAAGGGGATCTTGGACGAGTCGCCGTGCACGATGTCGATCTGGCTTTCGTCGATGCCGATCATCTCGGCGATCACCTGCGGGAAGGTCGTCTCGTGACCCTGACCGTGGCTGTGCGCCCCGACCATGACCGAGATGGAGCCCGTCGCATTCACACGGACCGTCGCAGCGTCATAGAGACCTGCACGCGCCCCGAGTTGCCCGACAAGGTTCGACGGTGCGATGCCGCAAGCCTCGATGTAGCAGTTGACGCCGAGACCGCGCCATTTGCCCTTGGCTTCGGAGGCCTTGCGGCGCGCGGCAAACCCCGAAAGATCCATGATCTCTTCGAGCTTGTCCATCGTCGCGGTATAGTCGCCGGTATCGTACTCCACAGCCACAGGAGTGGCATAGGGGAACTGGGTGATGAAGTTCTGACGACGCAGTTTGATCGGATCAACGCCAAGCTCGCGCGCGGCTTTGTCGATCACCCGCTCAAGCTGGAAGGTCGCCTCGGGACGTCCCGCACCGCGATATGCGTCCACAGGAACGGTGTTGGTGAACACGGCCTTGACGTTCACATAGATGAGCGGGGTCTTGTAGTTGCCCGCCATCAGGGTGCCGTGGAGCCACGTCGGAACCGAAGGCGCAAAGGTGGACAGATAAGCGCCCATGTTTGCATAGGTCTCGGTGCGAACAGCGGTGAAGTTGTTGTCCTTGTCGAGCGCGAGCTCGATCTTGGTCACGTGGTCACGGCCATGGGCATCCGACATAAAGGCTTCGGAACGGGTCGAGGTCCATTTGACGGGACGCTTGATCTGACGGGCCGCAAAGGTCACAAAGGCTTCTTCCGCATAGTGGAAGATCTTGGTGCCGAAACCGCCGCCGACATCGGGCGCCACAACGCGGAGCTTGTGCTCGGGGATTCCCAGAACGAAGGCCCCCATCAGAAGACGGATCACATGCGGGTTCTGCGAGGTGGTGTAGAGCGTCGATTCATCGTTGGCGGCGTTATAGTCGCCCACGGCCACACGCGGTTCCATCGGGTTGGCAACCAGACGGTTGTTCACCAGTTCGAGCGTGGTGACATGGGCCGCATTCTTGATGGCTTCATCAACGGCGGCTTTGTTGTCTTCCACGAAACCCCAGTCATAGCAGAGGTTCGAGCTCAGATCGTCGTGAACCTTCGGGGCACCGTCCTTGAGCGCCTCTTTCATATTCACGACAGCCGGAAGCTCTTCGAGATCGAGACCGATGGCTTCTGCCGCATCGCGGGCCTGTTCGCGGGTTTCCGCGACAACGGCTGCGATCGGGTCGCCCACGTGGCGGACCTTGCCCTGTGCCAGAACGGGGTGTCCCGGTTCCTGCATGGGCTGACCGTGACGGTCGGTGACCTGCCAACCGCAGGGCAAACCGCCGATACCTTCAAAATCCTTGCCCGTGAAAATACGCACAACACCCGGCATCGCTTCTGCGGCCGAGGTATCGATCCCGTTGATCCGTGCATGCGCCACATCCGAGCGCAGGAAATGCACATAGGTCTGACCGTAAACATTCACGTCGTCGGTATACTGACCCTTACCGGTCAGGAACCGCACGTCCTCGCGCCGTTTAGAGCTGGCGCCAATACCACTATCCTTGGGCATCTCATTCCTCCCTGAATAAACTATTCCGCGCGGCTCCCTCCGCACGGCCTCTTGGTGCGCCCGCCTTATTCGGCGGCAATCTTGCTCACATCCTGACCGCTTGCGGCCATGATCGCTTTGACGATGTTGTGATAACCCGTGCAGCGGCAGATATTGCCTTCAAGATGATGACGGATTTCGGCTTCGGTGGGCTTGGGGTTGACCTTGAGCAGCGAAGACGCCGCCATGATCATGCCAGGCGTGCAGAACCCGCACTGAAGTCCGTGATGCTCCTGAAACGCTGCCTGAAGCGTCGAGAGCGAGCCGTCGGCGTTCTGCTGGCCTTCGACGGTGCCGACCTCGGCGCCATCGGCCTCGACAGCGAACATGGTGCAGGATTTGACCTGAAGACCGTTCACATGAACGGTGCAGGCCCCACACTGCGACGTGTCACAGCCGACGTGGGTCCCCGTGAGACGCAGGTTCTCGCGCAGGAAATCAACAAGCAACGTGCGTCCTTCGACGTCGCCCGTGACCTGACGGCCATTCACCGTCATGGAAATTTTGGTCATGGTTACTCCTCCCTAATGGATAACGGGATCTTACGAGAAAACTCGCTTGATCCAGCCTTTCTTTTCTCCCTCCGCCTGAACCGGCTCCTCTCCGGCCTCTGCCTCGGGCGCAGGGCCTTCGACAACGGATTGAAATTTCGCAAAAAATTCGTCTGCAAGCTTGCGGGCCACACCGTCGATGATGCGGCTACCGAGTTGGGCGATCTTGCCGCCGATACGGGCTTCGACCGTGTAGTCGAGCTGCGTTCCGCCTTCGACAGGGGTCAAGGTCACTTTGGCGCCGCCGTTCGCGAATCCCGCAGGACCGCCCTTGCCCTCGCCCGAAATGGTGCAGCTTTTGCCTTCGACGATGTCGGACAGTTGAACCGCGCCTTTGAAGGTCGCTTTGACGGGACCAATCTTCTGGACGACGACGGCTTCGAACCCGTCGGCGACAGAGCCGTTCATCTCCTGACATCCCGGAATACAGGCTTTGAGCACCTCGGGGTCCAAAAGCGCCGACCAAACGGCTTCGGGGGCGGCATTGATGACACGGGAATCAGATAGTTCCACGGCTTCCTCCATCTTCTCGTCAAAAGGCTAGTGCGGGGTTGCGACCCTGCATATACGACCAAAGGCCGATAGCTATCTCTCGGGTGCCGTGAACGTGAGTCCGTAATCGGCAAAAATCTGTTCGATTCGCCCATCTTGGAGGGCGGCGTATATCGCGTCATCCACAGCATACCCGAGTGGACGATAAGCGAAATGGACAGCAACACCGACTGTCCACTGGCCGACACCGAAGTTCACGAGCGGCGGCTGATGGACCTCGACGCCGTCGCCCGCGAAATACTCGAGCTGCGCCTTCGGTCCCATCGCACCGCGCACCTCGCCCGTTCCGATCGCAGCGACTGCTTCGCCGATTTCAGGGAAGCGGCGCACATTGGCCGAGGCCCCTGCCCCAAGAAGGTTCGTCAGATAGAAGTCGGCAATCGTATCGTTCTGGACCGCGACGGGATCGAAACGGAAAAACGGTGGTGTGGGTTTGTCACCTTCATAAAAGGCCGCATCATAGGCGATGGCAATACCCTCTTTGTAGTATTGGCCCGTAAAGACCACTTGCTCCACGCGGCAGGCAAAGTCGCTGTTGTAAGGAACGTGCATCATCACGTTCGCGACCGCGCCCCCGACGACGGGGCCTTTCCAGATCCAGTTGCGTAGATCCGCTTCAAGATTCTCGTCCGCCTGCACGAATTTGAACTTGGGCGCGACGCCGATGCTCTCGGCGATAAGCTTGGCGATTTCGATGTCGACGCCCCTCGGTTGCCCCGCCTCTTCAAAGGAATAGGGCGCAAAGTCCTCGAACACCGCGAATTCGATGAAGCCGCGCTCGATGATCGTGTCGAGATCCTGCCCGACGATATCACGGCTCACGTTCTGCGGTTTGGCCTGCGGGACGTAATCCTCGCATCTGGCCGATGCCGGCGTGGCAAGCCCCCCCGCCGCAAGGGTCATCATCACAAGGCTGAGGGGCAAGCGTTTCATCATCAGTGCGCCGCCGAAAGTCCGACCGTCAGGATTTCAGAGGCGTGTTTGTAGCCTGTCGCGCTTCCGTCGAGAGCGCGGGCCGCCTCCCAAGCGATCGAAACCGCAATCGGCGCACCTGAAAGTGTTTCGATATTATCGGCAATCGCGTTGAGTTCGGCGCGCAGGGCCTCTGTATCCGCCTCGCCTCCCGTCGCAAGCTCGGCCAGCTTGTCCCGAAGGGCGCCAAGTTCACCGGCGTTTTCAGTCACTTGCTGATCATCGGGACGGGTTTCGACATAGGTGCGGATCGCCCAGCCTGCTTTTTGACCGAGCACTTCCTCGAAGGCGGGCATCTTGGTGGTGCCGTTCTGGGTATAGCCATGGCGGAAACGCTCCATGAACCATTCATCCCCGTATTCTTCCGCTTCAAGGAACCGCAGATCGGGAGCAAGCCCGCCCGAGATGGCCCCGAGGCCATGGCAGCGCGCGCAATTCTGGTTGAAGCCCGACGATCCGATTTCGACCGCTTTGAGCCAGACGTCCTCGCCCACGGCCTCTGCGCGATAGGGATTCTCGATCAGCCATTCCTCACCGATGTCGGGCAAGGCGTCGGTGTTGACAGGCTGTGGGGCGACATCCCCATGAGCGTTGACGAAACCCGCAACGGCGATAAGGCCTGCGGAAATAAGAATGGCGTGGCGCGCTTTGAGCATGGGGCGATCTCCTCAATCTAATGCAGCATGCGTTCGAAGGTTGGCTTTTTGACTACCCGCGCTTTGCTGATCAAATCTATGCGACCTTGGTTCAAGCCAGCAGCCTAGACGATGGTCGCATTTCTCGGACGGCATCCGACTTGATAGCCTTTTCCAAAGGGAGAAGAGGATGCCACTCAAAACGCTTGTTTTTTGGCTCGGTCTGGTCGGCGTTTGCGCGGGCGGTCCTGCTGCATCCGAGACGGCGATCACGATCACCTATCTCAAACAGGAGGTGGAGCGCCCCCCCGTTCTCTCAAATCTCGATGCGATTCCCGAGGACGAGGGATGGCGCGGAGCCGAGATCGGGCTTCAGGACAACGCAACGACGGGCAAATTCCTCGGTCAGACTTGGAGCCTGCAAGAGCGGATCGTGCCCGTGGGCGGCGATCTTCTTGCGGCGGGACGCGAGAGTGCGGCGCAAACACGGTTTCTGATCATCGACGCCCCGCGCGAGGGTCTGTTGGCTTTGGCCGACCTTGCCGAGCTTGAAGACGCTCTGTTGTTCAACGTAGCCGCCGAAGAACCCGATCTTCGGGACGAGGCTTGCCGCGCCAATGTGCTGCACACCGCCGCAAGTCTGACCATGCGCAGTGATGCCTTGATGCAGTTTCTCGCGCAGCGGCGGTGGCCCGATCTTGCCATGGTTACGGGGCCTCATGCCTCCGATATGGCCTTTGCCGAGGCGCTGCGCGGATCGGCGCGGAAATTCGGTCTTAAAATCAAAGGGGAAAAGGAATGGCGCTTCGATGCGAACATGCGCCGCGCTGCCACGGCCGAGGTGCCTCTTTTCACCCAAGAGCTTCCCGATCACGATGTCCTTTTGGCCGCCGACGAGATCGGCGATTTTGCCCGCTACCTCCCCTATAACACCTGGGACCCCGTCCTTTTGGCGGGCTCCGAAGGGCTCCGGCCTTTGGGGTGGAGCCATGTGATGGAGCAATGGGGTGCGGTCCAGCTCCAGAACCGCTTCGAAGACCATGCAGGGCGGAATATGCGCTCCAAGGATTATGCCGCCTGGGCCGCCCTTCGTGCCTTGGGCGAGGCCGTGACGCGCACCGCGAGCGATGATCCAAGCGTGCTTCGCGCTTATATGCTCTCGGACGAATTCGAGCTTGCCGCATTCAAAGGACGGCCGCTTTCGTTCCGAAGCTGGAACGGACAACTGCGCCAGCCCATTCCCGTCGTTCATCCGGGCGCCGTGGTCGCGGTCGCCCCGCTCGAGGGGTTTCTTCATCCCACATCGGATCTCGACACACTCGGGCTCGACGCGCCCCAGAGCCGCTGCACCGCTTTTTCGGAGTAATTCATGAAACGCCTTTTATCGACGCTCTCCTGTCTTGCACTTCTGGCCGCTCTGCCCGCAACGGCGAGCGAGATTTGGGTCACGAACGAACATGACGACACGATCAGCGTGATCGACATTGACACGCTCGAAGTCGTGCGCACCATCGAAACGGGCGAGCGGCCGCGCGGGATTACCTTTAGCAAGGATTATTCGGTGGTTTATGTCTGTGCCTCGGACAGCGACACGGTTCAGGTGATCGATCCCGAAACAGGCGAGATTCTCCACGATCTTCCATCGGGCGAGGACCCCGAACAATTCGTGCTCCACCCCGACAATAGGCATCTTTACATTGCCAACGAAGATGATGCGATCACCACGGTGGTGGACACCGTCGAGCGCAAGGTGATCGCCCAGATCGACGTCGGAATCGAACCCGAAGGCATGGCGGTGTCACCGGACGGCAAGATTGCGATCACCACCTCGGAAACCACGAATATGGCCCATTGGATCGACACCGAGACGAATCAGCTTTTTGCCAACACTCTGGTGGATGCGCGTCCGCGCCACGCCGAGTTCGCCAAAGAGGGGAGCGAGCTTTGGGTCAGCTCCGAAATCGGCGGAACGGTGACGGTTTTCGCCGTCGCGGATCAGGCCCCGCTTGCCAAAATCAGCTTCGAGATCAAAGGCGTGCATCAGGACAACATCCAGCCCGTAGGATTCGAGTTCTCGGAGGACGGCAAGACCGCATTCGTCGCGCTTGGCCCGTCCAACCATGTGGCTGCGGTGAACACCGAAACCTACGAAGTCGAGGACTATATCCTTGTCGGGCGTCGGGTGTGGCATATGGCGTTTTCGCCGGATCACACGATGCTTTTCACGACGAACGGCGTTTCGGGCGATGTCACGGTGATCGACGTGGCAAGCCGCACCCCCGTCAAAACAATCAAAGTTGGCCGTTTCCCTTGGGGCGCGGCTGTTCGGCCGTAGAGGGTTTCCTAATGTCATTCAGAACAATCGCTTTTGCCGCGCTTATCGCTAGCGCTCCCTTCGCAGCGAACGCAGAGGATCAGCCATCCCCATTCGGTTTGGCGGGGATTCTCTCGGCCAAGAACAAAGAGGATTTGCCCCCGATCCTTCTCTCGGCGGGAGAGCCCCTTGCCGACGCGCCGCTGGTCCTTAAATCCGGCGTTTATTACGAGATCGAGATCACCTCGGACGGCTCTGCCGAAATCGGATTGGTGGGTCCCGAATTCTTTCGCGCGATCTGGATCGACGAGATCGTGATCGAAGGTCTCGAAATCCGCCCGCTGGGGCTCGACAGTGTGGAATTCGACGATCCCGGAACGATGGAAATCGGTTTTCTCGCCATCAAGCCGGGGTCCTATAATCTCCACGTCCCGAACAGCACAGGCGCACTGCAACGGTTGGAGATTACAATAGAGTGAGCGGTCTTCGCGTTCAGAACCTGTCGCACAGCTATGGGGCCAAACAGGCGCTGAAGGATGTGGGATTCGAGATCGAACGCGGCAGGTTTTGCGCGCTTCTCGGGCCGAATGGTGCAGGAAAATCGACGCTCTACGCCATTCTCACAGGGCTGCTCGTGCCGAACGGTGGCACGATCGAGATTGCCGATACGCCCCTTCGTGAAACACCTTTGCGCGCACTCGCCAAGATGGGCATCGTGTTCCAGCAAACGACGCTCGACCTTGATCTGAGCGTGCGGCAGAACCTTCGGTATTTTGCCGCTTTGCATGGCTTTGCAGGCAAAGCCGCAGACATCAAGATAGATGCCGCTCTTGACCGTCTTGGCATGTTGGAACGCGCGGGCGAAAAGGTCCGCGCCCTTAACGGTGGGCACAAACGCCGCACGGAAATCGCCCGCGCTCTGCTTCATGCACCCGAAGTGCTTCTTCTTGACGAGCCGACCGTCGGGCTCGACAGCCAGACGCGGATCGCCATCACCGAACATGTGCACCGTCTTTGCACCGAAGACGGGCTTACCGTGCTTTGGGCGACCCATCTGACGGACGAAGTGCGCCCGACGGACGATCTGATCCTTCTGCACAAGGGCGAAGTCCTCGAGCGCGGAACGGCGGCGCAAATCTGCGGCGGCCTCCCCCTGTCCGAGGTTTTCATGCGCAAAGTGGGCGAGCCGCTATGAGAGCCTTTGGGATCGCCCTGCACGCCATCATCACCCGCGAGACACTCCGCTATGTCGGCCAGCGCGAAAGGTTCCTCGCCGCCTTGGTGCGTCCCTTGGTCTGGCTTCTCGTCTTTGCCGCAGGCTTTCGCGCCGCGCTCGGTCTCTCGATCATCCCACCCTATCAGACCTATATCACCTACGAGACTTATATCGTTCCGGGATTATGCGGAATGATATTGCTTTTCAATGGGATGCAGACCTCTCTTAGTCTTGTTTACGACCGCGAGATGGGATCGATGAAGGTCCTTTTGACCGCGCCGCTCCCACGGGGATGGTTGCTCTTTTGCAAATTGGTTGCGAGCACGCTCATCTCGGCGCTTCAAGCCTATAGCTTCCTCGCGATTGCCTGGCTCTTCGAGATCCGCCTCGACCCTTGGGGGTATCTCGCGGTCTTTCCCGCACTTTGCCTTGGCGGATTGATGCTCGGCGCTTTGGGACTTGCGATCTCGTCACAGGTCAAGCAGCTCGAGAATTTCGCGGGGGTTATGAACTTTGTGATCTTTCCGATGTTCTTTTTGTCCTCTGCGCTCTACCCGCTCTGGAAGATGGCCGAGGCAGGCGAGCTGCTGTTCTGGATTTGCACGATCAACCCCTTTACCCATGCGGTCGAGCTGATCCGCTTTGCGCTTTATCTCGAGGTCAATCTTGCCGCTTTGGGCTGGACGAGCCTGAGCCTTGGGGTGTTTCTCGCGCTTGCACTCTATGGCTATGACCCCGCACGCGGCATCACGAGAGACGGCAAATAGCCGAACTACGACCATAGCAAGCCTGACAAATTCACCCAATTTTGCTAGGATGAGAGGGGTTGGAGGACTGGACATGCGATATCTCATTTTTGCCTTGGCTCTTGCGGCCACGCCTTTGGCGGCCGAAGAAGAGGACCCAAGCCAATTCGGGGATCTGAACCGAGAAGAGCTGACCCTCAACCGCGTGATCGAAAATATCAGGCGGGGAGAGGTGTCGATGACCTCCTGCGCCGCGGGGTATTTCATGACCAAAAAGGGCGATCACAGCGATGCCCGCCTCACCTTTGAAACCTGTGCCAATGCGGGCAACACGGCCGCGATGGCATGGATGGGCTATCTTGATGATAACGGTCTTGGCAACGGGACGGGGATCGACCCCCAAGGCGCAGCCGAATGGAACAAACGCGCTGCCGAACTCGGCGATCCTGTCGGAATGTTCAATCACGGGATCGATCTGATGCGCGGCTGGGGCGTGGCAGAAGATAGCGAAGCAGGCCGACGCTTTATCGACCGCGCCGCCGATGAAGGTGTCGCCATTGCCGAGCGTCTTCGCGGGGCGGACTATGATCTCAACGAGATCACGCCCGATGCGGACAACTGGAAATTCAGCCCGCTCTTTTGACGTCTGAGATGATAGACGCGGGATGCCCGCCAAGCGTGATGGCCCGTTCGGTCAGCCGCTCGGCTTCGGCATCATCATGGGTCACCAACAGCAGCGCAGGCCGATAGATCGCGCGCAGACTTTCAAGAAGCCCCATCATCTGATCGGCAAGCTCCGCATCGAGCGAGACGAAAGGTTCATCCAAGAGCAAAAGATCCGGTTCCACCGCAAAGGCACGCGCGATGGCAAGCCTGCGCTGTTGCCCAAGTGAAAGCTGATCGGGGAAAAGCGCCTCTTTCCCGATCAGACCGACTTGGTCCAGAAGCGTCAGAGCGCGCCTGTCATCGACGCCCGTCGTCAGCGTGATGTTCCTTAGCACCGAGCGCCAACGCAACAGATGCGGCTCCTGAAACACCATCCCCATACGGCCATTGACGATCAGTCGGCTCTTTGGCGCGACCTCGAGACCCGCAACCAGCCGCAGCAACGTGGTTTTGCCGATCCCGCTCTCCCCGCGCAGCGCAACGCTTTCACCTGCCGCAATATCAAAAGACAGCGCCCCGAGGATCGGAGCGCTGCCAAAGCCAAAGGACTCGAGCGAGAGGGAGAGAAGTGGGCTTTGCTCTTCCGCCGAAAGCGGCGCGGTCCCTTGGGCGATTGCTTGCATTATTGTCCTGTCCAAAACACTCCGTCAGGCAATGCGTCCATATCCCCGACGAGTTCGTCACCGCCCAAGTCTATCATCACCGCCATCATTTTGGCAGCCGCCGCGACATCTACCGCGCCTTGGGCGGGAATACCTGCGATAAAGCCTGCTTTGAGCTCTTCGAACTCGGCGTCATTTCCTGCCCGCATACGTTCGCGCAGTGGCTCCCATGCGGCGGGATCGGAGGCAAGAAGCGCCTTGGCATCCCGCGACGCGTCAGCGAGTGCGGCGACAAGCTCGGGGTGCTCTGCAACCATGGAGCCGCGGACGACATAACCCAGAAGCGGCGTTTCGGGATCAAGGCCCAGCGCGCGGGCAGCCTCGTCCACCGAGACCAGCTCGCGCATACCTGCTGCCTTCATTTTTGCAGCGAAATGCCAGAAGTTGATCGCCCCGTCGACATCGCCCGCAAGCGCGGTTTCAGCGATGAGCGGCGGCGCACCAAAGACCTGCTCGGTCTCTTCCTTGAGGTCGAACCCCGACTGGTTCTGCGCATAGGCCCGCAGGATAAGCCAGCTCTTGTCGAGCGGACCGCCCGCGATACCGATTTTGCCGCCCCGAAGGTCCGCAAGCGATGTGGCCGTGCTGTCGCCTGCGACAAGAACGCCGCCTACGGCTTTGGAATACGGGATAAAAACAAAGTCTTCGCCGTTCGCGCGCTGGCGTGCCACCCAGAGCCAATCCGATACGATCGTATCGACTTCGCCCGCCAGAAGCGCGATCTGGGCCGCATCTCCACCTGCCACGCCCATGACCTCGAGTTCGAAGCCGTGAGCGCCGTCGAAGTCTTGGTTCAGGATCGTGTCGAGTTCCCAGTTCACCGTCCCCGACTGCAAGACAGCCGCTTTGATGACAGGGGTCTCGGCAAGAGCGATCCCCGCGGTAAGCGCAAGCGTTGCGGCCCCTGCAAGCAGCGTCCGAAAATAAGTCATTCAGTCCTCCCAAAGTTCCCCGTCAGGTTGGCAAAACGGGCCGCGCCGCGAAATACGACCTTTTGGTTGTGGGTCGTAGAAATGCTGCGCCTGCATCTACGACCACAGCTACGACCAAGGTTCAATTCCCATCTCACGAAGTCGTTATCCATACTCTTCCCAGTTCCGGTTCGGCCTTTTGCGCAGCTCCGAACTTCGAAAATCAACGGGAGGATTCCAATGAAGCGCTTCATTCTGGCTGCAACCGTCAGCCTTATGGCTCTGTCTACCGCACAAGCTGCGGTGACAGAAGCCGACGTCGCAAACGACCAGACAATTACCTCGCAGGTCGTCACCAACGGTATGGGGCGCAATCTGCAGCGCTTCTCTCCGCTTGAGGCTATCAACAAAGACACCGTCGGCAGCCTTGTTCCCGCTTGGGCCTTTTCCATGGGCGGCGAAAAACAGCGCGGTCAGGAAACCCAGCCGCTTGTCTATGACGGCATCATGTATGTGACGGGCTCCTACTCGCGTCTTTATGCGATCGACGTCAAAACAGGCAAAGAGATCTGGCAATACGACGCGCGTCTGCCCGAAGGCATCCTGCCCTGCTGTGACGTGATCAACCGCGGTGCCGCGATCTATGGCGACAACATCTACTTCGGCACGCTCGATGCGCGTCTGGTGGCCCTCAACCTCAAGACGGGCGACGTGGTCTGGAACAAGAAGATCGCCGATTATCGTGCTGGTTATTCCTATACTGCTGCGCCCCTGATCGTGAACGGTCTGATCGTCACGGGTAACTCGGGCGGTGAATTCGGCATCGTCGGCGAGGTTCAGGCCCGCAACGCGGAAACGGGCGATCTCGTTTGGACCCGCCCCGTGATCGAAGGCCATATGGGCACGCTCAACGGCGAAGAATCGACCATGACGGGCACGCTCAATGCGACCTGGCCGGGCGATATGTGGAAAACAGGCGGCGGCGCGACGTGGCTTGGCGGCTCTTATGACGCCGACACCGACACGCTGGTCTTCGGCACGGGCAACCCTGCCCCGTGGAACTCGCACTTGCGCAACGCAGGCGCGCCGACTGAAGGAAACGTGGGTGACAACCTCTACGCCGCTTCGCGTCTGGGCATCGACCCCGCAACAGGCGAAATCAAGTGGCACTTCCAGACCACCCCGCGCGAAGGCTGGGACTTTGACGGTGTGAACGAAGTGGTGGCCTATACCGACCGCGAGGGCAACGACCGCTTTGCAACCGCCGACCGCAACGGGTTCTTCTATGTTCTGAACCGCGCCGACGGCAAGTTCGTCTCGGCTGTGCCTTTCGTCAAAGACATCTCTTGGGCTTCGGGCATCGATGAAAACGGCCGCCCGATCTATAACGAGGACAACCGTCCGGGCGATCCTTCGGCCGCGACCGACGGCGATAAGGGCGAGATGGTCTTTGCGATCCCGTCGTTCCTTGGCGGCAAGAACTGGATGCCGATGGCCTATTCGCAGCGCACAGGCAACTTCTATGTGCCGTCGAACGAATGGGGCATGGACATCTGGAACGAGCCTGTGACCTATCGCGAGGGCGCGGCCTATCTCGGTTCCGGCTTTACCATCAAGCCGCTCTTCGAGGACTATATCGGTTCGCTCAAGGCCATTGACCCGGATTCGGGTGAAATCAAGTGGGAATACAAGAACGACGCCCCGCTCTGGGCAGGCGTTATGACCACTGCAGGCGGCCTTGTCTTTACCGGTACCCCCGAAGGTGAATTCATCGCGCTCGACGACGAAACCGGTGAAAAGCTTTGGTCCTTCCAGACCGGCTCGGGCATCGTCGGCCAGCCGATCACTTGGGAAATGGACGGCGAACAGTATGTCTCGGTCGCATCGGGCTGGGGCGGCGCTGTTCCGCTCTGGGGCGGCGAAGTCGCAAACCGCGTCAACTACCTCAATCAGGGCGGTATGATCTGGACATTCAAACTGGCCAAGTAAACCGCTTTGAAACAAAGGGGAAAGCGCGCCATCGGGCGCGCTTTTCTTATGTCGGGGCTAAGACCATAGTGTCGTTTGCCGAATAGAGACTTATGGGTAGGATAGATCCATACCATGTCACTTGCGAAGCAGACACCATGCCCATGACTTTCAATACCGCACTGATTGTTGACGATCATCCGCTCTTTCTCGACGCGCTGTCGATGACGCTTCAAACGGTTGCGGGCATCCGAAAAGTCGAAACCGCCGAACATCTCGAAGCGGCGCTCGAAAAGATCGGCGCGGGGCTGAGACCCGAGGTGGTGGTGCTTGACCTGAATTTGCCCGATGTGAACGGGCTTGACGGGTTGATCCGTCTGCAGAAGGTCGTGGCTCCCATTCCGATCGTCGTCGTCAGCTCGATGGCCGATCACCGCATGATCGCATCGACGATCCGCGCAGGCGCATCGGGTTTTGTGCCCAAGCACAGCCAGCGCGAAGTCTTCCGTGCCGCTTTTGAGGCCATCGCCCGCGGCGAGCGCTATGTTCCCGAGGGCGTGCCGCTCGACAATAACGCCAGCAGCCCCGCCACCGATCAGGACGAAGCAATCTCGCGTATGTCGCGGCTGACACGGCAACAGGCAAAAATTCTGCAACTCATCTGCGAAGGCAAGTTGAACAAGCAAATCGCTTATGATCTGTCGATTGCTGAAACGACGGTCAAAGCCCATGTCACCGCGATCATGCGTAAACTGGGCGTTCAAAGCCGCACCCAAGCCGTGCTGATTGCAAAGGAGGCCAGTTTCGCTTCGGTCTTGCAAGACAGCCAGTAACCAATACGATTGCGTCTGACCAATGGTGCCGGTCAAAGTCAGCCTAGGAGGAGGCTATGGGAGGAACCGGGCAACCGCTTGACGCGGTGGCGCATCTGACGGGCATCGTCCGATCAGCTCATATCGAGTGCACGCACCCCGATGCTGTCGCCGAACTCGCCAAGGCCCTCGGCCCCGAGATCGACTTTGCGCTGGTGGTTCTTTATGTAAGCCCCGATGCGAAATTCCGCACGATCGTCGCCCAAGCGGTCGAGATTTGGGGGCCCGAACGGGTCATCGCCTGCACCACGGCGGGCGAGCTTGGCGAGCACGGATATACCGAAGGCACCATTGCCGCCATCGGCCTTCCGCGCGCGAATTTCTGTGTCGGCTCGATCCTCATCAATCATCTGGAAAAACTCGACCCCCAAGAAATCGTGGGAAGCATGATCAGGCTCCGCACCGATCTGAACGCCCAAGAACCCGAGTGGCAGCATGAATTCGCCTTTGTCGCCATCGACGGGCTTTCGATCAAAGAGGACGAAGTCGTCGCGGCTGTGGTTTCGGGTCTTGGACCTGTGCCGCTCTTCGGCGGCTCGGCAGGTGATGGGGACCGCTTTCAAGAGACCTATATTGCGGTCGGCGGACAGGTCTATACCCACGCCGCAGTGCTTTGTTTTGTGAGGACAAACTGCCCTGTTCATGTCTTCAGTCTCGATCATTTGACCCCGACCGAAACGCGGATGGTGGTCACCGAGGCGGATTCGCGCCGCCGGATCGTGCGCCGCATCAATGCCGAACCCGCCGCGCGTGAATATGCACGCATTCTCGGCAAGGACCCTGAACAGCTTTCCGCCTTTACCTTTGCCGCGCATCCCGTGGTCGTGCGCTTTGGCGGGACCCATCACGTGCGGGCAATCCAGCGGGTGCTCGACAATGGGGACCTCGTGTTCTTCTCGGCCATCGACGAAGGCCTTGTCCTGACGCTTGCCGAGCCCGAGGATATGGCCGTGCATCTCGACCGCGAACTTGCGCGGATCGCGCGGGGGCGCACGCCTCAAGCCATCATCGCTTGTGACTGTATCCTGCGCCGTCTCGAAGCCGAGCAGAAACAACGCACGGGCGCAATCTCGGACATCCTTGCACGCAACAAAGTCGTCGGCTTCAGCACCTATGGCGAACAGATCAACGGTATGCATGTCAACCAGACCATGACGGGAGTCGCGATCTTTGCACCGGAGGACGGGCTGTGATCCCTTCGGCACGCGCGCTGATCAACCCCAGTGACCCGATCGAACGGCAGAATGAAAAACTGTTCGAAATCTGTAGCGCGCTCATGCGTAGGATCGAACAGATCAACGATGACCACGGCGCGGCCTATACCCAGTTCCAGAGGGCCGTTCTTCTCGAAGAACAGGTGCGCGAACGCACCCGCGATCTCGAGAATGCGCTCGATCTGTTGAACGTCTCGAACAGCCGCCTAGCCTCGGCCAACCGCGAAACGGAGAAAGCGCGTCTCGATCTGGCAAATGCCATCGAGAACATCCAGGAAGGCTTTGCGCTCTTTGATGCGGATGGAGCCTTGAACCTGTGCAACAGCCGTTTCGGCATGCATATGCCCGACATTCGGCAAGAGCTGAAACCGGGTTTGACCTTTGACGATTATATCCGCCTCGTCAGCAAGAGCCGCTATCTGCATCTCCCCGACGGCGTAAGCCCCGAGGACTGGGTGCAAAAGCGCATGACCCATCATGCCGAAGAACATGTGATGTTCAACGTGCGCATGATCTGGGACCGCTGGGTGCAGGTGTCCGAACACCGCATGCCGGGCGGTCAGACCGTCATCATGCAGACCGATATCTCGGATATCATCCGCATGGAACGGATGGAGCGCGGCAAGATCATCGACGATCAGGCCCGCCTCATCCGCGCAACGCTTGAACATATCAATCAAGGTGTCGGCATCTTCGACCACGAGCGGCGGCTGGTCGGCTTCAATCAACGACTGGCAAGTCTCTTGTCGATCCCGCTGACCCAAATGCGCGCGGGGCTCGACTTCGAAACCATTTTCCGGCTCTTCGAAAACCAGATCACCTATGTGAGCGATCTTTCAGGCCAAGGTTTTCTCGATTGGGTCAATCGCTCGGATCGCCGCCCCCCGCTTCGGTTCGAATTCCGGCGCGGCGAAAGACGGTATTTCGATGTTTTTGCCGAAGAGATGCCCGACAAGGGCTTTGTGGTTTCGATCACCGATGTCACCCCCGAACGCGAAGCGGCGCTTGCTCTGAGCGAGGCCAACGAACGGCTTGAACAAAGGGTGACGGAACGCACGCTCGAACTTGAGGACGCTCTGGCCGTGGCCGAACGGGCCATGTCGTCACGCTCTCGCTTTGTCGCGGCGGCCAGTCACGATCTGCTCCAACCTCTC
Organism: Marivivens sp. LCG002; assembly: GCF_030264275.1. NCBI lineage: Bacteria > Pseudomonadati > Pseudomonadota > Alphaproteobacteria > Rhodobacterales > Paracoccaceae > Marivivens > Marivivens sp. LCG002. The sequence continues at coordinate 927,490 of NZ_CP127165.1, read as the reverse complement.
TCTGCGGCGACGCTCTATCTGTCGTCGATTGCAGAAGAGCTTGGCGAACAGCGCCACCGCGATATCGTGGGCAAAGCCCAGAATGCGCTCTCTTCGGTGCAATCCATCATCGAAGCCCTTCTCGACATCTCCAAACTTGAGAGCGGCCGCGCTGCGGTGGACATGCACACCATCGATCTTGCCGCCCTGTTGCGCCAGTTGCGCGACGAATTCCAACCCTTGGCCGAGCGCAAAGGTCTGGAACTGAGCGTCATCCCGAGCCGTGTGCGCATCCGCTCGGATGCGACCTATATCCGCCGCATTCTTCAGAACCTCATTTCGAACGCGATCCGCTACACCGAAACAGGACGGGTGCTTGTCGGTGTGCGCCGTATGCGCCGCTCGGTCAGGATAGAGGTCTGGGACACAGGACCCGGTATCCCGCAGGCCGAACACGAGGCGATTTTCCGCGAATTCCACCGGTTGAACGCAAGGTCGAGCGCGTCCGAGGGTCTTGGCCTTGGGCTTGCGATCGTGGATCGCGCCTGTGCCCTTTTGCGCCATCCACTCAGCGTCGAATCCGAAGAAGGTGTCGGGACGGTGTTCCGTGTCACCGTGCCTCTGGTCGACCGTCTGGGTGCGGCGCCCCCCGAAGAGGACACGCTTCCGCCCCAAGCCCAATGGCGTCACGACGGGCTTGTCGTTCTCCTGATCGAGAACGATCTCGATATGCGCCGTGCTTTGACGCTCCTTCTGGAGAAATGGAATGTCGAAGTGCTCGACGTGGCCTCGGGCGACGAAGCGATACAGCTTCTCGAGGAAATCGACCTTGTTCCCGATGCGATGCTTGTCGATCTCCAGCTCGATGACGGCGAACTCGGCACCGATGTGGTGAGCAAGATCTATGATCTTATCGGTCATGTGCCCGCGCGGATCATTTCCGCCAATCGCTCGCCCGAAGCGATTGCTCAGGTCGAAGCGCGGGACATGGGATTGCTGCACAAACCGATCAACCCGATCTCGCTGCATCTCTTCCTTGAAACCGCAGGCGCGGATACCTGAGGGGCGAACGCGCCGCCCCTCGGGACTTTGATCAGCTGTCCGATTTGACGAGCGCGCCTGCGCCCTTCTCGGAGACCAGACCGAAGATATTGCCGATGATGAGCGAGAGCACGATCATACCCGCCGCCTTGAGCATCGCGGCAGGCTCGCCGATCGCAACGCCTGTGAGCAAGGCAAAAGCTGCGGTCGAGGCATAGCCGTAAACCGCTGCAGGAATTGTCGCCAAGAGCGGCAGATGTGCGCCGAGAACAAGCACGACCACCGAGACCCCGACGATGATGGATGTCACGACGACGCTTCCTGCGACCGTGCCGACGACGATCAAAGCCACTGAGGCGACAAGAGCGCCCCAGATATGGTTCACGGCAGATTTGGTGAGGCCGTCGGTCTTGCCGCCCGTATGGTAAAAACTTCCCCAACCGATAAAGAGCGCCCAGACCTGAAGCCCGAAACCCGTCCCCAGACACAGCCAAGTGGCCACAGCGGCAAGAACGCCGATAGAAATCGCAAGTGCATTGATAAGGTTCATGTTTTCCTCCCATTACCTTCCCCGCTTCTTCGAGCAGGTGACGGGAGCTTAGAAACTTGCAACCAACGGGAGAATTGGACCTTGGTTCAAGCGACTTTGGTGCAAGAGACCTTTGTCGCGGTCAACGCCGCCAACGTCTCGCTCGGGCCTCCAAAGGCTGGATAACAAGGTATTCGATACAAAGCATCAGGGCGATAAAGGTCAGTGAATAGGCAAGGACCGCTGTCACATCGAACATCTGGAAGTTGAGATGGATCTGGAACCCCACTCCATCGCCGCGCCCTAGAAACTCGACCACCAGAACCAACTTCCAGATAATGGCAAGCCCGTTGCGGGCGCTTGCGGCGATATAGGGCGCAAGTTGGGGAAGGATCACATGACGCACGCGCGCGGATGCGGACATACCGAAGACCGACGCCATTTCCGAGACATGACGATCAAGCGCGCGTGTCCCCTCGCGCAGGGTCACGACGACGAGCGCGGTTTTGTTGAACGATACCGCAAGGATCGCGGCAAGGTCATTGAGCCCGAACCACAGGTAACACAGCACAATCACCACCAAAGCAGGCATGTTCTGGGCTAGGACGACCCAAGGCTCGGCAAAACGGTTCAAGCGCGGCAAAAGCCCGAGCGAAACCCCGATCACCAGCCCGAGCGCCATCGACAGCCCGAAGGCCGCAGTCACCCGAAAAAGCGTAACCAGCGTATGGTCGAAAAGACGCCCGCTTGCCGCCTCTTTGAGCACCACGCGCCAGACCTCCCACGGCATAGGAAGAACGTTGGGGCGGCCCATGCCCCAAGAGAGCGCGATCCAGAGGAAAAACATCGCCAGAAGCGAGGCGATAAACACCGCGCCCCGTGACGAGCGGCTCTGGTTTTCTGCGTTGGACATGGCTCTCTCCTTGGACCAAGGTTTCAAGAGCATCAAGCGTCAAGTCAATGGTCCCAGGCGGGCCTTGAGACCTTTGTCTTATGTGTTGCGTTGCGTGTCGGTATTACTGTCGGCGCATGTTGTTCCGTGCCCTCGCCCTTTTGTCGTCGCTCCTGATGCTTGCCCTTTTTCCCAAAGGGTCGAGCGCCGAAATCCTGACCCGCGAAGCGATGCAGGACTTCGTAATCGCGCCGATGGCTCTGGGCGAGCGCCTGACCGATGACGGCGTCTGGGAGCTTCAGAATTCAGGCGGCTCGCTTGCGGGCTATGTCTTTGAAACGGGTGAAATGGCCCCTCTTCCCGGATTTGCGGGCGTGCCGATCAATCTCTTTGTGGCGGTGGACCTTGAGGGTCGCTTCATCGACGTGCGTCTGATCGATCACCATGAACCGATTTTCGTCTCGGGGTTGGGCGAAGCCCCCCTTCGCCAGTTTCTCGAACAATACCGAGGTCTTTCGATTTCCCAGACCATGGTGGTCGGAACCCCATACGGCGACGGCTCGGCGGGGTCCTCGCTTGTCTATCTCGACGGCGTGACCAAAGCGACGGCAAGTGTGCGCATCGCACACGAGTCGATCCTTGCTGCGACCCGTAAAGTGGCCCGCGAAAGGCTCGCGGGGATCGCATCCGCGCCGCCTGCCTCACCCAATTTCGCGCTGACCGAACCGCTTGGCTTTGACGAACTCGAAAAACGGGGGCTTATCGCGCGCCTGACCGTCACCAATGCAGAGGTCGACGCAGCCTTTGCGGGCACAAGATGGGCCAATGAGGACCCGATCGCGAAAGAGGACCCGAACGGTATCTTTCTTGATCTTTGGGTGATCGACATCGGCTCGCCTGCGGTGGCGCGCTCGGTGCTGACCGCGTTCACCCAAGAGCAGCTCGACCGCTTTCTCGAACTGACCCCCTTTGCGGAACCCTTCCTGCTTTTGGAGACGGGACGTCACGGGCTTGTGGATGCGGATTTCATCCGCAATACATCGCCCGACTGGATTTCCGCCTCGCAAGACGGACTTCCTGTTGCGCTGCGTGACGCCGACTTGAACGTGGAACTTGTGCCCGACTTCCCCGAAGGCGTCGCCATGATCCTGCGCACGGATCGACGGCTCGGCTTTAATCCGTCGCGGCCATGGACGCTTGGCATCGATGCCCTGCGGGCGCGCGGCATGTTCCAGCCCGAGATCGGCACCACGAGTTTCTCGGTCGAGATCGGCACCGACCCCACGCTCTATATAACCGAAGCAGAGATCAAACCCGTCTCGCCGCTCTTCGAAGCCGTCCGCAACCGTGCTGTCGATCTTATCATCGGGCTCATTTTCCTTGGGGGTTTGTTCTGGCTTGTCGGTCCCAACATGCATTGGGTGGCGCGCAAAGCCACTCTGACCAAGTATCGGCTCATCATTCTCGGCTTTGTCACCGTCTTTGTCGGTTGGTGGGGCCAAGGACAGTTGTCGGTCGTCACCGTGCTCGGCACGCTTCAGGCTCTGGTTTGGAAGCAAAGCCTCGAATTTCTGCTGTATGACCCGTTCTCGCTCCTGATTTGGGGCGCCGCGGCCATCGGTTTCGTGTTTTGGGGGCGCGGTCTGTTCTGTGGTTGGCTTTGTCCGTTCGGCGCTCTTCAGGAATTTGCCCATCACCTCGGCCGTCTCTTGAAAATCCCGCAAATCAGGATTCCCGAACGGATCGACCAGAGGCTCAAGGGGCTGAAATACATCGCGCTTCTCGGTCTTGCGGCAACCGCGCTCATCACCCCCGAGAACCTCGTTGTTGCGGCAGAGCTTGAACCCTTCAAGACCGCGATCTCGGTCTTTTTCGTGCGCGATTGGTATTACGTGGTTTACGCCGTGTTCTGGCTGGTGCTGGCCACATCCGTGTTCAAGGGCTTTTGCCGCTATGTCTGCCCGCTCGGAGCGTTCATGGCGATTATGGGTCTCTTCCGAACACGCGACTGGATCGACAGGCGCAAGGCCTGCGGCACGCCCTGTCAGCTTTGCAAAGTGAAATGCAACTATGGCGCAATCAACAAGTCAGGCAAAGTGGCCTATTCCGAATGTTTCCAATGTCTCGATTGCGTCCAGATCTTCGACGATAAAGCGCAATGTGTTCCGCTGATCCTTGCTGCCAAGAAAGAGGCCCGCACATGATTTCCCGAAGACGCGCGCTCCAGATTTTCGCAGCGGCCAGTTTGATGCCGTCGAACCTGCGCGCCACGCAAAAGCGCGTGGCCTTCGGAGCCGAGGTGTCCCTCACGCTCGACGGACCTGCGCATGTGACAGGCCCCGCGCTCGATGCCGTTTGGGCCGAGATCGAAGCGATGGAAAAGGCCTTCAGTCTTTATGACCCGACCTCGGAATTGCGCCGTCTCAACAGCCAAGGCAGGCTTGAACGCCCCAGTGCCGCGATGCTCGAAATTCTGGCTTTGTCGGCGAAACTCTATCGTGCGACGGAAGGACGTTTCGATCCGACCGTCCAGCACCTCTGGCAAGCCCATGCGAACGGCGAAAACACCCAAAGCGCCCGTTCCTCCATCGGCTTTGATCGGGTCCGCTTCGACGAAACCCGCGTGCAACTCGGTGCGGGGCAAGCCCTGACGCTGAACGGGATCGCCCAAGGCTATTCGACCGACCGCGTGATCTCCGTTTTGCGGGCCCACGGGTTGGAACGCTCGCTTGTCAATATCGGGGAATATCGCGCGTTGTCGGGGCCTTGGCGGCTCGGGATCGAAGACCCGTCCTTTGGCCGTGTCGGGATGATTTCGCTCACCGATCGAGCAGTCGCAACCTCAAGCCCTGCGGCCATGCGGCTTGCGACGGGCGCCGCGCATATCCTTGATCCGAGGGGCGTTTCCGCTGTGCCGAGCTGGTCCACGGTGAGTGTGATTGCAGAGCGAGCAGCCGTTGCCGATGGGCTTTCGACCGCGCTCTGTTTTGCCACGCTGAACCAAGTGCGCGGGATCGCTGCCCGTCTCGGGGCGCCTGTTTCCATCCGCCTCGTGGACCTGACGGGCAATCTACGGAGCCTTTAACCCTCGCGCGGGGCGGGTCTTGTCGGGATTTCCTTGAGCAGCCCGCCGACCCCCATTGCGGCGATGTCCGCGTGGCTTACCTCGATCCCGCAGAGCACCCGCTCAAGCACCCAATCCGCGCCGTTCAGGGCAATCGAGCGCGCACATCCGGGAAGCCCGATCACGGGCCGTCCCCCCTGTGCGCCCAGAAAGAGCAGGTTCCCGGGATCGACAGGCATGCCGAACCGCGTCACCGTCCCGCCAGCCAAGCGCACGGCGTCGGGCGCGACATCACGCGGATCGGAGGTCGCCGAGGCGGTGAGGATCATGACAAGGTCAGAGCGACTTGAGCGGATTGCCTCGGCAATGTCCGCGCTGCGATGGGGCACGATCACCCGTTCGTCCATCCGGACGCCGAAACGGTCAAGCCGTCCGATCATCGCGTGACGTCCCTTGGGCGAAGGGTCTTCGCCATCGGTCGTGGTCTCGATCAGGGTGGCCGTCCCGATTTTCGGCGGCACCACTCGGATCGCTGCGGGCGCGGCTTTGGCGGCGCGCTCGACATCGCTTTGACGCACGGCATAGGAAATGATCTTGATCGTCGCAACAAGCCCGTCGGCGTCGGCGCGGTGATAATTGGGGACCGTCGCGATCGTGATCATAGGATCAATCGCGTTGAGCGCCCCGAGCGCCGCGACTTCCACAAGAACAAGTCCCGCGCCCGTTGCATAGAGATTTACACGGCCCGTGGTCGCCGTGGTCAGTCGCAGCCCTTCGCCCGCGACGGCCTCGGCTATCGTGGTCGCTGCGGCATCCTCGTGAAGGTCGCCCTCTTCGAGCCGCGCTGTTGTGATTTCCACATGCCCCGCACGGGCAAGATCCCCCAGAGCCGCCGCGTCAAGCACTTTGCCCTTCTTGTGCGACTGGCTTGCGCCCCTGAGAGAATGGGCAAGGATCGCGCCTTGGGACTCGGCAATCGGGGTGAGGCCGAATTTCATTTCTTCCCTCGAAGCGTTTCGGTGATCTGCGCCATGATGCTGACCGCAATCTCGGCAGGCGAAAGCGCCCCGATATTGAGACCGACGGGCGCATGGATGCGGGCGATTTCCGCCTCATTGAACCCTTCGGCAACGAGACGCTCGACACGCTTGGCGTGGGTGCGCTTGGAGCCAAGGCAACCAAGATAGAAACACTCGGAGCGGATCGCGACCTTGATCGCGGGATCGTCAAGCTTGGGATCATGGGTCAGCGTGACAACGGCGGTTCGGGCGTCAAGACCATGCGCCGCGAGCGCCTCATCCGGCCAATCATCGAGGATCGGGTATCCGGTAAAGCGTTCCTCCGAGCCGAAGACGGGGCGCGGGTCGATCAGCGTCGGATCATAACCGCAGGCCCGCGCCATCATGACCAAGGGCTGGGCGATATGCACCGCGCCCACGACCACCATCCGAAGCGGGGGATTGTGGATCGCCACAAAGGTGCGCCCGTCCTCTTCGACGCCCGAGCGATCAAGACGGAAGCGGTCGGCAAATTCCTCGCGCCCTGCAAGTCTGCGGCTGTCCGACTGAAGGTCTACGACATAGGCGATCTGGCGGCGTTTGGCGCGCGCCTCGACCAATTCGGCAAGAAGCGCTTCGGGAAGAACGCCGCCCACAGGCTCGACCAGAACGCGGATACGTCCGCCGCAGGCAAGTCCCACGGCAAAAGCCTCGTCATCCGAAACGCCGAAGTCGAGAAGACGGGATTTGCCGTCCTCGATTGCTTCCATCGCTTCGGTGATCACGGCGCCTTCGACACAGCCGCCCGAAACGGAACCTTCCATCGCTCCATCGCGGTCGATGACGAGCTGGCTTCCGACGGGGCGCGGCGCCGAGCCCCAAGTCTCGACCACCGTTGCCAGAACCGCACCACGGCCCGAACGGTGCCACTCGAGCGCGAGCGCAGGATAATCCATCGTATGAGACATTGAAATCTCCTCCCCCGTTCAAACTATGATGCGCGGCAAGACTTGCAAGCCGATACCGCTGGAAACCTATTCGATGAGCCGCATCAGACGTGCCTTTTCGCCGGTGTCGCCAAGATTGTAGATTGCCTCGGACAGCCCTTGAAGCGAAGCGATATTATGCCCAGCGCGGAAGCTCGTCACATGGGGCAGCATCTCTTTGATCCCGCGCGCCTTGGGGGCAAAGCCTTCCCAGCGCAAAAGCGGGTTCAGCCAGATCAGTTGCCGCGACGAGAGCGAGAGCCGCTCCATCGCCTTGCCGAGCCCGCCTTCGGGGTCGCGGTCAAGCCCATCGGTGATGAGGATCACAACGGCCCCCTGCCCCAAAACGCGGCGCGACCAGTCGCGGTTGAAACGGTCGATGCATTCCCCGATCCGCGTGCCGCCTTCCCAGTCCTGTGCCTCGGCCCCTGCAGCGGCAAGGGCGGCATCGACATCGCGCTGGCGCAGGTGTCGGGTGATGTTGGTCAGCCGCGTGCCGAAGGTAAAGGCATGTACCTTGGCCCAGCCCTGACCTTTGGCGTTCGACACCGCGTGGAGGAAATGAAGCACGGCGCGGGAATATTGGCTCATCGACCCCGAAATGTCACAGATCACGACAAGGTTGGGATACCGCTCGCGCCGCTTCTTCGTTTCGAACGCCATGATCTCGCCGCCCTGACGGAGCGCTTTGCGCATGGTGGCGCGCCAATCGGCAAGATCACCGCGCCCCGCCATCGTGCGGCGCGACTTGATCGGACGCACGGGTAATGTCATCCGAGCCAGAATCCGCTTGGCCTCCGCCATTTCGGCGGTGGACATCTGTTCAAAGTCGAGCGTGCGCAGCTTTTCTTCGGTCGAGATGGTCTTGGAGGCGTCTATGTCGATCAGCGCCTCTTCGTTCTCGTCTTCCTCGTCCTCTTTCTTGGGCATCGGAACGTTCTGATCGTCAAGAAGCGCTTCGGCGGCTCTCTTTTCCCCTGCCTTGGCTTTGCGCTCTTCCTGAACACCGCGCACCGAGGGGAGCATCATCGACATCATGTGCTCCAGATAGCGCGGGTCGCGCCAATAGAGCCGAAAAACCTGTCCAAAAACGGCACGGTGCTCAGGCCGCGAGACGAAACAGGCCTCGAGCGTCCAGTAAAAATCGATCTTTTCGGTGAACCCCGCCGCCTCGACTGCGCGGATCGCGTCGATCACACGGCCGGGCCCCACGGGGAGACCCGCCTTTCGCAGCGCGCGGGCGAAATGGGTAATGTTGTGCGCAAGCTTGCCGTCTTCGGGAATGTTCAGGGGGATGTATTCAGCCATCGCGTCCCCTATCCCCTATGCCTCTTTGGACCCTCATACGGGGGCAAGCTCGGCACGTGCCTCTTTCAACAGGCGCTGCGCCTCGCTCCCTTCGATGCGGGAGATGTCGTCCTGATATTTCAAGATCGCGCCCAAAGTGTCTGCGATGACTTCGGGCGAGAGGTCGATGACATCCAGAGCCAAAAGGCATTTCGCCCAGTCGATCGTCTCGGCCACACCCGGTTTCTTGAACAGATCCTCGGTGCGGAGCTTCTGGACAAAGGCGACGACCTCGCGGCTGAGCGTTTCCTGTGCCTCGGGGGCCTTGGCCGCAAGGATTTCAAGCTCTCGGTCGAAGGTGGGATAATCGACCCAGTGGTAAAGACAGCGGCGCTTGAGCGCGTCATGCACTTCACGCGTGCGGTTCGACGTGAGGATCACGATCGGCGGCTCGGGCGCTTTGATCGTGCCGAGTTCGGGGATCGTCACCTGAAAATCCGAGAGTGCCTCAAGCAGGAAGGCTTCGAACGGCTCATCCGTGCGGTCGATCTCGTCGATCAGGAGCACAGGCGCACCCTTGGGATTGGGGCGCATCGCCTGAAGCAAGGGACGCTCGATCAGATAGTCCGAAGAGAAAAGCTCGGATTTGAGTTCTTTGCGATCCGCGCCGCCCGTCGCTTCTGCGGTGCGAATGGCGATCATCTGCTCGGCAAAGTTCCATTCATAGACGGCAGAGGCCGCATCGAGCCCCTCGTAACACTGCAAACGGATCAGATCACGCCCCAAGGCCGACGCGATGGCTTTGGCGATCTCGGTCTTGCCTGTTCCCGCTTCCCCTTCGAGAAACAGGGGCCGCCCGAGTTTGAGGGAAAGGAACATGACCGTGGCAAGCGAACGGCCACATACATAGTTCTCTGCGCCGAGTGCGCTTTGCACGTCGTCGATGCTCTGGAAATTCATGTCTCTCCTCCGTTTGTTAAGGATGCTGCATTCCGCCGCGCTCGGGTCAAGTGCTCCCTTGGTCTTAGAGAGAAGATGTTGTCCGACTGTTTCACCCAATGGTTGACGAGGCACTCCAAGACCTATTCAAAAGCAGTATAACCCCACCGAAATGATTTCCCATATCGTGAAATATTCGCTCAAACTGCACAATTTTGCCCAAGTTCGCTGGCATCCGAACCCTAGCCCGAATGTATGACTATGAGTGGATTTATGAGTGAGTTTTCCCCCGATCTGTCTGATCTCGATCAAGACGAATGGTTCGACGCCCTTGATGCCCTAAGCGAAGAGCATGGACATTACGAAGAGCTTGGGGCCGATCACGTCGCGATTCTCACGGATGCGGGACCGAGGCTTCTCGTGACATTCGAAAGCTATCCCGAGATCACCGCAGGGTCCGATACCGACGAGCCGCGCGGCTTCCACTTTGTCAAACGTCTCGGTTGGTCGCATCTTGCGATTATTTCGCGCGGCCAGAGCTTTTTCCGCGCCTCGGAAATCCATCGATATTTCGACCGACTGATCGATGACGGTTTTTTCGAGGACTTCGACCGCGTGCTCTTTTTCGGGGTGCACGAAGCAGGCTATGCCGCAAGTGCCTATTCGGTTTGCGCACCAGGTGCCGAGGTTTTGGCGCTTCGGCCTTTCGCCACGCTTGCGCCGCATGTGGCCAATTGGGATGAACGCTACCCCGAAGCGCGGCGGCTCGATTGGACCAAACGGTTCGGATACGCGCCCGACATGCTTGATGCCGCAAAACATGCGACGGTGATCTTTGATCCGCGTATCAAAGAGGACGCCATGCACGGCGCCCTCTTCCGGCGCAAGAACGTCACGACGCTTTGGGCGCGCGGCGCGGGCGCGATGATCGAAAGCATGCTCGATGGCGTCGGCGTGCTGAACAAATTGATCGTTCTTGCAATGGATGGCGGACTGACCGCCAAGAGCTTCCACGCGCTCTATCGCAAACGCCGAGAAAGCTTCCCCTATCTGCGGTCACTGGACCAGATGGTTTTCGGAAAAGGCAAATTCGCCCTGAGCAAAGCGCTTTGCACCAAGATGATGGAAGAGCGCCCGCATCGCTATTTCAACCGACGTCTTGCACAGCTTCAGGAGCTTGAAAGCCAGACATGAAAAAGGCGGCCAAAGGGCCGCCCTTTCTCTTCGCAGTCGCGACCTGACTCAGTAGGCAAAGCAGTCGCGGAAAACGTGATAAACGATCATGTCGCGCGAAATGCCGAGTTTGGCAAGTTCAGCGTCCGAAAGCGCTTCGAGCTTGGCAATGCGCTTTGCGCGGCCGCTCGATTGGTAGTTGGCTTCACCAAGTGCGACAAGGCGATCAAAGAAGGCCGACAGACGTGCAGCAAGCGAAGGCGACGACGAAGGAACGATCGACGGAGAGATAAAGGTCATTTGCGGTTTCCGTTTCAAAAGAGTTCGGCTGTTGGAGAACGTGTAACCCTTGCTGCTCTGCAGAAAAACAGACAAAGCCGAAATGCCGCGTTGCAGCAAGCGCATAGCTCCCGCTTGGAGTGGCGCAGAGCTTAGGCTATGGTGCAGCGTCACAAATTTGTGTAAGCGAGCCCCATGACCGCACAGCCCATCACCCGCCTCACGATCCGTCGCCCCGATGACTGGCACTTGCATTTGCGCGACGGCGCGATGCTCGAAGCCGTCCTGCCCCATTCGGCAGAGCATTTCGGCCGCGCCATCATCATGCCGAACCTCGTCCCGCCCGTCGTGACCGCCGAACAGGCCGCTGCCTATCGCGACCGCATTCTCAAGGCGCTCCCCGAAGGCAAGTCGTTCAAGCCGCTGATGACGCTCTATCTGACCGAGAACACCGATCCTGCGGATGTGGCGCGCGCCCATGCCGACGGCATCGCGACAGCGGTCAAGCTTTACCCTGCGGGCGCGACGACCAACTCGGCTTCGGGCGTGCGGGATTTCGACAAAGTGCGCCCTGTCTTGGAAAAAATGGCTGAAATCGGTATGCCGCTTTGTGTGCATGGCGAAGTCACCGACAGCGACATCGACATCTTTGACCGCGAAGCCGTCTTTATCGACCGAGTGCTGAGGCCGATCCGCAAAAAGGTCCCCGAGCTCAAGGTCGTGATGGAGCATGTCACCACCGCCGATGCAGTGGACTATGTGCGCGACAGTTCCAAGAACCTTGCCGCGACGATCACCACGCATCACCTGATCATCAACCGCAACCATATCCTTGCGGGCGGGATCAAGCCGCACTTCTACTGCCTCCCCGTGGCCAAGCGCGAAAAGCATCGCATTGCTCTCGTGCAGGCGGCGGTTTCGGGGGACAAGCGGTTCTTCCTCGGCACCGACTCGGCGCCGCACACGGACCCTGCCAAGCTTCAGCCCTGCGGCTGCGCGGGCATCTATACCTCGATCAACACCATGTCCTGTCTCGCCGAAGTCTTCGAAGCGGCAGGCGCGCTCAAGGAGCTTGAGGCCTTCACCTCGCTCAATGGGCCGCGCTACTATGGACTTCCCGTGAACGAGGAAACCATCACCCTCGTCAAAGGGGACCCCGTCGCCTATCCGACCACGATCGAAACGGGCGTTGGTCCCCTTACCGTCTTTGATCCCGGTTTCCCGCTCCATTGGCGGGTCGAAGCCTGATCTGCCCACTTTAAAGGAAGAATAAATGATCCCCTCGTCCTTTCCCTCCAAAGAAGAGATCGCGCGCCTGTCCGCAGGTATGCTCCTTGAAATCGGCGCAGTGCACTTCAACTCGCGCGAGCCGTTCACCCACGCAAGCGGCAAGAAAGCCCCGACCTATATCGATTGCCGCAAGTTGATCTCTTTCCCGCGCATCCGCTCGACGCTGATGGATTTCCTTGCCGTCACCATCATGCGCGAAGCGGGCTTCGAGGCCTTCGACAACGTTGCAGGCGGCGAAACCGCTGGTATCCCGTTTTCGGCCCTGATCGCCGAGCGCCTTGCGCTCCCGATGACCTATGTCCGCAAAAAACCCAAAGGCTATGGCCGTAACGCCCGCATCGAAGGCGTGATGACCGAAGGTCAGCGGGTGCTTTTGGTCGAGGACCTCACCACCGACGGCGGCTCCAAACTGTCGTTCGTGGACGCCATCCGCGAAACGGGCGCGACCTGCTCGGCCACGGCGGTGATCTTCTATTACGGGATTTTCGAAGGCGTCGAGGAAACGCTCGCCAACCACGGTGTCCAGCTTCTATCGCTCTGCACGTGGTGGGACGTTCTGGCCGTCGCCAAAGAGCGCGGCGCATTCGACGCCGAGACCCTCTCGGCGGTCGAGGATTATCTCAACGACCCCGCGGGTTGGTCGGCCAAACACGCCTGATCCTTGCAATAGCACATCCCGAAGGCCCCGTTCGGCAGCACGCCGTCGGGGCCTTTGACTTATCCACAGCTTATACAATTTGAAGCCCGCCCCTGCCTTGGGTTACAACAGAGACCGAAAAGAGTCGGAGTGGTTCGCGTGAACGAGATCAGAAGTTTTGATGCCAAGATGCCCGAAGTCGCGGGGGAAAACGTTGATCTGCTGCCGCATTCCATCGAAGCCGAGCAACAGCTTCTCGGCGCGATCCTGACCAACAACGACATCTTTGACCGCGTCAATTCGATCGTCTCGGCACAGCACTTTTACGACCCCGTGCACCAGCGGATTTTCAGCGTTTGCCACAGCCGCATCTCGCAAAACGCGCTTGCCTCGCCCGTCACGCTCAAGACCTTTATGGAAGACGACGCAGGGCTTCAGGAACTCGGCGGCGCGGCCTATCTTGCGCGACTGGCGGGATCGGCGATCTCTGCCTTTGCCGCCCGCGATTACGCCCAGATGATCTATGATCTGGCGGTGCGGCGCGAGCTGATCCAGGTGGGCCGCGACATCGCCGCCAAAGCCGCCAAGGTCGACGTCGACAGCGAACCGAAAGAGCAAATCGTCGAAGCCGAACAGGCGCTCTACAAACTTGCCGAGCAAGGCACATCCGAGAGCGGTTTCGTCAGCTTTCTCAAGGCCGTAACCGATGCCGTCAACGTCGCCAACGCCGCCTATCAGCGCGAAGGCGGCCTGTCGGGGGTTTCGACGGGCCTGATCGACATGGACAAAAAGCTTGGTGGTTTGCACAAGTCCGACCTTTTGATCCTCGCGGGGCGTCCCTCGATGGGGAAAACCTCGCTTGCGACCAATATCGCCTTCAACATCGCCAAGGCCTATAAAAAGGGCCGCTTGCCCGACGGCACCGAAGGCGCGGTCGAAGGCGGCGTCGTGGGCTTTTATTCGCTCGAAATGAGCGCAGAGCAGCTTGCCGCCCGTATCCTCTCCGAAGCCTCGGAAGTTCCGTCCGAACAGATCCGCCGCGGTGACATGACCGAAGCCGAATTCCGTCGTTTCGTCGATGCGGCCAAATCGCTTGAAAGCTGCCCGCTTTTCATCGACGACACACCCGCGATCCCGATCAGCCAGCTTGCCGCGCGTGCGCGCCGTCTCAAGCGGACCCACGGGCTTGATGCGCTTTTCGTGGACTATCTCCAGCTTGTGCGCGGCACGGGCAAAACGGAAAGCCGCGTGAACGAAATCGCCGAAATTTCGATGGGTCTCAAGGCCATTGCCAAGGAACTCCACATCCCCGTTGTCGCGCTCTCGCAGTTGTCGCGTCAGGTGGAAAGCCGCGACGATAAACGCCCCCAACTCTCGGATCTTCGTGAATCGGGCTCGATCGAGCAGGACGCCGACGTGGTGATGTTCGTGTTCCGCGAGGAATATTATAAGGAACGCGAAAAGCCGGGCGATCACGAGCTCGAGAAAATGGCGCAGTGGCAAGAAGAGATGGATCGTCTGCACGGCAAGGCCGAGGTTATCATCGGCAAGCAGCGACATGGTCCCATCGGCACGGTCGAATTGTCCTTTGAAGGGCGCTTCACCAAGTTCGGCAACCTTGTCAAAGCATGGCAGCAGAACGCGGAAGACAACTTCCACTAGGCGCCCCTGCCCTCCGATTGACCCCGTAATTCCAAGGTAAAAGGCTCCAATGAGCACAGGTAAACTTCGTATCGATCTCGACGCCATCGTCGCCAACTGGCGTGCTTTGGATGCCAAAACCGCCGTTGAAACGGGCGCAGTCGTCAAGGCGGACGGCTATGGCCTCGGGTCGGACTATGTGGCGCGTGCGCTTTATCGCGCCGGTGCCCGCAAGTTTTTTGTCGCCGCCGCAGAAGAAGGCGGCAAGGTCCGTTCGGCCATCGGGTCGGATGCCGATGTCTTTGTCTTTTCCGGGCATATGGCGGGCGACACCGATATGATCGCGGATCTGCACCTGACGCCGATGCTCAACAGTCTCGACCAGATGACCCGCCATTTCGAAGCGCTTCCCGGTCATCCTTTCGGTATCCAGCTTGATACAGGCATGAACCGGCTCGGGATGGAGTGGTCGGAATGGTCGGCGGTGTCCTCGCTCGCCCTGGAGCAAGGCCCCGCTCTGGTGATGAGCCATCTTGCCTGCGCCGACGAACCCGATCACCCGATGAATGCCTATCAGCTTGATATGTTCAAGCGCATGACGGACGGCATCAATGTGCCCCGTTCGCTCTCGGCGACGGGGGGGCTTTTGCTTGGCCCCGACTATCATTTCGATCTGACCCGTCCCGGTATCGGGCTTTACGGTGGTCGGCCCTTTGACGCCGCGCACAAGGTCGTGCAGCTCGATCTTCCTGTAGTGCAGGTCCGCGAGCTCGAAGAAGGTGAAGTGGTCGGCTATTCCAACACATGGCAGGCCAAACGCCCCAGCCGCATCGCAACCGTTTCTGCGGGCTATGCCGACGGCCTCCTCCGCTCGCTCTCGAACAAGGTCAGGCTTTTTGCCAACGGCGTTCCGGTCCAGCTTGTCGGGCGGGTGTCGATGGATCTTCTGACCATTGATGTGACCGATCTGGACAGCGTCCCCGAGTATCTCACCCTGATGGGCGACATGCAGGGCGTAGACGATCTGGCCGATATCGCGGGCACCATCGGGTATGAATTCCTGACCTCGCTCGGCGCCCGATACAGCCGTCACTACGTCGCCAATTAACCCCCAAGAGAAACAGTCCGAGGCACTCCTTCGGACTGTTTCCGCTTTGGAATATTTTCGGAGCATTCCGTAAAAAGTGTTCCAAACCCAACGTTTACAACCTATCATCCCCTCAAGATGTCGTGCTGGGGGGCACAAATGAATGGGATCGGAGCACTACGGGCCTTTGCCCGTCTTTGTCATATTGCATCGTTCATGCTGCTCGCGGCGCTTGCGCTCTCGCTGTTGTTCTACACCTGTCTAAGCGCCTTCGGCATTACACCTTGGCTCACCTTGCCGCTGCACTTCGGAGAGATCGAGGTGGTGAACGGCGGCCTTTATGTCCAAAGCGCGGTCACCCTTCTGGGGATTGCGCTTCTGGCCTATCTGCCAAGCAATTTCCGCGTGCTTCAACTCGAGAAAAGCCACCGCGATTTTCATCTGAACATGGAAGACGTGGCGCGCGCCTATCAGATTTGCCATCATGCAGATCGTCAGGGGGTGTTTTCCCTCAGCTCGGAGTTCGACGCGGTGCGGGAACGTCTGTCCTATCTGCGCGATCACCCCGATCTTGGCCGACTGGAGAGCGACGTTCTGACGCTCGCGGCGCAAATGAGCGAGAAATCCCGCGACATCGCCGAGATCTATTCGGACGCCAAAGTCGCCCGCGCGAAAAAGTTCCTGAGCGAACGCCAGCGCGAGATCGAGGACCAGCAGGAACGGATCATCGACGCCCTTCACATCTGTGACGAGGTGCGCAAATGGAAACGGCAAATCGAAGCAGAAGAAGATGTGCTGCAACGCCAACTTGCCCGACTGGACAAGAGGCTTCGGCTGATCCTTCCCGATCTCGGCTATGATTTCGAACGTGAAGAACGGTCGAATGTGGTGCAACTCGCCAGCAAGCCTGCTGCAGAATAACCTTGTAATCAGCCCGTCCGCCCCTCAGATGTTGCCCAAAGCGCGGGGTCGGACTTGGGGGCGGACATGAAAACATTGATCAAATGGGCAAACCTGTCGCTGCTCGTTCTGTTTCCCGTGGCTTGGTTTGCGCCGCTGCTGCGGGCGGGTCTTTTGCCGCTCTTCGGTCTTTCTGAAATCAGCGTCATTTCGGGGCTCCAGAGCCTATGGGAGACCGATGTCGCTCTGGCTTTGATCGTGACAGGCTTTGCTCTTTTCGCACCCTATCTCAAAACCATCGGGCTTGCGCTTGTCCATGCGGGACTTTTGCACCGCAAACTGCTGCCCTTGCTGAATATCATGGGCAAATTGGCGATGGCGGATGTGTTCCTGATCGCGCTTTATGTGGTGCTCGTCAAAGGCATCGGCCTTGCCACGGTCGAGGTCGCTTGGGGCCTCTATCTCTTTACGGGCTGCATCCTCGCCTCGCTCGGCATCTCGGCGCTTTCGGGCAAAGCCAGACGCTAGAAACATGTTGCTCCGCCCCGAAAATTGGGACAAAAGGAGAACATGGCAAAAGATCTGAGCTTCTCCTGTTCTGACTGCGGCGCAGTGTTTTCCAAGTGGTCGGGCCGCTGTGACGGTTGCGGCGCGTGGAACACGATCACCGAGGATAAACCGATTTCCACAGGGCCCGCCTCTAAAACACTTGGCGGCAAAAAGGGGCATGTGCTCGAGCTTACCGATCTTGCCAGTCAGGAACCCGAACCGCCCCGCACGGCTGCGGGTGTGGCAGAGCTTGACCGCGTGCTCGGCGGCGGCCTCGTCAAAGCCTCGGCGCTTTTGGTCGGCGGCGATCCCGGGATCGGCAAGTCCACGCTCCTTCTTCAGGCGGCGGCGCGTTTTGCCCGCAACGGCCTCAAGGTCATCTATATTTCGGGCGAAGAGAGCGCGTCACAGGTCCAGATGCGTGCGCGGCGCTTGGGGCTGGAACAAAGCCCCGTCAAGCTCGCCTCCGAAACCAATTTGCGCGACATTCTCACCACGCTTGATGCCGAGCACCCCGAACTTGTGATCATCGACTCGATCCAGACCATGTGGGCCGACAATGTTGAAAGCGCTCCGGGGTCCGTGTCGCAGGTGCGCGCCTGTGCGCATGAGCTGACCACCTTCGCCAAAAAGCGTGACATCGCGGTTATCATGGTCAGCCACGTCACCAAAGAGGGCAACCTCGCAGGGCCGCGCGTGGTCGAACATATGGTCGACACCGTGCTCTATTTCGAAGGCGAGCGCGGCCACCAGTTCCGCATTCTGCGCGCCGTGAAAAACCGCTTCGGCCCCGCAGACGAGATCGGCGTCTTCGAAATGACGGGCAAGGGATTGGCAGAAGTCAAAAGCCCCTCGGCTCTTTTCCTGTCGGAACGCGGCAAGCCCGCTCCGGGTTCGGTGGTGTTTGCGGGGATCGAGGGCACGCGCCCCGTTTTGTGCGAAATCCAGGCGCTTGTCGCCCCTGCGCCCGGTGGCACGCCCCGCCGCTCTGTGGTCGGCTGGGATGGTGGCCGCCTTGCGATGATCCTTGCGGTTCTGGAATCGCGTTGCGGGATCGCCTTTGCCGGACTTGATGTCTATCTCAACGTGGCGGGCGGGCTGCGGATCACCGAACCTGCGGCGGACCTTGCGGTTGCGGCTGCGCTGATTTCTGCCCGAGAAGACGCGACGCTCCCCTCTGATTGTGCAATTTTTGGAGAAATTTCGCTCTCTGGGGGTATTCGTCCCGTGTCCCAGATGGAAAATCGGTTGAAAGAGGCGCAAAAACTTGGTTTCTCCTCTGCTATCCTTCCGGTGCTTCCGAAAAGAAGCTCGGTTTCGGGTGACGCTTTGCGACAGATGACCGATGTCGCTCAGTTCGTAGAAGAAATTTTCGGCGCGCGGTGATCTCCCGCGCCTGCGGGGGAAGAAGATGGAAGGTTTCACTATCGTCGACGGGATTGTCGCGGTCGTTATCGTGGTTTCGGCACTTTTGGCCTATTCGCGCGGCCTCGTCCGCGAGGCGCTTGCGATTGCGGGCTGGATCGGTGCAACGGTTCTTGCGTTTCTCTTTGCCGACAAGGCCACCCCGCTCATCAAACAAATCCCGATGGTCGGCGATTTCATCGGGGACAGCTGCGAACTTTCGGTGATTGCTTCCTTTGCGGCTGTGTTCGGCGTGGCGCTCATCCTCTTTTCGATTTTCACCCCGCTCTTTTCCTCGGTTGTCCAACGCTCGGTCCTCGGCGGTCTCGATCAGGGGCTCGGATTCATGTTCGGGGTGGTGCGCGGCATTCTTCTCGTGGCTGTCGCCTATTTCGTCTACAGCACGATTCTCTCGGCCCAAGGCGTGCCGATGATCGACGACAGCCGCTCTGCCAAAGTTTTCAGCAAGCTGACAGGCTCGGTCGAAGATCAGGACCCCGAACAGGCTTTGGGTTGGATTACAGGCCAATACGAGCAACTTGTAGGCCAGTGCAGCGCCTCCTGATCGCATAAAACAACATCGTGAAGCAGTCTTTTGGCCCAACAGCCAAAATAATCATGATAGTTTCGTGACACCGCGCTCTTGAAGGACTATCAGGAGCGCGACCCCAACTTGTCGGATTCGGAGCCTTCACTCGTGTCCAAAACGATGCCCCTCGCCCACCCCTTTGACGATGATAAGCTCAAGGAGGAGTGCGGGATCTTTGGCGCGGTTGGCGTAGCTGATGCTGCCAACTTTGTCGCTCTTGGTCTCCACGCCCTGCAGCACCGAGGACAGGAGGCCGGTGGGATCGTGGTTCACGACCCCGTGCACGGTTTCAACTCTGCCCGCCGTATGGGGTATGTCCGTGACAACTTCACCTCTCACGAGGTGATGCAGACTCTCCCCGGAAATGTCGGGATCGGCCATGTTCGCTACTCGACCGCAGGCAACAAAGGCCAGACCGCGATCCGCGACGTTCAGCCCTTCTTCGGCGAATTTTCGATGGGCGGGGCTGCGATTGCGCATAACGGCAACATCACCAACGCCGATGCGCTGCGCCGCGAATTGATCGAACGCGGCTCGATTTTCCAGTCCTCGTCGGATTCCGAGTGCATCATCCACCTGATGGCGCGTTCGATGGGCCGCACCATTCCCGACCGCATGGAAGAAGCGCTACGCAAGGTCGAAGGCGCCTTCTCGGTCGTTGCCATGACGCGCACCAAACTCATCGGGGTGCGCGATCCTTTGGGCGTGCGTCCGCTGGTTCTGGGCAAATTCGGGGACGGCTATATGCTGGCCTCCGAGACCTGTGCGCTCGATATCGTCGGTGCAGAATTCATCCGCGAGGTTGAGCCTGGCGAAATGGTTGTCATCAGCGCCAAGAGCGGCGTTCAGAGCCATTTCCCCTTCCGCCGCCGTCAATCGCGCTTCTGCATTTTCGAGCATGTCTATTTCTCGCGCCCCGACTCGATCCTTGGTGGTCGCTCGGTCTACGAGACCCGCGAGAATATCGGCCGCGAACTGGCCAAGGAAAGCCCTGTTGAAGCCGATCTCGTTTGCCCAGTGCCCGACTCCGGGACGCCTGCGGCGATCGGTTTCAGCCTCCAGTCGGGCATCCCCTATGCAATGGGGATCATCCGCAACCAATACATGGGCCGCACCTTCATCGAGCCGTCCGAACAGATCCGCAACATGGGTGTGCGTCTCAAGCTCAACGTGAACCGCGCCCTGATCCGCAACAAGCGCATCATCCTTGTGGACGACTCGGTTGTGCGCGGCACCACCAGCCGCAAGATCAAGGACATGCTGCTTGATGCAGGTGCCGCAGAAGTGCACTTCCGCATCGCCTCCCCGCCCACCGCTTGGCCGTGTTTCTATGGTGTGGACACGCCGCAGCGCGAAAAGCTGCTCGCTGCGACCATGACCGAAGACGAAATGCGTGACCATCTCGGGGTCGATAGCCTCAAGTTCATTTCGCTCGACGGTCTTTATCGTGCCGTAGGCGAAGCCGAAGGCCGCGATCCCAAGGCGCCGAAGTATTGCGACGCCTGTTTCTCGGGCGAATACCCAGTTGCGCCGACCGATATGATCGAAAAAGGCTTCCAGCTCAAAGCTGCCGAGTAAAAACGACAAAACCATCCAGAGACCCCGCCCTCGCGCGGGGTCTCTTGCGTTTAACGCTTGCCGAACGATCCGCATGGGCGCACCTTGGGCGAAACCGAGGACAATGATGACACACGCCGCGCCCCATGATGCCTATCTTGCGACCATCACAGGATGGCAGCGTCCCGCACTGGACGATCTACGGGCAAGGCTCACGGCCCTCTTACCTATGGCCGAAGAGGTTATTTCCTACGCCATCCCCGGCTTTCGCGTGAACGATAAGGTCGTCATGGGCTATGCGGGCTTCAAGGCGCATTGCTCGCTTTTCCCGCACAGCGGCTCGCTCTTTCCGAAATTCGAACAGGAATTGACCGCCATCGGGTATAAGTTCAACAAAGGCACGCTCCAGTTCACCGAGCACACTCCGATTTCGGACGATCTCTTGGCCCGTCTTGTCGCCGCACGGCTCGAGATGGTGTAATCTCGTCGCAGATGCGCGATCCATCTTGCGCAAATTCGGCGCTAGTGACAAATGAAGCCCATGTCGAACACAGATCAAAAACCCGTCGCTCTTATCACCGGTGCATCCCGCGGCCTTGGCGCTGCTTTGGCCGAGGCGCTCGCTTCCACCCATCACATCGTTGCCGTGGGCAAGACAACGGGCGCACTAGAAGAGCTGGACGATCGGATCAAGGCCAAGGGCGGCGAAGCGACTTTGGCCCCCATGGACATTACGGTTGAACCCGCGATGCAGCAACTGTGCCGCTCGATCTTTGATCGTTGGGGCAAAATCGACCTCTGGCTTCATACGGCGATTTTTGCAGCACCGCTTTCGCCCGCAGGGCACATGCCGCCCAAAGATCTCACCAAATCCATCGACACCAACATCGGTGCAACGGCTCGCCTGATCTCTTATGTCGAGCCGCTCTTGGGTGCGGAGGGCAAAGCCGTGTTCTTTGACGACCCCCGCGCGGGCGAGAAGTTCTTTGGTGCCTATGGATCGACCAAGGGCGCACAGATCGCGATGGCCAAAAGCTGGCAAGCCGAGACGGAAAAGACAGGCCCTTCGGTGCGCATTCTGACCCCCGCCGCCATGCCGACCGCAACGCGTGGACGGTTCTTTCCGGGCGAAGATCGCAGCAAACTTGCCTCGATCCATGATGAAGCGGCACGACTTCTGCCTGAAATCCTCGGCTGATCGGCATAAACCGAGTCCCCACCGTCACGCTTTGATCAAAATGCCTCTCCAAGGGCGGGTCGTGCTTGCCGCGCCGACTTCGGTTGCGTAGGAAAGACAAAAAGGGGGCTTTATGCGCATTCTCATTACCAACGACGACGGTATCAACGCACCCGGACTCAAGGTCATCGAGCGCATCGCGCAAGACATTGCAGGCCCCAAGGGTGAGGTTTGGACTGTTGCCCCCGCCTTTGAGCAATCCGGCGTCGCGCATACGATCAGCTATACGCACCCCACGATGATAGCCGAACTTGGCCCGCGCCGCTTTGCCGCCGAAGGCTCGCCCGCCGACTGCGTTCTTGCGGCCATCCATGACGTGATGAAGGATTGCCCGCCCGATCTGGTGCTCTCGGGTGTGAACCGTGGCAACAATTCTGCGGAAAACGTGCTCTATTCTGGGACCATCGGCGCGGTGATCGAAGCCGCGCTCCAAGGTGTGCCCGCTATCGCCATGTCGCAATACTTCGGCCCCGACAACGCAAATCTCGACGACAGCTTCGAAGCTGCGGGCGCCCATGGTGCCGAGATCGTGCGCAAAATTCTTTCGGTCGGCAAATGGCAGGACGAAGATTACCGCGTCTTTTACAACGTGAACTTCCCGCCGACCTCGGCCAAGGGTGTTCTGGGGACCAAGGTCACGACCCAAGGGTTCCGCCGTGGCACCTCCTTCTCGGTCGAGCCGCACCTTTCGCCCTCGGGGCGCCGCTTTCTTTGGGTGCGCGGCGGGGATCAGCGCATCGCCACGCTCGAAGGCAGCGATGCCAAGGCCAACCTCGACGGTTATATCTCGGTCACGCCGATGCGTGCTGACCTCACGGCACATGACGTGCTAAGCGAATTGAAAGCAACTTTCGAGTGAACAGCGCCGAACTCAAGATGCAGTTTCTCTTTGCCCTCCGCTCCAAGGGGGTCACGGATGCACGTGTTCTGACGGCGATGGAAAAGACCGATCGCGCGCTTTTCGTGCGCGGACTTTTTGCCGAGCGCGCCTATGAGGATATGCCGCTTCCCATTGCAGCAGGTCAGACCATCAGCCAACCCTCGGTCGTCGGCCTCATGACCCAAGCGCTCAATGTCCAGCCGCGCGACAAGGTGCTCGAAGTCGGCACGGGCTCAGGCTATCAGGCCGCCATTCTCAGCCATCTGGCCCGCCGCGTCTATACAGTCGACCGCTACAAGCGCCTTGTCGCCGATGCTCGGGTGCTCTTCGAACAGCTCAATCTAGTCAATATCACCGCGATTTCGGGCGATGGAAGCTTTGGTTTGCCCGAACAAGCTCCCTTTGATCGCATTCTCGTGACCGCAGCAGCCGAAGACCCGCCCGGCCCGCTCTTGGCCCAGCTGCGGATCGGGGGTATCATGGTGTTACCCGTGGGCCAGTCCGACACGGTTCAAAGCCTCATCCGCGTCACGCGCACCGAAGAGGGTTTCGACTATGAAGAGCTTCGGCCCGTGCGGTTTGTCCCGCTGATCGAGGGCATGGGCGACTAGAAATTGCGACGGCCAACCAATGGCCGCAAGAACGAGGAACGAGCGATGCACAACGCGAGCACTCTCAAGCGTATCTTGGTGGCAGGGGCAGCCCTGACGGCTCTGACCGCCTGTAGCCAGAATTTCGACATGGATTTCCGCGATCTGGCAGGGAGCAAGGTCGACACGACGCAGGCGGCGCAAAATCTTCCTGCTCGTCCAAGGCCCGATGCACGCGGGGTGATTTCCTATCCGACCTATCAGGTCGTCGTCGCCCAGAGCAACGACACCGTCAGAAGCGTCGCCTCTCGCCTTGGGGTGGATGCCAACCAGCTTGCGACCTATAACGGAATCGACCCCGACACCAAACTGCGCCGTGACGAGATTTTGGCACTCCCGAACCGCGTGGCCGAGCCGACCGCAGCCAGCGGCGCTCAGATTGCCTCGGCGCCTCTCGGAACGCCGCAGGTCGATGTGACGACCCTTGCAAGCTCGGCCATCGACCGCGCCCAGACCAGCACACCGTCGAGCACGCAGGCCACGACGGCCACCACCGCCAAGCCCGCGACGACCACCGCAAGCACGCCCGTGATCCAACAAGGCAGCGAGCCGCTGCGCCACCGCGTCCAACGCGGCGAAACCGTTTATTCCATTGCGCGCCTTTACGGTGTGCCGGTCAAGAATATCGCCGAATGGAACGGCCTCGGGGCGGATCTGACCGTGCGTGAAGGTCAATTCCTCCTTATTCCGCGCGGCGACGCCCGTCCGCCTTCGTCCGTTGCCCCTGCGACGGTCGAAACACCGGGAACGGGGAGCAGCACGCCCACGCCCCCCAGTGCAGCCGAACCTCTGCCCGCCGAAAAGGTGGCGTCGGCTTCGACCGCTGCCGCCGCTGCGGTGACGCCCACGGCGACCGCCCCCGCGACGCCCGATCTGAGCGCCTCCAAGCCCTCGGGCAACCCCAATGCGCCCCTCGCCTATCCGGTTCAAGGCTCGATCATCCGCGCCTATGCCGCAGGCAAGAACGAAGGCATCGACATCGGAGCTGCGGCGGGAACTGCGGTCAAGGCGGCAGCCGACGGCACGGTCGCGGCCATCACCAAAGACACGAACGGCGTTCCGATTATGGTGATCCGCCACGCCAACAACCTGCTCACGGTTTATACGAACCTTGACGGGCTGACCGTGGCCAAGGATTCTGCCGTCACCAAAGGACAGACCATTGGTCGCGTCCGTGACGGAAGCCCGTCCTTCCTCCATTTCGAAGTCCGACAGGGCCTAAATTCCGTCGATCCCATGGGCTACCTGCCCTAACGACAAAGGGGAGGCTCGCGCCTCCCCTTTTCAGTTCTAGCCCAGCGATACGCCGCGCCGCCCCGCAAGGTCGGTAAAGTATTGCCATGCGACACGTCCCGAACGGCTCCCTCGTGTTGCCTGCCACTCGATGGCCTCGGCCCAAAGGGTTTGCTCGTCGATCTCGATACCGTATTCCCTGCAATACCCGCGGATCATCTCGAGATACTGATCCTGATCACAGGGATGGAAACCCAGCCAGAGACCGAAACGATCCGAGAGCGAGACCTTTTCCTCGACTGCTTCGGCGGGATTGATCGCGCTCGAGCGTTCATTCTCGATCATATCGCGCGGCATGAGGTGGCGACGGTTCGACGTGGCATAGAGCACGACGTTATCGGGCCGACCTTCGATCCCGCCATCCAGAACCGCCTTGAGCGATTTGTAGTGCGCGTCATCGTGGCTGAACGAAAGATCATCGCAAAAAAGCACAAACCGCTCGGGACGACCGCGCAAGAGATTCAGACAGCGGCCGATGCTCTCGAGATCCTCGCGCTGGATCTCGACGATCTTGAGCAGCGGATAATCCGCCGAAACCTTGCCGTGGATCGCCTTTACGAGGCTCGACTTGCCCATGCCGCGAGCGCCCCAAAGCAGCGCGTTGTTGGCGGGCATACCGCGCGCGAACTGTTCAGTATTCGCAAGAAGCGTATCGCGTGAACGATCCACCCCTACAAGGAGCGAGACATCGACACGGGCGACCTTTTGAACGGGAACAAGCCGATCGGGTTCGGTGTGCCAGACAAAAGCCGAGGCCCCGAAATCCGGGGCCTCAAGCGGCGCAGGTGCCAAACGCTCGAGAGCTTCGGCAATGCGTTTGAGAACTTTCTTGGTCATGTCTTTTTGACTTCTTTCTCGTCGTCTTCGTCTTCGTCGAACTCGTCAAAGAGGCTTTCGTCCTCGCCTAGAACGCCCTCTTCGCGGAGTTTGGCTTCGCGCTGGCGTTCTACACGCGCCACAAGGTGGATCGAAATCTCGTAAAGCCCGAAGACCACGACAAAGAGGATCACCTGCGAGACAACGTCAGGGGGCGTTGCAAGCGCGGCAAGCACGAGAATGCCGACCACCGCGTATTTACGCATGTTGCGCAACCCGCGCGAGCTGACCAGCCCCGCCTTGCCCATCAGGGTCAGCAGAACGGGAAGTTGGAAGCAGAGGCCAAAGGCCACGATGAATTTGATCGTGAGCGAGAGATAGGCCTGCGCCGAGCCCTGGAAGGCAATCCCCGCAATGGCACCGCTGCCCTCTTCAGAGAGAAGCGCACCGGGCTGCTGGAAGCCGAGGAAGAAGTCGAAGGCCAGCGGCGTGATCCCATAATAGGCAAAGGCCGCGCCGAGAAAGAACATGAAGGGCGAAGCCACAAGGAACGGCAAAAATGCGTTCTTCTCGCTCTTGTAGAGTCCGGGCGCCACGAAACGCCACATCTGATAGCTGATGAAGGGAAAAGACAGCACCAATCCGCCAAGAAGCGAGATGGAAACCGCAACAAAGAACCCTTCTTGCAGTGCGATGAGCACAAGACCGCAGTCGTCCTGACCACGCGCGGCAAGCGCCGAACACAAAGGTTCAGTCAGGAAATTGAAGAGCGGGTTCCAGAACGCAAAGCAGATCACCATGCCGATGATAAAGGCCACCAGCGATTTGATGAGGCGATTGCGCAGCTCGGCCAGATGCTCGATCAGCGGGGCGGAGCTGTCTTCTATGTCGTCGGTCTTGCTCATTCGCTTGCCTCGGATGTCTTGGGGGCGGCCTTTTTACGCGGGGCGGCTTTGGGTTTCGCCTCGGCCTTGGGTTTGGCAGGGGCTTTCGGCTTTGCCGCAGCTTTGGCTTTGACGGGAGCTTGGGCAGAGGCTGCGGGGGCTTCCTCTACCTTTGCCGCCGCCGCAGCAGCCTCGGCGGCCTCGCGTTCCTTGCGCTCTGTCGCAGCCTTGGCGGTCGCCGCAGCGATCTTGTCCTTGGCCTCTTGGCGATCAGGGGACAGCGCCGAGGTTGCGGCCTCTTTCACCTTGTCCATACCGAACTTTTGCGGGTTCGCGGCAGCTTTGAGCGTCTTGGAGATATCCTTGACGCCTGCTTCATCCGCTGCCGATTCCATCGCGCGGCTAAATTCTCGTGCCATCATTCGCGCTTTGCCCGTGAACTGACCAAGGGTCCGAAACAAATTCGGAAGATCCTTTGGCCCGACAACGATCAAGGCAACGATGCCGATCAGCACCATTTCGCTCCAGCCCATGCCAAACATGTGCGGCTCCTATTAAGTCGGCCCCGAAAATGGGGCGCGAGGATCAGGCTTTGTCTTTTTCGTCGGCGGGGGTCACATCGCGGGCCGCGTCGGCTGCGTTGTTCTCGATCTCGGATTTGCCTTCGTCCAGACCCTTTTTGAACGAGGTGATGCCCTTGCCCACTTCGCCCATCAGCGACGAGATTTTGCCGCGACCAAAGAGGACGAGAACGACAACAGCGATGAGAAGAAGACCGGGAAGGCCGATGTTGTTAAGCATGTGAAATCTCCATAATGCGGCGCGACGGCCGAACCTTTGCTTGTCTCGAGCCTAGTTGCGCTTTTGGGAAGGGAAAAGCGCGATGCGCCTTTCCAGCCCGACTTTCACACAGAAAAGGCTTCACTTGGTGACAAAAAACTGTCAGTTGAAATGTGCAACTCTCGAAAGACGCAGATGAAACGCAAAGAAAGGCTCGCCAAGCTTACCGCTCTTTTGCGCAGCGATGACCAGCACCAAGGAGAGGCACTCGCCGCGCAGCTTGGGGTGTCGCTGCGCACCCTTTACCGCGACATGGACACGCTGGCGGCCTCTGGCGTTTCGGTGCAAGGCGAGCGGGGCAAAGGCTATCGCGTGAACCGCGCTATCGACCTTCCGCCCTTGCAGCTCAGCGATCTGGAAATGGAGGCGCTCCAGCTCGGCCTTGCGGCGGTATCCCAGTCCAATGACCGAGATCTGGCCGAGGCCGCGCGCGCTTTGGGCCGGAAGCTCGACGCCCATCTGTCAGAGGTCGAGAATGCCCCGCGTCTGACCGAACTTCCCCAAGGGTTTGCGCATCTGACGACCATCCGCCACGCGATCCGCGCACGGCAAAAGCTTTTGTTGACCCTCGACGGTGCCCCGCGCACGCTGCGCCCGCTGGCGCTCGAATACTGGGGGCGGATCTGGCTGGTTCAGGGATGGTGCGAAACAACGCGCGGGTTTGCCGAATACCCGATTGGCGAGATCAGCGCCCTGCGCGTGCTCCCCGGTCTCTTTGTCGAAGAAGCGGGCAAAACGCTCGGGGATTTGCGGCGCGCACTCTAGCGGCGCGGAAAGACGAAACAGCGGTCGCGGCGGATCATCAGCCAGAGCGGCGTTCCGGCCTTGGGCAAAAAGACCGAAGGCACAGCCGCCCGCAGGATCGAGCCGTCATAATCCATGCGAAACTCGACAAGGCTTTCCGCGCCCATGAACCGCGCCCGCTCGACGACGCCTCGCGCGGGGGTGCCGTCTTGGGCGGTCGGGTTGGGCCCGCGTCCCGCGCGGTCAAAGTCGATCCGGATATGCTGCGGACGGATAACGATATCCACCTCGGTGCCGTCGGCAATGCCGGGCGTCAGGAATTGCCCAAAAGGCGTATCGGTCAAAGCGCCGCGAACTTTGCCCGATATCACATTGATATCACTAAAGAAGGCGGCAGCACTCCGATCCACGGGCGAGTTATAGATGTTATAGGGCGCGCCCTGCTGCACGATCTTGCCCGACCGCATCAGCGCGATTTCATCGGCCATGCGCATCGCCTCGGATGGCTCGTGCGTGACGAGCAAAACCGCTGCCCCCTCGGATTTGAGCACTTCGAGCGTTTGATCGCGGATTTCATCGCGCAGTCGGTCGTCCAAACCACTAAAGGGTTCATCCATCAGCATAATGCGCGGACGCGGCGCAAGCGCACGGGCCAAGGCCACACGCTGTTGTTCGCCGCCCGAAAGCTGGTGCGGATAGCTGTCGATATGGCGGCTCATGTTGACCTTGGCCAAGAGCTCTTCGACGCGGGCGCGGTTCTCGGCCTTGTCTCCTTTGAGGCCAAAGGCGACATTGCCTGCGACGCTCAGATGGGGAAAGAGGGCAAAGTCCTGAAACATGAGCCCGATCGAGCGCCCCTCTGGGGGAATGCGAAAGCGGGTGTCGCAGACCAGAGCGCCGTCGACGTAAATCTCGCCGCTGTCCTGCATCTCGACGCCTGCGATGATACGCAGGGTCGTCGATTTGCCGCATCCCGATGGTCCCAAAAGACAGGTGACCTGTCCCGGCATGACCGACAAAGAAACATTGTCCACAACGGCTTGACCGTCGAAACGGCGGACAATGTTCCTGATTTCAAGGCGCGGTATTTGCGTCACGACGTATTTCCGACCAAACCTATCGGGCTTCTTTCAAAGTGTCCTAACAGGCTGGTCGGGCAACGGCAAGCCTATCGGCCTACATGGTCGTATTCGTCGCGCCCCCATCGAGAAGGATGTTTTGCCCCACGATAAAGCCGGCATGTTGCGAGCAGAGGAACGCACAGGTGGCGCCGAATTCATCCGAGGTGCCGTAACGCCCTGCTGGGATCGATGCGAGACGCTGCTTTTGCACGTCTGCAAGCGGGATGCCTTGGGTCTTGGCGGCCGCGCCGTCGAGATTGACCATACGGTCGGTCGCGTGGATGCCCGGCTGGAGGTTGTTGATCGTCACGCCCTTGCTTGCCACTTGACGCGAAACCCCCGCCACATAGCCCGTCAGACCAGCGCGCGACGAGTTCGAAAGCCCGAGCGCAGGGATCGGGGATTTGACCGAAACAGAGGTGATATTGACCACACGGCCCCACCCTTTTTCGATCATTTGCGGCACGAGCGCTTTGATAAGCGCAATCGGGGTCAACATGTTCGCGTCAAGTGCCTTGATGAAGTCTTCGCGGTCCCAATCGGTCCAGCTCCCCGGAGGCGGGCCACCGGCGTTGGTCACAAGAATATCGACATTCGAGGCGGCATCGATGACGGCGGCTTGCCCTTCTGGGGTGGTGACATCGGTTGCAACGGTCACAACATCGACGCCGAACTCCTTGCGGATGGCCTCGGCGCTGGCTTCAAGCGCTTCGGAGCCGCGTGCATTCATCACAAGATCGACGCCCGCAGCCGCAAGAGCACGCGCACATCCAAGCCCGAGCCCTTTGGACGAGGCACAGACCAGTGCCCGCTTTCCTTTGATTCCCAAATCCATGCGGATTTCTCCCTTTTGCTAATCGCTTTTCACTTGGCCGATGTCGTCTTAAATGACATTGACCAGAGCATTGCCTCCAATTGTGGGGTGCATCGCAGAATTGTCCAGCCGATAGACCGTTAAATGTCATACCACGAAGACCAACCCGACGTTCAAAAGCTTCCTGTTTATCCGTCAGGACATTTCATCTGCGAAAACGGTGTGGCCGAAGGCGATGCCATCAGTTTTGCCGACGAATTGGTCATGGATGACATCTACGAGATGCGCACCGATGCCCAAAAGCAGCGCCTTGCCGTGCGTCCCGCGCTTGACGACCGCTCCTTTGTGATCGCCCAGTCAAGCGAGACGGGCACGGTCGGCAACGCGGTTTATGTGGACAGCTGCGTGACCTTCATGGCCCCCGACAGCTCTACCTTCGAAGCGGTCATACTTGTCGAGGTCGAGGACGGCGGGGTCGTCGAAGTCTATTTCATGCCCTTCGCGGCGCTCGAGCCGAAAACGGGGTATCGGCTTGTCGGTATCGACCGCCACACGGCCACGACACGGCTTGCCGAAGTGGCGTGCATGTCCTTTGCGCGCGGAACGCATATCACCATGGCCTCGGGGGCTCAGGTCAAGGTCGAGGATCTCAAGGTCGGTGATCGGGTCCTGACCCGCGACGAAGGCCCCCGCCCCATCCGCTGGATCGGCACCAATACCATCCGCGCGGTCGGAGACTTTGCGCCTGTGGTGATCCGCAAAGGAGCGCTGAGCAATGAACACGACCTTTGGCTCAGCCCCGAACACAGGATCTTTGTCTACCAACGCGAAGATAACCTTGGAGTGGGCCGCTCGGAGGTGCTGATCAAGGTCCGCCACCTGATCAACGGCGAGACGGTTGTCCAGATAGACGGTGGTTTTGTCGATTATTTCCAACTTCTCTTCGACGAGCACCAGATCATCTATGCAGAGGGGATCGCAACCGAGACGCTCTTTGTCGATCCACGCACACGCGGTGTTCTTCCCGAAGAACTCAGCCGCGAGCTCAGCGGCAATCGCGGGAGCCAGCTGCGCCCAGCCCATCTCGACTATGAGGTTCAGGAAACCCTAATTTCTCGCCCCGATGCGGCCGAACTACTGCGCAGAGCTTCGCGGAGCTGAGGCTGTTTGAAAAAGCTCACAAAAGTTCAATTTCAACCCTAAGGAAAATGCGCCTCTCGCCGTTGAACTAGCTGACAAGTTCAAGAGGACGCAAATGCTCGACGCAGGTAATACAGAAACTTATTCAGTCGATATTGATAAACGGATCGAATTTCTCGGTCTGACCCAAAAGGATTTTGCCTTTCTGCGGGCCAACCGTGGTCTTTCGATGAGCGTGCTTCCGGATGTGCTCGAGCGGTTTCGCGACCGCTTGCTGGCCATTCCGAAGTTGAAACACAACTTTGCCAACACCTCGATGGTCAATCTGGATGGCTCGCTGCTGACCCATTTCACGTATTTGATCGAGGGCGATCTTGGCGAAGCCTACAAAACGTCCGTCACGCGCGTGGGCAAAGTGCATGCGAACATGAGCCTCGAACCCGTGTGGCAGGTCAATGCAAGCGGGCTTCTCGTTGCAGACCTCAACCGCTCTATCATGCGCAAGGCGGGTTTCTTGCGCCGTAGAAGCGCCATCAAGCTTACGGGCATACTCACACGGCTGATCATGATGGATCTCGAGATCGCCTTGTCGATCACCGAAGAGATGCTCAAAGACCGCACGAATACGCGGAAGCTGCGCATAGCCCAGAATTTCCGAACGAATGTTTCGAATACAGTCGAGACCCTTGCGGCGACTTCGGTGCAAACTTCGGACAGCATCCGCACCGCGTCCACCGCAGCCGAGCAGCTTTCGACCTCGATCATTGCCATTCGGGACCAGATGAACGACGCGACGTCCAAGACACGCTCGGCTGCCTCGCTGGCCAGCGTCTCGAACACTCAGGTGACGGAACTGGCAAACAAGGTGTCGGACATCTCCGATGCCGTGCGCATGATTTCCGAAATTGCCAACAAGACCAATCTCTTGGCGCTCAATGCTTCGATCGAAGCGGCGCGTGCAGGTCAGGTCGGGCGCGGCTTCAGCGTTGTGGCGGGAGAGGTCAAGAACCTTGCCGCACAGACCACGCATGTGACCGAGAACATCAACAACCACATCGCTGCCATTCGCGACGCGACCGAGCGCACGGTGCACAATGTGACGACCATCTCGAAGGAATGCGATCAGGTGGACAGCATCGCCCAATCCGTTCGCTCGGCACTCGACGAACAGGCGAGCGCGACGCGCGACATCACTTTGAGCGTGGGACAAGCACGGACGGGGTCCGAAGCCTCGGTCCAGCAAAGCCGCAGCCTGCAAGAAACGACCGAAGATTTCTTTACCACGTTGGGTTAGAAAAACCTTGCACAAGAAAAAGGGCCGAAGACGACTTCGGCCCTTTTGATTTCTTGCCAGAGGGCCCTTGCGGGACTATACGCGCGGCCATGCTAGACACCGCTTCAAACCGCCCCGACCTCCCTGCCGAAATCGCCCGCCGCCGGACTTTTGCGATCATCTCGCACCCCGACGCAGGCAAGACGACTCTCACTGAAAAGTTCCTCCTTTTCGGGGGCGCAATCCAGATGGCAGGTCAGGTCCGCGCCAAGGGCGAAGCGCGCCGCACACGGTCCGACTTCATGCAGATGGAAAAGGACCGCGGGATCTCGGTCTCGGCCTCGGCCATGTCCTTCGATTTCGGCAAATTCCGCTTCAACCTTGTCGATACCCCCGGTCACTCGGACTTTTCCGAAGACACCTATCGCACGCTGACGGCGGTGGACGCTGCGGTCATGGTGATCGACGGGGCAAAGGGTGTGGAGAGCCAAACCCAGAAACTCTTCGAGGTTTGCCGTCTGCGCGATCTTCCGATCCTGACCTTCTGTAACAAGATGGACCGCGAAAGCCGCGATACCTTTGAAATCATCGACGAGATTCAGGAAAACCTCGCGATCGACGTGACCCCCGCCTCTTGGCCCATCGGCGTCGGGCGCGAGTTTTTGGGGTGCTACGACCTTTTGCGCAACCGTCTTGAGTTGATGGACCGCGCGGATCGTAACCGCGTCGCCGAAAGCATCAAGATCGAAGGTCTGGATGATCCCAAACTCAAAGAGCACGTGCCTGCGCATCTTCTCGAAAAGTTCTTTGAAGAGATCGAGATGGCGCGCGAGCTGCTGCCTGCGCTCGATCACAAGGCCGTTCTCGAAGGCACGATGACCCCGATCTGGTTCGGATCGGCCATCAACTCTTTCGGCGTCAAAGAGCTTATGGAAGGCATCGGAACCTATGGCCCCGAACCCCAGCCCCAAAGCGCCGATCCCCGCGCCATTGCACCGGAAGAGACCAAAGTCACAGGCTTTGTGTTCAAGGTTCAGGCGAACATGGACCCCAAGCACCGCGACCGTGTGGCCTTTGTCCGTCTGGCTTCGGGTCACTTCCAGCGCGGCATGAAGCTCACCCATGTGCGGTCGAAAAAGCCGATGGCGATCTCGAACCCTGTGCTCTTTCTCGCGTCCGACCGCGAATTGGCGGAAGAGGCATGGGCCGGCGATATTATCGGCATCCCCAACCACGGACAGCTTCGCATCGGTGATACCTTGACCGAGGGCGAGAACCTCAAGGTCACGGGCATTCCGTCCTTTGCGCCCGAACTCCTCCAGAATTGCCGTGCAGGCGATCCGATGAAAGCCAAGCACCTTGAAAAGGCGCTCATGCAGTTCGCCGAAGAAGGCGCGGCCAAGGTGTTCAAACCAGCCTTCGGGTCGGGTTTTATCGTCGGCGTCGTCGGCCAGCTTCAATTCGAAGTGCTGGCCAGCCGGATCGAGCTTGAATACGGGCTTCCCGTGCGGTTCGAGCCGTCACAGTTCACCTCGGCCCGCTGGGTCTCGGGCGAGAAAACTGCAGTCGAGAAATTCATCGCCGCCAACAAACAACACATCAGCCATGACAATGACGGCGATGTCGTCTTCCTTACCCGCCTCCAGTGGGACATCGACCGCGTGATACGCGACTATCCCGATGTCAAACTGACGGCGACCAAGGAAATGATGGTCTAAGACGGGGGCGGCGCAAGCTGCCCTTTTTCTTTGGCCCTTTGCACGCCCTGCCCCTTCGCCTATTGATTGAACACCAAAAGCGGGAGCGTGACTTGGCCGATATCGACAAGACATTCAACGAAGGCCTTTGGCCGCTGGTCCAGATCTGGCGCAAGCGGCGCGCGCCGATCAATATCGCGCCCGAAGACGGGTTTCCCGAAATCGACGTGGATTTCGGCCCGATGGCGCGTCGCACGATCCTTGCGCAGACCGAACTCAACACGACAAGCGACTCGGGCCTTGTGCGCCGTGCGTCGGAAATGATCCCCGAATTCGTCGGCAAATCCTATCTGTCCTTCTTCAACTCGCTCCTGATCATGATCCTGCGCAAACGCGATTGGCCCGCGCACGCGCCCGCGCTCTTCAACCGTCTTTGGCGCGAACAGGGCGAGTTCTTGTGTGACGAGCTGAACCCGCGCTGGCTCATCTCCTCGATCATCACCTTTGCCGATCATGGCGAAACCGAGATGGACCGCAAAGTCGGGCAAACGCTCAACGTCATGTTTTCCATGATGAAACTCTATGAGAGCGAGCGGCTTTATTCGGGTTACGATCCGTCCCAGCCCTTTCCTTTGACCCAGCGGCGCAATGCGCCCTTACCCCTGACCATGCCGCATTTCTCGCTTCTGGAAGGGGATCTCGAAGTCAACCTCATCGCTCCGATCATGGAGGACGCACGCATGGCGCCGACCGCCGGACCGCTCTCCATCCACCTGCTTCGGGTGCTCAACCTTGATGGTCGAAACATGTTCCGAAGGCTTGCCGTGATGCGACAAGAAGCAGAGAGCGAACAAAAAAAGGGCTAAACCCCTCTCAGATTGACGTTTTGCCAAGATAGGGCTATGTGGACACATCCCTGCAAGGGGATTCCGCCGAGGGGCGCCCTGACTATTGCGCTCCATAACTCATAGGCACGAGGACCGCCCGTGCCCAAGCTTGGACGCTAATGACCACATTCTCAGAACTGAACCTCGATCCGAAGGTTCTCAAGGCCATCTCTGAAGCCGGCTACGAGACCCCCACCCCCATTCAGGCAGGCGCCATTCCCGCCGCCCTTACCGGCCAGGACGTGCTTGGCATCGCCCAAACGGGCACAGGTAAGACCGCGAGCTTTACGCTCCCGATGATCCATCTTCTTGGCCGAGGCCGCGCGCGGGCGCGTATGCCGCGCAGCTTGGTGCTCTGCCCCACGCGCGAGCTCGCTGCTCAGGTGGCCGAGAACTTCGACATCTACGCCAAACATACCAAACTGACCAAGGCTCTCTTGATCGGTGGTGTGTCGTTCAAGGATCAGGACGCCCTGATCGATCGCGGTGTCGATGTGCTTATCGCCACCCCCGGCCGTCTTCTTGACCATTTCGAACGCGGCAAGCTGCTCCTGACGGGCGTTCAGATCATGGTCGTGGACGAGGCCGACCGTATGCTCGACATGGGGTTCATCCCCGACATCGAACGCATCTTCAACCTGACGCCCTTTACCCGTCAGACGCTGTTCTTCTCGGCCACTATGGCCCCCGAGATCGAGCGCATCACCAATACGTTCCTTTCGAACCCTGCAAAGGTCGAAGTGGCGCGCGCTGCGACGACCTCGGAAAACATCACCCAAGGCGTGGTGATGTTCAAAGCCTCGCGCCGCGATCGCGAAGGCAGTGAAAAGCGCAAGCTCCTGCGCGCCCTGATCGACAAAGAGGGTGACGCTTGCACCAACGCGATCATCTTCTGCAATCGCAAGGCCGACGTCGATATCACAGCAAAATCGCTCCGCAAATACGGCTATAACGCCGAAGCGATCCACGGCGATCTTGAGCAATCGCACCGTATGAAGACGCTCGAAGGCTTCCGCAACGGCGACGTGCGTTTCCTTTGCGCCTCGGATGTGGCAGCCCGCGGGCTCGATATCCCTGCTGTTAGCCATGTGTTCAACTTCGACGTGCCCAGCCATGCCGAGGACTATGTCCACCGCATCGGCCGCACAGGTCGCGCAGGCCGCAAGGGTGCCGCGATCATGATCTGTTCGCCGCGTGACGAAAAGTATTTCGACGCTGTGGAAAAGCTGGTCCAGATCGAAATTCCGCGTCTGGAAAACCCTGTTCCGACCGAAGCGGCCGATCCGCGCGAAGAGGAAGGCGACGACAAGCGGCGTTCGCGGTCCCGCCGTGGCAAGCGCGGAGAGGACAAGCGCAGCGATGCGCCCCACGCCGCCAACACCAATGAAGTTCAAGAGGTTGAAGCCAAAGAAGAGCGCCAACCCCGTCACGAGCACAAGCGTGAAGACCGTCACGAGCACAAGCGTGATGATCGCCGTGAAGAGCGCAACCACGACCGCAATGAACGCGGCAACCGTGGCAATCCGCGTCGCAACGCCCGCGAGGACAGCTTTATCGGGATGGGCGACGATGTGCCCGAGTTCATCCGCCTGAGCTTTGCCGAGCGCCAAGCCAGCTAAGCGCCCCACAGAACGAAAAAGGCCCGCTCAATCGGCGGGCCTTTTGCTTTTGTGTCGCCTTGATCAGCTCAAACGGCTGATCACGACCACCACTTCGGGCTTTTTGCCGATCTCGGATTGCGCGACACGGCGCGCCACCTGAGACAGTTCTTTCTCGAGCTTGTCGTCGTCTGTCAGGATCTTGTCGTCGGCGCGCATGAGGAACTGGTTCAATTCACCCTCGAGGACTTCGACCAGAGCGGCGTTGTTGCGCCCCGTTTCAGGAAGACCCTGAATTTCGCACCACGGTTCGCCCAAGGGCTCGTCGTTCTCGTCCATGATGAGGGTGACGACCACAAGCCCGTTGAGCGCCATGCGGATACGGTCGCGCACGATCCCATCAAGCGCTCCGATCTGGACCGAACCATCAAGATAGGTGCGCCCCGTTTCGACATATTCGGCCACATGGGGGTAATTGCTCGTCAGGTCGATCATCATGCCGTTGACGGCAACGATAGAGCCGATCCCCTTGGCCTCGCCGAGTTTGGCATGTTCGCGCAAATGGCGATGCTCGCCGTGCATGGGCACAAGCATCTTGGGCTTGACGATGTCGTGCATCTTTTCAAGGTCGGGACGGTTCGCATGGCCCGAGACGTGGTAAAGACCGCCGCGATCGTCGATCACGTCAACGCCCTTTTCCGAGAGCTGGTTCATGATACGGATCACGCCCCGCTCGTTCCCGGGAATGGTCTTGGACGAAAAGAGGAACGTGTCCCCCTCTTTCAGGGTCAGACCCATATATTTCCCGTTGGCAAGCTGGGCCGAAGCGGCGCGGCGTTCGCCTTGGGACCCCGTGACCAGAAGCAACAGGTTCTGGCGCGGCACGTCGACAGCATCTTCGGCAAGGATGGTCTTGGGGAAGCCGTCGAGCACGCCCGTTTCAAGCCCTGCTTCGACCATACGGCGCATCGCACGGCCCAAAAGACAGACGCTCCGCCCTGCCTTTTCCGCCGCTGTCGCAATGGTTTTCAAACGTGCGATGTTGGAGGCGAATGTCGTGGCGACCACCATGCCCGTTGCAGTCTTGAGCAGCTCTTCAATCGGTTCGGCAAGCGTTGCTTCGGACCGTCCTGGAGCGGGAGAAAAGACGTTGGTCGAGTCGCACATCAAAGCGCGCACGCCGTCCTTTGCGGCCTCGGCCCAAAGCGCCTCGTCAAAGGGATCACCCACAACGGGCGTGTGGTCGATCTTGAAGTCGCCCGAATGGATCACACGTCCCGCAGGCGTGTCGATCACAAGCCCCGCGCTTTCAGGGATCGAGTGGGACACGGGGATAAAGCCGACTTTGAACGGGCCAAAGGTCGACATATGCGGCCAAGCGGCAACCGTGTGCACGGTGCCGTCAGGAAGACCAACGTCAGCCATCTTGAGACGCGCGATATGGGCGGTGAACTCGCGGGCATAGACGGGTGCGCCAAGACGCTCCCAAAGATGCCCGACGCCGCCCACGTGGTCTTCGTGCGCGTGGGTGATCAGGATTGCTTCGATACGGTCCTTACGCGCTTCGAGCCAAGCCACATCGGGCATAATCAGATCGACACCCGGAGAGGTGTCCATATCTGGGAAGGTCACGCCAAGGTCGACAACGATCAGACGTTCTTTGTCGGGTTCGCCATAGCCGTAAACATAGGCGTTCATCCCGATTTCTCCGGCGCCGCCGAGCGGCAAGTAAATCAGGCGGTTGGTGCTTTTCGCACTGCTCATGTAGTTTCCTTATTAAAGTCATGGATGACGGTCAGCCCGTGCATCGTGAGGTCGTCTTCTATTGCGTCGAACAAATTTTCGGCCTGTTCGAACAGGCGGGCGAGCCCGCCGGTGCCAATAATTTTCATGGGCTTTGCATATTCGGCGCGGATACGCGCGCAAATCTCGCGCACGACGCCCACATAGCCCCAGTAAACGCCCGACTGCATGCAGGCGACGGTGTTGGTGCCGATCACCCCCGAGGGGCGACTTATATCGACATGAGGTAGAGCCGCTGCCGCATGGTGCAAGGCTTCGAGACTGAGGTTTACCCCCGGCGCGATGACACCTCCGACATAGGCGCCATCCTCGGCCACAACGTCAAAGGTCGTCGCGGTGCCGAAATCGACAACGATGAGATTGCCGCCGTGACGGTCGAACGCCCCAGCCGAATTGACAAGACGGTCGGGGCCGACCGTGGTGCCCGCATCGACGCGCGGCGGCATCGGAAGCGCGCATTCGGGTTTTCCCACGACAAGGGGGCGGCAATTGAAATAGCGATCCGCCAGAACCCGAAGGTTGAACACAACGCGCGGAACGGTCGATGAGATGATCACTTCGTCGATTTCGACATCTACCTTGCGATGCTGCATCAAAGTTGCAAGCCAGACGTAATACTGATCCGCCGTCCGCTGCCATTCGGTCGAGGTGCGCCACGTGGCAAGGAACTCGGTCCCGTCCCAGATCGAGAAAACGGTATTTGTATTTCCGCAATCAATGGCCAGAAGCATGGACCACTCCCTCGTTAGAAATAGACATCGGCAGCCGTGACCGTGACATGTCCTCTCCCCGTCAATAGGACCAGATTGCCCTCGATGTCGATGGTTTCGAAGATGCCCGAGATGTTTTCCTTGGGCAGGCGCGCCGTAATCACCTCACCCAGTTTGATCGCATGGCGGAGCCAGTCTTCCCTTATGCGCTCGAACCCGAAGTAGCGGAGCTTGTCTTCTTGGGTGGCATAGGTGTCGGCAAGAACCGTGAGGAACTCCTGCTGCGGGACGGTCTGCCCGATGGCCTCGGCAAGAGAGACGGGTCCGAAGTCGGCATCGGGCGCACGGGGCGGTGTATGGGCAAGGTTCACGCCGATACCGAGCGAAAGCCATTCAAGCCGCTCTGCGGTGCCGCTGCTTTCCAGAAGGATGCCCGCGATCTTGCGGCCGTCCAAGAGCACGTCATTCGGCCATTTGAGCCCGAGCCGCGTGCGATCCACATAAAACGACAGGGCCTCATAGAGCGCCAGCGCTGCGAGGAAAGAGCGCTTTGCCCCATCGGCAGGGGTAGCTGCGGGTTTGAAGATCAGCGTCGCGGCAAGGTTGCCCACGGGATCGGCCCAAGGGCGACCACGCCGCCCCCGCCCGTTGGTTTGCCGCAGCGCCAATATCCATGTGGGAGAACGGACAAAAGCCGCGCGTCGCGCGGCTTCTGCCATTGTGCTGTCCACCTCATCAAGGACTACGAGTTCGTAGCCCTCGGGCCAGACGGCCTTTGCTTGCTCGTTAGTTGACAAGCGTCTGTGCCGCTGCCGCTGCGAGAGGCTCGATACCGAAGAGGTTCACGATGCCGACGACCATGATGAGTGCCGAACCCATGAGCATTGCCCAAGCGGTCGGAGCCATGTTGGTTTCGATGCCGTCGCCTTCCTTGCCGAAATACATGAAGTAAACGACGCGGAGATAGTAAAACGCACCGATCACCGAAGCGATCACACCCGCAATGGCAAGCCATGCAAGACCTGCATCATAAGCGGCACGAAGCACATAGAACTTGCCCATAAAGCCAACCATCGGCGGAACACCAGCAAGGCTGAACATCAGGACCAGAACAGCCAGCGCCTTGAGCGGCTCTTTCTTGGCATATTGGTTGAGAGCGGCGATTTCGGTGACGGGAGAACCGTTCTTTTCCATCGACAGGATGAAAGCAAAGGTGCCGATGTTCATGGTGACATAGATCGCAAGATAGATCAGCATCGCCTGAACGCCAAAGGCCGACCCCGCCGCAAGACCCATCATCGCAAAGCCCATATGGGCGATGGACGAATAGGCCATAAGACGCTTGATGTTCTTTTGACCGATTGCGGCAAAGGCACCAAGGAACATCGAGATGACCGAGAGGAAGGCCACGATCTGTTGCCAGTCACCGACCACATGGCCGAAGGCGTCAAAGACAACGCGCGCAAAGAGCCCCATCGCCGCAACCTTGGGGGCCGTCGCAAAGAAGGCCGTCACGGGCGTGGGCGAGCCTTCGTAAACGTCGGGGGTCCACATGTGGAACGGCGCTGCCGAGACCTTGAAGGCAAAGCCCGAGATCAGGAACACCAGACCGAAGAGAAGACCGAGCGACACGCCGTCATGGGTTGCTTCGATGATGCCCGAGAAGAGCGTGGTGCCCGCGAAACCATAGGTCAGCGATGCGCCATAGAGCAGCAGACCCGAGGAGAGAGCGCCAAGCACGAAGTACTTGAGACCTGCTTCGGTCGACTTGATGCTGTCGCGGCGGAGCGAAGCGACGACATAGAGCGCGAGCGACTGAAGCTCGAGACCCATGTAGAGCGCCATGAGGTCTCCAGCCGAGACCATGACCATCATACCAACAGCGGCAAGCGCGATCAGCAGCGGGTATTCGAAACGGGCCAGATCACGGCGCGCCATATAGTCCTGGCTCATGACGAGAACGGCAGCAGCCGAAAGCAGGATCACGACCTTGGCAAAGCGCGAGAACGCATCATCCACGAACGACCCCGAGAAGGCGACATTCGTGCCAGAGCCGTTGACCGCAATCCAGAAGGCAACCGCCGCAAAGAGCCCAGCGGTGAGCCACGTCAGGAACGGCGCGGCTTTGTCTTTGGTCGTGTAGACAGCACCAAGCAGAGCGAGCATCGCATAAACAGCAATGACGATTTCCGGAAGAACGGTCTGGATATCAGAAGAGATCATTTATCCGGCTCCTTAGTGCGCTGCGGTTTCGACGACTTCGGCCACGACTGCGAGGCCGGAAGCGTCTACCGAGTGATTGAAGTGTTCGACAAGAGCGCCGACGCTCGGCCCGATGATGTCGGTCGCAAGGCTCGGGTAAACGCCGAGAAGGATCGTCATCGCGACGAGCGGTGCAAAGATCATCTTTTCACGGCCCGTCATATCGGTGATCGACTTGAGGCTTTCCTTGATCAGGTCGCCCATGACGACGCGGCGATAAAGCCAGAGCGCATAGGCAGCCGAGAAGATCACACCGGTGGTCGCAATGGCTGCAACCCAGGTGTTCGCCTGGAAGGCGCCCATCAGCGTCAGGAATTCGCCGACAAAGCCCGAGGTTCCCGGAAGACCGACGTTTGCCATCGTGAAGAACATGAAAATCAGCGCATAGGCGGGCATGCGGTTCACAAGGCCGCCGTAAGCGTCGATCTCGCGGGTGTGCATACGGTCATAGATCACACCGACGCAAAGGAAGAGCGCGCCCGAGATGAAACCGTGCGAAAGCATCTGGAAGATCGCACCGTCGATACCCTGCTGGTTCACCGCAAAGATACCCATGGTCACATAGCCCATGTGCGCAACCGACGAATAGGCGATAAGCTTCTTCATGTCTTCCTGCACCATCGCAACGAGCGAGGTGTAGACAATCGCGATCGCCGACATCCAGAGCACAAGATCGCTCATCACATAGGAGCCGACGGGGAACATCGGGAGCGAGAAGCGGAGGAAGCCGTAGCCGCCCATCTTGAGAAGGATCGCAGCAAGAACCACGGAACCTGCGGTCGGCGCCTGAACGTGCGCATCAGGAAGCCAGGTGTGGACGGGCCACATCGGCATCTTGACCGCAAAGGAGGCGAAGAACGCGAGGAACAGGAGGGTCTGCATCCCGCCGACAACCTGAATGCCGAGGATCGAGAAAGTCTCGGTACCGAAGCTGTGGGTAAGAAGGGTCGGAATATCGGTGGTG
The DNA here is from genome assembly GCF_030264275.1 of Marivivens sp. LCG002. Taxonomy (NCBI): domain Bacteria; kingdom Pseudomonadati; phylum Pseudomonadota; class Alphaproteobacteria; order Rhodobacterales; family Paracoccaceae; genus Marivivens; species Marivivens sp. LCG002. Next base: position 885,056 of record NZ_CP127165.1, on the reverse strand, counting down.
CCTGCATCCGCATACATCGCAACCATGGCAACCAGCATGAGAACCGAACCAAGGAAGGTGTAGAGGAAGAACTTGAAAGCCGCATAAATACGGTTCGCACCGCCCCAGATCCCGATGATGAGGAACATGGGGATAAGGCCCGCTTCGAAGAAGACGTAGAAGAGAACGAGGTCCAGCGCCATGAACACGCCGAGCATCAGCGTTTCAAGGAGAAGGAAGGCGATCATGTATTCCTTGACGCGCGTTTCGACGTTCCAAGCCGACCAGATCACCAGCGGCATAAGGAAGGTGGTGAGCATCACAAACAGAACCGAGATGCCGTCAACGCCCATCTTATAGGTGAGGCCCGCGATCCAAGCGCGTTCTTCAACGAACTGGAAGCCCGTGTTCGAAGGATCGAACTCGGCCAGAATGAAGAGCGAAACCAGGAAGGTGGCAACGGTTGCGATCATGGCAACCCATTTTGCGTTCCGCTGGGCGCTTGCGTCATCACCGCGAAGGAAGAGCGCCAGAATAGCGGCTGCCAGAAGCGGAATGAAAGTTACGATGGAGAGAAGGTTTTCCATTAGTGTGCACCCCCGGTGAGCGTCACCCAGGTCAGAATAAGCGCGATCCCCAGAACCATCGCAAAGGCATAGTGGAAGACATAGCCGGACTGGGCGCGGCCTGCGAGACGGGTCAGGAAGGGCACGATGCCCATCGCAAGACCGTTGATCCCGCCGTCGATGATCGCCGTGTCACCACGCTTCCAGAAGAGACGGCCAAGCGCGAGCGCGGGACGCACAAAGAGGAAGTTGTAGATCTCGTCGAAATACCACTTGTTGAGCAGGAAGAGGTAAAGCGGACGCTGGTTCGCAGCGAGCTTTGCCGGAAGGTCGGGACGACGGATATACATCTGGTAGGCCAGAGCAAGTCCGAGGATCATCGCGATGAACGGGCTCACCTTGACCCAAGTCGGGACGTGGTGCGCATCATCGAGAGTGGTGTTGTCGGCGCCCATATAGATCGCGCCCTGCCCCGGAACCGCGGCATGTGCCTCGGCAGGTGCGGCGTGATCTGTCGCGGCAGCTTCGGTGCCATGCTCTTCGGTCTTGGCAGCGTCGTGACCTTCGGTCGCTTCGCCGTGGCCAGCATCAGCCGAAGCCTCTGCGTGGGCGGGCATGCCGAAGAACGTGTTGACTGCGTTATGGTCGCCGAAGAACGAGTTATACCAAACCATACCCGAGAAGATCGCACCGATCGCCAGAACGCCGAGCGGAATGGTCATGACAGCAGGGCTTTCATGCGCGTGGTCGTGGGTGTGATGATCACCGCGCGGCTTGCCGAAGAACGTCATGAACATCAGGCGCCACGAGTAGAAGCTCGTGAAGAAGGCCGCGATGACAAGCATCCAGAAGGCATAGGCCGAACCGCCTGCATAGGCGCTTTCGATCACGGCGTCCTTGGAGAGGAAGCCAGCGAACCCGAAGTGGGTGAGCGGGATACCGACGCCTGTGATGGCGAGCGTGCCGATCAGCATGGCCCAGAAGGTCAGCGGGAGCTTTTTGCGAAGACCGCCATAGTTCCGCATGTCCTGCTCGTGGTGCATGCCGTGGATCACGGAACCTGCCCCGAGGAAGAGCATCGCCTTGAAGAAAGCGTGCGTCAGAAGGTGGAACATAGCGACCGAATAAACGCCCGAGCCTGCAGCCACGAACATATAACCGAGCTGCGAACAGGTCGAATAGGCAATCACGCGCTTGATGTCGTTCTGAACAAGACCGACTGTAGCGGCAAAGAATGCGGTGGTCGCACCGAGGAAGACGATGAACGACTTGGTATCGGCTGCGAATTCATAGAGCGGAGACATACGGCAAACGAGGAATACGCCTGCGGTCACCATGGTTGCCGCGTGGATAAGAGCCGAAACAGGGGTCGGGCCTTCCATCGCGTCGGGAAGCCATGTGTGCAGTATCAGCTGGGCCGATTTACCCATCGCACCGATAAAGAGCAGGAACGCGAGAAGGTTCGCAGCATTCCATTCAGTCCAGAGGAACGAAAGCTGGGTCTCGGCAAGATGCGGAGCCGCTGCAAAGACGTCGTCGAACTTGATCGAGTCCACAAGGAAGAAGAGACCGAAGATGCCGAGCGCAAAGCCGAAGTCACCAACACGGTTCACAACGAAAGCCTTGATAGCGGCAGCGTTGGCCGAAGGCTTTTTGTAGTAGAAACCGATGAGAAGGTAGGACGCGACACCGACGCCTTCCCAGCCGAAGAACATCTGGACAAGGTTGTCCGACGTCACCAGCATGAGCATGGCGAAGGTAAAGAACGACAGATAGGCAAAGAAGCGCGCCTTATAATGGCCATGCTCACCGAAGTGGTCGTCATGGGCCATGTAGCCCAGCGAATACATGTGCACGAGAGCCGAAACCGAGGTCACGACGATCAGCATGATCGCGGTCAAACGGTCCAGACGGATCGCCCAGTCGGTCGAGAGCGAACCGGACTCGATCCAGCGCAGGATCTGGATGTGCTGGGTTTCGCCGTCGAAATTCAGGAACACGATCCACGACAGAGCCGCAGCAAGGAACAAGAGACCCGTGGTCAGATACTGGGCAGCGGTTTCGCCGATGATACGCCAGCCAAAGCCGCCGATGATCGCGCCGACAAGCGGAGCAAAAAGGATGATGGTTTCCATTTCGGTCAGCCTTTCATCACGTTGACGTCTTCAACGTCGATGGTCCCGCGGTTGCGGAAGAAACAGACGAGGATCGCCAGACCGATCGCAGCCTCGGCGGCGGCAACGGTCAGAACGAACAAGGTGAATACCTGGCCCACGAGATCGTTCAGATAGGACGAGAAGGCCACGAAGTTGATGTTCACGCTCAGAAGCATGAGTTCGATAGACATCAACAGGATGATGATGTTTTTCCGGTTCAGAAAGAGGCCGAAAATACCGATGACAAACAAAGCGCCTGCCACTGTGAGATAATGTTCAATTCCGATCATTTCGTCCGTCCCTCGCTTTTGTCTTGCGCGAATTTTGGCATCACAGGCCCTGCCCCGGTTTAACGTTCTTGAGCTCCATCGCCTTGGCCGGATCGCGATACATCTGGGCCAGAACGTTCTGGCGCTTGATGTCCTTGCGGTGGCGCAGGGTCAGAACGATGGCGCCAATCATGGCAACCAGCAGGATCAGACCGGCGAGTTGGAAGAGCATGATGTATTTGTCATAGATAAGCTGGCCGAGACCTGCGGTGTTCTCGACGCTGGCGTCGATGGGCGCTGCGATGCGGCCTTCGAACCCGTGCGAGTAATCCCAAGCGCCATAAGCCATCGCAAGCTGGATCAAGAGGATCACACCGATCAGGAGAGCGAGCGGCATATAGCGGCTCATCTCTGCTTTGAGTTCGGCAAAGTCCACGTCGAGCATCATCACGACGAAGAGGAAGAGCACCGCAACTGCGCCCACATAAACGATCATCAAAAGCATCGCGACGAATTCGGCGCCGAGGAGGACGAAAAGCCCTGCCGACGACAGAAACGCGAGGATCAGCCACAGAACCGAGTGAACCGGATTACGGCTCACCACGGTCAGGAGGCCCCCGACGATGGTGCTTAGCGCAAAGGCATAAAAGGCAAAATCAGCAACGGTCATTCGTCCCGGTCCTTATCAGTTCCCTCTGCCATGGCCTCGGTTGCGAGTTCCATAGCTTTGGTCATTGCTGGAACGCCTCCGAACATCGCAGCCTGCGCGATGGTCTCGGCGATTTCCTGTTTGGTCGCCCCCGCCTCGCGTGCGTGGCGCACGGTAAGACGGACTTGGCTTTCTGCTTGGGCGCCCATGATGGTCAGCCCGTGCAAGGTGAGAAGCAGACGCGACTTTGCATCAAGCCCCTCGGGGTTAAAGGTCTTGCCCATCATGGCTTCCATCATCTCTGCGGACATGGTCGGCCACATGGTCTCGAAACCCTTGGGCATGAAAGACTCGAGAGCAGGATTAAGCGTCTTGGCCCAATCCTGTCCGACTTTCATCATAGCCTCGAAGGGGTTCGTAGGAGTGCTCATCGGTAGGGCGCATCCATTTCAAGGTTACGGGCGATTTCGGCTTCCCAGCGCTCACCGTTGGCAAGGAGTTTTTCCTTGTCATAGAACAGCTCTTCGCGGGTCTCGGTCGAGAATTCGAAATTCGGACCTTCGACGATGGCGTCCACGGGGCACGCTTCCTGACAGAAACCACAGTAGATGCACTTGGTCATGTCGATGTCATAGCGCGTGGTGCGGCGCGAGCCGTCTTCGCGGGGTTCGGCGTCGATGGTGATCGCCTGTGCGGGGCACACGGCTTCACAAAGCTTACATGCGATGCAGCGCTCTTCCCCGTTGGGATAGCGGCGCAGCGCATGTTCACCGCGGAAACGCGGCGACAGCGGGCCCTTTTCGTGCGGATAGTTGATCGTCGACTTGGGCGAGAAGAAATACTTCAGGCCCAGTTTGAAACCGACGATGAAATCCGAAAGCAGGAAGTATTTGGCCGCGCGGCCGTAATCGATCTGCGTCATGGTTTAGCCTCCGATCGCCCAGCGAGCCCAGAACCCGCCGAGAACTTCGAATTTTGCGAGGAATGCAACAAGCACGACCCAAGCGAGCGACATGGGAAGGAAAACCTTCCAGCCGATACGCATCAGTTGGTCATAGCGGTAACGCGGGGTGATCGCCTTCACCATCGAGAAGATGAAGAAACAGAAGGCCATCTTGAGGATCATCCAGATGATACCATCGGGCAGGAATTCGACGGGCGACAGCCAGCCACCGAAGAACAGCAGCGAGATGAGCGCACACATCAGAACGACCGCCATAAGTTCGCCGATCATAAAGAGCAGGAACGGGGTCGAAGAATATTCCACCTGATAACCGGCCACGAGTTCCGATTCCGCTTCGGGAAGGTCGAACGGCGGGCGGTTGGTTTCGGCAAGCGCCGAGATCAGGAAGAGGAACAGCATCGGGAAGTGCGGGATGAAATACCACGACAGGATGCCATAGCCGTCCTGAGCGGCAACGATATCGCCGAAGTTCATCGAGCCGGTCGAGATGATCACACCGATGATGATGAGACCGATCGACACTTCGTAGGAAATCATCTGTGCTGCAGAGCGGAGCGATCCAAGGAAGGGATACTTGGAGTTCGACGCCCAGCCGCCCATGATCACGCCGTAAACTTCAAGCGAGGAGACCGCAAAGACATAAAGGATGGCGACGTTGATGTCCGAGATGACCCAGCCGTCTCCAAACGGAATAACTGCCCAAGCAATGACGGCGAGGACGAAAGAAATCATCGGCGCAAGGAAGAAGACCCCCTTGTCGGCACCGGCGGGAACCACCACTTCCTTTACGATATACTTCAAGAAGTCGGCAAAGGATTGCAGCAGACCAAAGACACCCACGATATTCGGGCCTTTGCGCATCTGGACGGCGGCCCAGATCTTGCGGTCAGCATACATAAGGAAGGCGAGTGCCACGAGGAGCGGCACCAGCACCAAGAGACACTGCCCGAGAATCATCAGGAAAATGCCAAGGTAGGTGGTGGTGAAGAATTCAACCATGTCTGTCCCCTCACACCGTCGGTATGCCCGATACGCCGCAATCGGCGACCGTCACTTCGGCGTCTATTGTTCTAAGCCCGCGCGGGAGCGCCGGCGAGATGGTGTAAACAGCATCCGCGCGCCAAATTCCAGCCTCTTCCTTGACTGTCGTGCGGACGTGTCGTGCAAACCCGTAACCACGGATCAGCGTGTATTGTGCGGCGGCGCATTCGGCGTATCTCTCAACGTCTTCTACGCTGCGTGCCCCCGACATCGCGACCCGGAAATTGACCAGATCGCCATCCAGAAGGCGGGTCTGAACCCCTTGGTAGCTTGGGGCAAACGTGCCTTGGGCCACTTCGGGAGCGGGTTGCGCCGAAACGCAGCCCGCAAGAGCGAGGATGCCGATGACAGCAACCCGCATGTTTTTACTCCGCAGCAATCGCCGCGTCGTTGCGTTCCTTGGCGGCAGCCGAAAGCTCGGCCATCAGCGCGGACGCACGTGCAATCGGGTTCGTCAGATAGAAATCCTTGACCGCATTGCGGAAAGTCGCAGTGCCGAGTTTCCCTGCAGGCAGCGGGGCCCACTCGTTTTCGATCACGGTGTCGATCTTGGCGAGATGCGGAACGGCTGCGACAAGAGCCTGACGGAGTTGCGCAAGGCTGTCATAGGGCAGCGTCTGCCCCAATTCAGCCGAGAGCGCGCGCAGGATCGCCCAGTTCTCTTTCGCTTCACCCGGTGCGAAACCAGCACGCATAGCAAGCTGAGGACGACCTTCGGTGTTCACAAAGAGACCGTTCTCTTCGGTGTAGGCCGCTGCGGGAAGGATGATATCGGCGCGATGTGCACCACGATCCCCGTGCGAGCCCTGATAGATCACGGTCGCACCTTCGCCGATTTCAACCTCGTCGGCGCCGAGGTTGTAGACGACTTCTGCGCCATTGAGAGCGGCTTCAAGACCGCCTTCGGTCACGGCACCCACATCAAGCGCGCCGACGCGGCTTGCAGCGGTGTGCAGAACAAGGAACTTGGAGCTTCCCTTTTCGGCAAGCTGCATCGCGGTGCCGAGAACGGCAGCGCCGTCTGCTTCCTGAAGCGCGCCCTGACCGATGATCATAACGCCCTTGAGGTTCTTTTTGTCCGAATGGTCCATGCCCATCAGCATGTCGAGCGCTGCGCGATCGGTGCCGATATGGGTGTAGTCATAGGTCAGATCCGCAGCTTCACCGATCATCCCGACCGTCGCACCGCGAAGCCATGCCTTGCGGATACGGGCGTTCAGAACCGGCGCTTCGACGCGCGGGTTGGTGCCGATGAGGAAGATCATATCGGCGCTGTCGATGTCTTCGATCGACGCGGTGCCGACATAGGCCGAGCGGTTGTCTGCGGGCAGCTTGGCGTTGTCGGTGCGCGATTCGACCGTACCACCCAGCGATTCAACAAGCTGCTTGAGGGCAAAGGTTGCCTCGACAGGTGCGAGATCGCCGACGAGACCTGCAACCTTTTTGCCCTTCATCGCGGCAGCGGCGGCGGCCAGAGCCTCGCCCCATGTCGCTTTGCGCAGTTTGCCGTTCTCGCGGATATAAGGTGTATCAAGACGCTGGCGACGCAGACCGTCCCAAACGAAACGGGTCTTGTCCGAAATCCACTCTTCGTTCACGCCGTCGTGGTTGCGCGGCAGAATGCGCATCACTTCGCGGCCCTTGGTGTCAACGCGGATGTTCGAACCGAGGGCGTCCATCACGTCGATGGTTTCGGTTTTGGTGAGTTCCCACGGACGCGCTGTAAAGGCGTAAGGCTTGGACACCAGAGCACCAACGGGGCAAAGGTCGATCACGTTGCCCTGAAGGTTCGAATCGAGCGTCTGGTTGAGATAGGAGGTGATCTCCGAATCTTCGCCACGGCCTGTTTGGCCCATCTGGGTGATCCCTGCGACTTCGGTCGTGAAGCGCACACAGCGGGTGCAGGAGATGCAGCGGGTCATGTGTGTTTCGACGAGCGGCCCGAGGTTCAGATCCTCGGCGGCACGCTTGGGTTCGCGGTAACGTGAAAAGTCGACGCCATAGGCCATCGCTTGGTCTTGAAGATCGCACTCGCCGCCCTGATCGCAGATCGGGCAATCCAGCGGGTGGTTGATCAACAGGAATTCCATAACGCCTTCGCGGGCCTTTTTGACCATCGGCGAGTTCGTCTTGACGACGGGGGGCTGTCCTTCGGGGCCGGGGCGCAGGTCGCGAACCTGCATCGCGCAGGATGCTGCGGGCTTGGGCGGACCGCCCACTACCTCGACAAGGCACATGCGGCAGTTGCCTGCGATTGACAGACGTTCATGATAGCAGAAGCGCGGGACTTCGACCCCGGCTTGCTCGCAGGCTTGAATGAGGGTCATCGCCCCCGGAACTTCAAGCTCAATTCCGTCAATGATGATCTTGCGCAAATCGGACATGGCCAGCCTTTTGGTTCGTGTCGCCTCGACGCGGCACCCGACGAGATGCGTCGCCTGGATGCAGTCAGTCGCGGGCGTTCTAACGCGGCTCGGCCAGCTATGCCAGAAGGAACGTCACCTAAAAGGTGGGAAAAATGCATTTTTGCCGCAGCAGGGGCGCAATTAGTTTCCTGTGAAAAAGAAGAAACCCGCCAAAGTCAGCAAAAAGATCAACACAGGCGCAAGAATCCCGAGGAGCAAAAGAACAAATGGAGTGTTGAGCGAGTCTTTCACCTGTGCGGTGATCGTCTCGTCCTCCCGCTCGGGCTGATTGCCCTGCCCTACCACAAGAAGCCACCGATCAGCGTGCCCTGTTCGATTTCCGAGCGACCGACCTTGCAATAGGCCTCGCCCGCGTCGCCAGAGGCTCCCTTTTCGGCAAGACGGCGCACGCCCTCGGCCTCGAGCGCCTGTTTTTCCTGCGGCGAATTCACATAGGCTTCGATGGCGGCATCGGAATACCCCAGCTCGCGGGCGCGGTTCTTGATGGCATTAAGGTAACTGATACCCTTGATATAGCGCGGGTGAAGGTTCGCGCATTTCTCGGTGATCCGATAGGCCATCCCGACAGCGAGAAGACTTTCACGGATTTCGGTCACTTCGCCCAAGGGCTTGGTCGGCTCGGCATAAAGCGGGGCCGCAAAGATCGCCGAACACAAAAGGATTGCCTGCAAACGCATTGTTTTTCTCCAGAAACTCTTGGCCGTGATGTGGCGCTTTCTGCCTTGCTATTCAATAACAACGCGCAAAAACCATTCCGGTTGCCGAATTTCCGCCGATCTCAAAAGACACGTGCGAGGGTCAGGACGGCAAGCACCGTATACGCTAGCCAACTGCCCATGTAAAAAACGGTCCTGATCGAGCGATCCGGTTTGCCGATCCCTCCGATATGGGTGACGACCATGCCGATCCGAAACACAAGAGAGCCAATGGCCAGCCTGTTGACCCACACCGGATCGACGCCGGCGAGGACCGCCGCCCCGACAACCGCCGCAAAAATACCCATCGTCTCGATGGCGTTTCCCGATGCGCGGCTGGTGCGATAGAGCCAGTCGCTGTAATCGGCGACGGGCATGGAACCCGGCACGAGTCCCCGACTGGTTTTTCCCATCCCCGCCATCACAGCGACGATCTGGGTCAAAATGGCAAAGAGCGCCACAGCGCCCAATGCAGGGTAATAGACTTCGAATCCCACGACTTCCCCCTAGGTAAAAATACAAAGCATGCAATCAATTCAGGATTGCACGGGGGAAAAGAAGAAGGCAACGAAAACCGCCGCGTTATCTCGCGTTACGGATTTGGTCCCACCCGAAGGCGCGGTCAGAGGGGCCGTTCATCCGAAGATCTTCGAGTCGCGCCATCGCCTCTTGGAAGGTCGGCCGATGGCCTTTGGGAATCCACCACATGACAAAGTGCATCTTGTCCAGTACTGTGAACCACTCGGCGCGTCTTTGGAAAAACTGTTTGTGAAGGGTTCCAAAGACAAAGGTCTCCAGCTGTTCGGCACTTTCCCAAACGCTCAGATTGAAAATGAATTTCGGATCGTCGGTCAAAACGGTGCCCGTGTTCCCGACCGCGCCCTCGCCCGATCCTTCCATCATCCAGATGAAACCCGGCATGCGCTTTCCAAGTCCGTTGATGCGTTCGACGTTGGTCTTGAACTCGGCAACCAGGGGATCGTCAATCGGGGCAAGCAATTGTCCGACGTTCAATTCGGCAAGATGAAATTCGCTCATGAAATAGCCTTCGGTGAAAAGAAAAAGGCGACCCGAGAGCCGCCCTTTTGAACTTTATTCCGCTGCGATGGACCGCTTGTGCTTGATGCGATCCTCGATCTCGTCGCGGAAATTGCGGATGAGACCCTGGATCGGCCAAGCGGCAGCGTCGCCAAGCGCACAGATGGTGTGGCCTTCGACCTGCTTGGTGACCGAGAAGAGCATATCGATCTCTTCGACCGAGGCATTGCCCTGCACGAGACGTTCCATCACGCGCATCATCCAGCCCGTGCCTTCGCGGCAGGGGGTGCACTGGCCGCAGCTTTCGTGCTTGTAGAATTTGGACAGGCGCCAGATCGCTTTGATGATGTCGGTGGACTGGTCCATGACGATCACAGCCGCAGTGCCGAGACCCGAACCGAGCTCGCCGCGCAGATAATCGAAGTCCATGATGGCTTCGCGCATCTTTTCGCCGCGCACCACAGGAACCGAGGAACCACCGGGGATCACGGCCTTGAGGTTGTCCCAACCGCCACGAATGCCGCCGCAGTGCTTTTCGATCAGCTCTTCAAAGGTGATCGACATCGATTCTTCGACGACGCAGGGATTGTTGACGTGACCCGAGATTGCGAACAGCTTGGTGCCGACGTTGTTCGGGCGACCGAAGGACGAGAACCACGATGCACCGCGACGCAGAATGGTCGGCACGACAGCAATCGATTCGACGTTGTTCACAGTGGTCGGGCAGCCATAGAGACCCGCGCCAGCCGGGAACGGCGGCTTCATGCGGGGCATGCCCTTTTTGCCTTCGAGCGATTCAATGAGAGCGGTTTCTTCGCCGCAGATATAGGCGCCTGCCCCGTGGTGCAGATAGAGATCGAAATCCCAGCCCGACTTGGCGGCGTTTTTCCCGAGAAGCCCAGCATCATACGCCTCGTTGATGGCGTTCTGGAGCGCTTCTTTTTCGCGGATATATTCACCGCGGATATAGATGTAGCACGCATGCGCACCCATAGCGAAAGACGCGATCAGCGCGCCTTCGATCAGGGTGTGCGGATCGTGACGCATGATTTCACGGTCTTTACAGGTGCCCGGCTCGGATTCGTCGGCGTTGATGACGAGATACGAAGGACGACCGTCCGATTCCTTGGGCATGAACGACCACTTGAGACCGGTCGGGAAGCCAGCGCCGCCACGGCCACGCAGACCCGAGGCTTTCATCTCGTCGACGATCCAGTCGCGGCCTTTTTTGATGATGTTCGCTGTCCCATCCCAGTGGCCACGAGCCATCGCACCCTTAAGCGTGCGCTCGTGCATACCGTAGATGTTGGTGAAAATGCGGTCCTGATCCTTGAGCATGGCTCACCCTTTATCATTCTGGCGTGCCCGCCAGATGCCATAAGTCATCCATAAAGCCCAGCCGAAACCGGCAAGAGCGATAAGGTCAAATAGGGCCATGGTCCGATTGGACCAGCCCAGCTTCTCGCCAGCAAAGGTTGCGCCCACCCAGATGAGGGCAACAACGGCAATAGCCAGCGCGATGCGCTGGCCTGTCTTTTGCTCTTTTTCGTGTTTGGGTGCAACCATCTGTCTGTCGAGTCTCAGTAGTTATTGGTTTTGGCGCGTTCGAGGAATTCTTCAATCCCCACCTCGCCGATCAGACGCGCCTGTGCAACCCATTTGTCGCGGCTGACGCGACCACGAAAGCGCGGCATGTTCTGATTCATGAACGCAACCTCGTCGGGACCCCATTTCGCGATCTGGTCGTAGTGATAGATCCCGAGATCATTGCACAGCTTTTCAAGCACCGGCCCGATCCCTTCGATCAGCTTGAGATCGTCGGCCTGCCCTTTGCGGGGCTCTTTGAGACCGCGCGGCTTTTTGCCTGCACCCGCAGCCTCTACCGCAGCGTCATCCACGACGGGGGCTTCGGCAGCTTTCGCAGGAGCTTTTGCCTTGGCGGGCGCCTTGGCTTTGGCTGGCGCTTTTTCAGCCTTGGCCTTGGCAGGAGCCTTTTCGGCCTTGGCCTTGGCAGGCGCTTTCTCGGCCTTCGGCGCAGCAGCTTTCTTGGCTTTCGGCTCGGCGGGAACGGAAGCTGCCGGGGCGGCTTCGTATTTCCAGTCGCCCTTGGCGGCCGCAAGTTCCTCTTCGCCCTTGAGCGGCTTGGAGGGCTTGATCAAAGGCTCGGACGATGTGGTGGCAGCGGCGGGCGCTGCGGCTTCGGCCTTGGCCGCAGGTGCAGCTTCGGCGGCGCTTTCGCTCGCGCTGGTGTCGGCCATGGCCTTGGCCGGTGCCGCGCTCGACACTGTCGCAGAATTCGACGCAGAGCCTGACGCCATGGGGGCGGCCACACTGGAAGAGGATTGGGTCGCATCAGACGCCGTGCAGAAGAAATACTTGAGCACATAGGCACAGATCAAAGCGATCACGATCCCGCCGATCAGAGCCCAGAGGAGCCCCCAGTGCATCGGTCCTTTGAGCACAAAGAACGCGATAATTCCAAGAACGATGCCTGCGATCCAGCATCCCTTTGGACAGTTGTTAGTTTCCGCCATTACACTTCTCCTTAGTCCCTATTGTGGTTATCGGTTCTTATTCGGGATAACCTTACGAGAGTTATGCTAGAGCATATGTCATGGCGTTTGAATAATTTCTTACCGCTACGCGCCTAAGGTGTAAGAGAAAGGCCCCGAATTGGGGCCTTTGCATCACATTTTGACGATTATTTGCCTTCTTCGGCGTATTGAGTGGCCTGTCCGACCCAATCATCGCGCTCGATACGGCCCTTGAACTTGAGACGGGCATCAACCCAAGCGATCTCTTCCGAGGTCCATTTTGCGATCTGGTCGAAGTGCCAGAAACCCATTTCGTTCAAGAGAGCTTCGAGCTTGGGACCGACGCCCGAGATACGCTTGAGATCGTCGGCACCTGCTTTGCGCGGGGCGCTCATGGTGCGGGGCTTTTTCTCGGCAACAACGGCTTCGGCTTTGGGGGCTTCGGCTGCTTCTGCTTTCGGCGCTGCGGCTTTGGCTGCAGGCTTTGCTGCCGGTTTGGCTTCGGCCTTGGGAGCAGCCTTCGGCGCCGCCTTGGCCGCACCTTTGACCCAAGGGGTCAGGATCGGAACTTCGGTGCCGTCGATGCGCTTGACCGTATCACCGATGTCGGTGGCCAGCTGGGCGCTTGCATTGAACTGGTGACGACCGCTTTCGTGCTCGGTCAGCGAGGTCAGACCCGACAGCGGCTCGGCTGCATAACGGCCGTTCTGCGGACCAGGGGTCGGAACCTTGCCCGCGGCAAGATCCTTGAGGAGTGCGCGGAGTTTGTCGGCGGTCAGATCCTCGTAGTAATCCTTGCCGATCTGCGCCATCGGCGCGTTGGTGCAGGACCCGAGGCATTCCACCTCTTCCCAAGAGAATTTGCCGTCGGCGGAAAGCGTATGCGGCTTTTCGTTGATCGCTTCCTTGCAGACCGCGACAAGATCCTCTGCCCCGCAGAGCATACAGGATAGCGTGCCGCAAATCTGGATATGCGCGATCGAACCCGTCGGCTGGAGCTGGAACATGAAGTAGAACGAAGCCACTTCCAATGCGCGGATATAGGCGAGGCCGAGCATATCCGCAACGTATTCGATCGCGGGACGGGTCAGCCAACCCTCTTGCTCCTGTGCGCGCCACAGCAACGGAATGATCGCCGAGGCCTGACGACCTTCGGGATATTTGGTGATCTGGCCCTCGGCCCATGCTTGGTTGGCAGGGGTAAAGGCAAAGCTCTCGGGCTGTTCGTGGTGAAGGCGGCGAAGCATGAGGCTACGGCTCCGATCTTACTAGAGACGACGGGCGCCTCTTTAGTGGTTACAGTTCAAAGGACCAAGCCGATTATTGGCAAACGTCCGATTTGAGAGACATGCTCCCGTCAGCCTCGAGAGATACGAGGCCCTGTTCATAAAGCTTCTGCACGGCCGCAAAGATTTCCTCTTCGCTCAGACCGCTTGCGGCATAAACGGCGTCGCCGTTCTGCATCGTGACAACGCAGCCCGCCTCTTCGATCGCAACGACGAGCTTGTCCACCGCCTCGTCCGCAAAGACGGGTGTGGCAAGCGCCAGTGCAATGAACGGGAATGCCAAACGCATTTTGATCATCTGTCGATTTCCCCGAACACAACGTCCATGGTGCCGATGATGGCGGCCACGTCGGCAAGCTGGTGCCCTGTTGCGATGTGATCCATCGCTTGGAGGTGCAGATAGCCGGGCGCGCGCAGCTTGGCGCGATAGGGTTTGTTGGTGCCGTCGGACTTGAGATAGACGCCGAATTCGCCCTTGGGGGCTTCGACACAGGCGTAAACTTCGCCCTCGGGGACGTGGAAGCCTTCGGTGTAAAGCTTGAAGTGATGGATGAGTGCTTCCATCGAAGTCTTCATATCGCCACGCTTGGGCGGGGTCAGCTTGCCGCGGGCCAGAACGTCGCCAGCTTCGCCGCGCAGCTTCGCGATCGCCTGACGGATGATCGAGGTCGACTGACGCATCTCTTCCATGCGGACGAGGTAGCGGTCATAGCAGTCGCCGTTCTTGCCAACGGGGATCTGGAAGTCGAATTCGTCGTAGCATTCATAGGGCTGCGCACGGCGCAAGTCCCAAGCAAAGCCCGAACCACGGACCATCACGCCCGAGAAGCCCCACTTCTGGATGTCTTCTTCGGTGACGACGCCGATGTCGACGTTACGCTGCTTGAAAATACGGTTCTCGGTCAAAAGACCGTCGATGTCGTCAAGCACCTTGGGGAAATTCGCGGCCCATTCTTCGATATCATCAAGAAGCGCGTCGGGAAGATCCTGATGCACACCGCCCGGACGGAAGTAAGCGGCGTGAAGACGCGCACCGCAAGCACGCTCATAGAAAATCATGAGCTTTTCACGCTCTTCGAAGCCCCAGAGCGGCGGCGTCAAGGCACCAACGTCCATAGCCTGAGTGGTGACGTTCAGAAGGTGGTTCAAAACGCGGCCGATTTCCGAGTAAAGCACACGGATGAGCGAGGCGCGGCGCGGCACCACGGTGCCCGTCAGACGCTCGATCGCAAGACACCAAGCATGCTCCTGGTTCATCGGCGCCACATAGTCGAGGCGGTCGAAATAGGGCAAGTTCTGGAGATAGGTGCGGCTCTCCATCAGCTTTTCGGTGCCGCGGTGAAGCAGACCGATGTGCGGATCGCAACGCTCTACGATCTCGCCGTCGAGCTCCAGCACGAGACGCAAAACGCCGTGCGCCGCAGGGTGCTGCGGACCAAAGTTGATGTTGAAGTTGCGGATCTTCTGTTCGCCCGTCAGAGCGTCTTCGAAGCCTTTTGCACCATCCATCATGCGCGTACCCTCGCAAGGTTGGCCTGCCACTCTTGCGGCAGGGGGGCGACATGTTTTGCCACCCATTCGTATTGATCTTTCAAGAACCTGACCGCTTCTACGGCCAAATCCTCGTGCAGGCGGGCGCGATTGCCCTCGTGCACTTTACGGGTCTGGTCTACGCCGAGGTCCGTAATCCCGAGAAAGCGGCACATACGGGCCCACCCTTCTGCGGTAAAGAGGTTCTCGGCAAATTCGATCATCAGATCGGATGCAGGCACAATGCGGCGCAGCTTCTCGATCACGGCGGCATAATCACCGCGCTTGGTAATGTGTTTCTGTGCGCCTTCGCGGATCACCGAAGCCAGAACAGCGTTCGAGCGTTCGTCAAAGCTTGCGTCACTGTCATCGTCCGAGCGGGTCACGGTCATGCGCACATGGCTCCACAGACGGGCAAGCGGGTCGCGGATCAGATAGACGACCTTGGTCACGGGGCGCAGCGCCAGCATGCGCTTGAGCATATCACCGTTCACCAGAGCATAGCTCGGGGTCATATCGGCAATGAGCTTGGCCCCTTCCGCATCACGCGACAGCCACTCCCAATAGGCCGCGTCATCCGAACGGCTTGCCGCGATCACGTCACGCAGACGGGCGAGTTCGTCGATCTGGAGCGCAAGATTCTCGGCGCGTGCGGTGTTGCCGTTCACTTCGGCACGCACCTGCATCATCGTGAATTCGGCAATGCGGCGGTCGAAAGCAGCG
The DNA here is from genome assembly GCF_030264275.1 of Marivivens sp. LCG002. Classification (NCBI taxonomy): domain Bacteria; kingdom Pseudomonadati; phylum Pseudomonadota; class Alphaproteobacteria; order Rhodobacterales; family Paracoccaceae; genus Marivivens; species Marivivens sp. LCG002. Next base: position 869,200 of record NZ_CP127165.1, on the reverse strand, counting down.
GTCTGGTTCGCCTGCATCTTGGGACCCATGGTGTCCCAATAATGCGCCTCCTTCACATCACGGAGTTTGCACTCCGGATGATCGTGCAGAACGCGGTAAAGCCAGGACGTGCCTGCCTTTGTCGCGCCTACACAGTAAAGGAGGGTTTGAGCGGTCATCGGATCAGGCCTTGGCCTTGTCGTCACCGGGGAGGATGTATTCGGCACCTTCCCACGGGCTCATAAAGTCGAACTGACGGTATTCCTGAACCAGCTTGACGGGTTCGTAGACAACGCGCTTTTGCGCTTCGTCATAGCGAACTTCGGTGTAGCCGGTGGTCGGGAAGTCCTTGCGGAGCGGATACCCGCGGAAACCATAATCCGTCAGAATGCGGCGCAGGTCGGGATGGCCCGAGAAAAGGATACCGAACATATCGAAGACTTCACGCTCGAACCAGTTGGCCGAAGGGTGAACCTCGACGATCGAAGGCACCATATCCTCTTCACGCACAGAGACGCGAAGACGGATGCGGTGGTTCTGATACATCGACAAGAAGTGGTAAACCACGTCGAAGCGCTTGGCGCGGCCCGGATAGTCAACCGCCGTGATGTCGACAAGCGACGAAAACTGGCAATTGCTGTCGGCCTTGAGGAATTCCACGAACGCCACAAGATGGGCAGGCGCGACATCGACGGTCAGCTCGCCAAAGGACACCTCGTAACCGAGGACCGCGTCATTGCGCTTGAGTTCGAGAAGCGCGCCGAGTTCGTTAAGTGCGTCAGACATGTCTTCTCTCCTTAGCGAACGATCGTGCCGGTGCGGCGGATTTTGCGCTGGAGCTGGAGGATACCGTAAAGCAGAGCCTCAGCCGTCGGGGGGCACCCAGGAACGTAAACGTCCACAGGAACGATACGGTCACAGCCCCGCACCACCGAATAGGAATAGTGGTAATAGCCGCCGCCGTTTGCGCAGGAACCCATCGAGATCACATAACGCGGCTCAGGCATCTGGTCGTAAACCTTACGCAGCGCAGGGGCCATCTTGTTGGTGAGCGTGCCTGCAACGATCATGAGGTCCGACTGGCGCGGGGAAGCGCGCGGCGCAGTGCCGAAACGCTCGAGGTCATAGCGCGGCATCGAGGTGTGCATCATCTCGACGGCGCAGCATGCAAGACCAAAGGTCATCCAGTGGAGCGAGCCGGTGCGCGCCCAGTTGATCATGTCCGCGGTCGAAGTGACGAGGAAGCCCTTGTCCTGAAGCTCGCGGTTCAGCTCTTGGGTGACGACTTCCTTGTCGACACCAGCCGTGTTTGCGCCGGTCATCACTCCCATTCGAGAGCTCCCTTCTTCCATTCATATGCAAAGCCGATCGTGAGAACGGCAAGGAACACCATCATCGACCAGAAACCGACCATGCTCACATCCTGGAAGGCAACCGCCCAAGGGAAGAGGAAAGCCACTTCGAGATCGAAGATGATGAAGAGGATCGAGACGAGATAGAAGCGCACGTCGAATTTCATCCGCGCGTCATCAAAGGCGTTAAATCCACATTCATACGCCGAAACCTTTTCGGGATCGGGGTTACGAACAGCGACGACGATCGCAGCAAGGATCAGAATCGCACCCAAAACAATGGCGAGCCCCAAAAAGATGATGATTGGGAGATATTCGCGAAGCATTTCTTCCACGACAATTCCTTTCGCAAGGGACATGCGCCAAAAGGGCACGGGTCCGTTGGTTTGCCAAGGCTTTACCCTCGTGCATTGAGAGGGTCAACCAAGCGAGAGCGGTTCTCACGGCTTTTCGCTCGGTTTTTTCACCGAAGGCCGCCAAAGGCGATGCCTCGCCCGAGGCCAAGAGCGCAAGAGACGCGGAACCGCCGTTGCTGTGTGCAGGATTTACGATTCGAGTCGGATCAGGGAAGGAGCCGCTCGACCACTTCGGGCAGCGCGTCGAAATGATCGATATGTGCCGCACACTCGAGCATCCTCGCGCCCGCGCCCGAAGGCCCGAAGGTCACAAGAACACAAGGCACCCCCGCCGCGTGAGAGGTATAGAGATCGGTCGTCGTGTCCCCCACGATCAGCGAACGCTCGACAACGCCCCCTGCCCGCTTGACCGCCTCTTGATAGGGGAGCGGATCGGGTTTGCGCACGGGCAAGGTATCGGCCCCGATCAGCGAATGGAATTCACCCAGCACCCCCATCTCGGTCAGAAGCTGAAGGGCGAGCGCTTCGGGTTTGTTGGTGCAGATACCGACCTTCGTGCCCTTGGCCTTGAGCGTGCGGACCGCCTCCATCGCTCCGTCGAAAAAGAAGGTATGGCGATTGATGTTCGCTTTGTAATGCTCAAGCAAAACGGGATGCTGGCGGTCGACCTCTTCGGCGCCATGCGTGCCGCTTCGTTCGAACCCGAGCGTCAGCATCGCTTTGCCCCCTTTGAGAGCAACAGGCCCATCCGCGACGGGATCGAGAAGATCGCCGAGCCCCAAGCCCCGAAAACAAGCGTTGGCCGCTTCGATCAGGTCAAAGCTGGTGTCGGCCAAGGTTCCATCAAGATCAAAGATCACAGTCCGCATTTGCGCTCCTTCGGGTTTCCACACCAAGGGTGTAACGATCCGAAAACTGTTGTGAACCCCTCTGTGGTTGCGCAAACGCTACTTTCAGGTAAGAACGGCGCAAGAATTGTTGAGGCACCGATGAGTATTTCCCTTATTATCTTGGCCGCGGGCATGGGCACGCGGATGAATTCCGATCTTCCCAAAGTTCTCCACAAAATCGCAGGTGCCCCTCTCGTCGTGCATGCGATGAAGTCGGGACAGGCCCTGGACCCCGTCAAGACTGTGGTCGTTGCAGGCCATGGCGCAGAGCTGGTCGAGAAGGCCGTCAAAGCCTATGACCCCGATGCGGAAGTGGTTCTTCAGGAAGAGCAACTGGGCACCGCCCATGCCGTCGCTCAGGCGCGCGCTGCGCTCGACGGTGTCGAAGGCGATGCCATCGTGCTCTATGGCGACACCCCCTTTATCCGCCCTGAAACCATCGAGGCGATGATCGAGGCCCGCAAGGAAAATGCCGTGGTCGTGCTTGGCTTCGAAGCCGCAGATCCGGGTCGATACGGGCGACTGATCACCAAGGGTGACGCCCTTGAAGCGATCGTCGAATTCAAGGACGCTTCGGACGAGGAACGCGCCATAACGCTCTGTAATTCCGGCGTTATTGCAGCCGATGCTACAGTTCTGTTTAACCTGATCGACGCGGTGGGCAACGAGAATGCGTCCGGCGAATACTATCTCACCGACATTGTGGGGATTGCGCGCTCGCGGGGGCTTCGGGCCGCTGTGGTGCGGTGTGACGAGGCCGAAACTCTTGGCGTCAACACCCGTGCGCAACTTGCCCAAGCCGAAGCACTCTTCCAGACCATCGCTCGCAATGCAGCCATGGAAGACGGCGTCACGCTCTATGAACCCGAGACCGTATATTTCGCCCATGACACCGTCATCGGTCGCGATACGATCATCGAGCCGAATGTCGTCTTCGGTCCCGAAGTCACCATCGAATCCTCGGCCACCATCCGCGCCTTTTCGCATCTCGAAGGGTGCCATGTGAGCCGCGGCGCGACCGTTGGTCCCTTTGCCCGTCTGCGCCCCGGCGCGGAACTCGCCGAGGACGTGCACATCGGCAACTTTGTCGAGATCAAGAACGCCATCGTGGACGAAGGCGCCAAGGTCAACCACCTCACCTACATCGGGGACGCGGCAATCGGAGCAGGCACCAACATCGGCGCAGGCACGATCACCTGCAACTATGACGGCGTCTTCAAACACAAGACGACCATCGGCAAGAACGTCTTCATCGGCTCGAACACGATGCTCGTCGCACCGGTGACGGTGGGCAATAATGCGATGACTGCAACGGGCACAATCGTGACCTCGGACGTGCCCGACGGGGCGCTTTCCATCGGTCGGGTCAAACAAACGAACAAAGACGGCCTCGCTGTGCGGATGTTCGAAAAGTTAAAGCAAATGAAGCAAAACAAGCAGTCTGGAGCCTAATTATGTGTGGTATTGTAGGGGTCCTTGGAAATAACGAAGTCGCACCGATCCTTGTCGAGGCGCTCAAGCGTCTCGAGTATCGCGGCTATGACAGCGCAGGTATCGCCACCGTTCAAGAGGGTGTGCTCGACCGTCGCCGCGCTGTCGGCAAGCTTGTGAACCTTTCCGACACGCTCGTGCACCAGCCGCTTTTCGGCAAGTCCGGCATCGGCCACACCCGCTGGGCCACACATGGCGCGGCTTCGGTCAAGAACGCGCACCCGCACCGCGCGGGCAAAGTGGCCGTGGTCCACAATGGTATCATCGAGAATTTCCGCGAGCTGCGCGCGTTTCTTGCCGAAAACGGCATCGGGTATGAGACCGACACCGATACGGAAACCGTCGCGCTCCTCACCGAATATTTCCTGCGTCAGGGCAACGCCCCTGTCGACGCTGCCAAGCAAACCATTGCCCGTCTCGAAGGGGCCTATGCGCTTTGCTTCCTCTTCGAGGGCGAAGAAGACCTTCTTGTGGCCGCCCGCAAAGGCTCCCCTCTCGCCATCGGTCACGGCAACGGCGAGATGTTCGTCGGCTCGGACGCGATCGCGCTTGCGCCGATGACCAACCAGATCACCTATCTCGAAGAGGGCGATTGCGCTGTCATCACCCGCACTTCGCTGGAGATTGTCGACATCAACGGAGCTCTTGCAAACCGAGAACTGCGCAAGGTCCAGATCGACGCCGCGACCATCGATAAGGGCGGCTACAAACACTACATGGCCAAGGAAATCGCGGAGCAGCCGACCGTGACCACCAATGCCATGCACCATTATCTCAACGGCGCAACGATCGAGCTCCCTGCTCCCGGCGTTGATTTCACCAAGATCGAGCGGTTGACCATGGTCGCTTGCGGCACGGCCTATTACGCCTGTGTCGTTGCGAAATACTGGTTCGAGCAGATCGCGGGCATCCCCGTCGACGTCGACGTTGCCTCGGAATTCCGCTATCGCGAACCGCCGATTTCCAAAGGCACCGCCGCGCTCTTCGTGAGCCAGTCGGGCGAAACCGCCGACACGCTCGCCGCGCTTCGCTATTGCCGCGCCCATGCCGACAGCATCCTGTCGGTCGTCAACGTCCCCGAAAGCTCCATCGCCCGCGAAAGCGACCTTGCCATGCTCATCCATGCAGGCACCGAAATCGGCGTGGCATCAACCAAGGCGTTCACGTGTCAGCTGACAACGCTTGCCATTCTCGTGCTCGAAGCTGCTGCGCAAAAGGGTCGCCTAACGCCAGATGAATTGGCACAGCGACTTGATGATCTACGGGCGCTCCCCGGCATCCTGAACATCGCCCTCGGCATCGAAAGCGCCTGTGAAGCGGTGTCTCACAAGCTTGCCGAGGCCCGTGATATTCTCTTCCTCGGTCGCGGCCAGATGTATCCCATCGCCATGGAAGGCGCGCTGAAACTCAAGGAGATCAGCTACATCCACGCCGAAGCCTATGCCTCGGGCGAGCTCAAGCACGGGCCCATCGCTCTCGTGGACCAGAACGTCCCCGTGATCGTCATGGCCCCGCGCGACGCGCTCTTCGAAAAGACCGTGTCCAACATGCAAGAGGTCATGGCCCGCGGCGGCAAGGTGCTTTTGGTTTCGGACAAGAAAGGCATCGCAGAAGCCGGCGAAGGCACGTGGGAGACCCTCACCATGCCCGAAGTGCCCGACATGCTTGCACCGATCCTCTACGCGATCCCTGCCCAGCTCATCGCCTATTACACGGCCGTTGCCAAAGGCACCGATGTCGATCAGCCACGCAACCTCGCCAAATCGGTAACGGTGGAATAATGGCCAAACAGTTCCCTGCCTTTTCCGAGGATCACCGCAGCTTTATCGCGGCGCAGCACATCTATTTCGTTGCGACTGCAGCCAATGAAGGCCGCGTGAACCTCTCGCCAAAGGGCGGGGACTCGCTTCGTGTGACGGGCGACACTCAACTCGTCTGGCGCAATATCACAGGCAGCGGCAACGAAACGGCGGGCCACCTTCTCGAGAATGCGCGCATGACCGTCATGTGGTGCGGCTTTGAAACGCGTCCCCTGATCCTTCGGGCCTATGGCAGGGCCCGCGCCGTGCATGACGGGGATGCGGATTGGGCCGCGCTCGATGCGCTTTTCCCCGCCCACGACGGGGCACGCAATATCTTTGTAATGGATGTCGATCTGGTCCAGAGTTCATGCGGGTATCAGGTGCCCTATTTCGATTTCAAAGACGAACGCGCCACGCTCGGCACATGGACCGAAACCAAGGGCCGCGAGGGGATCAAAGCCTATTGGGCCGAGAAAAACACCAAAACCATCGACGGAAAGCCGACAGGCATCGAGGACTATCTATGAGCTGGCCCACCCCCGTCACGCTTGAGGGAAAGCACGTTCGTCTTTGCCCTCTGAGCCGTGACCACTCCGCTGATCTGGCCGAAGCCTCTGCGGACGGCGACCTGTCGCGGCTTTGGTATACGAGCGTCCCTTCGCCCGAAGGCGTCCCTGCTGAAATCGAGCGCCGTCTCGGACTTCAGGCGACCGGTTCCATGCTCCCCTTCGCGATCTGCACGCCTGATGGCAAGGCTGTGGGTATGACCACCTATATGAACATCGATGCCACCAATAAACGCGTCGAGATCGGGTCCACGTGGTATCGCAAATCCGTCCAGCGCAGCCCTCTCAACACCGAAGCAAAGCGTCTTCTCCTTGCCCATGCCTTCGACACTTTGGGCTGCATTGCGGTGGAATTCCGAACCCACTTCATGAACCATCAGAGCCGCGCCGCCATTGAGCGCTTGGGCGCGAAAATGGACGGCGTTCTGCGCTCGCATATGGTCATGGCGGACGGATCGCTGCGGGACACGGTTGTCTATTCGATCATCGCAAGCGAATGGCCCGCCGTTCGCGCCCATCTGACATGGAAACTGGAGCAACCTCGGTGAACATCGACCAAGCGCTAACCGCACTCGAAGCACTCGCCGACGCGGAAAAGGCACCCGAGCTACTTGCCTATCACAAGGTGGAGCGCCCCTATCTCGGCGTGAGCAATCCCCAGATCGACGATCTCACCAAGGAATGGCGCGCGGCATGCACTCTCGAGGAACGACTAGAGCTCGCATCTGCGCTCTGGGCCACCAACATCCACGAGGCACGCATCGCAGCGGCGAAACTTCTGACCCAAGCCCGTATCCGACCCGACGACACGGCCGCATGGGAGTTGATCAAGTCCTGGGTGCCCGACTTCGACGCTTGGGCGATTGCCGATCATGTCGCCATCGCGGGCCAAAAGCGCCTGAGCGCTGATCCGACGCGATTGGACGAGATCGAACCGTGGACCGTCTCCCCGCATATGTGGTCGCGCCGAGCGGTGCTTGTCATGACGCTCCCTTGGACCAAGATCACCCACCCCAAACCCGAAGAGATCGCGGCGCGCGAGCGTATCCTGTCTTGGGCGGCGGGGTATGTGGACGACCGCGAGTGGTTCATCCAAAAGGCCATCGGGTGGTGGCTGCGGGATCTGGGCAAGCGCGACCCCGAGCGCGTCAAAGCCTTTATCGCGGACTACGGCCCGCGGATGAAAGCCTTTGCCCGCAAAGAAGCGCTGCGTCAGCTCAAGGACTAACCCCCTGAAAAGACGTTGAGTTCGATGATCCCCGTGAGCGGAGCATCGAGAAGCCGCATAGCGGCAAGGCTGATCTGGCTGCCTGATCCTTGTGCCCCGCCCGAGGGGCGCAGCTCGAGGTTCACCGAAGCGCCCTTGTAGAGCACGCGTCCCATCACCAGCTCGTCCACTAGCGGCGTCTTGAGCCAGATCCCGGGATCGGCGGGCGATCCGAGCGTGGCCAAAGTCGTTCCGAGTTCGGCTTCCGCATTCACAGGCTTGGCCAGCGCGGCCTCTCTGTCCTCTTGGCTTGTGGTGTCAAATTCAGCGGCGGTGCGCGCGGATTTCGGAGGCTCGGGCGCAGGTGTGGGGTCGAGCGTTTGCACCGAAACCGCCTCGGGTGCCCCAAAGACAGGTGCAGCGCCTTCGCTCGGGCCGAACCGAGAAAGCGAAGGAGACGAACAGGCCGCTAGCAAAGGCGCCACAATCAAAAGAGGTATGAGCGAGATGTGTTTCATACTTACACGCTACTTTGGTGCGAAACCTCTGACAACTCTCCGAATGGCCCTTGCCGAAGTGGAGAGCGACTCCTAGGTTCGCTCTATGACCCCAACTCTGGTTGATCCTTTTCAGCGGGCCATCCGCTATCTTCGCGTCTCGGTGACGGATCGCTGCGATTTCCGCTGCGTCTATTGCATGTCCGAGAATATGACGTTCCTTCCCAAAAAGGACCTTCTGACGCTTGAGGAACTGGATCGGCTGTGCTCGGCCTTCGTTAATCTCGGCGTTGAAAAACTTCGGATTACAGGGGGGGAACCGCTGGTTCGCCGCGATATCATGACGTTCTTCCGTTCGATGTCCCGCCACCTTGAAAGCGGGGCACTCAAAGAGCTGACCGTCACAACGAACGGCTCCCAACTCGCCAAATATGCCCAAGACCTCGCCTCTGCGGGAGTGCGCCGTATCAACGTTTCGCTTGATACGCTGGACGAGCAGAAGTTCGCCGACATCACTCGTTGGGGCCGCCTACCTCAGGTTCTCAAAGGGATCGACGCCGCGCAGGAGGCGGGGCTTCGGGTGAAAATCAACACCGTTGCACTCAAGGGGTTCAACGAAGACGAGCTCTTCTCGCTCACCGAATGGTGCGCAAGCCGCGATCTGGATCTGACCTTTATCGAGGTCATGCCGATGGGCGACATCGGCAACGAGGACCGTCTCGGGCAATACTGGGCGCTCTCGGACCTGCGCGCCCGCCTTGCGGAACGCTACACGGTTCGGGACACGGACGAGCGGTCTGGCGGGCCTGCCCGCTATGTCAGGCTCGAGGAAACGGGGCAGAAGATCGGATTTATCACCCCGCTCACCCATAATTTCTGCGAAAGCTGTAACCGTGTGCGGATCACCTGCACAGGCGAGATTTACACCTGTCTCGGTCAGGAGGGTCATTCGGACCTCCGCGCGCCGCTCCGCGCCTCGGAAGATCCCGCCCATATCGAGGACGCCATCCGCCGCGCCATCGCGCTCAAGCCCAAGGGCCACGACTTCGATTATTCGCGTCAGGATGTTCAGGGGAAGATGAGCCGCCACATGTCCCACACGGGCGGCTGATCCTCGCTTAGGCTTGTTCGATCGGCATCCGTTCTTCGGCAAGCCCGACCCACCAGCTCGAACCGGCAGGAATAACCTCGTCGTTGAAGTTGTATTCAGGGTGATGGACCATCGCCGTTTCGCCGTTTCCGACAAGGATATAGGCCCCCGGACGCTCTTCGAGCATATAGGCAAAGTCTTCGCCGCCCATGATCATCGGGGCTTCGGCGCAACTGCCGGACACTTTGGTTGCGACATGGGCCGCGAATTCCGTCTGTTCGGGATGGTTTACCATGACGGGATACCCGTGGAAGTAATTCACCTCTGCCTCGCCGCCAAAAGCGAGCGCCGTGGTCCGCGCGAGGGCGGTCAAACGCTCTTCGGCAAACTTTCGCGTCTCTTTGGTCATCGCGCGCACTGTGCCTTTGATCGTCACAAGCTGCGGGATGACGTTGAACGCGGTCGAACTGCTTTCGATCGAGGTCACAGAAACCACCACCTGATCGACGGGATCGACATTGCGGCTGGCAATCGTCTGGAGCGCAGTCACAATCTGTGCCGACATGACAATCGGATCGACAGTATCATGCGGTTTCGCAGCATGGCCGCCCCGCCCCTTGATCACGATCTTGAACTGGTCGGTAGAGGCGAAAAAGGACCCTGCGCGAATGGCAAAAGTGCCCATGGGAACCCCCGGCCAATTGTGCATCCCATACACTTCCTGAATTCCGAAGCGATCCATAAGGCCATCGGCGCACATCTCGCGCCCTCCGCCGCCGCCCTCTTCTGCGGGCTGGAAGATCACCACGACCGTGCCGTTGAACTGGCGCGTATCGCACAGATACTGCGCTGCCCCCAAAAGCATCGCCGTATGCCCGTCATGACCGCAAGCATGCATGGCCCCCGGCGTTTTGGACGCATAGGGAAGGCCGGTTTCCTCGTGAATGGGGAGTGCGTCCATATCGGCTCGCAGACCGATCACGGCACCCTTGGTATCGGTTTTCCCCTTGATGACACCGACAACGCCCGTGCGTCCAAGACCCGTGACGACCTCATCACAGCCAAAGGCACGCAGACGCTCTTCTACGAAGGCCGCCGTTTTGTGCACCTCAAAGAGAATCTCGGGGTTCTCATGCAAATGCCGACGCCACCCCGCAATCTCGGGAAGTCGTTCGGCAAAGCTGTTCTTGATCGGCATGGGTGCACCTCGGGGTTTATGGATTGCGTGCAGTCTCACGCATCCCACGCCAAGGAGCAATACCACCTATTCCATATGTTTATGTATGCGTCTGAGCATCAGCCAGACCGCAAGAACAACCACAGGCGTGGCCGCTGCCGCGATATAATACTTGGGAATATCAAAGGCCTTTTCGATCGGACCCAACATATAAAGCACTAGGTTGAGTGCATAATAGCTGATCGCGACGACCGATAGACCCTCGACCGTTTTCTGGAGCCTGAGCTGAAGATCGGAGCGACGGTCCATACTGGTCAGAAGCGCCTGGTTCTGGGCGGAGCGTTCAACGTCGACGCGGGTTCGGAGCAAATCACCCGCACGGATCGCCCGATCCGACATGGCTTTGAGCCGCACTTCCGAGGATTTGACAGTGCGCATCGCGGGATCATAACGGCGGAGCATGAACTCGGCAAAGGTCTGTCGCCCTTCGAACCGCTCTTCACGGAGCACTTCGATCCGCTGGTTTACAATCAATTCATAGGCCGTCGTTGCCCCGAACCGAAAGCTCGAGCGCGCAATCAACCCTTCAAGCTGGGCAGAGACTTCGAGCAGTTGATGAAGGGTTTCGGCGGGTTGGATCGCCTCGTCCGCCATGCCCTGCACAAGTTTGGTCAACCTGTCCTCAAGCTGATTCATTGTCGGCCCCATGTCGCGCACGCGGGCCAGCCCGAGCATCGACATGGATTTATAGGTCTCGATCTCGCAAAGGCGCTGCATCACGCGGCCGATGCGACGCTCTCCTGTTTCGGGGCGGGCAAAGATCGCGAACCGCATGTGCCCCTTGGGGTCGATGCGAAAATCCGAAGCGATCACCAATTCGTCCTCGAGCACACGGCTGATGGCAAGGCTTTCGGGAACGAACCAGTCTTCGATCTTGGGCTCGATCTGACGGTCGTCGGTTAGCGGTTCGACACGGATAAGTGCCGAAGTGATCCGCGTTCCTGGAGCCGCATTGAGCCAGTCTTGGGGGAACACCTCGAAGGTTGCGGCGTCAAAGGGGCGTTCGGCCACGCCGTCACCGATGATCGTATAGGTCACGAACTCGGTGTGGCTCTCCCATTTCAGCATGTATTTGCCGATTTGCCCGAAATAATGGGTGGCGCCCGGTTGCGGGTGCGACGCACCGAACCGATCGAGAAGGTCGATCAGATGGGCCCGCTCGGCATCCCGATCCCGCTCGGCGGCATTTTGTGCTGGTTTTATCGCAAGATAAGCCGCGCGCCCCGGTGCCTTCATCGACGGGAAAGGCCGCGCATGAAGCTCGTTGACGAGCGAATAACGGAGGGGGTGATCTTCTATCGGGGTCATAGCGCAGCCATCAATAAGGTGGGTGCACTCTAATCGGATAGACCGATCGTTCAAGATAAAAAATTAGTCTTTATAAAGACTTAGCGGCACACAGTGGTATACAGTGTGCCGCTTTGATGCTTGGGTGGTTAAATGCAAACCACGTCGAGCGGAGGGAAGCCGTTGAAGCAGACCGAGCTATAGGTCGACGTATAGGCACCCGTGTTGCGGATGAGCACGCGGTCCCCTGCCTTGAGCGTGAGCGGAAGCGGCATCGGGCGCTTTTCATAGAGCACGTCGGCGCTGTCGCAGGACGGACCCGCCATGATGCAGGGACCCATCGCGTCTTCGTCACGCGGGGTTTCGAACTTGTAGCGGATCGCCTCGCCTTCGGTTTCGGCAAGACCCGAGAAACGACCGATCGAGAGGTAAACCCAGCGGTGCATGTCGCGGTCCGACTTGCGCGAGACAAGCAGAACTTCGGACACGATCACGCCTGCTTCGGCAACCATACCGCGACCAGGCTCGGCCATGATGCGTTCGACTTCGCCGAACTTGGCGATGACAAGCTCCATAACGGCAGCGGCATAGTCGGTCGGCGCCTGAATCTCTTCATCATAGAAAGCGGGGAAACCGCCGCCGATGTTGAGAAGGGTGAGGTCATGACCCGCAGCCTTGGCGGCGTGCCAGATCTCGGCCAGCGCTTCGAGCGAAGGCTCCCACATGGCGGCCTGACGGGTTTGCGAGCCGACATGGAACGAGAAGCCCACAGGATTGAGGCCAAGCTCCTTGGCAAGATCGCACAGACGCAGAGCCGTATCACGGTCGCAACCGAACTTGCGGGTGAGCGGCCAATCGGCCTGAGACACTTCTACGATGAGACGGATATAGACATCGCTCCCCGGCGCATGCTCGGCGATTTTGTAGAGCTCTTCGTCGGCGTCGGCCGCAAAGAGCGTGATCCCTGCGTTAAAGGCCCAAACGATATCCGAGGGACGCTTGATCGTATTGCCAAAAGAAATCTGGTGCGGCTTTGCACCCTGCGACAGGCAGATTTCAATCTCGGGGCGCGAGGCGGCGTCGAAATGCGAACCGAGCTGCACAAGGCGCTCGATCACTTCGACAGCGGGATTCGCCTTGACGGCATAGTGGATGTCGGCGCGGCCAAGACCTGCCTTGAGCGCGTGATACTGCTGTTCGACACGGTCCACGTCGATCACAAGGGTCGGACGATCAAAGTCGTGGGCCGCGACATATTGGTCGAGACGGGAAGCGTCAAAAGACAGGGATTCGGTTTTCGCCGAAGCGAAGCTCGCAGTCGTCATGGTCATCTCCATCAGACGGGCCAAAGGCCAAACAGTTCCAAAAGGAGACGTTACCGTCGCTACGTAAACACGTTCAGCGGGACTGCTTTACCGGCCAGAGGCGCGTGCGTTGGCGTCTATAAAACGCGCATTTGGGGCAAATACCGACTCGTTTCAAGAGGAAATTTTCATCGCGGAAAAATTTTTCCCTTTGCCCGCATGAATTTGATCAAACCCCTTATTCTCATGGGTTTTTTGATCATTTTCCGCGCTGTATTCTTTTCTCGCCTGCCTTGAGAGGCTGCGCTACAAGGCGATATGGCCAAACTCGTTCTTTTCAACAAACCCTTCGACGTTCTCTCGCAGTTCACGGATACCAAAAATCCGACACCGCGCGCGACGCTTTCCGACTATATCAAGATCAAGGGGGTCTATCCCGCTGGTCGTCTTGATCGCGACAGCGAGGGGTTGATGCTTTTGACGGATGACGGTCGGCTTCAGGCGCAATATTCGAATCCACGGTTCGCGACCGAAAAGACCTATCTGGCGCAGGTCGAAGGCGCGCCGACAGATGCCGATCTGGACCCGTTGCGGCGCGGGGTGACGCTGAATGATGGGCCGACCCGCCCCGCCAAAGCGCGTCTCATCGATCCGCCAAGCATCTGGGAGCGTGATCCGCCCGTCAGATACCGTAAATCGATTCCCGATCAATGGATCGAGTTGACCATCGCGGAGGGACGGAACCGTCAGGTGCGGCGCATGACGGCCGCCATCGGTTTTCCGACCCTACGCCTCATCCGCTGGTCGATCGGGCCCTATACCGTGGCCGATCTCGATGTCGGAGAATACGAGGTCAAAGAAGCGATGCTGACACCGAAAGCCGCTTCAGCGCCCAAACCACGACGGCCAGAGGGCCAAAGACCGCGCCACAATCGGGGTCAGTGAGCCTTGCTGCAAGCGGGGCAATCTTCGCGCCGCTTGGTCCTGAGCACGCGTGGCTCTGCGTAAAGCGCATCATAAATCAAGAGCCTTCCGCGCAACCCTTCGCCCGCGCCCACGATAGCTTTGACCGCTTCGGTGGCCATGAGTGATCCGATCACCCCCGGCAACGGGCCGAGCACGCCCGCCTGCGCACAGGTCGGAACCAATCCATCCGCAGGTGCTTCGGGGAAGACGCATTCGTAACACGGCGCTCCATTGGCGGGATCATAGAGGCTGATCTGGCCTTCCCATTGCGTCATCGCAGCCGCAACCAAAGGCTTGCCGAGCTCGGCACAGATACGGTTGACGAGATACCGCGTCGCAAAGTTATCCGTCCCGTCGAGAACGATGTCATACTCGCCGATCAGCGCCTCTGCATCCTTTTCGGTCAAGCGGCGCTGATAGGGTTTCACGGTGATAAACGGATTGATGTCCTTCATCGCGGTTTCCGCCGAGAACACCTTGGGCATCCCGATGCGGCTGTCGGCGTGGATCACTTGGCGCTGAAGGTTCGAGCCTTCGACCTCGTCATCATCGACGATCCCGATGGTTCCAACGCCCGCCGCCGCAAGATAGAGAAGCGCGGGCGAGCCAAGCCCCCCTGCCCCGATCACCAGAACCTTGGCTTCCTTGAGCTTTTTCTGCCCCTGACCGCCGATCTCGCGCATGATCATGTGCCGCGCATAGCGGTTGATTTCGGTTTCCGAGAAGGTCCCCGTTTGAATCGGGGTGGTTGCTTCCGCTTTGGCTTTTGCCTTGAGCTTGGTCAGAAGCCAGCGATAGCCCGCGATGATCACCGCAAAGCCGATCAATAGCGCCCAAAAACGCACATCACCGCCTGTGGCTTCGCGGAGGGGATGGCCTTCGATAAAGGTGATTTGAACAAGAATGACCCCGACCATCAGGATCGAGATCATGACCCAACGCGCCTTTTTCGGGGCGCCCATGAGCATACCGATGCCCCAAAGCGCTAGGACCATCGCGCCGACGAGGATCACGATCTGACCCCCGTAGAGCCGAAACCGCCCGCACCGCGCTGGGTTTCACTCAGACCTTCGGTGATTTCGAAACGGGCTTGTAGCACGGGCGCGACGACAAGCTGGGCGATGCGGTCGCCATGGGCGATATGGAACGGCTCGGACCCAGCATTCATCACGATAACCCCCAAGGGTCCGCGATAATCGCTGTCGATCGTGCCCGGCGTATTGGGAAGGGTAATCCCGTGCTTGAGTGCAAGCCCCGAACGCGGCCGCACCTGCACCTCGTAGCCTTCGGGAATTTCCATCCGCAGCCCCGTCGGGACAAGGACCCGCGCCCCCGGCTCCAGTGTGACGCCTTCCCTTTGATCGGTGGGGAAATTGGCGCAGACATCGGCCCCCGCTGCACCTCCTGTCTGATAGGCGGGCAAGGGAATGCTGCGATCGGCGTCCGCAAGCCACTCAAGACATATGGTCGGGGTCATCAAAGCGTCCTTTGCTCAATACATCGACGGGACGACAAGATCGGGCGGACGGTGCCCGTCAGCAAAGGTGCGGATGTTGATCATCACCTTTTCGCCCATCTCCAGACGCCCCTCGACCGTGGCCGAGCCCATATGCGGCAAGAGCACCACATTGGGCAACTCGCGCAGGCGCGGATTGAATTCGGTCCCGTGTTCGAAGACATCAAGCCCTGCACCCGCGATCTCTCCCGCGCGGAGCATGCGTGTCAAAGCGTTTTCGTCGATCACCTCGCCGCGGCTGGTGTTCACGATCACGGCGCTCGGCTTCATCAGCTTGAGACGACGCGCATTCATAAGGTGGAAAGTGCTCGGCGTATGCGGGCAGTTGATCGACAGCACGTCAACGCGCGAGACCATCTGGTCGAGGCTCTCCCAATAGGTCGCGCCGACTTTCTCCTCGGCCTCGGGGCGAAGACGTTTGCGGTTGTGATAATGCACGGTCATACCGAAGGCCTGCGCGCGGCGGGCGACCGCCTGACCGATCCGGCCCATCCCGAGAATCCCCAAGCGGCGCCCCGCAATCCGCCCGCCAAGCATTGCAGTGGGGGCCCATCCGCCCCATTCGCCCGATTGCATGAGAGCAAGCCCCTCGGGGATGCGGCGGGTGACGGCAAGGATGAGGGCCATCGCCATATCCGCCGTATCCTCGGTCATCACGCCCGGAGTATTTGAAACATGTATTCCGCGCTGACGGGCGGTGCCAACGTCGATATGGTCGACCCCTGCCCCGTAGTTTGCGATGAGCTTGAGCCGGTCCCCCGCTGCGGCAAGCATCGGATTGTCGATCTTGTCGGTCACGGTGGGCACAAGAACATCGCAGCCGCGCATCGCCTCGACGAGTTGTTCACGGGTCAAGGGCGTGTCGTCATCACGAAGGCGCACATCGAAGAGCTCTTTGAGACGGACTTCGATCTGTTCGGGTAAGCGTCGCGTGACGACAACACTCAGACGTTTACCTGACATGATTTTCCCTCCGCTGCTTTGCAAATCACTGCATTGGTGTCAGATTGCCAAGACAATGACCGAGGCACAAGAGCACCTAAGCCGCCCTTGGACAATTGAGCAGACTAGATTTCGGAAAGCATCTGTTATGACGACCCTCCTTCGCTGGCTGGCCTTGGCTCTTGCACTTGCCGCATCTCCGCTGCCCGCACAGGAGATCGTGCGCGGCGAGGTCACGAACCTTCCGCTTCCGCGCTATGTTTCGCTCAAGGCAGGCGAGGCGAACGTGCGGCGCGGGCCTTCGCTTTCGCATCGGATCGACTGGATCTTCACCCGCCGCGACATGCCGCTTCAGGTCGTGGCCGAATTCGAGAACTGGCGCCGTGTCGTCGACCGCGAGGGGCTTGGCGGCTGGATCCACTTTACGCTTTTGTCGGGTGTGCGCACTGTCATCGTTGACGAAGAAATGCAGCCGGTCTTTTCGCGCGCCAGCGAAGACAGCACCCAGATCGCCCTGTTGGAAAGCGGTGTGATCGCACGTCTCAAAGGCTGCACGCCGACATGGTGCGAGATCGATGCGGACGGCTATGACGGCTGGGTGCCCAAATCGGCGATTTGGGGGGTAGACCCCGAAGAAGTGCTGGAATAATCCTTCAGTCTCCTGACCCGAAATCCTAGAGTAGGCCAATGAGCCAAGCACACCACACGCGCCTGAACATGTCGGCGGGGATGTTTTCCGTCGCAGTCGCACTGATCCTCGTGTTTGCGAAACTCTGGGCGCTTTCGCTCACGGGATCGGTGGCGATTGCCGCCACGCTTGCCGACTCGGCGCTTGATCTGATGATGTCGATCGGGGGACTGATCGCGATCCGCTACGCCGCCAAACCCGCAGACGAGGACCATGCCTTCGGCCATACCTCGGCCGAGGATCTTGCCGCTCTCGCCCAATCGCTCTTTATTGCGGGATCGGCGAGCTGGATCACCTATGTGGCGGTCAAACGGCTCCTTTCGGGCGAGGCAGGTGCGCTTTCGGACGAAGGCGCGGGGATCACCGTCATGGTGTTTTCGATCCTCCTCACCTTTGGCTTGGTGCTGTGGCAACGGTTCGTGGCGCGCAAAACAGGCAACAAGGTCGTTGCGGCTGACTCGCTCCATTATGTGGGCGATCTCGTTCCGAATGTGGGGGCGATTGTCGCGCTCTGGGTCTCGTCCCGCTTCGGGCTCGGGACCATCGACAGCATTGTGGCCCTTATGGCCGCCGCGCTGATGTTTGCGGGCTCCTTCAAGATCGGCAAAACAGCTTGGGATGCTCTGATGGACCGCGCCGCCGACGAGGAAATGATCGACGGGATCGGCAAGATCACCGACGATTTTCCGGGCGTGCACGGGTTTCACGACCTCAGGACACGACAAGCGGGCAGCCGCGTCTTTGTGAACATGCACATCGAACTTGACGGTAGCCAGAGCCTTGATGACGCCCATGCTATCGGCGCGGCGCTTAGGCGCAAGATCGTGAGCACCTATCCAAGCGCGGACGTCATGATCCACAAGGACCCCATCGGGGTGGAACGCCACCCCGACGACGATCGCCGCTGATCAGGCTGCGTCGAGCAACCCCCGCCCTTTGAGAAGCGCGTCGACACCAGGAAGCCGCCCGCGGAATTGTGTGTAAAGCTCGGCCGCATCCTGCGAGCCGCCCTTGGAGAGAATGAACTCCTCCAGCTTCGCGGCAAGCGCGGGATCGAAAGGATCCCCCGCCTCTTCGAAAGCGGCAAAAGCGTCGGCGTCCATCACCTCGGACCACATATAGCTGTAATACCCGCTCGAATATCCGTCCCCCGCAAACACATGGGCGAAATGGGGAGTGGCGTGGCGCATACGGATCGCACGCGGCATCCCGATGTCTTCGAGCACTTCGGCCTGTTTCTGCATCGGATCGGCGGGGGCCGCGCCATTGTGGAACGCAAGATCGACCAGCGCGGATGAGACATACTCGACCGTCTGGAACCCCGTGTCATAGGTCGCAGCCGCCAGCACGCGGTTCAAAAGATCGCTCGGCATCGGCTCGCCTGTTTCGGCATGAAGCGCGAATTCGGCGAGCACGGCAGGCACTTCGAGCCAGTGTTCATAAAGCTGGCTGGGCAGCTCTACAAAGTCGCGTGCAACCGAGGTGCCGCTGATGCTTTCATAGGTGACATCCGACAGCATCTGGTGGAGCGCGTGGCCGAACTCGTGGAACAGCGTGCGCGCGTCATCATAGGAAAGAAGCGCGGGCTGACCTTTGGCGGGTTTGGCAAAATTGCACACGTTCACCACGATGGGCCGCACATCGCCGTTGCTGCGGCTTTGGCTCCGCATGGCCGAGCACCATGCACCCGAACGCTTGGACCCCCGCGCAAAGTAGTCCCCCACAAAGAGAGCCACGTGCTCGCCATTGCGGGACACCTCCCAAAGGCGCACATCGGGATGGTAAAGCGGACCTTCGGCAGGCTTGAATTCAAGGCCGAAAAGACGCGAGGCACAGGCAAAGGACGCCTCGATCATCTTGTCCAACTGGAAATAGGGTTTGATCGCGGCCTCATCGAGGCTGTGCTCCTCTTCGCGGCGGCGCGCGGAATAATAATGCCAGTCCCACGGTTCGAGCGGCGCGGTAAAGCCATCGGCCACAAGACGCGCCTCAAGCACTTTGGCATCCGCTTCCGCGGCAGCCTTGGCGGGCGCCCAGACCTGCAACAGAAGGTCCCGAACGGCAGAAGGCGTTCCCGCCATCTCGGTTTCAAGTTTGAAGTCTGCAAAGCTTTGATACCCCAAGAGCTTTGCGCGCTCTTCGCGCAGCTTGAGCGTTTCGGCGGCAATGGCACGGTTATCGGTCGCGCCGCCATTCGCCCCTCTCGCAGTCCAAGCCTCATAAGCGGTCTTGCGCAGGGAGCGGTCCCGACAGAACTGGAGGAACGGCACAATCAGAGAACGGCTCAGGGTGATCACAGGGCCGCTCTGCCCCTTTTCCTCGCCTGCAGAGCGGGCCGCAGAGGCCACAAAATCAGGCAGACCCGCAAGCGTTTCCTCGGTCACGGGCATGAACCAATCGCGCTCGTCCGCCAAGAGGTTCTGGGTGAATTCGGTGCCGAGAACGGAGAGCCGCGATTTGATCTCTTTGAGCCGTTCCGCCTCGGCCCCTTTGAGCAAGGCACCCGAACGCACAAAACCACGATGGGTGAGCATGAGAACACGCTCTTGTTCAGCCGTCAGGCCCAGCGCGTCGCGGCCGTTCCAAAGCGCATCGATACGAGCAAAAAGAGCCTCGTTCGAAGAAATCTCCGAGCCATAGGCCGAAAGTTTCGGAGCAAACTCGCGCATCAAGGCTTCGCGCTCGGGATTACTGTCTGCGCCCGCCAAGGCGTAGAACGCGCCGAGAACCGCGCTTAGGCGCCCATCCGCCAGCTCGAGCGCCGTGATCGTGTTCTCGAAACTTGGCGCGTCCTCGTTTGCGGTAATGGCCGCAATATGGGCGCGCGCCTCGTCAAGCGCCGCATCGATCGCAGGCGCGAAATCCTGATCCGAAATCTCGTCAAAAGGCGGAAGCCCGAAAGGGGTGGACCAGTCGTTCAATAGCGGATTGCTCATCTTCGTTCCCATCAAAGTCTTTTGTAACGAAGTGGCGTTCTCGGCCGCTTGGGTCAATGGGAAACGCGAAAATCCCGCGATGCTTTGTGCGGCAGGTGTCGCGGGATGCCTGTTTTCACCCTTTGCAATAGGATTGCTCGCGCGTCCACGAAACCATCTCGGCGCGTTTCTTCGAATTCACAAACGGCGCCCAATCGGCAGCAAGCCCCTCGCGACCGGAGGCGACCTTGCCGTCGCGCGGGACCGTCACGGCGGCGATCCTGATCGCGCAGGAGAGATTGGCGGCCCCATCCTTGAGCGCATCGACGGTTTGCGCGTTGCAGTCATAGCCCTTGGCCGTGCGGGGGCTGATCTGGGTCAGCCCGATCCACGCACCGCCCCCACCCGAAGCTTCGGGGTTCCAAGTGCTTTCGTGCTTGGCCAATGCAGAAAAGAGACCTGCCCAAAAGGCCGCTCGGCCGTTTTCATCTGCGGTGAAATACCCAGGACACCATTCCTGAATGTCCTCGGGATATTCGCTGAGGAGTGGCGCACCATGATTTTTGAGAGCGGCAAGCGCGCTTTCGGTCCAAACTTCCGCCTCGGGTCGATGATCCCAAGCCATCGCAGGCAGCGCGGAAGGTTGTTCGATTTCGGGCGTCTTTACGCAGGCCGCCGCACTCAGACCGATCGCCGCACAAAGAGCAGCGCGCATCAATGATACCATGTCCACAAGCCGAGTTGTTGTCGTCGGCGGAAGATGTGCCCTGCACTCCTGCGTTGAGTCCAGTCAATCTTGTGGCGAATTACGGGAATTGGCGGCTCTTCGCTCATGTGAGATGACTTGAACCCAAAGCCCGATGGGCCTAGAGAACCTCTGTCAAAGCCAAAGGACTGGGAAAAGATGCTCGACCTGACCTACGAAGCCCCGAAACCCAAAGTGATTGCGGGGGCGACTTCCGACTGGGAACTCGTGATCGGCCTTGAGGTGCATGCTCAGGTCGCAACCAAAGCCAAACTCTTTTCGGGCGCCTCGACGCAATTCGGCGCAGAGCCCAACTCGAATGTGGCCTTTGTGGATGCCGGCATGCCCGGAATGCTTCCCGTCATCAACGAAGGCTGTGTCGCCCAAGCGGTGCGCACGGGGCTTGGCCTCAAGGCCGAGATCAATCTTTGGTCCGCCTTCGACCGCAAGAATTACTTCTACCCCGATTTGCCGCAGGGCTATCAAATCTCGCAGCTTTACCACCCCATCGTCGGGGAAGGTGAAGTTTTGGTCGAACTCGGCAACGGCACCGCGCGCCGCGTGCGCATCGAGCGCATCCACCTTGAGCAGGACGCCGGCAAATCGATCCACGACATGGACCCCTCTATGTCGTTTGTCGACCTCAACCGCACCGGCGTTGCGCTGATGGAAATCGTGTCGCGGCCCGATATTCGCGGCCCCGAAGAGGCCGCCGCCTATGTCGGCAAGCTGCGCCAGATCATGCGCTACCTCGGCACCTGCGACGGCAACATGCAGAACGGCAACCTGCGCGCCGACGTGAACGTTTCGGTCTGTAAGCCCGGTGCCTATGAGAAGTTCATGGAAACTGGCGACTTCTCGCACCTCGGCACGCGCTGCGAGATCAAGAACATGAACTCGATGCGCTTTATCCAGATGGCCATCGAATACGAGGCGCGCCGCCAGATCGCCCTGATCGAGGATGGTAAGACGGTTGTTCAGGAAACCCGCCTTTATGATCCCGACAAGAACGAAACCCGTTCGATGCGCTCCAAAGAAGAAGCACATGACTACCGCTATTTCCCCGATCCCGACCTTCTCCCGCTCGAGATCGAGCAGGCGTGGGTGGATGACATCGCGGCGTCGCTTCCTGAACTTCCCGATGCGAAAAAAGCCCGTTTCATGAGCGACATGGGGCTTTCGGATTATGACGCCTCGGTGTTGACCGCCGAAGTCGCCAATGCCGAATACTTCGAAAAGGTCGCCGAAGGCCGTGACGGCAAGTTGTCTGCGAACTGGGTCATCAACGAACTCTTCGGCCGTCTGAAAAAGGACGACAAGAGCATCGAGGACAGCCCCGTTTCGCCCGAGCAACTCGGCAAGATCGTCGGCCTGATCACCAAGGGCGACATTTCGGGCAAAATCGCCAAGGACCTTTTCGAGATCGTTTATACCGAAGGTGGTGACCCCGAAGCGATCGTCGAAGAGCGCGGCATGAAGCAGGTGACCGACACCGGCGCTATCGAAGCCGCAGTCGACGAAGTGATCGCCGCCAACCCCGCTCAGGTCGAAAAGGCCAAAGCGAACCCCAAACTTGCGGGCTGGTTCGTCGGTCAGGTGATGAAGTCCACAGGCGGCAAAGCCAACCCTGCAGCAGTCAACGAGCTGGTGCTGAAAAAGCTTGGTATTTGATCAAATTTTGAGTAATGAAAGCGGCGGCCTTTTGGCCGCCGTTTTTGTTTGAGGCTTTTGGAACCATGCGCAACACGACCGACAGGATTCGTCATGCGATATCCTTTGAAATCATAGCGATCATGATCGCGACCCCTGTCAGCGCGTTGCTTTTCAAACAGAACATGACTGACATGGGCGTGATCACCGTCGGAAGCGCCACCATCGCGATGGTGTTCAACTATGCCTATAACTGGGTGTTCGATCACGCGATGCTGCGTTTTCGGGGCACGGTCCGCAAAACCATCCCGATCCGTATTTTCCACGCGATTTTGTTCGAGCTGGGACTTCTCTTCGTGCTCACGCCGTTTATCGCGTTTTACCTTGGCGTCGGACTTTGGACCGCGCTTATGATGGATCTCGCGCTTACGGTTTTCTATCTCGTCTACGCGTTCTCGTTCAATTGGATCTATGATGCTGTTTTCCCCGTTTCGGATGCGCCGAAACAGGGAACGTAATCCGCGATTTGATCAGCGCTCTGCCATCATCTGATGGAGCGCGTCCATGCCGCCTTCTGCCATGCGCGTGACCTCACCCGCGTGTTTGTGCAGAGCAGCGACCAATTCGGGGTCATCGGTGGTCTGGGTCACGACGATGCCTTGGTCGGTGATCTCGATCTCGTTCACAAGGTTTTCGCCCCGCATAAAGAAAATATCGAGCGTCGGGCTTTGGACCATGATCTTGGGATCACGGCCCTCTTCGACGCGGGCGATCATGCCTGTTACGTGGCTGACCAAAGCGTCCATCACCTCGGGATCGCTCGAGGCGGTCACCGTGCGGATACCGTTTTCAAGGTTCTCGACCGTGCGCGTCATCGTTTTGAACCCGTCGAACATGATCGCAAGCTCGGTGCTTTCCTGATCGGTGGCATCCATACCGCGCAAACCGGGCATCCCCATAGCGCTGTGATCGACGGAGCCGCCCTCACCATGCATTTGCGCGTGCATTGCCGAATGATCCATGCCGGAGCCATGCGTCATCTGGGCAAAGGCGTGCTCTTGGCCCAGAAAATAGGCACCGCCCGCTAGACCAAGGGCAACAACGGCAGCGGCGATTTTGAACGATCTGGTCATAATGAACTCCTTTTTCAGGTTCATTACATGAAACATTCCGATTTCAAAATGCGTAAAGTGTCGCGCTAGCCGAAAATCGCGCGCTCGTGATCGGCAAGATAAATCTTGAGCCACGGGGTAAAGAGCTGCGGCGCGGCGGCGATTTCCTCTGCCAAACCCTCGCGAGAGACCCAGCGCGTCGCCTGAACTTCGTCTTTGTTCAGGGCAAGCGGCGCAGTGTCATCGACATGCCCCACAAAAATATCGACGACTTCGTGCTCGGTCAGACCGCCGCCCACGTCTGCGCGGTATTCCACTTGTTCACGCCATTCGAGACCGACGTCTTCGATCCCCAGCTCCTCGGCAAGACGGCGATGGGCACAGGCTTCGGGCGCTTCGTCCCAGTGCGGATGGGTGCAACAGGCATTGGCCCAAAGATCGGGGGTGTGGTATTTCCCCGAAGCGCGTTGTTGCAATAGAACGCCCCGAGAGGAGAGCAAAAACACGCTGACGGCCTTGTGGCGCAGGCCCAAGCGGTGCGCCTCGAGCTTGCGGAACGGCACGAGCGCTCCGTCGCGCCAAACAGGGATCAATGTGTCGTCGTTCGAAATCATGCGCAGCCCAATACAAGGTTCGCCGTCTTTTTCCAGCCCAAAAGACACACGACCAAAGTCGCCGCGACGGATTAGCACGGGGGGTTTAAGGTTGCGCGCGTCTGATCTATTTTGCGCCCAAGGTGCGGATGATGCACCACAACCAAAGGAGTCCTTTGATGAAGACTTTGAAAGTTTCCGCCGTTCTCGCAGTTCTGGCAGCCCCCGCATTCGCAGAAGGCGATGCAGCAGCAGGCGCCGAGGCATTTGATCGCCAGTGCGTCAGCTGCCACATGATCGCGGACGGCGACAACGTAATTGCAGGTCGCGGCAAAACGGGCCCCAACCTTTTCGGGCTCTCGGGCAAGACCGTCGGCTCGGTCGAGGGTTTCAACTATGGTGACGCCATCGTAGCCGCAGGGGCTGCAGGGACCGTTTGGACCGAAGAGGCCTTTGTGCCCTATGTTCAGGACCCGACCAATTGGCTCCGCGAGACCACCGGCGACAAGAAAGCCCGCTCGAAAATGAGCTTCAAGGTCCGCTCGGAAGAAGATGCCGCAAACCTTTGGGCTTATCTTTCGACCTTCAACTAAGAGCCCGACCGTTTTCGGAAAGCGCGCCCGATCATTCGCGGCGCGCTTTTCATTTGCCCCGAACGCTTCGGCTGGACACAGGCCATAGCGATGCTAGGGTCAGCCACGTTTCAACCGGAGATACGAGATGACGCGCTACGAATACAAAGTGGTTCCCGCCCCCCGAAAAGGCACCAAGACCAAAGATGCCAAAACTGCGGATGCCAAGCTTGCCGTCTCGGTCGAAGAGATCATGAACGAAATGGGTGCGCAGGGCTGGTATTACCTCCGTTCCGATACACTTCCCATCGAGGCGCGCAGCGGTCTGACGGGCAAGTCGACCACGTTCCAGCATCTTCTGGTCTTTGTCCGCGAGATTGCAGAGGACACCGAAATGCCCCCCGCCGTGGTGATCGCTCCCCCCGCTCCACAGGTCGATGTGCCCGAAGACGACGCGCCCGAAAACGAGGCCGAAGCGCCCGATGCCGGCGAATCCAAAGCCTAGCGGATATCGATCGCCAGGGCGTGAATCCGCTCGATAATGTCTTTTCCGATCGCGGAATGGATCGCGCGGTGCCGTGCAATCCGGCTCATTCCGTCAAAACCATCGCCCGTGATGATCACGCGCCAGTGGCTTTCGCCGCCGTCCTGATATCCTGCGTGACCACGGTGACCTTCACTTTCATCAATGACTTCAAGGTGTTCAGGCGAAAATGCTGCGATCAGACGTGATTCAATTTCTTTGGCAAGACCCATTATTTTCTCCTCTGCCCCTTCAAACTTCTGACGCTTGGTTTAAACTCGCTGCTCCGAGTCGAAAAGATAAGGCTGCATATGTCCAAGACTGACCCTTTCGGTTTCGACATTTCGGTGTCGGCCTCTAAAAAGAAAAACCCACGGGGCCGCCGCGGGATGTCTGGTGCGTTCGATACCTCTACCCGCGTGTGCGAGCATCCGGGATGCGAGGAATCGGGTCAATACCGCGCACCCAAGAGCCCTGATGTGCTCGACGATTATCTGTGGTTCTGCAAAGACCACGTACGCGAGTACAACAACAAATGGAACTTCTTCGAGAACGCCACCGAGGCCGAGCTTGAAGCCCAGTTCAGCAAGGACCGCGTCTGGGAACGCGAGACCAAGCCTTTCGGCAAGAAGTCCGAGGAGCAGCGGGCCTGGGCCCGTCTGGGCGTGGATGACCCGCATCAAGTGCTGGGTGAAAACGCCACGCGCAATCCCGGCAAGGCCAATGGCGGCACGCGCCGTCTTCCTCCGACCGAGCGCAAAGCCATCGAGATTCTCGATGCCAAGGACACCATGAGCAAGGCCGAGATCCGCAAGGTCTATAAGTCGCTGATCAAAGTGCTCCACCCCGACATGAACGGCGGGGATCGCTCGCACGAGGATCAGTTGACCGAGGTCGTCTGGGCTTGGGATCAGATCAAAGCCAGCCGCCATTTCGCGGACTGATTATTCAAAACAGCCACGGCGCCCCTAAGTGCGGGCGCTGTGGAGCCGCGTGAGACGCTCTTCGTGACGCAACTCTTCGCGATAGGCCACAAAGGTGAGGTGGGCCAGCATCACCGCAGACACCCAAGCCGCAGCCAGAATAGGCGCGCCGATAAGCGTAATGGCAAGTGTGAAGGGGCCGAACATCGTGCCATAGACGGGAAGCACAAGCGTGCCCGCAACCAGCGATCCCACAAGACTTAGGTAAAGCGCGCCCCAAAGCGCAGAGGCGAACCCTTTGGCCCCGACTTGGCCCATAAAGCGCGAAGACGCCTTGAGCGCGAGCACAGCGCCACAGGCGCCCGCCAGACTGACCCACGCTTCGTAAAGTCCTATGTCGAAAAACGGCCCGACATTGCGCAATCGAATAACCGAGACAAAGGCGATGAGCGCCCCCAAGACAGCCAAAAGGACATAGGCGAATGCAATATTGCGTTCGCCGCGCGACGGTAATCTGAGCTTGCGAAAGTTCTGACGCACGCCTGTTCCTCTTGGACCTGATACACTTCTATCGCCAATTTTCACCCGTTTCGCCAGAGTTTGCTGCGCAACTCACTGTTTCCAAGGTCACCGAAACCATCGGATGTGACGATAAAAGCCGCAAAAAGACGCGCTTTGCCCTTTTACTCGCCGCTCTTCGAGATATGTTGCACAGCGACCCGAGGCGCCGCCTCTCTGGATTTAGACTAGGATTGATCGAACGATGACGGATCAGAACGTAAAGCCCACCGAAGAAATCTCGGTCCGCGAGGTTTTTGGCATCGACACGGATATGAAGGTCAAGGGCTTTGCCGAGCGCACGTCGCGTGTGCCCGAAATCGACTCGACCTATAAATTCGATCCCGACACGACGCTCGCGATCCTTGCAGGTTTCAGCCACAATCGCCGCGTCATGGTTCAGGGCTATCACGGCACGGGTAAATCGACCCACATCGAACAGGTTGCCGCCCGCCTGAACTGGCCCGCCGTGCGTGTGAACCTCGACAGCCACATCAGCCGTATCGATCTCATCGGTAAGGATGCGATCAAGCTGCGTGACGGCGTTCAGGTCACCGAATTCCACGAAGGCATCCTGCCTTGGGCGCTCCGTAACCCCGTTGCGATCGTGTTCGACGAATACGACGCGGGCCGCGCGGACGTGATGTTCGTGATCCAGCGCGTTCTGGAGCATGACGGCAAACTCACGCTTCTCGACCAGAACGAGATCATCACGCCGAACCCCTATTTCCGTCTCTTTGCGACGGCGAACACGGTCGGTCTTGGCGATACCACGGGTCTCTATCACGGCACCCAGCAGATCAACCAGGCACAGATGGACCGCTGGTCGCTCGTCGCCACGCTGAACTATCTCAGCCATGACGCCGAAGCCGCGATCGTTTTGTCCAAGGCGCCGCACTACAACAACGAAAAGGGCCGCAAGACCATCAACCAGATGGTGACGGTTGCCGACATGACCCGCACTGCGTTCATGGCAGGCGATCTTTCGACCGTTATGTCGCCGCGCACCGTCATTGCATGGGCCCAGAACGCCGAGATTTTCCGCAACGTCGGCTATGCGTTCCGCCTGACCTTCCTCAACAAATGTGACGAGCTCGAGCGCCAGACCGTGGCCGAGTTTTATCAGCGCTGCTTTGACGAAGAACTGCCTGAAAGCGCAGCATCTGTCGCAATTTAAGGCACTCTCACCAACTTGTTTTCAAAAGGCCCGCCGTTTCGGCGGGTCTTTTTCGTTTCAACCCTCTGCGAAGGGATAGTTTTCAAACTGCATAGTTGATTGGCGGAAATTTTGCGTCAAAGCTCAACTTATGAGCGGTTTGAAAACTTTTCTGTTCCTTCTGTTTTGCGTCTTTGGAGGCGTCCTCGCCCCAAAGCAGAGTTCGGCTGGCGTGATGGATGATCCGCTCTATCGCTTCGCCTCCTGCACGGGTCGGCTCTCTGCGCTGATGGAGTTCCAGTGGCTGACCGATGGCCCTGCATCAGAAGAGACGCAGCAGCTTCGGGATATGATGATCGAGCTCGTCGACGCCATCATGCCCCAAGGCCAAGGACCAAAGGTTCTTGCCTGGCGGATCGACGCCAAAGCGGCGCAATCGAAACTCCTCACTTCGGCTTATTTCGCGACCGACAGCGACCAAGCGCTCTGGTCTATGGCACGGGCCACACAGCAAATAGACGAATGCCGCGCTTTGCTGCTTTCGTGACATGAAAAGGCCGTCTTCGCCCACTGGTCATTGACCCGATGCTGCACTAGGTTGCCCTTTGAAGACGTCAAGAAAGCGGCCCGCATGAGCAAACCGACCGACAACCCCGCCGATCCGTTCAAAAAGGCCCTCGCCGAAGCGACCAAGGTCATGGCGGAGGACGCGGAGCTTACCGTGACCTATTCGGTCGACCCTCCGGGCCAGACCAAGGATAACGTGCGCCTGCCGCAGATCAGCCGCCGCATGACCCGCGACGAAGTGCTTCTCGCGCGCGGCACCGCCGATGCTTTTGCCTTGCGCCACAAATTCCACGATGCCGCGATTGCCAACCGCTATCTGCCCCAAGGCCAGATGGCCCGCGATCTATACGATGCGATGGAATCCGCACGTGTCGAAGCCGTCGGTGCCCAGCACATGCCCGGCACGGCCAGCAACATCGACGTGAAAATCGGTGTCGAGGCCGCGCGCAAAGGCTATTCGCAAATCCGCACCTCCTCCGAGGCCCCTCTTTCGGTCGCAGCGGGATATCTGGTGCGCCACCTTGCAACGGGTCGCCCTCTTCCGGCCGGCGCGGACAACGTGATGAACCTCTGGCGCGGCTTTATCGAAGATCAGGCCGGCGAAGCGCTCGAAGGTCTCGGCGACGTGCTGAACGACCAGAAGGCATTCGCCAAACTCGCCCGCAAGATCATCTCGGACCTTGGTTATGCCGACCAGCTTGGCGATGACCCCGACCAAGAGGACGAGGAGCAGCAGGACCAAGCCGAAGAACAGCAGGAAGAGGAAGAAACTCCCGATTCCACAGGCGAGGACGAAGATCAGCAGGAACAGGCCGAGGCCGACCCCGAACGTTCTCAGGACCAGCAGCAGGACCAATCCCAAGCCGAGGTAAGCGCGGACGATCTTTCGGATCAGGACTATGACGAAGAGGCCGAAGCCCCCGAAGGCGAGGCCCCGCTCGATCCACCGCCGCCGCCGCCCGTCTCGGACGCCGACCCGAATTACGAAGTCTACAAAACCGAGTTCGACGAAGAAATCGGCGCCGAAGAGCTTGCCGAAGCTGCCGAGCTCGAGCGTTTGCGCGCCTATCTCGATCAGCAATTGGAACCACTCAAGGGGGCGGTTTCGCGACTTGCCAACAAGCTTCAGCGCCGTCTTCAGGCCCAGCAGAACCGCTCTTGGGAGTTCGACAAGGAAGAAGGCATCCTCGATGCAGGCCGCCTTGCCCGCGTGGTCGCGAACCCCACGACCCCGCTGTCGTTCAAATGGGAAAAGGATACAGAGTTCCGCGACACCGTTGTGACGCTGCTCCTCGACAACTCGGGTTCCATGCGTGGTCGCCCGATCTCGATTGCGGCGATCTGTGCGGACGTTCTCGCACGCACGCTGGAGCGTTGCTCGGTCAAGGTCGAAGTGCTCGGCTTTACCACCAAAGCGTGGAAAGGCGGGCTCAGCCGCGAAAAATGGCTGGCCGAGGGGCGTCCGATGCAACCGGGCCGTCTCAATGACCTGCGCCACATCATTTACAAGGGCGCGGACGCTCCGATGCGGCGCACCCGCGCAAACCTTGGCCTCATGATGAAGGAGGGGCTTCTCAAGGAAAACATCGACGGTGAAGCGCTCGAATGGGCACACCGCCGTCTTGTGGCACGCCGCGAACAGCGCAAGATCCTGATGGTGATCTCGGATGGTGCGCCCGTGGACGACTCGACACTGTCGGTCAACCCCGCCAATTACCTTGAAAAACACCTGCGCGATGTGATCGCCATGATCGAAAAGCGCAAGCAGGTCGAGCTTTTGGCCATCGGGATCGGCCATGATGTGACGCGGTATTACCAACGTGCCGTGACGATCACCGATGCAGACCAACTCGCAGGCGCGATGACAGAGCAGCTTGCCTCGCTCTTTGATTCCGATCCGCGCAAGCGCGCGCGTGTGCTGGGCATGAAAAAGGTTTCTTGATGTTCCAAAGCTTTACGGCCCCGACCTCTCCTGAACAGGGTCCTCCGCGTCTTGCTGCGCTGAGGAAACAGATCAAAGACAATGGGCTGCATGGCTTTTTGGTGCCGCGCGCGGATGCGTTCCAAGGCGAATATGTCGCGCCCTGCGATGAACGACTGGCTTGGCTGACGGGCTTTACGGGGTCTGCGGGCTTTTGCGCCGTGCTGGACAAGGTTGCGGGGGTCTTTATCGACGGCCGCTATCGGCTTCAGGTGCTGGATCAGGTGGCCCCTGACTTTACGCCGGTGCATTGGCCCGAGGTATCGCTCTCTGCTTGGCTGATGGACCAAGGATGTGCGAGTCAGGTGATCGGATTTGATCCATGGCTCCACACGGTCAAGGAAATCGCCGCGCTGCGCGAAGCCGCCCCTCTGATCGAGTTCAAACCGAGCAAGAACCTTGTCGATGCGATCTGGACGGATCGGCCTGCACGCCCGAGCGCCAAATTCTTTGCCCATCCGATCGAGTTTTCAGGCAAAAGCCACGAGGACAAAATCACAGAGCTGTCCGCTGTTTTGGCGAAGCAGGGGCAGGCATGCACTGTCATCACGCTTCCCGATGCGATTGCCTGGCTCCTGAACATCCGCGGCAACGACATTGAAAAGAATCCCGTTCCGCAGAGCTTTGCCCTCTTGCACAGCAACGGCACAGCCGAGCTTTTTGCCCCCGGAGGCAAAGCGGACGACATTCTGGGGCATCTCGGCCCCAAAGTTTCGGTTCGACCGATGGACGACTTCCTTTCTGCCGTCGCCGCGCTCGAAGGTCCTGTGCGGATCGATCCCAAAAGCTGTCCAGAACGCGTTCTGACAGCGCTGACCTGCGCGGGTCGTGTCGTGGTCAAAGCGCCCGATCTGTGCGAATTGCCGAAAGCCTGCAAGAACCCCGTCGAAATCGCGGGAACGCGCGAGGCGCATCTCCGCGACGGCGCCGCGATGGTGCGGTTCCTTGCGTGGCTTGATGCAGAAGCGCCCAAGGGCGGCGTCACCGAGATCGACGTCGTCAAAACGCTCGAAGGATTTCGGCGTGATACCAATGCACTTCGCGACATCAGCTTTGATACCATTGCGGGCACAGGACCGAACGGCGCCGTGATCCATTACCGCGTGACCGAAGGCACAAACCGCACTCTGTCCACTGGCGATTTGATCGTTGTGGATTCGGGCGGGCAATATCTTGACGGCACCACCGATATCACGCGGACCATCGCTATCGGGGCTGTGGGCGCGGACGAACGGCGCTGTTATACGCGCGTGCTGCAAGGCATGATCGCCATCAGCCGTGCACGCTTTCCCGTCGGGGTTGCCGGCCAGCATATCGACGCCCTTGCCCGCTTTGCGCTTTGGAGTGATGGGCTCGATTTCGATCATGGCACCGGTCACGGTGTAGGCTCTTACCTTTGCGTCCACGAAGGACCCCAGCGGATCAGCAGGTTGTCCGACGTGCCGCTCGAAGCGGGAATGATCCTTTCGAACGAGCCAGGATACTACCGCGCAGGCGCGTTCGGTATCCGAATCGAAAACCTGATCGTCGTGAAAGAGGCCGAAACGCTGGTCGGCGGTGATGCACACCGCAAGCAACTGGACTTCGAAACCCTGACCTATGTGCCGCTTGATCGGCGACTGATAGACGCAGGTCTCCTCTCAAGCGACGAGAAAGACTGGATTGACGGGTATCATGCCGCTACGTTGCAGCTTATCGGGCCTCGCGTAGACGGTGAGGCCAAGCACTGGCTTGAGCGCGCTTGCGCCCCACTTTGACGTTTTATTGTCACAACGAGCCTCTATCCCTGACGGTCAATAGCTTTGGCCGTTCTTCGCAATGAAAGGAGCCCTCGATGGCAGACCATATAAAGATACGTCCCGCGAACGGGACTTGGGTCGTCCGTGCCGGTGGCGCAGTTATCGGTGAGACCGCACGTGCGCTTGAACTGAACGAAGAAGGTTTCGCCCCCGCGATCTATTTTCCTCGAACCGATGTCGCCATGGCCTTTTTGGACAAATCCGACACCGCAGCGACCGACCCGCACAAAGGCACGGCCACCTACTACAACATCGTCGCCAAGAGCGGCCCGATTGCAGACGCGGTCTGGTCCTTTGAAGAGGCTCGGGACGAGCTCAAGGAAATCGAAGGCTATCTGTCCTTCTATCCTGCCAAGGTCGCAATCGAACAGGTCTGAGACCTAGGAGTGCTCTTCGGCGGCAACAGCCGCCAAAGCCCGATTGAAGGCACGTAGAGCATCGACGTGGAACACAGCCCCCCGCAATGTTGGGGGGCTATCTTTTTGGGTGAAACTCACCACAGGCACGATGCTCGAACCGCTTTGCTCGAAGAGCGGCATGGCTTTGTCGAGCGTATCATCGGGTTCGACATAGATGCCTTGTGCGATCAATTCGGCGCAGGCTTCTTGGTCCACTTCGGTATCGGTGTTCAGGCTGCGCATGATGCCCGCCACCTTGAAGGTCGCAAGGAGATAGGCCTGCGGTCCTGCAGCAAGGTGCACATTGCGCCGCTCGAGCTGTGTCAGAAAGAACGAACGGTCCACAAGCCGCGATGTGAGCGCCGTGGCAAGCGACACCGCAACCATCACCGCCAGACCCGTCTGCCAGTCACCTGTGAGTTCGAAGACGATCAGCGTGGTGGAAATCGGTGCGCCGAGAACAGAGGCCGCAACCGCCCCCATCCCTGCAAGCGCATAGAGTGTGGCCGACCCCGATTGCTCGGGGAAAAGCGATGTTGCAAAGAGACCAAATGCAAGCCCCGTCAGCGCCCCGATCATGAGCGAAGGCGAGAACACCCCGCCGCCCATGCGCCCGCCCATCGTGATCGCCACCGCGATGATCTTGACCCCGACAAAGAGAACGGCCGTCCAGAACCCGAGCCGTCCGAACAATGCATCCGCTGTGATGCCATAACCCACGCCGATGATATGAGGAAAGACCAGCGCAATTCCCCCAAGAAGCAGCCCCGCCGTCGCAGGCCGCAAAAAGCGGGGCAGATGCAAAGCCTTTTGAACAAGCGTTGCGAAATGATCGGCGAAAAAAATCGTTCGGATCTGGGCATAGGCCACAAGGCCGCAGATCAGCCCAAGGATCATGAAGGCGGGTATTTCGGCGTAAAAGCGCAGAGCGGTCAGGGAGGAGATCGTGAATTCGGGGTTGTCGCCAAGCGCAAGCCTGCTCACGATGGCGCCTGTCACCGATGCGATCGCAATGGGCGCAAAGGCATGGACGGCAAAATGCCGAAGCACCACTTCGAGCGCAAAGAGAGCCCCCGCAATCGGCGCGTTGAACGATGCAGAAACCGCCGCCGCAACTGCGCACCCCAAGAGATCGCGGCCCGTGACGCCATCTGCGCGAATCCACTTGGAGACCACGCTCGAAATCACTGAAGCAAGGTGCACAACGGGACCCTCGCGTCCCGAAGAGCCCCCCGTCGAAAGAGTGATGAAACTCGCCACTGCGGAGGCGGCCCCCGCTTTGACGTCGACGCGGCCTTGGTTC
This sequence comes from Marivivens sp. LCG002, assembly GCF_030264275.1. NCBI lineage: Bacteria > Pseudomonadati > Pseudomonadota > Alphaproteobacteria > Rhodobacterales > Paracoccaceae > Marivivens > Marivivens sp. LCG002. The sequence continues at coordinate 835,235 of NZ_CP127165.1, read as the reverse complement.
AAAGCTGCCCCTTCAATCACATCGGCCACCGAATGCACCCGCCCGTCCTGGGTAAACCGATCAAGGATGAGCCCAACGCACAGGCCGCCAAAGGTCGGAATAAGGACTATCCAATACCATGCGAGACGATCCACATTTTGATAGAGCCAAGCGACATTGTCGGTCTGATAGACCAAGGCCTGAAGGCTCTCGATCCCCGTGCGAAAGAGCACAGCCGCCCCGCCGCCCAAAAGACCGAGAAAGAGCGCAAACACCCAGAACTGAGCCTGAGAGGGACCTTTCTTGCGAATGATCCGAAGCGTGAGCAGCGCCTCCTGTTTCCAGTTCGCCAGAACAACCAGGACCGGATTCTTACACTGCTCAACCATACGCTCGTATCTTTCGCCTTGCTGCGTCTTGTCCTAGTCTTTCGCCAAAGAGAAAGGCACACCATGACGTCCGACAGCACACTTCACTTGCTTGCAACCTTACTAGGAGATCGTCTGTCTGTCTCCAAGTCAGAACGCGACAATCATGGCCGCTCGGAAAGCCATTTTCCCCTTACCCCGCCCGACGCGGTCGCCTTTCCCGTATCGACAGAAGAAGTGGCGGAAATCCTGCGGATCTGCACGGCATCGAATACGCCTGTCGTGCCGTGGGGGGCAGGAACATCACTCGAAGGCCATGCGCTCGCGATCAAGGGCGGAATCTGTCTTGATCTGTCCCGCATGGATCGGGTGATCGAAGTGAACGCCGAAGATATGGATGCCCGCGTCCAACCGGGCGTCACGCGCGAAGCTCTTAACGAAGAGCTGCGCAGCACGGGGCTGTTCTTTCCTGTCGATCCCGGCGCGAATGCGTCGATCGGCGGTATGGCCGCAACACGGGCCAGCGGCACCACGGCGGTGCGCTATGGGACCATGCGGGACAATGTGATCGGGCTTGAAGTGGTTCTTGCCGATGGCAGGATCATTCGCACGGGCACGCGGGCGCGCAAATCCTCGGCAGGATATGACCTCACCGGTCTCTTCGTCGGCTCCGAAGGCACGCTCGGGGTCATCACCGAACTGACCCTTCGGCTTCAGGGGCAACCACAGAGCATCTCGTCTGCCGTCTGCGCCTTTGAAAGCCTTGAGGGGGCCGTCGAAGCGGTGATCGAAACGATCCAGACAGGAATTCCCATGGCGCGGATCGAATTCGTGGATGCGGCAACAGCCTTGGCGGTAAATGCCTATTCGGGTGCGGATTTTCCCGCCAAACCCCATTTGCTGATCGAATTCCACGGCTCGGAGAGCGCGACAGCAGAGCAGGCCGAACTCTTCGGAGAGATCGCCAAGGACCACGGCGCAACGGGGTTCGATTGGGCCACCAAGACCGAGGACCGCAACAGGCTCTGGTCAATGCGCCACAAGGCTTATTGGGCGATCCTCGCCTCCCGCCCCGGCTCGCGGGCCATTGTCACGGACGTTTGCGTTCCCGTCAGCCAACTCGCCCGCGCGGTGAGCGAAACCCAAGCGGATATCGAGGCAAGCGGCCTTCCCGCCCCGATCCTCGGGCATGTCGGGGACGGGAATTTCCACGCGATCCTCTTGATGGACGAAAACAGCCCCGAAGAACGCGAGATCGCCAAGGGCCTTGCGCATCGCATGGCCGAACGGGCGCTGGCGCTCGGCGGCACCGTCACGGGCGAGCACGGGATCGGTATGGGAAAGCTCGGCTACATGCGCGCGGAGCATGGCGAAGCTTGGGACCTGATGGGCGAAATCAAAGCGGCGCTTGACCCCCAAGGCATCCTGAACCCCGGAAAAGTAGTGCCGTGATCAGCTCGGCATCAGCGCACGCGCCGCGGCTCGCGCTTCGTCCGTAATACGATCCCCCGACAGCATGCGGGCAATCTCGTCGATCCGGTCCGTCATCGTCAGGGGCACCACGGTCGAAGTGGTCGCATCCTCGGTCTGACGCTTTTCCACGCGCCAATGGTGCCCGCCGAGCGCCGCGACCTGCGGCGAGTGGGTCACGACAAGCACCTGACCGCCCTTGGCGATCTCGGCCAAACGGCGGCCCACAGCATCGGCGGTCGCGCCGCCCACGCCTCGGTCGATTTCGTCAAAGATCATCGTCATGCCGCTGACCCCTTGGGTGAGGCACACCTTGAGCGCCAGAAGGAAACGGCTCAGCTCGCCCCCAGACGCGATCTTGTTGAGCGGGCCTGCGGGTGATCCGGGGTTGGTGGCAACGGTAAAGTTCACCTCGTCGCGCCCCTCGGGTCCTGCATCGCCTTGGGTGATTTCGGTCACGAAAACCGCACGCTCCATCTTGAGCGGCGCAAGCTCTTTGGCCATGGCGGCATCAAGCCGCGCTGCGGCCTCGCGGCGGGCGTCCGAGAGAGCAGCGGCGGCACTCTCATAGGCGGCCTCGGCCTCTTTTACGGCCTGCTCCAACTTGCCCAGTCCTGCTTCGCCTGCATCAAGCACCGCCAAACGCTCGCGCAGGTCGTCGGCAAATTTGGCAAGGTCGTCGGGCAACACGCCATGCTTGCGGGCAAGACCACGGATCGCAAAAAGACGCTCCTCGCAGTCCTCTAGCTCGGCAGGGTTAAAGGTCAGCGCATCGAGGCAGGCCTCGACCCCGCTTTGCGCTTCGGAAAGCTCGACCATCGCGCGTTCAAGCGCCGCAAGAGGTGCATCAAGCCGCCCTTCGGCCTTGTCGACGACCCCTTCGAGCCACCGATTGGCTGAGGCGATCATCCCCTCTGCCCCATCGTAGCTCAGGGCATTGAGCGCTTGGGCGACGTCCTGTTTGATCTTTTCTGCGGCCTGCATCAGGCGGCGGTCGGTATCAAGCTTGGCCTCTTCCCCGGGTTCGGGCGCAAGCTTGTCCAGCTCGCCGACGGCATGGCGCAGGAAATCCTCTTCAGCGCGCACCTCGGCGACTTTGGCTTCGGCCTCTACCAAGGATTTACGTGCCTTGGAGAGGGTGCGCCACGCCTCGCCCGTCTTTGCGATCAAGGTGTCATTGGTGGCAAAAGCATCGAGAAGCTGGCGGTGTCCACGCGGATTGAGTAGCCCGCGATCGTCATGCTGGCCGTGAAGTTCCACCAATGTGTCCGACAATTGCCGCAGCACTTCACCCGAGACGCGGCGATCATTGACCCATGCGGTCTTGCGCCCGTCGGTCGTGTTCACGCGGCGCAGGATCAGTTCGCCTTCGTGCTCGATCCCGAATTCGGAAAGAAGCGCTTCGGCGGGGTGTCCCTCGGGGAGATCGAAGACAGCCGTCACTTCGCCCTGCTCTGCCCCAGCGCGCACCAATTCAGCGCGGCCACGCCACCCCAGCACAAAGCCGAGCGAGTCGAGAAGGATCGATTTGCCCGCCCCTGTCTCGCCTGTAAGCACATTGAGACCCGGCTGAAACTCGAGTTCCAGCCGATCAATGATCAACATATCACGGATATCGAGCCCGCGGAGCATACCTGTGCCTCGTTAATGACTTAGAGCCATTCGCCCTTGACCGTCTGGCGATAGATTGCAGAAAGCCAGTTGTTGTCAAAGGCTTTGGGTTCAAGCCCCTTGCCCGTGAGAAGCGCGTAGCTGTCCTGATAAAACTCGGTCGAAGGGAAGTTATGGCCGAGAATGGCCCCTGCGGTCTGGGCCTCTTCGTTGAGACCGAGTGCAAGATAGGCCTCGACCAGACGGTGGAGCGCTTCGGGTGTCTGCGAGGTGGTCTGGAACTCCTCGACCACGACGCGGAAACGGTTGATCGCAGCGGTGTAATGCTCGCGCTTGAGATAATAGCGGCCGATTTCCATCTCTTTGGCAGAGAGGTGATCGAAGGCAAGGTCGAACTTGAGGATCGCCGAGCGCGCATATTCGCTATCGGGGTAACGTTCGATCACCGCACGCAGCGCCTGAAGCGCCTGGAAGGTGAGTCCCTGATCACGGCCCACTTCGTCGATCTGGTCGTAATAGCTCAGCGCGAGAAGATACTGCGCATAAGCGGCATCCTTGTCGGCAGGATAGAAATCTACAAAACGTTGCGCAGCGGCACGGCTGTTGGGGTAGTCGCGATCACGGTGATAGGTATAGGCCTGCATGATCAAGGCGCGCTTGGCCCATTCGGAATAGGGATAAAGCCGCTCGATCTCGCTGAAGTAAAACACCGCATCTTTTTCGTCGCCGCGTTCCAGCTCGTATTCGCCGCGCTGATAGATTTCTTCGGGCGTATAGTTTTCGAGAGGAACATCCGGACGATTGTTGAACTTGCCGCATGCGGAAACAACCAAGAGCGCAGCAAGAAGCGCCCCAGCCTTGAGCTTTGATTTTGCGTCAAATTTGCCGCCTGACATTACCGCGCCCCCGACATTCTTGGTGTGTCATTCAAAGAGCCGAGCCCTTTGTCCCGAAAAGGTCTAGCACATAAAAATTTGGGGCAAAATGCCTTTTGCTCTCTCGGCGGATATACGTTGCACCAAGGCGTTCAATCTTTAGGCAACAGCCATGAGATCAAGCGCGCTCAGCCCCGCGCCGGGAAGCCGCGCAACCTGCCAAGGAGCGCAGGTGACAAGACGATAATTGCGCGGATCGGAGAAGACTTCACGCAAGAGCGCATTGGTCAGGGCGTGACCTGCGCGTACCCCTTCATAAGCGCCGATGATCGGTGCGCCTGCGGTAAAGAGATCCCCCAAAGCGTCCAGCATCTTGTGCCGCACCGCTTCGTTGCCGTGACGCAAACCGCCCGGCGTCAGAACGCTTTCGCCGTCGACGACAACCGCATTTTCAAGCGAGCCGCCAAGGGCAAGGCCCGCCTTGCGCATCGCTTCAACATCCGAATTGCGACAGAAGGTGCGGCTGTTGCAAAGCTCGCGCACGAATGCGCCATTCGCAAGCGACATGGCTTTGGTCTGGGCACCGATGGCAGGATCGGGAAACTCGATCGAGAACGACATGTAAAGTTCGCTCGACGGGCGCAGCACCGCGACCGCCTCGCCGCGCGTGACCTTTACCTCGCGCAGAATTTCGATGGCACGCAGCGGCGCCTCGAGTTCCACCAAGCCGATTTTGACGAAAGCCGCAACGAATTCTGCCGAACTGCCGTCCATGATCGGCACTTCGGGTCCGTCGATGTCGATGAATGCGTTATGCACGCCGCAGCCGCTGAGCGCAGCCATGATATGCTCGATGGTCGCAACGGACACGCCTTCTGCATTGACGATACGCGTGTTCAGCGCCTCTTGGCTGACGTTCGACCAAAGAGCGGCAATCTCGTTGTCGCCCGTAACATCTATGCGGCGGAACACGATGCCCGTATCCGCTGGCGCGGGACGGACGGTCATAGCAACGGGAATACCCGAGTGGAGACCGATCCCCTTGAAGGTGACTTGCGACTGTAGGCTCGTTTGCACGGAGCGCCCTCGGCTGTTTCGTTGCCAGAGAGGTAAGGCTTTGCCGTTCAGGGAACAACTCACAGATTACAACCGCCTGAAACAATTCCGCTCCTATTGTAACACAGCGAAAATAACCTTGCGTCACAAAGAAAAAGACCGCCCGAAGGCGGCCTTTTGCATTGTTTTCAAACCGAATTAATTGGCCTGACGACGCAGGAACGCAGGGATTTCGATGCGCTCTTGCTCGGGGTCAAGCTCGGGGTCTTCGTTACGGATGGCGCGAACTTGCGGCTGGGTGCGCTGTTCTGCCTCGGCATTCTGACCCGTCATACGGTTGATGAGCGAGTTGATTCCAAAGCGGGCCTTTTGCTGCTCCGGTTGTGCCTGCGGTGCAGGAGCCGCCGGACGCTGTGCCGCTTGGGGCTGTCGCGCTACCGCATGCTGGAGACGTGCCATCGCCTCTGGCGAGGGCGTTCCAGGTGCAGGTGCACGCGGAGCGACAAAGCTTTCGGCGGCCTGCATGGTCGGCTCTGGGCGCGGCTGGTATGCGGGCGGCGGAAGATCATCCTCGGCCACTGCGGGCTGGTCTTCGAAGTCATCAAAGATGTCCTCGGCCTGCTCGGATGCGGTTTCAAAGCTGTCGTCAAACAGGGTGCGTTCCTTTTGGGCAGGCGCGGCCTGACGCGGAGCCTGCGCTACGGGTGCAGGAGCGGGCTCGACATGGCGCGGGGCTTCTGCGCTGACAGTCTGGGTGAGCGGCTCTGCCATAGAGCGGCGCGGAAGCGGCGTTTCTTCGCGCTTCTGCACAGCGTCGATACCGGTTGCGACGACCGAAACGCGCATACGGCCTTCCATCGTGGTATCAAGGGTCGAACCCACGATGATGTTTGCATCGGGATCAACTTTTTCACGGATCTTGTTGGCGGCTTCATCAAGCTCGAACAGCGTAAGATCATGACCGCCGGTGATGTTGATCAGAACACCTCGTGCGCCTTCGAGGCTGATTTCGTCGAGAAGCGGGTTCGCGATGGCTTTTTCCGCAGCTTCGATTGCGCGGTTTTCGCCTTCGGCTTCGCCCGTACCCATCATCGCCTTGCCCATTTCGTCCATCACGGCGCGGACGTCGGCAAAGTCGAGGTTGATGAGGCCCGGACGGACCATAAGATCGGTCACGCCCTTGACGCCCTGATAGAGAACGTCGTCAGCCATTGCGAAGGCTTCGGTAAAGGTCGTGCGTTCGTTGGCAAGACGGAACAGGTTCTGGTTCGGAATGATGATCAGCGTGTCGACGACCTTCTGAAGGGCTTCGACACCCTCTTCGGCCTGACGCATACGCTTTGCACCTTCGAACTGGAACGGCTTGGTGACAACACCGACCGTCAGAACGCCAAGCTCGCGTGCCGCCTGAGCGATGATCGGAGCAGCACCCGTCCCGGTGCCGCCACCCATACCCGCGGTGATAAAGCACATGTGTGCCCCCGCAAGATGGTCAACGATCTGTTCGATGCTTTCTTCTGCCGCAGCAGCACCAACGGTCGCACGCGCACCCGCGCCAAGACCTTCGGTGACTTTGATGCCCATCTGGATGCGCGCTTGCGAGCGCGATTGCTGGAGCGCTTGAGCATCGGTGTTTGCGACAACGAACTCGACGCCGTCGAGCTCTTTTTCAATCATGTTGTTTACTGCGTTGCCGCCTGCGCCGCCAACACCGAAAACAGTAATCCGGGGCTTGAGTTCTTCTTGCCCGGGCATGGAGAGGTTAAGTGCCATACTCTTACCGCCTGTAATTTTTAGGCCCGTCCCGCCGGGCTCTTTCGCCGAATATTACATTGATTCTAACGCGATGTTGCCCGAACGTCACGGAAAAAACATAAAAATCCCGCAAAATCTTGACGATTTTTACGGGATTTCCGCTTCTTATAGCGTGATCGGCAATATCTTGCGTATTACCAGTTGTCTTTGAACCATTTGACGGCCCGCTTGAGCGAGCGCGACGGATAGCGTTCGGCGGGGATTTCAAAGTCCCACCATTCATCTTGCGGGTTCGCCGCAAAGAGCGTGAGGCCCACACCCGCCGCAAACGCGGGTCCTGTGGCCGCCTGCGGCAACCCCTGAACACGGAGCGGTCTGCCCAGACGGACCAGTTGGCCGAGGATGCGGCTGGCAAGCCCATCGAGACCCGGGATCTGGCTTGCGCCGCCCGTCAGAACGATCTGCTGGCTGGGAAGATGCTCGAAACCCGCAGCGTCAAGACGCGCGCGGATTTCCTCGAGGATTTCTTCGACACGCGGGCGCATGATACCGATCAACTCGGCACGGCTCACGGTGCGGCGGTCGCGCTCCCAATCGCCCGTATCTCCGCCGATCTCGATCATCTCGCGGTCGTCCATCCCTGTGGCAACAACGCCGCCGTAGAATGTCTTGATCCGCTCAGCGGTCGCCATCGGGATTTGCAGCCCGAGCGAAATATCCTTGGTCACGTGATCCCCGCCCATGCGGACGCTGTCGGCATAGATCATGTGTTTCTTCATAAAGATCGACAGGCCCGTCGAGCCGCCGCCCATGTCGATGCAGGCTGCGCCAAGTTCTTGTTCGTCTTCGACGAGCGAAGCGATGCCTGACACATAGGCCGACGAGGCTATCCCCGCGAGTTCGAGGTCACAGCGCTTGATACAGTGCAGAAGGTTGTGGATCGCAGAGCCTTCGACGGTCAAAAGATGCAGATCGGCGGCGAGTTCGTTGCCCACCTGCCCCCGCGGATCGACAAGCCCCGAACGATGATCGAGAGCGAAATTCACTGGCTGCGCATGAAGCACTTCGCGGCCTTCGCCGATATCGGGCATGTCGCAGGCTGCCAAAACGCGACCGATATCGCTGTCCGTCACGATCTGGCCGTCGATCTCGACGCGGCCATCAAGCCCATAAGAACGCGGACGCGCGCCGCCGAAACATGCGATGACGTGGTCCACTTTGACGTTGGCCATCTTTTGTGCAGCGTGAACGGCGGTGCGGATGGTGCGCTCGGCCTCTTGCACCGCTTCGATCTCGCCAAAGGAGACGCCGCGCGAACGGGTGGTCGCAGCACCGATGACCCGAAACTGGGACTGACCCGCAAGCGATCCCACGCCTTCGCTTTCGCGAAACCGCTCGGGACCGTCAAACCGCAGAACGAGACAGGCAATCTTGGAAGAGCCGATATCAAGAATAGCCACAACACCGCGCTGCATTGCTGCTTGGCGCATGTTTCTCATTGCCCGCTGGGCTTCGTAGAGGTGCCTCATCTTAGTTACCTGTCCCGGATACTGCCGCGTTTATGCGCCGCATTTCAGCTGCGGCTTGCTCGTTGAGCCGGATCGTTGGCCGGCTTGAATGTCGGAAATCGATGACGGAAACGTCACGCTCCAAAAGGTCCTGACTTTGTGCCATGACGATGACGCGCTCGAGCGCGCGCACCGGATTTTCTTCGGGGAGCTGGATGCGCTGATCACGGTCTAGAACCAGATCCCAGCGACGTTCGCCCATCCTGACAAGACCGCGCACGCGGTCCCAGACAGGCGTCGCAGCCGCAAAAAGAGCCATCGCCTCGGCAATGTGGTCCTCGGCTCCGTCACCCGCGATCAGGGGAAGATCGGCGCGATCCGAACGCGCCTCGATGGCCGTTACGAAATTGCCCTCGGCGTCGATGAGATGAAGCCCGTTATCCCCGCGCCAGACGGCTACGGGCGTGCGGGCCACGATATGAACCTGAAGCACACCGCCGGGCTTGATGCGCAGAGTGGCGCTCTCGACGGCATTCAAGGCCTCGACCTTTTCGCGGAGCTCTTCGAGGCTGAAGTCGAAGGACGACAGCGGAAGCGCCAGACCGAGCACCTCGCGCACCTCATCCGAAAGACGTTGTTCGGCTCCGTCGATCGCAACCGCCGTCACCATGAATTCGGGGCGATGCTCGATCGCCTCCCGCAGGCTTTCATAATTTGCCACAAGGGTCGCGCGATTGTCGGGGCTTGCCAGCCAAGCCGCCGTAACAAGACCCGCAACGGTCATCGGGATGCCGACCTTGATCAGCGTCCGATAAAACGGTGAAAGCATCCAGCGCTGGTAGCGATACCCCCAACGCGAGGGCGTCGGATCACGGCGCATCTTCATCGCGAGCATGAGGCGTCCTCTACCAACCACTTGCACAGGTCTACAAAATTGATGCCCGCAAAGGCCGCCTGCTCGGGCGCGAGCGAGGTCGGGGTCATTCCGGGCTGGGTGTTCGTTTCAAGAAGGATAAGCCCGTCAAGACCGCGGCTCTCGTCCCAGCGGAAATCGGTGCGGCTCATCCCGCGACAGCCGAGCGCGTTGTGCGCCCGCACCGCATAGTCAAGACAGGCATCGCGGATCTCGTCGGGGATATTCGCGGGGATCTCGTGACGCGATCCGCCGACCTCGTATTTTGCGGCGTAATCATACCAACCCGTGGTGATGATATCCGTCACGCCAAGCGCGCGTTCTCCCATCACCGCAGTGGTCAATTCGCGGCCCGGCGCGAAGGTTTCAACCATTACCGTCTCGGGCATCTCGTCGGAAAGCTGCGGTAGCTGGTTCGACCCTTCGTAGACGATATAGACGCCAACGGACGAGCCTTCGTTGTTCGGTTTGACCACATAGGGCGGCGCCATCATGTGGCGCGTTTTTACGTCCTCGCGAGACGCGAGAATGCTTTCGACAACGGGAAGACCTGCTGCGCGATAGACCTCTTTGGACTTATCTTTGTCCATGGCAAGCGCCGAAGCCAGCACGCCTGAATGTGTGTAGGGAATACGAAGCCACTCAAGGATACCCTGAACCGCGCCGTCCTCGCCCCAGCGACCGTGCAAAGCGTTGAAGACGACATCAGGTTTGGCGGACTTGAGGTCCTCGACCAGCGACGGCCCTGCGTCGATCTCGACCACGTCGAAACCGCCGGCGCGGAGCGCCTTGGCACACTCGCGACCCGAGCTGAGAGACACCTCTCGCTCTGCGGATGGACCCCCCATCAACACACACACCTTAGGGGCTGCCTTGCTCGACATTCCCACCGCCTCTGCTTGCGGGCCTTGTGACCCGTCGTTCGTTATAAAGCCCTTGCCTGCGGGCTGTGGTCTTGTGACCGGTATTCTTATTCGTTCGGAGCCGGTTCGCCGACCCTCATGATTTCCCATTCTAGCGTGATACCGCTTGAATCGTAAACCTTTTTTCTCACTTCTTCGCCCAATCCCTCGAGGTCGGCGGCCGTTGCGCCCCCCGCATTGGTCAAAAAGTTGGAATGCATCACGTTCATGACAGCCCCGCCGCGTGTCGCGCCGCGCATCCCCGCGTCGTCGATCACCTTCCATGCCTTGAGCTCGTGGGTGTCGTCAGCGCGTCCCGTGCTTGAAAAACCGGCAGGATTTCGAAAGGTGCTGCCCGCCGTACGATCCTTGGTCGGCTGGGTTTCGTCGCGCTTTTTAAGCTGTGCCTCCATATGGGCGGCAAGCGTTTGCGGATCGCCCGTCCGGGCCTCGAAGGTCGCCGAAACAATGACCGCGCCCTCGGGCAGATCGCTTTGCCGATAGCGCATGTTGAGCGCTTCTTTGCCGAGCGTCACACAGTCCCCCGAGCGCAAAACGACCGTAACCTCCTTGAGGTAATCGGCGGTGTATTCGCCATAGCACCCCGCGTTCATCCGAACAGCCCCCCCGATCGAGCCGGGGATCGTGCGCAGAAAGCTGAGGTCGACACCCGCCTCTGCCGCACGGCGCGCCACCATGGAGTCAAGCGCCGCAGCCCCCGCGACCACGCGATTGCCGTCGATTTCGATCCCGTTGAAACCCCGTCCAAGACGGATCACGACCCCTCGGAGTCCTCCGTCCCGCACGATCAGGTTCGAGCCGACCCCCATCGCAAAGACAGGCACGTCATCGGGAAGAGCCGCAAGAAACTCGGACAAGTCCTCGCGGTCGGCAGGTTGGAAGAACACGTCGGCAGGGCCGCCCACCCGAAGCCAGGTCAGCTCGGCAAGGCTCTTGCCTCTGGTCAGTGTGCCGCGCACCTGCGGAAGTTCCATGTCACAGTCCTATGGGTTATTCGCCTCGTCGATACAGGGAGGGCGATACCGGATCAAGCGCGGCTGCGCTGGAATTTGGCCCGCAGCCAGCGGGACAGGAAAACGATCGGCCAGCGCAGGATCGAAGCGCCTGCCGCAAAGCAGATCAAGCCGACGAGCGGGCCGTTTTCAAAGGTCACATATCCGAGAATGGGCACACCCGTCGCGATCAGGATATACGCGCGGCGCCAATGGTTGTCCCGCGACGGCAAAAGACCCGCGATATTGGCTGCCACAAACCACACCAATGCAATCAGAATAGAAGTAGACATAATGCTCGGTCCTTCTTTTGGACGGGGCCAGCCTCTTGACCCCTGACCTCAGAACGCCGCAAACGACGCCTGATATTCAATATCAACGGGCGGGTTGATCCCGCCTCGCCGACCTACTTTGCTCCCAAACGCGCGGGCAGGTTGTTCGCCCAAGCGCTGATCGTCCCTGCCCCGAGGCACACGACGATATCGCCCGATTTGGCTTGTTCGCGCACAAGGCGTTCAAGATCATCTTCGCTCAGAAGAGCGCGGGCATGGCGATGCCCATGACGGATGAGCCCCGCAACGAGATCGTCACGGCTTGCGCCTTCGATCGGGGTTTCGCCTGCCGCATAGACTTCGGCGATGGCGACGACGTCCGCATCATTGAAACAGGAGCAGAAATCCTCGAACAGCGAATGGAGGCGGGTATAGCGGTGTGGCTGATGCACAGCGATCACGCGGCCGTCCGACGCCTGACGTGCGGCCTTGAGAACCGCCGCGATTTCAACGGGGTGGTGACCGTAGTCGTCGATGATCGTCACGCCATCCACTTCACCGACCTTGGTAAAGCGGCGATTGACCCCGCCGAAAGCGGCAAGAGCGGCGCGGATTTCCTCTTTCTTCATGCCGAGGTGACGGGCAACCGCCACAGCAGAAAGCGCATTCGAGACGTTGTGGTCGCCCGGCATCGGCAGCGTGCAGCCTTCGATCACATCGCCTTCGGCCTGAAGCCCGATGTCGAAATGCGCCACGCCCTTCACATAGGTCAGGTTCAGCGCACGCACATCGGCCTGTGCGTTGAAACCGTAAGTGATCACGCGGCGATCCGTGATCTTGCCGACGAGAGACTGCACCTCTGGATGATCGGTGCAGCAGACGGCGACGCCGTAGAACGGAATGTTTGAAACGAAATCGTAGAACCCTTTGCGCAGGTTATCGAGGCTTCCCCAATGCTCCATATGCTCGGGGTCGATGTTGGTGACGATTGCGATGGTCGCGGGAAGACGATTGAAGGTCCCGTCGGACTCGTCCGCTTCGACCACCATCCATTCGCCGTCCCCGACCCGGGCGTTCGAGCCATAGGCATGGATGATCCCGCCGTTCACGACGGTCGGATCGAAGTTCCCCGCATCAAGCAGCGCCGAAACCATGGTGGTCGTCGTCGTCTTGCCATGCGTGCCCGCAATCGCAACGTTCGATTTGAGCCGCATCAGCTCGGCCAGCATTTCGGCACGTCGCACGATCGGGAGCCCTCGGCGGCGCGCTTCGTCAAGTTCGGGATTGCCCGGTTTGATTGCCGAAGAAATGACGATGACTTCCGCACCTTCAAGGTTCTCGGCCTTTTGGCCTTCGAAGATGGTGACACCCATCTCGGCAAGACGGTCGGTGATCTTGCTGGTTTTGGCGTCGGAGCCTTGCACGCGATAGCCGTGGTTCACGAGAACCTCTGCGATCCCTGACATGCCGATCCCCCCGATCCCTACAAAATGGATCGGACCTACGTCGAGGGGGAGCTTGGTAACAGCGTTCATTTTACTCTTCTTCTTTCTTATCGCCGGATGCGAGCTCTTCAACGAGAGCGGCAAGACGGTCGGCGGCATCGGGAATTCCACAGGACAAAGCAGCGGACGCCATCATCGCGGCCCCACGCGCATCGCCGAGCACGTTTAGAATCTGTTCGGCAAGGGTTTCAACCGTGAATTGGGCCTCGGGAATACGAATGGCGCCGCCCGCTTCGACCAAGGCTTGGGCATTCGCCGTCTGTTCATCACGGATCGCAGCCGCCAAAGGCACGAGGATCGACGGACGACCGATGACGCTGATATCGGCGACCGAAGAGGCCCCCGAACGGCTGATCACCAGTTGCGCTTCGGACATGCGGGTCGGAACATCGTCGAAGAACGGCTCTATTTCGGCGCTGATGCCTGCGTCGGCATAGGTCTCGGCCACGCGCCAGCGATCTTCGGCGCGGGCTTGGTGACTGACACGGATATATTGGCGAAGCTCCTGCGGCAGCGAGGCAATCGCGGCGGGCACCACATCCGAAAGGATCTTGGCCCCCTGAGAGCCGCCCATCACAAGGATCGACATCGGGTATTCACCCGGTTCGATATAGCCTGCCCCTGCGCGGCGCAGAACCGAAGCGCGCACGGGGTTGCCCGTGTGGATACCTTCGATCCCGTCGGGAAGCGTGGTCGGCCATGTGCCGCAGGCCACCACATCCACCCGCTTTGCAAAAAGCTGGTTGACCCGTCCGAGAACGCCGTTCTGTTCATGAAGCATACGTGGACGGCGCAAGATCGTTGCCGCGGCAATCGCGGGGATCGATGGATAGCCGCCGAAACCGACGACAACCGCTGGCTTGTCTAGAAGCATCCGCCACGTTGCGGCGAGAACACCGGCCCCGATGGTGAACGGCACCATGACTTTGGCCAATGCGCCACCACGGGCAAAGGTCGCGCTTTTGACCTGCATGATCTCGACCGCGTCGGGAAAGCCGCCCGTGTAGCGCGCACCGCGCTCATCTGTCGAGAGCCGCACGCGCCATCCACGCGAGAGCATAACTTCGGCCAAGGCCTGAGCGGGAAACATATGCCCGCCCGTGCCACCTGCCGCGATGATCAGAAGGGGGGGCTTGCTCATCGACGCCCCCTAAGAAGGATTTCGCCGATCTCGCCCTGAGGACGGGTGCGGGTAAAGGCCAGAAGCATACCCACGGCGATACCGCCTGCGATCAATGAAGACCCGCCGTATGACACGAAAGGAAGCGTCATCCCCTTGGCAGGAAGCAGACGCACCGCAACGCCCATGTTGATCATCGCCTGAACACCGAATGCGCAGGCAAGGCCGGTTCCTGCCAAGCGGATGAAGGGATCACGTTCCTTCATCAAACGCAGGAGCGAGCGCACCACGATGATCGCATAAAGCGCGATGATCGCCAGCACACAGACAAGACCGTATTCTTCGGCAGCCACCGCGATGATGAAATCGGTATGGGCGTCGGGCAGTGACCATTTCACCTGACCTTCACCCACGCCGACGCCGAAGAAACCGCCTTCGCGGATGGCGTTTGTCGCATAGCCGATCTGGGTGCGCGGATCGATTTCAGGGTTCAAAAAGCCGTCGATGCGGCGGGCGAAGTGCTCGGAATTGGCATAGGAAAACGTGCCCGCAAGAACGACGAGACCCGCAATCCCCATAAGGAGCAGCATCGGCGCACCGGCAACGAAATACATGACGCCCCAAGCAAAAAGCACGAGGCAGGCCTGACCGAAGTCAGGCTGAAGCGCCAGCATAAGGCAGATCATCACCGTCAGAATAAAGGAATACATCCGCCCCGGAGGGCCGCCGATCTCGAAGGCGGCAGCCATGAACCAGGCGGCGACAACCACAAAACCGGGCTTGAGGAATTCGGACGGCTGGAACGAGGCAAACCCGAGCGAATACCAGCGCACCGCGCCTTTGCCGAAATCGGTTCCGAAGACAGGCAAAAGCGCCAGAGCGACAAAGGCCAGAAGAAAGCCGATCACCCCGAGACGCCGCACCATCGTGGGCGACATCATCGACATGACAAGCATCACCAGCATCGCGCTTCCGCCGAAGAATGCCTGACGCAGCACATAGTGGAAAGGCTCGAGACCATTGCGGGCCGCCAGCGGCGGAGAGGCCGCAAGCCCAAGCAAAAGCCCGATACCGAACAGCATGAAGACGCATGTCATCGTCAATTTGTCGATGGTGCGCCACCAACGTGGAATAATAGGATCGCCGGCCTGCGCCGGGATCGTTCCATAGACCATTTCCGTCATGGATATACCGCTTTATCTGCCTCAATTGTGCCCGTTGTCCGGGTCTGAGAATAATGCTAACCCGTGCTGCGCCCGATTGCCAGTAAATTCAGGGCAATCGGCGGAAATCGCGCGTTCCCGATCCTAAAAAGGCAGGCCAGTCATGAAAGTGAAGACACTCATTCTCGGAGCGGGTGCCGCGGGTATGTTTTGCGCCTCGCGCGCGGGGGCCGATGTTCTCGTGATCGACCATGCCAAAGCGGCGGGCGAGAAGATCCGCATCTCGGGCGGTGGACGCTGTAATTTCACCAACCTCGACATTCAATTTTCGAACTATATCTGCGCCAATCCGCATTTTCATAAGTCGGCACTGTCACAATTCACACAATGGGACTTTATCGAGCTGATGGCCAAATACGGCATAGCATGGCACGAAAAGACCCTCGGCCAGCTCTTTTGCGACGAAAGCGCCAAGGATGTCGTCGCGATGCTGCGACAGGAAATGGACAAGGCGGGCGCGGACCTCTGGCTCCAGACAGAGATCGAAGCGATCCAGAAAGACGGTGACCACTTCCACGTGGCGCTCTCGCGCCAAGGGCGGCGCGTCTTGGTCGAGGCCGAGAACCTCGTCGTGGCGACGGGCGGCAAGTCGATCCCGAAGATGGGTGCGACGGGCATCGGTTACAAAATCGCCTCGGATTTCGGGATCAGGGTGACGGAAACGCGCGCGGGCCTTGTGCCCTTTACCTTTGATGCGGAGCGCTTCAAGGCGCTTGCGGGTCTGTCCAGCGAAGTCACGGCCCGCGCGGAGCGGGGGCCTGCCTTTACCGAAGGAATGCTGTTCACCCATCGCGGTCTTTCGGGGCCGTCGATGCTCCAGGTCTCGTCCTATTGGCGCGAGGGAGAGGCCATCACGCTCGATATGTCGCCCAAGAGGTCCTTGGCCGAATTCCTCAAATCGGAAAAGCGTGGGGCGGGGAAAAAGAACCTGACGACCATCCTCGGGATGATTTTTCCAGCGCGGCTTGTCGAACATCTGGCGGGGGTCATGGATATGTCCGGCAATATCGCAGACTGGTCCGACAAACGCCTGACCGAGCTTGCCGATCAGCTTCACGCTTGGGAATTGGTCCCGACAGGCAGCGAAGGGTATCGCACCGCCGAAGTCACGCTCGGCGGGATCGACACGGACGAGCTTTCCTCCAAGACAATGGAAGCCAAAAAGGTCAAAGGCCTCTATTTCATCGGCGAATGTGTCGATGTCACGGGCTGGCTTGGCGGGTATAACTTCCAATGGGCTTGGGCATCGGCGGCCGCTGCGGGCCGCGCGATCAGCGCTTAGCCCAGTTTGGCGACCTGTGCGGCGAAATCCTCGCCGCGTTTTTCGAAGCTGTCATACTGATCGAAACTTGCGCAGGCAGGCGCAAGGAGCACGACATCGCCTGCCTCGGCCTCGGCGGCGGCGCGAGTGACGGCCACCTCCATCGTCGTGCAAATCTCGGCGTCGACGCCTTTTAGGGCGAGAGCGAATTTCTCGGCTTCACGCCCGATGACATAGGCTTTGGCGACCGATCCCACATGGGGCAAGAGCGCGTCCACACCGCCCTCTTTCTCGAGGCCGCCGCAAATCCAGCGGATGCGCGGGAACGCCTGAAGCGCTTTGGCGGCGCTATCCACATTCGTGGCTTTGGAGTCGTTGACGTATTTCACGCCCCCGATTTCGGCAATGAGTTGGGAGCGATGCGGAAGTCCGGGGTAGGATTTCATCGCCTCTTCGATCTGTCGCGGCCCGATCCCGAGCGTGCGGCAGGCCGCATAGGCGGCACAGGCGTTCTGATGATTGTGCGCCCCGGGCAGCCCCACAATCTCTCGTAGGTCGATCGAGCCGACCTGACGGCCTTTGCGGTATTCGGAGAGAAAGCCCTTGCGCGCGAAAACGCTCCAGCCCTCGCCCGAGAGTTTGCGGCCGCTCGAGATCGAAATCACGCGGTCATCGGCTTGGCCCATGGCAAGCTGATTGGCAAGATAGCGTCCCTCGTTTTCGTCGACGCCGATGATGGCGCGGTCCGGCCCGCCTTCAGCGAACAAACGGCGCTTGGCCGCGAAATATCCGCCAAGACCTGCGTGACGATCAAGGTGGTCGGGGCTGAGGTTGGTCAGAACCGCGATATCGGGGGTCAAAGCCCGTGCCAGATCGGTCTGATAGGAGGAAAGTTCAAGCACGATGACTTCGCCGTCTTGCGGCGGATCGATATCGAGGACGCCTCGACCGATATTACCTGCAAGTTGGGTCGGACGGCCGCATTCCTTGAGGATGTGGTGGGTCAGCGCCGAGGTCGTGGATTTTCCGTTGGAGCCGGTGATTGCGATGACGCGGGGGCTTGTGTCGAAATCGTCGAAGCCTTCTGCCGCAAAGGAGCGGAAGAACAGGCCGATGTCATTGTCGACGGGCACGCCTGCATCCCATGCGAGGGCGATGACGGGATGCGGCGCGGGATAGAGATGCGGGATGCCGGGCGAGACGATGAGCGCGGCGACACCGTCAAGGGCCCCCTCGCGGGTCAGATCACGTATCTCGAAGCCTTCGGTTTCGGCAGCTTCGCGGCCCGAGGGGCTATCGTCCCAGCACAGGGGATGGGCACCGCCTGCGGCCAAAGCTTTGGCGGTGGCGCGCCCCGACCGGCCTAGGCCCAAGACAGCGACGGTTTGGTTCTCGAACCCTTGGACGGGAATCATGGATCAGCCTCCGTTGACTGGCAGGAAGGTGCCGCCCCTCTCGCGCAATGGCAAGAGAGGCGAAAGGGAGGGCTCTGCCCTCTTGGCCTTTGGCCAATTCACCCGGGATATTTGCGGCACAAAGGCAATCAGCGCACTTTGAGTGTGGCCAGACCGATCATCGCAAGGATCAGCGAGATGATCCAGAAGCGGATTACGATCTGGGGTTCGGACCAGCCTTTTTTCTCGTAGTGGTGATGGATAGGGGCCATCAGGAAGACCCGTTTGCCGGTGCGTTTGAAATAGGCCACCTGAATGATCACGCTGAGGGTTTCCATCACGAAGAGGCCGCCGACGATGGCGAGCACAATCTCGTGTTTGGTGGCGACCGCGATGGATCCGAGTGCGCCGCCCAAAGCGAGCGAGCCGGTATCCCCCATGAACACAGCGGCAGGCGGAGCGTTATACCACAAAAAGCCGAGACCGCCGCCGATGAGACCCGCGCAGAAGATCAAAAGCTCCCCTGTATCAGGCACATAGTGGACATCAAGATAGTCGGTGAAGTCCACACGGCCTACGGCGTAGGCGATGATGCCGAAGGTTCCTGCGGCGATCATCACGGGCATGATCGCAAGACCATCGAGGCCATCGGTGAAATTCACCGCATTCGCCGCGCCGACGATGACGATCATGGCGAAGGGGATAAAAAAGAACGACAGGTTGATCAGCGCATCCTTGAAGACCGGCAGTGCCAGTTGATAGGTCAAACCTTCGGGATGGAAGGACGCGGCCCAGAAGCCGGCGATACCTGCGACGAGAAAGCCGAGGACAAGGCGGACTTTGCCCGAGACACCGTCGGTATTCTGTTTGCGCACCTTGGCGTAATCGTCGGCAAAGCCGATCAGCGCATAGGACAGGGTCACAAAGAGAACGAGAAGCACATAGGGATTGTCGAGGCGCGCCCAGAGGAGCGTCGAAACGGTCAAAGCGCCAACGATCAACAGACCGCCCATGGTCGGGGTGCCCTGTTTGGCGAAATGTGCCTCGGGGCCGTCCGCGCGGATCGGTTGACCCTTGCCCTGTTTGCGGCGCAGCACATTGATCAGCGGCTTGCCGAACAAAAAGCCGAAGATCAGACCCGTGAAAAGCGCACCGCCCGCACGGAAGGTGATGTAGCGAAAGAGGTTGAATACATCGCCGCCGTCAGACAGCGCGGTGAGCCAATAGAGCATGTATTAAACCTCTTCTTCCAATCTGGGGTTGCGTTGCCCCATTTTGCGGATGGCGTCAACAACGAGGCTGACTTTGCTCCCCTTGGAGCCTTTGACGAGAACGACATCCCCGCTGTCGACCAATTTTGCCACATGCGGGATGAGGTCCGTGGCGCTCTGAGCCCAGCGGCCTTTTTTCTCTTCGGGAAGGGCGTCGTGAAGGTGCTTCATACGTGGGCCGACGCAATGCACAAGGGCCACGTTTTCCAGTGAGCGGTCCTTGGCCACTTGGGCATGAAGCGCGAGCTCGTCGGGTCCGAGTTCGAGCATATCGCCAAGGATCGCGATCCTGCGGCCCGTGTTCCAGCGCCCGACACCGTTGCGCGGGGTGCGTGCCGCGAGCACTTCGAGAGAGGCGGCAAGGGATGTCGGATTGGCGTTGAAGGCATCGTCGATGAGATCGAGATATTCATCCGATTTGGCGGAATCGAGATAGACGACTTCCGCGGTGCCGCGCCCTGCGGGCGGAGCCCATTCGGCAAGATCGAGAAGCGCCGTCACACGATCGGCCCCGAGCGCTGTGACAACTGCAATCACTCCCATTGCGTTCTGGGCGAAATGCCGCCCTTCGGTGCCGACTTTGAGCAGAACAGGCGTGCGCCAGGCGCGGCCTTTGGCGATCGTATGGCCTTCGCGAATGCGCAGATCAGCGAGGCGGTGGTGACAGCCTGCGCTTTGGCCGAACGTGATGATCTTGGCGTTTTTCGCATTGGCCGCGTCAAGGAGGATCGGCGTCGTTGGCAAATCGCCGTTCAGCACTGCAATGCCACCCGGTTCGAGGCCGTCGCAGATCGACGCCTTTTCACGGGCGATGCCTTCGATGTTCTCAAAGGCTTCGAGGTGGGCGGCGGCAACGGTTGTCACCATGACCACATGCGGCCGCGCCATCTTGACCAACGGCGAGATTTCGCCGGGATGGTTCATGCCGATTTCGATCACCGCATATTCGGTGTCCTCGGGCATGCGGGCCAGCGTCAGCGGCACGCCCCAATGGTTGTTGTAGCTGGCTTCGGCGGCGTGTGTTCTTCCCTGTTTGGCAAGAACGGTGCGCAGCATTTCTTTGGTCGATGTTTTACCGACCGAACCTGTCACGGCGACAACGCGCGCCGCAGTGCGCGCCCGCGCTGCGCGCCCCAGTGCTTCGAGCGCGGCAAGCACATCGGGAACGATCAAAAGCGGAGCGCTTTCGGGCACGCCTTCGGGTCGATGGGTAACGAGAGCCGCAGCCGCCCCTTTTTCGAGTGCTTGCGCCACAAACTCGTGACCGTCGCGCGCCGCTTTGAGCGCAACGAAAAGATCGCCCTTGGCCAAAGTGCGCGTGTCGATCGAGACGCCGTTCACCTCAAACTCGGTCGTGGCGTGGCCGCCCGTGGCTTGGGCTGCGTCTTTTGAAGTCCAAAGGGCCATCAGATTTTTCCATCCAGAGCGGCAACGGCCACGCTGGCCTGTTCCACATCGTCAAAGGGCAAAATATCGTCCCCGATGATCTGGCCCGTTTCATGGCCTTTGCCGGCCACAAGAAGAGCGTCACCAGGTTCAAGCATATCGGCGGCGCGAAGGATGGCTTCGGCGCGGTCGGCCACCTCCATCACGCGGTCCGATCCACCGGCATTGATCGCGCCTTCGAGGACAGCGGCGCGGATTTTGGCGGGGTCCTCCGATCGCGGATTGTCGTCGGTGACGATCACGAAATCGGCGTTGCGCACGGCTTCTGCGCCCATCAAGGGACGCTTTAGCGTGTCGCGGTCGCCCCCTGCCCCGACGATGGCGATGATGCGACCCATGACATGCGGGCGCATGGCCCGAAGAGCGGTGCGCACCGCATCGGGGGTATGTGCGTAATCGACAAAGACCGCAGCCCCGTTCGCACGCGTTGCCGCAAGCTGCATGCGGCCCCGCACCGTGGTCAGATAAGGAAGCGTTTCGAAAACGGCAGCAGGGTCCTCGCCCGCAGCGATGACAAGACCTGCCGCAAGAAGCACGTTGTCCGCCTGAAACCCGCCGACGAGGTTGAGCCGCTTGAGATAGGTTTTCCCCTCGAAGGAGAAACGAAGCTCCTGCCCCGTCGCATCGAACCGCTGGGCGCTGAGGTAAAGGTCGGCATCCTCGCGGCGTCCGACACGGATCACCTCTTGACCGCGATCTTCGGCGATGTCAGCCACGCGGGTACCTTTGGGATCATCGATATTGATCACGGCTCCCGCTTCGGGGGGAAGAACACGGTCGAAAAGCCCCATCTTGGCTTCGAAATAAGCCTCGAAAGTCTTGTGATAATCGAGATGGTCTTGGGTGAAATTGGTAAAGCCCGCCGCTTTGAGCATGACCCCGTCAAGGCGGCGCTGGTCAAGACCGTGGCTGGACGCTTCCATCGACAGATGGGTCACACCTTGACGCGCCGCTTCGGCCATCACGCGGTGGAGCGTGATCGGCTCGGGCGTGGTGTGGCGCAGCGGATAGGTCCATGCGCCTTCGACCCCCGTGGTTCCGAGATTGCATGCCTCGTGCCCCAGTTCGAGCCAGATCTGGCGGCAAAATGTTGAGACCGACGTTTTCCCGTTCGTTCCCGTGACGGCGACCACGGTCGAGGGTGTCGGGCCGAACCAGATCGAGGCAGTTTGCGCAAGCGCCGCACGGGCGTCTTCGGCCACGATGAGAGCCGCGCCTGCGGCTTCGACTTCGGCACTGCACAAAGCGGCACCTTCTGGATCGGTGAGAACAGCCGCTGCCCCTTGGGCAAGCGCTTTGGCGACAAAGCTTGCGCCATGCACCTTGGTTCCGGGAAGCGCAAAGAACAGCGTGCCTTGGGTCACCTCGCGGCTATCGACGCTGATCGCGGTGATCTGCGCCTCTTTGCCGCCGCGTGCACGCAGTCCAAGGGCCGCAAGATTAGAGTTTTTGTTTGCTGCCCCGTTGGTCATGCCGTTCCCCGTTCAATTCGAGGTGAGTGTTACACCCTCTAGGGAGGACATTTCAATCTGTGGTCTGAGCCCAAGTAGAGGGGCGACGCGGCGGATCATCTCTGCGGCCACGGGAACCGCAGTCCAGCCTGCGGTGCGGCGCGGCTCGGTGCCCGAGGTTTCGACAGGTTCGTCGAGCGTCACGATCAGCACATACTTGGGGTCGGAGGCGGGGAACATGGAGGCAAAGGTCGCGATGACCTTGTCGTCATAATATCCGCCCGTCGGCTTGGGCTTATCGGCGGTGCCCGTTTTGCCCGCCACTTCGTAACCGACAACCTCGCCAAAGGATGCGGTGCCGCGCACGACCACCTGACGCAGCATGTCGACGGCGGCATCTGCCGAACGCTCGGACATCACGCGCTCGCCCAAGGCGGGGTGATCTTGACGCAGCAGGGTCGGCGACACCTGATAGCCGCCGTTGGCAATCGTCGCATAAGCCGCAGCAAGGTGAAGCGGCGAGGCCGACAAACCGTGACCATAGGAAATGGTCATGGTCGAAATCTCCGACCACTGCTTCGGCTGAAGCGGACGCCCCGAAGGCGCTTCGATCAACTCGACGCTGGTCGGCTTGAGGAACCCAAGCGTTTCAAGAAAAGCCTTCTGGCGCTCGGGTCCGATCTGGAGCGCGATGCGCGCGGTGCCAACGTTCGAGGACTTGACGATCACATCCGTGCTGGTCAGCTGCGGGCCGTAGTTGTGGAAATCGTTGATACGGAAACGACCCCAGGTCATCGGCCCTTTGGTGTCGATCATGGTGTCGGGGTTGATCAGGCCAAGCTCCATGGCCTGTGCGACCGCAAATATCTTGAAGGTGGAGCCGAGCTCGTACACACCCTGCACAGCGCGGTTGAAGAGCGGGCTGTCGGATTGATCGCCTGTGGTCAGCACACGCGGTCGGTTGTTGGGATCGAAGTCGGGAAGCGACGCCATCGCGACAATCTCGCCCGTGTGGACATCCATCAGGATCGACGTCGCGCCTTTGGCGTTCATGAGCATCATGCCGCCTGCAAGCACACGTTCGGTCGCGGCCTGAATCGTGAGGTCGATGGAGAGCTGGAGCGGCGCACCCGCGTTTGCGGGATCCCGCAAATACTCGTCGAACTGCTTTTCGACACCCGCGACACCGATCACTTCGGCAGAGTTCACCCCCTCACGCCCGAAACGGGCACCGCCAAGGATGTGCGACGCAATCGGGCCGTTGGGATAAAGACGCATCTCGCGCGGACCGAACAGAAGACCGGGCTCGCCGATATCATGCACAAGCTGCATCTGCTCGGGGCTGATCTGCTTGCGAATCCAGAGAAATTTACGATTGCCCGTAAAATCCTTGAGCAGTTTTTCCGCCTCGAGCTCTGGGAAGATCGCGGCGAGTTCCGTCGCAGCACGAGTAGGATCGACCATCATCTGCGGCTGGGCATAGAGCGCGTGGGTATCCATATTCGTCGCGAGAATACGGCCGTTGCGATCCACGATATTTGCGCGCTGGTTGATGATCGGGTTGGTGACGAGCGCGGTGCGCGGCTCTTCGGGTTCGGTCGAGGCGATAATGCCCATTTTGCCGATGATCGCGACAAAGGCGAAAAAGAACATCATGCCGAGCATGAGAAGACGGCCTTCGGCGCGCGAACGCGACTTGTCCCGCATTTCCTCGTGACGGACGCGTTTGTTTTCGGCTTCGATGGCGTCGGGGTTTTCTCCGACCTGACGGGCCTTGAGAATGCGGGCAAGCGGACGGAGCGGTGTGCGGATCATAGCGGCTCCTCCCCTTCCAGCGTTCCTTTGACTTCCACCGCATCCGTGATGGGGAGAAGGTCGGGCATCGGATAGATCACCTGATCGACGCGACCAAAGGCATCGGGCATGATCGGGAGCAGTCCGAGACGCTCGAAGTTGAGGTCCGCAAGATCGCGAAGACGGTCAGGACGATTAAGGTAAGCCCATTCCGCTTCGAGCGTGTTCAATCGCGCATGGGCCGCGCCGATCTGGGCATGAAGCGCGCGCACTTCTTTGATCTGTTGCTGGGTCGCATAATTCTCGCGATAGGCCCAAAACGCCAATGCCATGACGGCGAGTGCGGACAGAACATAAAGAATACTACGCATCACTTTTCACCCTTGCGAAGAGGCATTCCCAGCGCGGATCGTTCAACTTCTCCCGAAGGCGCATCGGTGCGCACCGCAACCCGAAGCTTTGCAGACCGCGAACGCGGATTCTCGGCAAGCTCTTGGTCGTCGGGACCGATGGCCTTGCGGCTCTTCAATTCGAATGCAGGCGTTTCGCGGTGCAGCTCGGGGGCATAGCGGTTCGCATTG
The DNA here is from genome assembly GCF_030264275.1 of Marivivens sp. LCG002. Lineage (NCBI taxonomy): Bacteria > Pseudomonadati > Pseudomonadota > Alphaproteobacteria > Rhodobacterales > Paracoccaceae > Marivivens > Marivivens sp. LCG002. The sequence continues at coordinate 810,467 of NZ_CP127165.1, read as the reverse complement.
CCCGTGCTGCCCGAACGGGCCTGAAGGAAACGTTTGACCATGCGGTCCTCGACCGAATGGAAGGTCACAACCGCCAACTGACCGCCCGGCGCGAGCGCGCGCTCCGCCGCCATAAGACCTTCGGCCAGCTCACCGTATTCGTCGTTCACAGCGATACGGAGCGCCTGAAATGTGCGGGTGGCCGGATGACTTTGCCCCGGCTTTGGACGCGGCAGGCAGCTTTCCACAATTCTGGCAAGCTGCAGCGTTGTTTCGATGGGGCGGGCATTGACGATGGCGCGGGCGATACGGCGGGACGCACGCTCTTCGCCATAAAGATAAATGATCTCGGCAAGATCCACCTCTTCGGCGGTATTCACCAGATCGGCGGCACTGGGTCCCGATTGCGACATGCGCATATCGAGCGGTCCGTCGCGCATAAAGGAAAAGCCGCGCTCCGCGAGATCGAGCTGCATCGACGAAACCCCAAGATCGAGCACAACCCCCGCCAGACCCGAACCATATTCGTCAAGTCGCGAGAATGTGCCTTCGACCAGTTCGAGCCGATCGCCGTATTCATGCGCCCAAGGCGCAGCCATTTCAAAGGCGAGCGGATCGCGGTCAACGCCGATCACTTTATCCGCACCCGCCTCCAGCAAGGCTCGGGAATAGCCGCCTGCCCCGAAGGTGCCGTCCAGCCAAACGCCAGAAACAGGTGCGACCGCATTGATAAGCGGCCGCAAGAGAACTGAGATGTGGGGCTGGTCGGGAGAGGACATCAGCTTCCCCCCAAAACACTGAGCGGGTCGAAGTCATCGGGCATATCGTCGAGCCAGTTGTCGATATCGGCACCGACCGTGGCTTGGAATGTTTCCTGATTCCACATTTCGAAACTGTCGCCCATGCCGCGGAAATAGATCTCGCCCTCTTCGATCTTGAGCTTTTCGCGCAATTTGAGCGGAAGGATGACGCGGCCATCCTTGTCGACCTCAAGCTCGGTTGATTGGGTGATCATGAGATGGGCGAGTCGCTTTTTGTCGGCCGTGCGCTCGCGCGGCATCGCGTAAATCTCGCCCACGATCTTTTCGTGCTCGGCCACGGTATAGGCCTGAAGCTCGTTCTTGAGATGCTGACCATAGACAATCACGACGCGCGGCGAGAGACCTTCTGCCCACTTGGGGTCACCGCCTTCCAGCACACGGCGATAAGGGGCTGGAATCGACATCCGTCCCTTCTTGTCCACCTTTTGGGTGTGTTCGCCTGTAAACGCCAGAACCACTACTGCGGTGCCTCTCTAACCTGTCACTCTTAGCGAAAAACGAAACGGCGGATTGAGCTGCTGCCACTGCTCAATCCGCCGTCGTCGTCCCTCGCGGGATGTCCGACTGCACGCGCCACCTGGGGGGATGTCTGCTCGCTCGCGCGCCGGATCTCTTGTTTTCGAAAGTGTGGGAGCCTGTATGAAACCTGCTTATGCCGGTGGGGTTCTTTTGCCCCTTAAATATCAAACCCATCGCTTTCGATGACCTGAAATTGCCACGCAGAACGGGTGCGCGCAACACTTTTTTGGGAATTCATGGAACCATTTGGGTCAGCCTGGAGGAAAAGTTATCCACATTCGCACTCCACCGTGAGGAACGAGAACCAATGGTGGATACCATAGCACCATTGCACACAATATGTTGTATTCAGAGTGGTTGAAAAACAAGTTCCAGAAAAACCCAAAAAATTTCCAGACACGCGCACTCATGCTGAACATCCCCAAAGTTATCCACAGATGTTCGCCCCATGTTCACCTGATTTCACGTCAAAACACGTGGACGTGATTCGGAAATCCAGCGAGTTCCATGAAAAGCGCAATCGGATTCCATGTGGTTCCAGAAGCATCATTTCAGCGCGTCGCTCGCACGCGCGCGCGAGCACACGTGCAAACCCCATGGGCAAGTCGAGCATTGGAGCGGCAGCAAGATAGGTCAGCTTTGCGTATGCACTTTCTGCATAGCAGCATTGCTCATTCATCCATTGTGCAAACGCAGCAATGGGCGCATCTATAGTCCAACAGCGCGACACAGAGCGCATCGAGACAAAGCCCCGAACGGGGGCAAGACGAGAAAGAGATACGAAATGGCATACGCAACCGAGACCCGCACCGCAGCATTCGGCCTGACCGCAGTTTTCGGCAACATCGCCGCTCAGGTTTCCGAGTTCTTCGCAAAGCGTAAAGTCTACGCAAACACCGTGAACGAGCTTGAAGCTCTGAACGACCGCGAACTCGCCGACCTCGGCATCGCTCGTTCGATGATCAAGCGCGTCGCAATCGAAGCCGCTTACGGCGCCTAATAGAACACTCTCGGGTCTCCTCCTCCTCCCTGAGACCCCTGAGAAACGGCCCGCTCTCTCTCCTCCTCCCTGAGAGCGCACCGGACAAAAGCGACGGCATCTTCCTCCTCCCTGATGCCGTCGCTTACAAGAATACGAGGCGCTCCTCCTCCTCCCTGAGCCCTCGTTAAATAGGACCCAAGCGCTCTCCTCCTCCCTGCGCGAAGGTCCGATAAGCGCCGCTCTCTCCTCCTCCCTGAGCGGACGCCGAACAGAACGACGGTGCCCTCCTCCTCCCTGGCACCGTCGTTTTCCGTTTTAAGGACCGTGAGTTCAGGAACGGATATCCTTGGGAGAGCCCATCACCATATAGCTTGTGATCGAGCGCACATTCGGAACCGTGCCGAGCGTGTCGGTGTGAAACGCCTTGTAGGCGGCGAGATTCTCTACCTCGACCCGCAAGAGGTATTCGAAAGCCCCTGCAACGTTATGGCATTCGGTGACGGGCGCCGCATTGCGCATCGCCCGCTCAAAGGTTTCCTGCGCAGCTTTGGTGTGTTCGGACAAGCCGACCGTCACATAGACCAGAAACCCGCGCCCCGTTTTCGCGGGATCAAGGCGCGCCGTATAGCCTTTGATCACCCCCGACTTTTCAAGCTCTTGAACCCGCCGAAGGCACGCCGAGGGCGACAAACCCACCTTTTCCGCAAGGGCGATATTCGCGAGTCGCCCGTCACGCTCCAATTCACGCAATATCTTTCGGTCCAGATCATCAAAAGTCGTCATTTATTGCACCTCGAATTCGATTTTGTCGAATATATGCAATCAAATTCGCCCCTTGACCACATATACAACTGCAATGACATACGAACTCCTTACCGCACTCATCGGCTTTTCCTTCGTCAGCTCGATCACACCGGGTCCGAACAACATGATGCTCATGGCCTCGGGCGCGAATTTCGGGCTGCGCCGCACGCTGCCGCATATGATGGGTGTGGGGATCGGCTTCGTTTTTATGGTGTTCCTGGTCGGTGCAGGGCTTACCCAACTCTTTGATCTCTGGCCGCTGAGCTATTCCCTGCTCAAAGTGGTCAGCGTCGTCTATCTGCTTTATCTTGCTTGGAAGATCGCGACCGCGGCCCCGAAGAGCCCCGATGCCCCCGAAACCGACAAGAAACCGATCACATTTCTTCAAGCGGCGGCCTTTCAATGGGTGAATCCCAAGGCATGGGCCATGGCCCTCACCGCCACGACGGCCTATTCTGGCGACCATTCGATGCGAAATGTCGTCATCGTGGCACTGGTGTTCGGCGCGGTGAACCTCCCCTCCATCAGCACTTGGACGGTTCTGGGCGTGCAGATGCGCAAGATCCTCACCAATCCGCGTCGCCTGCGCGTCTTTAACTGGACGATGGGCGCACTTCTGGTCGCGACGCTCTGGCCGATTCTTGCCGGAATGAGCGCCTAGAACGGAACATCGTTGGCAGAGTCGGCGGAGACGACGAATTTGGACACGACCTTTTTCGCCCCTGCCTTGTCGAACTCGATGTCGAGCTTATCGCCCTCGATCTCCATCACCTCGCCATAGCCGAACTTTTGGTGGAACACGCGATCCCCGACGGTAAATGACGATACGGCAGTGGCGTTGATGATGATCCCGCGCGCCTCCACAGGTTGCGCCATACCGCGCACACCTTGGGCGCGCGACTGCATGCGCCGCCAACCTGGCGAGTTATAGACATCCGCTTTGGAAGCACGCTCGAAAATCTGGCTGTCCTGCGCGGTTCGGATCGAAGGCGATGCGCTTGCGGACATCCCCGCCGCACCATAGCCGCCGCCGTAAAGACCAGGAGGCGTCATCACCTCGACATGCGCCTCAGGGAGCTCGTCGATAAAGCGGCTTGGAAGCTGGCTTTGCCATTGACCATAAACGCGGCGGTTGGCGGCAAAGGATATCGTGCAGATCTCCTCTGCCCGCGTGATGCCGACATAGGCAAGCCGCCGCTCTTCCTCGAGCCCCTTGAGACCGCTTTCGTCCATACTGCGTTGGGACGGGAAAAGTCCGTCTTCCCATCCGGGAAGAAACACCACAGGAAACTCCAGACCTTTGGCGGCATGAAGCGTCATGATCGAGACTTTTTCCTCGGAATCCTCGGATTCGTTGTCCATGATCAATGCGACATGTTCGAGAAACCCCTGAAGGTTGTCGAAATTCTCGAGCGCCTTGACCAATTCCTTGAGGTTTTCAAGGCGGCCGGGGGCTTCGGGCGTTATGTCGTTCTGCCACATGCCCGTATACCCGCTCTCGTCGAGGATCATTTCGGCGAGTTCGACATGGGTGTCGGCCTCGGCACGGACTTGGGCATTCCAGCGCAAGAGGCTGTCGACGAGATAGCTGAGTTCCTTGAGACCCTTACCGCCAAGGAGTTTCGCCTCGCAGACAAGCCGCGCGCCTTCGACCAGTGAAACACCGTTCGAGCGGGCGGTGCGCTGGATGGTTTGAACCGCTTTGTCGCCAAGCCCGCGCTTGGGGGTATTGACGATCCGCTCGAAGGCGAGGTCGTCGTCAAGGCTCACCGCAAGGCGGAAATAGGCCATGGCATCGCGGATTTCCAAACGCTCGTAAAAGCGCGGACCCCCGATGACGCGATAGGGAAGACCGATGGTCAAAAACCGATCTTCAAAGGCCCGCATCTGGTGCGAGGCACGAACGAGGATCGCCATATCTTCAAGCGATTTGGGCGATTGACCACGGGTGCCGCGCTGAGACGCTTCGATTTCTTCTCCGATCCAGCGGGCCTCTTCCTCGCCGTCCCAATGGCCGATGAGTCGCACCTTTTCGCCGTGCTCGACCTCGGTCCAAAGTTCCTTGCCCAAACGGCCCTTGTTCCCCGAGATCACACCCGATGCAGCAGCCAGAATATGGGGCGTGGAGCGATAGTTTTGCTCGAGCCGCACGATCTTGGCGCCGGGGAAGTCCTTTTCGAAACGGAGAATGTTGCCGACTTCGGCGCCGCGCCAGCCGTAAATCGACTGGTCGTCATCCCCCACACAGCAGATATTCTTGTGCCCGCCCGCAAGGAGGCGCAGCCACAGATACTGGGCCACGTTGGTATCCTGATACTCGTCCACGAGGATATAGCGGAACCAGCGCTGGTATTGCGCCAGAACGTCGGGGTGGGTCTGGAAAATCGTGACCATGTGCAAAAGCAGATCACCGAAGTCCACCGCGTTCAGTTCGCGCAAGCGCATCTGGTATTGGTAATAGAGGTCCACGCCCTTGCCATCAAAGGCGCTCGCGTCGCCTGTCGGAACCTGTGCAGGGGTCCAAGCGCGGTTCTTCCACTGGTCGATGATCCCTGCAAGCATCCGCGCAGGCCAGCGTTTGTCGTCGATGTTCGCCACCGACAAAAGCTGTTTCAATAGGCGTATCTGGTCGTCGGTATCCAGAATGGTGAAGTTTGTCTTGAGCTCGACGAGTTCCGCATGGCGGCGCAAGAGCTTGACGCAGATGGAGTGGAACGTGCCGAGCCAAGGCATGCCCTCGACCGCCTCGCCTAAGAGGGACGCAACGCGGAGCTTCATCTCGCGCGCGGCTTTGTTGGTGAAGGTAACGGCAAGAATTTCGTTCGGACGCGCACGCCCCGTCGTCATAAGGTGCGCAATGCGGCAGGTCAGCGCCTTGGTCTTGCCCGTTCCCGCGCCCGCAAGCATCAGCACCGGACCGTCGAGTGTTTCGACTGCCTCGCGCTGTGCGGGGTTGAGCCCCTCAAGATAAGGAGTGGGGCGAGCAGCCATCATGGCCCGCTGGCTTAGCGGGATATTGGCTGCGGCTTCAAAGGCGTCATCTTCGGAAAAACTGCTCATGCGGCGCAGAATAATGCCTTTGGCCGTCGAGGGAAAGTATGTTCCTCAAATGTTCGCGACTTGCGGGGCTATTTCTCGTCCCCGAGGAGAGAGGCCCCCGTCACGCGCGCGACACCGAGCACATACCTCTGGAACAGGATTGAGAACCGTTCGATATCCTCCTCGGGCCAGTCTTCGAAGATTTGCACCATAAGGCGCCACTTCGATGTCATGAAATCCGAGATGTATTTGCCCCCCTTCGGCGTAAGATCGATCACGCTCTTGCGCGCATCGGATTGCGACGGTCGGCGCACCGCGACTTCTCTGGAGACAAGCTCGGCAACGATCCGCGACGCGCGCGAGGGGTCGACTTCCATCAATTCGGCAACGCGGCCGATCGTCGGCTCTTCGGGACGGAGCAACCCCACCCCCGCATTCAGTCGGGCAATCGCGATGAGTCCCTGAAGCATCGCAGGCTCGAGCGGCGTTTCGAGACCTTCGATCATTTTGCCTTGGAACTCTCCCTTTTCGTACAGGCGACGCCAATGGAAATTCGCCACGTCGAAACGCATCAGAGCGTCAATGGCTTCCTCTGAAAACCCTCTCACCGCGAGACGTTCCGACACTTTGGCCTGAATGCGCGGATCGGGGCGGAAAATGTCGTGCTCTTCGCTCATCTGGGCGCTGCTTCCGTTTTTATGTGCCATTGTCAAATATATGCTTTTGTCATATATATGCCATTGTCACATATTGACGCAATAGACTCTCGCCAGCGGAAATCCCCTTAGGATCATCAAATGTCTACCCAATCACATTCCGCGCCGGCCCCTGCCGACGCCCCGAATCTTCGGCTTATCATCGGCTCGATCGGTGTTTTGCTGCTGCTCGCCGCTCTCGACCAGACCATCGTGTCCACCGCACTTCCGACGATTGTTGCGGATCTGGGCGGGCTCGAGCACCTGTCATGGGTGGTAACGGCCTATATCCTCGCTTCGACTGTCGTGGCGCCGCTCTACGGCAAACTCGGAGACCTTTATGGTCGCCGCAACACGGTGTTCGTTTCGGTGGGTCTGTTCCTGCTGGGCTCCGCACTCTGCGGTATCGCGAGCAATATGACCTTTCTCATCCTTGCGCGTGCGCTTCAGGGTCTTGGGGGCGGCGGTCTTTTCGTGCTTGCTCTCTCGGTCATCGGCGAGGTGATCCCACCCAAGGATCGCGGCAAAACCCAAGGTATTTTCGCCGCCGTCTTTTCGGTCTCGTCAGTGATCGGGCCGCTCTTGGGCGGCTGGTTCGTCGAGGTGTTCAGCTGGCACTGGATTTTCTATATCAACATCCCCTTCGGCGCTTTGGCGGTTGCGGGCTTTGCCTATGCGTTCAAACCGACAGGCCGCCGCGTCAAACACAAGATCGACTGGTGGGGCGCAGCACTCCTTTCAACCACTTTGGCGGGGATGACGCTCTTTACCTCGCTCGGCGGCCAGACTTTTGCGTGGGATTCGGTTCAGATCATCGGCCTTGCCGCCGTGTCGCTTGTCTCGCTCGTCGGCTTTATCTGGGTCGAGGCCCGCGCCGAAGAGCCGATCCTGCCGCTCGGTCTTTTCAAAAAGAACGTCTTCTGGGTCACGAGCGTGATCGGCTTCATTGCAGGGGCCGTGATGTTCGGCTCCATCACATTCTTGCCGATCTACCTTCAGATCGCCAAGGGCGTGACCCCGACCGTTTCGGGTCTCATGCTGGTTCCGATGACCTTCGGCATCCTGTTTTCATCGGCCATTGCAGGCCGCTCGATGGGCAGATCCGGTAAATACCGATGGATTCCCATCGTGGGGATGAGCGCGCTCATCATCGGCATGGCTCTTCTGAGCCAGATCACCGCCGACTCGAGCACTGCTTATTTCGCTTTCTGCATCGTCTTTGTCGGCCTCGGGATGGGCTGTATTTTTCCCGTCGTCACCACCGCCGTGCAGAACGCCGTCCCGATGGAAGTCATCGGCACCGCAACCGCTGCGGGCCTGATGTTCCGTCAGGTCGGCGGCTCGCTCGCAGTTGCAGCATTCGGCGCGCTGTTCTCCGCCCGTCTTGCATCGCAAATGGAAGGTTTTGCGATGGGGAACGGGGGCGGCGAATTCAGCCCCGCCGCCCTGCGCAACCTGCCCGACAATGTGAAAGCGCTCGTCGGAGATGCCGTCGTCAATGCGATTCATCCGATCTTCTGGATCGCAGGCGGTCTTGCATTCATCGGTATACTTTTCTCGCTTTTGCTTGAGGAAATCCCCCTCATCAACCGTCAGGTTCCCAAAGGCGAGTAATACAATCGATGGCTTGGCAGAATAATCGATTATTCTGCCAAGCCATTTACGTTAACGCTAACAAATATGCGTTTTACGGTTGACCCCCCTGCAAATGTCCCTACAGATTGCTGCAACTGCAAAAGGGGACCGTTTGCCATGCCCGAATTCAAGAAAATTCTGATCGCCAACCGCGGTGAAATCGCCATTCGCATCATGCGTGCTGCGAACGAGATGGGGAAAAAGACCGTCGCGGTTTACGCCGAAGAGGACAAACTCGGTCTCCACCGCTTCAAAGCGGACGAAGCGTATCGCATCGGCGAAGGTATGGGTCCCGTTGCCGCCTATCTCAGCATCGAAGAAATCATCCGCGTCGCCAAAATGTCGGGTGCTGATGCCATCCACCCTGGTTACGGTCTACTTTCGGAAAACCCCCAATTCGTCGACGCCTGCGAGGCCGCAGGGATCACCTTTATCGGCCCCAAGGCCAAGACCATGCGCGAGCTGGGCGACAAGGCCAGCGCCCGCAAGGTCGCCATTGCCGCGGGCGTTCCGGTCATCCCTGCAACCGAAGTGCTTGGCGATGATATGGACGCCATCCGCAAAGAAGCAGCCGAGATCGGCTATCCCCTGATGCTCAAGGCGTCTTGGGGTGGCGGCGGTCGCGGGATGCGCCCGATCCTCACGGAAAAGGAACTCGAGGAAAAAGTGCGTGAAGGCCGCCGCGAGGCCGAAGCCGCCTTTGGCAACGGGGAAGGCTATCTTGAAAAGATGATCACCCGCGCGCGCCACGTCGAAGTCCAGATCCTCGGCGACAAGCACGGCACGATATATCACCTTTGGGAGCGCGACTGCTCGGTCCAGCGCCGTAACCAAAAGGTCGTCGAACGCGCCCCTGCCCCATACCTCACCGAAACCCAGCGCGAGCGGATTTGCAGCCTCGGTAAGAAAATCTGCGAACACGTGAACTATGAATGCGCGGGCACCGTTGAGTTCCTGATGGATATGGATTCGGGCGAGTTCTACTTCATCGAGGTGAACCCCCGTGTTCAGGTCGAGCACACCGTCACCGAAGAGGTGACAGGCATCGACATCGTTCGCGCCCAGATCCTTATCGCAGAAGGCAAGTCCATCGTGGAGGCCACTGGCTGCGCCTCTCAGTATGATGTCAAACTTGACGGCCACGCGCTCCAGTGCCGCGTGACCACCGAAGACCCGTCGAACAACTTCATCCCCGATTATGGTCGCATCCAGACCTATCGCTCCGCCACGGGTCCGGGCATCCGTCTTGACGGCGGCACGGCCTATTCGGGCGCCGTGATCACCCGCTATTACGACTCGCTTTTGACCAAGATCACCGCGCGTGCGCCCACCCCTGAAATGGCCATCGCCCGCATGGACCGCGCACTGCGGGAATTCCGTATTCGCGGCGTGTCGACGAACATCGAGTTTGTGATCAACCTTCTCAAGCACCCGACGTTCCTGAACTACGAATATACGACCAAGTTCATCGATACGACGCAGGAGCTCTTCAACTTCTCCAAGCGCCGCGATCGCGCGACCAAGATCCTGACCTATATCGCGGATATCACCGTCAACGGTCATCCCGAGACCGCAGGCCGTCCGCGCCCGCCTGCCGACCTCAAAGACCCCAAAGCCCCCGTCAAACCGGGGGCCGAGGTCCAGAACGGCACCCGCCAGATCCTTGACCAGCACGGCCCCGCCGCCGTGGCAGACTGGCTTCGCAACCAGAACCAGCTTTTGATCACCGACACGACGATGCGCGATGGGCACCAGTCCCTTTTGGCGACCCGCATGCGCTCGATCGATATGATCCGCGTGGCCCCCGCTTATGCGCAAAAGATGTCGAACCTCTTCTCGGTCGAATGCTGGGGCGGCGCGACCTTCGACGTGGCCTATCGCTTCTTGCAGGAATGCCCGTGGCAGCGTCTGCGCGACATCCGCGCGGCCATGCCCAACGTGATGACCCAGATGCTGCTGCGTGCATCGAACGGTGTCGGCTATACCAACTACCCCGACAACGTCGTGCAGGAATTCGTGCGTCAGGCCGCCGAGTCGGGCGTCGATGTGTTCCGCGTCTTCGACTCGCTCAACTGGGTCGAAAACATGCGCGTCGCGATGGACGCCGTGATTGAGGCGAACAAAGTTTGCGAAGGCACCATTTGCTACACGGGCGACATGCTCGACCCTGCCCGCGCAAAGTATGATCTCAAGTACTATGTGGGCATGGCCAAAGAACTTGAAGCTGCCGGCGCGCATGTGCTCGGCCTCAAGGATATGGCGGGCCTCCTGAAACCCGCTGCCGCCGCCGCCCTCGTCAAAGCGCTCAAGGAAGAGGTCGGCCTGCCGATCCACTTCCACACACACGACACCTCGGGCGCTTCGATCGCGACCGTGATCGCGGCTGCGAATGCAGGCGTTGATGTCATCGACGCCGCGATGGACAGCTTCTCGGGCGGCACCTCGCAGCCGACCATGGGCTCGATCGTCGAAGCCCTGCGCGGCACCGAGCGCGACACAGGCCTCGATATCAAAGCGATCCGCGAGATTTCCAACTACTGGGAACAGGTCCGCGCCCAATATGTCGCCTTTGAATCGGGTCTCCAGTCGCCCGCCTCCGAAGTCTATCTCCACGAAATGCCGGGTGGCCAGTTCACCAACCTCAAGGCACAGGCCCGTTCGCTTGGCCTAGAAGAGCGTTGGCACGAAGTCGCACAGGCCTATGCCGACGTGAACATGATGTTCGGCGATATCGTCAAAGTGACCCCCTCGTCCAAAGTGGTCGGGGACATGGCGCTTATGATGGTCTCGCAAGGTCTCACCCCCGCCCAGGTCCAGGACCCCGCAAGCGACGTCGTCTTCCCCGACTCGGTCATCGACATGATGAAGGGCAGTCTCGGCCAACCCCCGGGCGGCTGGCCTGCCGATCTTCAGAAAAAGATCCTCAAAGGCGAGACCCCGATCACCGACCGCCCCGGAAAGCACCTCAAGCCCGTCAACCTCGAAGAGGTCCGTGCCGACCTTTCCAAACAGCTCGAGGGCAAAGCCGTCGATAACGAGGACCTGAACGGATATCTGATGTATCCCAAGGTCTTCCTCGACTACATGGGCCGTCACCGCACCTATGGCCCCGTGCGCACGCTTCCGACAAAGACCTTCTTCTACGGCATGGCTGCGGGCGAAGAGATCAGCGCCGAAATCGATCCCGGCAAAACGCTCGAAATCCGCCTCCAAGCCGTCGGCGACATGGACGAGAACGGCGAGGTCAAAGTCTTCTTCGAACTGAACGGCCAGCCGCGCACCATTCGCGTGCCGAACCGCGCAGCCACGGCAACCAAAGCGGTCCGCCCCAAGGCCGAAGCGGGCAACCCGAACCACATCGGCGCGCCGATGCCCGGGGTGGTGGCCACTGTTGCTGCTCAGGCGGGTAAAGAAGTCAAAGCAGGCGATCTCCTCCTGACCATCGAAGCGATGAAGATGGAAACGGGTATCCATGCCGATCGCGATGCGGTCGTCAAATCGGTCTTCGTTTCCGCAGGCGGCCAAATCGACGCCAAGGACCTGCTCATCGAATTCGAATAAGGGGCATTCGCGACCAAACCGAAAGGGCGGGGCACGGACCCCGCCCTTTCTCTATGCAACGGCCTTGATCGGCAAAAAATTTTGCCCGAAGCGCGTTTTCCCCTTGCAGCCTTCCGCTCCATTTCATATCTCACGCCCACCGAAAAGGAAGCGGGCGTAGCTCAGGGGTAGAGCATAACCTTGCCAAGGTTAGGGTCGGGCGTTCGAATCGCCTCGCCCGCTCCAATTCGGTCTGACAACGGTGCGGGCGTAGCTCAGGGGTAGAGCATAACCTTGCCAAGGTTAGGGTCGGGCGTTCGAATCGCCTCGCCCGCTCCAAGTCAGACCCAGACCTCACGGTCAAAGCTCAGGTGCGGGCGTAGCTCAGGGGTAGAGCATAACCTTGCCAAGGTTAGGGTCGGGCGTTCGAATCGCCTCGCCCGCTCCAACAAAAGAACCTCCCTTCGGGGAGGTTTTTTGTTTTTCGGGCCTGCCTTGCCTTTGTGCTCCAAATATCCCGGGGTGAATGCGCCCATCGGGCGCAGAGGGGCAGCGCCCCTGCTGCGCTTGAAATGCTTGGCCTTTCGTCCTCCCGCCCCTATAAGCCAGTTAAATTCAACGGAGGCTCCATGCGGACGGCTTTGATCACACGCAAGACGGCGGAAACGTCGATCTCTGTCGAGTTGAACCTCGACGGCACAGGCACCTATGACAACAAAACGGGCGTCGGCTTTTTCGACCACATGCTCGACCAGCTGTCGCGTCACTCCCTGATCGACATGACCATCCGCGCCGAAGGCGATTACCACATCGATGATCACCACACCGTCGAGGATACGGGCATCGCCATCGGTCAGGCCCTCGTCAAAGCCTTGGGCGACAAAAAGGGCATCAACCGCTACGGGCACTTCGCGCTCGCCATGGACGACACGCAGGTCCGCTGCGCCCTCGATTTGTCGGGACGCTCCTATCTTGTCTGGAACTGCCCCTTCACGGCAGAAAAGATCGGCACCTTCGACACCGAGCTGGTGCGCGAATTCTTTCAGGCGATCAGCCTCCATGGCGGTATCACGCTCCATGTCGACCTCGTGCACGGCGTGAACAGCCACCACATCGCCGAGGCCGCCTTCAAGGCTCTGGCCAAGGCATTGCGCATGGCCGTCGAAACCGACCCGCGCATGTCGAACGCCTTGCCCTCGACCAAAGGTGCCCTGTGACCCTCACGGTTCTTGTCGATTACGACAGCGGCAATCTGCACTCTGCGCAAAAGGCCTTTGAACGCATGGCGCGCGAAAGCGGTCACGGCACCGTTGTCGTGACCTCTGACGCGGATGTCGTCGCCAAAGCGGATCGTATCGTTCTGCCGGGCGACGGCGCTTTTCCGGCCTGCCGAAAGGCACTCTATGCGGTCGACGGCGTCGCCGAAGCCATCGTCGAGGCGGTCGAGACCCGCGGCGTGCCCTTCATGGGGATTTGCGTCGGCATGCAGATGCTCGCGACACGCGGCCACGAATACGAAGTGACCACGGGATTCGACTGGATCAAGGGCGAGATCACCCACATCGCCCCCGCGGACACCTCGCTCAAAGTGCCGCACATGGGCTGGAACGATTTGGTTATCGACCATCCGCACCCCGTTCTTGCCGGCATCAGAACGGGCGATCATGCCTACTTCGTCCACTCCTACCATATGGCGGTGGAGAACAAGGCAGAACGGATCGCACATGTGGATTATGCAGGCGACATCACGGCCATTGTCGGGCGCGACAATATCATCGGCACCCAATTCCATCCCGAGAAAAGTCAGGCCACGGGATTGAGGATCATTTCGAACTTCCTCGACTGGAAGCCCTAAAGCACAACACCCGCCCTTCGGCGGGTGTCGCATTTTTCGTCGGTCTTATTGACGGATCCAGGTGCCACCGTTGCGGCAGAGCCCCAGAACGCAACCGGATACCGAAAGATTGTCACCGTCGAGCACCAGCTTGGACGAATAGGTCTTGCCGCTGTCGGGCGCAAAGACCTTGCCCGAGTAACGGCCATTCCCGTGCGGAACCGTCTCGAAGATGATTTCTTTGCCGATGTTGTCCGATGCCATGACCGCACCGTTCGAATCAAACGCCTGCGTCAGGACCCCGCAAAACGTGGTTCCGCAAACCTTGACCTCGATCAGACCGGTGTTGCCGTTGTTGTCGGGCACCGTCCGCCACATTCCTTCAATCGGATCGGCGGCAAAAGCCGCCCCCGCGCTCAGCACAAAAGCCGCAATCGTCGTAGCAATCTTTTTCATGCAGTCCTCCCTTTTGCGGCAGGTTTCCCGAGGTTCATGATTCTAAGCAAGCATTACCTTGGGTCGCCGCCTGTCGTTGCATTCTTTGCTCCGTCATGCATAACGGCCACAAGCAAAGAAAAGGTAAGCCCATGATCCTTTATCCCGCCATTGATCTCAAGGACGGCAACGCCGTGCGCCTCTACAAAGGCGACATGGATCAGGCCACCGTCTTCAATACGGACCCCGCCGCTCAGGCCCGCGCGTTTGTCGAAGCCGGCTGCGAATGGCTCCATCTTGTCGACCTCAACGGTGCTTTCGCGGGCGAACCCGTCAACGCCGCCCCCGTCGAAGCCATTCTGCGCGACTGCAAGGTGCCTGCCCAACTCGGGGGCGGCATCCGCGACATGGCGACGATCGAGCGCTGGCTGTCCAAAGGCCTGAGCCGCGTCATTCTCGGCACCGTCGCCGTCGAGAACCCCGATCTTGTCCGCGAAGCCGCCCGCGCGTTCCCCGGTCATGTTGCCGTAGGCATCGACGCCCGCAACGGTCGCGTGGCCACCAAAGGCTGGGCCACCGAGACGGACGTTCTTGTCACCGATCTGGCCAAGTCCTTCGAAGACGCAGGGGTCGCCGCCATCATCTATACCGACATCAACCGTGACGGCGCGATGCAGGGCCCGAACATCGAAGCAACGGCAGAGCTTGCCCGTTCCGTTTCGATCCCCGTCATCGCCTCGGGCGGCGTTTCCTCGCTCGAGGATCTGCGCAATCTCAAGTCCTGCGGTGCTCCGCTTGACGGCGCAATATCGGGCCGCGCACTCTATGACGGCGCCATCGATCTGGCCGAAGCCCTCCAAGTCCTCAAGGCGTGAAGCGGCTCGCCTATCTCGTGTTGGGGATCGGCATAGCGCTTTGTCTTTTACCGATCCCCCTGATCTTCTGGGCAAGCCGGTTTGCCCAGAACCACGGCTGCAGGCTCGATGAAGCAGGCATCTATCCTTGTTTCGTGGGCGGCACCGACTGGGGGAGCACCCTTGCTGCGGCCTCGATCTCGGGCTGGCTGCTGATCCTTACGCTCCCTCTCGCGGGCTTTCTGGCGCTCGCGCTTCTCGCTCTTTTCTCGATCGATATGTTCCTGCGCTGGCGCCGCCGCTGACGTTGCATCACGCCGCGCCCCGCTCTATGAGAGGCCAAGAGACGAGAAAAGGCGCGCCCCATGCTCAAAACCCGCATCATCCCCTGCCTCGACGTGGCCGATGGCCGTGTGGTCAAAGGCGTGAACTTCGTCGATCTGATCGACGCAGGCGATCCGGTCGAAGCCGCCAAAGCCTATGACGCTGCCGGCGCGGACGAGCTGTGCTTTCTCGACATCCATGCAACCCACGAAAACCGCGGCACGATGTTCGACCTCGTGACCCGCACCGCAGAGGCCTGTTTCATGCCGCTGACCGTGGGCGGCGGCGTGCGCACCCACGAGGACGTGCGCGCCCTGCTCCTTGCCGGTGCCGACAAAGTGAGCTTCAACTCGGCCGCTGTGGCAAATCCCGATGTTCTGACTGAAGCGGCGCTGCGTTTCGGCTCGCAGTGTATCGTGTGCGCCATCGACGCCAAGACGGTCGAACCCGGCCGCTGGGAAATCTTTACCCACGGCGGGCGCAAGCCGACCGGCATCGATGCAATCGAATTCGCAATCAAAGCGCAGGAAAAAGGCGCAGGCGAAATCCTTCTCACCTCGATGGACCGCGACGGCACCAAAGCGGGGTTCAACCTTCCCCTCACCAAAGCGATCAGCGAGGCGGTCGATATTCCCGTGATAGCCTCGGGGGGCGTCGGCACACTCGACCACCTTGTCGAAGGCGTGACCAAAGGCGGGGCTTCGGCCGTGCTTGCCGCTTCGATCTTCCACTTCGGCACATACACCATCGGCGAGGCCAAGGCCCATATGGCCGCCGCAGGCATTCCAGTGAGGCTCTGATGTCCCTTTACGATCTCGACAAAACCATTCAGGCCCGCAAATCCGCCGACCCCGAAAGCTCCTGGACGGCCAAGCTTTTCGCGAAGGGCCCCGAGAAATGCGCCGAAAAATTCGGTGAAGAAGCGATCGAGGCCATCATCGAAGCCGTCAAAGGCGACCGCGACAAACTCATCGGCGAAGCCGCAGACAGTCTCTACCACCTCTTGGTGATGTGCGCCGCCCGCGACATCACGCTTGCGGATATCGAAGCCGAACTCGACCGCCGCACCACGCAATCGGGCATCGCGGAAAAAGCGTCACGCGGCTGATCTGCCTTTGTGCCGAAAAATATCCCGGGGTGAATGCGCCAAAGGCGCAGAGGGGCAGAGCCCCTCCCCTCAAAGCACGCCTAAAGCCCGAGGCGCGGGATTTCGATCTTGGGACAGAGGTTCTGGACCGTGCGCACGCCACGCGCTTCGGCCCGTTCCAAAGCCGCATCGTTGATCACACCGATTTGCAGCCAGATCGCCTTGAGCGAGGGCCAGCGTGTTAGGGCTTCCTCCACGATCTCCGGCACTGCTTCGGAGGCGCGAAAGACATCGACCATATCGACATCCTGTGGAATCTCGGCGAGCGAAGCGTAAATCGGACCACCTGCAAACGCCTGTCCGGCAAGGCCCGGGTTCACTGCAATCACCTCATACCCGCGCTCGACAAGATAGTGCGCGACAGCATGCGACGCACGCGCAGGATTGGCTGAATATCCGACAAGCGCGATGCGCTTCACATCGGTCAGTAACCCGCGCAGATAATCGTCGGAATAGCCCATGGTGATCCTCAAAAAAACGCCCGAGACAGGGCCCGGGCGTAAGGTATGGAACGAGGGACAGTAGGTAAACAGTGAAAGTTCCGGTTCACTGCCTATCAGTTATCTATGCTGGACATCCTGACACAAAAGACCCTCTCAGCAATTCGTGAACAGAGCTTTAAGCGCGGGGAAGAATCCTTAGTCGAAAATATCCTCGATGAAATCGAATAGACCCTTCACCGCTTTTTTGGATTTGGATTTCTTTTTCTTCTTCGATTTGCCGCCCAGAAACGCCTCGGCCAGTTCCGCAACATCAAAGTCGCGCGGCTTGGCATCGGGCTGCGGAGCCCGCGCCGAGGGAGAGGACTTCATCGCAGCTTCGATCTTGGAGAGCGGCGCGCCACAGGATGTGCAAACAAGCTCATGTCGCCCGCCGTATGACATCTCGAATGCGGCACGGGTGCCGCAATAACAACAGGTAGCGATGCGCGCCTCCGACATAGGCCCTCCGGTTCAGCGTCCTTTACTTGCATATAGGGCGACTGCGGCCGCGTTGGAGACGTTGAGAGAGCCAAATCCGCCCGCTGCGTCGATTTTCACCAGAAAATCACAGGTTTCCTTGGTTTTTTCGCGCAAACCCGGACCTTCTGCACCCATCACAAGTGCGACAGGACGGTCGAATTTGCCCGCAAGCGCCGCTTCGATGGTCGTGTCGGCCTCTCCGTCGAGCCCCAGAATGATGAACCCGAGCTCCTTGAGCTCGATCATCGCATCGGCCAGATTGCGCACCCGCACATAGGGCTGGCGCTCGAGCGCGCCGCTGGCGGTTTTGGCAAGCGCACCCGTCTCGGGCGCCGAATGGCGTTGGACCCCCACAACCGCGCGGGCGCCGAACACCTCGGCCGAGCGGAGAATCGCTCCGACGTTATGCGGGTCGGTGACGCGGTCGAGCATCACGATCCGCTGCGGCATCGGGCCATCGGCCAGCGCGATATCCTTGAGCGATCCCCAGTCGAGCGGTTTCACTTCGAGCGCTGCGCCCTGATGGACCGAATCTTCGGGCACGGGGGCAGCAAATTTTCTTGGATCGGAAATCTCAACGGGCATGCCGGATTCGGCAATCGCATCGGCCAGCTTGGCTTGGGCATTTACCGTGACGACAAGGCGCAATTTCTTGCGCGCGGGGTTCAACAATGCGTCCCGCACCGCATGCAACCCGAAGAGCCATACAGTTTCCTGTTCGGCCGCACGCTTGCTTTGTTCCTTTTCGATAACCCACTTTGGCTTTTTCATCGCTCTCTCCGCTTTGACATTCCCTCAATGCGCCGAGCCGCTTTTCAACGCAAGTCACAAGCAGATGCAAAAGATTGGGATTTTCCTGTTGACGGCCATCGCTGCCGCGCATATTCAGCGCCTCGCAAACAGAGCAATGCACTGTTTCGGGCGACGAGCTGCAAGGTGCGGCAGCGGACTGTAACTCCGCCGGGGAGACCCACGCCTGGTTCGATTCCAGGGTCGCCCACCATCTCCTTCCGACATGGTGGTCAAGTTTCAAACGATGCGGCGCGTGTGCCGAAGGCGTCTTTTGATTTGACCCGCTACCGCCTATAGTTGCCCAAAGATCGAAAAGATCGGACGGGGCATCGAATGGGGCGCAAGACGGAGCATGTCTACAAAATCCAAAGCGGATCAGAGTTTCAATATCGTTATCATCGGGCACAAAGGGCGACTTCAATATGAAGCGCTCCTGTTTGTGGCCTCGCTCAGACATTCGTCTCCCGATTTCAAAGGCCGAATGATCGTCGCCGAACCCAAACAGGGCCCCTTGTGGCCCAAACCGATCGCGATGGACAAAGCCATCAAGGACGAGTTGATCGAACTCGGTGCGGAAATCCTATCTTTCGAAAGCAAAGCCTTCGGGCAAGCCTACCCCTATGGCAACAAGATCGAATGTCTTGCAGCGCTGCCCGAGGGAGAGCCTTTCGTGTTTTTCGACAGCGACACCCTGATCACCGGCGAAATCGACAAAGTCGGTTTCGACTGGTCGCGCCCCTCGGCCTCGATGCGGCGTGAAGGCACTTGGCCCGTCGAAGAGCTTTATTGGCCGGGCTATACGGCGATCTGGAAATCCCTTTACGAAAAATTCGGGCTCGACTTCGAAAGTTCGCTCGATTTGGGTAAACCTGACGAATATTGGGAGCGCTATCTCTATTTCAACGCGGGTTGGTTCTATGGAAGCGACCCGAAACGCTTTGGCGAGACCTTTTTCAGGTTCGCGACCGAGATTCGCAAAGCTCCGACACCCGAGATGGTGATCCAACCGCTTGATCCTTGGCTGGATCAGGTGGCGCTTCCCCTTGTGATCCATGCCTTGGGCGGCGGACGTCCCGGCGCCGAACTTGACGGGCTTGATGGAGATGTCAGCTGTCATTACCGCATGTTCCCCCTGCTTTATGCCCGCGAAAGCGACAGGGCCGTCGAGGTACTCGAAGCGATCAGCGCCCCCAATAGGCTCAAGAAGGTGCTCAAGGAATATGAGCCGATCAAACGGATGATCTATCAAGGACGCGGGGAAAAAGTGCGCGCGCTTTTTGACCGGAACAATCTGCCGCCGCGCGAGCAGAAAATCCGCAATATCCTCAAAGCCGAAGGCTTCTGGATGCGCTAGACAGGGGGCTCTGCCCCCCCGTCTGCCTTCGGCAGCCGTCCCCCGGGATATTTGGGGCACAAAGGCAATGGGCCTCACTCTATTGCGAAGGTTGCCTCGATTGTTGCGCTGACGGTGATCGTCCCGCCCGAAATCGGAACGTCTTTGGCAAGGCCGCGCATTTCCATCGCCTGAAGATACACGGGCGGCATTTGATAGCCTGTGCCGCTTTCGGACAGGGTGAGGAGCGGGCCGAGTTGCACATCGGCGGCTTCGGCATAGAGGCCCGCGCGAGCGCGGGCATCGGACACAGCGGCGCGTCGCGCTTCGTTCAGCATATCGGTTTTGTTTTCGAGATCGAAGCTCAGCCCCTCGATGCGGTTGGCCCCTGCTTCACTTGCAAGGGCGATCAGGGCGCCAAGGCCCTCAAGGTCTGTCGTCGTCAACGTGACGATATTGGAGGCGCTGTAACCGCTGGGGCTCGGGGGTTCGGAACCAGCGTTGTCGTAGGTGTAGACAGGGTTCAGCGTAAGCTGTGAGGTTTGGATATGATCAGGCGCAATCCCGTTTGCAGTGAGGCGAGCCAAAAGCGCTTCGACTTTTTGCGAGGTCTCCTCAAGTGCCGCTTCTGCTGTGTCACTGCGGCTTTCCACGCCGAGGCGCAGCGTGGCGAGATCGGGGGCCACCGTCATTTCCGATGTGCCCGAGACGGACATGCTACGAAGTGTTTCGGCCTGAGACGCGAGGGGAAAGGCGACGAGGGCAAGTGCAAGAAGATGTCTGAAATGCATGGGCGGCTCCGAATTTGTGCAAAACCATAGTGCCAACATGGGGGGCCCTGCGCCCTGTCGCCAGTCACAAAACGACGATGGGCGGGAAGTTGCTATAGCGCCCGAAGCGCAAGCCCGTTACATTTCGCCCCAGACCAAACAGTGATAAAGCCATTACATGAAACCTAATTTTGCGCTTTCTCTATCTGTCGAGGGCATCCGGCTTTTGCATCGGGTGACAGGCGGATGGCACCTTGTGGGGGAGGTGGCGCTTGATTCCGAGGATATGGGCGGGGAGCTTGCGCAGCTGAGGCAGACGGCGCTTGCTCTGGAACCGGGCGGAATCAGGAGCAAGATCCTTTTACCGAATGATCAGATCAAATATTTTGCGCTGGACGGCACCCGCGCAGAGGCTGCGGACATCGAAGCGGCTCTGGATGGGACGACGCCCTATGCACTTGACGAGCTGAGCTATGACCACTCCAAGGGCGGGGGCCGGACCTATGTCGCGGCGGTCGCAAAGGAGACCATGGAAGAAGCCGAGAGTTTCGCCAAGAGCTTCCATTTCAATCCTGTGTGCTTTGCAGCGATCCCCGAGGAATTTTCCTTTGTCGGCGAGCCGTTTTTCGGGATGACGGCGATGGCTTCGGAGCTGGGCGAGACACTGGTCGAGCGCGACGCAGACGCGGTCAGGATCATCGGCCGCGCGCATATGCCCAAGCCTTCGGACCCAGAGCCTTTGGCGGAACCGCAGGCAGCGGATGCCCAGCCTGCTGTAGAGCCGACCGAACCGCTCGCGGTGGACGTCGCGCCCGATGGGCTTGCGCCGCAAATCGAAGAGGACATCCTTCAGGGTGATCTCTTTCCCCAGTTTGACGAGACCAGTGACCCCTCGCCCGCTCCCGCCACACCGCTTGATGCGGAGCCCGAGCCACAGGTCGTGTTCAGCAGTCGTGCCAAGCCGAGCACGGTAGCGACCGAAGCCATCAAGATGCCGCCGCTGACCGCGCGGCCCGCGCCGACGCAGGTCGACGGGCGGATCGAGCCTACCTTTGCGAGCCGTTCGCGCAGCGCCGCGCCCGCACCCAGCGTCGAGCCTGCCCCAAAGAGTGCCGCAGCGCCGCAGCTTGCGGTCCCGCGCGAGACGACCGAAGGCCCCGCTCCCAAACTCGAAGCGCCGCGTGTCGCAACGCCGACCGCACCTTTGGCCGAAACGCGCGCTCCGTCGGTCAAGCTGCCTTCGCTTCCCAAAGTGGATCTACGCGGCCTGCTAACGGGGTTTGTCACGCGCGCAAAGCCGAAGCGCAAGGCGAAGCCCGAGGTCGAGAAAATCGAGGCCGAGGTCGAGCAGCTCACGATTTTTGGCGCGCGCAAGCATCAACGCGGACGCCCGCGTTACCTCGCGCTGATCCTTACCGTTCTCTTGCTCCTCTTTCTTGCTGCCGTGGCGGCCTGGGCCTCGTATTCGGATGATACGCTTGCGCGTTGGTTCCGAGGCGAAAGCGCGACCACCCAATTCGCGCAGGAAACCGAGGTTCTTCCGCTTCCCGAGATGTCAGAAGAGGAAGAGTTCGACATTGCGACAGCCGCTGCCGATATGGCCGAAGACGGTAGGGCGGCGGCTGACACTACACAAGACGAGCTTGCCACGTCCGAGGAAGAGCAGGCGAAAGAGATGGGCACTCCGATGTCGCCCGCCGAGGCCGAGCGCATTTATGCAGCGACGGGCGTTTGGTTGCGCGCCCCGCGCATGGCCTATGTGCCCCGCACCGAAACCTCGGACGATGTGATTATCCCCGCGATCGATCCCGTCACGATCGGAACCGATGCGATTGCGCTTCCCGTGACCTTTGCGGGCGACCGACCGATGCTCGCGCCCAGCAATCCCCCTGCCCCCGGCACCGTTTTTCCGCGTGACGAGAACGGATTCATCCTTGCGACCCCCGAAGGCACCGTGATGCCCGACGGCGTGATGGTTTATGCTCGCAAGCCCGATGTGATCCCGCCTCTCCGCCCCGCCCTTCCCGAGCCCGACGCGACCACAGCCCAGACCGAGGTCGAGGCAAATGATCCCCTTGCAGGCTTCAGGCCCAAAGAACGTCCCGACACGCTTGCCGAAAAAATCGAACGCGAGGCGCTCGGCGGGTTCACAAATGACGAATTGGCGTCCCTGCGTCCGCGACTGCGTCCCGAGGGGCTTGCGCCGCCGCCTGTCACCGAACCTGACCCGATCGTAGATGAAGCGGTGGCGAGCGCACTTGCGGCAGCTCCCACGTCTGATGTCGCCGCTATCGCTGCCGCGATCGCCACTTCGGCGCCGCCGCCGAGCAGTCTTAATAATCCGACGAACGCCGCTGTCGCCTCTTCTGTGCGTCCCGATACCCGCCCCCGCAACTTTGCCAACATCGTCCAAGCCGCCCGCAGCGTCCCCGCCGTCGCCGTAGAGCCCGCCGCGGTGGTCAGCCCATCGGGCCCCAGCCCGCGCAGCGTCGCTTCGGCCGCCACGCAAAACGGCGCGATCAACCTGCGCGAAATGAATTTGATCGGCGTCTCGGGCACCTCCAACCGTCGCACTGCAATCGTGCGGATGAGCAACGGGCGGTTTCTCCGCGTCGGCGTCGGCGATGGAATAGATGGCGGACAGGTAACGGCCATCGGGGAAAATGCGCTGAATTACGTCAAGAACGGGCGCACCTATTCGCTCCAGATGCCCTAGCGGCAGGTAAACTCCGCCTTCTTTCAAAAACAGCGATATTGTTTCAAGAAATTGAAACGGAATCCTCTGTAACTGCGTTGAACCATCAGGGCAGTTCAGCGATACCAAAGTTATGGAATCCTTTCTCTTTCAGGCCACAATATATCTCGGCGCGGCGGTCATCGCAGTGCCTCTGGCCGCGCGTCTCGGACTTGGCTCGGTGCTGGGCTATCTCTTGGCGGGAGTCGTTATCGGCCCGCTGACGGGACTTGTGGGAAGCGAGACCCAAGATCTCCAGCATTTTGCCGAATTCGGCGTGGTAATGATGCTCTTTCTCATCGGTCTCGAGCTTGACCCAAAGACATTGTGGCAAATGCGGACCCGACTTCTCGGGATGGGCGGCGTTCAGGTGACGCTCACGGCGATGGTGCTGATGGCGGCGGCCTATCTCATGGACGAGACGTGGCAAACCTCGATTGCCGTCGGCCTTATCCTCTCGCTCAGCTCGACCGCAATCGTGCTGCAATCCCTTTCGGAAAAGGGGCTCATCCAAACAGCGGGCGGGCGCAATGTTTTTTCGGTGCTCCTGACCCAAGACATTGCCGTTATCCCGATGCTCGCCTTTCTCCCGCTTCTTGCGGTCAGCTCGACCGTCACGCTTGCCCCCGACGGATCGGTCAAGCGGGCGATTGATGCGACGGACGCGGGGCACCATGGCCTCTCGATCGTCGAGGGGCTGCCTGCATGGGGCGTGACGCTCGTCACCTTTGGCGCGGTGGGCGTGATCGTGCTTGCCGGGGTCTACCTGACGCGGCCCGTCTTTCGCTATATCCACCACGCAAAACTGCGCGAGATGTATACGGCGCTCGCGCTTTTGATGGTGGTGTCGATTGCCGTTTTGATGAACCTTGTCGGTCTCTCGCCCGCGCTCGGGACGTTCCTCGCGGGTGTGGTGCTGGCCAACTCGGAATTCCGCCACGAGCTTGAAAGCGACCTTGAGCCGTTCAAGGGCCTCTTGCTCGGCCTCTTTTTCATCACGGTCGGAGCTGGGTTCAACTTCACAGCGTTTTTCCGTGAACCGCTCGACATCCTCGGGCTGACGCTTTTGCTGATCGTTGTGAAGGGCGGCATTCTCTACGCCCTCGCCCGCATCTGGAAACTTGCGCCGCGGGATCGCTGGCTTTTTACGCTCGGGCTGTCCCAAGCGGGGGAATTCGGCTTTGTCCTGATCTCGTTTTCTCTGGCTACAGGCGTTTTGACCGAGGCTCTGGGTCAACGGCTCTTGTTGATCATCGCGCTCTCGATGCTCATCACCCCACTGCTTTTCATTCTTTATGAATTCCGCATCAAACATCTCAAATCGCCCGAAACCGATACCGCGAGCGACGAGATCAACGAAACCGGCACCGTGATTATCGCGGGGATCGGCCGCTTCGGTCAGATCGTGAACCGTTTGATCCAGAGCGCGGGGTTCTCGACCGTGGTGCTCGACTCCAATCTTGAAACCGTGCAGACGATGCGCAAATTCGGCTTCAAGGGGTTCTTCGGCGATCCTGCACGCCCCGACCTTCTCAAGGCTGCGGGTATCGACAATGCCAAAGTCATGGTGATTGCGGTGGATGGCCGAGACAAGGCGACCAAGCTTGTGGCCTATGTCCGCAAAGTCCGCCCAGACATCCACATCGTCGCCCGCGCGCGCGATCGCGGCCATGTCTACGAGCTTTATGCAGCGGGTGCGAACGACATCGTGCGCGAGGTCTTCGACAGCTCGCTTCGTGCGGGACGCTATGCGCTCGAAAACCTCGGCCTAAGCGAATACGAAGCTGCGGTTGCAGAGACCCAGTTCTATCAACACGACCGCGCCGCGATGAAGGAACTCGCCCAGCTTTGGAAACCGGGCATCAGTCAGGACCAGAACGAAGACTATATCGCCAAGGCGAAGGAGCTGAATTCCGATCTGGAGCTTTCGCTCACCTCGAAGGACGAAGCGAAAAAGGCGCTCGAGAACCGCCCGTTTTCGGGTGGGCGCCGCCGCAAGGACAGCGCCCTGAACCCTGAGGAGTGATCAGCCTTCGCTGACGCCTGCTTCGGCAAAGGTCACCATGCCCGAATGACAGGCAATCGCGCCTTTGAGCACGCCGATGGCCAGAGCCGCGCCCGACCCTTCGCCAAGACGGAGACCGAGCGAAAGCAGCGGCTCTTTGCCGAGACGTGCGAGGAGCTTGGCATGTGCACCTTCGGCGCTCTGGTGGCCTGCGACAGCGTGGTCGAGTGCACCTTCGGCAATCTTTGCGAGGACGGCCGCAGAAGCGCAGCAGATAAAGCCGTCAAGGATCACGGGAATGCTGTGCGCACGCGCAGCGGCAATCGCCCCTGCCATTGCGGCAAGCTCGCGACCGCCCAAGGCGCGAAGCACCTGAAGCGGATCGGCAAGTAGCGCCGCATGCAGCGCAAGGCCGTCGCGCACCGCAGATGTCTTGCGATCAAGTCCCGCATCGTCCACGCCTGTGCCGCGACCTGTCCACTCGCCTGCCTCGCCGCCGAAAAGAGCGGCCGAGATTGCGGCGGCGGGGGTCGTGTTCCCGATGCCCATCTCCCCCGTCACCAAAAGATCGGCCTCGGGGTTCACAGCGGCCCAGCCTGCGGCCAGAGCCGACACAAGCTCTTCCTCGGTCATTGCAGGGGCAACGGTGAAATCGGCGGTCGGACGGTCGAGATCGAGTGAGACAACCGACATCTCGGCGCCAAAGGCTTTTGACAGTTGGTTGATCGCTGCGCCGCCATGTTCGAAGTTTGCCACCATTTGAACGGTGACTTCAGGCGGGAAAGCCGAGACACCGCGTGCGCAAACACCGTGGTTTCCCGCAAACACGATGACCTGCGGCTTTTCGAGAAGCGGACGCCCTGTCCCGCGCCATCCGGCATACCATATCGCAAGATCCTCAAGTCGCCCCAAAGCCCCCGGAGGCTTGGTCAATTGGCCGTTGCGATCGGCAGCGGCATTGATGGCGGCTTGATCAGGCTGACGCCCCGTTGCGACAAGTTTGCGGAACTCTTCCAGCGTTTTGAAGGGGACGGTCATAATGCTCCTCGTTGAATTTTTGTTTGGTCTTCTCTAACGGTCTGGGAAGAGATTGGAATGCAAAATAAGGTCGCATTGATGACAACGAACGACATTGAACAACCGCTCGCTAAAATCAGTGACATTTCTGCGTCCCTCGGGCTTTTGAGCCGCCTCCCGATTCCGGTGAACTTTGCCGAAGCGAAAGCACGTGGCGCAGGTGCGGCTTGGGCCTTTCCGATAGCGGGCATGATGATTGCGTTTGTTGTGGCCTTGGGCGCTTGGGCGCTGCTGCACTTCGGCGTGCCTGCACAGGTCGCCGCTGCCATCGCTCTCGGGGTTCAAATCGTCATCACAGGAGCCATGCACGAAGACGGGCTTGCCGATGCTGCGGACGGTCTTTGGGGCGGCTGGGAAAAGGAACGCCGTCTGGAAATCATGAAGGACAGCCGCATCGGTGCTTATGGCGTTCTTGCACTCGGACTGTCTTTGCTGATCCGGTGGAGCGCCTTGTCGGCGATCTTTTCCACGAATGCCGTGTTTGCGCCGCTTCTGGCGGTCGCGGCAGTCAGCAGGCTCCCGATGCTGGCCTTGATGGCGACGCTCCCCAACGCACGCGGAACGGGGCTGAGCGCTTCGGTCGGCCAACCGTCCAAGGACACGCTCGCACTCGGCTCCGTGGTCACGCTTGTAGCGGCAGTGGTGTTCGCAGGCTGGTCCTTTGTGCCGCTCTTTCTCTTTTGTGCTGTGGCGACGTTTGCCTGCGCGCGAATTGCATTGGCAAAGATCGGTGGCCAGACGGGGGATATCCTCGGTGCGACACAACAAGTCGTCGAAATGACCGCCCTCGTCACTCTGGCAAGTTGGGCGGTCTAATCCACGCAGGCCAAGGCCGCGACAAGGCTCTGCGGCCCGTCATAGGGTCCGATATCGCGGGTTTCATATCCGCGCGTCGCCAGCACGCGGGACCAATTCGCGCTTGCGGTGATTACTTCGGGTGTTCCGTCACAACTGCGCAGCCCGCCGCTGATGGCGCTTTCACCGATACGGTGGTTTGTATGCCCTTCGAGCGCGGCTTTGGGCGTGACTGTCCATGGCGGGTCCCGATGATCGAACTCGACGAACCGCAGCACTTTGGCAAGATGGGGACGATCCACAAAGGCCACCTCGACAAGCCCGTTGCCGTCGAAATCCGCGATCCCTGCAATCGAGAGCCAGCGGTGCCGCGTGCCGATCGGCGCGGTCGAGGCGATGGGGAGGATGCCGTCCTCTGCCACATCAAAGACCTGTATCCGCGCACCTTGATCAAACGTGCTGACAACGGTGATGATTTCCATGTCGCCGTCGGCATCCAGATCGGCAAGCCGCGGTTCGGTATCTTCGAAGACGGCTTGCGGATAGCTCAGACGCAGGCTTTGCCCATCGGTCAAACCGACTTCGAGCGCTGCGTATTCGCCGCCGGCGAGCGCACCATGCCCATAGGCATCGGTCGGCTCGACATAGCGGGCAAAGGACACGTCAGCGGCGCAGATTTGCGGAAAGAGAGCAAAAAGCGCCGCCGCAATCCGCATCAGATCTGCTTTTCGGGCATCTGGACGCGAAGACCGTCGAGCGCATCCGTTACCTTGATCTGACAGGTCAGGCGCGAACGTGCAGGATCGGGTTGATATGCGAAATCAAGCATATCCTCTTCCATCGGGTCCTTGGCAGGCAGCTTCTCCACCCATTCTTCGGCAACATAGACGTGGCAGGTCGAACAGGCACATGCACCGCCGCAGTCGGCTTCGATTCCGGGAATACCGTTATCGCGGGCCCCTTCCATCACGGTCAGGCCGTTTTTGACCTCGATCGTGTGTTCTTTGCCGCCGTGTTCGATATAGGTGATGCGCGCCATGAGTTGCCTTGTCCCTCAAGTGTTTTCAGTCCCGCGTAAACTATGCGACCCCTATGCCGCTTTCCAGTGCAAAACACGCGCACGACTTCACCATTGCGACATTTGCTGGCCTCAGCCTTGGCGCTTGGCTATAGTCTGCGAAACACCAAGAGGCAGAGCAGTTGGCCCGTCGCACATCCATTCTCACCGCCCTCATCGGCGGGCTGACCCTGTCGGCCTGTTCCGGCGGGATTGTGCCCTCGTCCAACCCTCCGAGCTTTAACGCGGAAGCCATCGAATATGACGTCGCGGGGAACTGTTATGGACGTGATGTGACTCCTGCGGTCATCGAAACCGTGACCGAACATGTGATGGTCCAGCCCGCGATGGTGACATCAGACGGCACCGTGACAAGCCAAGCCGTTTTTCGCACCGTGACGCGGCAAGCGATCCTGCGCGAGCGCCGCGAGGTGGTTTTTGAAACCGTATGTCCACAAGCCTTGACGCAAGACTTTGTCGCGTCGCTTCAACGCGCACTCCGAACCCGTGGGACCTATAGCGGTCCGATCAACGGGATCATGGACGACGCCACACAAAAAGCGATCCAGACCTATCAACGTCAGGAAGGCTACGACAGCTCGCTTCTGGACATCAGGACCGCGCGGGATTTCGGCTTGGTCGCCATCAGCGCCGAGGACCTCCAGAACTGAAAAGGGCGCCACAGGGGCGCCCTTTTGCGTAATAGTGGTCTTTGATCACTCTTCGATATTCAAAGCGACGAAACGGGGCTCTCCGCCGCGACGGATCAAAAGAAGGAGCGAGCGGCGGCCTGCGTCACGCGCTTCGCTGATGCGCGCTTCGAGGTCGTCGATATTCTCGACCGCTTGCTGACCTGCTTCAGTGATCAGATCCCCTTCGCGAAGACCTTTGTCTTCTGCATCACTTCCTGCTTCGACCGAAAGCACTAGCACACCGCGATCGGTACTGATCCCGTATTGGGTCGAGAGCTCTTCGGACAGCTCGGAAAGGGTCATGCCGAAAAGCTCTGCCGTTGCGGGGGCATCGGGCTCCATGTTCGCGGGCAATACGCTTTCAGCGGTTTCGCGGCGTCCCAAAGTCACGACAAGCTCGACCTCGTCACCTTCGCGCAGAACGGTCACATCGACCTCTGCACCGACGGGGGCATTGCCGACCATGCGCACCAATTCGCGGGTGTCTGCGACTTCTTTGCCGTCGAAACGGATGATCACGTCACCGGCTTTGACGCCTGCATCCATCGCGGGGCCGACGGGCACATCGGTCACCAAAGCACCACCCGTCTGTTCAAGCCCGACGATGGCGTCGACCATGTCCTCGGTCACGTCCTGAATACGGACACCAAGCCAGCCACGACGGGTCTCGCCGAATTCCTTGAGCTGATCGACCACGTTCTTGACCACGTTGGAAGCCATCGAGAAGCCGATCCCGATAGAGCCGCCATTCGGCGAGAGGATCGCGGTGTTCACACCGATCACATCCCCATCGAGGTTGAAAAGAGGCCCGCCCGAGTTGCCACGGTTGATTGCGGCATCGGTCTGGATGTAGTCGTCATAAGTGCCCGACAATTCACGGTTTCGGGCTGAGACGATCCCTGCCGAAACCGAAAAGCCTTGGCCGAGCGGGTTGCCCATGGCCAGCACCCAGTCCCCGACCCGCGAGGTGTCGCTGTCGCCGAATTCCACGAAATCAAGCCCCGTGGCATCGACCTTGAGAAGGGCGATATCGGTGTTGGGATCGGTGCCGACCACTTCGGCCTTCATCTCGCCGCCTTCGAAGAATTCGATCATGATCTCGTCGGCGCCTTCGATCACGTGGTTGTTGGTCACGACATAACCGTCTTCCGAGATGACAAAGCCCGACCCCAGAGCGTTCGATCGGCGCGGACCGCCTTGGGGTCCGTTGAAGTCACGGAACAGGTCCTCGAAGGGCGAGCCTTCGGGCACAACGCCCTGCGGCAAGGTGCTCGCCGCAATCGTTGTGGTTGTTGTGATATTCACGACGGCGGGGCTGATCTGCTCTGCGAGTTCGGCAAAGCTTGCGGGACGATCCTGCGCGAGAACCTGCGGGACAGGCCCTGCGATCAGGGCGACGGAAAGAGCAATTGCAGAAAGCATCCCCCCGAGTTTGGGACGGTTCGACGTGATCGCGAAAGTATTGGACGACACGGACTTTTCTCCTCGCAAATGTAATTCAAAACCGAAGGCGGCTTCGTTCCGCTAGATGTGAGCCTAAGCCGTTCCGAAATCAATTCAAACAGCCATCGCGCACTCTCAAAGGCACGTGACGAATTGTTACGAGCCGAAACCAAGGGCGAAAGCCGCCCAGACAAAGCCGACCCCAACCGCCAAAGCCCCGAGACCGACCCGTCGGCGCGTCTCGATCGGCATGGCTTTGAGCACTTCGAGCGACCGTTCCATAAGCGAAGGGGCCAGCGCATAGGCCAGCCCCTCCACCACGCATACCAGCCCGATTGCCAGCATGATAAACCCCATCAGTCGGTGGCCCCCTGCGACGAGCGAAGGTAGTCAAAGAAATCGGACTCGGGCGAGAGCACCATCGAGGTGTTTTCCGAGCCGAGGGCATCACGATAGGCGACCAGCGAGCGATAGAAACGGAAGAACTCTGCATCTTCACCATAGGCGGCCGCATAGATGGCGGTGCTCTGCGCATCTGCCTCACCGCGGATGATCTCTGCCTGACGCTGTGCGTCCGAGGTGAGTTCGACCACGGTGCGATCCGCCTGTGCTTCGATCCGCTGGGCGGCTTCGCGGCCACGGGCTACTTCGTCGGCAGCCTCACGCTCGCGTTCGGCTTCCATACGATTGTAGGTCGCTTGAAGGTTCTCGGGCGGAAGGTCGGTGCGCTTGAGACGCACGTCGATCAGCTGGATACCAAGCGCCTGTGCCTCGTCGATGGCACCATTGCGAATGGTCTGCATCAAAGCCGCACGATCCGTCGAAAGAATATCGTTCGACGTCACCGAACCCAAGGCTTCGCGGGTTTGGGCGCGCAGGATAGAGTCGAGACGCGATGCGGCAAACTCTTCGCCGCCCGCACCGACAGCCTGACGGAACTGGCGCACATCGGCGATCCTGTAGCGTGCAAAGGCATCCACGATCAGACGGCGATCATCCGAAGGCGTGACTTCGAGCGAAGCCATATCGCGGCTCAGGATGCGGTCATCGTAATAGACGACCTGTTGGATCAGCGGGATCTTGAACCCCAGACCGGGATCTTCTTTTACGGTCACGATCTGACCGAATTGCAGCACCAGAGCCTTTTGGCGTTCGTCCACGATGTAGAGCGAGGACAAAAGACCGGCGACAACCACGACAAGCGCGGGGATCAACAAAGCAGATTTACGCATTAGTTCGACCCTCCCGTCGTAGTGGTTCGGTTACGGTTGATCTCGTTGAGCGGAAGATAGGGCACGACACCCGAGCCACCCTCACCGTCCTCGAGAAGAACGATGTTCGACTTGCGGAGAACCTCTTGCATCATGTCGAGGTAAAGACGCTCTCGCGTGACCTCGGGTGCGAGACGGTATTCGGCAAGGATTGCTGAGAAACGGCTTGCGTCACCTTCTGCACGGTTGATGACTTCAGCGCGGTAGGCTTCGGCCTGTTCGAGGATCTGCGCAGCTTCACCGCGCGCCTGTGCGACTACGCGGTTCGAGTAGGCATCTGCCACGTTCTTGAGACGGTCACGCTCCTGCTCGGCGTCCTGCACCTTGCGGAAGGCCGAGATGACGGGCTCTGGCGGGTCCGCTTTGTCAAAGTTCACGCGGACGATATTCACGCCGCTGTTATAGCCGGCGAGTGTCGAAACGATGAGATCCTTGAGACGCTCGGCGATGACACCGCGATCACGGTTGAGGATGGGCGCAAGCTCGGACTGCGCGATGATTTCACGCATCGCGGATTCAGCCACAGCTTCGATTGTTGCCGATGGATTGGCGAGATTGAAGAGATAGGCTTCGGGGTCGGAAATGTTCCAGACGACCTGAAAGTCGATGTCCACGATATTCTCGTCACCCGTCAGCATCAGGCCGGCTTCCTGACCGGTGCGGCTTGCACCGATCTCGATCGTGCGTTCGGTCGTGACCGCGATCACTTCACGGGTCACGATGGGCCAGGGCGCAAAGTTCAGACCCGGGTTTCCGATCGCATAGGGCTTGCCAAGCAAAAGTTCGACCGACTGTTCTTCGGGCTTGACCGTGTAGAAAGAGGCAAAGGCCCAAAGCGCAACAGCGCCAAGAACCCCGAGCCCGATACCGCCACGCGTGATCTGCGGACCATTCGGGCCACCATTCATCGGACGCCGGCCATTGCCGCCGCCGCCACCGCCGCCCATGAGCACGCGAAGCTGCTCGCGGCCTTTGTTTACAATCTGGTCGATTTCGGGGATCTGCCCCTGACCGTCGCCGGGTCGACGCCCGCCGTTCTGGCCGCGGTCGCGATCATCATCGCCGCCGCCCGATCCGCCTCTGTTGCCTCCACCCCAGGGGCCGCCATTATTTCCAGACATATAATTCCTTATCCCTTACTTGCGTCAGTCACCTGCGTTCCCTCAAAGATGTGTGTTTCCACACGAAATTCAAGCGGTCCGCGTCGGCGCTTTCATGGTTACGAGTTCTTCGGCCATGGTCGGATGAACCGCCACGGTCCGATCAAAGTCTTCTTTGGTTGCGCCCATCTTCACCGCAATCCCCACCATCTGGATCATCTCGCCCGCATGGTCGGCTACAATATGACAGCCCAGAACCTTGCGGGTATCGGCGCAAACGATGAGTTTCATCAGCACACGGTCGCTGCGTCCTGCAAAGGCATGATGCATCGGTTTGAACGACGCCACATAGACCTCGATCGGACCTTTGGCGGCGGCATCCTCTTCGGAAAGGCCGACAACGCCGTATTCTGGCTGGGTAAAGATCGCCGAAGGGATCAACTCGTGATCGACCGCCGTCGGATTGCCTTTGAACACGGTCTCGACAAAGGCCATCGCCTCGCGGATCGCAACAGGCGTCAATTGCACTCGGTCGGTCACATCGCCGATGGCAAAGACGGAGGGAATATTGGTCTGCGAATATTCGTCGACGACGATCTCGCCTTTGCGACCCGTCTTGATGCCAACCTCCTCAAGCCCGAGCCCTTGGGTGTTGGGTGAGCGGCCCGTTGCGAACATCACCTGATCAAACAGCTTCTCGACGCCGTTCGTGCCTTTGACGCAGATTTGATCGCCCTGCTTTTCCATCGAGAGGATATTCACGCCACAATGAAGATCGACGCCGCGTTCTTTCATCTGATCGGCAATCAGCCCGCGTGCCTCTCCGTCGAAACCGCGCAGGATCTGTTCGCCCCGGTAATACTGCGTCACCTCGACGCCAAGACCGTTGAGAATACCCGCAAACTCGCAAGCGATATACCCGCCCCCAACGATCAGGATCGACTTGGGGAGTTCATCCAAAAGGAAAATCTCGTTCGACGTGATGCCGAGGCCTGCGTTTTCCATCTCGGGCACGCTTGGGCGGCCGCCGACCGCAATGAGGATATGCTTGGCGGTAAAGGTCTGCCCCGTGCTGAGCGTAACGGTATGCGCGTCCTTGAGCGTGGCGCGGGCGTCGAAAATTTCGACGTTGGAGCCATCGAGAAGGCGGCGATAAACGCCCTCGAGGCGATCAAGCTCGGCATGGAGTTTACCGCGGAATTCAAGCCAGTTGAACGTGCCGTCGGGCACGTCCCAGCCATAGGCACGCGCATCGGACATGGCCTCGTTGAACTCGGAGGCAAAGACCATGAGTTTCTTGGGCACACAGCCACGGATCACACAGGTTCCGCCCATCCGGTATTCTTCGGCAAGCGCGACTTTGGCTCCGGTCGCAGAGGCCACACGCGCCGCACGCACGCCGCCCGAGCCGCCCCCGATGACAAAAAGATCGTAATCAAAGGCCATGTGTCTCACTCCGTTTGTCTTGTGGAGGCCCTTTGTCGGCCACCCGCTGCCCCCGAGCAGATGGTCGCCACGACTTGCGCCGTCAAGAGGCGCAAGGCTCAGTCGGAAATATCGGTGAAGAGGTTATCGTTCTCGAGAAAGTCGAATTTGCTCTCTTCAACCGAACCTGCGTTGATGTCGCGCACTTCCACGCGTCCGTCTCCGTATCCGATCACAACTGCGTCACAAATGTCGATGAAAAGCCCGTTCTCGACGACGCCCGGGATCTGGTTCAACACAAGGCTGAGCTGGCGGGCGTTGCCGATGCGGTTGAGATGCAGATCGAGGATATGGTTGCCCTCGTCCGTGATGAAGGGACGGTCCCCGTTCATACGCAGCGAGACATCGCGCCCCATCACATCCATGCCGATCAGAGCTTCTTCGACGATTGTTTTCGTGGTCTGCCAACCAAAAGGGATCACTTCGAGCGGGAGCGGGAAGGCACCGAGCGTCTCGACCGATTTGGAGACATCCGCGATCACGATCATCTGGTCCGAGGCAGTCGCCACGATCTTTTCCTGAAGATGGGCCCCGCCGCCACCTTTGATCAGATTGAGGTTGCGGTCGAATTCATCTGCGCCGTCGATCGTCACGTCGAGCCACTTGGCCTCGTCAAGGCTGATGACTTCGATCCCGACTTCGCGGGCAAGTTGCGCGGTGCGGGTCGAGGTCGGAACCCCCTTGATCCGAAGACCTTCGTTCTGGACCATCTCGCCAAGGCATTTCACCAGCCAAGCCGCCGTAGACCCCGTTCCCAGCCCGACGCGCATTCCGCTCTCGACATATTGGGCCGCGCGCTTTGCGGCGACGAATTTGGCTTTGTCGATGGGGGAAAGTTCACCGGTCATGGGGCAGCTCCGCAGTTGGTTCACAGGCGTTATAGGAACATTTCCGCAAAGGTGCGAGAGACAAAAGCCCGCATCGGATCGCAATTTCCGTAGGCAAAATGCGCGAATGCGCCTTTGAGCACGACTATGTCGCATTCGGACAGCTTTCGCGGTTGGCGCAACCTAGGTTAGGGACAACAAACGAGGTGCGCGATGTTTCTTTCAGTCTTTGACATGTTCAAAGTGGGCATAGGCCCGTCTTCCTCTCATACGATGGGGCCCATGGTTGCGGGCGCACGCTTCCTCGAGCATCTGAGGAAGCTCCCTTTCGGCGTCCACGGGCTGCGCGCCTCGCTGCATGGCTCGCTCGCTTTTACGGGCGTCGGGCATGCAACGGACCGCGCCGTGATCCTTGGTCTCGCTGGCTTTCTACCCGACAGTTATGATGCCGAGCGCGCGGAAACCGAGCTTGCCCGCATCAACGCAGAGGGCACGATCCATGTCGAGGGTCTGGGCACGCTCGACTTCAATCCCAAGGACCATCTCGTCTTCGACTACGGTCCAAACCTCGAAGGCCATGCAAACGGGCTGATCCTGCGCGGCGTCGACACCCAAGGCGACGTGATCGCCGAAGTGGTCTATTACTCCATCGGCGGGGGCTTTGTGCTGACCGCCGAGGAGCTTGCCGCTGGGCAAGCCACCGACAACGGCCCGCCCGTTCCCTTCCCGTTCAAGTCGGCGGCAGAAATGCTCGATATGGCGGCCGCAAGCGGCAAGAGCATTGCCGAGATGAAACGCGCCAACGAACATTCCCGCGGCGGCAGTGCGGCGCTCGACAGGGGCGTTGCCCGCATTTGGGACGTGATGAACGCCTGTATCAATCGCGGCCTCAGTGCGCCCGAAGGCATTCTCCCCGGTGGTCTCAAGGTGCGTCGCCGTGCGCCTTCGATCTATCAAAGCCTGATGGCAGAGCGCGGCATGAACCTTGTTGCGCCGCATACGATCAACGATTGGATGTCGGTCTATGCGATGGCGGTAAACGAGGAAAACGCGGCGGGGGGCCAAGTCGTCACCGCGCCGACCAATGGCGCAGCAGGGGTCGTGCCCGCCGTCATCCGCTATTGGCTCGACCATGTGCCGGGCGCGAGCGAGCGCAATATCCCCGATTTCCTTCTGACGGCTGCAGCCATCGGCGGGCTGATCAAATTCAACGCCTCGATCTCGGGCGCCGAATGCGGATGTCAGGCCGAGGTCGGAAGCGCCTCTGCCATGGCGGCCGCAGGGCTCTGCGCGGTTCTGGGCGGCACCCCCGAACAGGTCGAAAACGCAGCAGAGATCGCGCTTGAACATCACCTCGGAATGACCTGCGATCCCGTCAAAGGATTGGTTCAGGTGCCCTGCATCGAACGCAACGGACTGGGCGCGATCAAGGCGGTTTCGGCGGCATCACTCGCCCTACGCGGGGATGGCAAGCACTTTGTACCACTCGACGCTGCAATCGAGACGATGCGGCAAACAGGCATGGACATGCACAGCAAATACAAGGAAACATCCCTTGGCGGCCTTGCCGTCAATGTTCCCAATTGCTGATGGCCTAGATTATGACCGACCGCGTCCCTCTCGGAATTGCCCTGATGATCGGGTTTTGTGTCATCGCGCCCATGCTCGATGCCTTTGCAAAACTCGCAGCCGAGACGATCCCCGTCGGTCAGATCACAACCGCGCGCTTTATCGTGCAAGCCGCGATCATGGCGCCTGTTTGCATGATCATGGGCTTCGGGCTTCGGCTTGATCCGCGGCTCTTGGGCCAGATGACACTACGGGCGCTTTGCCTGATCGGATCGACATATTGCTTTGTGGCCGCTGTTTCGCGGATGCCGATTGCAGACGCGCTGGCCATTGCCTTTGTCGAACCCTTCATCCTCTTGATCCTCGGCAAGTTCCTTTTCAACGACGAGGTCGGACCGCGCCGCATTGCCGCCTCGGTCGTCGGCTTCGGCGGCTCGCTTCTTGTCATCCAGCCAAGTTTCAGCGCCTTTGGATATTGGGCGCTCTTCCCGCTAGGAACCGCAGTGCTTTTTGCGCTCTATATGCTTGTCACGCGGGGATTGAGCCGCAAGATCCACCCGCTCCCGATGCAGTTCCACACGGCAACCGTCGCGACCGCGATTTGCGTTCCGATCACTTGGATCGCGGACATCACCGCCATTCCGACGCTCGATCCCGTGATGCCAGAGGGCATTTTCTGGGTCTGGCTTTTCGGTGTCGGAGCGTGCTCCGCCGCCTCGCATGGCCTTATGACCTATGCGCTTCGCTTTGCGCCTTCGGCCACCCTTGCGCCCCTTCACTACCTCGAAATCGTGAGTGCTGCGATCCTCGGGTTCCTGATCTTTCAGGACTTCCCGAACCTGCTCACCTGGACAGGGATCGCGATCATCGTCTCGTCGGGGCTTTATATCGTGCACCGCGAACGGATGACCGCCCGCAGCGCCACGGTCACGCTTCCGCCGAGCGGCCAGAATAAGGTCTAGAACGCGGCTTCCAGAACGGAATGCGCTGAGCGCGGCACGCTGAGGAGTGCGAGCCCCGAAAGTGAAATACGCTGGTGGCCCTCCAGCGCTTCGTTCGAGATCGACGTCAGGCCAAGCGGATCAAGCCTCTGCCCGCTCAGATTCCATCGCAAGCCTTGTGTCTCGCAGGTCAGCGCTTCGAGCGGCATGATCGACAGCCGCGTTCCCGCGTCGAGCGAGAGTGTAAGCGTTCCGCGCGCCACGACCGAAACATCCTCGGGCCCGACCAGCATGATCCGTTTGTCGGCATAACGCGCCATGACATTCACAACCGACAGGAAATGATCGACCCGCCCGCCCGTAAAACCCAAGGCATAGATGAGCGGGGACCTGATCCGCGAAACACATTTCTCGAAGTCCGTCGTCGATTGCTCGTGAACGTGATGGAGCACATCGGCAAAACCTTCGCGGTCCTGCGGCGCAAGGCTGTCCAGATCGCCGATGACATGGTGCGGGCGAAGCCCCGCCGCGCCCAGCGCCTTTGCCCCCCCATCCGCCGCAACAACCACCGAAGCCAGAATCGCAAAGTCACGGATGTCCTGGGGATCGGCTTCACCGCCCCCCACAACCAAAACGGGATCGTTTTCAGCCAGAATCATGATATTCAACGTAAAAACCCCCGTTTTTGGGTGACTTTGCCACAATATGGCCTTGAAATAATCCCGCTCTTTTCTTGGTTTTGTTCCAGAAATCAATCCAATCAATGGTAAAACCACTGAACAGAGTTTGTAAAAGAGCGAGGATCCCATGGTCGGATCGAGTAAAGTCTTAACAGTTTCATACGGCACCTTCTCGTGCACACTCGAAGGATTCGATGACTCCTTCGACACGATGAAGGCGATTGCGGAATACTTCCGTGATCTTGCAGCCGATGACCGTTACTTCGGTGCGGAGCCCCCGACACCCGATGCCGAGATGCTCGCTCGTATTGCTGAACGAGAGATTGCCCGTCGCGTTGAGGCGCGGATGAGCGATGGGGGTATTCACCTCCGCGCTGCCGATGCCACCATGCCACGTGCCCAAGTAGCCGCAACTCCTGCTCGCGTTGCGTCTGCTCCGGTTTCCCAAGCCGAGCCCACGATGCCTCCTTCGGCTGTGGCTCAGCCTGCTGCGGCGATGCCGCGCACTGCTCCGATGCCTTCCGAGAGTGTTGCCGCCAAATTGCAGCGCATCCGTTCCGTTGTCGGCAAATCGGCTGTTCAACCCGCCGAATTCATCGAGGATCTTGCCCCCTCGCAAGAGTTTGTCGAAGCCGAAGAGATCGAAGAACTGACCTTCGGCTATGAAGAGAGCGCACCCGAGAGCCAAGCCCCAGTTGCACCTGTGACCGAGGCCGTTTCTGAAGAGTCCGTTCGAGAAGAAACACTCGAAGAAGACGCAAGCATCACGTCTATTCTCTCCGAAGTCGAACCCGAGGTTGCGGAAGAGGTCGAAGACGACGAACCCCAAGCGCACGAGCTTGCCGATATCGACGAGGAAGAGGCAGAGCCTGAGATCGTGGACGAAGACGAGTTGGACGAAGAGGATGCCCTTTTGGGCCGCCTGACAGCCGAACTTGACGAAGTCGACCTTGAAGAAGACGACCACGAGGAAGTTGACCTCGAGGAAGACGATCTTGAGGCACAGGACGAGGCCGACGAGGCGCTTGCCGCCGAAGAGGAAACGCCCGATACCGACGATACGCTCCTCGAAGAGATCGCGGCGGCGGTTGCCCCCGAGGCACCTGCACCGCAGGCAGAAGAAGCGCCCAAGGACCTTCGGGCTCTTGCCCGTAACCGCGTCCGTGTCATTCGGATGAAACGCGCAAGCGAGGACTTCGAGCGCACCCTGACGGTCGAGTCGAGCGACACTTCGATCTTTGCCGACGCCGAAGACGATCTTGAAGATGAAGCGCCCGCTGTCGCCGCCAAGAAGGAAGTCAATCTTGCCGATCTTGACGGGCTTGACGAATTCGATGTGACGTCTGATGCCCTTTCGGATGAGGAAGAGGCAGAGCTGTTGCGCGAGCTCTCTCAAATCGAAGAGGACGCAGAGGAAGACGACTTCGACGATGAGGACGACTTTGTCGCCGAAGCAGAGACCGACGCCTTTGAAGAAGAGTATGACGAAGCGCCGGTGCACGCCCCTGCCCCGTCCCAGAACCCTCTGCGCCGTATGGGCCGCGCCCTTCTTGACCGTGCCCCCGATCAATCGGATGACGTGAACCGGATCGCTGACCGTGCCGACCAGCACCTGCGCGAACCCGAATCCAATCGTCGCCGCGAAGCTTTCTCGCAACTCAAGGCCGCTGTTGCCGCCACCGAGGCGGCCCGCATGCTGGGCGAAAAGCAGGAAACCGAGGAAACCCGCGAAAAC
Source organism: Marivivens sp. LCG002 (assembly GCF_030264275.1). NCBI lineage: Bacteria > Pseudomonadati > Pseudomonadota > Alphaproteobacteria > Rhodobacterales > Paracoccaceae > Marivivens > Marivivens sp. LCG002. The sequence goes on along the minus strand of NZ_CP127165.1, from coordinate 770,591 downwards.
CCCTTCCGCCGTGTTCTCGATCAGGTGGTTCGCCCCCGTTCCGCCAAAGCCGAGGAAGAGCGCCCGCGCCCTGCTCCGCTCAAGCTGGTCGCAAGCCAGCGCGTCGATGTCGCCCCCGTCGAAGCCCCGAAATCGGGTCTTCCCGTGATGCCGCGTCGCATCGCCGTCCAGAGCAACGCGGTCCGCAAAGAAGAGATAGAGCAAGATGCCTCGGGCTTTGCGCAATTCGCATCCGACATGGGCGCGCAAAGCATCGAAGAGCTTCTTGAAGCTGCGGCTGCGCACACGACCTTTGTCGAAGGGCTCGAAGATTTTTCCCGCCCGCAAGTCATGCGCAAGCTGATGGAAATCGACACTTTTGACCGCGAAGACAGTCTTCGGGCCTTCGGCACCCTTCTGCGTGAGGGCCGTATCGCCAAAGTGCGCAATGGCCGCTTCGCGATTTCCGAGGACACCGACTATCGCCCCTGATGGGTGCAGATAACCGATGATCAAAGCGGCAGGGTCTTCTCTGCCGCTTTTCTTTTGCACCGTATGAACGATGGTGCCTTTTCTCTTGTCCCCTTGGCTCCTATCTTGAGGGGAACCAAAGAACAAAGAGGCAAAGATGACCAAGCATTCTCCCCTATTCGACGCAAACGCTTCCGGCGGTAAATCTCTTGGCCCTCTTCCCGAGTGGGATCTCACGGACCTTTACCCTTCGACCGATTGCGCCGAAATCAAGCGGGACATCGACTGGCTTGAAGCGGCCTGCGCCTCCTTCGCCGCCGACTACGAGGGCAAACTCGCGACCCTCTCCGCCATTGATCTTTTGGACGCGATCAAGCGCTACGAGCAGATCGACATCATCGCGGGGCGTCTGATGTCCTTTGCGGGTCTGCGCTATTACCAGATCACCACCGATCCCGACCGCGCCAAATTCATGTCCGACCTTCAGGACAAGATCACCGTATACACGACCCCTCTGGTGTTCTGGAGCCTCGAGTTCAATCGCATTGAGGACGAGCGCTACACCCAAGTCATGTCCGAGAACGCCGATCTTGCGCGATACAGACCCGTGCTCGACCGTATGCGCGCGATGAAACCTTATCAGCTTTCGGACGAGCTCGAAAAATTCCTGCACGATCAAAGCGTTGTCGGCGCCGCCGCATGGAACCGCCTCTTTGACGAAACCATTGCGGGCCTGACCTTCGAGGTCGATGGCGAAGAGCTGAACATCGAAGGCACGCTTGATCTTCTCTCGGAGCAAAAGCGTGAACGCCGCGAAGCAGGTAGCCGCGAGCTGGCGCGTGTTTTTGAAAAGAACGTCAAGACCTTTGCCCGCGTGCACAACACGCTCGCCAAAGAAAAGGAAATCGAGGATCGTTGGCGCGGGTTTGAAACCGCCCAGATGAGCCGCCACCTTTCGAACCATGTCGAACCTGCGGTGGTCGAAGCGCTTCGCAACGCAGTTGTCGAGGCCTATCCGCGCCTTTCGCACCGTTACTACCGTCTCAAGGCCAAATGGCTCGGGCTTGAAAAGCTTCAAGTCTGGGACCGCAACGCCCCCCTTCCGATGGAAGCGGACCGGCTTGTCGGTTGGGAAGAAGCGGAAAAGGTCGTCATGGAAGCCTATGCGGCCTTTGATCCGCGCATGGCCGAGATTGCCGAGCCGTTCTTCAAGAAGGGCTGGATCGACGCGGGCGTCAAACCCGGTAAGGCTCCCGGTGCCTTTGCACACCCGACGGTGAGCACGGTGCACCCCTATGTGATGCTGAACTATCTCGGCAAGCCGCGCGACGTGATGACACTTGCCCACGAGCTGGGTCACGGCGTCCATCAGGTTCTCGCTGCAGGTCAGGGCGAGCTTCTCTCATCGACCCCGCTCACCCTTGCGGAAACGGCTTCGGTCTTTGGCGAGATGCTGACCTTCCGCAAGCTGCTCTCCGAGGCCAAATCCAAGACCGAGCGCAAAGTGCTTCTCGCCGGCAAAGTCGAGGATATGATCAACACCGTTGTGCGCCAGATCGCCTTTTACGACTTTGAATGCAAACTCCACGCCGCGCGCCGTCAGGGAGAACTTACGCCCGAGGATATCAACGCACTCTGGATGTCGGTTCAGGGCGAGAGCCTTGGCGATGCGTTCGAATTCTTTGACGGATACAAGACCTTCTGGGCCTATATCCCGCACTTCGTCCACTCGCCCTTCTATGTCTATGCCTATGCCTTTGGCGATGGCCTCGTGAACGCGCTCTATGCCGCCTATGAAGAAGGCGATGCGGACTTTCAGGAAAAGTATTTCGACATGCTCAAAGCGGGGGGCTCCAAGCATCACAAGGAGCTTCTTGCGCCCTTTGGTCTTGACGCCTCGGACCCTGCGTTCTGGAGCAAGGGTCTGTCGATGATCGAAGGCATGATCGACGAATTGGAGAAGATGGAGGACTGATCCCACAAGGATCAGCCCTTTAGATCGATCCCGAAATGTTTGAGATTGACGCCCTGCGTTTTGATACGGCGCAGGGCGGTCTCCACGAACCTCGGTCCGCCGCCATTGAGCATCTTGCGGAAAAGGAACCAGTAGACAAACGCTTCGTGCGGCCAATCCTGTGACGTCGCTTTTTCGATTGCGCCGCCGATTTCCATCATATCGTGACAGGACACCCCGTTATGACAGAGATCGGTTTTGGCACAAAAGACGGCTGGCACACCCAGACACATCCCTTCGAGCGCATGCGGTGAATTATAGGACACCGTGACCCGTGCCTTGGCCAGCACATGGGTCACTGGAGCCTTGGTCACTTCGACATTGCCGCGCTGTCGGTCGAGACGTCCCAAGAGATCGTCAAGCTGGTCGTCGGCGACCGCAGGATGGCTCCAGATGATGATCTTTTCTCCTTGGGCCGCAGCCACCGCGCCGCGCACCAACTCGCGAATGTCGATCCGTGTGGTGCGCTCCAGAATTTCGTTCATCGGCTGGAGCAAGAGCACGATGGAGTCGCGTTCTGGGAGTTCCACCGCGTCGCTCACATAACGCAGTTTTTCCGCAAGCTTGCCAGTAAATGCCGCAGCTTTGGCCGCAGGTTGCGCCGCCGCGTCGAACGTTTCGCCGACCAACGAGCTTTCGCCGAACACCCCTTGAGGGTCGGCATAGAAATAGGGTGCGATATAGGCGGGCCCCGTATTCAGCACGTTTTGCTGATGGTGGAACCCCTGATGCACGAAATGGAAATTCCCGTCAAAGGGATCGGGGGGAATGTTCAGGGGCGCGCGCTCGATCAATTCGGCACGGCCCCCCAGTTGATGAAGTCCCTTGAGCAGGCGGGCATAGAAATGCCCCTCTGCTTCTTTCACATGCGCCAAAAGGTTCTTTGGCACGTGAATGTAGAACGTCTTATCCATGTTCCGCCTTGAAGGTCATATCGATCATGCGCTGCGTGCCGCGCGAGAATTCGAGCGGACAGGGATAAGCCGCGCCCGTCTCGACCGAGCGCGAGAAGGCTTCGACCTGGAGCACATATTGGTTCACGGTCGGGAAGCGTTCAGTCTTGCGCCCCTCTGCGGTTTCCACCGTCACTGTCGCGATGTCATAGACATTGGCATTGAACGGGGCGTTCAGCGTCACATGACCTTTGGTCCCGTGGAAGGTCAGATACTGCCGCGCCGCCATCCGCATGGACACCACGCCCTGATAGGCAAAGGACGGGAACGTGGCAGAAAGCTGTGTGAACACGTCCACATCGTTTTCGCGCACGATCTTGGCATGGGTCACGTCCGTGGGCTCTTCGCCCGTGACGAAGCGGGTCGAGCCGAAAATATAGACCCCGATATCGGGAAGCGCACCGCCCCCTGTTTCGGGACGGTTGCGGATGTTGTCCGTGTCGGCCGCGTTGTTGTAGCTGAACACCGTATCGACAAGCATCAGCTCGCCGATTGCGCCCCCTTGGACAAGCTGGCGGGCACGCTGGAACTGCGGATGATGCACGATCATATAAGCTTCGGCGGCAAGCTTGCCGCTTTTGTCGCGCGCGGCGATCAGGGCATCGAATTCAGCCTCATTCATGGCAATCGGCTTTTCGCATAGCACATGTTTACCCGCGGCTAGCGCCTTGAGCGTCCATTCCACATGGAGATGGTTCGGCAGCGGGATATAGACCGCATCGACCTTTGGGTCGGCAAGCAGGGCCTCGTAGCTGTCGTGCACGACAAGATTGGGCTGGAACGCTTGAAAGGCTTTGGCCTTGTCAGCGTCAGAGGTTGCCAGCGCGTAAAAGTTGGCTCCCTCTGCGGCGTGGATGGCGCGGGCCATATGCTGTTGTGCGAACTTCGCCGCACCAAGGACTCCCCAACGGACGGTCATGTGAAAACTCTCCATTTTTCATTGAGATGGAGAGTAACAGGACCACAGGCAAGGGCAATGACAACAAAGCCCTTGTGTCAGGATTGGGTGTGGTTTTCGTCCTTGTGGCCCATGTCTTTCCAGACGTGCGCGCGGCGCCACGTCCAAACGATGGACCCGAGGTAAATCGTGCTGAGCACGACAAGGGTCGCCCAAGGCCATGTAAAGAGCACCGCGACGATCCCGATGATCGCAAGCACCAGAAAACGCGCATATTCACGCGGAATCGTCACGGATTTAAGCGACGGTGTGGGGACGCGGCTGATCATAAGGAGCCCCGAGACGAGCATCGCCCCGCCGACGAACCACTGGTTCGGTGCGCCGAGCTCGGGAAAGGTCTTGTGGACAAAGAGCGGGAACATCACGAGAAGGGCACCCGCGGGAGACGGCACACCGACGAAATTGCGGCGCTGTTCGTCCTTGGGACGGGCCTTGGCGTCGACGTTGAAACGTGCAAGGCGCATCACGCAGCAGATCGCATAGATGAGCACCAGAATCCAACCCTCGCTCGAGGATTGGAGGCCATAGAGATACATAACGATCCCCGTCGCCACGCCGAAGTTCATAAAGTCGGCAAGCGAGTCGAGTTCGGCCCCGATTTCGCTTTCGGTCTTGAGAAGCCGCGCAAGTCGCCCGTCAAGACCATCGAGAATGGCCGCCACGAGGATCAGGAACACCGCGAATTCGATCCGCCCCTGCATCGCAAACCGAATGGCCGTCATACCGGCGCAAATGGCCGAAAGAGTCAGCAAATTCGGCAACATCTGCCAAAGAGACAAGGATTTCTTCGATTGCGGTGCCTGTGCCATTTAGATGCTTTCTGCCATGCGGCGCGGCTCGTCGCTGTTGAGATCCGCCAGAACAGTTTCGCCTGCGATCATGGTTTGGCCAAGCGCGACTTTGGGGGCCACACCATGGGGGAGATAAACATCGACGCGCGATCCGAAACGGATAAGGCCGAAACGCTCGCCCGTCTTGAGCTGTTCGCCGCCTTTGACAAAGGGCACGATACGGCGCGCGACAAGACCCGCGATCTGGACAACAGCGATCTCGCGGCCGTCTTCAAGCTCGATACGGAGCGAATTGCGCTCGTTGTCTTCGCTTGCCTTATCGAGCGAGGCATTGAGAAATTTGCCGGGACGATAGGCGACCTTTTTGATCGTGCCCGTGATCGGCGTACGGTTCACGTGACAATTAAAGACGCTCATGAACACCGATACCCGAAGACGCGGCTCGGGACCCATGTCGAGCTCGGCGGGCGGAACTGCCTCTTCGATCAACGAAATCACACCATCGGCGGGCGAGACCATAAGTCCGCTCTGCTGCGGCACCGAACGGATCGGATCGCGGAAGAAGTAATAGCACCAAACCGTCAAACCCACTCCGATCCAACCCAGAGGCTCCCAGATCAGGAAGAGCACGGCAGTGATCGCGGCGAAGATCGCCACGAACTTGCGTCCCTCGGGATGCATCGGCTTGATAAAGGTATCTGTCATTTTCATGGGGCGCCCCCGTCTGTTCAACGCTTGGCCAAAGAATGGCCGAGTTTCCAATCGCCGCTTTTGCGGCTGCTTGCTGCTTCCTTTGCCTCAAGGCTTGCCCGCTGACAAGCAAAAGGGCACTCCTTTTCAGAAGCGCCCCTTGAATTGATCGCGAACTAGGCCCCTCAGACCGTCTCGAGCATACCCTTTTCGCGGGCAAGCTCGGTCATGCGGCTTTGAAGCTTTTCAAAGGCACGCACTTCGATCTGGCGGATACGCTCGCGGCTTACGCTGTATTGTTCGGACAAATCCTCGAGCGTGATGGTTTCATCCTGAAGACGCCGCTGGACCAGAATATCGCGCTCGCGCTCGTTGAGCACCATCATCGCTTCTGCAAGCAACGCGCGGCGGCTCTCGAGCTCGTCACGGGCCTCGTAATGGGCCGCCTGATTGGCGTCCTCGTCCTCGAGCCAGTCCTGCCATTGCGTCGAGGTATCGCCATCCGAACCGACCATCGCGTTGAGAGAGGCATCGCCCCCCGACATACGGCGGTTCATCGAGATGACCTCATCCTCGGTCACACCAAGATCTTTGGCGATTTGCGCGACGTTATCTGGGTGAAGATCCCCCTCCTCCAACGCGCCGATCCGTGCCTTGGCTTTGCGCAGATTGAAGAACAGCTTTTTCTGCGCCGACGTGGTGCCGAGTTTCACAAGGCTCCACGAGCGCAGGATATATTCCTGAATGCTGGCGCGGATCCACCACATCGCATAGGTCGCAAGGCGAAAGCCCTTTTCGGGATCGAAGCGTTTGACCGCCTGCATCAGACCGACGTTCGCCTCGGACACCACCTCGGCCTGCGGAAGACCATAGCCGCGATACCCCATGGCGATTTTGGCCGCGAGACGCAGGTGCGATGTCACAAGCTTATGGGCCGCGCCTGAATCCTGATGATCGACCCAGCGCTTGGCAAGCATGTATTCTTCTTCGGGTTCAAGCATCGGGAATTTGCGGATTTCCTGCAAATACCGATTGAGACCCTGCTCCGGCGACGGTGCCGGAAGATTTGCATAGCTACTTGTATTACTCATATCTGTCCCCCTCCAATGTATAAGGGCTTAACATCGATATTGGTTGCAGATGCCTCCTGTTCAAGAGGCACAATCTAAAATTTCATACGAACTATGCGCCCCATTCCGTCGAAGAACGAGAGGCATTCGACTGCAATCGCGCACAGATGATCTCTTGCAACAATAGAGCCAATTGTGATGCATCGGGTTAACGCAGGGCGCTGCAATAAGTTGCGCCCAAGGGGGTTCAGACCTCGATCTGCCCGCCCAAGTCACGGAGCAAGTCGCGCATATCCTCGGGAAGCGGGGCTTCGAACTCGAGAAACTCACGCGAAACGGGATGGGTAAAGCCCAAAGTCGCGGCGTGCAGCGCCTGCCTTGGAAACTCGGACGCGGCTGCCTGACCCTTTTCCCCGACAGATTTCACGGCAAGCTTTCGGCGCCCTCCGTAAACAGGATCACCGATGAGGCTATGACCGACATGAGCCATGTGCACGCGGATCTGATGTGTGCGCCCTGTCTCGAGCCAACATTCGAGCAAAGCCGCAACCGCGGGTTCGCCCAAGGTCTCGACGATCCGAGCGCGCGTCACGGCATGACGCCCCGTCTCGAAACTCACCGCCTGTCGCTGGCGATCGGTCTTGTGCCGCCCGAGGAAGGTCTGGATTTTCAAGACATTTCCCGGCTCGAAATTCGTGCCCTTGATCCCGTGCAGGCGCGGGTCGTTCTGATCGGGAACCCCGTAGCAGATTGCAAGATAGCGGCGCTCGACCGTATGTTTCTCGAATTGCGCCGCAAGGCCGTGGTGCGCACGATCGGATTTGGCCGCCACCAAAAGCCCGCTCGTTTCTTTGTCGATGCGGTGCACGATGCCGGGACGCTTTTCTCCACCCACACCCGAAAGACTGTCGCCACAGTAATGCATCAAAGCATTGACCACCGTTCCCGAAGGGGTGCCCGGCGCAGGATGAACAACCATGCCCGCAGGCTTGTTGATCACGATCAGATCATCGTCTTCATAAACGACCTCGAGCGGAATATCTTCTGCCTCGAGATGGTCGGCTTCGGTGATTTCGACCGCAATCTCGATCTCGTCGCCTTCGCTCACCTTATGACGCGGATTGTCGATCACCGCGCCGTTCACCGAAACCGCGCCTTGCTCGATCAACTTTCCAAGCCGCGAACGGCTCAGCTCCGCTTCATCTGGCACATCCCGCGAAAGCGCTTTATCAAGACGCGATGGAGGATCGATATCGATCGCAAATTGGATAATAGTGCTCGCCATGACCAAGGCTCCCGAAGAGAACACACCCTTTCCGCAAGAGCTGATCTGGCTCAAACGGCTGGTGATCATTCTTGCAGGTGTGATGATTGCGGGGTTCCTAGTCCTTATCGCAACGCTTGTCATCCGTCTTCGGGAAAGCACGCCCGTTTTTCCCGAGACATTGTCGTTGCCCAAAGGTGCAACACCGCTCTCGATCACCCGCGCAGCCGACTGGATTGCCGTCGTTACGACCGAAAACGAGATCCTGATCCTCTCCGCTGACGGACAGAGCCTGCTTCAGACGCTCAAGATCGACTGATATCGCCTTTGTGCTCTAAATATCCATAACGACCAAAGCAGCCAAAAGCGCAAAAACCCGATCAAGAGGGGCGGTCATCGGCCAAGCTCTCCGGGTCATAGGTAAAAAGAAAACGCGGCGGGATCGGTCCCTTGTTGCGACCGCCCTGCTGCATTTGCTCCCAAGCATGTGCCAGAATGCCGACCGACCGCGACAGACAAAAGAGCCCCCGAGCAAGGGGGGCCGCGCAGCCGAGCTCGGCGAAAATGACGGCGGTCGCCCCGTCGATGTTCATCGGAACAGGACGCGCGCGTCCTTCCCCGAGAGCGGTCTCGACGGCCCCGCCGATCTGGGCAAAGCGCCCTGACACAGTGCCGGCCCCAGCCGCGTCGCGCACCAAGGCCATCAAACGCGGGGCACGCGGATCGCCGTTCTTGTGGAACCGATGACCGAAACCGGGAATGTATTTCGTCCGCTCGTTCTGCCACTGCACGATTGCGGCGCGGGTCGCCTCTTCCAGAGACTGACCCTCTGCGATGCGGCTGTCGATATCGTAATAAAGCTCAAGACTTTGTTCACCTGCACCGCCGTGGACGTCGCCCAGCATATTCACTGCAGTTGCCATCGCATTATTGAGCGGCAAGCCGCACGTGACGGCCATGCGCGCCGCTGCGATGGAAGGCGCCTGTGGGCCATGATCGACCGCCGCAACCAATGCCGCCTCCAAAAGTCGCGCCTCGCCAGCGCTCGGCAAACGGCCCGCCACCATCAGCCAGATCATCGCGGGAAAACTTGTGGTCCCGATCAGGTCCTGAATAGGTAAGCCGCGAAAATTGATCTTGCCCGGTTCCATCTCGATAATAGATGTGCGCCACCAATCGCGCACGTCCTGAGCATCCTGTGTCATATTTCCCCCCGTTCGCGCATCTCGCCGATGTCTTGCGCGGAATATCCCAAGCTCAGAAGAATCTCGTCGCTATCGGCTCCGAGACGCGGCGGTGGCGAGTCGACCTTCGGCACCTCGCCATTGATCTTGATCCCTGTGCGGAGCACCGAAATAGACCGACCGACGCCCTCAACCTCTTCGAAATCGGCGATCATACCTCGCGAACGGATGACCTCGTGATCAAGAACTTCGGTCAGATCGAGCACCGCACCGGCTGGCACCCCGAGCGCGTTGAGTTCTTCGGCCCAATCTTCGGCGGATTTTGCCGCAAGCGCCTTTTCGATCTCCGACCTGAGGGCCAGACGATTACGCTTGCGGTCTTCGCGCGTCAGATAATCCGTATGTGCAATCAAATCCTCGCGGCCGATGTGGCGGGCAAGGATTTCCCACTGCTCGTCTTTATTTGCGGCAATGTTCAGGGGTGCGTCTTTCGCCCTAAAGGTGCCCGAAGGCGCCGAAGTCAGGTTCTCGTTGCCGTTTGCGGTCGGCTTTTGTCCTGCAATCATCCAGTTCGAAACGGCCCAACCCATTGTTGCGATCAGGGACTCGAGCATTGACACGTCGATGAATGCACCTCGGTTCGATGAATTCAGCGCTGCGGAAATGGCCAGTGCCGCCGTCAACCCACCGACCGAATCCGCGACGGGATATCCGACCCGCAGCGGAGCGCTCTCCGCGTCGCCTGTGATGGCCATCACCCCAGACGCCCCTTGGACGATCTGGTCATATGCAGGTCGATGGGTCCAAGGCCCCGTCTGGCCGAAGCCCGAAATCGCACAATAGATCAACTCGGGGTTTTCGCGCCGTAAGACCTCGTAACCGACGCCCAGCCGATCCATCACGCCGGGGCGATAGTTTTCGACAAGCACATCTGCACTTTGGACAAGCCGCCGCAGAACCTCGCGGCCCCTCTCGGTCTTGAGGTTTGCGGTGACCGATTTCTTGCCTGCGTTCTGTGCAAGAAAGGACACCCCCATGCCTTTGGCGCTCAGCTCAGGGTCGGCCCCAAGCTGCCGCGCGAGATCACCCCCTTTGGGCATCTCGACCTTGATCACCTCGGCCCCGAGATGGGCGAGCTGGTGACAACAAAATGGACCCGCCAGAACATTCGTCAGATCGAGCACGCGAATGCCCTTGAGCGGGGTGAGTGCGGAAGGAGCCATGGGGATTCCTGAAATTCTACTAGACAGAACTTTATATCCAATAATAGAACTAATGCAGAGACGGCCCTCGTCTGTCAAGAAAAGGAAGAGACCCGATGTCCGATGCAAAAGGTGTCGATGCCGTCGAGCGCGCGCTTTCCATCCTCGATGCGTTCTCGAAAGATCTGCCCGAATTGACCCTGACCGAGCTCTCCACCCGCACGGGGCTCTATAAGAGCACGATCCTGAGGCTCGCCGTCTCGCTCGAGAAATTCGGCTATATGCTGCGCGGGGAAAACGGAAAGTTCCGCCTAGGACCCGCGGTGTGGCGGCTGGGCGCGCAGTATCGGCACAGTTTCGACCTTGCCGCGATCTTGCGTCCCGAACTCGAAACTTTGAGCGAGGTCACGCAGGAAACGGCATCATTCTATATTCGCGAGGGTGACATGCGGGTCTGTCTCTTTCGGTGCGAACCCGCTCGCGCAATCCGCCATACCATAACAGAAGGCGCGCGCATGGCGCTGGATCGGGGTGCCTCGGGCAAGGTGCTTTTGGCGTTTGCCGGCACCGAAGGTGATCGCGCGACCATCGCCAACGGATATGCTCTCTCTCTTGGCGAGCGAGAAGCGGAAGTCGCGGCGCTTTCGGTCCCGATCCGACGCCCTGACGGGCAGCTTGTCGGAGCCTTGTCTGTCTCGGGATTGATCACCCGTTTCAGCGAGACCAACCGCGCGCAGTTGCTTCATGCGCTCAGGGAAAGCCAAAGCCGTCTCGAAGCGCAAATGATAAACTGATCACTGGACGACTGCCGCGCTCCATTCGCGAAGGAACTGTTGCCGTTTCAGCGGGTCGACAAACACCAAAAGCCCCGTATCGAGCCGAATGGGTCTGAGATAGGATTGCGCGGCAAGCGCACCTGCATTGATACGCGGAAGCCCCGAGTTCTCTTCAAGGACGCGCTGCCCCGTGGCGCTCAGCAGAAAATCCAGAAACGCGGCGCCCCCTGACGGGTTCTCGGCATTGGCGGGGATAAGCGCCGTGCGCAAGAGGATGTTGGTAAAATCCTCAAGCTCGATGATCGTCGCCGCGCCCTTCTGGTCAAGTCGCGCAAGCGCGTAGCTTCCCAGAACGTTGTAGGCGATGGCCAATTCACCGCTTTCGACGGCGTTCAGCATGGCGCTCGAGGCCTCGTAGAGTTTCGGCTCGAGCCCGCCCATGACCTCGCTCAGCCGCCAATAGGTGTCCGACTGCCGCGCGTCTTGGGTGGCAAAGAGATACCCCGCCCCCGATTTGCGGGGATCATAGGTGCCGATCCGCCCGCGAAAGGTTTCGGGATCATCCCGAAGCTGGCGAATAAGATCGGATCGGGTCGCGGGGGTCTGCCGCCCCTCGAATGCGGCCTGCGAAACGACCGTCACCACAGGTTCTTGGGCAAAGGCAAAGAGTTGATCCTGCCAGCGCGCCCAATCGGGTAGAGCTTCGGTTTGCGCCGAGCTGTGTCCCTGTGCCAAGCCGTCGTTCGCCAGCTTCATCTGGAGATCCATGGCCGACGACACCGCCAGATCAAACACCGCCCCCTCTTCGTAAATCGCGCGATAGACTTCCTGCGTGCTCGCGACGACGTAATCGACGCCTATATCGGGTCGCACCTCTTGGAAGGCTTCGATCACGGGGCGAAAAATGCCGATATCGGTGGTGGAAAGGATCGAGATGGTCTCGTCCCCCTGCCCTTGGAACAGTTGTTGCTGTTCGATGTCAAAGGCGAGCGTCGTGGATGCGATCAGCGTGATCGCAATGGAACATAGAGCGCCGCGCATGTGCCTCCCTCCTCTCGTTCAACGATTTCAAATCTTCCGTTCAGGGATCGTGCAACCTCTTTCACGATGGTCAGACCGAGCCCCGAGCCAACCACGTCTTCGACGTTTGCACCGCGTTGGAAACGCCCCGTCAGTTGCGCAGCTTGCGCCCCGAAAAGCCCGCGCCCGCTGTCCTTGACCTCGAGGCGGGCAAACCCGTCTGCGCTGATGACACTCACCTCGACCAAACCGTCTTTGGGCGTGTATTTGATCGCATTATCAATAAGATTTCGCAAAGCGGCTTCGAGAAGGATGCGATCGGCATCGACGGTGATGTCTTGGGCATGCGGAAGGCAAACCAGTCGCACGCCTTTCATCTCGGCAGATGGTTCATAGCTCTCGGTGATGTCTTCGACCAAGAGAGACAGATCGATTTGTTCGTCTGCCCGTTGGTCGGACCGAAAGACCACCGCAGCGTGTTCGAGCATCTGCCCCGCAGAGCGTGCAGAGGTGTCAACAGAGCGGATCATCGAACGGATCGTTTGCCGCGCCTCTTCGTTTTCGGTTTGGCGCAGTGCGATTTCCGCCTGCGCCCGCAACGTCGCGAGGGGCGTGCGAATGTGATGTGCTGCCTCGGCGATAAACGTCTCGGTCCGGCTCAGGGCGACGGACAGGCGCGACATGAACCCATTGAGCGCCGTCACCAAGGGCACAAGCTCTCGCGGCACAGGGCGTTGGACAGGGCGAAGATCCTGCGGGCCACGCCGCCCAACGGCCTCGACCAGCGACGACACGGGTTTCACCACAAGTCGGGCGGTCAGAAGCGAGAGGCCGACGGCAATCACAAAGAACCCGATGCCGAGAAGTGCCGCCCGCTCGGCAAGGCTCGCCACGATGGTTTCCTGCGATGTGCGGGTCTGGGCAACGATCACCCGCACAGGCAGCGCTTTGCCGTTGACCAGAACAGAGCGTTCCACCGCCGCCGCCCGCACAAGCAAACCGCGATAGGCATCGTCATAAAAAAGCGGCGTCAATCCATTCAGCGGTTCGGTCGGGAGCGCCAGCTCGTCATAGCCCGTGACGGTCTCGTCACCGATTGTGATCCGGTAGAACACCCGATCCTGCCCGATCGAACCCAGCATGGAAAAGGCGGTATAGGGGATATCGACCGCCACCCCCTCTTCGCCACCCCTGAGTTCTTCGGCAATAGCGATGGTTGCCGCCCCCAGAATGCTGTCCTGCGTGCGCTCTACCGCAGAATCGGCAACCGTGCGCACCGAGAGATAGAGCAACCCGGAGAGGAGAATCGCCACCAAAAGAAGCTGGAGGAGCAGCCTTCGACGAATCGAAATCGACTGATTCACGACCCGTTTCATGCAGCGGTGAGGCGATAACCCACGCCCCTGACGGTCTCGATTCTGGCCCCACTGCCCTCGAGTTTTTTGCGCAGACGCCCGACGTAAACCTCGATCGCATTGTCGGTGACGGCCTCGGATGCAGAGAACAGACGGTCACATAATTGCCCCTTGGAAAAGATGCGGTCGGGGGCGGAAATCAGCACCTCGAAAAGACGCAATTCGCGGCTTCGGAGCTCTCGGGTTTCATGTGCGAAACTGACCGTTGCCCCCAGCGGATCAAAGGTCAGATCGGCAAAGGTCATACGGGTTTGCGACACCCCGGATCGACGGCGGAGCACGGCGCGCACACGCGCCTCTAACTCTTCAAAATCAAAGGGCTTTGTGACATAGTCATCGGCACCTGTATCGAGGAGAGCGACCCGATCGGACACCGCCGAACGGGCGGTCATCACGATCACGGGCGTGTCCCGTTGGGCGCGCCTGTGCGAGGCCAGAAAATCGCGACCATCGCCATCGGGGAGCATGATGTCGAGCAAGATGAGATCATAGCTTGCGGCGGCAAGGTGATCCTCGGCATCGGCGAGCGATGCGGCCCAATCCACGCCGTGCCCATCGAGCGACAATCGCTTCTGCACCGACAGAGCAAGATCGCTGTTATCCTCGACGAGAAGAAATCTCACCCTGCGCCCTCCTATGACATTTTTTTGAACATGACAGGTTCGTGTCAGGTTGAAGGGAAATCTTTCGTCTTCGCAAGGGGCCGGAGGGACCGCCCCTCAAGACTGTCTGGGAGGACAACAATGAAAATGACAATCAAGGCGCTCGTTTCGAGCGTTGCTCTCACCGTTGCAGCCAGCTCTGCCTTCGCAGCCGAGTGCATTGCCCCCGCCAACCCCGGTGGTGGCTGGGACTTCACCTGCCGCCAGATCGGCAAAATCCTTTTCGACATCGGCCAAGTGTCCGAGCCGGTTCAGGTGACGAACATGGCTGGCGGCGGCGGCGGTCTTGCGTTCAGCCACGTTGTGAACGAGCGCGCTGACGATGCAGACCTTATTGTTGCGGCCTCTTCGGCAACCACCACCCGTCTTGCCCAGAACGCTTTCGGCGGCATGACCGCTGATCAGGTTCGCTTTGTCGGCGCCATCGGTGCCGATCCGGGCGTAATCGTGGTTGCAGCCGACAGCCCGTTCCAGTCGCTGAACGATCTCGTCGCTGCAATGCAAGCAGATCCGAGTTCGGTCGCCTTTGCCGGCGGTTCGGCCGTGGGCGGTTTCGACCACCTCAAGGTTCTCCAGGTTGCCAAAGCCAGCGGCATCAACGAAGTGACCAAGATCAAATACATCGGTGTTGACGGTGGTGCGGATGCCATCACCCAGACCGTCGGCGGCTTTACCCAAGGCATGACCGGCGACATGTCGGAAATCGTCGGCTTCATCAAATCGGGTGAAGTGCGCGCATTGGCCGTCCTGACCGAAGAGCGCGTTCCGGGCTTCGAGGACATCCCGACTGCGCGTGAACAGGGTGTCGACGTTGTGGCCGTGAACTGGCGCGGTCTCTATGTGCCCAAGAACATCTCGGATGACGAGTTCAACGCTTGGGCGGACAAGCTCGCGGCGGTTGCTGCCTCGGACGAGTGGAAGCAGGCCATGACGGACAACGGTCTTGCGCCCTTCACCAAAGTCGGCGGTGACTTCCAGTCTTGGGTTGACGGCGTTGTTGCCGAAACCGAAGCGCTCAGCCGTGAAATCGGTGTGATCCAGTGATGAAAAGCGACCGCGTCTTCGGACTGGTCGCCGTGCTGGTGGCGCTCGCGTATATCGCGAGCGCCCTCCAGATTCAGACCAGCTTCCTGTCTGATCCTGTCGGATCAAAAACCTTTCCGATCCTGATCGCTTCTGCCGCCATCATTTGCGGTGTGGTGATGATTTTCAAACCGGATGTGGAACCGGACTGGCCCGAATTGAACGTCCTCGCCTCGCTGGTGTTTTCGGTCATCATCCTTGTCGGCTATGCCTATGCGCTCAAGCCGATCGGGTTTTTGGTCCCGACCGCCATCGTGGCCTCGATCCTGAGTTATCAGATTTCGCCCAAACCCAAATTCGCCGTTCTTGCGGGCTGCGGACTTTCGGTCGGACTTTTCATCGTCTTCAAGTATGCACTCGGCCTCAGCCTTGTTGCATTCCCCAAAGCCTTGATGGGCTGAGGAGTTATTCATGGACATTCTAGCTAATCTGGCGCTTGGCTTCGACATCGCGCTAAGCCCCTATACGTTCCTACTGGCCGTGATCGGCTGTTTTCTGGGGACGATCATCGGTGCGCTTCCCGGACTTGGGCCGTCGAACGGCGTAGCCATTCTGATCCCGATCACCTTTACACTCGGCCTTGATGCGGTTGCGGCGCTGGTTCTTCTGACCTCGGTTTACTACGGCGCGATGTATGGCGGTCGGATCAGCTCGATCCTTCTCAACATTCCGGGTGACGAGCCCGCGATGATGACCACGCTCGACGGTTTTCCGATGGCCAAAAACGGCCGTGCGGGGGATGCGCTCGTCATCTCGGGGGTGGCTTCCTTTGTCGGTGCTTTGCTGGCAACCCTCGGTCTCATGCTGCTGGCTCCGCTGCTGGCGCGTGTCGCCTATCTCTTCGGCCCTGCCGAATATTTCGCGCTTTACCTGCTTGCCTTCTCGACCCTTGGCGGCATCGCTTCGTCGAACCAGGCCAAGGCCGCGCTCGCCTCTTGTGTGGGGCTCGGCATCGCGATGATCGGGCTTGATAACACCACGGGCATGCCGCGCTTTACGGGCGGAAACATGCACCTGATGGACGGCGTCGATTTCCTCGTCGCTATCGTCGGTCTCTTTGCAGTGTCCGAAGTGTTCGTCTTTATCGAAAGCCACGGCAAAAACAGCGCCGTCGGCATCAAGCTCGACAAAGTCACGATCCCCTATCGCGAGATCTGGTCGACCCGTTGGACGATGCTCCGCTCGTCGGTCGTCGGCTTTATCGCAGGCGTCCTTCCCGGAGCTGGTGCCTCTCTGGGTTCGTTCCTCACCTATATGATGGAGAAATCCATCGCGGGCGACAAAGGCGGCTTCGGCACAGGCGTTGCCAAGGGTGTTGCCGCCCCCGAAGCGGGCAACAACGCAGCCGCAGGCGGCGCGCTCGTTCCCATGCTCACCCTCGGTGTTCCGGGATCGGGCACCACTGCGGTTCTTCTGGCCGTTCTCATGACGCTGAATATCACGCCTGGCCCGACGCTCTTTGCCGATCGTCCGGATGTGGTCTGGGGCCTGATCGCCTCGCTGCTCATTGCCAACTTCGTGCTTCTCGCCATGAACGTTCCCATGGTCAAAGTCTTTGTCCGCATCCTCTCGGTTCCGCCTGCTCTTCTCCTCCCCGGCGTGACCATGATCTCGTTTGTCGGCATCTATTCTCTGTCGGGAAGCTACTTTGACCTCGTCCTGATGATCGCCTTCGGTGTGATGGGCTATGTGTTCCGCAAGCTCGACATTCCCACTGTTCCCGTGATCCTCGGGATCCTTCTGGGCAACCAGATGGAGGACAACCTTCGCCGCGCAATGGTTCTTTCGGATGGGGACTGGACGTTCCTCTTTTCCTCGACCATTGCTAACGGGCTTTGGATCGCAGCGGTTCTGGGTTTTGTCGCCCCGCTCTTCCTGCGTCGTTTCCTGAAAAAGCCTGAACTCTCGGAAGACTGATCATGACACGCATTCTTATTCCCTCGGGTGCCCTTGGCCTTGGCTATGACAAAGAGGCTCTGGAACGGGGGATCGCGAATGCACCTGATCTGATCGCCATTGATGGAGGGTCCACGGACAGTGGGCCCTCTTATCTTGGGCGGGGGGTGTCGAAATATGCACGCTCCTCGACCAAGGCCGAATGGAAAGGGCTGATCGAGGCCCGTGCGCGGGCAGGTTGCCCTCTGGTCATCGGCACGGCGGGCACCTGCGGCGCGGACAGCACCGTTGACTGGCTCTTCGAGATCACACGCGAAATTTTGGCCGAACTCGGCCTGTCCGCACGGATCGCGACGCTTTATTCCCAGCAGGACGCCGAGGTCTTGGTCGATACTTTGGCGAGCGGCAAGATCACGCCGCTTCCCCATGCGCCCGAAATCAGCGCCGACCTCCTCCGATCCTGCACCAATATCGTCGCGCTTGCGGGGGCCGAGCAGATCAACGCCGCGCTTGCGGGCGGCGCCGATATCGTCATTGCAGGGCGCACCACCGACACCGCCATTATCGCCGCGCTCCCCCTTGCGCGGGGGGACAACGCGGGCGCGGCATGGCATGCGGCCAAGATCGGTGAATGCGGTGCGCTTTGCGCCACCAATCCGCAATCGGGCGTCATCCAGATCGACATTGATCAAGAAGGTTTCACCGTCACGCCCTTGGCCGATGGCGCATTTGCCAGCCCGCATACGGTATCGGCACATATGCTTTACGAGAATTCGGATCCGTTCATTCTCTATGAACCCGGCGGCCATCTTGATGTGACCCACACACAGTATGAGCAGCTCGACGAGCGTTCCGTGCGTGTCACGGGGTCTGTCTGGCATCCCTCCGACGATTATACGGTCAAGCTCGAAGGCGCACGCGTCACGGGCTTTCAAACGATCCAGATCGCTACGATCCGCGACCGCCGCTATGTCGAAAACGTGGAGGCGTGGTGCGCCGATATTCTTGTCAAACACAGGGCCAAGACCTGTGACCGCCTTGGCCTCTCGCCCGATGATTTCAGCGTCGAGCTGCGGATCATGGGCCTCTCGTCGACGCTTGGCGAGATCGAGAGCCGCAAGGTCATCCCGACAGAGGTCGGCATTCTTGCCATCATCACGGCCCCGACCCAAGAGCGCGCGAACGAAATCGCAAAGCTGATGAACCCCTATCTGCTCCACCATCCGCTGACCCAAGAAGAAGAGCAGCCGACCTTTGCCTTCCCCTTTTCCCCTGCCGAGATCGACCGCGGCGCATCCTATGGCTTTTGCCTGAACCACATCCGCCATCTGTCCGATCCGATGGAGGCGTTCCGTCTGGAGTTCCACGATGCCTGAGCTTGGCCAAATCGTTCAGAAAGTCCGCTCCAAGAATGCAGGGCCTTTCTGGCTTACCATCGACATTTTCTGCGGAGACTCTGCAGCCTTTGATCGGGTCGTCAAAGGGCTTGGAACAGACCGCGTTGCCGCACTTTTTCGGGCTGAAACCTCGGACGTGAAACGCTTCGACATCCCGAGCCTCAATGTCGTGAAATTCTCGCTCCCGCGACCTGCGATCCAAGGCACGCCAGAGGACCGCGACATGCATGGCGCGGGTTGGGCGCCGCTCCTTGCCGAGATCGAAATCAACTAGCGCTTCATCCGCCGCTCGACGATGGGGGAAAGCATGATCACCAGAACGATCCGGATGATATGGTGGGCGACAACAAACCCCACGTCCGCCCCCGCAACAAGTGCAAGAACCGCCATTTCGGCCTGACCACCCGGCGAAAAGGCGAGCAATCCTTCCAGAAACGGCACAAGCCCGAGAGCAATCGCAGCGCCTGCGAAAAGGCTCGAGACGATGAAAATCAGCACGGAATAACCAAGACCCGCGACCACATCGATACGCAACTCTTTCCAAGTGATGCCCGAATATTTCACGCCAACGGTAAAGCCGATAAAGAACTGAGCCGCGTAAATCGCCTGTGCAGGCGGACGATGTTCGATCAAACCCGAAAGACTGAACACAGTTGCGAGGATCATCGGCCCGAGAATCGAGGCGCCGAAGAGCCCGATCTTTTTTGCGCCCTGCCAGCCGACAATTCCGACAGCTGCCATGAGCAACACCTCGTGAAGCGGTAGCTCCGCAATCGGCAATCCAGGTGCGCGCGACAAGTCGATGTGCAGCACATAGGCAAAGAGCATGGGCAACAAGGTGACGATCACCAACACACGCGTCGCATGGATCAAAGACATGGCCCGAACGTCGCCGCCTGCCTCTTCGCCAAAAACAAGCATATCCTGCAGGCCGCCCGGCATAGCGGAATAATAGGCGGTCGCGTGATCGAACCCGAAGACGCGGCGAAAGAACGGATATCCGACAAGCCCGATAATGAGCGTCAAAAGAGGCATCAAGGCCAGCGAGATCAGCATCTCGTCAAGTCTATGGAACAATTCGGGGGTGATCGAGGTGCCGACCGCGACCCCGAGAATGGTGCGCATCAGATTGGATGTCTTTGGTGCGCCTTTCAGCCTTATGCCGAAAAGCGAAGCCGCAAGGCAGCCCGCCAAAGGCCCGAGCAGCCATGGAAGCGGCAAATGAGCCAAGCTGAACACGGCGACGCCAACAAGCGATATGGCGATGGTGAGCGCAAGCCTGAAATAGTTCGACAACGATCTTCTCCCCCGTCTGAACGCGGGATAGGCGCGGTCCCTGACAACAACCTGACGCGGCCGCAAAACCCATCGGGTTCGGCGTCAACGGCTTGTTCAACGATGTTTGGAGAGTGGTACCACCTCCCCGGCTCGAACGGGGGACCTCCTGATCCACAATCAGGCGCTCTAACCAACTGAGCTAAGGCGGCACTGCGGGCGATTTAGCCCTGCTTTGAGATGAATGCAAGGGGCTTTGGGCGGAAAAACGAAATGCACCTGCTTGCCTTATGACGTGGCTGGCCTTAGGTCATTTCCAGCACATGAACGGAGATCAGCATGGGTATCGATACCGAACGCGACGTCGAAGCCAATCTTCAGATTGGACCGACCAGCACTGGAATGGTCCGAATTTTCATCGAGTCGGAAGGCGTAGAAATCCCGATGGATTTCGAACCCGAAGAAGCCGAAGAAATCGCCGAAGAGATTCGCGCCGCAGCCCAAGCCGCCAGGGCGCTTCGCTAGGTCATCGCGCCGCTCCGACCCTCGGGTCGCGCATCCCCTGAAGCCGCAGAGCCGTGGTGCGCGCGAATTTATGCGTCAGCACCTTGCGCCGCGCGGCGGCAAGCTTGGTCTCTTCGGGCATACGGATGATCTCGGCGCCATATCCATCGGCAATGATCAGACCGCTTTCAGGCGGCAAAAGCTCGGTCGGGAATTCCGTATCCACCGCCCAGAAAAAGCGGTCACACCATTCCAGATAGCCTTGCCACTTGCTGTCCGATTGAAAATCGGCGCGGGATGACTTGCATTCGATGACCCAGATCTCGCCCTTGGGTCCCAAGGCCATCACATCGACACGAAGACCCGACGTCGGCACCAACTCCTCGACCGTTACAAAGTCGTGGCTGAGCAAATGCCGACAGACCCCGCGAGCGAGCAACTGCCCCGGTTGAGGGGTGATTTCGGGCATGAGGTCGTCATTGATGATCGGCATGGGGAAACCATGAACAATCCATGAACATACGTCAAGACTTGGACTGCATGACTGCGTTTGGCACTTGAAGAACCGCGCCGCACGCCCTACCTACGTGAGCGGCGGGTTTCTGCTCTTCTCGTGCGTAAGCGTTTACATTCCAGTGGCCTTAAGCAAATCCGAGGGAGCTGGCTCTGTCTGGGTCCTGGCTCAGTTATCTGGCGCCCACCTGTATATACAGGTCCTCGGGAATAAAACGTGCACGGTCGCTGTGGTTCTCGCCACCAACAAAAACGCCGCTCGGGTATCCGGGCGGCGTTTTTGATTAGTGCAGGTTTCGTGCGCGATAGGTCTTGTGGCTCCGCGCTTCGACCCTCACCAGCGCGGGTTCGGGCATGAGACCGATTTTCGTCCCGCCGCGGGGTTCATCATCATCGTCTTCGGCCATATTCATGACCGCGATACCGAACTGGACACCCGCAAAGACAAGCCCGTTGAAAAGCCAAAGAAGAAACACGGCCAGAAGTCCGACATCGGACGTGCTCACCAGATGCCACAGGTTCGCGACATTGTACCACAAGAGCAATCCGACCAGAACGGCGGACAGCACAAATCCGATGGCGACATGGGTGATGTAAAGACGGATGAGTTTCGGCATGAGCGAGTCTCCCTTCACAATGGATGATAGGAGCATCGGAGCCGCCAACAATAGAAAAAGGCCCCAAAGGGCCCTTTTGTCGCGCAATCGGCTGATTCAAGCCGAACGCCTTAGAAGGCTTCGGGACGTGCTTCGCGGGCCATGTGATCGAGCACGGCGTTGACAAAGCGCGGCTCTTTGCCCTCGGGATGGAAGGCCTCGGCCACCTGCACGAACTCGACGATCACCACCTTGGGCGGGGTTTCGCCATTCACCAACTCGGCTCCTGCAGCACGGAAAAGCGCGCGCAGCGTCGGGTCGATCCGTGCGATCGGCCATTTGGCGACCAGAGCGCGATCCGTCATCTGGTCGATCTTTGCCTGCTCGTCGACAGCCTTCTCGACAAGTTTGCGGAACGTATCGACGTCACCTTCGACCATTTCTTCACCGTCATAGACAGCGCCGAAACGGTGGTCTTCAAATTCGCGGCAAATCGCTTCGATCGTCTGGCCGGAGGCTTCCATCTGGAAGAGCGCCTGCACAGCGTAAAGACGTGAAGCCGATTTCATTTGGCGTTTTTGAGAGTTCGAAGCAGTCATGCGATGGAATTTCCGTCACGGGCAAGGAGGATGTCGTTGGTAAAGCCGATGCCCTTATCGGCGCGGCCCCACTTACGGCCCAGAGCGATCAGGTGCAAGGCCGCAGCTGCTGCTCCGCCGCCTTTATTCTGGTCCTTCGGGTTTGCCCTTACGTCAGCCTGTTCATAATTCTCGACGGTCAGGATGCCGTTGCCGATGCAAAGCCCCTGAAGCCCGAGAAGTGTGATCGCGCGACTCGAGTCGTTGCAGACGGTGTCATAGTGGGTGGTCTCGCCCCTGATGACGCAGCCAAGAGCGACGTAGCCGTCGAAATTGCTCATACGGGCCGCGATGCCGATGGCCGTCGGAACCTCGAGAGCGCCCGGAACTTCGATCACCTCATAGGTGCCGCCCGCCGCTTCGATCTCGGCGGTTGCACCTGCGATCATCTGGTCGGTGATGTCCTTGTAATAGGGCGCGACCACGATGGCGATCTTGACGGGTTTGTCGAACGAAGGACGCTCAAGGGTGTAATGCGAGACGCCGGCCATCACGCCTCTCCTTCGATCTTGCGCGTGCCGGTGATTTCAAGCCCATAGGCATCGAGTGCCACCACTTTGGGACGCGGAGAATTGGTAAGCAGGGTGATCTTGGACAGCCCAAGGCTCGAGAGAATCTGTGCCCCTACCCCGTATTGGCGAAGCGTTTTGGGGCCGCGATCCTCGTCCGAGACCATCTGCATGTGGATATCGCGCAAGAGGACAACGGCGCCGCGTCCTTCTTTGGCGACTTCTTCCATGGCAAAGGAAAACTCGCGTGCGCGGGTCGCCCCTGCAAGGCCGACCATGTCGAGAAGCGGGTCGAGCGTGTGCATACGCACCAAGACGGGATCATCGCCCGACAAGTCACCTTTGACCAAGGCGATGTGCTCTGCGCCATTGGTCACATCGCGATAGATCCGCATGTTCCAATCGCCGCCGAACTCGGAACTGACCGCGGTTTCGCTTACCAGCCGCACGAGGTTGTCGTGGCGACGGCGATAGGCGATGAGATCGGAAATCGTTCCGATCTTGATGTTGTGACGCTGACCAAATGCCACAAGATCGGGCAGACGGGCCATGGAGCCGTCTTCGTTCATGATCTCGCAGATCACGCCCGAGGGGTTGAGCCCCGCCAAGCGCGAGATATCGGTCGCCGCTTCGGTATGGCCCGCGCGGACGAGGACACCGCCTTCACGGCTACGCAGCGGAAAGATATGACCCGGCGTTGCAATGTCTGCATGGGTCTTCGAGGCGTCGATCGCAACGGCAATCGTATGGGCACGGTCATGCGCCGAGATACCGGTCGAAACCCCTTCGCGGGCCTCGATCGAGACGGTAAAGGCGGTCTCGTGGCGCGAAGAATTGCTCGACGCCATCAAAGGCAGGCCCAAGGCGTCGATCCGCTCGCCCGTCAGCGTGAGACAGATCAAGCCGCGCCCATGGGTGGCCATAAAGTTGATCGCATCGGGTGTCGCCATCTGCGCAGGGATCACAAGATCGCCTTCGTTCTCGCGATCCTCGTGATCGACAAGGATGAACATCCGGCCGTTGCGGGCCTCGTTGATGATATCCTCGATCGGCGAAATGGCATCGGACCAGCTTTGCTCGACTGGACCGGATTCCTCAAAAGACTGTGTCATGGCGACCCCGCTGTTACTCAACAATGGAGATAAAGCACCTGTGGGCGCATGGAAAGTGCACAGTCGTCGCGCATTTGCGCACAAACGACATCAGGTCGATTATTCCCACTCGCGCAGTCGGGCCACATAGCGTGCCATCGTGTCGATCTCGAGATTGATCGGATCGCCCACCTTGGCCGCGCCCCAGGTCGTGACCTCTTTGGTGTGCGAGATGACATTGATGCCGAAGGTCGCGCCGTCCACTTCGTTCACGGTCAGCGAGGTGCCGTTCAAAGCGACCGATCCCTTGGGCGCGATGAATTTGGCAAGCGTGTCAGGAGCGCGGAAGGTCATGCGGGTGCTGTCGCCTTCGGTGTGCATCTCGATCAACTCGGCCACGCCGTCGACGTGGCCGCTCACGATGTGACCACCGAGTTCATCCCCGACCTTGAGCGCACGCTCGAGGTTGAGGAGCTTGCCGACCTGCCACATGTTACGGCCGATGTTGGTCTTGGAGACGCTCTCGGCGCTGATCCAGACGTCGAACCAGTTTTGCGGCTCTGTGCCCAGCGCGACAACGGTCAGGCAACATCCGTCACAGGCGATCGAGGCGCCGATGTCGATCCCGTCGACATCATAACGCGTGCCGATACGGGCGCGCAGATCGCCCTTTTGCTCAACTTCAAGAACTGTGCCGATATCGGTGATGATGCCCGTGAACATGCCGTTGATCCTTTTCCTTTGCGCCAAAGAAGTAGTCTCTCCTGATCGCCAGAGCAAGGCGCCCTATTCTTGCCCAAAAGACTGGATAGAATAAGGCGTTCGTTATAGTGCGGTGCGTAATGCCGATTAAGAATGCAAATCAGAGACGGTTTCTGTTTCTCCAAGGGCCGCATGGACCTTTTTTCGTCCGCCTTGCCGAAATGCTCCGCAAGGCAGGGGCAGAGGTTTGGCGTGTCGGCTTCAATGCGGGCGACCGAGCATTCTGGTTCGGGTCGAAGAATTACATTCCCTATCAAGGCAACATCGATGACTGGGCCGATACGTTTCGCGCGATCGTTGCAGAGCACCGCATCACCGACATCGCGCTTTATGGCGACACAAGGCCGATCCACGCCCAAGCGGTCGCGATCGCGCGCGAGCTCGGGCTTTATATCCATGTCTTCGAAGAAGGCTACATGCGGCCATTCTGGGTGACCTACGAGCGCGGGGGTTCGAACGGGAATTCCAAGCTCATGGACCTCAGCATTGCCGAGATGTCCCGCATACTCGAAACCTCTGATCTCGATGTCCCCGAACCTCCCGCCCATTGGGGCGACATGCGCCATCATGTCTTTTACGGCGCGCTCTATCACTGGTTCGTCATGTTCAGAAACGGTGCCTATCGCAACTTCAGGCCCCACCGCGACCTTCCCGTCCGAACAGAGGCCGCGCTCTATACAAAGCGCCTTTTGCTGATGCCCCTGATCGCATTGGAGCGGCGGATCGCGCAGGCGCGGATCAAATACGGCGGGTTCCCTTATCATCTGGTCCTGCTCCAACTCGAACATGACTCGAGCTTCCAGATGCATTCGCCGTTTACACGTATGGAAGAGTTCCTGACCCTTGTCGTCGAGGGGTTTGCAAAGGGTGCACCGCAGCACCACCATCTGGTGTTCAAAGCGCATCCTCTCGAAAACGACCGAAGCCCCGTGCGGCGTATCCTGCGCGATCTTGCAGCCAAACACGGGCTTGGGGATCGCGTCCACTATGTGCGGGGCGGCAAACTCGCCACGCTCCTTGATCATGCACGCACCGCCGTGACCGTGAACTCGACCGCCGCCCAACAAGTGCTTTGGCGTTCGATCCCGCTCAAGGTGTTCGGCCGCGCAGTCTATGATAAACCCGAGTTCGTCTCGACCCTCCCTCTGGAACAATTTTTCGCGCAGCCGGGACGGCCCGACAACAGGGCCTATCGCGACTATCGCCGCTTCCTGCTTGAAACCAGTCAGGTTCCAGGCGGGTTTTATTCCTCGCGCGGTCGTCGGCAACTCTTGCGTCAAGTCGTCGATATGATGCTCGACAGCGACGATCCCTATGATGCGCTCAAGGCGGGCAAGGCTCCGCCACGGCAGGCCTTGCGTGTCATTCCCTAGCCACCACAACTTTTAGTGGCTCCCACTGTTCTCGCGGCACAATCGCAACACAAAGCCCCCTGACCGTCACCACCTCGGGCTTCGTTCTGGATTTTCGGATCGTATTTCGATACTTTAGAGACAAAACTTGAGGCAGAATAACATAGGTCGAGGAGACCGAGCAGTGAACTCCAACCGTTTGCGTCTCGCAAGAGGCGCGGCACTCGTTGCCGCAATCGCCCTTACCGCATCCTGTGCGGCCTTGCCCCGTTCGGGTCCCAACAAGTCGGAAATCTTCGCGGGTTCCGTCCTGCGAGAAGGTGACAGCTTTATCATCACCGTGGATGACCGCGTGAACTATATCGCCTCTGTTGCGCCCTCTTATGGGTTCGACGATGCCTTCCTCAACGCAGGTATTGTCGGCTCCGATACGATCCAGCCGGGTGACGTGCTTGGCCTTACGATCTGGGAGAACGTCGATGACGGGCTTCTCGTGCCGCAAGGCCAGAATGCCACCGTCCTCGACGAAGTGCAGGTCGACGGCGCGGGGTTCATCTTTGTTCCCTACGCAGGCCGTATCCGCGCCGCAGGCAACACCCCCGAAGCGATCCGCCGCCTGATCACCGAAAAGCTCGGCGATCAGACCCCTGATCCTCAGGTGCAGGTCCGCCGTCTTGCGGGGGACGGGGCAACCGTGTCCATCGTCGGCGCCTCTGGTCAGGGTGTATTCCCGATCGAACGCCCGACCCGCACGCTCTCGGCCATGCTTGCTGCTGCGGGCGGCGTGAGCATCCAACCCGAAATCGCACTTGTCAAAGTGGTGCGCGGCGACAAGGTCGGGACCGTCTGGTTCCAGGACCTCTATGATCACCCCGCAAACGACATCGCTCTTCGCGGCGGGGATCGCATTATCATAGAAGCCGACCAACGCAGCTTTACCGCGCTCGGAGCCACGGGCTCACAAACCGAGGTGCCTTTCGAGAGCCGCACGATCTCGGCCATCGAAGCGCTTGCCCAAGTGGGCGGCCTAAGCTCGTCGACAGCCGACCCGACAGGCGTCTTCGTGTTCCGCAACGAGCCGGCCGAAATTGCGAACCCTTTGACGGGACGCACCGATCTCACGGGCTCGCAGCGCGTGGTCTATGTGCTTGATCTGACCAAGCCGAACGGCATGTTCATGGCACGTGACTTTGCAATCCGCGACGAAGACACGGTTTACGTGACCGAAGCCCCGATTGTTCAGTTCAACAAGACGATCTCGGCTCTGACTGGCACGCTGAGCTCGGTGACCGGACTGACCTCCGCAGCCAATAACACCACCGCGCAGTAATGCCCGATCGGGACACATTCCAGGACGCCGCCGAACCCTCTCGGCGGCGTCTTTTTGTCTATAATGGCGGTTTTCTCACCCAGACCCGCATCCGCCGTATTCTCGAACTTTCAGGCTTCGACATCGCGATCGGCCTTCCCAAATCCCCCCAAGACCTCATCGGCGTGTGGGGGCAGTCGCCGACGTCGCCCAGAGGTGAGGCCATAGCCGCAAAGACAGGCCACAAGGTGGTTCGCATCGAAGATGCCTTTTTACGGTCGGTCCTGCCCGCACGACTTGGCAAAGAGCCTCCGCTCGGGCTTCATATCGATGAAACGGGCCTGCATTTCGATCCCGAAACCCCGAGCGATCTTGAAACGCTCCTCAAAACGCATCCGCTCGACGACACCCATCTTCTTGAACGTGCGCGTGCGGGGATGGACCGGCTTAGGCGCGAGCATTTGAGCAAATACAACGGATATGATCTGGGGGCCGAAGTCCCTGCTGCAGGATATGTGCTCGTTGTAGATCAAACCAAGGGCGACGCCTCTGTCACGGCAAGCCGCGCCAACCGCAACACCTTTCGCGAAATGCTCTTCGACGCGCGCGAGGCCTATCCAGGCGCGAAAATCCTGATCAAATCGCACCCCGAAACGCTCGGCGGCGCACGAGACGGTTATCTTCGCGGTGAAGATTGTGATGCCAATACAGAACTTTTCGACCGCAATGCCTCGCCTCAGGCTTTGCTCGAAGGTGCGATTGCCGTCTACACCGTGTCCTCGCAGCTCGGGTTCGAGGCGATACTGGCAGGACACAAACCGCATGTTTACGGACAGCCCTTCTATGCGGGTTGGGGTCTCACACAGGATCGCGTTCCGCTTGCAAGACGGCAACGCAGATTGACGCGGGCACAGCTCTTCGCCGCCGCGATGATCCTCTATCCCGTCTGGTATGACCCCTACCTTGACCGCCTGTGCACCTTCGAAGAAGCCCTGAACACCCTAGAAGCCGAAGTCAGAGCATGGCGCGAAGACAATCGCGGCTGGGTCGCAACGCATATGCGCCTCTGGAAGCGACAGCCTTTGCAGCGCTTCTTCGGCAGCGCCGAGCCAATGCGATTTGCCCGACCTTCAAGTGCCGCCGCCAAAGCCGAACGCCGAGGCGCAAGGCTCATGTGCTGGGCGAGCAAGATCACCGAGGATCTTGCAGCCGCAGGCGCAGTCCGCGTCGAGGACGGCTTCTTGCGCTCGCGCGGCTTGGGTGCGGCCCTGACGCCGCCCCTCAGTCTCGCGCTTGATGATCTGGGGATTTACTACGACCCGAACCAGCCAAGTCGTCTTGAACAGCTGATCGAGGCCTCGGTCACGCTCCCCGACCACGCCCGCCAAAGAGCCGCAGCGCTCCTCCGCGCCATCACGAAGAGCAACCTCAGCAAATATAACCTCGGTGGCGCGGCCCTGCCTGCAGGTCTTCCAGCAGGTCGGCGCATTCTGGTGCCGGGACAGGTCGAAGACGACGCCTCGATCCTTCTGGGCACCCAAGAGGTGCGCACCAACCTAGAACTCCTCGAAGCGGCTCGGCGGGCCAATCCCGCCGCAGTCATCCTTTACAAGCCGCATCCAGATGTCGAAGCAGGCTTGCGACAGGGGCATGTCTCCGAGCCTGAAACCCTCGCCGATGCTGTCTTGACTGCAACCGATCCGATTGCCGCGCTGTCAGGGGTGGACGAGGTCTGGACAATGACCTCGACCCTCGGGTTCGAGGCGCTGTTGCGCGGCAAATCCGTGACCTGCCTCGGCCAGCCGTTCTATAGCGGGTGGGGCCTGACCGACGACCGCGCGATGCCGATCGCGCGGCGCGCCGCGCGGCCTGATCTCATCGGCTTGGTCCATGCGGTCTTGATCGACTATCCGAGGTACTTCGATCCGCTGACAGGGCGCCCCTGCCCGCCCGAAATTGCAGTCTCGCGACTGGCTCAAGGCGATCTCCATCCCTCGACCTTCACCAATCGGCTTTTGTCAAAGCTCCAAGGAGGCTTGGCCAGTGCCGCCGCGCTTTGGCGCTAGGCTTTACGCCAAACCGTCATGACATCGGGGCCGATGGTTTCGCTGCTCTCGAGCGTGAAGTGCGGAGCATCGGCCAGCCGCACTAGCCCGAGCGAGCCAAGCCCTGCACGGCCGTCCGCACCGATCGCTTTGCCCGCCGTAAAAAGAACGAGGTGATCCACAAGCCCCGCGTGCAGGAGCGATGCCGCAAGCTGGCCGCCGCCTTCGCAATAGATCCGCGTAAGCCCGAGCGCGCCCAAAGCCGTCAATGCCT
Source organism: Marivivens sp. LCG002 (assembly GCF_030264275.1). NCBI lineage: Bacteria > Pseudomonadati > Pseudomonadota > Alphaproteobacteria > Rhodobacterales > Paracoccaceae > Marivivens > Marivivens sp. LCG002. The sequence continues at coordinate 740,898 of NZ_CP127165.1, read as the reverse complement.
CGACACAATCGCCGCCATCCGCCAAAGGGATCGAGCGGACACCCGCCGCGACCCAATCGGACACAACCGAGGTTGCAGAATGACAAAGAAAGACCGGTATTTCGCCCGCAGTCCGCGTCAGATTGCATGATTTGGGCAAGTCGCCACTCGCACTCATCACAATGCGTGCAGGCTGACCCCCGATCCCCAGCCCCCGCACAGTGAGTGACGGATCATCCGCTCGGACCGTGCCCGCCCCGACCATGACCGCGTCATGGGACGCGCGTTGCATATGGACCCGCCGCCGCGCTTCGGGGCCTGTGATCCACTGGCTTTCGCCGCTCGCGGTCGCGATACGTCCGTCAAGCGTCATCGCCAGCTTGAGCGTGACCATCGGCCGACCGCGCTCGACTTTGCTCAGGAAGCCCGCGTGATCACGGCGTGCTTCGGCTTCGCACACCCCGACCGAAACGTCGATCCCTGCGGCGCGCAGCATCGCACTCCCGCCGCCGTTGACCCGAGGATCGGGGTCTTCACAGGCAATGACAACCCGCGCAACACCCGCCGCAATCAATGCCTCGGCGCAGGGCGGCGTTTTGCCGTGATGGGCGCAGGGTTCGAGTGTGACATAAGCCGTCGCGCCTCTCGCCGCGTCCCCCGCCATGGCAAGAGCTTGGGGTTCGGCGTGGGGTCGGCCGCCCGACGCTGTATGTCCCCGCCCGACAACGCGGCCGTCTTTGACGATGACGCAACCAACCGAAGGGTTGGGCCAGACACGACCAAGACCCCGCCGACCAAGCGACAGGGCCATGAGCATAAAGCGTTCGTCGGTCGCTTGTGTCACTCGTCCGATTTACTGTCTGGCCGCAGCTCGTCGATGAATTTGTCAAAGTCACCGGCAGCTTGAAAGTTCTTGTAAACGCTGGCAAAACGCACGTAGGCAACGGCGTCGATCCGCGCGAGGCTTTCCATCACGATCTCGCCGATGGTGCTCGATGGAATATCGGTCTCGCCCATACTCTCGAGACGGCGCACGATCCCCGAAATCATCTGGTCCATACGCTCGGGCTCGACGGGGCGCTTCTGGAGCGCAATCCGGATCGACCGCTCGAGCTTGTCACGATCGAAATCCTCGCGACGCCCGTTCGATTTGATCACCACGAGATCGCGTAGCTGGACCCGCTCATAGGTGGTGAAACGTCCACCGCAAGCAGGGCAGAAGCGACGACGCCGAATGGCGACATGATCCTCGGCAGGGCGCGAGTCTTTTACTTGAGTATCGACGTTTCCACAAAACGGGCAACGCATGGGCCTGTCCTCATTCTTTACCGCTCTTATTGATGTCGAGTTATCCCCCGACTTATCCACAATCACTATAGGGGAGCATCTAGAACTTGGGTAGAGTCTTTTTGAACCCCCAAGATCAAGGGAAGCGGTTTCCTCACCGATCAGCTAGGAAATGATGGATGCCTAGCCGATATGAGCCGCAACGCGGCGGGTGTGCGGGCGGTCACGATGCTCGAAAAGATAGATCCCCTGCCATGTGCCGAGCGCGGGCCGTCCCCCCATCACAGGGATCGAGAGGCTGACAGGCAAGAGCGCAGCTTTGATATGCGCAGGCATATCATCGGGGCCTTCGTAGGTGTGCGTCAGATAGGACATCGACGGGTCCGTCGTCGGGGGCACCAGACGGGCGAAATATTCGCGCATGTCGACGCGGACTTCGGGGTCTGCGTTCTCTTGGACAAGGAGCGAACAAGAGGTGTGCTGAACGAAGAGCGTCAAAAGCCCCTCCCGCACGCCCGTCCCTTCGGCCCAGCGCAGAACATCACGGGTGAACTCGTAAAGGCCCTGACCACGGGTCGGAATTTCAAATAGGGTGTTCATCGGATATCAGCCCCCGCAGCGCGCACCCCACTCTCCTGTTTCCAGACAATAAAAGAGACCTTCTGCCTCACGGGCCTGAAAAAGCGGGTAAAAGTCGCTGGCCGCGATGCTGCCCGTATCGCAAGTCAGTGTCGCAATCTGATCGTCACCTTGAAAAACATTGATCCCGCCTTCGGTCGGTCGGTCGGGATCGTTGCGATCAATACTGTAGCTGATTTCATAACTATAGCCATTGTTCGGGACGATCACCGTTTCCCCGATATAACGCCCGATCCCCGACCAGGGGATGTAGTCCACATTCGTGACGCTCAGGCTCAAGGCAAGCTCGGGCTGCCCGCCCTTTGGCCCATAAGCATACCTCACCAAGCCATCAGCGACACAAAGGTCGACGGCTTTTTGACCCTTCTTAAAGGTGCAGGAGAACAAGGCTTCAGAGCCGACACAGGCAGCGAAGCTTGCAGATGGCAGCACCATCAAAGCGACGAGGATTGATTTGAGCATGGGACCTTCACAAGCCGAACTATAATCAGTCTAGCGCTGGACGACGTGCCGGCACATCCCTCAAAATGCTGAAAAGCACCCTCGGCAAATGAAAACGCCCCCTTGCGGGGGCGCCTTGTGTTACTGATCGAGGAAGCTGCGCAGCTTGCGCGAGCGGCTCGGGTGTTTGAGTTTCCGCAGAGCCTTGGCTTCGATCTGGCGGATACGTTCGCGGGTCACGCTGAACTGCTGGCCGACCTCTTCGAGGGTGTGGTCGGTGTTCATACCGATACCGAACCGCATCCGCAAAACCCGCTCTTCACGCGGCGTGAGCGAGGCGAGCACGCGAGTGGTCGTTTCCTTGAGGTTTTCCTGAATAGCAGAATCCAGCGGAAGGATCGCGTTCTTGTCCTCGATAAAATCGCCGAGCTGGCTGTCCTCTTCGTCGCCGATGGGCGTTTCGAGCGAGATGGGTTCCTTGGCGATCTTCATCACCTTGCGGACCTTCTCGAGCGGCATCTGGAGCTTTTCGGCCAATTCCTCGGGGGTCGGCTCGCGGCCGATCTCGTGGAGCATCTGGCGACCGGTGCGGACCAGCTTGTTGATCGTTTCGATCATATGGACCGGAATACGGATGGTGCGGGCCTGATCCGCGATCGAACGGGTGATGGCCTGACGGATCCACCACGTCGCATAGGTCGAGAATTTATAGCCGCGGCGGTATTCGAACTTGTCCACCGCCTTCATCAGGCCGATGTTCCCTTCCTGGATCAGGTCAAGGAACTGGAGGCCGCGGTTGGTGTATTTCTTGGCGATCGAGATCACGAGGCGAAGGTTTGCTTCGACCATTTCCTTCTTGGCCTGACGGGCTTCTTTCTCGCCCTTCTGGACCTGTTGGACGATGCGGCGGAATTCGCTGATATCCACGCCAACGTATTGACCGACCTGAGCCATTTCGTTGCGCAGCTCTTCGACCTTGTCACTCGATTTCTCGACGAACATCTGCCATGCGCGGCCGCCCTTTTCGCTCATCCGGTCGAGCCAGGTCGGGTCGAGTTCCGCCCCTTTGTATTCCTCGATGAATTCGCGACGGTTGATGCGGGCCTGATCCGCGAGCTTCACCATGTTTGAGTCGATGGACATGATGCGGCGGTTGATCCCGTAGAGCTGGTCGATCAGCGCTTCGATACGGTTGTTGTGAAGGTGAAGCGAATTCACCAGTTCAACGATTTCGGAGCGCAGCTTTTGATAGGTCGCTTCATCCACCTCGGAGAAGGTGCCGTCCTCGTTCAGCGTGGCCGACATACGGGCGTCCTGCATGTCCGACAGGGTGGCGAAATCGCGTGCGATAATCTCGAGCGTTTCGAGAACGCGCGGCTTGAGCGCGGCTTCCATGGCAGCAAGGCTCATGTTCGCCTGATCGTCGTCCTCGTCTTCGTCGTCCGAGCCCATGATCGGGTTGCCATCGGCATCAAGCTCGGGTTCGTCTTCTTTGTTGGGCTTGGCCACAGCGGAAGCAGAGGTATCGACAACGGGTGCCTCCTCGCCCTCTTCGTCGCCGAGCTGGTTTCCGAAGGTGGCTTCTAGGTCGATCACATCGCGCAGGAGAATGTCTTCGGAAAGAAGTTCGTCGCGCCAAATGGTGATTGCCTGAAAGGTCAGCGGGCTTTCACAAAGCCCGAGGATCATGGTGTTGCGACCTGCCTCGATCCGCTTGGCGATGGCGATCTCGCCCTCACGCGAGAGGAGTTCGACGCTTCCCATTTCGCGAAGATACATGCGAACGGGGTCATCGGTGCGGTCGAGTTTTTCGGTTTCCTGACCCGCAAGAGCAACGTCGCGGTTTCCGCCCGTTGTGACGACGGCGGTCGAGGCGCTGTTCTCGTCGGAGTCGTCGGCTTCGTCGTCTTCGGTGACCTGAATGCCCATTTCCGAGAGCATCGACATAACGTCTTCGATCTGGTCGGACGAGACCTGATCCGGCGGAAGAACCTGATTGAGCTGATCATAGGTGATGTAACCACGCTCGCGCGCGTCAGCGATCATCCGCTTGATGGCCGCCTGACTGACGTCCATGGAAATGTCGCTGTCCTGATCGCTGTCCTTGGTTTCTTCGTTATCTTTTTGTGCCATCTGGCTCTCCTCAAACGATGAAGGGGCGATCATCTGATTCGCGTGATTCGGTTAAAGTCGAATCAATCTGCCCAGTGAGAGATTCGCAACCACTTAGGGTCGTTTTTCCAAGATTTTTACGGAAAATTCGCTCACTCATTCCTTTGAGGAGCCTGACATTCCGATTTGGCGAAGCAATGAACTAAAGGCCTCGCGCTCGTCACGCTTCATGCGCGCTCCGTTCGCACCGACTTCATATTCCGCTTTGTCCTCCTTGTCTTCGCCGGCACCGCCCCCTTCGAGAGCGCGCGCCGCTTGGCCCAGTCGCCATGTCAGCCCTTCATCGGCGACACCCTGAAGATCTTCCATCGCCTCGCGCAGCTCGCGGGCGTGGCCGCGACGGGCGTTCAGCTTGGCCAGCTCTTCCGCAAGCGACATCCGTGCAAGTTCCTCATCCCCCGCGCGGCGCACCGCGGGCGTGATTGCCACGTGGCGTTGAGCAAAGAGTTTTTCAAGGGGTTGCTGGCCAAGTTCCTTCGCAATCGCGTGGCGGACATCCTCTTGGTGGGCGTGTTTCAAAATCGCCGAGCGCAATTGTGCATGCTCGGGTGTCGAGCAGGTCATCCGTTCGATCTCGCCCTCGAATTGACCAAGGACAGTGGGATTGGCGATCGCTGTCGCAAGGATCACGGCCTCGCGGAGGATATCCTCGTTCGCTGCCTGATTGGCCAACATCGAGGATTTGGTCGTGGTCAGCGGGGGCTGCGGCGCATTCCATGCACGGCGCGGCGTAAATCCCGCACGCGGGGCCGAGCGCGGCTTGCGTCCGAAGAGGTCATAGCGCAGCTCCTTGATCGCTTCGCCATAATGCGAACGGATCGAGGGGTCCTTGATCAACCGTATCTTTTCGCGAAGAATCTTGTCCAAGGCGGCTCGACGCTCGGGGCTGTCAAAGACCTTTCCCTCTGTCTCGCGCCGCCACAAAAGCTGCACCATCGGCATCGCGCTTTCGAGAACCTCGCGCACGGCATCCGCGCCTTTGGCTTTGATGAGATCGTCGGGGTCCATCCCGTCGGGCATGATCGCGAAACGAAGCGACTGGCCCGCTTCGAGCATCGGAAGCGCAAGATCGACGACACGCATCGCGGCGCGAATACCTGCCGTATCGCCGTCGAGCGCGATGATCGGCTCGGGTGAAATGCGCCAGAGCATACGAAGCTGATCCTCGGTCACGGCAGTGCCGAGCGGGGCGACAGTTGCCCCGAACCCCGCCTCCGAAAGCGCGATCACGTCCATATAGCCTTCGGCCACGATAAGGGGCGCGCCCTTGCCTGCGGCCTCTCGCGCCTTGCCGTGGTTAAAGAGGCTGCGCCCCTTGTCGAACAGCAAAGTTTCGGGCGAATTCAGATATTTGGCATTGTCGTTGGGCTCCATCGCGCGACCGCCGAAGGCAATCGCTCGCCCTCGCGCATCGCGGATTGGAAACATGATCCGGTTGCGAAAGGTGTCATAGGGCTTCTTGCCGCGATCGGAGGCTTTCGCAAGGCCCGCGTCGATCAACAGTTTTTCAGGGATACCCTTGCCCGTGAGCGCGTCATAAAGCCCCTGCCAGCCATCCGGCGCAAAGCCGATTTCCCAGCGGTCCTGCGCCGCTTCGCTCAGTTGTCGCTTTGCGAGATAGGCACGCGCAGCCGATCCCGCGCCCGTTTTGAGTTGCAGACGGTAATACTTCACCGCCTCTTCCATCACTTTGCCGAGTTCGGTGCGATGATCCGATTTTTCCTGCGCTTTGGGGTCGCTTTGCGGCACGGGCATGCCCGCTTCACCTGCGAGAATCTGGATCGCTTCCATAAAGCTGACGTTCTCAGTCTCGCGCACAAAAGAAATCGCGTCGCCCTTGGCGTGGCAGCCAAAGCAGTAATAGTAGCCCTTGCGGTCATCTACGTGAAAAGACGCGCTTTTTTCCTGATGAAAAGGGCACGGGGCCCACATGTCGCCCTTGGCCTGATTGGACTTCTTCATGTCCCACATGACTTTGCGCCCGACGACTTGCGTCAGCGACAGTCGGTTTCGCAATTCATCGAGGAAGGTCGGGGGCAGACTCATACCCGCCAATATCGGCGCCCTCCCTCCCCGTGTCTAGGGGCGGCGGTCAACTGGGAGGCCAAACAAAAGCGTTATCGCAAAAGATCAAATCCTAAACATTCGGTTGAGCCTTACCCCGATAATAGGCCCGCAATCGGAAACAATAAGCCGCTATCTGGCCTAATGTCATGAAATGAACAGGTTTTCACTCAATTAAGGCCGCAGTTCGCCTCAATTCCGCCATAGCCATTAGAATATATGGCCTGACCATTAGTGTGTCTCGGCGTTGGTTTGATCGTCAATTTGAAGACATTTGATTCGAGGAAGAACAATATGAAACGGTCATTGAAATCGGAGACTTATTCGCTCCGTGAAAGGACCAGAGCCTTTTTGCAAAGGTTCCATAACGAAGAAGACGGCGTGTTTGTCATATTTTCGCTGTATGCCTTTGTTATCATGTTCATCTTTACGGGCATGGCGGTCGACGTGATGCGTGTCGAGACGCGCAGAACCGAGCTTCAGGCTCTTGCCGACCGTGCCGCCGTTGCCGCCGCCGACATGCAACAAACCATTCCGGGCAATACCGTTATCGTAGATTACTTTGCAAAAGCGGGCGTTTCTGAAACGCTCAAGACCTATAACACTGTCTCCACGGTTTCCTCACGCACCGCAACGGTCGAAGCCGAAGACGACGTACAGATGATCTTTGGCAAATTGCTCGGTGTATTCACCGAAGACGCGGGCCCCTTTTCGGGCTCGATGAAGGTCAAGGTCAAAGCCGTTGCCGAAGAGCGCATCGAGAACGTGGAAATTTCCCTCGCGCTCGACATTTCTGGCTCGATGTCGAGCTACGGCCGTATCGGCAACCTCAAGACCGCGGCAAAGTCCTTTATCGATACGGTTCTTGCGAACAACGCGAGCAACGGGCTCGTGACCGTCAGCCTTGTTCCCTATTCGGAACAGGTCAACATCGGCCCCGATCTCTTTGCCCAGATCCCGAACCGCCAGCTTCACAACTATTCCTATTGTGTGGATGTCCCCGACAACCAGTTCAGCCGTGTGAGCCTTGATTGGAACCACCGTTACCAACAGGACCAGCACTTCCAGTGGAACTGGAGCGGTTACAACAACGAGATGAACAACACCGTTTGTCCGCAGCAGACCTATGAACGCATCACGCCCTGGAGCCAGAACGCCGCCGCGCTCAAGTATCAGATCGACCAACTGCAACCGCGTGCAGGTACGGCGATCTACATGGGAACGAAATGGGCTGCCGCTCTGCTTGATCCGTCGACACGCCAGATCAACGCCAACCTTGTCGCCAGCGGCAAAGTCGCATCAGGCGCCGCGAACCGTCCTTTGAACTACAACACCAAGAACTCGATCAAGGCGATGGTTCTGATGACCGACGGCGAGAACTCGACCTCGGCACGGATCGCAAGCTGGGCCTATCAGGACTCGAGCCATTACAGCCATTGGAACACCTATAACTTCAACTGGTATCTGTCGCGTTATGTTTACTCCTATCAGCGCCCCCAGTGGTATTACACGCGCTACACAACCCAGCTCGCGGACCAGCTTCAGGCCAATATCTGTCAGGCTGCAAAGAATGCCGGGATCATGATCTGGACCATCGGTTTCGAGGTCTCGGACGCCGCCGCAAACAAGATGCGCAATTGCGCAAGCTCTCCTTCGCATTTCTATCGCGTCGCGGGCACCAACATCAACGATGCATTCAAAGCAATCGCATCCGACATCAATGAACTGAGGCTGATCGAATGAATATGGTTAGCAAATTGCACCCCAAAGCCATCAGACGTGCTCTTCGCCGGTTTGCACACGCCGAAGACGGTGGCCTGTCGGTCGAATTCGCACTGGTTTTTCCTGCGCTGATCTTTCTCACCCTGTCGAGCTTCGAGCTTGGGATGGTGATGCTGCGCAACGCGATGCTCGATCGGGGCGTAGACAAGGCCGTGCGCGCCTTCAAGATCGACACGAGCGCCCAGATCGACGTGAACACGCTGCGTCAATCGATCTGTGACAAGGCGGGCATTATCCCCGATTGCATGAACCAGCTTCGCGTTGAAATGCGGATGGTCGATCTGCGCGCATGGGAGGATCTTCCTGCAACCTACTCCTGCAATGATCGCTCTTTGACGACCCAACCGCTGGCAAGCTTCACCCCCGGTGGTGCCAACGATATCATGATCTTGCGGGTCTGCGCTCTCTTCGATCCGATTTTTCCGACGACGACGCCTTTCTTGTTCCACCCGCCCGAGCATAACGGTGGCGCTTATGCCCTTACCGCGTCGAACGCTTTCGTGATGGAGCCTGTATGATGCTGACACCGTTACGCAATTTTGTCCGGAAATTCTCGCGGTCCGAGGATGGCACCATCGGTGTCGAAGCCGCGATTACTATGCCGCTCCTGCTTGTGACCTTTGCGATGGGTTTCGTGCTCTTCGACGCGGTGCGCTCGCAGGCGCAATCGCTCAAGACCGCTCACGTGCTGGCCGACATTCTGAGCCGCGAGACGAACCACGTCACACCCATCTATTTAAATTCATTGTGGAAAGTTCAGCAGGAATTGAACAGTGCCACGACGAATACCGAAATGCGGGTGACGGTCGCGCGCTGGAACAAAGACCAGAACAAATACAACGTGGTCTGGTCGAAAGTGAAAGGCAGCAAAGCGCCTCTTACCGACTCGTCACTCGCAACCGATGTTCAAAAGGTGCTGCCGACGGTCGCGAACGGAAGAGTGGTGATCGCGGTGGAATCCTGGGTGCCGCACACGCCGGTTCTGGATGTGGGTATCGATCCCTTCATCTTCCATCAGGTTGCAGCGGCGCTTCCGCGTTTCACCACAAGCCAGCTTTGCTGGAACGACAATGAGGAGCAAGGCGTAGCGACGCAGGTCTGTTAAGCGAACCGCCGCCGAGGATGTTTCGGCGGCGATGCTTCGAAGTCGGCTTAAACCACTCTCGTCTGGATTGCTTCGGCAAAGGCCTTGGCCTGTCCGGCCGAGACAACGCCGCCGACACCGATCCGGTTGCCCATCCGCCACCAAAGACCAGGGGCCCAGGCAAACGGCGCTTTCGACTTGAGAACAATGGAAAAGCCGTTCGAAGGTTTGAGCGCGAAGGCCCCGCGCTCGACTTTCTGGACCTCCGCCAAAGCGCAGAGCACCCGACCCGAGCTGTCACGGACCTCTTGGGTCGTGACTTCCAGCGTCACGGCACTCGCGCGGCGGAGCATTTCGGCCAGATAAAGCGATCCGAGCCCCAGCACGAAGAGAACCGCGATCCAGATCGTCGCCATTCCGCCGTTCAAAGCGAGAAGCAAAAACAAGGCTCCCAAGAGCGCGATGGCAACATAAGCCACGGTTCTGCGGAAGTTATTCGGTGTAATACGGGCGATAACGCCCTTTTCGTCGGGTTGAAAAAGTTCGAAATCCACAATCTGTCCCCTATGTTGTGGCCTCTAGCTAGAGTTGCTTTCAGAACAAAACAAGCTTTGACCTGCATTTGCGCACCTTTCATGTGCATCAGGTCGAATTGCCCAAGCGGTCCCCGAGCACTAGATTTGTCTCAATTCCAATGGAGATGCAAAATGTCTATCCGCCCAACACTCGAAACCCGTCAGGCCGTTCCGACCATGGAAGGCGCAGGTGTGAGACTTCACCGTGCCTTTGGCTTTCAGGACCCGACAGAGCTTGATCCGTTTTTGCTGTTCGACGATTTTCGCGGCGATCATCCTTCGGATTACATGCGCGGCTTTCCGTGGCACCCCCATCGGGGGATCGAAACCATCACCTATGTCCTGAACGGCACGGTCGAACATGGCGACTCTTTGGGCAACGCCGGAACGCTCGGCGCCGGCGATATCCAGTGGATGACCGCAGGATCGGGTATCCTGCATCAGGAAATGCCCAAGGGAAATGCCAAGGGACAGATGCACGGTTTTCAGCTCTGGGCGAACCTGCCCTCGTCGCTCAAGATGACTGCGCCGCGCTATCAGGACGTCAAAGGCAAAGACATTCCCGAGATCATCGACGATGACGGCACCCGCGTCAAAGTCGTGATCGGCGAATTCTGGGGCAAGCGCGGTCCTGTGGACGGTATCGCGGCTGATCCGCAGTATCTCGATATCTTTGTGCCCGCAGGCGTGAAAAAGACCTTCAAGGTCGACACCTATCGCCGCGCCTTTGCCTATGTGTTCGAAGGATCGGGCGCTTTTGCGGATGCCTCCAAACCCGAAGGCGTTCTTCTGGAAAAGGAAGTCATGGGCCAAGAGGTCAACATTCGCGACCTGTCGGGCAACCGCACCCTGATCCGTTTCGGCACGGGCGACGAAGTGACGGTTCAGGCAGGCGAAGAAGGTATCCGCTTTTTGCTGATCTCGGGCGCACCTCTCGAAGAGCCTGTTGCCTGGCATGGGCCGATTGTGATGAACACCCAAGAAGAGCTGCGCACCGCGATGCGCGAGCTGCGGAACGGGACCTTTATCAAGCCCGCACATTGACGGGAACGGGGCGCCGCAGGGCGCCCTTTTCATTTGCCTTGGCCTCTCCCGCGCAGGTCGCTAAAACCGCTTCAGGATTTTGAAAGGCGGGACATGTTGCGCAATTTTGTCATTCTGTTGGCTCTTTCGGGGTGCGGGCAATTTCCCGATCTTGCGGACACGCTTCTCCCCGAAGCCCAAGCCGCCGCCTATCCCCGACCGACAAACGTTTTGCCCGTCCTCGCGGCCGCAGCGCAAAGCGACGAGAAAACCGACAGGATCGAAGCTGCGACCGCCGCCCAGATCGCGCGTGCGAATGCTCTGGGTGCGCGCTGATTTTGCCTGACGTTCTTTGCCCTATGTTGCGTTGCGCTGATCCTGCTTTCGGGGTAACAGCGCACTAAGTCTTTTTCTAACTCGGAATCTTTCATGTCAGACGTCCTTCGCCTTGGTATCGCTGGTCTCGGAACGGTTGGTGTCGGTGTTATCCGCATCATCCAGAACCAAGCGGAGCGTCTGGAGATGCGCACCGGCAAAAAGATCGTGGTGACGGCGGTCTCGGCCCGTTCCAAGGCCAAAGATCGTGGCGTCGATCTATCGTCCTATGCGTGGGAAGATGATCCGGTCGCGCTTGCCAAACGCGATGACGTCGATCTCTTTGTCGAGCTGATGGGGGGCTCCGAGGGGGCCGCCAAGGACGCCATCGAAGCCGCAATCGCAACAGGCAAAGACGTTGTCACCGCAAACAAGGCGCTTCTTGCCATTCACGGCCAAGCCATCGCCGAAGCCGCCGAAGATACAGGCGTTTGCGTGCGCTACGAGGCAGCGGTCGCAGGCGGCATTCCCGTGATCAAGTCGCTGCTCGAAGGCCTTGCCGGTAACGCGATCAGCCGCGTCATGGGCGTGATGAACGGGACCTGTAACTATATCCTGACCCGCATGGAAAGCGCGGGCCTTCCCTATGACGTGGTCTTCGAAGAAGCGAACCAGCTCGGCTATCTTGAAGCGGACCCGAACTTGGACGTGGGCGGCATCGACGCAGGTCACAAGCTCGCTATCCTCGCTGCGATCGCTTTCGGTACGCAAGTCGATTTCGACAACGTCGAACTTGAAGGGATCGGCTCGATCACCATCGACGACATCCATCAAGCCGCCGATATGGGATACAAGATCAAGCTCCTTGGCGTGGCCCAGATGACGGGACGCGGACTGGAACAGCGGATGTCGCCTTGCCTTGTGCCCGACACTTCGCCGCTCGGCCAGCTTCAGGGCGGCACCAATATGGTTGTTCTCGAAGGCGACAGCGTCGGCCAGATCGTTCTTCGCGGTGCAGGCGCAGGCGAAGGCCCGACCGCGAGTGCGGTTATGGGCGACGTCTGCGATCTTGCGCGGGGTGTGCGGATTGCAACCTTCGGCCAGCCCGCCAGAACGCTGCGCAAAGCCGCTTCTGCACGTGCGGCGGTGTCGGCCCCCTATTATCTCCGCCTCCAGCTTCAGGATAAACCGGGCGCATTGGCCAAGGTCGCCCGTGCCCTTGGCGACAACGGCGTTTCGATCGACCGTATGCGCCAATACGGCCAGCAGGACCTGACCGCTTTGGTGCTCATCGTCACGCATAAGACCACGCAGACCGCTCTTGATCAGGCCCTCGAGGCTTGCATGGAAACGGGTGTGGTCAGTGGAACGCCGCTTGCGCTCAGGATCGAATCCGTCTGAGCCAGCCAAAGACCATGGGCCGCTCTGCGGCGCTTTTGAATTTAAGACCAGGGCGTTAGCGCTCTCAGCCTTGCCCCCTTGCCGTTTGGCAGGATAGAGGTCCGTAAAAGTTTAGTTTTCAGGAAGTATCATGGCCCAATCTCCCGAATTTTATGATCGCATGCTTTCGCTCGGTCTCGCTCGTGTTTCCGAAGCAGCTGCGCTCGCTTCAGCAAATCTGATCGGCCGTGGAGACGAAAAGGCAGCCGACCAAGCGGCTGTGAACGCCATGCGCGACCAGCTCAACATGCTCGACATTCAGGGCGTCGTCGTCATCGGCGAAGGTGAACGGGACGAAGCGCCGATGCTCTACATCGGCGAAGAGGTCGGCACGGGCAATGGACCTGCGGTGGATATCGCGCTCGACCCGCTCGAAGGCACGACGCTTACGGCCAAAGATATGCCCAATGCACTGACCGTGATCGCCATGGCGCCGCGCGGCACCCTGCTTCACGCACCCGACGTCTATATGGAAAAGCTCGCGATCGGTCCGGGGTTCAAGCCCGGGGTCGTTACGCTCTCGATGTCGCCGTCCGAGCGGGTTTCCGCACTCGCCTCGGCCAAGGGCTGCTCGACCGAAGATATTACCGTCTGCGTTCTGGAACGTCCGCGTCACGAGGAAATGATCGCGGAACTGCGCTCCACAGGTGCTGCAATCCGTTTGATCACCGACGGGGACGTTGCGGGCGTCATGCACTGCGCCGAACCCGAACAAACGGGCATCGACATGTATATGGGATCGGGCGGCGCCCCTGAGGGCGTGCTGGCGGCTGCCGCGCTCAAGTGCATGGGCGGCCAGATGTTCGGCAAACTGTTGTTCCGCAACGAAGACGAGCGTGCACGTGCGCGCAAGGCGGGCATCACCAATTTCGACCGCGTCTACACGCGTGACGATCTCGTGACGGGCGATGTGATTTTTGCCGCCACGGGCGTGACCGATGGTTCGCTTGTTTCGGGGATCAAACGCGAGGTCGGTTATCTCACCGCTGAAACCATCCTCATGCGCTCCAAGACCGGCTCGGTCCGCCGCATGACCTATCGCAACCCAACGAAGTAAGGTTGGGGTATCTCGGGGTCACACATTCGCTCACGGGACGGCGCTGGATAGGCCCCAGCGTCGAAACGGAGCGTCTTGCCGAGGCGATGGAGCAGGCCACGGGCCTACCCTCGGCGCTCTGTAGAACGCTCGCGCGGCGCGGCGTTGCGCCCGAAGAGGCGAGCGGCTTTCTGGCCCCGACCCTCCGCGACCTTCTCCCCGATCCCCTCGTCCTCAAGGACATGGGCCGCGCCGCCGAGCGGTTTCTCAAAGCAATCAAATCGCGCGAGAAAATTGCGGTCTTTGCGGATTATGACGTGGATGGCGGCTCGTCTGCGGCTCTCTTGCTGACATGGCTGCGCCAGATGGGCCGCGAGGCAACACTCTATATCCCCGACCGTATCGACGAAGGATACGGGCCGAACGAACCCGCGATGGAGGCTCTGGCCCGCGATCACGGGCTGATCGTATGCGTGGATTGCGGCACATTAAGCCATGGCCCGATTGCTGCGGCCAAAGGCGCGGATGTCGTGGTTCTGGACCACCACTTGGGCGGGGAGACGCTTCCGCCCGCTTATGCTGTTGTGAACCCCAATCGTCAGGACGAAACGGGCGAGCTTGGACATCTTTGCGCCGCGGGTGTCGTGTTTCTCATGCTTGTGGAAGCAAACCGCCAGTTGCGCGCCGAGAGCGTGAACGGCCCTAACCTGATGGCGCTTCTCGATCTTGTCGCGCTTGCGACCGTTGCCGATGTGGCGCCACTCATCGGCGTGAACCGCGCTTTTGTCCGCCAGGGCCTAACCGTTATGGCGCAGCGCCAACGGCCCGGACTTGTCGCGCTGGCCGATGTGGCGGGAATGGACAGTGCCCCAAGCACCTATCACCTCGGGTTTCTTCTTGGACCTCGGGTCAATGCGGGCGGGCGCATCGGCAAGGCCGACCTCGGGGCGCGGCTTTTGTCGACAGACAACCAGCTCGAAGCCCAAACCATTGCGGCCAAGCTCGACGAATTGAACCGCGAACGCCGCGACATCGAAGCAAACGTGCGCGAGCTTGCGCTTGAACAGGCGACCCAGCGCGGCCTTGACGGTCCCTTGGTCTGGGCGGCTGGCGAAGGCTGGCATCCCGGTGTCGTCGGGATCGTCGCCGCCCGCCTCAAGGAAGCGACCAACAGGCCGACCGTGGTCATCGGCTTTGACGGCGACGAGGGCAAAGGCTCGGGGCGATCCGTTTCGGGGATCGACCTTGGTGCCTCGATCCATCGCGTCGCGCACGAAGGGCTCTTGGTCAAAGGCGGCGGACACAAAATGGCTGCGGGGCTGACCGTGACGCGGGACAATCTCGAAGCCGCAATGGAGCGGCTTGGCGAACTTTTGGCGAAACAGGGAGCGGGTGACCTCGGGCCACAGGATTTGACGCTGGACGGCATCCTCATGCCGGGCGCGGCAACGGTCGAGCTGGTGCAGGAGATCGAAAAAGCGGGTCCCTTCGGGGCGAGTGCCGCGGCCCCTCGGTTTGCATTTCCGGATGTTCAGATCTCGTTTGTCAAACGTGTGGGCGCAAACCATCTTAAGATCGGTTTCGGCGATGGGTTGGGAGCTCGGATCGACGCCATTGCCTTTGGCGCGATGGATGGCCCGATGGGGCAAATGCTCGAACAGCATAATGGCGCACGCTTCCATCTGGCAGGGCGGCTCGAGATCAACATCTGGCAGGGTCGGCAATCGGTTCAACTTCGCCTAGAAGATGCCGCCCGCGCCGAATAAGCGCGACAACAGAAGACGTTACGTCTCGAAACTTTTTTCACGCCAAAGTCAAAAAATCGCACGAATCCCCTTGCGGAAGTTTGGCGTATTTCATAATCAGCGCTCACACAGAGTGGCCCGTTCGTCTATCGGTTAGGACGCCAGGTTTTCAACCTGGAAAGAGGGGTTCGATTCCCCTACGGGCTGCCACTTTTCCCCTAAAAATCAAAATACCGGCCATTGCGCAAAGCGTTTGCCTTTTTCATGACATCCGCCGTCATGATCGGGCCTTGGGCGCTTTTGAACCCAAAGCCCGCTCGATGATGCACTCAGGAATGGTGCGCCTTTCCCACTGCATCGAAAAGAACGACTTGAGAGGGGTCAAAGATCAGGTGCACCTTGTCACCTGTCTGAACGTGAGACCGACCGCTGTCTTGGGCGACGATCTGGGTTCCGTCGGGCAGCACCGCATAAACCAGCGTCCTGTCTCCCAGACGCTCGACGACACGCACGCGCGCCGGCAAGCCATCGGCAGCATCGGTAAGTCGGATCGCTTCGGGCCGTATCCCGAGTTCGAAGGCTCCGAAGTTCGAAAGCGCGATGTTCGTTTCAAGTGTCAGCCCATCGGAGGTGACGAAATTCGCGCCTGTTTTCCCTTGTGACGTGGTTCCCGAGAGAAAGTTCATCGCAGGGCTGCCGATAAAGCTCGCAACGAATTTGGTCGCAGGGGTGTTGTAAACCTCCAACGGTGTTCCGATCTGCTCGATCTTGCAGTTGTTGAGGATCACAATCCGATCCCCCAAAGTCATCGCCTCGGTTTGATCGTGCGTCACATAGATCATCGTCGACTTCATGCGCTGATGAAGTTCGGCAAGCTCGACACGCGTGCGCACCCTGAGCGCGGCATCGAGGTTGGACAAAGGCTCATCGAACAGGAATGCGGCAGGTTCCTTGACGATCGCCCGCCCGATCGCCACGCGCTGGCGTTGCCCGCCCGAGAGTTGCGCAGGCTTGCGATCAAGCAGGGCACCGATTTCAAGGACATGCGCGGCTTCTTCCACCCGACGTTTGATTTCGTCGGGCGCAA
Source organism: Marivivens sp. LCG002 (assembly GCF_030264275.1). Lineage (NCBI taxonomy): Bacteria > Pseudomonadati > Pseudomonadota > Alphaproteobacteria > Rhodobacterales > Paracoccaceae > Marivivens > Marivivens sp. LCG002. The sequence goes on along the minus strand of NZ_CP127165.1, from coordinate 724,229 downwards.
GACGGATGTTCTTGAGACCGAAGGCCATGTTTTCCCGAACGGTCATATGGGGGTAAAGCGCATAGTTCTGGAACACCATCGCGACATTGCGCTGACCGGGAGCCAAATCCTGACTGACTTTTCCGCCGATCAAAAGCGTGCCTGAATCAATGCTCTCCAGTCCTGCAATCATCCTCAGAACGGTCGATTTTCCCGACCCCGAAGGGCCGAGGAAAACCACGAACTCGCCCGAATGGACATCCAGAGACAACCCCGAGATCACCTCGACTGCGCCGAAACTCTTGGAGATATTTTGAAGCGAGATATCTGCCATGTTCTATCCTTTATCCCTTGATCCCGGCGGAAAGTGTGATGGCCGTGGTCACGCGGCGCTGGAACAACAAATAGGCGAAAGCGACGGGAAACCCTGCGAGCACGGCGGCGGCAAGCTGGCGCGCATAGTAGACACCGAAGGCATCACTGACCTGTGTGATCCCCACGGTGATCGTCATCATTTCGTTCTTGGTGACGGCAAGGAACGGCCAAAGGAAGGCGTTCCATGACCAGATGAACGACACAATGGCAAGTGCGGTCGTCACGCCCCAATTCATCGGCATATAGACTCTGAACAGCGTGCCGAACTCGCTGGCATTGTCCATGGCCGCAGCCTCGCGAAAGTCCTTCGGCACTTGGTCGAAGAACTGTTTATAAACTATGATCACAACGGGATGGATCAACTGGGGCAGAATGATCCCCGCCCAAGAGTTCAAGAGCCCCATATTCGCGACCAGCACAAAGTGGTTGATGATGAGAACCTGTGTCGGGACCATAAAGCTTGCCAAAATCAACCAATAGAGCGTGCGGCGAAACGGGAACCGCAGCTGGCTGATGGCATAGCCCGCAAACATCGACGTGCTGACCGTCAGAACCGTAACACCAAGCGCCGTGACGATCGAATTGATATACCACCTCCCGATTTGGGTCTCGGTCAGGGCGAACCAATAATGGTCGAAGGTCAGGGTTTCGGGCCACAATTCGATATAGGGCCTGACAACCTCGTCTTCGGGTTTGAGCGAACTGACAATGCCCCAATAGATGGGAAACGCCCAGATGATGGCACAGATCAGCGTGAAGACGGTTATGATCCCGCCGAACAGATTGAGCTTTTGAAGTCGACCCGAAGTCATGAGCGTTTCTCCGCAAACCGCATCAGTTGGAAATTCAGGACCGAGACGATGATCACGATGATGAAGAGGACAATCGCAATCGCTGCGGCGCGTCCGCCGTCATTGCTCACAAAGGCGCGCTGGTAGATGTAATACACCATCACCAGATTGTCGTTAGGACGTCCCCCGACCGAGAAGAGATAGACTTGGTCAAAGATTTTCAGCTGCAAGATCAACTGGATCGTCAGGACCAGCGCCGTTACGGGCCACAACAGCGGCCATGTGATACGTCGGAACAAAGTCCATCTGTTGGTGTTGTCTAGCGAAGCCGCTTCATAGATCTCGCTCGGGATCGAGCGTAGCCCCGCAAGAAACAAGAGGATGGAAAATCCCGAGGTCCACCAGACTGTAACCATCGCAACCGCGGGCATGAACCACCCCGTCACCTTGAAGATCGGAACGCGGTCAATTCCCATCAGATCGAAGAGATGCATCGCGATGCCGAATTGGAAATTCAACGTCCAGTCCCAGAGCCGATAAACAACGGAAACAGGGAGAATATAGGGGAGAAAGAAAAGCGCCAAAACGATGGCCTGAAGTCGTCCCTGAAGTCGGCTTATGCCCAGTGCGATCGCCAGAGCGACGAATGTGCCCGGAATAACGGAAAGCAGCACGAAATAAGCCGTATTCCAAAAGGCCGTATCGAACCTGCGATCATTCGGGAGGCGTGTGTAATTTTCCAATCCGACCCACTCGCCCTTGCCGATCAAGGGGGCGTCGGTGAAGGACAACAAGAACATGTCGATCGTCGGATAGACGAAAATCAACGAGTAGATAGAGAGGAAAGGAAGAATGAGGATGAACGCGACCAGAGCCTCTTTTTTGCGATCACGGATCATGCGGCGTGCCCCTACCCTCGGAATTGCGTCAGTGGTTCGTTGCAGTCGAAGGCAGGACGACGCATCACGCCGTCCTGCCTCTGATTTTACATGTCGTTGAGATCTTCAGTGATACTCGCCACTGCCTCGGCAGGGTCCAATTCACCGTTGAGCGCGGGCACGAAGTAAGTCGACATCACGTCGAAGATCGGTCCTGCGACACCTGCAAGCGGGGTCTTGGGATCATAGATCATATTCGCGGTCAGGCTCGAATAGGTGGCATTGGGTTCCATCGCCTTGTATTCGGCCGAGTCCGTCACGGCTTTGTAGGCAGGAATGTGACCTGCAGTCGCCCAGAAGAGGGACTCTTTCAAAATCCCCGAAATGACCTTGAGCACGGCGGCACGCTTGGCGGGGTCTTCTGCGCTTCCTGCGGGGATCGCAAAGACGTGGCTGTCCGAATAGGTTGCCGGATGGTCAAAGATCACGGGAAGCTCGACCGCACCCCACTCGAAGAGTTTGCCCTGCGCATGAAGGTCGGTCATCGTCGGGACTTCCCAGACACCGTTGATCATCATCGCAGCTTCGCCGCTGGTAAAGAGCGCCACGGTCGCGGGATAGTCGGTATAGGTGGACTGTAGACCCGCCGTGGTCCATTCCTGCAGGACTGCAAGGGCATTCTCGAGCTTGGCGGCGTTGTCACCGACAAGGAACTCGCCGTCCGTAAGCAATTCGCCGTCCTGTTGGCCGACAAGCGAATAGATCGTGCGGAACATGAAGTTACCGTCAGCCGTCACAGAACCGAGCGGGAACTTGACCTGACCGCTGTCGGCAATTGCCTGAAGCATCGCGGTGAATTCTTCGCGGCTTCCCATCCCGGCGGGTGTTCCGTCGGCATTGAGCTGCCCTGCGGCACCAAGGATGTCCTTGTTATAGTAGAGAACGATCGGGTGGGTATCGAGCGGCACACCGTAAATCTTGCCGTCCGGGCCCGTGACACCATCCCAGATTTGGGCTGCGAAATCGTCCTGACCAAAGCCCATTGCGGCCCAGTCTTCGGGGGTAATTTCATCGAGGACCCCTTGCTCGACTGCAAGCGGAATGCGCGAGGCGTGATAGGTCATCACATCGGGCGCTTCGCCCACCGCGACGGATGTCTGAACTTTGGTATAGAAGGGAACGCCCCACTCGAGTGTGGTTGCGTCAATCTTGACTTCTCCGGCGTTGGCTTCGTTGAAGTCAGAAATCAACTGCTTCATTCGGACACCATCACCGCCGCCAAGGAAATCCCACCATACGACGGTTTCCTCGGCTTGGACGGCACTTGCCATCAACCCGGCAAATGCAATCGCGACATACTTGTTCATTGTAAGTCCTCCCTTTTTTGTCCGGCTTGAAAACCGGTACTGGCGAAATGCTACACCAAACATCGATTCTTTCAACGGATTTGTGGGTATATACCACAAACCGTGATATACTACATCTGGACCCGTACGACCGAGTAGCTATAGGGCGGCAGGGACAGCGACAGACCGCCCGCCGTAATTTTTGCGCCATCCCCTTGCTTTGGAACAACTTTATTCGGCTCCTCCGCCGTGTTCCGCGCCTCGAGATCATCATGCTTGAGGATCGTATGCTCAACCGATTTGGGGCTACCGAACCGCTCGATGGCGAGATCAATATCGAGATGTTCGGTTCCGTTCCGGTTGACCGCAAAGAATGTCAGCACCCCGCTCGCCGCATCATGAACGCCCGAAATATCGAGATAGGATACATTGGCAGCAACTGCAGCATCATAGGTCGGACAATCCACATCCAGATTCAGCGCGGTTCCACGGCCCAACGTCGAAGCAAACTTGAACGGGTAAAAGATCGTCTGACGCCAAGACGTGCCGCCCGGAACAGTCATAATGGGTGCAATCACGTTCACGAGCTGTGCGATACATGCGATCCGCACCACATCCGAACGACGGATAAACGTGTTGAGAATACACCCGACCTGAAGCACATCCTCGAAGGTATAGATATCCTCGAGCAGCGCAGGCGCATGCGGCCAATCCCATTCGGCCATGCGCTTCGCATCATTCTTGCGCTCGTGATACCAGACGTTCCATTCGTCAAAACTGATCTTTACATCACGCTTGGAACGAGATTTCGACTTTACATAATCGATCACACCCGAAACCGTCCCGATATAGCGATCAAGCTTTTCAGGAAGCGCAAGGAACTCTGCCGTGTTCTTTTCGTAGTTCTCGAAATACATGTGGAGCGAGATGTAATCGACCTGATCATAGGTCTGTTCGAGAACGGTCGCTTCCCATTGCGGATAGCTCGGCATTTCCGAGTGCGAGGACCCACAGACAACAAGCTCAAGCGACTTGTCAAACGATCTCAGCGCCTTAGCCGTCTCATTGGCAAGACGACCGTATTCAAGCGCGGACTTGTGACCGATTTGCCAAGGCCCATCCATCTCGTTCCCGAGGCACCACAACTTGACACCCCAAGGATCGGCGCGCCCGTTCTTTTTGCGCAGATCGGACCAATAGCTTCCACCCGGATGGTTCACGTATTCGACAAAGGCGCGCGCCTCGTCCAAGCCGCGCGAGCCAAGGTTCAGCGCAAGCATCATCTCGGTATTCGCCTTTTCGGCCCAGTCGGCGAACTCGTGGATACCGACCTGGTTCGACTCCGAGGTGCGCCAGGCAAGGTCCAGTCTCGTCGGACGGTTTTCCTTGGGGCCGATACCGTCTTCCCAATTGTAAGCCGAAACAAAGTTACCGCCGGGATAGCGACAAATCGGAGTGTCCAGTTCCCGCACGAGTTCTATGACATCGCGACGCATCCCGCTGTCATCGGCCTGCGGGTGATCGGGTTCATAAATCCCAGTATAGACCGCCCTCCCGAGATGCTCGAGGAAAGAGCCATAGAGCCTGTTGTCAATTTCAGAGATTGTATAGCGGCTGTGAGCCGTGACGCGAGCTTTCATCGACCATCACCCATTCATATCGAAAGTTAAGGTTTATACCGTTATTTCCGATATGATTGTGGCGAGTCTTGCTTTCAGTCAACGATTCATTTCACCGAAGTCGCATAATGATGTCTTGGTCATAGTTCCCGAAACCACGGCCGAAGATGTTGATCCCGCCGGGATGGGCGGCATCATCCCGCACACCGATCCGCATCCGGATCGAGCGGTGGGCATCAATATCAAGATCGCCGATCTTGGTGCTCGACACCTTCATTCCATCGACAAATGTGCCTTTGGAATTGATGCGCCAAGTCTTGAGTTTACCGTATTGCGAGCCCGAGAGTTTCCACCATTTTGGAGTGTAAACCCCTCTTTTATCACCGAAATCTCCTGGAGAGGTCCAAGTCGCGACATGGACGCCGTTGACCTCGAGGAAAATGTCGGACGGCCAATCCGCGCTCGTTCCGGGAACCTCCGACGAGAGCTCCATCGAAAATTCGACTTCGCTCGGGGTGAGGTTTTTCAGCTTCGCATTATTGGGGAATTGATACTCGACATAGCCGCTGTTGAACCACAAAAGCCCCGCGCGCATCCGCTCGGGTTCGAGGAAAGTATTGGGCACATCCAGCAGACCGATCACCCCATCGGTCGAACACAATCCACAGGGCGAGGAAATCTCGCACCGTGAATAAAGACCGAGAGGCATGGAAACTTCGATGTCATTCTCGGCTTGCTCGGGGCGGACCTCGTGAAAAGCGATCAAGATTTCACGAAACCGCGACTCGCAAATCTTTTGGCTGCCTTTTTTTGCCTTTTGAGACGTCGTCGCAACTAATCCAACATCTTCAAGGACTTGAAGGTTGGATGAGACGGTAGACTGGGGCAGATCCAGCGCAGCAGAAATCTCGTTTACGTTCATCGGACCTCGGATGTCCAAAGTCTTTAGGATCGAGACGCGGATCGCGCTCGCCAACGCTTTGACCACATCAAGATTTTGCTCCGGATCAACCAACAAGAACCGATTGGTCACTGCATTCTCCTTCAAAGGTAACAAATCTTTCATATCAACAATTGTGATATTTAAAAAGTGAAAAAACCACTGGCTGAAACCCGATCAGGTTTCGACCGTGGAAAAAAGATTTTGTGGGGCTTTTTCTCCTATCGTCCCGAAGGTTCGTTCACGCGAAAGCGCGCTTCGAACCCTGTTGCTGACGAGCGACGTGGAGAGCGGATGTCAAACGCACCACCCGAACGCTCGGCTATGGAGCGCACTATCGCAAGCCCGAGACCGCTGCCCGTGGATTGGGCCCCCTCACCGCGCTCGAACCGATGTGTGAGCCGCGCAAGTGTTTCTTCGGGCACGACGGGACCCTCGTTCGAAACCGTAAAGGTGCCGTCGGCACCCAGAACAACCTCGATAGGTGCATCAGACTGCCCGTGGCGGACGGCATTTTCGACAAGATTGCGCAGGATGATGGCCAGCGCATCGGGTTCAAGGTCGGACAAAACGGCGCTGTCGGGGAGAGAGAGGACAATGTGGGCGGGTGCCACGGTGCGCCTCAGGTCGTCGATAATCAGCTCTGTGATCGGCCGAAGATCCGCTCTGTCGTTTCGGCGCAACTTGGCGCCCTCGGCCCGTGCCAATTGCATCAGACGTTCTGCAAGCCGCGTCAGCCGCTTGAGCGTCGTTTCGATCTCGCCTGCGCGCGCCTTGGCATCGGGATCGGATGTTTCGGACTGAAGTCTCTGCGCCTGAGCGATTGCACCCGCCAAGGGGGTCCGCAATTCATGCGCCGCGTTTGCTGCAAAGCTGCGCTCTGCATCAAAGGCCGTTTCGAGCCGACCAAGAAGCCCGTTAAGCGTTTCGGCAAGCGAGGCAATTTCGGTCGGAAGATCATCGGTATCGATCCGGCTCAGATCACGTTCGCTCCGCGCAGACAGCCGCATCCGATAGCGGCGCACGGGCGCAAGGCTGGCACGAACAGCAAGGGCGATCGCGCCAAGGGCAAGCGGCAACATGATCAAAAGGGGAAGCCCCAAACCCCGCTGGATTTCGTGGGACACACTGGCACGATGCTCCAAAGGTTCGGCCACCGTAATCCTGATCGTCCCTTTCACCGCTTCGTCGCTATAGAGGCGGTGACTGTCGGTCGTCGAGAACCCCACCCCGCGCCATTCGGCAAAAGTATCGGGATCTGCCGTATGGGATTGCAACAGGATCCGGCCTTGATCGTCCGTGACCACATAGGTGAAGAACTCGGTATGGTCGCTGATGGCGGCTACGCGCTGGTTGATCCCTTCTTCCTCGCGGCCGAGAATATCCACCACAGCCAAAGGAAGGATACGTTGCGCCGTCTCTTGCAGCGCCGAGTCGAACACCTCTTCGATTTCGCTGCGCGCAATATAGGCGGTCACATTCGCCGCGGCGACCCATACGACAGTAAGGGCCAAACCGAGCAAGAGCATCAAACGGCCTTGAAGGCTCTTCGTAAACCTCATGCACGCCCCAATCGATACCCGAGACCCCGTTCGGTCTCGATCACCGACGCTCCCAACTTTTTCCTCAGGCGGCTGACATGCACTTCGATCGTGTTGCTTTCGATCTCGGCCCCGAAATCATACATCTTGCCCTCAAGCTGCGCTTTGGAGAGCAATTGACCGGGACGCGAGAGAAACACTTCGAAGAGGGCCCATTCCCGCGCGGTCAGGGTCACAGATTTTCCGTCCCGATAAACACTGTGCGCCGCCAGATCGATCTCGAGTGCGCCGTGTTTGACAATCGGATTGGGGTTGCCGGCATAGCGCCGCGCCACAGACCCGATCCGCGCAGAAAGCTCCGCGAGATCGAAGGGCTTGACGAGATAATCATCCGCCCCCGCATTCAGGCCATCTATGCGGTCGCTGATCTGGTCCAGCGCGGTCAGGATGATCACGGGCGTGACATCCCCCTTGGCCCGTAATCGGCGGAGAAAGGGAATACCGCGCCCGTCGGGCAACATCAGATCAAGGAGAACAAGATCGAAACCCGTTGCGGCAATCGCGTCTTGGGCGACGTCGAGGCGCTGAACCCAATCGATCGAATGACCATCGGCGGCGATCTGGTCGCGCACCGCAGCGCCGAGGATCATATCGTCTTCGATCAGTAATACTCTCATGTCCAGTCGCCGCCCTTCACGCTTGTTTCCGCTTATAGGATCAAATCGTCCTGACGCACAGCTGAAGAAGAACACCAGCTCTCTTCAGCTTGGCGTCAGGTTGAAGCTCTATCCCTGTGTCAAAGTTGGCCCCAACTTGGAGAGTGGCCCATGCAAAAGACCATTACAATTCTTGCTTTTCTGACAGCCTCGGTCGCAGGGTCCGCCCGAGCCGAAGAAGGTTGCTTTGTGCCCATGTCGAACTGGAAGCCGCGCGAGGCTGTCGTCGAACTTGCCGAAGAACGGGGCTGGAACGTGCGCCGCATCAAGATCGATGACGGGTGCTACGAGATCCAAGGGCGCGACGCATCGGGCCGCGAAATCGAAGTGAAGCTCCAGCCGGACACGTTGCAGATCGTCGAATTCGAGTTCGAAGAAGAACATGATGACGACCGCAAGGGTGACGAGTCCCACTGACCCACATTCACCACTTTAAGCCCACCTATGCTCCGCTCCCACCGGCGGCGGAAAGGCGCGTTTCACGCGTTGAATAGCCACCTGACGCCAAGCTGAAGCAGAAAAGTGTCGCGCTTCAGGAACCGCTCAGGTCGGGGCCCCAAGTCTAGGCCATCACATCACAGGAGACACGCTCATGACTTCCCGAACCATCCTTCTTCTCTCTGCGACCGCTCTCGGCGCGACCCTTGTCCTTCCCGCTTTTGCCGCGAACGCGCCGATCGGCCACGCCGTGGCGTCTTGCGATGGTGTCTGCGCCGCCGTGCTTGATCCTTTGGACGCTGTGCCTCTCGTCCGCGTCAGCGATGACCGCGACGACGACGATGATGATGACGATCACGGCCGCCGTCACGATGACGACGATGATGATGACTGCGAGGGCGACGAGCACGGCTGGCGGCTCTTTTCGCGCGGCGATGATGACGACGACTGCGAAACGCTACGCGGCCAGAATACCCCCAATTCGATGAACTCGGGCACGCCGCCCGCCAACGGTCTCTTCGGCAATGGCGCCGCCCCCAAAGCCGTCACGAACTGATCGACCCATTTCCAAGGATATTCTCATGAAATCTCTCATTGCGACCCTCGCTCTTACCACCGCGCTCACCCTTCCGGGGTTGGCGATGGCGCGGCCCGTGACCCTCAGCACGACTATGAACACCTATGGCGGCAACGGGGCCTATCTCGCGCTCTATGTCACCGATGCCTCGGGTGCCTATGTCGGCAGCCTCTGGATGGCGGGAGGTAAATCCAAATATTACAAACACCTGACCGATTGGACCGCCGCAACGGGAGGCAATACGGCCGAAGTCAACGGCATCACGGGCGCAAGCGTCGGGTCGGGCCGCACTCTGGATATTTCGCTCGATCTGGCGGACGCCCTCTTTGACGCGGGCTATACCCTTCATATCGACGCCGCGGTCGAGGACTTCCGCGATAGCCCGAACGAGATTGCCGTGCCGCTGACGAGCGATGGCTTCGGCAAAGCCGTTCAGGGGCGTCGCTATATCTCCAGCTTCACCTATCGTTAAGAGGGGCAACCCATGATCCGTACGCTTCACCGCTGGCCTGGACTGATTGCTCTTGTTCTTGTCACCGTCCTTGCGCTCAGTGGTGCGGCGCTCTCGGTCTTTCCTGCCTATGAACGCTTGACTGCGCCCAGCGCCGTTGCAGAGCAAAGCGTTGCCGATCTCGCGGCCCGCGTGGCCGCCACTCATCCGGGTCTCGAGGAAATCAGACGATCCCCTTCGGGACAGATCACCGCTTGGTGGTTCAAAGACGGAAACCCTGGTTCGGCGGTCATCGATCCTGCAACAGGACTCGATGTCGGCTCTGCCGATCCGAACCCCGTCGAGCGCTGGCTCACCAACTTGCACCGTTCTCTCTTTCTGGATGATGCAGGGCGACTTGTGGCTGCCGTAGGTGCGGGTGCAATGCTTGCGCTCACCCTCTCTGGTGCAGCACTCGTCGCGCGGCGGACGGGGGGCTGGCAGCGCTGGTTTTCGCCGCTCAAAGGCCCGAAGGCCGGACGGCTTCATGTCGAGATCGCTCGCGTCGCTGTTGTCGGCCTTGCTCTTTCGGCTGCGACCGCGCTTTGGATGACTGCCTCCACGTTTGATCTTTTGCCCGACAGCAGCGCGAATGCGCCGCAGCCGAGCAGCGTCAGTGGATTGACCGACTATCCACTGGACACCATGCCCGCGCTTCGCAGCGTCTCGCTCGACGGGTTCCGCAAATTGAGTTTCCCCTACGACTCCGATCCACAGGATGTTTTCACCCTCTCGACCGATGCGGGAACCTCGCTCATCGATCAAGGCACGGGCGAGACGCTGTCTTCGGTCCCGCTTTCGTCGGCGCAAAAGATCACCGAGACGATCTATATGCTGCACACGGGCAAAGGAGCCGCCACCCTCGGGCTGATCTTGGGGATCATCGCTTTGAGCGTGCCCGTTATGGGGACCACAGGCGCGTTGATCTGGATCGAAGCACAACGGGGACGCCCCCGCTTCAAGCAGAACTCTCCCGCCAGCAGCGCAGAAACCGTTGTTCTTGTCGGCTCAGAAGGCGGGAGCACTTGGGGCTTTGCCGTCACGCTCGCCAAGGCTCTGGCCCAAGGCGGACACTCGGTCCACATCGGCCCGATGACGGGTTTCGATCCGGCGCGTTTTGCATCCGCCAAGCGGTTTCTCTTTCTTGCAGCAACCTTCGGTGAGGGTGACGCACCGAGTTCAGCAAAAGGCTTTCTTGACCGCCTCGACGCGCTGGATCAGTCCTCCTCTGCGCCCTTTGCCGTTCTCGGGTTCGGGGACAGAAGCTTTCCCGCCTATTGCGCTTTTGCGCAGGAGGTGGACCTTGCCCTGCGGGCCAAGGGATGGGATGCGCTCTTGTCCTTCGAGACGGTTGACCGCCAGTCGTCACAGGATTTTGCCCGTTGGGGGCGCACACTCGGGGATGCTCTGGGGCTTCCCCTCGAATTGAACCACCAACCGATGCCGCCCAAATCCGAGAAACTGGAACTGGTCTCGCGCCGCGACTACGGGACGGCGGTTCAGGCACCGACAGCGATCCTCCGCTTCGCCCTCCCCAAGCTTTCGCTTTGGGCGCGCATGACGGGCCAAGGTTTTTCGCGCTTTGAGGCGGGGGACCTCGTCGGGATCATTCCGCAGGGTTCACGCCTTCCCCGATTTTATTCTCTGGCGTCGGGCGCACGCGATGGATTTGTGGAGATCGTCGTCAGAAAGCACCAAGGCGGTCTGTGCTCTGGCCAACTCCTCTCGCTCGAGGCGGGGGATAAGGTCGAGGTTTTCTTGCGGCGCAATCCGAATTTCCATGCAGGGCGCGCGCGCACGCCGCTCCTTCTTATCGGCGCAGGAACAGGCGTGGGTCCCTTGGCGGGCCTGATACGGGGCAACCGTCGCAAGCGCCCCATGCACCTCTTTTTCGGGATGCGCCATGAAGACAGCGATTTCCTCTATGGAGAGGACCTGCCCCGCTGGATCGAGGACGGCCAGCTTTCAAATCTGACCACGGCCGCCTCCAGAGGGACAAAGCCACTCTATGTTCAAGACGCTCTCAGAGCTGAGGCCCAGACGGTAATCGACGCCATACATCAGGGCGCCAAGATCATGGTCTGCGGCGGTCGCGACATGGCCCAAGGAGTAAGCCAAGCGCTTGAGGACATCCTCGCACCGATCGGACTGTCGACCGCCACTCTCAAAGCCAAAGGGAAATATGTCGAAGATGTCTACTGATCTTGTGCGCCACGCCCTCAACGGACCGACGATGGGCACCCGATGGAGCGCCTTGTTCTTCTCGGATAGCTCTGTCGATACCGTCCAGCTTAGGGCAGAGCTTCAAGCGGCCGTCGACGCGGTAGACCGCCAGATGTCGACTTGGAATACCGACAGCGACCTGATGCGGCTCAACGCCGCCCCGATCGAGGAATGGCGGCCCCTGCCCTTTCATATGGTGCGGGTGCTCGGTCTTGGGCTTGCCATCGGGCGCGCGTCAGGCGGGGCATTCGATGTCGGCATGGGAGAGGCCGTCGAGGCGTGGGGCTTTGGCCGCACCGACGCCGATCCATTGGCCATTCGCGCAGCGATGGATCACGCTCATCTGCCGACCCATGACATCCTTGACCTTGCAAACGGCCAAGCACGCAAACGGGCACCGCTCTCGCTTGATCTCAACGGCATCGCCAAGGGCTATGGGGTGGACCTCTTGGCCGATGTGCTGGAAAACCACGGCGTTTCCAACGCTCTGGTCGGCATCGACGGCGAAATGTGCGCCTTGGGTCATCGACCCGATGGCACCGCTTGGACCATCGCCATCGAAGCCCCTGATTATAAAAAACGCACACCCTTTTCGATGCTCGCACTGGAAGATGCGGCCGTCGCAACATCCGGGGACTATCGCCATTGGATCACGGTCAAGGATCGCAGGCTGTCCCATACGATGGACCCGGCCCGCGGCGCACCGCTTTTGCAAGCGCCTGCCTCGGTCACAGTTATTGCACCGACATGCGCCGAGGCGGATGCTTGGGCAACGGCTCTGATGGTGATGGGCGTGGAGGAAGGGCTTCGCTTTGCGCAGCAGGCGAAACTTCAGGCGCTCTTTCTCACGCGCCAGCCCGACGGCACTGTGCAAAGCGTTGGAACTGGCCCTCTCTTCGGGGTCGCCGACAGGAACTGAGCCAATCTGTTCGGCCTGATCAAAAAAGGAAAAGCCGCGCGGAACCTGCCGCGCGGCTTTTGGTTTGGGACTGGTTCCCTTAGTCAGAGCGCGTCATTTGCCCCAGCGCAGGGCAAGAACGTCCATCTCTTTCGACAAAGACAGCAAACGATCTTTGGTGCGCTGGCTCATCGGCTTGAGCGGATGACGCACATAGTCCGACTTGATGACCCCGCCTGCCTGCATCACGGTCTTGGCAGCCCGCAGCCCGCACTGACGGTTCTCGTGATTGATGAGAGGCAGGCACTTTTGCCACTGAGCCAAGGCCGCATCGTGGTTGCCCGCAAGATAATCGATCACGATAGGGCGGATCTTGTCGGGTTGAAGCGCCGACGTCATGGTGCCTGTGCACCCTGCATCGAGGTCCGCAAGAAGCGTCGCGGCCTCTTCACCGTCAAAGGGACCGACGATCGCGTCCCCGCCCTGCTCGATCAGCGCTGCAAGCTTGTCGGCGGCAAAGGGCACTTCGATCTTGAAATAGCTGACGTTCTCAAGCTCTTTGGCCATACGGACGAGAAGCGGCACACCGAGCGTGCAGCCCGAAAGAGGCGCATCCTGCACCATGATCGGGATCGAAATCGCATCGGACACGGCTTGGAAATGTTCGTAGACACCTGCTTCGGCAGGAACGAGGCCAACACCGTGATAGGGCGGCATCATCATGACCATCGAGGCCCCGAGCGCCTCGGCGTTCTTGGCCCGTTTGACCACGATATCGGTGCTGAAATGACTGATCGTCACGATCACGGGCACCCGCCCAGCAACATGCTCGAGCGACACTTTGGTCAAAAGCGCCCGCTCGTCGTCCGAGAGAAGAAACTGCTCGGAATAGTTTGCAAGGATACAGATCGCATCGACGCCTTGGTCGATCATACAATCGAGAACGCGGCGCATCCCCTCTTCGTCAACGCGGCCATCGGCGTGAAACGGGGTGGGAGCAACGGGCAGAATGCCTGTCAGAGCTTGTTTCATTCATCAATTCCTTAGTCGTTAAACGGCTCGACGCTGATGCGGCGTCCAAGCGCGAGAGCGTCGGACACATGCACCATCGGACGAAGATCCATGTCGATCTCACCTTGCGCGACGAGTTTGGCCATATTTGCGTAAAGACGCGGGTATTCCCCCGCGAGCGGATTGTCCGAAACGAGGGCATCTTCGACCCCGTCGATCTGGATGCGCGCGCCTCCGTCGAGAAGCACAAGCGTTCCCTTGTCTGTCTCGGCCTCAATCATCCAAGTCTGCTCGCCCGTCTGACGCCAGTCGAAAACGGCGGAAATCTCGGCACCATGGGGATGTGCAAAATGAAGCTCCGCGCCGATGGGCGTTTGGCGATTGGACGGCACCTCGAGCGTGGCCGAGGCGAGATGGATGTTCACGGGCAGGATCTCGGTCACGATCGAGAGCGCGTTGATACCGGGATCAAAGACCCCCATTCCACCGGGTTCCCAGATCCAGTCCTGACCCGGGTGCCAACGGCGCACGTCCTCTTTCCAAGTTACCTTGAGGCGACGCAATGTCTTGTCCGCGAGCCATGCCTTGGCCGCGGCAACCTTATCGGCTTCGCGGCTATGCCATGTGGCGTAAAGCGAGACACGGTGTTCCTGTGCAAGAGCCGTAAGGGCGTGACACTCGGCAAGTGTAGCGCCCGGCGGCTTTTCAAGCATCACATGGCGGCCCGCACGGATTGCGGCGGCGGCATATTCGAAGCGCGGCACCGGCGGAAGACAGAGCGAGACCACACGAATGTCGGACCGTTCCTCGAGCATCTTTGCAAAATCGGTATAGGCCTCGACGCCTTCGACCGCGCCTTGACGCGAGACAGTCGCCGCAAGTTCCCAGACGGACGAAGCCGCTATCGCGGGCACATGTTGATCAAGGGCAATCTTGCCGATGCCCACGAGTGCGATCTTCATCAATGCGAGTCCTTTCCGACATCGTTGCCGCGATGTCCGCGCAAAAAGTCGAGATCGGCTCCGGTATCCGCGCCTTGGACGTGGTTCTGGTGGAGCCACGCATAGCCGGACGGCGCCTGTTCATGGTTGGGTTTCCACGCCGCCAAACGACGGTTCAACTCCTCGTCGGAGATATCGAGGTGGATACGGCGCTCGGCCACATCAAGCTCGATCATATCGCCGTTCTGCACAACGGCGAGCGGTCCGCCCGCCGCCGCTTCGGGCGAGGTGTGAAGGATCACCGTGCCATAGGCTGTGCCCGACATCCGCGCATCCGAAATGCGAACCATATCGGTAATGCCTTTCTTGAGCACTTTGGGCGGCAGGCCCATGTTGCCGACCTCGGCCATACCCGGATAGCCGCGCGGACCACAGTTCTTGAGCACCAGAACACAGGTTTCATCGACATCGAGCGCATCGTCGTTGATCTTGGCCTTGTAGTCGTCGATGTCCTCGAAGACGACGGCGCGGCCGCGGTGCTTCATCAGCGATGGCGTTGCGGCAGAGGGTTTAAGAACCGCCCCTTTGGGCGCAAGGTTCCCGCGCAGAACCGCGATGCCGCCCTGTTTGGTCAGCGCCTTGTCCAGCGGCAGGATCACGTCCTCGTTCCAGTTGACGACATCCTTGACTTCGTCCCAGATGGTCTGGCCCGAAACGGTGAGGGCGTCTTTGTTGAGCTGGCCGCCCTCGCCCAGACGTTTGAGAACGACAGGAAGACCGCCTGCATAGAAAAATTCTTCCATGAGGTATTTGCCCGAGGGCATCAGGTTCACGATGGTCGCAACATCGCGCCCGCAGCGATCCCAGTCATCAAGCGTCAGATCGACGCCTGCACCACCCACGCGGCCCGCGATTGCAAGCAAGTGAACCACCGCATTGGTCGAGCCGCCGATGGCGCCGTTGGTGCGGATCGCGTTCTCGAACGCCGCTTTGGTCATGATATCCGAAGGCTTCAGATCGTCCTTGACCATTTGCACGATGCGGCGCCCCGAAAGCTGCGCCATCACGCGGCGGCGGCTGTCGACGGCGGGGATCGCCGCGTTGCCGCTGAGTGCCATGCCGAGCGCTTCTGCCATCGAAGCCATGGTCGAGGCGGTGCCCATGGTGTTGCAGGTGCCCGACGAGCGGGACATAGACTGCTCGGCTTCGAGGAATTCCTCTTGCGTCATCTCACCGGCTTTAACCGCCTCGGAGAACTTCCAAAGGTGGGTGCCCGAGCCGACGCGCTCGCCGCGGAAATAGCCGTTGAGCATCGGCCCGCCCGTTACGACGATGGACGGAATATCGGTCGAAGCCGCACCCATCAAAAGCGAAGGCGTTGTTTTGTCACAACCGACAAGCAGAACCGCGCCGTCGATCGGTTGCCCGCGCATCGCCTCTTCCACGGCCATAGCCGCGATGTTGCGATACATCATCGCCGTTGGGCGATAGGTGTTTTCCGAGGCCGAGAACACGGGAACCTCTACGGGAAAACCGCCCGCTTCCCAGATGCCCGCCTTTACCTTTTCGGCAAGCTCGCGCAGGTGACCGTTACAGGGCGTAAGATCGGACCATGTGTTCATGATGCCGATCACGGGGCGACCGTCGAACAGATCATGCGGGTGGCCTTGGTTCTTGAGCCAACCACGGTGATAGATCGTATCGCGCGAATTCCCGCCATACCACTCCTGAGAGCGGAGTTTGCGGGGCCACGCAGCAGGTTTGAAAGCCATCTGTTACCCCTGTTTACTCTTGTTGTAGACGTCGAAGAACACGGCAGCGAGCAGCACGAGTCCTTTGATCACCTGTTGATAATCGATACCGATCCCGAGGATCGACATCCCGTTGTTCATCACGCCCATGATAAAAGCACCGACGACAGCGCCGATAATCTTGCCCGAACCGCCCGACATCGACGCGCCGCCGATAAACACCGCCGCGATCACGTCGAGCTCGACAGCAAAGCCGGCTTTGGGGGTTGCGGTGTTGAGGCGTGCAGCAAAGATCAGACCTGCAAGCGCCGCCAAGAGCCCCATGTTGACAAAAGAGAGGAACATCAGGCGTTCGGTCTTGATCCCTGAAAGCTTGGCTGCCTTTTCGTTGCCGCCGAGCGCATAGATACGACGACCGATCGTCGTATTGGCAGTCAGGAAAGCATAGATCACGGTCAGGACGACCATCGAGATGAGCACGTTCGGAAGACCGCGGAACGTGGCGAGTTTGAACATCACGAAGAGCAGAGCGCCCGCCACAATGGCATTGCGTGCGATAAAGAACGCTTTCGGCTCGCCTTCGATCCCGTATTTCGCATTGTGAGCGCGGTCGCGCAGGCCCATCCAGATGATGATCGCCACAGCAATGATCCCCAGCGCCATCGCCAGCACGTTGAAATTCCGCGTGCCGACCATTTCGGCAATCGCGCCCGAGACTCCCGCAGGCACGATGTCGGGCACAAAGCCGGTCGAAATGAGCTGGAACGATTTCGGGAACGGACCGACCGACTGCCCTTCGAGAAGCCAAAGCGAAAGCCCGCGGAACACGAGCATCCCCGCAAGGGTCACAATAAACGAGGGTATCTTCCAATAGGCAACGAAATAGCCCTGCGCCGCACCGATCACGATACCGACGATAAGAGAGGCAACGATCGTCACACTCACAGGAACGCCCCATTCGACGATCATCACGGCCGCAAAAGCACCAACGAAGCCCATCACCGAGCCGACCGAAAGGTCGATGTTCCCCGAAACGATGACCACCAGCATGCCCAAGGCCATGATGATGATATAGCTGTTCTGCAAGAAGAGGTTGGTGATGTTGACGGGCTTGAGAAGCGTTCCGTCGGTCACGACCTGAAAGAACACCATGATCGCGATCAGGGCGATCAAAAGCCCGTATTCGCGCATGTGGTGTTTGAAATATGCACCGAGGTTGTTTTTGTTTACCTGTTCCATCCCCAAGTCCCCTATTCGGTAACGATGAGCGACATGATGCGCTCTTGGCTGGCTTCCTCGGCGCTCAGTTCGCCGACAAGCTCGCCCTCGTTCATGACGTAAATGCGGTCGCACATGCCCAAAAGCTCGGGCATTTCGGACGAGATCATCACGACCCCTTTTCCTTCGGCGGCCAATTCATTGATAATGCCGTAGATCTCGAATTTCGCGCCCACGTCGATACCGCGTGTCGGCTCGTCGAGGATAAGCACTTCGGGCTCGGCAAAGAGCCATTTGGACAGCACGACCTTTTGCTGGTTGCCGCCCGAAAGGTTTACGACCTTTTGAAAGACCGAAGGCGTGCGGATATTCATCGCGCTGCGGTATTTCTCGGAGACCTGCGTTTCCTGATGTTCGTTGATCACGCCTGCACGCGACACCTCGTCGAGATTGGCGAGCGTGATGTTGGTGCGAATGTCCTCGTCCAGCACGAGACCCAGCGATTTGCGGTCTTCGGTGACATAGGCAAGTCCCGCAGCAATCGCACGGTCGATCTTGGAGACATCCACGGGCTTGTCATGAAGCCGAACTTCGCCGCTGATATTACGTCCATAGCTGCGACCGAAAATCGACATGGCAAGTTCGGTGCGCCCGGACCCCATAAGGCCCGCGATCCCGACAACCTCGCCTTTGCGCACGTTGAAATTCGCGTTCTTGATCATCTGGCGATCCGCATGTTCGGGGTGCCAGACGTTCCAGTTGCGGACTTCCATCAAGACATCCGAGGGATTGCGCGGACGCGCGGGATAGCGGTCCGACATATCGCGGCCCACCATGTCGCGCACGATGCGGTCCTCGGTGATTTCGCCACTCGCCGCACTCATCGTCGAAACCGAAGTTCCGTCGCGGATGACGGTGACGGTATCGGCCACGCGGCGGACCTCGTTCAGCTTGTGGCTGATGATGATTTGCGTGACGCCCTGCGCTTTAAGCTCGAGCATCAGATCAAGCAGGGCTTGGCTGTCGGATTCCGACAGAGCCGCCGTCGGCTCGTCAAGGATCAGAAGCCGCACTTCCTTGGAGAGCGCCTTGGCGATCTCGACAAGTTGCTGCTTGCCTACGCCCATTTTTTCGATGAGCGTCGTCGGCGCTTCTTTCAGGCCGACTTTCTTGAGAAGAGCTTCGGTGCGCTGGAATGTGTCGCGCCAATTGATCACGCCATTGGTGGCGCGCTCGTTCCCCAAAAACAGGTTCTCGGCAATCGACAAGAGCGGCACAAGGGCGAGCTCTTGGTGAATGATGATGATCCCTTTTTCTTCGGAATCCGAAATGGTGCGGAACTCGGCGAGTTTGCCGTCGTAATGGATTTCGCCGTCATAGGAGCCTACGGGATAAACGCCCGAAAGGACCTTCATCAAGGTCGACTTGCCGGCGCCGTTTTCACCGCAAATTGCGTGGATTTCGCCTTCCTTCACATCAAGGTTCACCTGATCGAGCGCTTTCACGCCGGGAAAGGTCTTGGTGATGGAACGCATCTCGAGCAGAGAGGTCATGCGAGTCCCTATGTAGTATGAATGAATGCCCGCGATACGCATCGGCATCGCGGGCAGACAGGGAGGAGACGTTACTGGATCTGGTCGGCGGTGTAGTAACCGCTTCCGATCAGAATTTCTTCCCAGTTCGACAGATCGACCGATACCGGCTCGAGGAGATAGGACGGAACGACCTTTACCCCGTTGTCATAGGTGGTGGTGTCGTTGATCTCGGGCTCGCCGCCTTTGAGGAGAGCTTCGACCATGCCGACAGTCACACCAGCAAGAGCGCGGGTGTCCTTGAAGACGGTCGAATACTGCTCGCCTGCGAGCATCGACTTGACCGAAGGCACTTCGGCGTCCTGACCGGTGACGATCGGCATCTTCATGTCGCCCGAGCCGTAGCCGACGCCCTTGAGGGACGAAAGGATACCGATCGAGAGACCATCATAGGGCGACAGAACGCCATGGACCTGAGCATCGGTGTAATGTGCCGAAAGCAGGTTATCCATGCGGGCCTGAGCCACTGCACCGTCCCAACGCAGGGTGCCGACGGTGTCCATGCCCATCTGACCCGATACGATATTGACCGTGCCTGCATCGATCAGCGGCTGAAGAACCGACATCGCGCCGTTGTAGAAGAAGTAGGCGTTGTTGTCGTCCGGCGAGCCGCCGAAGAGTTCAACGTTATAGGGGCCTTCGCCGAAGCGCTCTTCGAGACCGGCAACAAGGCTCGACGCCTGCTGCACGCCCACTTTGAAGTTGTCGAAGGTCGCGTAGTAGTCGACGTTGCCGCTGTCACGGATCAAGCGGTCATAAGCGATAACGGGAATACCCGCAGCCGCTGCGTTCTCGAGAGCGTTCGAGAGCGTGGTGCCGTCGATTGCCGCGATGACCAGAGCGTCAACACCCTTGGTGATCATGTTCTCGATCTGGGCAAGCTGGTTCGGGATATCGTCTTCTGCATACTGAAGATCGGTTTCAAAACCGGCAGCAGCGAATTGCTCGACCATCGAATTGCCGTCCGAGATCCAACGGGCAGACGACTTGGTGGGCATCGCGATACCGACGGTTTCGGCGTAGGATGCAGAAGCGAAAGAAATAGCCGCGGTTGCAACCGTGGCCAACAGATAATTGAGTTTCATAAGTACCTCCCAATCGGCGGTCCGCGCATCCCTCATGAACGGCGGAACACCCTGACAGAGCATAGAGCTCGGCAGAAGTGTTACCTCTCGCTTCACATAACTGTAAAATTCAATTATAGATATTCAACATATAAAAAATGGTATGTTAGATGAATTTCACCAGACAACTCAAACCTGCGCACCTTCAACTTTTGCTTAAAATCGCTGAAGTAGGACAGTTGCAAATCGCCGCCAGCGCGCTTGCAATGTCCCAGCCCGCTGCATCACGTATCGTCGCCGATATCGAGGCGCGTGCTCAGACAACGCTGTTCCATCGCTCACCCAAGGGACTCGAGCCCACGCCCGTCGGCGAGATGTTCTTGCGTCATGCGCGAGTGATCGTGTCGGAACTCGAGAGTCTCCAGAAAGAGGTCGAGAACCTCAATGCGGGGCTGAGCGGTGAAGTGCGGATCGGAACCGTGACGGGGCCCGCCGTCGGGATCGTTTTGCCGGTTTACCAAAGCCTGAGCGAAACCTCACCCGACATCGCCGTAACGATCGAGGTCAGCCCCTCGACCGAACTTGTGCGCGGACTTGATGAGGGACGGTTCGACTTCATCGTTGCGCGAATCCCGACCGATCACAACACGGCCGAATTTCTCGTGCACCCGGGACGTAAGGAAGTGGTCCAGCTTATGGTTCGGAGCGCACATCCCCTCGCAGGGCGCCAACAGATCACACTCAGCGATCTGTCAGACTACGACTGGGTGATTCAGGAACGCGGCTCTCCCATTCGCAAAGCGGTCGAGGACGCCTTTCACGCGTCGAGCCTTGCGGTGCCGAACCGCGTCGTCAACAGCTCTTCGCTTCTGGTGGTCGAGGCTCTTTTGGCGAGTTCGGACGTCATCGCGCCGCAATCCAAGGAAGTCAGTGATCTTTTGACGGGGTCGGGCCTTGGCAACCAGCTTGACGTTCTTCATCTTGAAAAACCCATCACCGTGCCGCCCTATTTCGTGATCCGCAATCGCTCACGGCAACTTACGCGCGCGGCCTCGCTCTTCTTCGACCGAATTCTCGAGGCGCTCTAGAACGGCAAAGGGCCGCGCAACGGCGGCCCCTCGGGAGTGCTGGACAGAGGCCCTAGATCTCGAGCGCTGCGATCATGCGCACGGCATGAGCTGCCTCGGCGCCTTTCTTGATGAAATGGGCGTGATAGAAGCCTGTGTGCTCGGCACTCGGCTGGAAATGGTGCGGCGTGAGCGAGACGGAATAGGTCGGCACACCCGTCTCCATCTGGGCCTGCATCAGCCCGTCCACCACAGCGGCAGCGACGAAATCGTGGCGATAGATACCGCCGTCGACAACGAGCGCGGCACAAACCACGGCATCGTATTTGCCCGAAGCACCCAGCTTCTTGGCCAGCAGCGGCATTTCGAACGCGCCGGGAACGTCAAAGGGCGTGACCTCGAATGGGGTGCCGCTTTCGGTCATGTTCTGGGTAAAGCCGACATAGGCCTGATCGACGATGTCGGCGTGCCAGCGGGCCTTGATAAAGGCGATCTTGAGAGTTTTGGTCATGGGTCCATCCTGTGTTTACCAAATGGTCCCAAGGCGATAGCGGTCAGGGCCGGGCGAACCCGTCCTGTCCATTCTCTTTCATCCAGACTTTAACTGTCGGCCTCGGAATTTCACCGAAGTCTGCTGACCCTTCTGCAAATGCAAAAGGCGCTCGCGGGCTATAACCGCCGGTGGGGAATTTCGCCCCGCCCCGAGAATAGCGCCTAAGTAGCCGTGAAATCGCTTCTCTGCAAGGCGACGAAAAAACAATGCGGGAAAGTTCAAATTGCCTCTTGCGCGCGGCGATGGCACAGACTAAACGCTCCCCACCGTGGCCCGTTCGTCTATCGGTTAGGACGCCAGGTTTTCAACCTGGAAAGAGGGGTTCGATTCCCCTACGGGCTGCCACTTCCCCAAAATACTTAATGATACGTTAGTTTCGCAGTGCTTTAGCCTGTTTGATCCTGCTGGTCTCCCGTCCGTATCTCGCCCACACTCGGGTGCAGTGAATCGCACGAACGTGGGGAACCCTGATGCCGCTGGGAAATGAGCTTGGACCAAATCTCGTTGTCGTCGAACCTGGAAAAGTCGAAATCGAGATGCGACCGGTTCTAACGCACGCCCCGAGCGGCTGGGTTCTGGTCGATATCGAAGCTGTGGGGATTTGCGGCACGGACTACCATATTTTCGAAGGAAAACATCCCTTCCTTGCCTATCCACGCGTCATAGGTCACGAGCTTTCGGGACGTATCGCCGAGGGTCCGCGTCAAGGCGAGCTGGTCGTCGTGAACCCCTATATTTCATGCGGAACCTGCCGCGCCTGTTCACGCGGCAAACCCAATTGCTGCGCTCGAATCGAAGTGCTCGGGGTGCACCGTGACGGCGGCATGTGCAAACGCATCGCGGTGCCCGAAACGAATATCTATTCCGCCGAGGGCCTGACGCCCATCGAAGCGGCAATGGTCGAGTTCCTCGCCATCGGTGCGCACGCGGTGGCCCGCTCGGAAATCGGACCAGGTGACCTTGTCCTTGTAACGGGTGCGGGTCCCATCGGGATCGGCGCTGCACTCTTTGCGCGCCTTGCAGGTGCAGAGGTGCACCTTATGGACCTGAGTGAAGACAGGCTTCGGCTTGCCAAGGAAAAATTCGGCTTCAAAGTCACACACACACCCGAAGACAACATCCTCACAGGCCGATTGTCCGAGGGTTTTGACGCGGTCTTCGATGCGACAGGAAACGCCAAGGCCATTATGTCGGGCTTCCCTCTGCTTGCGCATGGAGGGACGACCGTTCTGATCAGCGTGGTCAAGGACGACATCACCTTTAGCGATGCCGAGTTCCATAAACGCGAGGCGCGGATCATCGGCTCGCGCAATGCTCTCAAGGCGGACTTTGAACGGGTGATGGCAGCGATGCGCTCGGGAGATATTCCGACCAAGGAAATAGCATCCGAAATCGTGGCGCTGCGTGATCTTCCCGCACGGTTTGCGGATCTGACAGAGCACCGAGACCATCTGGTCAAGGTGCTCGTCACACCCTGACCTAGAGAAGAACGGCGTATTCCTCGCGGCCCTGCCCTGCATTGGGCTGGACAAAGACCATCCCTGTGCCCGCGAATTTTGCCCTTTCGTCCTCGCTCAGACCTTCTGATGCGGAGGTGCAAAACAGAGTGGTCAGATCGGAGCCGCCGAAAGCAGGACAGGTGACTTGGGCCGCGTCCATCGCATGCGACGCGATTTGCGTGCCGGTCGGGCTGTATACGCCGACCTGCGCTGCGCCCCAAAACGCGATCCAGAGGTTCCCTGTCGCATCAGTCACCGCACCATCGGGGTTAAGACCCGACGCCGTGAAATCGACAAGCACTTCGGGCGCGGCATCGGGCCAGCCGTCTTTGTCGAGCGTCACGGTAAAAAGTTTGCCCTGCGCTGTATCCGAGAAATAGGCACGGCTCCGATCCGGCGCAAAACAGGTCGAATTGGGAATTGTGATATCGGGAAAGAGTTGGCGCAGCTCGCCTTTGTAATACCGATAGAAAGCCCCCGCCTCTTTTTCGGCTTTGAACCCCATCGTGCCGATCCAGAGACCGCCCCAAGGGTCGGCGCGTCCATCATTCGAACGGGTCACGGCGTTGTCGGCTTCAAGATCGACAAGTTTCTCGGTCTCGCCCGTATCAAGGTTGCAAAGCACCAAAGCGGACTGCGTTGCCACGACGATACGCGCCGCGTCCACCCAGAAGGCAGCAGAACTGACCTCGTCGAGAGCGGTGACGATGGTCTCTGCCGATCCCTTGCGGAACATCTTTTTGCCAAGGATGTCGAACCAGATAAGCTCTTGGCGTTTCGGGTGCCAAAGAGCCCCCTCGCCCAAGGTGCAGCGCGTGCTGTCGAAAACCTCTGCCATATTTCCCCCCATTCGGCTTGAAGGGAGGCCGCCGGCCTCCCCTCGTTCAATTAGCGAATATCCTCGGGCAGCACAGCCGCGGGAATGTTCTGATAGGAGACGGGCCGCAGGAAACGACGGATCGCCATCGTTCCGACCGAGGTCGCTCCGAAGTTCGTCGACGCGGGATAGGGTCCGCCGTGCACCATGGCATCACAAACCTCGACCCCTGTCGGGAACCCGTTCGCAAGAATGCGGCCGGCTTTGCGCTCGAGGATCGGAAGAAGCTTGCGGGCGTCCTCGGCGTCTGCATCGTCAAGATGGATCGTGCAGGTAAGCTGCCCCTGTAGGGACCGCGCTATGGTGAGCATTTCGTCCATATCGGCAGCTCGAACAATAAGACCGAGCGGGCCGAAGACCTCTTCGCCGAGGACGTGGTTGTCGAGCCACTCCTTGCCTGTGGTGGCAAAGAGATAGGGCGTGGCGTTGCGCATGTCACAGGTCGAAGTCAGAAGCTCTTGGACCCCTGCGGTGGCGGCAACACGGTCGCGACCACTGCGATAGGCGCTCGCGATCCCGTCGGTGAGCATCGTTTGGGCGCCGATCGGCTCGAGCGCTTTGACGGCGGCTTCGGTAAAGCGATCGGCATCGGGGCCGTCGAGCACGACGGAAATGCCCGGATTGGTGCAGAACTGGCCTGCCCCCATGGTCAGCGACCCCGCCCAGCCCGCTGCAATCGCTTCGCCGCGGTTGGCAAGGGCATTGGGCATAAAGAACATCGGGTTGACGGAGCCAAGCTCGCCAAAGAACGGGATCGGCTCATCGCGCTGGGCGCAAAGATCAAAGAGGGCACGGCCGCCCGCAAGTGAGCCCGTGAAGCCTACAGCCTTGATCAACGGATGCTGCACCAAAGAGGTGCCGACATCGCGCTTGCCGCCCTGGATGAGGCTGAACACACCAGGATGAATGCCGCATTTGGCAATGGCGGCATGAATGGCCTCTGCGATGATCTCGCCCGTTCCGGGGTGGGCCGAGTGACCTTTGACGACGACGGGACAGCCCGCAGCCAGAGCCGAAGCCGTGTCGCCGCCCGCGGTCGAAAAGGCGAGCGGGAAGTTCGACGCACCGAACACCGCAACGGGACCGATGGGACGCTGCATCAGGCGGATTTCGGGACGCGGAAGCGGCGCACGGTCGGGCAACGCCTCGTCCACGCGACGATCAAGGTAATCCCCTGCCAGAATATGCGACGCAAAGAGCCGAAGTTGACCCGTGGTGCGGCCACGCTCGCCTTGGAGGCGTGCGACAGGAAGCCCCGTTTCCTCGGTCCCGATCTGGGTGATGGCGTCGGCGCGAGCTTCGATCTCGTCCGCGATGGTGTTGAGAAAGGCCGCGCGCTCGGCACGGGAGCTATAGCCATAGGACCAGAACGCCTCTTCTGCCGCAACGCAAGCACGATCAACCTGCTCAGGCGTGCCGACCGAAAAGTCGTGCGCTTCGCCATGGGCGGGTTCGGAGCGGAAGCTCTTTTCACTTGCCACCCATTCGCCTGCGATGAGGTGTTTGCCGTGCGGGGTAAAGGTCATCTTCTTCTCCTCGTGTTGACGGACCGCGCATCGGAAAACTCATATTTCAGAGCGCTTGAGCCGTCTCTCATTCCTGAATCGTCTCGCGTTTGATAGTCGCCCAAGACATAGCACTCAAATTTCAACGCGCAAACTTGGTATACCATTCTTGATATACGACTAGATTGCCACGTCGGACAAGAGGTCGCCAAGCGTACCACGCACCCCAAGATCAGGGGTCAGGCAGATGAGGTCATCCGCGCGACGTCCGATCACCGTCGCAAGATCGGGGCGACCGAGCAACTGCGCAGGATGCGTGACCGCCATTTTCAGCGCATCACAAAGCGCGATCCCGGCCCGTTGCACAAGAACCGCGACGCCTTCGGCCATTGAGATATGCGCCCCCGCGAGAGCGCCTTCGGGATTGACGAGACGGCCCTTCTCTACCCTTATTTCCATATCATAAAGCTCAAAGCTCTCGGGTCCCCCGACCGTCGGCATGGCATCGGACACAAGGTACATGCGGTCGGCCCTCGGACGGGCACGACAGGCAAGCGCGATCATCTCGGGGGCGACATGATGCCCATCGGCGATGATCCCGACAAAGGCATCGGAATTGATCGCAGCCCCGACGAGCCCCGCCTCGCGCCCCTGCATCTGGGACATCGCGTTGTAAAGATGCGTGACCGCGCGCGCTCCTGCCGCGAAACCCGCCTTGGCCTCTCGGCTCGTCGCATTCGAATGGCCGAGCGACACGATGACCCCAAGCTCGGTCAGCAGGGCGATATCGCGCGGCGCAACATATTCGGGCGCAAGCGTGAGCATCACGGGTATTCCCTTGGCCCTAAGCCGCTTGATCGGCTCAAGGCTTGCATCATCAAAGGGACGGATAAAGCGCGCCGCATGGGTGCCGCGCTTTGCCAGATTGATATGCGGCCCTTCGAAATGCGCCCCGAGAATTGACGGCTCCCCCCACAGATCGAGCATCGCGTCTGCGGCACGGGCCATGACCTCGGGGGCATCGGTGATAAGGGTCGGCATTATGCCCACGGTGCCTAAACCGCGGTGTGCAGCAGCGATCCCGAGAGCGCCTTGGACGGTTGGCTCTGCATTCCACAAAATGCCGCCCCCGCCGTTGACCTGAAGATCGAGAAACCCGAGTGTGACAATCCCCTCCAATCGGGTGCCACTGCCGCTCGGCTCTGTGACGTTCACGATGACACCATCCCGAACGATCATATCGCGCGGCCCGAGTCTTTGCCCGTCGAACAGCGTTGCAGAGACGATGCGCTCAACCATGGTTTGCCTTGCGCCATGCGGCATAGGCTGCGCCGCTTGCGCCGGCAGTGTCCCCGACAGTGGCAAGCCGCAGCTCGGGGATACCGAAGCCGCCGAATTGCGCGGCTTTCAAAGCGGCGGTCAGGTCTTCGATCAGATGGGGGATATTGGACAATCCACCCGCAATCACCACGACTTCGGGGTCGGCCGCCAGCGACAACGTCAAAAGAAGTTCAGCCGTCAGCTCGCACCAGACGCGCCAGACCTGCCCCCGCTCGGCCGCGATGAGACGCGTGTCACGAAGTTCGGATCCCAGCACCTCGGCGATCCGCACCATACCCGGACCCGATACATAGGTTTCGACACATCCTTTGCGGCCACAGCCGCATGTGTGGATCGGAAGTCCGTATTTGGCGACCGTCGGCGCAGAGAGCGGCCCATGTCCGATCTCGCCGACTGTGCCTGTGGGGCCCGTCAACAAACGCCCCTTGACCGCGATCCCGCCCCCGACACCTGTCCCGAGGATGAGGCCCGCAACCGAAGCAACGTCTTTTGCCGCGCCGAAAACCGCTTCGGACAGGATAACGGAACGGGCATCGTTCACCCAAGTGACCTTGCGCCCTGCCCGTTTGGTCACATCCGCCGGAAAAGGTTTGCCGCTTGCAGGGAGGTTGGCGGTCAGGGCGACACCTGTTTGCGGATTGATCAGCCCTGCGGCACTGATCCCGACGGGCACGGGGCCTGCCCATTGAATGAGATCGGCCACCGCCTCTACGAGGGTGTCATAAGTAGCGGGCGTAGCGACGCGCTTGGTCTTGCCTCTGTTCCAATCGGCATCGAAAAGCTGCGCTTCGATTTTGGTCCCGCCAAGGTCGATACCTGCTGCGATCATGAAGGCCCCGCAAAGCAAAAGGTGGAGTTTCCCCCACCCTATACGCGCCCCCTCGGGGGCTTCAATGCTTTGGCCGAGATTAGGCGTTCCAAGCCTTGTCTTCACCGCCCAGACCGCCGATCTGGACACGGGTCGGAAGCCCGATCCGATCAAGAATGCTAAAGAACGGCTTGGGATCAAGCTCTTCAACGTTCTTCATCGTCTTGGCGTCCCATTCTCCCGTAGCAACAAGCATCGCGGCAGCCACAGGCGGCACGCCTGCGGTATAGCTGATGCCCTGCGAGCCGACTTCTTCATAGGCTTCCTTGTGGTCGGCAACGTTGTAGACGAAGACCTCGAAATCTTTACCGTCCTTTACACCTTTGACCAGATCACCAATGCAGGTTTTGCCGGTGTAGTTCGGTGCCAGAGAGGCAGGATCGGGCAGCACGGCCTTGACCACCTTGAGCGGCACGACCTCTTGGCCCTCGGCGGTGACGACAGGTTGCTCGGACAAAAGCCCGAGGTTCTTCAAGACAGTGAACACGTTGATGTAGTGATCGCCGAAACCCATCCAGAAGCGCACATCCGCCTGCGGATAGTTGGTGGCAAGACTGTGCACTTCGTCGTGGCCCGACTGATAGGCGCGGCAGGTGCCGACGACAGGCAGATCCCAATCGCGACCCGAGGCGAACATCGAAGTTTCCTTCCATTGCTGGTCTTCCCAGTAATAGACGGTGCCGGTGAATTCGCGGAAGTTGATCTCGGGGTCGAAGTTCGTGGCAAAATACTTGCCGTGCGATCCTGCGTTGATGTCCACGATGTCGATGGATTTGACCTCGTCCATCATGTCGATCGCGAAACGGGCGAACGCATTCACGACACCCGGATCAAAGCCGGCGCCGAGGATGGCGGTCACGCCCTTTTCAGCGCAAAGATCGCGCTTTTTCCATTCGTAGTTGCCATACCACGGCGGGGTCTCGCAGATTTTTGCGGGGTCTTCGTGGATAGCGGTGTCGATATAGGCAACGCCCGTCTCGATGCAGGCATCAAGCACATACATGTTCACAAAGGCCGAGCCGACGTTGATCACGATTTCAACACCCGTCTCGCGGATCAAGGCTGCGACTGCCGCCGTATCCATTGCATCGACCTGATGAGCTTTGAGAACGCCGCTCTGTTTCATCGCGCCCTTTGCGTGGACAGACTCAAGGATCGCTTCGCATTTCGAAAGCGTCCGGCTCGCGATATGGATCTCGCCAAGCACATCGTTGTTTTGCGCGCATTTATGCGCCACGACCTGAGCGACGCCGCCAGCGCCGATGATAAGCACGTTCTGTTTCAACTCACGAAACCCCCTTTGGTGATCAGGTTAGCTCTAATGCCTCTCGGCAAATGATTTACGACAGGGCCGCCGCAAAATCCTCGTAGGTGAAATCTTTCACCAGACGTTCGGTTCCATCCAGCTCGCGGATTGCAATGGCGGGCATTTTCACGCCGTTGAACCAGTTCTTCTTGACCATAGTATAGCCTGCGGCGTCCTGAATGGACAGCCTGTCGCCTACGGCCAAGGCTTTGGGGAATTTGAACTCGCCGAAAATATCGCCCGCAAGACAGGATTTGCCGCAGATCATCCACTCCTGATCGCCGCTTTCGTTCATCTTGGCGCTTTCGCGATAGATCAAGAGGTCAAGCATATGCGCCTCGATCGAGCTATCGACGATGGCAAGGTTCTTGCCGTTATAAAGCGTATCGAGAACGGTCAACTCGAGCGTGGTCGATTTGGTTATCGCAGCCTCACCCGGTTCAAGGTAGACCTGAACGCCATTGACCTCTGCAAAGCGCTTCAAGCGCTCGGCGAGCTTGTCCAAGGGATAGCCTTCGCCCGTGAAATGAATACCGCCCCCAAGGCTGATCCATTCCATCTTGCGGATCAAATAGCCAAAGCGCTGCTCGATGCTGTTCAGCATCGCGTCAAAACGCTCGAAATCCGCGTTCTCGCAATTGTTGTGGAACATGAAACCACTGATCAAATCGGCCACGGGTTCGATGTTCTTGGGGTCATGCTCGCCCAAGCGGCTGAAGGGTCGCGCAGGGTCGGCAAGATCAAAGCTCGACGTGGACACACCGGGGTTCACCCGAAGGCCGCGCTTGTGCGTGCGGGATTTTTCCTCGTGCCGAAGGAGCTGGGCCGCAGTGTTGAAAATGATCTTGTCCGAATTGGCGAGGACATCATCCATCTCGTGATCGGACCACGCCACCGAATAGGCATGGGTTTCGCCCGGAAATTTTTCACGCCCGAGTTTGACTTCGAAGAGCGACGACGAGGTCGTGCCATCCATATACTCGCTCATGAAATCGAAAACGCCCCAAGTCGCAAAGCACTTGAGCGCAAGAAGCGCCTTGGCACCGGAATGTTCACGCAGCCAAGCGATCTTTTCCATATTGGGAAGAAGTCGGCTCTTGTCGATCAGGTAGTAGGGCGTCTGGATCATGGCTCCCCCCGCTTGGTCTTAACACGGACAACAGGAGGGCCACTTAGGGCCTTTGCCCCCTCCTAGCAAGGGCTAAGGTCATGTTTTCCGTATCCTGCCCGCGATTAGGGGGTGCCGAAGAGCTCTTCAAAGCGTTCGCGGTCGATGATCCGCACGCCTTGGCGCAACCGTTCGACAAGACCTTGCTCTTTGAACTCTTTGATCACACCGTTCACCGTCTGCCTTGAACAGCCCACCGTTTCGGCAAGAAGCGACTGGCTCCGATCAAAGACACCGTGACGATCCGAGAATTGCCACAGATAGCGTCCGACACGGAAATTGATCGGATCGACACGGTCCATAACGCGGTTGTCGTTCTGGATCGCGACCTGAATGGCGAATTGCTGCATCCACGCTTTGAGGAACTCGGGGCGCTGCATCCAACCCAAAAGCGTCTCGCGCGGGCAAAGCAGAAGCGTGGTGCCCCGACGTGCCGTGACATTGGCCACCACGGGGCAATCCCCGATCGACTCGATCTCGCCCATGGTTTGACCGCTCTGCACCAAGAGGAGTGTTACGCGCTCGCCGCCCTTGGAGGCACGGTTAATTTCAAGCGCACCATGCGCCACCATGTAGAGTCCCTTGGACTGGCCGCCCTGAACCAGCACATCCGTTAGGTTCTCGTAAATTTGAACAACACAGGCATCGAGAAACTCGACCCGATCTTCATCACTCAAACCCGCCAAAAGCGGTGACCGCATCAGGTGCGGGAAACGGACCGAGTTTGAAATATTTATATTTTTCAATGTATTATCCGATAAGTAGAATTTCGCCGCAAGGAATGCGAACCAGTGTCCGAACGAAAGACAAATCCAGTTATCTGACGTGGTATACCATACAGTAGCCAGCTTTTCTAAGCTACAATGTCGTATAGGCGACAGTCCAAGGCTGAACTGCCGCCTATTTTCTACACGTTTACGTATAATGTTTAAGGCCTACTTCACTTCAAGGTAGTTTTCGAGCGGTGGGCAGCTGCAAACCAGATTGCGGTCGCCATAGACATTGTCGACCCGATTGACGGGCGACCAGTATTTATCGACACGGAACGACCCTGCGGGGTAACAAGCCTCTTCGCGCGAATAGGGTCGATCCCACGCGCTGATCAAATCCTCGACCGTGTGCGGCGCATTCACCAACGGGTTGTTGTCCAAGGGCCAGTCGCCTGCTGCGACTTTGTCGATTTCCTTGCGGATCGACAGCATCGCCTCGCAAAAACGATCAAGCTCGGCCTTGGTTTCCGATTCCGTCGGCTCCACCATCAGGGTTCCCGCCACAGGCCAGCTCATGGTCGGCGCATGGAAGCCGTTGTCGACAAGCCGCTTGGCTATGTCGTCCACAGTAATGCCTGGCGCTTCGGCAAAGGGTCGGGTGTCGAGAATGCACTCATGCGCGACAAAGCCGCCTTTGCCTTTGTAGAGCACCCCGAACGCTCCTTCGAGCCGCTTGGCGATGTAGTTCGCGTTGAGGATTGCAACCTTGGTTGCATTGGTGAGCCCCTGCCCCCCCATCATCAGGACATACGCCCAAGAGATAAGAAGGATCGAAGCACTGCCCCAAGGCGCCGCAGAAACCGGCCCCGTCAGACCGCCTGTTTCGGGATGGCCGGGCAGATAGGGCGCAAGATGCGCCTTGACTCCGATCGGACCCATGCCGGGACCGCCACCACCATGGGGAATGGCAAAGGTCTTGTGAAGGTTGAGGTGGCTCACATCGCCGCCCACATCCCCCGGACGGGCAAGTCCGACCATCGCATTGAGGTTCGCCCCGTCGATATAGACCTGCCCGCGGTATTGATGTGTGATCTCGCAGACCTCGCGGACGGTTTCCTCGAACACGCCGTGTGTCGACGGATAGGTGATCATGCAAGCGGCGAGCTTGTCTCCTGCCGCCTCGGCTTTGGCACGGAAATCCTCGACATCGATATCGCCATTCTCTGCCGATTTGACGACGACGACTTCCATGCCGCACATCTGGGCAGAAGCGGGGTTGGTGCCGTGGGCCGACACGGGGATCAGGCAAATCTTGCGGTCCGTATCGCCTTGGGCCAGATGATAGGCCATGATGGTCAAGAGACCCGCGTATTCGCCTTGGGCGCCCGAGTTGGGCTGCATCGACATCGCGTCATAGCCTGTCGCCTGACAGAGTTTGTCCGACAGATCGGCGATCATCTCCTGATAGCCTGCCGCCTGATCGACAGGCACGAACGGATGCATAAAGGCAAACTCGGGCCAGGTGATCGGCATCATCTCGACCGCAGCGTTAAGCTTCATGGTGCACGAGCCAAGCGGGATCATCGCGCGATCAAGCGCAAGGTCGCGGTCCGACAGGCGGCGCATATAGCGCATCATCTCGGTTTCGGCGCGGTTCATGTGGAAAATCGGGTGGGTGAGGTAGTCGCTTTCCCGTACAAGCGTTTCGGGGATCATATAGCGATGCGTCAGATCCTCGTCCTTGCGGTCGATCCCGAAGGCACGCCAGACGGCCTCGATCGTCGAACGGCGTGTGCGTTCGTCAAGGCTGATCCCGACTTTGGTGGTGCCGACCTTGCGAAGGTTGATCCCCTCTTCGACCGCGGACTTCATGACGGTGCCCTGAAGCGGGCCGACCTCTACGGTGATTGTGTCGAAATAGGTCTCTGGCTCAACCTTGAAGCCCGCCGCTTCAAGCCCGCGCACCATGCGCACGGTTTTGCGGTGGATGCGCTGTGCGATCGCCTTGAGACCGACAGGCCCGTGGAACACGGCATACATCGAGGCCATGACCGCAAGAAGCGCCTGAGCGGTGCAAACGTTGGAGGTCGCCTTCTCACGACGGATATGCTGTTCGCGGGTCTGAAGCGCCAGACGCAGGGCGCGGTGCCCGTGACTGTCGACCGAAACACCGACGATACGACCCGGCATCGAACGTTTGTAAGCGTCCTTACAGGCGAAATAGGCGGCGTGCGGGCCACCATAGCCAAGCGGCACGCCGAAACGCTGGGTCGATCCGACGGCAATATCGGCCCCCATCGCGCCCGGTTCCTTGAGCAGGGTAAGCGCAAGCGGGTCCGCGATCACGATCCCGATCGCCTTGGCCTCGTGAAGCGCTGCTATCTCGGCCGTGAAATCGCGGACATGGCCATAGGTTCCGGGATACTGGAACACAGCGCCAAAGACCTCGTCGGCCTTCATCTCGTCGGGCGCGCCGACGATGACCTTGATCCCGAGCGGCTCTGCACGCGTGCGGATCACGTCGATGTTCTGGGGGTGGCAGTTCTCATCCACAAAGAAAGCCGTAGCTTTGGATTTGGCCACGCGCTGCGCCATAGTCATGGCCTCGGCTGCGGCAGTCGCTTCGTCCAGCAGGGATGCGTTGGCGATCTCGAGCCCCGTAAGGTCACAGATCATCGTCTGATAGTTCAGAAGCGCTTCGAGACGACCTTGGGAAATCTCGGGTTGATAGGGCGTATAAGCCGTATACCACGCAGGATTTTCCAGAATATTGCGCTGGATCGCAGGGGGCGTGACGGTGCCATAGAACCCCTGACCGATGAGCGAGGTCAGAACCTTGTTCTTCTTGGCCACATTCCCGAGGAAATAAAGAAGCTCGCCTTCGGACTTCGGTTTGCCGAAGTCCAGCGGTTCGGCTTGGCGGATCGACGCGGGCACGGTGCGCTCGATCAACTCGTCAAGGCTGGACACGCCGATGACCTTGAGCATCTCTTCCATCTCGGCCGGGCTCGGGCCGATGTGACGCCGATTGGCGAAATCATAGGGACGGTAATCAGTGGCGTTGAACGGCATCACTCAGGCTCCTTACAAAGCTCCGCTGGCGGGGGGACAGAGCCCCCCTTGCAAACTACTGGAATTGATTGTGCCGACCTTGGTCGGCGTTCTGGTCTCGATCAGCCGACAAACGCTTTGTAAGCGGCTTCATCCATCAGCTCGTCGAGAGCCGACAGATCTTCGATCTTCATCTTGAAGAACCACCCCTCACCGAGCGGATCGTCGTTCACGAGCGACGGGTTATCGGCAAGCACATCGTTCACTTCGACGATCTCGCCATCAAGCGGGGCAAGGATGTCCGAGGCGGCCTTGACGGACTCGATCACGACGACTTCCTCATCCTTGGTGACTTCGGTGCCTTCCTCGGGCAGTTCGACGAAGACGATGTCGCCAAGCTGTTCGCTGGCATGCTCGGTGATGCCCACGACAACCACGTCACCTTCGACGCGAAGCCATTCATGCTCTTCGGTATATTTCATTTGGCTGATCTCCTGCTGGACTATTTCTTGAACTGGGATGGACGGAAAGGAAGATCGGCGATCACGGCAGGAAGTCGTTTGCCACGCACTTCACCCCAGACGGTCGTTCCCTTGCTCGTAAAGTCTTTGGCGACATATCCCATCGACATCGGTCGCCCGATGGTCGGGCCAAAGGCGCCCGAAGTCACGACACCGATCTGCGCGCCACCTTCGGCGCTGTCGAAGATCGGTGTGCCTTCACGCATCGGTGCCCGCCCCTCGGGGAGAAGACCGACACGCGCACGGTATGCGCCATCCGTGATCTGGCCGAGGATTACATCGCTCCCTTTGAACCCGCCTTCACGCGCACCGCCCGAACGGCGCGCCTTCTGGATCGCCCAGAGAAGCGAGGCCTCGATCGGCGTGGTGCCTTCGTCGATGTCATGCCCATAAAGACAAAGCCCTGCCTCGAGGCGCAGCGAGTCGCGTGCGCCGAGCCCGATGGCCTCGACTTCGTCAAATGCAAGAAGCGCACGGGTCAAAGCGGCGGCTTGATCGTTCGCGACGGAAATCTCGTAGCCGTCCTCGCCCGTATAGCCCGAGCGGGAAATCCAAAGCTCGCCAAACGCCGAACCTGCGACGATCACATCCATGAAACGCATGTCCGCCGCTTCGGGCACGATCCGCTTGAACACCTCTTCGGCCAGTGGACCCTGAAGCGCGAGGAGCGCACGATCCGCGACCTCTATCTCGACCCGATCCCCGATCGCAGCGCGAAGATGCGCTTCGTCCGCATCCTTGCAAGCGGCATTCACCACCACAAAAAGATGGTCACCGCGATTGGCGATCATAAGATCGTCAAGGATGCCGCCCGTGTCATTGGTGAAAAAGCCATAGCGCTGACGCCCTTGACCAAGCCCCGCGATATCGACAGGAACCAGCATTTCAAGCGCGAGAGCCACATCCGCAACATCGCCCTCTTTCGGCGAAAGGATAAGCTGTCCCATGTGGCTCACATCAAAGAGCCCCGCCTTCTCGCGGGTCCAATTGTGCTCTTGCATCACCCCGAGCGCATATTGGACGGGCATCTCGTAGCCCGCAAAAGGAACCATGCGCGCGCCAAGCTCGCCGTGCAGCTCAAAAAGCGGTGTTTTCTTCAACTCTGTCATTTCGCCTCCGACGTAGCCGAAGGTCGGAGACATTCGGCACCAAAACGGGCCAAAGCCCGCGAATTGATGCCCCCTCTGTCCCTTCGCCTGAGATCGTTATCCCTTCGGCGGGTGCGCATTCTGCACCTCTCTCCAGAGCTTCACACATGTGGCGGTCCATTTGCCTGAGAGTTTACCGGGGCGGTTGCTCCTTCGGCACTGGTGATCCAGTTCTCCCGTCACATGTGTTTCCGATAGGAAATTTTTGAACGGCTGTCCAGTGGAATTTGTCGTTCTCACGCGCCGTTTGGTCGGTTTTTCTACCATACCTATAAACGTCATCCCGCGGTTACATCTCCGCAACCTCTGCGTCACAAATCAGAACCATCTTTTGGGCCATAGACCGCATCAACCTTGGGAAAACCGATGCAGACTTTGGACTTTTCGGGACAAACACGGATCAGGGCGCTTTTCATCTCGGATCTGCACCTCGGCGCACGGGGCTGTAGGGCATCGGAAATTCTGGCCTTTCTGGAACGCACACAGGCCGAGATGATCTATCTCGTCGGGGATATTTTCGATCTTTGGCACGGTGCGACGATCTATTGGGACGAGCGGCATGATTCGATCCTCGATCTTCTCCTGCGTCGTCAGGCCCAAGGTGTGAAACTCGCCTATATCCACGGAAACCACGACGCCCCGAACGCAGACCCTGCCCGCCGTTGGGTGCCCGAGTGGACCATTTGCGAACGGACGACACATGTGCTTGCCGACGGGCAAAGGATGCTCGTCCTGCATGGGGATCAATGCGATGGACGCCTGCTGAAGTGGAGCGTCATGACACGCGCAGGCAGCATCCTTGACGGCACCATGCGGCGGATCGACGGCTGGCTACGCAGGAGGCTTGGTCGGTCCGAGCACGAGCGCAGCCTTGTCCAAGCCTGTATCGCTGCGGTGAACTCGGTTCTAAGCAGTGGCGACGCGCTTGCCGAACGTCTCCTCGCGCTTGCGGACCAAAGCGGGCACGACGGTGTCATCTGTGGTCACTTCCATCGCCCTGCGCTGCGCCAAAGCAACGGCATGACCTATGCAAATTGCGGTGACTGGATGGATAGCCTCACCGCTCTTGTCGAAACCTATGACGGCACCTTGCAACTCTTGGAATGGGCACCGCAATCAGGGACCCATTCGGTGTCGTTCAGCCAGAAAGCACTTATATGTTGATCACACTTTCGGTCGCTCTTTTCTCGCTCTTGGCGGCACTGCACTTCGGCACCATTGCGATGACGCTTTGGCGCTATCTTGTGCCCCGCCGCAGCGCACCACGGGGACAGCCCTTTTTGTCGCTGATCAGACCCGTCTGCGGCGCTGATCCGATCGAACGAGAAACCCTCGGATCAAGCTTTGCGCTCGACTATCCCCAATACGAGCTGATCTTTTGCGCACCGCGCGAAAACGATCCGTCGGTCGCGCTTGTCAAAGATCTGATGGCCCAGCATCCTGCCCGTCCCGCACGCCTCTTGATCGGAGAGACGGCGCTTACCGGAAACCCAAAGCTCAATAATCTTTTCAAAGGCGTCGAAGCCGCGCGTTCGCCGTGGCTGGTGATGACGGATTCGAACCTTTTACTTCCACCGAGCTACCTCGATGATCTTCTGGACTGCTGGACAAGCGGGGTCGGGCTTGTCTCCGGTCCCCCCGTCGGCAGCAGGCCCGAGAGCTTCTGGGCAGCGGTCGAGGCGGCCTTTCTCAACACCAATCAGGCACGCTGGCAGCTTTCCATCGACAGCCTCGGGTTCGGCTTCGCTCAAGGCAAAACCCTATTCTGGCGTCGTGATCTATTGGAACAGGCTGGGGGCCTCGTCGCGCTCGGCCGAGAGCTTGCCGAAGATGTCGCGTCCACCAAAGCAGTGCGGGCCCAAGGGTTCCGTGTCCGCCTCCCGCGCAAGCTCTTTGCGCAACCGCTTGGCAAACGCGAACGCCGTCCCGTTTGGCACCGTCAGCTTCGCTGGTCCCGCCTGCGGCTCGAAGGCTTTCCGATCTTCTTCATGCTGGAAATCTTCCAAGGTGCGCTTCCGCCGCTCCTTTTGCTGAGCACTTTCGTCGGGATGGGGCTCGCACCGCTTTGGTCGCTGCCCGTGCTCGGTGGTCTCTGGTTCGGCGCGGAATGGCTCTTGGCGCGCGCCGCAGGCTGGCCCTCGGGCCCGCGCGATCTGGCCGCGATGATCGTTCGAGATGCGCTCTTTCCCGTGCTTTGGCTTTCGACTTGGCGCAGTCCGACGATCCATTGGCGCGGTCATCGCGTCGAGGCCATCGACTGATCAAAAGCAAAAGGCCGCCCGAAAGGCGGCCTTTATACTGTCCCGAAAGAGAGGCGATCTTACTTGATCTTGCCTTCTTTGTACTCGACGTGCTTACGAGCAACCGGATCGTATTTACGAACGGTCATTTTCTCGGTCATCGTACGAGCGTTTTTCTTGGTTACGTAGAAGTGCCCGGTCCCCGCGCTGGAGTTCAGGCGGATTTTGATGGTGGTAGGCTTCGCCATTTCTCATCTCTCCTGATCGCGGGCCACATGGCACATCGCGTGAAATACTGAATTGAAGCCGCCTTTTACCTGCGTGCCGCGCCGAGTCAACCTCAAAGAGCCAAGATTCAGCATCAGGTTCGAAAGATTCTTTTTCCACAGCGGCATGGGCAAAGAAATATGCGCGGACGGCCTATAAGCCGGGTTTTGTCCAAGAGGTTGCCCTCTCTGGATGACCATTCATCTCGAGCGGCTGTTACCAACCGCCCTCTAGCTGCCAACCCGAACCACTCGGGGTCAAGCGTCCCTGCGCGGATATCGGCAAGCCGATCAGCACACGCGCGTGGTTCCTATTTGGCATTGCTCCCGGTGGGGCTTGCCGTGCCGGTTCTGTTACCAGTTCCGCGGTGGGCTCTTACCCCACCTTTTCACCTTTTCCCTGCACGAGGCAGAGTAGTCTGTTTTCTGTGGCGCTTTCCCTAGGGTTACCCCCGCCGGACGTTATCCGGCACCGTGCTTTGTGGAGCCCGGACTTTCCTCGGGCCGAAGCCCGCGGTCATCCAGCCATCCGCGCGACGGCGTGCTTAGGCGCTTGGCGCTTGTCGGTCAACGGGAAACCGCTCGGCCAGATCGCCTGCAAGCGCCAGATCGATAGCGTCCACAGGTCCGCTCATCCTTGGACGAAAGCGCAGCCGAAGGGCGGCCAGACGCGTCTCGAAGGGCACGGCTGGATCATACCCGAACACCGTCAGCGCTGCATCGACCGCTTGCGCGATATCTTCGGCCCTCGCCACTCTGGCCTCAGGCCAGATCGAAAGGCCGGAGCGCGCAAGCCTCTGCCAATCGAACCGAAAGCCGGGATCGATCTTGCGACCGGGGGCGCAATCGGAATGCGCGATCACACGTTCGGGCGGGATAGACCATCGCTGCATAATCTGCGCGAGCAGCTCCTCGAGCGCGTTCATCAAAGGTGCCGAAAACGGGGCGTATCCCGTGTTTGACAGCTCGATCCCGATCGAGCGGCTGTTCACATCCGTGACGCCCCCCCAGCGGCCTGCGCCCGCGTGCCAAGCGCGGTCTGTCTCGTCCACAAGCGGGATCACCTCACCCTGTGGCGAGATCAGGTAATGCGCTGACACCTCTGTCTCGGGAGAGCACAAGACACGCTCGGCCGCCACACAGTCCGCCATTGCAGTGTAATGAATGACGACAAGATCAGGTCGGGCCCCGTCGCGGCGCGGCCCGAAATTCGGGGATCTGGGCCCCGAGGCGATCAGTTGCCGGACGCGGCTGCCTTGGCCGCCAGCTTGAAGGGCGCAGGGTCCCATGCACAGGCAAAGCCGTCGCCATCGGGATCAAGCCCGCGCGCGTCCCGCTCAGGGCCGCCACGCGCCAGAAAATCGCGCTGCGCCGCATCTGCCGAGACATAGGAGGCGCAATTGCGCTGATACCGACTCTGGCTGGCGAATTTGAAACGCGAATACCATTCCTGCCCCTTGGAATTCGGCGCATTGAGAGCGTATTCCACGATATTCGGACCTTCGCGCCCGTCCCGCTCGGGAACGGCAGTCTGGCCGACGACCTGATATTGAGCTGCATTTTCTGCCAGACGCGCGGCATCGGATTCGATCGTTTCGCGCGACGCAACCGCGTCAAAGTCCTGTTCGTCGGAAATCCCCGCCCCAATGACCGCAGGCGCAGCATTCGAGGGCGACGCTTCGATTCCCGTGGTCCGCCCCGCTGCGGCCTCGACCGCATCGATACGGGAGCCGATCCCGACCGCCTGCAACTCGGTCGTAGCGACTGCTGCAGGAGCGCTGAGGGTGCCCGCCGCAAGGGGAGCGGTCCCGTTCAGCGCCGCTTCACGCTGCGCACGCTCGATCTCGTATTGGCTGTAATCATTGAACCCGACGCCCGCGCCGCTGTCGGGGACAGACGAGCTACATGCAGCGAGTGCAAAAAGCGTAATACCAACACCAAGTAACGTTTTCACGATCAGGACCTGCCCATCTCAACCAGTTTCGGCGCTCTTACCACCACTTTGACGGCTTGGCTACGAAGCCAGCAGACCGTTCGAGCGAATAGGCGATATTCAGCAAATCGGCCTCTTCCCACGGACGCCCGATCAGCTGGAGCCCGAGCGGAAGCCCGTTCGAGGCAAGCCCCGTCGGAACCGCCACACCGGGCAGGCCGGCAAGGTTCAGCGTCACAGTAAAGACGTCATTGAGATACATCTCGACAGGATTTGCATCCGAGACCTCACCGATGCCGAAGGCCGGCGAAGGCGTCGCAGGCGCAAGGATCGCATCCACACCCGCAGCAAACGCCTCTTCAAAGTCGCGCTTGATCAGCGTGCGGACCTTGCGGGCGCGGTTGTAATAGGCGTCGTAAAAGCCTGCCGAAAGCACATAGGTGCCTACCATGATGCGACGCTGAACTTCGTGACCGAAGCCTTCGGCGCGGGTCTTCTCGTACATCTCGGTGATCCCGTCGCCCGACCCGAGCTTGGCACGATGGCCGAAACGCACGCCGTCATAGCGCGCAAGGTTCGACGAAGCTTCGGCAGGTGCGATCACGTAATAGGCGGGAAGCGCGTATTTCGTATGCGGAAGGCTGATATCGACGACCTTGGCCCCCGCATCGCGGAGCATCTCTGCACCCTGATCCCAGAGCTTGGAAATCTCGTCGTTCAGACCCTCAAGACGGTATTCCTTCGGGATACCGATCGTCTTGCCCTTGATGTCGCCGGTCAAAGCGGCTTCGAAGTCGGGAACCGTGATGTCGGCCGAGGTCGAATCCTTCATATCGTGACCCGCCATCACGCCCAGCATGATGGCCGAGTCGCGCACGTCTTTGGTCATCGGTCCCGCCTGATCGAGCGAGGAGGCATAGGCGATGATGCCCCAGCGCGACACACGGCCATAGGTCGGCTTGATCCCGACCGTGCCCGTAAAGGCCGCAGGCTGACGGATCGAACCGCCCGTATCGGTGCCCGTCGCCCCAAGGCAAAGATCCGCCGCAACCGCAGCCGCCGATCCCCCCGAAGAGCCGCCGGGGGTCAGATTGCGATCATCGATCTTCCACGGGTTGACCGCAGGGCCGTAAACCGAACTCTCGTTCGACGAGCCCATGGCGAATTCATCCATGTTGAGCTTGCCGAGCATGACCGCCCCGCTCTCGAAGAGCTTGGAGGTGACGGTCGACTCGTATTCGGGTTTGAAGCCTTCGAGAATTCCCGAGGCGGCTTGGGACGCAACGCCCTTGGTGCAAAAGAGATCCTTGATCCCGAGCGGGATACCGTTCAGAACGCCTGCCCCCTCGCCCCGACGGGCATCGGCCGCCTTGGCCTGCTCCATGGCGATCTCGGGGGTTTTGTGGACATAGGCATTGAGTGCATCGGCCGCATCGATCGCCGAAAGACAAGCTTCGGTGAGCTCGACAGAAGTCACCTCGCCTTTGCGAAGCGCATCACGCGCAGCGGCAATGGTCAGTTTATTGAGCTCGGTCATTATTCCACCACCTTCGGCACGGCAAAGAAGCCTTCACGCGCATCGGGCGCATTCTTGAGAACCGCACCCTGCTGATCCCCATCCGTCACCACATCAACGCGGCGCTTGAGGCGCTGCGGCGTGACCGAGGTCATCGGCTCGATACCATCCACATTCACTTCCTCGAGCTGTTCGATAAAGCCGAGGATTGCGTTGAACTCCTGCGCCAGTGCGGGCAGTGCATCTTCTTCCACCTTGATGCGGGCAAGTTTTGCCACGCGGCGGGCGGTTTCCGTGTCGATAGACATGGGCCTCTCCGTATATTGGTCGGGACTGCGTTTAACGCCGACAGTCCACACCCGCAAGCATATCAAAGCGCAAAAAGGGCAGGCTTAGCGGCGCGCGGCAAAAAAGCTGCGTAAAATCGCCTCCGCATCCTCGGCGGCCAGCCCGTCATAGACTTCGGGCGCGTGATGGCATTGGGGCCTTGCAAAGACGCGCGCTCCTACGCTTACCCCGCCCGACTTGGGATCGCTTGCCCCAAAATAAAGCCGCCGGATCCGCGCAAAGGAAA
Source organism: Marivivens sp. LCG002 (assembly GCF_030264275.1). Classification (NCBI taxonomy): domain Bacteria; kingdom Pseudomonadati; phylum Pseudomonadota; class Alphaproteobacteria; order Rhodobacterales; family Paracoccaceae; genus Marivivens; species Marivivens sp. LCG002. The sequence goes on along the minus strand of NZ_CP127165.1, from coordinate 681,698 downwards.
TCGCCCCGGCGCACATCGGGCAAGGCTCGAGCGTCACATAGAGATCATGATCCGCAAGCCGCTCCTGCCCCAGAACACGGCAGGCCCCGCGGATCGCAAGCACTTCGGCATGGGCGGTCGGATCACACAACTCGCGCGTGCGGTTGCCTGCCCTGGCGACGACCTCGCCTTTCGGGCCGACGACGACGGCGCCGACAGGCACCTCGCCGCGTTCGGCCGCCGCCCGCGCCTCCTCAAGTGCGACACCCATGTGACTTGTGAATTCCATGCCCCCTTCTGCGCGATTTTCCTGTTCCGTTCAACTCCTGCCCCTCTTGCCTTTGTGCTTCAAATATCCCGGGGGAGTCTGCCTTTGGCAGACGGGGGCAGCGCCCCCCTCTTTTTATCCCCATTGCGCGGGCATCCCCTCAGGCGCTATGAGACCCCATGACCAAAGACACTCCCACAGGCGATCGCATCGCAAAAGTCCTCTCCCGCGCCGGCGTTGCCTCGCGCAGGGAAGCCGAACGTATGATCGAAGACGGCCGCGTGAGCGTGAACGGAAAGGTCATCACCTCTCCCGCGCTCAATATCACGGGCAGCGAACGGATCGTCGTGGACGGCAAGCCGCTTCAGGCGGCTGAACCTGCGCGCCTCTGGCTCTATCACAAGCCGACGGGCCTCGTGACGACCGAGCGCGATGAAAAGGACCGTCCGACCGTCTTCGGGTCGCTCCCCGAGGATATGCCCCGCGTGATGAGCGTCGGTCGCCTCGACCTCAATTCCGAAGGCCTTCTGCTGCTCACCAACGATGGCGAGCTCAAGCGCAAACTGGAGCTGCCCTCCACGGGCTGGCTGCGCAAATATCGCGTCCGTATCAAAGGAACGGCCTCCGAAGCGAGCCTCGACCTCTTGCGTCAAGGCATCGAAGTCGACGGCGTGCAATATCAACCGATGATCGTGAATTTCGACCGTCAGGTCGGGGCCAATGCATGGCTGACGATCTCGCTGCGCGAGGGCAAGAACCGTGAAATCCGCCGTGCCATGGAAGGGATCGGCGCCATCGTGAACCGCCTGATCCGCGTGTCCTATGGCCCGTTCCAGCTCGGCAACCTCAAAGCAGGCGAAGTCGAGGAAATCCGCCGCCGCGTATTGCGCGACCAGCTTGGGCTCGATGCGGAGATGGAGCCCTTGGGCACAGCCAAGGCCAAACCTTCGCGCACCCGCAAGGGCGACCCCAAACCCGCCCGCAGCACCGAAAGACCCGTGCGCCCGCAACGTGCGGCCTCGAGCACCGCTAAATCCGAGAAACCCGAAGGTGCGCCCCGTAAATCCTTTGCCCGCCCGAGCAGCGAGCCACGCAAGGACGGCGGCAAACCTTTGCGCAGACCGAGAAAACCCTAACCTTTCCACTTGCCACGGTTGAGTCGATAGTGCAGCCTGCACGCGAATTGACGGGGGTCGATGGTATGGTTGGGAATTTGTCCGAAATTTTGGTGCTCTGTGCCGCAATCTTTGCAGGATGTGCGGGGATCGTGCTCTTTGCCGGTGCGCGGCGTGTGCGCGTCCCGCAGCGACAGGGCGGCTCCACCGACCCACACACACGCCGCCCCTCGTAAATTCGATTGCGCCTTCCTATCTGGAAGGAAAAGCGCCAAACGAGGAACGATATGTCACGGCTTTTACTTTTGCTCCTGATTATCGCATTGCTCGGCTTTGCAATCGCGGGCCTCGCAAAAGCCGGACGGGAACTCGCAACCACATTCCACAGTATCAAGGGGGACTTCATGCCTTCGAGTATTCGCAATATCGCTTTCGCGATCCTTGTTGTCGTGATGTTCGGGGTCACCTCCGGCTGGCTCGGGGCGCTCTGATGGCCGAACGTTTCGGAGGAAAATACTCACCCGTTCCCCAAAACGGCACAGACAAGGCTCAGCGCCGTCAAGAAAAGCGTGACCGGCGCAAGGTCGATCCTGCGGGGGGACGCGCGAACGTCATGTTCGTTCCCGCCGTGGTCATCGCTTTCACATCCTTCGGATCGGGCGCCTCAGGCCTTGCTCTGGCTCTGGTCGCCGCCGCGCTTCTTGCGCTTTCGGCTTGGCTCTTGCGCGACGGTCTTCGGGCCGAAGCCGCGTTCAACGAGCGCAAGATCGCGCGTCGCCCCGCGTTTCCGCGCAAAATCGCGGCCTCACTTCTTGCAGGGATCGGGATCGCCTTGGCCGCCACCGCCAAAACCGGCGACCTTTTGGGCGGCGTTCTCTTCGGGGTGATTACGACAGCGCTTCACAGCGTCGCTTTCGGGATCGACCCTCTTTCAGACAAACGGGTCGAAGGGATCGACACTTTCCAACAGGACCGCGTTGCCCGCGTCGTCGACGAAGCCGAGGAATATCTCGCTGCCATCACCGATCATATTGCGACCCTCAAGAACCGCCCGCTCGAACTGCGCGTGAGCTCTTTCGTGTCGGAAGCGCGCGAGTTGATCCGTTCTGTTGAAGAAGACCCGCGCGACCTTACTTCTGCACGCAAATTCCTCGGAGTCTATCTGATGGGAGCGCGTGATGCGACGGTCAAGTTTTGCGACCTTTATCGCAAGAATAATGATACAGAGGCATTGCGCGACTACGAAGCGCTTCTGACCGATCTTGAGGGCAACTTTGCCGCCAAGACCCAGAAAATGCTGATCGAAGATCGAACCGATGTCGACATCGAAATAAAAGTGCTGCGGGACAGATTGCAGCGAGAAGGCGTAAAGCCACAGTGACGGAGAAAAAACATGTCTGAGAATATTCGCAAGCAAGCCGAGCAAACGCTCGCCGAAGTCGAGAAGATCACTGCCGCAGTTCTTCCCGAACCCAAGAATGAACTGGTGACTTTGGACGCAGCCGACAAGCCGACCAGCGCCGAGATCAAAAAGCGCATGGACGAGATCGACATGACGAACACTGGTTCGATCATCGCCTTCGGCAGCCGTGCCCAGACCGAACTTCAGGTCATTTCGCAATCGATGCTCCAAGGCGTGCGTAACAAGGACGTGGGTCCTGCAGGCGACAGCCTCCGCAGCATGGTTTCGACGATCCGCGGCTTTTCGGTGTCCGAACTCGACGTGCGCCGCGAGCGCAGCTGGTGGGAGAAACTCCTTGGCCGCGCCGCACCGATGGCAAAGTTCGTCGCGCGTTTCGAAGACATCCAAGGCCAGATCGACAAGATCACCGATGATCTCCTGAAGCACGAGCATGTGCTTCTCAAGGACATCGAGAGCCTTGATATTCTTTATGAAAAGACGCTCGATTTCTATGACGAGCTGGCGCTTTACATCGCGGCGGGCGAGGAAAAGCTCAAAGAACTCGACAGCACCACGATCCCCGCCAAAGAGGCCGAGGTTGCCGCTGCCTCGGAAGATCAGGGCATCATCAAGGCCCAAGAGCTTCGCGATCTGCGCGCCGCGCGCGACGATCTCGAGCGCCGTGTGCACGATCTCAAACTCACCCGTCAGGTAACGATGCAGTCGCTGCCCTCGATCCGTCTGGTTCAGGAAAACGACAAGAGCCTTGTGACCAAGATCAACTCGACGCTCGTCAACACTGTGCCGCTCTGGGAAACCCAGCTTGCTCAGGCGGTGACCATCCAGCGCAGCGCCGAAGCGGCAAACGCCGTGCGCGAGGCCAATGATCTGACCAACGAGCTTTTGACCGCGAATGCCAACAACCTGCGCGATGCAAACAAGATCGTCCGCACCGAGATGGAGCGCGGCGTCTTCGATATCGAAGCGGTCAAGCAGGCCAACGCGACCCTTATCGCGACGATCAACGAGAGCCTCGAAATCGCCGACGAAGGCAAGCGCAAGCGCGCTGCCGCAGAAGCCGAGCTTCAGACCATGGAAGCCGAGCTCAAAGCGACGCTGGCATCGGCCAAAGCGCGTGCAACGGGCACTGGCGATACCATCGCGACTTCGGTAAACTCGTAAAGTATGAGGACGGGAGCGAATATTGCAGGACTTACGCTCGGGCTTTTGCTCGGGGCCTGCACCATGCTCCCGTCCCAAACGCCTCCGATCGAGCCGCTCCCGAGCACCATCGCGCCGCAAGCCGATGATGCCTTTGACGATGAGTTCGCGCCCGCTCCGACGGGAGCAAGCGAAGAACTGGCCGTCTATTACCGCCGCTGGCAACAGGATCAGTTGACCCAAGGCTTGCTGAGAACGGACGGCGGCGGCCCCGATACGCCGTTCACCGACACCCAGCTTGCCAATAATTTCGTGCGTATCGCGCTCTTTGATGAATATGTGGCGCGCGGCGGTGATCTCAAAGCGCAGGCGACCTTGTCGAAGCTGCGCCGCTGGGAAACCCCGATCCGTATGCGCCTTGCGTTCGGCGACACCGTTCCGAGCCAGATCAGGGCCAAGGATTACGGGAGCGTTCAGTCCTATGCCAAACGGCTTTCGGATCTGACGGGCGTCCCGATCAGTTTCGGTGCAAGTGCCCAGAACGCCAATTTCCACGTCTATATCGTGAACGAGGAAGACCGTCTCGGACTTGGCCCCGAATTGAACCAGATCGCGCCGGGTCTGTCCGAAAGCACGGTGCGCTATACGCTCAATCTGCCCAAGGATCAGCTTTGCCTTGTGATCGGGATTTTCAAAGCCGATGGCGTCACCTACGACCGTGCGGTTGCGATCATCCGTGGCGAGCATCCCGACCTCTTGCGCCTTACCTGCGTTCACGAGGAACTCGCCCAAGGCATGGGCCTTGCCAATGATTACTCGCGTGCCAGCCCTTCGATTTTCAACGACAACGAAGAATTCGGCACGCTGACGCGTCATGACGAGTTTTTGCTCAAGATGCTTTACGACAAACGGTTTCGCACAGGCATGACCGCCGCCGAAGCCGCCCCTATTGCCCGTGAGATCGCCCGCGAACTCATGGCCGAAACGACGATGTAGAAGGAGCCATTTCAGATGGGCATTTTGGATTTTCTCTCAGGCGAATTTATCGACGTCATCCACTGGACCGATGATAGCCGCGACACGATGGTCTGGCGGTTCGAGCGCGAGGGTCATGCCATCAAATACGGCGCGAAGCTCACCGTCCGCGAAGGTCAAGCTGCGGTCTTTATCCACGAAGGCCAACTCGCCGATGTGTTCACTCCGGGCCTCTATATGCTCGAGACCAACAACATGCCGATCATGACGACTTTGCAGCATTGGGACCACGGGTTCCGCTCGCCGTTCAAGTCCGAGATCTATTTCATCAACACGACGCGGTTCTCCAATCTCAAATGGGGCACCAAGAACCCGATCATGCTCCGCGACCCCGAATTCGGGCCGACCCGCATCCGCGCCTTCGGCACCTATACGGTCAAAGTGGGCGATGCCGCCAAGTTCATGCAGGAAATCGTCGGCACCGACGGCGAATTCACCGCCGACGAGATCACGTTCCAGATCCGCAATATCATTGTTCAGGAATTCAGCCGCGCCATAGCGCAGTCGGGAATTCCCGTTCTCGACATGGCGGCCAATACGGCCGAGGTCGGCGCTCTGGTTGCCAAGGCAATCGATCCGATCATCTCGCAATACGGTCTGACCATCCCCGAGCTTTATATCGAGAATATCTCGCTCCCGCCTGCAGTCGAAAAGGCACTGGATGACCGCACGAGCCGCGGCATTGCAGGCAACCTTGACGATCACATGAAGTGGAAAGCCGCCGAAGCCATGGGCGCCGAAGGCTCTGCCATGGGTCAGGCGATGGGTGCAGGTATGGGCGCGGCGATGGGTATGGCTATGGGCCAACAGACAATGACCCAAGGCCCTTGGGGTGCTGCGCCGCAAGCGGCCCCCGTTGCGCCCCCGCCGCCACCTGTCGAACATGTCTGGCATATCGCGGAAAACGGCGCGACCAAGGGTCCCTTCTCCAAGGCAGCCTTGGGCCGTATGGCTAGCGATGGCGCGCTCAAACGCGAAACGCTGGTCTGGACCGCGGGGCAGGACGGCTGGAAAGCGGCGGGCGATGTGGCGGAGCTTGCACAGCTCTTTACGATCCTGCCGCCCCCTCCGCCGCCGCCCGCAGGCTGATTACGCTTCGCGCCACTCCACCAATGCTTTGGTCAATTCGGCGGTGGCGTTCTTATAGGCGGGGCTCTCCAAACGCTTGAGAGCCTCGTCGAATTCGCCCCGAGCCAAGTCAAGCGCGACTTTACCTGCATTGAGATGGAAATCGGAATGAAGTTTGCGAACCATATAGGGCGTTCGGCTAAAACGGAGATCCTCGGGCTGTGAGTAATACCACTTTCCAAAGGTGCATTGGTCGTCTCGGCAGATCGTGCCGACAGGAAGCTCGCGGTCTTTGTTATGGGCGGCCGTTGTCAATTTCTGCTTCCAAAGATCATGCGCAGCGAGGGCGGCATCAATTTCGGAACGTAGTGTTTGTGTCGTCATAATTGCCTCTTGAATAACTGCTCTTTAACGGCCACCCAAAAAATTCTGTTAGCCCCCCGGACCCGAAATTTCGAAAATCTGACCCATGAGCCAAACACCCGTAGAACACCGTTTTCCCTGTCATCAATGCGGCGCAGATATGCGCTTCGAGCCGGGCGCAGACCGTTTGATCTGTGATTTTTGCGGCAATACCGAAGCCGTGGAAAAGGGCGCTTTTACGGGGGAAGCCATCCGCGAGCTCGATTTCGAGGCCGCGATCCGCGACCAGCTGCCGCAGGCCGAAATCGAAGTAACACGGAATGTGGACTGCCAGAATTGCGGCGCCTCCTTCGAGTTCGACGAAAGCATCCACTCCGCCGAATGCCCGTTTTGCGCAACCCCCGTCGTCACCGACACAGGGGCGCACCGCCAGATCAAGCCCAAAGGCGTAGTGCCTTTCGCGCTTTCGGAACCGCAGGCCCACGAGGCGATGAATGCGTGGCTGGGCAGTCTTTGGTTCGCTCCGAACGGTCTTAGGGAATATGCGCGCAAGGGGCGCAAGATGAACGGCATCTATGTGCCCTACTGGACCTTTGATGCCGATACCAAGACCCAATACACGGGCCAACGCGGCGACGACTATTACGAAACACAAACCGTCGTCCGTGACGGCAAGCGCGAGACGGTTCAGGTCCGCAAGACACGCTGGCATAATGTTTCGGGCCGCGTCGCACGGTTCTTTGACGATGTGCTTGTCCTTGCCTCGCGCTCGCTCCCCAAGAAATACACCGATGCACTTCAGCCTTGGGACCTGTCGGCCCTACTGCCCTATTCCGCCGATTTTCTGGCGGGATTTCGGGCCGAGGGCTATCAGGTCGATCTGAGCGACGGCTATACCGAGGGGCGTCAGATCATGGACGCGATCATCTTGCGCGACATCAAGTTCGACATCGGCGGCGACCATCAACGGGTGTCTTCGGTCAATACCACAATCAAGGATGTGACGTTCAAGCATATCCTGCTTCCTGTCTGGCTTGCCGCTTACAAGTATCGCGGCAAAAGCTATCGTTTTGTGGTCAACGGACAGACGGGCAAAGTTCAGGGCGAACGGCCCTATTCTGCGTGGAAGATCGCCTTTGCCGTCATCTTGGGGCTTATCGCTGCGGGAATTGTGGGCTACATCGCTGCGCAAAATCAATAACACTTGACCTGAGGTCGCAATTCTTGCACCCCCTTTGGTCAAATGATTGCGCTAACGGCGCCTTTTGGAGAAAGTGACCCCAATGATCCTGTCTTGTGGTGAAGCCCTCATCGACATGCTCCCGCGCAAATCCGAAGCGGGTGAAGACGCCTATGCCCCCTATGCGGGCGGCGCGGTCTTCAACACGGCCATCGCGCTTGGACGTCTCGGCGCACCTTCGGCGTTTTTCTCCGGGATCGCGAGCGACTTCCTCGGTGACATCCTTTTGAACTCGCTCAAAGAGTCCAAGGTCGACACCTCGGCCTGTGCGATTTCGGATCGCCCCTCGACCGTGGCCTATGTGAAGCTGGTCAACGGTCAGGCGACCTATGCCTTCTATGATGAAAACACTGCGGGCCGCATGCTTTCCATGGATGACCTTCCGACCGTCACTGCGGACGCGCTGTTCTTTGGCGGGATCTCACTGGTGGTCGAACCTTGCGGTGCGACCTATGAGGCCTTGATGATCCGCGAGAGCACCAAGCGCGTGACCATGATCGACCCCAATGTCCGCCCCTCGTTCATCAAGGACGAAGAGAGCTATCGCGCCCGCATCGACCGCATGTTCCGTCATGCCGATATCGTCAAACTCTCGGACGAAGACCTCGCTTGGCTCATGGGCGGCGACGACATCGAAGCCATGGCGCGTGAAATCCTGCACATGGGCGCACGTCTCGTCTGCATCACCAAAGGGGCCGAAGGTGCGGTCGGCTATACCAACCAGCACGTTGTCGAAGTCCCCGCCAACAAAGTCGAAGTCGTTGATACGGTCGGCGCGGGCGATACTTTCAACGCGGGCGTTCTGGCTGCGCTCTACAAGCGCGGTGCCCTTGAAAAGCAGGCGCTCAAGACGCTTGATGAAACGTCGATCCGCGCGGCGCTGACCCTTGGGGTGCAGGCGGCGGCTGTGACCGTCTCGCGCGCGGGTGCAAACCCGCCATGGGCAAACGAGCTATGAGAGCGCTTCTCCAACGCGTCACCGAAGCTTCGGTCAAGGTCGACGGGGAAGTCATCGGCGAAATTGGTGAGGGTCTGTTGATCCTCATCTGCGCCATGGACGGGGATGAGGATGCCAAAAGCGCCCAACTTGCCGCCAAGATTTCAAAGTTGCGCATTTTCAAGGACGAAGACGGCAAGATGAACCGCTCGATCCTCGACATCGGCGGCTCGGCCTTGATCGTGAGCCAGTTTACTCTTGCCGCCGACACATCCCGTGGAAACCGTCCGGGGTTCAGCTATGCCGCCCACCCCGACGAGGGCGAGCGGCTCTATGAGCTTTTCAAAAAGGATGTCGCGGCACTCGGCATCCCCACGGCCTGCGGCAAGTTCGGCGCGGACATGAAGGTCTCGCTCGTCAATGACGGCCCCGTGACGATCTGGATGGACGTCTAGCGGCGCATCGCGGTCGCGAGGGTCGAGCCGCCGAACATGGCGGCCGCAACCACGACGATCGAGGGACCGACGGGCGTATCGAGATAAAGCGAAACGCCCAATCCCCCCAACGCCGCAAAGGCCCCCAAACCCGCTGCGATGAACGCCATCCGCTCGGGCGTGCGCGACAAGCCACGGGCGGTTGCGGCGGGAATAACCAAAAGCGCCGTGATCAGCAGCGCCCCGACCACCTTGATCGAGACCGCCACCACGGCAGCAAGAAGAAGCGTGAGAACGAGTTGCTCACGTCTCGGGTTCAGCCCAGCGGCATAGGCGAGATCGGGGTTCAGCGTCGAGGTCAGAAGCGCAGACCAATGCCGCCAAAGCACAAGCGCTACAACAAGCGCCCCGCCCCAAATAATCGCAAGATCCGTTTTGGAAACGGTGAGAACATCCCCGAAGAGATAGGCATCAAGGTTGATTCGCGCGCCTGGGATCAACGAGACGGCGACAAGCCCCGTTGCCAGCGCCCCGTGCGCCAGAACGCCTAGAACCGTATCGACCGCATAGCCCTTGCCGGTAAGTGCAAAGATGCTGAGCGCCATGAGCAGCGCGATCCCCGCCACACCGACGAAGATCGAAACCGAGAACCCCAGAGCAAGCGCCACTCCGAGGATCGCCGCATGGGCCGTTGCATCACCGAAATAGGCCATCCGGCGCCAAACCACGAAACACCCTAAAAGACCTGCCGCAAGCGCGGTCCCGACGCCTGCCAAAGCCGCGCGCACCAAGAAATCGTCAAACATCAATGCGCATCCTCGTGGTGCTTGTGATGGGGGTGGTGATGATCATCGTGGGCATGGTGATGGTCATGATCGTGGTCGTGTTCATGACGATAGAGCGCAAGCGCCCCGCCCGTCCCCGTGCCAAAGAGCTCGCGATAGGCAGGCGCAGCCGAGACGACAGCCGGCGAGCCTTCGCAGCAGATATGCCCGTTGAGACAGATCACGCGGTCGGATGCGCTCATCACCACGTGAAGTTCATGACTGACCATCAGAACCGCGCAGCCGAGCGTATCGCGCACCTCTTCTATCTGGCGATAGAAATGCGCGGACCCCGGTTGATCAAGGCCCTGCGTTGCTTCGTCGAGGATCAGAAGGTCGGGCTCGCTCAGGATCGCACGCGCCAGAAGGACGCGCTGGAACTGCCCGCCCGAAAGACGGGTCATTTGCCGATCCTCAAGGTCGGGCGCCCCCGCTTTGACCAAGGCGGCACCAGCGGCTGCATCACTGACCCGATGCGGCAGATCGAGAAAGCGCCGCACGGTCATCGGCAAGGTCGGGTCGATATGGAGCTTTTGCGGCACGTAACCGATCTTGAGCCCCGATTTCCGTTCGATCCGCCCGCCCGTCGGTTTGATCGCCCCGATGAGCGACCGAAGGAGCGTCGATTTTCCCGACCCGTTCGGCCCGACAATGGTGACGATTTCACCACGTCTGATGGTCAGGGACACGTTCTCGAGAACGGCCTGTTCTCCGCCATGTCCTGCAGAAAGGTTCTTTGCTTCCAGAAGGATCAAGCTTTGCCCCCCTGACACGAAGGACAAAGCCCCTCGGCTTCCATGACGGTTTGCTCGATCACAAAGCCTGCTTCATCGGCGCTCCCCTTGAGAAGCGCACCGCGCGGCGCTTCGGCTTCGGCCACCTTGTGGCAGCTGCGACAGATCATAAAGGCAGGGTCGTGCTCCGCTCCGGGATGGGTGCAGGCCACAAAGGCATTGAGCCGTTCGATGCGATGGGCAAAGCCGTTGTCCACAAGGAACCCGAGCGCACGATAGGCGACGGGCGGTTTCGAGCCGAACCCGTCCTTGTCCAGACGCGCAAGCACGTCATAGGCCCCCATCGCCTGATGCGACTCGAGCAGGATTTCCAGCGCCCGCCGCCGCACAGGGGTGAGCTGGAGCCCTTGATCCGCACAAGAGCGCTCGGCAGAGGCAATCGCATCGTGCACGCAACTGTGGTGATCGTGGTGGGAAAAGCCTTTTGCACCCGTCATCAAATCAAGCCTTGTGATGTTATAACGTAACTCATATATCCGACCCATTCAAATTGCACAAGAAGAACCATGCTGATTCGATCCCTGCCCTTTTTGCTCCTTGCGCTGCCCGCCCATGCGCAATCGCTGACCATTGTGACCGATATTCCACCGCTTGCAGCGATCGCTTCTGCGGTTGTCGGGCCAGATGTCGAGGTCCGCGCGCTCCTACCTCAAGGTGGCTCGCCCCATGATTTCGCGATGCGGCCCTCGGATGCACGGATGCTGCACGGCGCTGATGTGGTCTTTTGGTCGGGCGAAGGAATGTCGCCTTGGATGGAGCAGGCTCTCGAGAGCCTCGATGGCGAGACGATCATCATCGAAGCCTTCGAAACCCAAGGGTGGACGCCGTTGCCATTGCGCGATCTCGAAGCGATCGGGCACGTCGAGAACCACGAGGAACACGAGCACGAAGTCGACCACGGGCATGGGCATGGCGATTTCGACCCTCATGCGTGGCTCTCGCCCCTCAACGCGGCTGCATGGGCCGAGACCTTGGCCGATGTCCTGACCCAGAACAACCTCGCCGGTGTCGAAGTCTCGGCCAATGCCCAGACCTTTGCGATGGAGATGGGCGCCCTTGAAACCGCGCTCAAGGCAGAGGCCGAGAAACTCCGTGGCAAGGGCTACCTCGTCTCTCACGATAGCTTCCAGTACCTCGAAACCGCGCTCGATCTGCCTGCATCGGGGGCCATCGCGCTCTCGGATGCTTCGGCTTCCGGTCCTGCGCATATCGCTGTCCTCAAGGAACAGGTCGTTGCGCAGGGAATTTCCTGCATCCTCACCGACCCTCAGAGCAATCCCGATCTTGCGGCGCTGGTTGCCGAAGGCACCGAGGCGAACATCGCGATGGTCAATCCGCTTGGGAATGCGGAATTGACGGGTGCGGAGTATTATCGTGCCTTGCTCGGCGGTATTCTCGTCACTCTGGCCGAGTGCACGGGCGCGACGAACTGAGCCAATCGGGAAGATCGACAATCGTCTCCAACACAGTTGCGGCATGGGGCGCAAGCACATGCCGCGGCATCGGCCCCGTCAGGACCGCCACCGGCGTCATGCCTGCCTTTTGACCGGCGTGCAGATCGTGAAGACTGTCCCCGATCATGACACAGTCCTTGGCAGCGAGGCCCGTCCGCTCGCAAAACGCGGCGAGCTGGCCTGCCTCGGGCTTGGCACCATAGCCGCTGTCTGCACCTGCGATAAAGTCGAATAGATCCAGAATACCGTGTGCTGCCAGATGCGCCCGCGCGGGGCCTTCGGTATCATTGGTCGCAATCCCGAGCACATAGCCTTGGTCCCTCAGACCCGAGAGATAGGGGAAAAGATCCGTCACAGGCACCTGCGGCACCGCTTTTGCCTTTTCACTGACCAATGCAAAAAGAGTGTCCTGCGAGATATCGAGATGCGGCACAAGGAGCGCGGTCCAGACCTTGGCGGTCTCGGCGATAAAGACACTCTCGGCGGTGAACCGCTCTTCGTCGATCTTCACCCCCATGAGGGCCGCCAGCGCCGCGAGATGGTCGTCATCACGCGCCAGCTCGATCAGCAACTGCTTGGCATAAGGCCCCCATGTCGCGTTGAAATCGAAGAGCGTGCCGTCTTTGTCGAAAACAAGTCCCTTCATGTCCAATGCACATGCTCCGCACCCGGAAGTGCATAGCGCGCCCTTAGCGGCTCTTCATAGGCATAGGCATGGGCATCACAAAACGCGACCACCCAAGCGTCATCCATAGTGAGGAATTCGAGCACCGAGGCCAGAAAGGTCGGGTCCGCCGCCCTCTCCCGCATATCATCGACCGATGTGCCGGTTGACCCCATAAAGATGGGGCAAAGCTCGTCATTTCCCGCAAGCCAAGCAAGAGCGCGCAGCGCGAGTGTTTCAGCCTGTTCAGGTTTCATGGATGCTCCCGTGCCGATGGCAATGGTTTCTTAACAACTTTGGGTCACTTTGACTCAAATCGGAGCTATCCGCATCGCGCGAGGAAATTCAACATGTCAGGGAAAATTCTTGTCCTCGATCCGTCGACGACACATCGCATTCTCCTCAAGGTGCGGCTTCAGAGTGTCGGCTTCGACGTGATCGGCTGCGCCAGTTCCGAGGACGCCAAGATCGCACTCGCCGAAGGGAAACCCGACCTTCTTATTGCCGCAATGGGCACAGGTTATCCCGCCATCCGCGAATTCTGTGCAGCCTTTCGGCTCGGGTCCGAGACGAGCCATATTCCCATCCTCGCCTTCGGGGCGAGCGACAAGCGCAAGCGCACGGATTGGCTTACCGCTGGGGCCGATGATGCCTTGGATCAAAGCACCAGCGACGCCCATCTTTTTGCCCGTATCCGAAGCCTTTTGCGGATGCATACGGGCGAACGGCCGCTCGGTTTCGTTACCGAGCGCGCTTTGGGTTTTTCCGAACACAGTGATGGCTTCGGTCGCCCCGCTCGGGTTCTGATCCTGACGCATATTCCAATTCGGGCACGCGCGCTGGTGCAGGCCTTGGAAACAGGCGGGCGCTTTATCGTGAGCTGTCTCGATCCTGCGCAACCTTTTCCCCAGAATGCCCCACCGCCCGATGTTCTGTTGATCGACGCCCGCGGGGGTCAGGACCCCCTCGGCCAAGGCAAAGCTCTTCGGCTCATCACAGAGCTGCGGAGCAGGGCCGACACGCGGAGCGCCGAACAGTTGGTCATCACGCCCGAGGATGGGTCGGCCATCGCGGCGCTTGCTCTCGATCTCGGAGCGTCGGACACGGTTTCGGGTGACGCGAGCCACGACGAAATCACCCTTCGCATCGGCAAGCTACATTACCGCAAGCAAAAGCTCGAACGACTGCGCGCCACCTTACGGAACGGGGTCGAAGCCGCATTGACCGATCCGCTTACGGGACTTCACAACCGCCGCTATGCCGAACCGCATATCCAGGCGATTGCCGAGCATGCGCGCGAAAATGCGACGACCTATGCGATCCTTGCCATCGATGTGGACCATTTCAAACGGATCAACGACACCTATGGCCATGCCGTCGGGGATCAGGCGCTTGTCTCTATCGCCGCGCTCCTCAAACAGGGGACGCGCTCGAATGATCTTGTTGCGCGCTTTGGCGGCGAAGAATTCGTGGTGGTGATGCCCGAGGCCGATCTCAAATCCGCCGAAGCGATGGCCGAAAGGCTGCGCGACCGGATCGAAAGCACGCCGATCTATGCGGAATTGGCTGGGGGCGCCATCGGCATGACGGTCTCGATCGGAGTGGCTCTGGGCGGCACGCTCGGTGATCGGCTGTCCTCACCGCTGGAGCGGGCGGACGCGGCGCTCTATCGCTCAAAGCTTGCGGGGCGCAACATGGTCAGCGTGAGCGCCCTCGCCTCCTAGCGGTCGTCCTGTTTGCCTCTTGTCGCGAAATGCTCGACGCGGTCGGCAAAGGCGTTGCGCTCTTGCGCATCCATTTCGACAAGTCGCTTGATCAAAGCCTCCTGCCCCGCCTGCATCGCCAACGCACCGCGGTCGCGTTGAGCGGCAAAGAGGTCTTCGATCACACCTACGTCAAAGGGTTCAGCGCGCACGGCCGTAATGAACGCACGCACCGACTCTTCGCGCGCGCCGCGCGACGGAAGCCTGAAACTCGGGTTCGCCCGCAGATCCTCGCGGATTTTGGCGCGGTCGTCACGAGACAGGGCCTTGCCGAATTCACCCAAGCTGACGTCATACCCCCCCATCGGGGCGGGGCGTTTGCCGTTGAGCAGGCCACCCCCGATCACGCCGAGGATCATGACGTTCAAGGCGAGCGAAATGACAAAGGCGATCTTGAGCGCCTTGCCCTCTGTCAGTTTTTGAAAGCGGGATTTCGGTTGGTCACTCATCGCTTAGCCCTCCACACCCAAAACATCGTCCGAAGAAAACACGGTCAGGTCAACACTTGTGCCCCAGATCGCATCGTCAATGACGGAAAGCGCATCGGGCGGTGCAATCCCGATCCAAAGTCCCGTGATCGCAGCGGCGGCAAGCCCGCCTGTGCCCACCCAGCCGCCGAGCATGCTCCAAACAAGGGTCAACAGCCCGCCGCTTTCTGTTATTTTCTCCACGGGGGGCGCCGACCACTCGTCCTGAACCATCGCCGCATCCGCAAGGAGTCGCGTCATGAAATCATCGCTTACTTCGGGCGTCGTGCGCCGCGCAGAAGCGAAAATCTCGTCGAGTTCGAAATCGTTCATATCGGGCTTTTCAGTGGTCATTTTCATACCCCAATTCAGCTTTCCTGCCGGCCAGAAGTGCGGCCAGCGCTCTTTTCCCACGCGCTGTCAGGCTTTCGACGGCCTCAACGCTGATGTCCATGATCTCGGCGATCTCGGGGTTTCCGAGCCCGTCGAGGTGACGCAATGCGACCGCTTGGGCCTGCCGTTCGGGAAGCTCGGACAAAGCCTCCTGAAGCGCCTTGTGTCGTGCTCGATCCTGCATCTCTTCTGCGACCGAAGGAGCCCCGCTTTCGGGCTCTGCAATCGTGTCGATACCCACGCTTCTTTTGCGCCTGCGAAGACGGTCGGTGCAGAGGTTCGAGGCCACGCGATAAAGCCATGTCGAAACCTGCGCCTCGTCCTGCCGCCACTCAGGTGCGATGCGCCAAAGGCGGATCAACGCCTCTTGGGTGACGTCTTCGGCCTCGGCCCGATCCCCGAGCATACGATACGCCTGAGCCAATATGCGCGGTGCAAGCCGTCCCGCCAGAATGCGCGCAGCATCTCGATCTCCGTTGGCATAAGCAACGAGGAGCGCTCCATCGGGAATTTCAGTGTCCTGCAAGGCAGCTAGTGTCATCGTCCAAAGTGCTATCTGCTTGGCCAGCGCGTGGCAATCACTCGGTAGGAAGAGAGGAGGCCCGCGCAGGCGGACCCCCAAGGCGCGGGGGGATTAGTTTCCGCGTCCACCTTTGCCGTGGCCTTCGCCGCCATGACCACCCTTGCCGCCTTTTCCTTCACCGCCGCGCTCAGGGCGGGCGGCTGCGGCTGCGTCGAACTCATCTTGGGTGATGTTGCCGTCCGAATCCGCATCAAGGCGCGAGAACATGCGCTCGGAACGATCCCCTGCCTTGGGGGTCATTTCGTCCGCGCTCAGAACGCCGTCGTCATTGGCATCGAGCCGTTCCAGCATCTTTGTCGCCATATCGGTCGAGCGTGCGGTCGCCTGCGCGGCAACCATCGCGGCGATTTCTTCGGCGCTCAGCGTGCCATCGCCATCGGTGTCGGCCGCTGCGAAACGGGCCGCAGGAATGGCTTCGATCTCGGCGAGCGTGACATTGCCGTCACCATCCGCGTCAAGTTCGGCAAAGCTCGGAGCCTGTGCCCCACCAAAGCCGCGCCCCATGTCTGCATAGGCGGCAGTGGTGCCCAGAGCGGCAAGAAGAGCGGCGAGAACGATTTGCTTTTTCATTTTTCTATCCTTTAACGAGGTCGTCGATTGGGTTCAGATCAGGCCCTCAACTGCCGTGATCGACTGTAATACGCCCCTCGCTTCCGCTTCCGTCGCGCCGCTGCGATTTTTTTCGCGCATTTTTGCCGAACGCCCCCCTAGGACAGAATGTCCTCTTTCTTTGTTCGGCCGAAAGTCGCATGTGTAGCGCGAACCGGAGATGCTGCATGATCCATACGACCGATATCACCACCGAAGAACGCTCGACCAAAACGGCCGTAATGCGTGGCTTGCGCCGCCGTTGCCCGAGCTGTGGCGAAGGCCCGATGTTTGCCGGCTATCTCAAGGTGAACGATCGTTGCCCTGCGTGCCGCGAAGAGCTGTCGCACCATCGTGCGGACGACGGTCCCGCCTATCTGACCATCCTCGTAGTCGGACACCTTATGGCGCCGCTGATCCATATCGTCTTTGTCCAGTTCCGTCCCGATCCGATGGTTATGGCGACGATCTTTACCGTTGGCTGTGTTGCGCTCTCGCTTTTCCTGCTACCAAGGCTCAAAGGGCTTGTGGTCGGCATTCAATGGGCCAAGCGCATGCATGGCTTCGGACGGTCCGAGGACTAAGCCCCTTTGAAACCATAAGGGACTTCTATGTCGGACACTCCAATTCGCGATGCAGCGACGCTTGTCGTCATCAAAGACCGCGACACCAATCCTTCGATCCTTATGGGGCAGCGAGGTGAAAACGCGGCTTTCATGCCCAGAAAGTTCGTTTTTCCGGGTGGGGCGGTCGATCCCGTGGATGCCACTGTTCCTGTGGCGGGCGCCTTGTCAGAAGTCTGCGCAGAGCGTCTTGCGATGCAGAGCGCCATGTTGCCTGCCGCCCTTGCCGCTGCCGCTATTCGTGAGTTGTTCGAGGAAACGGGGCTTGTTCTTGGCTCCAGAGAGACTTGGGAAGGCGCGCCCAAGGGCTGGCGCGGCTACGCAGCAACGGGCCATATCCCGAGTTTCGAGGGCCTTGAGTTCATCTTTCGCGCCGTGACACCCAAAGGTCGCCCCCGTCGTTTCGACGCCCGCTTTTTCCTCGTGGATGCGTCGCGGCTGTCCTCGGACCCCGATGATTTTTCCCGCGCCGAGGACGAGCTTTCACATCTTCAGTGGATACCGCTGTCGCAGGCGCGCAAGTTCGACCTTCCCTTCATCACCGAATGCGTGCTGGCCGAAGTCGCGGCGAACCTTGATCGCAAAGGCCCGCCGGTCTCGGTGCCGTTCTTTCGCAACAACGACGAGGCCAACACGATCGCACGTTTGGGTGGTCAAAGCCCGCTCGAGGCTTATTTCAACACCTCGAGCCGCGACAGATCGTAACCGTTATAGCCCAGAATATCCTTGGCCGCCTGTAAACGATCGGCCGAGATATCGGGGGTCCGGTTCAGGATCCAACCCGATTGACCGTTCGGCGCGCCGACCACGGCTGTGCGATAGTCCTGATCGACCCAGAGCACCCAATAGTCGGATTTAACAAAGGGAATGGACGGGAAGCTGACCTTGAGCCGTCCCGGCCCGACGATATCCGCTTTGCCCTTGATCGTGGAGCGCACGCTTCCGTCCGCATTGCGACAAGTGTTGAAGACGGAAATCGTGCCATCGCTATTTTGCCCGTAATCGGCGGTCACGCCGACGCAGTTCCGCTCGAAGGGCACAGGAAACCGCGCCACTTCGTGCCAAGTTCCCAAATACCGCTCGGGCAGGAAATTCGCCTGCGAGGAAATCGCAACGCTTTGGTCACGATAGCTCTCGAAGAGCCCGCCACCACAGGCGGCAAGCCCCAAGAACGCGGTCAATAGAATTGCCGCGCGCATCCTAGAATGGCATCGGGTGCGCTTTGTGCGCAGCCTCGATGTCCTTCAGAACGTCTTGACCAAGTTTCACATCTTTTCCTGCAAGGATACGCTCGAGCTGTGCGCTTGTTGTGGCACCGAAGATCGCCGAAATCGGGAAAGGCCGCGTATCCTGCCACGCCATTGCCATATGCACAGGATCAAGCCCGTGTTTGGCAGCGATATCGAGATAGGCCTGTGTCGCCGCGAAAACGCGGTCTGTCTTGCGCCCGCCGAGATCGCCATTGAGCGCAAGGCGGCTGCCTTCGGGCAACGCGCCGTTCTGGTATTTGCCGGTCAAAAGTCCACAGCCCAGCGGCGAGTAGGACGCAAGAAGCACGTCTTCATTCACCGCAACCTCGGCAAGATCGGTGTCATAGAGACGGCAGAGCAGCGAATATTCGTTCTGGATACTGGCCACGCGCGGCCCGCCGACCTGTTCGGCAACGTCGATCCAGCGCGTGGTGCCCCAAGCGCTTTCGTTCGAGAGACCAAAGGCGCGGATCTTGCCCGCACCGACGGCGCGCTGAAGTGCGGTCAGCACACCCGCCATATGATCAAGCGTTTTCTGACGATTGTTCGGCTTGGCGGCAAAGCCCCAGTTCTGGCGGAAATGATAGGACCCGCGCAGCGGCCAATGGAGTTGGTAAAGGTCGATGTAATCGGTCTGCAAACGACGCAGCGAGTCGTCGATGGCCTGTTCGATGTTCGACCCATCAAAGCTCCGACCGTCTCGGAAGAAACCGCCGTTCGGCCCCGATACCTTGGTGGCGAGGATATACTCGCCGCGACGCCCCGATTTGGCGATCCAATTGCCGATGGTTTCTTCGGTCATCCCGACCGTTTCCTTGGCCACCGGATTGACGGGATACATCTCGGCCGTATCGACGAAATTGATCCCTGCATCCAGAGCCATATCGAGTTGGCGGTCCGCGTCATCCTGTTTGGTATGGGTTCCAAAGGTCATCGTGCCGAGGCACCACTTGGTGACTTCGATCCCCGTGCGGCCAAGTGCAATCTTTTCCATGTCGCTCCCCTTATTTGCGGGCAAACCCTAGCCTTATCTTAGCCGAGGGCAAGGGGGGGGTGACTTTTTACCTCCCAAAGCGCTCGGGCTTTCCCAAGGCACTGGCCCTTTGGCCTTGGGCGCGTTAAACCGCTAGCAAATCTGATCAAGAGGCACGTATGGCACGCCATCTCATTACTTCGGCCATCCCCTACATCAACGGGATCAAACACCTTGGGAACCTCGTGGGAAGCCAGCTTCCCGCCGATCTCTTTGCGCGATACCAGCGCGGCCGTGGACACGAGGTCCTGTTCCTCTGCTCCACCGATGAACATGGCACGCCCGCCGAGCTTGCTGCTGCCAAAGCCGGCAAGCCCGTTGCCGAGTATTGCGCCGAAATGCATGAAGTGCAGGCAAGGATCGCCGAAGGCTTCCGTTTGTCCTTTGACCATTTCGGTCGCTCGTCCTCGCAGGAGAACCACAAGCTGACCCAGCATTTCGCAGGCCGTCTGGCCGAAGCGGGGCTGATTGCCGAGGTCAATGAAAAGCAGATGTATAGCCATGCGGACGGGCGTTATCTTCCCGACCGTTATATCGAAGGCACCTGCCCCAACTGCGGTTTCGACAGTGCGCGCGGCGATCAATGCGACAACTGCACAAAACAGCTTGATCCCGTGGACCTTATCAACCCGCATTCGACGATTTCGGGCTCGACCGACCTTGAAATGCGCGAGACCAAGCACCTCTATCTCCGCCAGACGCAGCTTCGCGGCCAGCTTGAGGAATGGATCGACAGCAAAACCGACTGGCCCGTCCTGACCACCTCCATCGCCAAGAAATGGCTGCGTGACGGCGACGGCCTTCAGGACCGCGGTATCACCCGCGACCTTGACTGGGGTGTGCCTGTGAAAAAGGGCGATCAGGATTGGCCTGGGATGGAAGGCAAAGTTTTCTATGTCTGGTTCGATGCGCCCATCGAATACATCGCCTGTTCGCAAGAATGGGTCGCAGCCGGCAAGGGCAGCGATTGGGAACGCTGGTGGCGCACCGACAAAGGCGCCGAGGACGTGACCTATACCCAGTTCATGGGCAAGGATAACGTGCCATTCCACACGCTTTCGTTCCCCTGCACGATCTTGGGGTCGGGCGAGCCGTGGAAGCTCGTCGATTACATCAAATCGTTCAACTATCTGAACTATGACGGTGGCCAATTCTCGACCTCGCGCGGACGCGGGGTGTTTATGGATCAGGCGCTTGAAATCCTTCCGTCCGACTATTGGCGTTGGTGGCTCCTCAGCCACGCCCCCGAAAGCTCGGACTCGGAATTCACTTGGGAGAACTTCCAGCAATCGGTGAACAAGGACCTTGCCGACGTGCTCGGCAACTTTGTCAGCCGCATCACCAAGTTCTGTCGCTCCAAATTCGGTGAAGAGGTTCCTGCCGGCGGCGCTTTCGGGGCCAAAGAAGCCGAGGTCATCTCTGCTCTTTCCGAGCGTCTGACCGCTTACCAAGGCTTTATGGATGCCATCGAAGTGCGCAAGGCGGCAGGCGAGCTGCGCGCCATCTGGGTGATCGGCAACGAATACCTTCAGGATGCCGCGCCGTGGTCCACCTTCAAGGAAGACCCCGAAACGGCCGCAATGCAGGTGCGGTTCGGCCTCAACCTCATCCGTCTTTATGCGATCCTCTCGGCCCCCTTCATCCCCGATGCCGCCGCGACCATGCTGGCCGCAATGAAGACCGAGGACAGCGCATGGCCCGACAGTGTGGAAACCGCTCTTTCCGCCCTGCAAGCGGGTCACGGATTCGAGGTTCCCGAGAACCTCTTCCGCAAGATCACGGACGATGAGCGCGAAGAATGGCAAGCGCGCTTCGCAGGAGTTCGCACTTAAAGAAAAACCCGCCGAAAGGCGGGTTTTTTGTTTCAGGTCAGGCCCAGCGCCACGGACGTGTAAAGGCACCAAGCGCCTTGACCACGTCATCATCGGTGGCTGTGCCCGTTTTCACGAGACAGGCCACAAGCCCGAGCTTCTTGTCTTCGATAACCTCGCCGACTTCGGCGGCGACATCCGCATTCGACAGAGCCGCATTATAGACACGGGTGATTGCAAGGCGGCGCAAATCGGGCTTGAATATCTTGCCGACTGCGGTTTTCGGCAGTTCGGGCAGAATCTCGATGTGCTTGGGAATGGCCGCGCGCTCGTGGATATTCTCGGCGGCATAGGCCAAAAGCTCGTCCTCGGTCACACTCGCGCCCGCGACCAATTCGACATAGGCGCAGGGGAGCTCGCCTGCATGGGCGTCGGGTTGACCGATCGCACCTGCAAAAGCAACGGCAGGATGACCTGCAAGGACCTCTTCGATATCGGCGGGATCGATGTTGTGGCCACCGCGAATGATCAAATCCTTGGCGCGGCCCGTGATCCAAAGATAGCCGTCCGCATCCAGTCGCCCAAGGTCGCCCGTGCGAAGATACTGCGTCTCGCTCTTGGGGCCGGGATAATAGAGTGATACGTTCTTGCTTTCGTCGGTATAGGTATGTCCGAGCGAAACACCGGGGTTCGAGACACAGATTTCCCCGACCTCGTCACAGCCCAGAACTTTCTGGGTTGCGGTATCGACGATCTGGACGTCGGTATAGGGGAAGGGAATCCCGATCGAGCCGACCTTTTTCTCACCGTCAGGCGGGTTAATCGAGACAAGACAGGTCGCCTCGGTGAGGCCATAGCCTTCGCAAATGGTGACGCCTGCGGCAGCCTCGAACCGCTTGTAAAGCTCGAGCGGCAAAGGCGCAGAGCCACAAAAGGCAAGACGGAGCGACGAAATATCGGCATTCACCGGTCTTTGCATCAGCGCCGACATGGCCGTCGGCACGGTGATCATAAATGTGGCCTTATACCGCTCGCAGAGCTTCCAGAAATTGTCGAATACCCCCTCGCCCCGATAGCCTTGGGGCGTCGGGATCACAAAATGCGCACCCGACGAAAGCGACGCACCAAGCGACACGATGGTTGCGAAAACGTGGAAGAGCGGCAGCGGACACATCTGCACGTCCTTCTCGGTAAAGAGAAGACGGGCTCCGAGCCAAGAGTTGTAGACGATGCCCGAGTAGCGGTGCTGCGCCACTTTGGGCAGACCCGTCGTTCCGCCCGTGTGGAAGAGCGCGGCAACGCGATCCTCAGTCGAAGGTGCGAATGAGAGCGACTTGGATTTGGTAGTCATCGTGCGATTGAAATCGACGACCTTGGCCTTGTGCGTCACCTTCACCTTGGGTCGGATGAGCGGCACGATCAGACGCTTGGCTCCTGTGAGGTAGCGCACCAGATCAACCTCGACCACTGCCTTGACATTCGGAGCAAGCGCGACCGCTTCGGCGGCCTTTTGTGCGACCTCGGTCTTGGGGAAGGCGCGCAGGGTGACTAGCACCTTGGCGTTGGTCTCGCGCATGATGCCCGCAATATGTTCGGCATCAAGAAGCGGGTTGATCGGGTTCACTTTGCCCGCGATCTGTCCGCCGATATAAGTGAGGATCGCTTCGGTGCAATTGGGAAGAAGATAGGCGACGGTATCATCCTCGCCCACACCGAGATCCCGCAGCATGTTCGCGGTCTGGCACACCTTTTCCTTGAGCTCGCGCCAGGTCAGCGTTTCCTTCTTGCTCGTCGGGTCGGAGAAAATCTGAAAGCTGGTTGCGTCGCGATCCGGAAACTTGTCGACGGTTTGACAAAGCAAGTCATACGTCGTCGTCGGCAACTCTCGGTTTTCCCAAGGCATTTCGGCAACGATAGCGTCACGATCCGCAACTGATGCGTAAGGCATAAGTAATCTCCCTTGCTGCCGCAGCGACTGCGGCTTTCTCCCTTTAGATCAAGATGGTGAATTACATCTAAAGGCGCAAGGATTACGCAGCGAAACGTCGTTATTCCGCTGCGAGACCTTCTGTAAACTGGAGTTTGGCCAGACGGGCGTAAAGCCCACCCTCGGCAACAAGCTGGTCATGCGTGCCTTGGGCAACAATACGGCCTTGATCGAACACGACGATGCGGTCGGCCTTTTTCACGGTGGCAAGACGGTGCGCCACGATCAGGGTCGTGCGATCCTGCGCCAGCTTGTCGACCGCCTGTTGCACCAAGCGTTCGCTTTCCGCATCAAGAGCGCTTGTCGCCTCGTCGAGCAAGAGGATGGGCGCATCGCGCAAAATCGCACGGGCGATCGCAATCCGTTGCTTTTGACCGCCCGAAAGCATCACCCCGCGTTCCCCCACGTAGGTATCATACCCATCGGGAAGGATCGAAAGGAAGTCATGCGCGGCAGCGGCCTTGGCTGCGGCTTCAACTTCAGCGTCGGTGGCTTCGGGGCGACCGAAACGGATGTTCTCGCGCGCGGTATCGGCAAAAATCACAGGGTCCTGCGGCACGAGCGCGATGCCTTTGCGGAACTCGGAGCGCGCGACCTCGCGAAGGTCCTGCCCACCGATGCGGATAGAACCTGCCTCGGGGTCATAGAACCGGAGCAAGAGCTGGATGATCGTCGACTTGCCCGCACCGCTCGGTCCGACAAGAGCAACCGTTTCACCCGGCGCAACCGTAAGGCTGATGTCGTCGAGCGCTGCCATATTCGGACGGCTCGGATAGTGGAAAGTCACGCGGTCGAACTCGATCTTGCCGCGGTTCATTGCGCCCACTGCTTCGGGAGCGGGTTGATCGGCGACGCTGTCCTCGGCGTTGAGAAGCTCGACAAGACGTTCTGTCGCTCCTGCCGCGCGCTGCAATTCGCTCCAGATTTCGGTCAGAGCACCGACGGCGCCTGCGACCATGATGGCATAGATCACGAACTGCACCTGCTCGCCGACCGTCATCGCGCCGACCGCAACATCGCGTGCACCGACCCAAAGCACACCGACAACACCCGAGAAGATCATGAAAATGATGATGAAGGTCAAAAGCGCCCGCGTTTTGATCCGCTGCAAGGCCACATCAAAACTTTTCTCGGTGACATCGTTGAACTTGGAACGCACCGATCCCTCTTGGGTAAAGGCCTGAACCGTTTGGACCGAAAGAAGCGCCTCGGAAGCGTTGCCAGAAGAAGCCGCGATCCAGTCCATATGCTCGCGGCTGCGTTTGCGCAGCTTGCGGCCGAGCACAACAATGGGAACGATGACCAGCGGCACGATCAACAGAACAAGACCGGTCAGCTTGGGCGAGGTCAGGAACAACAGGATCAGCCCGCCGAAAAACACAAGAACATTGCGAAGCGCGACAGAGACCGAAGAACCGATCACCGAGAGGATCAGCGTGGTATCGGTGGTGATGCGGCTGAGAACCTCGCCCGTCATGATCCGTTCGTAAAACGCAGGGGACATTGCGACCATGCGGTTGAAAACAGCCTCTCGGATGTCCGAAACAACGCGTTCGCCCAATCGGGTCACAAAATAATAGCGCAGCGCCGTGCCCAAAGCCAAAAGCGCAACGATCCCGATGGCAGCGCCGAAGTATTGGTTGAGCAGCGGGCTAAGACCGTCTTCGAAGTTATCGACCACACGCCGCGCCGCCAGAGGCAGCGTCAGAGAGATCATCGAGGTGACGACAAGAAACACCATCGCAAGGGCAATATTGCCCGCATAGGGTTTGAGAAAAGGCCAAAGCCCCTTGAGAGCGCCGATCTCTTTGGATTTCTCGCGCTCGTCTGCGTTGATACGTGTTGGGTCAGCCATTGCACCTTGCCGTCTTTATGTGTCACCGACACATAAGGAACGTGACACCTAAGCTCAAGCGCCGCGATGTCTCATCTTTGGGCGAGAGGGCACAAATCGCCTTCGAGGCGCCGTATCATGGTAACTTGGGGGATTTTGGAGCGGGTGACGGGAATCGAACCCGTATCATCAGCTTGGAAGGCTGAGGTCTTACCATTACACAACACCCGCGCTCTGGCTGGGATATAGTCCAACCTCGGCGACGGGTGCAAGCGGCTAATGCACATAAAGATGCCAAGTCTTGCCACATTAACGCCGAAATCGGGGAGTAGCGAAGGAGCAAGTGCCATTCCTTTGTGCTTGGCCAAGTGAATTGGAGATTTTATTGATGCGCCGCATTCTCGCTTCCGCTTTTGCCTTTGGACTCACAACATTACAGGTCCAAGCAGAAGAAACGAAAACAGTAGTTATCACCGGTTTGGGCTATTTTCCCGCCGTGACCTATGTCGTTCCAGGAGACAAGATCCGCTTTTACAACGGGTCTGATTCTGTCCAGTCGATCAAATCCGACGCCGCTCCCGAGGGATCGGGGCTCAACGCTTGGGAAGTCAGCGACATTGCGCCTGGGTCGGAATATACTGTGACCGCTGCTACGGGGTTCGTGCTTACCTATCACGACAAATACGACTCCTCGCGCTATGCGGCATTTTCCTTTGACGCGCCGCCGAACTAACCCTCGTCTTCCCACGGCTCGATCAATTCGGGTCCCTGCGCGCGGTTGGAGTTGATCGCGGTGCCGACACGGGTAAACCGAAGCCGTCCGACCTCGGTCGGCTTCATCAGAAGCGCCGCGCCCTTGCCCTCTTCGCCAAGCCATTTGGGCCAGTCCTTCGGTTCGAGAACAACCGGCAACCTGTCATGGATCGGCGCCATATCCGCGTTGGCGTCACAGGTCACGACGGCACAGGTCGAGACACGCTCACCGCCCTGCCCCCAGTCCTGCCAGATACCTGCAAAAACAATCGGGGTATTGTCGCTACGCGTCACATACCACGGCAGCGGCGTGGCACCCTTTTCCCGTTTCCATTCATAGAACCCGCTGGCCGCAATCAGGCACCGTCTTTGCCGACAGGCTTCGCGGAAGGCGGGCTTCTCGGCAATCGTTTCCGAGCGGGCATTGATCAAGAGCGGGCCATCGGTCGGAGTTTTGTACCAAGCAGGAATGAACCCCCAACGCATGGGACGAAGATGCCGAAGACCCGCGTCCGAGGTCACCACCGCGATCTCTTGGGTCGGACAAACATTATAATTCGGCCCAACGGGAAGTGAATTCGACGGGCTCGCCTGAAACATTTGGACCATGGCTTCGGTCGGCTCGGTGATGGAAAGACGGCCACACATCAGCGGCTATACGCCTTGCGCGACATTGCAATCCGCGCTTCCATCATCGACATTTCCTTCATGATCTCGCTGCGGCGCGTGCGATCACCCGTCTCCAAAAGCTCTTGGCGAAGCTTGGCCAGTTCGCGGCTGAGCGAGACGAATTCGGGCACGGCCCCATTTTCGGCAATCAGCCGATTGATCAGCTCGTTTTCGGGATCATCCGACCATCGGAGCGGCTTGCCCGCGCCTTCGAGATTGTCAAAGGCACCTTCCGCTTCGGCAGCGGCAATGCGGGCATTGATCAGATCGATAAGCGGATGGTCCATGTGTCCCTCGTCGGTATGACGCCGAGATTAACCTTTCGCTTCCTGTCCCGAAAGCCCCAAGCGGTGCGCGGCAAGCGCGGTGATCACCCCCACCAGAAAGTAGGGGTGATCAAAGGGGTTTTATTCGCCGACGATCTTGATGCGGCCATCGATGACAGGGGTATAGGGCGCCTGAGCTGCCAGATACTCGGCCGTCACATCGGCAAGATCGGGTCCGAAATCATAGGCGTTCTGGGCATCGCGGAACATCGCATATCCGTCACCGCCGTTGCGCACATAGTTGTTGGACACCACGCCATAGACCTTGGCCATGTCGATCGGTGCACCGCCCACCATCACGTCCGAAACCCGCTCGCCCGCGGGCTTGGCGGGATCAACGGTAAAGCTCATGCCCGCCACCTGAGGGAACCGGCCCGCGCCTTCTTCGATCTGCGACGCCCCGTTCTCGAGTGCTGCGACGATGGTTTCGCCCGTCACCTGAAACGTGGAGAGTGTGTTCTGGAACGGAAGAACTGTGAGAACTTCGCCCATGGTGACTTCACCTGCGTCGATCGACGCACGGATGCCGCCGCCGTTCTGGATGGCGATCTCGATGCCCTGATCCTTGACGCGGGCAAGCATGGCGTCCGCGATAGCGTTGCCCATAGAACATTCGCGCGCGCGGCAGTTTGCGCGGTCACCGTCCAATGCGTCCGAGGTGGCGGCCACAACCTTGTTGCGGATTTCCTCGAGCGGCTTGGCAAGTTCGGCAATACGCGCAACGGTCGGCTCGTCTTCGACCACTTGGCCGTCGATCAGGATGGGTTGCCCAGATGCCTCGATGATATTGCCCGCATCGTCAAAGGTGACGTTCAGCTCGCCCAAGAATTTGCCATAGGCATAGGCCGAGAGGATCGCGACCCCGTTGACCATCGTCGGATAGGGACCTTCCGCGCCTTCCATGTCGCCAAGAAGCGTGTTGGTGTGGCCGCCCACAATCACGTCAAGCCCCATGGTCCCTGCGGCGACCTTCTGGTCCATCGCATACCCTGCGTGCGAGAGCAGGACGATCTTGTTAACACCCTCGGCGGTCAGCTTGTCGATCTCGCCCTGAACCGCAGAAACGGAGTCGGTAAAGATCACGTTGGGTCCGGGGCTGGCAAGCTCGTCCGTGTCCTCGGGTGTAAGACCGATCAGACCGATCTTTTCGCCGCCCCGTTCGATCACTGCCGACTTTTGCAGAACGCCCGCAAGCGTCGGTTCGCCCGACACATCGGCATTCGACATCAGAACGGGAAAGCTCACCTTGTCCATAAAGCCGCGAAGCACCTCGGGGCCATCGTCGAATTCATGGTTCCCGACCGTCATGCCGTCATAGCCGAGCTTGTTCATGAACTCTGCCGCCATCGCGCCTTTGTAATAGGTGTAAAAGAGCGTGCCTTGGAACTGATCACCACCATCGACGAGAATGGTGTTGTTCGAGCGCGCCCGCGCCTCGGCAACCGACGTCACCAGACGCGCCGTCCCACCGAAACATTCGCCTGCAGCATTTGCTTCCGCGTTACAGGTGGAATCGAACTGGCTGATCGGTTCGAACCGCGCGTGAAAGTCATTGGTGTGAAGAATAGTGAGCGAATAATCCGCAAGAGCAGGACCCGCACATAGAGCAAGGGCACAGGTGGTGCCGAAAATTGTCGTTTTCATGATAATCCCCCAGGTTGGATGACGACAGAGTGAAATCCTTTGACCATCCAGTCAAAAAAATAATTCGATCTTTGTCTAATTCCCGAACGTCACAACCGTGCGACACGCGCGGCCCGCTCGCAGATTTCGCAGTTCGCAGCAAAACGAGGCAGCCCGCAAAGCCCCTTGACCCGCTGGCTGCCATTCGGCATCACCGCGCCATGCTGATTTACAAGATTTTCCGTGCTGGCGAATGGGCCGAGCTTCAGTCCAAGGGCGAAACTTTGGGTGCACCGATCGACGTGATCGACGGCTACATCCATTTTTCCACCGCCGAGCAGGTCAAGGAAACCGCCGCCAAGCACTTTGCAGGCGAAGAGGGGCTCGTTCTTCTCGGTCTCGAAAGCGAAGCGCTTGATCCGCTCGTATGGGAGCCCTCGCGCGGCGGAGCGCTGTTCCCGCATCTTTATCGCCCCATCCGTCTCGGCGATGTTTTGTGGAGCAAACCGCTCCCGCTTGTCGACGGCATCCACCAGTTTCCGGAGATGACATGAAGCTTCTTGAACAGTTCGGCATGGTCGCGCTGCGCAGCATCGACCCCGAAGTTTCCCATGGTCTTGCGATCCGAGCGCTCCAGATGGGCCTTGGCCCCAAAGCAGGACCGTTCAGCAGCTCACGTTTGAAAACGTCAATTGCGGGGCTGGAAATGCCCAATCCTGTCGGACTTGCCGCAGGTTTCGACAAGAACGCCACCGCGCTCCACCCGCTTGCCAAATGCGGTTTCGGCTTTGTAGAGGTCGGCGCAGCCACCCCGCGCCCGCAACCCGGCAATCCCAAGCCGCGCCTCTTCCGTCTTTCCGAGGACAAGGCCGCCATCAATCGTTTCGGGTTCAACAACGACGGCATGGACGCGATTGCAGAGCGGCTGGCCCAGCGGCCCAAGGGCGGCGTGATCGGGCTCAATCTCGGCGCCAACAAAGACAGCGAGGACCGCGCCTCGGACTTTGCCAAAGTCCTGAGCCGTTGCGGCGCGCATCTCGACTTTGCGACGGTCAACGTCTCCTCGCCCAACACCGAAAAACTGCGGGACCTTCAGGGCAAGGCCGCGCTCTCCGCACTCCTTTCCGGCGTTATGGCGGCGAATGCGAACCTCGATCGTCCGATCCCGATCTTCCTCAAGATTGCACCTGATCTGACCGACGCGGAAATCGCGGATGTTGCCGAAGTCGCGAACACTTCAGGCGTCTCGGCGGTGATAGCAACCAACACGACCCTTTCGCGCGAAGGTTTGAAAAGTGCAGACAAAGACCAGATGGGCGGCCTTTCGGGCGCTCCTTTGTTCGAAAAGTCCACGCGCGTTCTGGCGCGCCTGTCCACGCTGACCTCTGTTCCACTCATCGGCGTCGGTGGTGTCGGCAGCGCCGAGCAAGCCTATGCCAAGATCCTTGCTGGGGCCTCGGTCGTGCAACTCTATACCGCGCTCGTTTACGGCGGGATCAGTCTTGTGGACGAGATCACACGCGGTCTTGATCGGCTTTTGGAGCGTGACGGCTTTGCCAATGTTGCAGATGCGGTCGGCAAAGGGCGGGATCAGTGGCTGTAATCCTCTGGCACAATCCGCGTTGTTCCAAATCGCGCCAAACGCTTGCGCTCCTTGGGGAGCGCGGCGTTGCGGTGGAAACGCGGCTCTATCTCGACACGCCTCCGAGCAAGGAAGAGCTTGGGCACGCGCTCGAACTCTTGGGCAAGACACCCTCGCAGATCATCCGCAAGGGCGAAACCCTGTTCAAAGACCTCGGGCTAGAGAGTGCAGACGAGGCCACGCTTCTTGAGGCGATGGTCCAAAATCCCAAGCTGATCGAACGCCCCATTCTCTTTGCAAAGGGCAAAGCCGCGATCGGACGTCCCCCCGAAGCCGTTCTGGACATACTCTAGGCGGCAGCGCGTTCGAGTGCGGGATAGCGTGCTCCGAGCGTGATCCCCCGCATGATCCAGCTGAAAATAAGGGCCATCCAAAGCCCGTGATTGCCAAAGGCGCTCATGAGCGGGAATGCCGCCAGGAGATATAGTCCGAATGACAAAAGCATCATGTTGCGCATGTCTCGGCTACGTGTCGCGCCGATGAATATCCCGTCCAGCATCCATCCCGGAAGCGCGATCACGGTGCCGACGATCATATAAGGCAGGAACACCCGCGCCTCGGCCCGCACCTCGGGCGCCGTCGTCAAAAGATCGATGATCGGGCCGCCAAAGACCGCAAAGGCCAGCGCCATCAGAACGGCCGCCACCGCCCCCTGCCCCGATGTCATCAAAGCCGCACGGCGCAAGCCCGCCTGATCCTTTCGACCCATCGCTTGCCCGACGAGGGATTCCGAGGAAAACGCGAACCCGTCCAAGGCAAAGGCTACAAGGCTGACGAATTGCATCAGCACCTGATTGGCGGCAAGCTCCACATTCCCGAAGCCCGCTCCCCAGAACATGAAAGTGACGACCACTGACTGGAGCGCAACGGTCCGGATCAGAATATCCCCGTTCACCGAAATCATCCGCTTGATACGAAGCGGATCGAGGATCGCGGGAAGCCCCAAGCGGCGCAGCCCTGCACGGCAGAGCCAAAGACCGAGCGCAAGCCCCGTCCATTCGGCAAGAAAGGTCGCAATCGCCACCCCTTCGACGCCCCAACCCAGCCCCAGCACGAACACAACATCGAGCAAGATATTGAGCCCGTTCATCCAGACCTGAAGCGCAAGGACGGCGCGGGATCTTTCGTGCGCGATCAGCCAGCCCGTCACCGCATAAAGCGCGATCGTTGCAGGGGCGGACCAGACGCGAATGGCCATATAGCTGCGCGCCATGGCTTCGACCTCGGGTGTGGCGGGTGAGAGGGCAAAAGCGCCGATGAACAGCGGCCATTGCAGCACAATCACCGCAAGCCCGAACCCGAAACCGACGAGCAGCCCGCGTTGAAGAAGTGCGGCAACCTCGCCCATATCCTCGGCGCCAAGGGCCTGACTCGTCATGCCTGTGGTGCCCATGCGCAGAAACCCGCAAATCCAATAAACGCTCGACAAGATCAAAGCGCCGATGGCCACGGCCCCGATAGGCTCGGCCGCACCCAACTGGCCCACAACGCCGGTGTCCACCAATCCCAACAGCGGAACGGTGGCGTTCGAGATCACGATCGGAACCGCGATGGCGAGAATACGTCTGTGGGTCAGCGCCCTACTCATCACGAGATGGCATCAGGAAATGGCCCGACGCTTGGGCAAAAAGGCGACTGCGGTTGTCCTGCCAGGCTTCGACATGGACCGAGGCATAGCGGCGACCCGAGCGGTTCACCCGCGCCCGCGCATAGGCATCCCGCGGAAGTCCGGAGCGCAGATAATCCACCGTAAAATCAATGGTCTTGGGGAGTTTGAACGGCGCGTCGCCAAATCTGAAGTCGGAATTCTCGGGCTTTTCCATATCCTCCCAGAGAAGTCCCCAGCTGAGTTCGATGATAGCGGTGATTTCGAGGAAAGCAGCCGTCACACCGCCATGGATCGCGGGCAGCATGGGATTGCCGATCAACTCGTCCTTGAAGGGCAGAACAGCCGTAAGCTCATCACCGCGACGGTCGAATTCGACCCCGAGAAACCGGATATAGGGCACCTGACCGATGAGCTTCTGAAGCGCCTCGTCGCGGCGTTTTTTCACGACCTGAACGGGTTCAACGGGACGTCTCATGCCGCACCGCCTTTTGCGCGCTCGAGCGAGAAGGCGCCCGTTGCCGTGGCCACGGGGCGCGAGGTGTCCTCGTCCGTGGTGGTGGCGCGCACGAAAGCGACAGTGCGGGTCGCGTGATAGCAATGGGCGGTCGTAACCAATTTCTGACCCGGCGTTGCGGACCGCATATAGTCGATACGCAAATCCAGTGTCGCCGTTGCAATCGGCCCAGTCGGATGCGCCATCACCGCAGCGCCGCAACAGGTGTCCATCAGGGCAGAAACAGCCCCTCCGTGGATGACACCCGTTTCGGGATCACCGATCAGTTTTTCATCATAGGGCATCTCGATACAGGCCGTGCCCTCCCCCAATTCGGTCAGGCGCATACCCAAGGTTCGAGAATGCGGGATCGCTTCGATAAACTGACGTGCTATCTTTTGGCGCACCTGTGCGGAAACGCTTTGATCGGGTGTGGTCATATCGTTACTCCTTATGGCAGTTTTGTCCTGCCCATCCGCAACGAGCAAGCCCAAAGAGACGTCCTCGAGAGAGTTGCGCATTCAAAGATAAAAAAGTTAAATTCGCCCAAAGGGGAGAGGTCCGGATGCCCAATCAGCGCTTGAGCTTCAAAGAAATGTGCGCACGCTTCGACGTCACGCCGCGCACGTTGCGGTATTACGAATATATCGAGCTGCTCACACCCGAAAAGGAAGGCCGATCCCGCTATTACCGTTCGCGCGAACTTGCGCGGATGACGCTGATTCTGCGCGGTCGCAAATTCGGTTTCAGCCTCGAGGAAATCCGTCAGTGGCTTTTGATCTATGATCAAATGGGAACCGAGGCGCAGTATCGGACCTTTATCGACGAAGCGAACAACAAACTTGCCGACCTCATCGAACAGCGCCGCCAATTGGACGAGACGATCAGCGATCTCGAAGCGCTGAGAGAGACCACGCGAAAGCTCCTTCCCCCCGAATAACAAAGTGACCTTCGGTCATCGCAGGTCCTGACGCCACGTTACGTTTACGTTAACGTCATCTTTGCTTGTATGCTCTCCACACGATACGCATGTTCAGCCTCTGACGGACATGCGCCGAGGGGAGAATATGACGGACACCCAACTGACAATTCGCCAAATGTGCGAGGCTTACGACGTAACGCCGCGCACCTTGCGGTTTTACGAAGCCAAAGAGCTGTTGTTTCCGGAACGACGCGGCCAGCAACGTTTGTTCACCAAGCGCGATCAAGCCCGTTTGAAGCTTATCCTGCGCGGCAAGCGCTTTGGCTTCAGCCTCGAAGAAATCCGCCAGTTGCTCGACCTTTATTATGTCGGCGACCAACAGCGCACCCAGCTTGAGCGCACGCAAATCCTTGCCCGCAAGCATTTGGCCGACATGGAAGCCCAGCGCGACGAGCTGCAAGTCGCAATCGAGGAACTCAAGGAACAGATGGTGTGGGGCGAAAAGCGCCTCGCCGAGCTCGAAAAAATTGACGAGCAAAACGTTTAATTAGGGAGAGAAAGATGCCGGTATTTACCGCACCGACCAAAGATATCCAATTTGTGCTCCACGACCTTTTCAAAGTGAGCGAACAGCCGATCCCGGGCTATGACGAAATGGACCGCGACTTCACAGGTGCCGTGCTCGAAGAAGCGGGCAAGATCGCGTCCGAGGTTCTCGCCCCGCTCAATGTGGTCGGCGACAAGGAAGGCTGCCATTTCGAAAACGGCGTTGTGCGCACGCCCAAGGGCTTCAAAGAGGCCTTTGAGCAAATGAAAGAAGGCGGCTGGACCGCTCTGGATTGTGATCCCGACTACGGCGGTCAGGGCCTCCCCTATCTGATGCACACCGCCGTTCAGGAAAGCTTTGTTTCGGCGAATATGGCCTTCAACATGTATCAGGGGCTGACGCACGGGGCTTATTCGGCAATCCATGCCCACGGCTCGGACGCGCAAAAGGCCAAATATCTCCCCAAGATGGTGACGTGCGAATGGACGGGCACCATGAACCTGACCGAGCCGCACTGCGGCACCGATCTGGGCCTGATGCGCACCAAGGCGGAACCACAAGCCGACGGAAGCTACAAGATCACGGGCCAGAAGATTTTCATCTCGGCAGGTGATCACGATCTGGCCGAGAACATCATCCACCTTGTGCTTGCCAAGATCGTCGGCGGCCCCGAAGGCATCAAGGGCGTGTCGCTCTTTATCGTGCCCAAAGTCCATGTGAACGACGACGGAAGCCTTGGCGCGCGCAACGCGGTTTCGGTCGGCAAGATCGAAGAAAAGATGGGCATTCACGGCAACGCCACCTGCGTCATGAACTATGACGGGGCCACGGGCTATCTCTTGGGCGAAGAGCACAAGGGCATGCGCGCCATGTTCACCATGATGAACGAAGCCCGCCTCGGCGTCGGTCTTCAGGGCTATGCTCAGGCCGAAGCCGCCTATCAGAACGCCGTCGCCTATGCCAAGGACCGCCTTCAGGGCCGTGCCGTTACGGGCGCCGCAAACCCCGAAGGCCCTGCCGATCCGTTGATCGTGCATCCCGACATCCGCCGCAACCTTCTGGACCAAAAGTCCTTTGTCGAAGGTGCGCGCGCCTTTACCTATTGGGGGGCGCTCCTTCTGGACAAGGCCCATCGCACGGGCGACGCAGACGCCGAAGGTCTGGTGTCCCTGCTCACCCCCGTGATCAAGGGCTTTCAAACCGACAAGGGCTTTGACATGGCCGTTCAGGCACAACAGGTCTATGGCGGTCACGGCTATATCGAGGAATGGGGCATGTCCCAATTCGCCCGCGATGCCCGGATCGCCATGATCTACGAAGGCGCGAACGGCATTCAGGCGCTCGACCTTGTGGGGCGCAAGCTTGCACAAGACGGCGGCAAGCATGTCATGGCGTTCTTTGATCTGGTCAAAAGCTTCATCAAGGACAACGAGGCCAACGAGGCGCTCAAGAAAGACTTCCTTGATCCGCTCAAAGAGGCATCCAAGGCTCTCCAAGCCGCTGCCATGTATTTCATGCAGAACGGCATGAAGAACCCGAACCACGCGCTGGCCGGTTCCTATGACTTCATGCACCTCACCGGCCACGTCTGCTTTGGTCTGATGTGGGCCAAGATGGCCAAGGCCTCGCTCGAGGCGCTTGAAGGCGGTGCTGCGGACAAGGCGTTCTATGAAACCAAGCTGACCACGGGCCGCTACTATATGCAGCGCCAGCTTCCTGCGGTGGCGATGCACCTTGGCCGTATCCAGTCGGGGGCGGATAGCGTGATGGCGCTTTCGGCCGAGAACTTCTAGGTTTCAGGAGACACAACAACGAAGAGACAAGAGAATGCCCAAACGCTTTCGCCTCACCCGCCGCTTTCCCGTTGCCATGACCGAAGACGGGTATCGCAAGCTGAAACGGTTCGCCCAAGAGGCGGGGCTCGACGAAGGCGAGGCGCTCTCTTTCCTCTTCGAGAACTTTGACGCGATCATGGATCAAGAAATGCTTGGTCAGCGGTTGCGTCGGTTCAACTCGGAACTTGAAGACCGCAAGCGCTGATCACGGCGCTTGCCGACAACCAACAGGGCAAAGCTGATGACGATCGAACTCTATTGTTTTGGTGAAAGCGGCCACTCTTACAAAGTGGCTTTGATGCTCGAGCTGTGCGGTCTCGACTGGACACCGCGTTTTGTGGACTTCTTCGCAGGCGAAAGCCGAAGCCCCGCCTTTCGCGAAGTGAACGAGATGGGCGAATGCCCCGTGTTCGTAGACGGTGCGACCAAGATCACCCAATCGGGCGTCATCTTGCAGCATCTTGTTGAGACAACGGGCAAGTTCGGCCCCAAGACTAAAGAAGAGGAACGCGAGATCCTGCGCTGGATTTTGTGGGACAACCACAAGCTTTCGAGCCAGGCTGGCATGTTGCGGTTCCTGATGAATTTCCTTCCCGAGGAGAAGCGCCCGCAAGAGGTGATCGCCTTTACCACGGGCCGCGTGAAATCCGCCTTTGCGGTGCTCGACGCCCATCTTGCAAACCGCGATTGGATCGCCGCAGACCGCCCGACCATCGCCGATTTCACCTGCTGCGCCTATCTCTTCTATCCCGAAGAGTTCAATTTCAACCGCGCAGACTATCCCAATATCGACCGCTGGCTGGACCGCATTTCGGCCCTCCCCGGTTGGAAACACCCTTATGATTTGATGCCCCGCGCATTCCGCGGCGCCTGAGGAGGACCCAGATGACCGAAGCCTATATCTATGACGCAGTGCGCACCCCGCGCGGCAAAGGACGCGCCGACGGGAGCCTTCACGAAGTGACCAGCGTCCGACTCTCGGCGCAGGTTCTAAACGCCCTCAAAGAGCGCAACGGACTTGAGGGTCATGCGGTCGAGGACGTGATCTGGGGGAACGTGACGCAGGTCGGCGAACAAGGCGGCTGTCTGGCCCGTTCGGCCGTTCTGGCCTCCGACCTTGATCAGGCGATCCCGGGTCTTGCGATCAACCGCTTCTGTGCCTCGGGCATGGAGGCCGTGAACCTTGCCGCCAACCAGATCAAGGGCGGCGCAGGTTCGGCCTATATCGCAGGCGGAGTCGAGATGATGAGCCGCGTGGCCATGGGCTCGGACGGTGCAGCGATTGCGGTTGATCCGACCCTTGCGATGGAGACCTATTTCGTCCCCCAAGGCATTTCGGCCGACATCATCGCCACCGAATACGGGTTCACCCGCGATATGGCGGACGCGCTTGCCGTTGAATCACAAAAGCGGGCCAAAGCCGCTTGGGACGATGGCCGCTTTGCCAAGTCGGTCATTCCCGTGCGCGACCAGAACGGTCTCACCATTCTGGACAACGACGAGTTCATGCGTCCCGACACGGACATGCAGGCGCTTGGTGCGCTCAAGGCCTCGTTCAAGGACATCGGCGAGGTGATGCCCGGTTTCGACAACGTGGCTTTGATGAAATACCCGCATCTGGAACGGATCAACCACATCCACCATGCGGGGAACTCGTCGGGTATCGTGGACGGATCGGCAGGCATCCTGATCGGCAATAAGGAATTCGGCGAGAAGTGGGGGCTCAAGCCTCGTGCGCGGATCAAGGCCACGGCCAAGATCGGCACCGACCCCACGATCATGCTGACAGGTCCCGTTCCCGTGACCGAGAAAATCCTGCGCGACAACGGAATGGCGATCAGCGATATCGACCTCTTCGAAGTGAACGAAGCCTTTGCATCTGTCGTGCTGCGCTTCATGCAGGCCTTTGACGTCGAAGACAGCAAGGTCAACGTGAACGGCGGTTCCATCGCGATGGGCCACCCGCTTGGCGCAACGGGCGCGATCATCATCGGCACCCTTCTCGACGAGCTGGAGCGTTCTGGCAAAGGCGTCGGCCTTGCCACGCTCTGCATCGCGTCCGGCATGGGCGCTGCAACCATCATTGAACGCGTCTGAGGGAGGACACAGTCATGACCGATTTCACTATGGCCGTCGACCAGGACGGCGTTGCAGTCATCACTTGGGATGTTCAGGGCAAATCCATGAACGTGCTGAGCCTTGAGGGGCTCGCCGAGCTCGACGCGCTTATCGACAAGGCGCATGCGGATGACGCCGTCAAAGGCATCGTCATCACCTCGGGCAAAGACAGCTTTGCGGGCGGCATGGACCTCAATATCATTGCCAAGATGCGCGACAGCGTGGGCGATGATCCTGCCAAGGGTCTTTTCGAAGGCACAATGAAGATGCACGGCATCCTGCGCAAAATCGAACTTGGGGGGATGGATTTCAAAACCAAAAAAGGCGGCAAACCGACCGCTGCGGCCCTCCCCGGCACGGCGCTCGGCATCGGGCTGGAGCTTCCGCTTTCGGCCCACCGCATAATTGCGGCTGACAATTCCAAGGCCAAGATCGGCCTTCCCGAGATCATGGTCGGCATTTTTCCGGGCGCCGGCGGCACGACCCGCCTTGTGCGCAAAATGGGCGCAATGGCCGCCTCGCCACTTCTTCTCGAAGGCAAGTTGAACGATCCCGCGAAGGCCAAGGCCGCAGGTGTGATCGACGAGGTGGTCCCCGCAGAACAGCTTTTGGCCCGCGCCAAGGAATGGGTCCTTACCGCCACCGATGCGGACATCATCAAGCCTTGGGACCAAAAGGGCTACAAGATGCCGGGCGGTGCGCCCTATCACCCTGCGGGCTTCATGACCTTTGTCGGTGCCTCGGCGATGGTGAACGGCAAAACCAAGGGCGTTTACCCTGCAGCCAAGGCGCTCCTCTCGGCGGTCTACGAGGGCGCGATGGTGCCCTTCGACACCGCACTCAAGATCGAGGCACGCTGGTTCACCAACGTTTTGATGAACCCGTCGTCAAGCGCGATGATCCGCTCGCTTTTCATCAACAAGGAAAAGCTTGAAAAAGGCGCGAACCGTCCCGAGGTCGCAGACGCTCGTGTGCAAAAGGTCGGCGTCATCGGCGCGGGCATGATGGGCGCGGGCATTGCTCTGGTCTCGGCTCTGGCGGGGATCAACGTCGTGCTGATCGACGCCACCCAAGACGCGGCGGATCGCGGCAAGAGCTATACCGAGGCCCATATGGACAAGGGCATCGCCCGCCGCAAAGCCACGCCCGAGAAGAAAGAGCAGGTTCTCGGTCTGATCAACGCGACCACCGATTACGACGCGCTCAAGGGCTGTGACCTGATTGTCGAAGCGGTATTCGAGGACCCGAGCATCAAGGCCGAAGTCACGAAAAAGGTCGAAGCCATCGTGGGCGAGGACTGCATCTTTGCGACCAACACCTCGACGCTTCCGATCACCATGCTCTCCAAAGCATCGAGCCGCCCCGAGCAGTTCATCGGCATCCACTTCTTTAGCCCCGTGGACAAGATGATGCTGGTCGAGATCATCAAGGGCAAAGCAACGGGTGATCGCGCGGTTGCCAAGGCACTCGACTATGTGCGCCAGATCCGCAAGACGCCCATCGTCGTCAATGACGCGCGCTTCTTCTATGCGAACCGCTGCATCATCCCATACATCAACGAAGGCATCCGCATGGTCAAAGAGGGCGTCGAACCCGCTCTGATCGAAAATGCGGCCAAGCTTGTCGGGATGCCGCTCGGCCCGCTGCAGCTTGTCGATGAAACCTCGATCGACCTTGGCGTCAAAATCGCCAAAGCGACCAAGGCCGCCATGGGTGATGACTATCCCGACGGCGAAGTGGACGAGGTTCTGTTCTGGATGGCAGATCAGGGCCGTATGGGCCGCAAGTCCGCATCGGGCTTCTATGCCTATGACGACAAGGGCAAGCGCACAGGCCTCTGGGACGGTCTTGCCGCTCGGTATCCTGTCGCAGAAGAGCAGCCGGACCTGACCACGGTTCAGCACCGTCTTCTCTTTGCGCAAGTGCTCGAAGCCGTTCGCGCCTTCGAGGCGGGTGTCCTGACCGACATTCGTGAAGGCGATGTCGGAGCAATCCTCGGTTGGGGCTTTGCGCCTTGGTCGGGCGGTCCGTTCTCGTGGCTCGATATCATCGGTGCGGCCTATGCGGTCGAGCTCTGTGACCAACTCAGCGCCCGCTACGGCGCGCGTTTCGCGGCCCCTGCCCTCTTGCGCCAAATGGCCGAGGACGCCGACGAATTCTACGAGACCTATGGAGACGGCCAAGCCGCCGCCTGAACGATGAAAGGCCGCCATCAAGGCGGCCTTTTTCATGACGCTGCGAGCGCTTTAGTGACGGGCGCAGACGCGGCGGTCGACGCGAACGTTTTCAAGACAGGCGACGATGAGTTCCGCTTCGGCCATTGGCAGCACTTGATACTCGGGGGCGACGGTTTCGCCGAAAATGCGGCCAAGGATATCGCTCGTTGCGGGGCAATGGAAAAGACCGCCCACATTGCAGAACACGATCTCGTCTTTGGCAAAACGCAAGCGCACAACCTCGATGATCCCTTCGGGTTCAACGCGTTTGATTCCGCGGAAATCCTCGAGCGCAGCAGCAGGCACGAGAGCAAAGGGATCGCCATAGATCGCTTCGGCGGCATCGCTTTCGAGCATGATCGATTGCTGGGCGAGGATCACCATGTCTTCACGATTGCCGAGTGCACCGGCAGGCACATGAAGCGGCCAGTCTTCATAGGACTCGCCATGGGTTTCAGGGAATACAGTCAAGCGCTCGACCGCCACAACCGTCTGCATCCCGCCATCAAAGGTCAGAACCTGATCACCGGCGAAGACGCTTTCGACGGGACGCCAGCCGATGGGCGTGGCGACATTCGTGCCGGCGACGATACCATGGGCGACTTGGCTTAGTGCAAGTTCGGGTTGCGGGCGGCGGGCAACGCGATCTGCGGTCTTAAAGGCAGTGGTGTTCCAAGCAAACATTGTCTCTCATCCATTTTCAGCGGCGCGGGTTTTGCACTCTCGTTGGATTTGATTTGCGGGGATTCGTTGGGCCGAGATTGGGATGTATTCGGGCCGAATTGGGGCAATGACCCAAAAAGCGTAAAAATTGAATCAAACGGGATGGATTGTTGCACCCAACCGAAACAATGAGGGGGTGCCTCAGAAGGAATATCCGAAACGAGCGATGTCCTCGGCGCAATCCTCAGCGACGAGTCGCGCGAGGTCTTCGGTATAATAGGAGCGATAATCGGCGCGGCGCTCGGAACGGTTTACCGTCGGTAAGAGGAGCTGAAACCCCAAATGCGCCTCGAAGGGGGCGATGTCTTGGACAAAATGCTCGAGCCGCACGAAGTGGGCAGGCCATTCGATCCCGTCGCTCCGCTTCAGATAGCGGCCATAGGGATTTTGCCTGAGGCTCGTGCGGGTCTGCGGATGCGCGACAAAGCCCGCAAAGTCGAGCGTTTTGGCAAGCGTCACCGCAGGATGGTCAAAGCTCTGCATCCCGAGCCAATGGTAATAGCTCACCATCCGATCCCAAGGGTTGCGCACCAGCGCCACCTTGAACATCGAAGCAAGACGATCGGGCGCAACGACACCTTCGATATCCGCCATCGTCGAGTGCTTCCAGAGCCGCCCCCTTGGGCTTAGCTCTTTGAGCCGTCGCTTACGTTTCTGCGCTTTGGGTGTGTCACCGATCAGGATGTCGTCCTTGTGGGCGCGCTCCTCCAACGCAAGCGAAAGCGAGGTCCCCCCCGTTTTGGGGATATGCACAAAGATAAAGGAACGCGCGGGCGAAATGATCATGCGGCTTTCTAGCAAAGCCGAAATGACTTTGCACCTTGAGCGTGCGCCCGATGGGCTATTCAATCTCTCGCGGCTGGGTTAAGATAACGAAAACGCGAGAAGCGAGCAGATGACAGCACTCAAGCAATATGAACGGCTCGAAAGCCTCGGGCTTTGGCGCGAACACAGCGAGGCCCAACGACGCGAGGTCGTGGTGTCCTTCGGGAACGCCACGCTTGTGATTGCCGACAATGCGGAGCGTCCAATCGCCCATTGGTCGCTGGCTGCCATTGAGCGTCTCAATGCAGGGGAAATGCCCGCTCTTTTTGCCCCCGACGAAGAAGCAAGCGAAACGCTGGAAATCGAAGACGAGACAATGGTCAACGCCATTGAAACTGTTCGAAAATCCTTGCTCAAATCGCGGCCCAAGCCTGGTCGCTTGCGGCAGGTCAGCCTTGGACTTTCGGTGGCGGCTGTGCTTGCTTTGGGAGTCTTCTGGCTCCCCAATGCTCTGGTGCGTCAGACCATTTCGGTCGCGCCGATGACCAAGCGCGCGGAAATCGGCACCACCTTGCTGGGTCATTCACAGCGTTTGACAGGCTCCTCCTGTCGCAATCCGCTCGGGATGGCCGCACTCGAAAGGCTTCGGGTCCGCCTCTTTCCTGCGCAGCCGCGCCCGAGCCTTGTCGTGGTACCCGACGGCATTTCGGGAGCCATGCCGCTTCCCGGAAATATCATCATGATCAACCGCAAAGTGATCGAGAATACCGAAGATCCTGCGGTTACAGCGGGCTATATCCTTACCGCTCGGGCGATTGCCATGTCGGCCGACCCGCTCGAAGAAATGCTGCGCACGATGGGGATTAGAGCGACCTTCACGCTTCTGACCACGGGGAATTTGCCGCCCGATGCACTCAGCGATTACGCCGAGGCGTTGATCACCACCCCGCCAAGCAAGCTCGACAATGCGCTGCTCTACAAGCTCTTTGAAGAGACCCAAGTCGCAACGGGGCCCTTTGCCAAAGACATTGACCCCAGCGGTGCCAACACCCAAGAGTTGATCGAGTCCGACACATTGGGCGGAGAGCGCGGCCCCGTCATTTTGTCCGACGGGGATTGGGTCGCGCTTCAGGGGATTTGCGGCTAGCGCTTATTGCGTGACGTAAACCACGCCAAGATCACGCGGGCCGCGATCAGGGTTCAGCCGATCGTCTTTCCAGACATTGGCATAGCCTGCAGGCGGCTCTGCGGAAACAGGCGCAAGATAAGGCGCATTCGATGCGGGAACACTCGTGCCGAACAAACCTTCGGTCGAAGGGTTATAGGACGACTGGCTTGCGCCTTGGGACAGAGCTTGCCCCCCGCGCGGCGACCCACCCCACGGGCTCATCGCCTGAGGTCCGCAGCGCACACCCTCACCGCGAAGATAGGGCGACTGCGGGCAAACGGTAACTGCGGGTTCCGTGCTTCGGGTCGGTGTCGTGACAATCGTCGGCGCGACATAGGTCGGCGCAGTCGTCACCACAGGCGCAGAGACGATGCTCGGCTGCGCGGCGGTGATGGTCGGCACAATGATCTGCGGTGCGGTCACAGTCGGTGCAACGACAGTCGTCCCGATGCTGCCGCCTCCATAGCCCGAGGGGGACAGAACCTGAGGACCGCAGCGAACAGGAAGCCCGTCCGCAGTCGAATAGATCCGTGCGCTCGACCCCATATCCGCGCACATTTCCCTGCGGGTCATGGTCACGGGCGCAGCCGTTGCAACTGCGACAGGCGCGGTCGCGACAACAGGCGCAGGGCCGCAATCGATGGGTTGCCCAGTGCGCGAACCGATCAGGCTGCGCTGGATACCATAGCGACCTGCACAAGCCTCGGCCTTGGTCATCGTGGCGCGGGGCGCTTGGGTGACTTGGGGCGTTGCGATGATCTGGGGCGAAACGATAGCGGTCGTCGCAAGAGAGGCAACCGTGCGGATCGGGTCCTTGTTCGTGACGGGGAAGCTGGAATTCACGGTGCGCGTCGTCGGAATCTCGATCACAACAGGGGCAGTCGGGGTAACAGGCGCGCTCGCCGTGACGGTCGTTGTGGTCTCGGGCGTCGCTTGTGGAATGTTGATAATGAGGTCGCGGTCACTGGCCGACGCTGTCGAAGCTGCAGGTGCCGCCGACCCAAGCGAAGGCTGGAACCCGCATAGAGGCTTGCGGTCTCGCGACACGCGCGGCACCCAATTCACCATGCCGCTGATGCCCGCCCTGATAAAGACGCAGCCCTTGCTGTCGACATATTGGTTGCCGTCGAAACTCGACGGTGGGTATTCCGCCGGTGTCGCCGCATATTGGGCTTGCGCCACTGCGCCGCCCGCTTGGGAGATGAGTGCGACCACCGCCATGGCCACAAATGTTGCTCGCATCGTTCTGCGCCTCTTTTCTATTGGAGGCAGAATGCCAAACAATCACTATCCTGTAAAGCGATTGTCGATACGATATATGGCAAATTCTCCGTTATTTAGTGCCGA
This sequence comes from Marivivens sp. LCG002, assembly GCF_030264275.1. NCBI lineage: Bacteria > Pseudomonadati > Pseudomonadota > Alphaproteobacteria > Rhodobacterales > Paracoccaceae > Marivivens > Marivivens sp. LCG002. Next base: position 637,872 of record NZ_CP127165.1, on the reverse strand, counting down.
ACATGCGGTCCCCCGCATCCCCTAGTCCAGGAACGATATAGCCTTTGTCATTGAGATGATCGTCCAGAGACGCGGTGACAATCGGCACATCGGGATGGGCCGCGCGCATGCGTTCTACCCCCTCGGGCGAGGCGAGAAGACACAAGAAGCGGATATTCGTGGCCCCCGCGGCTTTGATCTTGTCGATTGCGGCGACCGAGGAATTGCCCGTGGCCAGCATCGGATCAACCACAATGGTCAGGCGTTCGTCCAATGCATCGGGGACCTTGAAATAATACTCGACAGGCTCCAGCGTCACCTCGTCGCGATACAGGCCGACAAAGCCGACACGCGCTGAGGGGATGAGCTCCAGAATACCATCCAAAAGACCGTTGCCCGCCCGAAGGATGGAAATGAGCGCGAGCTTTTTCCCGTCGATCACAGGCGCATCCATCCGCATGAGCGGCGTCTCGATCTCGCGGGTGGTAAGCGGAAGGCTCCGCGTCACCTCATACGCCAGCAAGAGGCTGATTTCGCGTAGCAATTGCCGAAAGCCCGACGTCGAGCAACCCTTGTCCCGCATGAGCGACAGCTTGTGCTGAACAAGCGGGTGATCGACAATGGTAAGGTGCTCGGTCATAGTCTCTCCTCTATGCGTTTGGCCACGCGGGCGCGGGTCTCGTCATCGCAAAACGCAGCTTCGAGCGCGGTCTTGTTCAGCTCGGCAAAATCGTCCTCGTTCCACTGGAACGTCTTGGCGAGATGCTCGAATTCGGCCGTCATGGTGGTGTGGAAGAAAGGTGGATCATCGGTCGAAACAGTCACTTTCACACCGCGTTCGCGCAGCTTTTCGATGGGATGGGACTGCCACGAGGGGACGGCGTTCAGAAACACGTTCGAGCCTGGACACACCTCGAGAACGATCCCCTGTTCCGCGATCTGATCGACGAGGGCGAGATCCTTGATCGCATTGATGCCATGGCCGATCCGCTCGGGGCGCAGGTCGCGGATCGTGTCCGCCACCATGTCGGGCCCGCCCCATTCTCCTGCGTGGCAGGTGATCCGAAGCCCCGCTTCGCGCGCCATATCAAAGCTATAGGCGAAATCCTTGGGCTTTCCGACAAGCTCGGCACCGGCCATCCCGAAACCGCGGATAAACGGCCCCATCGTCTCGGCTGCACAAAGCGCAGCCTCTTTGGCCTTTTCCGGACCGAAATGTCGAATGCAGGTGATAATCCCGCGCAGGGAGATGCCCAACGTGCGCTCGGCCTGATCCGCAGCCTCGGTGATCGCGGCGAGATATTCGCGCCACGCCCCAAGATCACCACCGCCACAAAAATCGGGCGAAAGGAACGTCTCGGAGTAGACCACCCCATGCGAGGCACTTTCCTCCAGCACCGCGAGGGTCAGGCGATGGAAATCCTCGGGGGTTTGCAGGGTCGTGCAAGCGGCCTCGTAGACCTTGAGGAAATGGTCGAAATCCTCATAGGCAAAGCCACCCTGCTCATCGAATATCTTACTGATATCGATCGATTTTTCCTTGGCCAAACCGCGAATGAACGACGGTGGGGCCGCGCCTTCGAAGTGAAGATGCAGCTCGACCTTGGGATAGGACCTAAGGCTCATATGAAACTTCTCCCTGTTCCACGCGGCGCAATGCCGAGATGCTCGGCAACACTCGCCGCGACATCGACAAAGCCGACGTGTCCAAAATCCCGCACCCCTTTGCCATAGACAAGCACGGGGACGCGCTCGCGGGTGTGATCGGTGCCGATCCACGTCGGATCGTTGCCGTGATCGGCAGTAACGATCAACAAATCATCACTTTGCAAAGAACCGATCAAAGCACCCAGCTCCTTGTCGAACCATTCAAGATGCCGCGCATAGCCCGAAACGTCGCGGCGATGGCCGTATTCACTGTCGAATTCGACAAAATTGGCAAAGACAAACGAACCGTCCTCGGCCTCGCGGGCAAAATCCGAAAGATGCCGCATCAACTCGACATCCCGACCTTTGCGCACCTCTTTGATCCCGCGCATCGAGAAAATGTCGCCGATCTTTCCAACGGCATAGACCGAACGTCCCGCTTCGGCGGCCCAATCACAGAGCGTGGGCGCAGGGGGGGCGATGGCAAAATCCTTGCGGTTGGCGGTGCGTTTGAAATCGTCGGGACCGCTGCCCAGAAACGGGCGCGCGATCACACGGCCAAGGTTCATCTTGTGCAGGGTGGGCGCGATGTCCTTGCAAAGCGTGAGCAAACGCTCCAGCCCAAAGGTTTCCTCGTGCGCTGCAATCTGAAGGACGCTGTCCACCGAAGTGTAACAGATCGGTCGGCCGCTTTGCATGTGCTCTTGGCCGAAGGTCTTGAGCACTTCGGTGCCCGAGGCGTGACAATTGCCAAGGATGCCGTCCGTTCCCGCAAAAGCGCAGATCTGCGCCACAATGTCGGGCGGAAAGGAATTCGTCTTGTCGGGGAAAACATGCCAGTCCCACGGCACAGGCACTCCGGCAAGCTCCCAGTGACCCGAAGGGGTGTCTTTGCCTTTCGAGATTTCGGTCGCAACCGCAGCCCCGCCGATTTGGGGCACATGGCCAATCGGCGCGTCAAATCCGCTTGCCGCGCGCATGGCCTTCACCAGACCGAGCGAGGCCATGACAGGAACGGCAAGAGGACCCGAACGCCCCTCTTCTGCTCGGCCAGAAGCGCAGGCTTCGGCGATATGGCCGAGCGTATTTGCGCCGGTATCGGGCCGACCGTCATTAAAGAACTGATCCGCGTCGGGTGCACCGCCGATGCCGACCGAGTCTATGACAACCACAAACGCCCGCGCCATCAGTCGATCCTTTTCATGACGAGCGGCGTGATCTCGGGCACGTCCCCGATGGTAAAGGCCGCTTCGATCATCTCTGCGACCGCTTGGGCGGTTGTGTCGTCTGCGGCATGCACGATGCACAAAGGATCGCCCTTTTGCACAGGAGTGCCCTTGGGCGCGACACGATCCAGACCCGTGCGCGGGTCGATCTCGTCGGTTTCCTTGCGGCGACCGCCGCCAAGCGCGATCACGGCAAGCCCGAGTGCCTCGCCGTCGATCTCGCGGACATACCCCGCACCTTTGGCCTCGATGACCAAGGTTGCGGGCGCTTTGGGCAAATCGGTGCGCCATGACATGTCGAAATGCTTCGGGCCACCCATTTCGGCAACCATCTTGGCGAAATGCGCCATGGCCTCACCCGAGAGGATCGCCTCGTTCACCATCTCCTCGCCCTCACCCTCTGCCCAGCCCGCAAGCGCAAGGAGCCGCCCTCCGAGCGCAACGGTCAGATCGAACAGACGCGGTGCAGCGAGACGGTCTCCTTCGAGAAGCCGCATCACGGTCGCAACCTCGAGCGCATTTCCAAGCGTCGGGGCAAGCGGTTCGGTCATATCGGTCACAAAGGCCGCCGTTTTGCACCCTGCGCCCTTGGCGGTCGAGACAAGCGACTGCGCCAAAGCCTCGGCCTCGTCTTGGGTTTTCATGAAAGCGCCCGAGCCACATTTGACATCGAGAACAAGCCCTTCCAGACCTGCCGCCAGTTTCTTGGAGAGGATCGACGCGGTAATCAGGTCGATGCTTTCCACGCAAGCCGACACATCGCGGATCGCATAAAGTCGCTTGTCCGCAGGAGCGATTTCGCCCGTTGCGCCGACAATGGCACAGCCGACTTCGCGGGTAATCCGCTTGAGTTCGCTTTCGCTGATTTTGGCGTTCAGACCTGGGATGGCTTCCATTTTATCCAGAGTGCCGCCCGTATGGCCAAGCCCGCGCCCCGAGATCATCGGGACATAAACGCCGCAAGCTGCAAGCGCGGGGGCAAGAAGCAGCGAAACCGTATCACCGACCCCGCCCGTAGAATGTTTATCAAGAACCGGACCCGGAAGATCCCATTCGAGCACCTGCCCGCTGTCGCGCATCGCAAGGGTCAGAGCGACCTTTGACGGTTCGGTCAGGCCGTTGAGTAGAACAGCCATGGCAAAAGCCGCCGCTTGGGCATCCGTCACATCACCGTTGGCCAGACCCCGCGCATACCAACGCAATTCCTGCTCGGTCGGGGAAACACCCTCGCGGACTTTGGCGTTGATCGAACGGGCATCCATCAGGTGCGGCTCATGTGGTCTTGGCTGAACACACCCGGAAGAAGCGCGCCCACCGTTGTTTCCTGCAAAAGTCCGTCGGTCGTGGCGAGCGTGACCTTTACATCCGCCGAAGCGAATTCCGCCAGTTTCTGGCGACAGCCGCCGCAGGGAGAGACAGGCTCGGGACTGTCCGCGATGACGGCGACCTCTGCGATGCGGGTCTGACCCGCCGCGCACATGGCGGCTATCGCCCCCGCTTCGGCACAGGTGCCTTCGGGATAGGCGACGTTTTCGACATTGACCCCGACAAAGACCGACCCGTCGATGGTGCGCAGGGCGGCACCGACTTTGAACTTGGAATAGGGCGCATAGGCGTTCTCGCGCACCTTGCGCGCGTCATCGACCAAAGACATTGAAGCCACCTCTTTTAACCAGATGATCAAATATTTGCAGCCGCGCCGCGAGGGATGCAAGGGAAATGCGTTTTCATTTGGTAGCGCTAACTCCGCGTAATCGCGGAAATGACCCTAGGAAACCAATCAAAAATGGGCTAATGGGGAATTAGTTTAACACTAAACTATCTTTGCAAGGACATACTATGACCGATGATAGCCGCGATCTTCAGCGTCAGGCCGCACTCGATTATCACAAGTTTCCCAAACCGGGTAAGCTTGAAATCCGCGCCACCAAGCCGCTCGCCAACGGTCGCGACCTGTCCCGCGCCTATTCACCGGGCGTTGCCGAAGCCTGTCTCGAGATCAAAGCCAATGCCGATACGGCGCGCGACTATACCGCGCGCGGCAACCTCGTTGCGGTCGTCTCGAACGGAACGGCGGTTCTAGGTCTGGGAAACATCGGTGCTCTTGCCTCCAAGCCCGTGATGGAAGGCAAGGCGGTTCTTTTCAAGAAATTCGCCAATATCGATTGTTTCGACATCGAGTTGAACGAGCCCGACCCCTATAAGCTTGCCGATATCGTCTGCGCGCTGGAGCCGACCTTCGGCGCGATCAACCTCGAGGACATCAAGGCACCCGACTGCTTTATCGTCGAACAGATTTGCCGCGAGCGGATGGGCATTCCCGTGTTCCACGACGACCAACACGGCACCGCCATCGTCGTCGGGGCAGCCGCGACCAACGCGCTCCACGTCGCAGGCAAAAAGTTCGAAGACATCAAAGTCGTCTCGACCGGTGGCGGCGCAGCGGGCATCGCCTGCCTCAATATGCTGCTCAAGCTTGGGGTGAAGCGCGAGAATGTTTGGCTCTGTGACATCGCGGGTCTCGTCTATGAGGGCCGCACCGAAGAGATGACACCGCAAAAGGCGGAATACGCCCAGAAGTCCGACTTGCGCACGCTTGCCGATGTGATCGAGGGCGCAGATCTTTTCCTCGGGCTGTCTGGTCCCGGTGTTCTCAAACCCGAAATGGCCGCAAAGATGGCCGATCGCCCGATCATCTTTGCTCTTGCGAACCCCACGCCTGAAATCCTCCCCGAAGCGCTGAACGAGGTTGCGCCCGACGCGATCATGGCGACGGGCCGTTCGGATTATCCGAACCAGGTGAACAACGTCCTCTGCTTCCCGTTCATTTTCCGAGGCGCGCTCGACGTCGGTGCGACCGAAATCAACGACGAGATGAAAATCGCCTGTATCGAAGGGATTGCCGCCCTCGCCCGCGCGACAACCTCTGCCGAAGCCGCAGCGGCCTATCACGGCGAACAGCTCACCTTTGGCCGCGATTATCTCATCCCCAAGCCGTTCGACCCGCGCCTGATGGGCGTTGTCGCCTCGGCTGTGGCCAAGGCCGCGATGGAAACGGGTGTCGCAACGCGCCCGCTCGAAGACCTCAACGCCTATAAGCAAAAGCTCGACAGCTCGGTCTTCAAGTCCGCGCTGCTGATGCGCCCCGTGTTCGAGGCCGCACGCACCGCGGAGCGCAAGATCGTCTTTGCCGAAGGCGAGGATGAACGCGTCCTTCGTGCCGCCCAAGCCATCATGGAAGAGACCACGGATCTTCCGATCCTGATCGGCCGCCCCGAGGTCATCGAGCTGCGCTGCGAACGCGCAGGCCTGAGCATTCGCCCCGGCAAGGACTTCCAGATCGTAAACCCCGAGAACGATCCGCGGTATCGCGATTACTGGGGCACCTATCACGAGCTGATGGCCCGTCAGGGCGTCACTCCCGATCTGGCCAAGGCGATCATGCGCACCAACACAACCGCCATCGGTGCGGTCATGGTCCATCGCGGCGAGGCGGACAGCCTCATCTGCGGCACCTTCGGTCAGTTCCTCTGGCACCTCAACTATGTCAATCAGGTGCTGGGACGTGATGGTCTCCACCCTGTCGGCGCTTTGTCGATGATGATCCTTGAAGATGGGCCGCTCTTTATCGCCGACACACAGGTTCACCCCGAACCGACCCCCGAGCAAATCGCGGAGAGCGTCATCGGCGCAGCACGTCACGTCAAACGCTTCGGCCTCGTTCCCAATATCGCGCTTTGCTCGCATTCGCAGTTCGGCAACCTCGACACGGACTCGGGCCGCCGTATGCGGGCGGCTCTGGCGATCCTCGACAGTGCCCCGCGTGACTTCTGCTACGAAGGCGAAATGCACATCGATGCCGCCTTTGACGTCGAGCTGCGCAACCGCATCTTCCCGCAGTCGCGCATGACAGGTCCCGCCAACGTTCTGGTGTTCGCCAATACCGATGCCGCATCGGGCGTGCGCAACATCCTCAAGACCAAAGGCGGCGGCCTTGAAGTGGGCCCGATCCTTATGGGGATGGGCAATAAGGCGCATATCGTGACGCCTTCGATCACACCCCGCGGTCTCTTGAACATGGCCGCCATCGCAGGCACGCCTGTGACAACCTATGGCTAAGGCAATCGCGGCGCGGGTCAGACCTCTACGGTAAATGCGTTGCGGAAAGCGGCCAAGGCGGCCTCGGGGTCGCCTTTGGCAAAGGCTTCCATGCCGACGGGGCCGCGATAGCCCATGTCGTAGATCGCGCGGGCAATGTTCGGGTAATGCATCTCGCCTGTGCCGGGCTCAAAGCGGCCGGGATTGTCGGCAACCTGATATTCACCGACCCACGGCATGCAGGCCTCGGCCCAGCGGATCACGTCGCCCTCGCCGATCTGGGTATGATAAAGGTCCAGATTGATGCGTAGCTGCGGTCGGTTCACCGCCGATACGAGCGACAGAACATCGGCGGTCGAGCCGAACGGGCAGCCGGGGTGATCGACGGGATTGAGGTTCTCGAGCGTGAAGACCACGTCCAGTTCCTCGGCCATGTCGCAAATCCGGTGGAGCGTTTCGCGGGCACGAAGCTCCATCCCCGGCGCAAAGGCCGAAAGCTGCGGGATCGGAAGGCCGAAGTCTCCGAGACCCGTGCCGTGAAGGTTCAGGCGATCAACGCCCAGACGCTTGCCGACCAGTGCGGTTTCGCGGGCCGAAGCGAGCAGCATATCCGCGCCTTCCTTGTCGGACAGACGTCCAACGAGGTAACCGTTCATGATCGTGTAATGCGCACCGACCTTTTCAAGCTTGGCCAGATCGTGGTTCGGCCAATTCCAAAGGCCGACACCAAAGCCCATCTCGGTGAGCTTTGCGGCCCGCCATTCGATGGGCTTGTCCTGCCAGAGCATTTCGGCGCAAGCGGCAAGGGGAAAGGTATAACTCATAGTCAGATCTCGATCAGAACGCGGCCACTGTCCACCTTGACGGCGTAGGTGTGCAGGTTTTCGCAGGCGGGCGGGGTTTCGACCTCAGCTGTCTTGCAGTCAAAGATCGACGAGTGCTTGGGGCACGCTATCGTCGCTTCGACCATGAGACCATCCACAAGATGCAGACCATCGGTGCAATAGTAATTGTCCTCATAGTCGCGGATGATCGCCAAAGTCCGACCGTTGTGATCGAAGCGATTTTGTCACTCTTGGCGTTGATCCAATCGGATCAAAAAACGCCACGCGAGGGAGGCTCTACGCGGATTCGCAAAGCAATAGGGAAATTTTGCAAACTGTGCGTTGAATATTCAGAGAATAGCTAATTTACGCTAAGTTTGCAAAAATTTGCAGATAGCTGACCCACTATTCTGCAAATTTTCCGCGCCAATCTGACGCGCTGAACATCAAGGAACTTGTCCAGTGACGAGTGCATCCTCTAACACTTGAGCCAAGTGAGAGGAGAACCACCTATGACGTATAAAGAGGTCTACGAGAGCTGGAAGGCCGATCCGGAGGCATTCTGGATGGAGGCTGCCGAAGCCATCGACTGGGTCGAAAAACCCAGCAAGGCACTGTTTGACGAACATGCACCGATTTACGAGTGGTTTTCCGATGGCAAGCTGAACGCCTGTTACAATGCGGTCGACCGTCATGTCGAAAACGGTCGCGGCGAGCAGGCGGCGATCATCCACGACAGCCCGATCACCAAATCCAAGCACATCATCACCTATAGCGAGCTTCAGGCGCGCGTGGCTTCGCTTGCGGGCGCGCTGCGGGCCAAGGGTATCGAAAAAGGCGACCGCGTCATCATCTATATGCCGATGGTGCCCGAAGCATTGGAAGCGATGCTGGCCTGCGCCCGTATCGGTGCGATCCACTCGGTCGTGTTCGGCGGCTTTGCGGCCAACGAGCTTGCCGTGCGGATCGACGATGCAACCCCCAAGGCGATCATTGCAGGGTCTTGCGGGCTCGAACCGAACCGCGTGGTGCATTACAAGCCGCTGCTGGACGGTGCCATCGAGCTTGCCAAGCACAAGCCCGACTTCTGCGTCATTTTCCAGCGCGAGCAGGAAGTCGCCAAGCTGATCGAAGGGCGCGACTATGACTGGCACGGGTTCCAGGCGGATGTCGAGCCTGCAGAATGTGTGCCTGTCGAAGGCAACCACCCTGCCTATATCCTCTACACCTCGGGCACCACGGGTCAGCCCAAGGGCGTTGTGCGTCATACCGCAGGTCACTGCGTTGCGCTGCATTGGACGATGAAGAACGTCTATAACGTGAACCCCGGCGAGGTCTTCTGGGCGGCTTCCGATGTGGGCTGGGTCGTGGGGCACTCCTATATCACCTACGCCCCGCTTCTGAACGGCAACTCGACCATCGTCTTCGAAGGCAAACCCGTCGGCACCCCTGACGCCGGCACCTTCTGGCGCATCATCGAAGAATACGAGGTGCGCGCCTTCTTTACCGCCCCGACTGCCTTCCGCGCCGTGAAGCGCGAGGACCCCAAGGGCGAGTTCATCACGAAATACGATTTGTCCAAGCTGCGCACGGTTTATCTTGCGGGCGAGCGGGCCGATCCCGATACGATCATCTGGGCGCAAGAAAAGCTGAAAAAGCCGATCATCGACCATTGGTGGCAGACCGAGCTTGGCTATCCTGCGGTGTGCAACCCCGTCGGGATCGAGCTTTTGCCGGTCAAAATCGGATCGCCTTCGGTGTCGATGCCCGGCTATGACTTCAAAGTCGTCGATGAAACCGGCAAGGAACTTCCCCGCGGGGAACTTGGCGCGATCGTGACGCCGCTTCCGCTGCCTCCCGGCACCTTCCCGACGCTCTGGAATGCAGAAGATCGCTTCCGTAAATCCTATCTCAACAACTTCCCCGGTTATTACGAGACAGGGGATGCGGGTATCATCGACGAAGACGGTTATCTTTACATCATGGCCCGCACCGATGACGTGATCAACGTCGCGGGCCACCGTCTCTCGACGGGCGCGATGGAGGAAGTGCTTGCCTCGCACCCCGATGTTGCCGAATGCGCTGTGATCGGCGTTTCGGACGAGCTCAAAGGCCAGATGCCGCTTGGCTTTCTTTGCCTGAACAAGGGATGCAACCGCCCCCATGACGAGATCGTCAAAGAGGTGGTCAAGCTGGTGCGTGACAAGATTGGCCCCGTGGCCGCCTTCAAGCTTGCCGTTGTCGTCGACCGCCTCCCCAAGACGCGCTCGGGCAAGATCCTGCGTGCGACGATGGTCAAGATCGCCGACAGCCAAGAGTTCAAGATGCCCGCCACCATCGACGATCCTGCGATCCTTGATGAGATCCGCGAGGCGCTCAAACCTTTGGGTTATGCCAAATAAACAGAAACGGGCGGCAGGTGATCCTGCCGCCCGAATTCTTTGTAAAACAATAATTTAGTGCTTCAAAGACTCGGCGAATTCATCAACTTGGGCTTCGGCCTTGTCCTTGGCGATCCCGTATTTCAGCTGGATCTTGCCGATGAGCACGTCACGGTTGCCCTCGGCCTCGGCGATTTCGTCGTCGGTCAAATCGCCCCACTTGGCTTTGACGGTGCCGGTGAGCTGCTTCCAATTTCCTTCGATACGATTCCAGTCCATCATAATCTCCTTCTTCTTAATGCCGCCATCACTGGCGCTGTGATGAGACAACGCAGAAGAAACGGACGGGTTCCGAAATTAAGCAAGAAGGGCGAGCGAGACGAGAGAAAGGACCGATGTCCAGATGATCACGGGCGCGATCTGGTCGGTTCTGACGCCGTGCAACATGGCAAGCGCAAAGGCCATGGCGCCCGACGGTCCCGCCGATGTCAGAAGCACCAGATCATTCCACTCCTGCGGCCGCGTCCCGAGACGAAGCAAGAGCCAGACCACCAGCGGAAAGACCAGAATTTTGATCCCCGAAACCGTGAGGATCGTCGCGCTCGGCTTCATGGCATGGCCCGACAGGATCACACCCAGAGCAAAGAGCGTCAAAGGCGCGGCGGCGGCCCCTGCGAATTTCATCCCCGTCAGGATCGGTTCGGGCGTCGCGATGCCCAGCGCATTCGTGACCGCGCCGAGCAGGATCGCGATCAGCACGGGATTGCTCCCTACGCGCTTTAGGGACTGGAGCGCCGTTGCCTCGCGGTTCATCATAAGATCGGTTGTGACGATGAAGAAGGCGAACGAGAACGCAGAGTCCCATGCCACGATCCCCGTGATCGGAAGCACCGCCCCTGCCCCATAGATCAGGAACGAGATCGGCCAGACATAAAGCAACGTGTTCACAAAGATCGTCGCCATCGAAAGGAGCCAAGCTTCGGGCGTTTCGCGTTTGAAAACGCGGGTGGCAACGACAAAGGTAAGAACGAAGACGGCCACTTGCCCCAGCGCATAGAGGCCCAAAGCGTCAAGCCTGAACTCTTCCCAATGAAGACCGTTGATCAGCGGAAAGATGAGCGCGGGTTGAAGGACGAGAAAGGCCACACGGTTCACCGCCGCCGCCTCTTGGCGCGACACTTTCCCCAAGCGCCCGAGCAAAAAGCCGAGCGCAAGCATCGAAAAGACGGGGAGAATGTTGTGCGTGAGAACGTGAAGCATTGCGAACCTTGAACCGCTTATGCGCTTTCAAAGCATGCCCCGACTGGTATCACAAGTGCCTTAGACGAACTGTTCCTGCAACAGACGCTCTTCAAGCCCATGACCGGGATCAAAGAGAATGCGGTGGGTGATGTCCTTACGGCTCTCGATCTCGACCTTGACCACATTGCGGACCGAACGGCTGTCGGCATCGGCCATCACGGGCCGTTTGGCGGGGTCGATCACGTCAAAGACGACCTTGGCCGATTTAGGCAAGAGCGCGCCGCGCCAACGGCGGGGGCGGAATGCAGCCATTGCGGTCAGCGCGAGCACATCCGACCCGATCGGAAGGATCGGACCATGGGCCGAGTAGTTGTATGCGGTCGAGCCCGCAGGCGTCGCCACAAGAGCCCCGTCGCACACCAGCTCGGAGAGCCGCAAGCGGCCATCCACCGAGATACGCAGCTTGGCGGCCTGAGGACCCGCGCGCAGGAGGCTGACTTCGTTGATCGCCAAAGCCTCGTGCCGCGTCCCGTCGGTGGTATAGGCCACCATGGACAGGGGGTTGATCACCTCTTCTTCGGCGGCAGCGAGACGAAAAAGAAGATCGTCCTCGTGATATTCGTTCATCAAGAAGCCGACCGTGCCGCGGTTCATCCCATAGACGGGCGCAGGGAGCGCTTGGGTCGCATGAAGCGTCTGGAGCATGAAGCCGTCGCCGCCGAGCGCGACGATCACTTTGGCCTCTTCGAGCGGAACAGTGCCGTAGCGCTCGGTCAAAATCGCCGAGGCCTCTTGCGCGGCGGGCGCCTCGCTGGCGACAAAAGCGATCTTTTCCATGGGTCTAACTCCCCTGTGTTCCGATGCATGTGTAACAGCTTGGAGCAAACATTGAACACACGAAATCCGATCCCTTTTGTGACGATGGATGGAAATTTGTGCGGATAAGAACGAGGTTTTCCCAATTCACTTCGTTTTCATGAAGATTATGACGTTTTCTAGGGTTTATCCCGAAGCGAGTTGCCCATAATCAGGCGCAAACCAAACCCCTCAGCCAGAGGAATTCCAATGACTGCTACCGATTCCGGTTTCTTCACCGAAAGCCTTGAAACCCGCGATCCCGAGATCTTTGGCGCAATCCGCCAAGAGCTTGGCCGTCAGCGCCACGAGATCGAACTGATCGCGTCCGAAAACATCGTCTCTGCTGCCGTAATGGAAGCGCAGGGGTCGGTGATGACCAACAAATACGCAGAAGGCTATCCAGGCCGTCGCTACTATGGTGGCTGCCAGTTCGTGGACATCGCAGAAGATCTTGCGATCAACCGCGCCAAGGAACTCTTCGGTTGTGAATTCGCCAACGTACAGCCCAACTCGGGCTCGCAGGCGAACCAGGGTGTTTATACCGCGCTTCTCCAGCCCGGCGACACGATCCTCGGCATGAGCCTCGATGCGGGCGGCCACCTGACCCACGGTGCCAAGCCGAACCAGTCGGGCAAATGGTTCAACGCGATCCAGTATGGCGTGCGCAAGCAGGACAGCCAGATCGACTATGACCAGATCCAGGCGCTGGCCACCGAGCACAAGCCCAAGATGCTCATCGCGGGCGGCTCGGCCATTCCCCGTATCATCGACTTCCCCAAGATGCGCGAAATCGCGGATTCGGTCGGCGCGATCCTTTTGGTGGATATGGCTCACTTTGCGGGTCTCGTGGCTGCGGGCATCTACCCCTCGCCCTTCCCCTATGCGCATGTTGCCACCACCACCACGCACAAGACCCTTCGCGGTCCGCGCGGCGGCATGATCCTCACCAACGACGAGGACATCGCGAAAAAGATCAACTCGGCGATTTTCCCCGGCATTCAGGGCGGCCCGCTCATGCATGTCATCGCAGGCAAAGCCGTTGCGTTCGGCGAAGCGCTGCGTCCCGAGTTCAAATCCTATCAGAAGCAGGTCGTCGCCAACGCTCAGGCGCTTGCAGATCAGCTGATGAAGGGCGGTCTTGATATCGTCACCGGCGGCACCGACAGCCACGTGATGCTCGTCGACCTGCGCCCCAAAGGCGTCAAGGGCAACGACACCGAAAAGGCTCTGGGCCGTGCGCATATCACCTGCAACAAGAACGGCATTCCCTTCGATCCCGAAAAGCCGACCGTGACCTCGGGCGTTCGCCTCGGCACCCCTGCCGGAACCACCCGCGGGTTCGGCGAGGCCGAGTTCCGCCAGATCGCCGACTGGATCGTCGAAGTTGTTGACGGTCTTGCCGCCAACGGCGCAGACGGCAACGCCGAGATCGAAGCCAAGGTCCGTGCAGAAGTCGAAGCGCTCTGCGAAAAGTTCCCGCTCTACCCGAACCTCTAAGAGCAGCAACACACTAACGTTTAAGGGGGCTGACAGGCCCCCTTTTTCTATTTATGGCTGCACTATGCAGACAAGAACGCTCGAGAGGCGATTGGGCGACTGGCTCCGCGCCAAACTCCCGACCCCGATTACCGAATTCGTCATGTTCGTCGTCAAGATGGGCTGGGCCACGCTCTTTGGCGGTCTGCTTCTCGTCGGGATGATCGTCTCGAGCAAAATCTGGCAAGCCGATTGGCCGATTGCACGATACGACGCTCTGGTCGCCTATGCGTTGACGCTCCAGATCCTTTTCCTCGTTTTCAAGCTGGAGACCTTCTCGGAAGCCAAGGTGATCTTGTTGTTCCACCTTACAGGCACCATCATGGAGGTGTTCAAACTCCATATGGGGAGTTGGGATTACCCCGGAGCGGGCGTTCTCAAAATCGCGGGCGTGCCGCTCTTTTCGGGATTCATGTATGCGTCGGTGGGGAGCTTTATGGCGCGTGCCATCCGGCTCTTTGATATGCGTTTTGCACCCTTTCCGCCCTATGCGCTGACGCTCCTTTTTGCGGGGGTGATCTACCTCAACTTCTTTACCCACCACTTCATACCCGATCTGCGGATCGGTATTTTCCTCTGCTCCCTCCTTCTCTTCTGGCGCACGCGGATCTGGTTCGAGATCGGGCGCTGGTATTGGATGCCCCTTCCGCTTGCGGCTTTTCTGTCCTCATTCTTTCTCTGGATCGCCGAGAACGTGGGGACGGCCACGCAGACATGGCTTTATAACGGCCAATCCGCATCCGATCTGGTGAATTTCTCGAAGATGGGATCGTGGTATATGCTGCTCTATGTGGCGTTCGGCACTGTGACGCTTGTTCTGCGCGAACCATTGTCAAAAGGTCCGATCGACCCGAACAGACCCGCAGGCTGACCTTGCCGCCCAGAGGCGTCGCGCTAACTCTCTCCTTGCCAAGTCAGAGGGGAAGACGTGATCAACGTTGTCTGGTTCAAGCGGGATCTCAGGATCGAGGATCACCGGCCTTTGTTCAATGCGGCCGAGCGGGGCGCGGTGCTTCCCGTCTATATCGTCGAGCCCGAATATTGGCGGCTTGAAGACAGTTCCGCGCGTCAATGGGACTTTGTCCGCGACTGCCTGAGCGAGCTGCAAACAGCCCTGCGTGCAAGAGGCTCCGAGCTTTTCGTCCTGCAAATGGACGCAGTTGACGCGCTTGACCTCATCCACGCGCGGTTCGGTGGCGTCACCCTTTGGAGCCATGAGGAAACGGGCAACGCTTGGACCTATGCGCGCGACAAACGCGTGGCCGCCTGGACCAAAGGGCACCAAACCCCGTGGAATGAAATCACCCAGACCGGAGTGGTCAGACGGCTTGGGTCGCGTAACGGCTGGGCCAGCCACTGGGACCGCGTGATGGCCGAACCGATCACGCCCGCACCCAAGCGCCTCTCCACGCCGCAGTGTGACCTTCCCACCCATATTCCAAACGGGCGCGAACTTGGGCTCGCCTCCGATCCCTGCCCCGAACGTCAGAGCGGTGGGCGACAGGTCGCGCTCCGCACGCTGGACAGCTTCCTTCACGTGCGCGGGCGCAACTACCGTTTCGAGATGTCGAGCCCCGTCACTGCCTTTGACGCAAGCTCGCGGATTTCGCCGCATTTGACATGGGGCACGCTTTCGATGCGCGAGGCCGCGCAGGCTACATGGCGGAGGCTCAACGAATTAGAGCCGGGCCCCGCGACCAAGGCATGGCGGAACTCTCTGACCTCTTTTTCAGGTCGCTTGCACTGGCATTGCCATTTTATCCAGAAACTCGAAGACGATCCCGCCATCGAGTTTGCCAACATGCATTCGGCCTATGACGGGCTGAGACCCGAAACGGGCGACCCCGAACGACTTGCCGCGTTTATGGAGGGGCGAACGGGTTATCCCTTTGCCGATGCGTGCCTACGCGCCCTCGACCGACACGGTTGGCTCAATTTCCGCATGAGAGCGATGCTCATGTCGTTTGCGAGCTATCACCTTTGGCTGCCATGGCGGGAAAGCGGGCTTTTCCTTGCCCGCCGCTTTGTGGACTATGAACCCGGCATCCATTGGCCACAGGTGCAGATGCAGTCCGGCACAACGGGAATGAACACCGTCCGCATCTATAACCCGATCAAACAGAGCTATGACCACGACCCGCAGGGGGTTTTTATCCGCCGCTACGTTCCCGAACTTGACCGCGTGCCCGATGCCTTTGTGCACGAGCCGTGGAAATGGGGGGAACGGACGTCCTATCCCGTGCCCATCGTGGATCACTCCGCTGCGACCAAAGCGGCACGCGACGCGGTCTATGCGATCCGCAAGGCATCAAGGCACTCCGAGGAAACCGCGCGGGTCATCGCCAAGCACGCCAGCCGCAAATCGACTCCCCGCCGCAAGCCCTCCAAATCGGCAGACCCTTTGCAGCTTTCGCTCAAGTTCTAGACGAGATCACGCCAGACCATGACGCCGACCACCCCCGCGCCCGTCATGAGCACATAAAGCGCGATCAGAGCGGCAAGGTTCAAAAGACGGTTCTTGCGCTCTTGCGCGGGATCGAGATCGGCCAGATAGGCCGAGATTGCGCGGACTGCCCCCTGAAACCGCGTTTCACTGACCATGATGGCAAGATGGGGGTTCCGGGTCATGTAATCGGCCTGAAGGATGAACTCCACATCCTTGCGCAGACGCCGCGGGAGCCGATAACGTGCCTTTGACAGACGGTCGCGCAAATGTCCCGTCCTGAGGCGAAGCTTCTCCTCAAGCAGGCTCTCGAGCGGAATCAGATCGTTTTCGTAACTGGCGCGTTGCATGCGCCCAGATATCCTATCGGCGGTGATCCGCTCAAACCCTCTGGCTCCTTTTGCCGCTTATGACTATGGAGTGATGTATGTTGAACACGATCCGCCACGGCACCCCGACAGACCGACCGAACCTCCTGATTGCACATGGGCTTTTCGGTTCAGCCCGCAATTGGGGCGTGATTGCCAAGCGGCTTTCGGACGAGCGCGAGGTTGTCTGTGTGGACATGCGCAACCACGGCTCAAGCCCTTGGAAAGATACGCATTCCTATCCCGAACTCGGGGACGATCTGGCGGATGTGATCGACGGGCAATGGGATGTGGTCGGCCACTCGATGGGCGGCAAGGCGTCGATGCTCCTTGCGCTCCGTCATCCTGATAAAGTGCGCAAACTGGTGGTCGCGGATATCGCGCCCGTGGCCTACACCCACACGCAAACGGGCAATATCGACGCCATGCGCGCTGTCGATCTTTCCCGCGTGCAGAGCCGCTCGGACGCTGCCGAACAGCTTGAGCACCTTGGACCGGGGTTGCGGGATTTCTTTCTCCAGTCGCTCGATCTCAAGGAAAAGCGCTGGAAGCTGAACTTCGACGTGCTCGAGGCCGAGATGGACAAGATCGTCGGCTTTCCCGAGGTGACGGGCCAGTTCTCAGGACCGACGCTGTTTCTATCGGGGGCCGAGTCCGACTATGTCAAACCCGAATATCGCGCGCGGATCAAAGAGCTTTTCCCGAACAGCTATTTTGCGAAAATTCCGGGGACGGGCCATTGGCTCCATGCGGAAAAGCCCCGCGAATTCGAAGCCTCGGTGCGCAATTTCCTCAACGCCTAAAAGACCACCGACGAATAGACGGCCAAGCTGCTGAGCGTGGCGATCAAGGCGAGATAGATAACGGACAATCGGGTCATGGTAGCCTCCTGGTCTTGCAGGAGTGATACGCAGCACGCGGCATGTTCCGTCGCCTAGGCGGTCACGATCTTTTTCGCGACAATGAGCGAGGCAGGCACCGCCAGGAGAGCGCCAATCGCCGCCGCCGCCAAAATCGGCTCCAATGTGACCATCCCCATCGTCAGAGCCGCCACTACAAACGACCCCGCAAGCGTCGTCGCAATAAGGGAAAACAGAACAGTCGCAAGTCGAAGCATAGGCCTTCCTCCTCTACCGATTACCCTCAGTAGATCAGAGAACGGCAAAGAAGGGATTGATTTGAGTCAATCAGAGCTGAGCGAAGCCGAACAAGTGCAATAACTTGAATGGACCTAACTGGTTGGCTGGCCGTTCCCAAAGGCACTCTCTTCGATCGAATGCGGTTTGATCGCAGGACCACCTTTGTAATATGTGTCGGCAGGATTTTCGAGCGAGACGGTGTGATCTCTAATCCATAGTCCGTACTTTGCATTCGCCTTGGAGTAGCCGAGGATTGGACTGTAGACCCCCTTCGCCTCGTTCGCGTGAATCAGACCTTTTTCTTCATAGATGTAGATATACTTGTTGCGATCCAGAAGTTGGACAATCAAGGCTCGCATCTGGTTCTTGAGCATGTCGTTGCCGGGATAGAGCCAGGGTATACGGATCGTGATATCTTTCATCATTTGCGGATAGAAGTCTGCCGACTTTTGGGTATCCATATTGATAATTCGAACGTTCGAAGTCGTGGTATTCACAACGCGAACAATGTCGGTTGCGCTAAAGAACTCAGCATTCATTTCGTCTGACATTTCGTTCCCCAGTTCAAGATAAAGTGCAGCATTTCACCGCTTTCGGTGTTTTCTTTTAGCTACAACGTTCACCCCAATAGGCGGTCAGTCAACGATAATTTTCTCGTTAAAGTTACAAATCCGACAGCTTACCTCATCCCACTTCAAAAGATACTTAGGCCCAAACAAAAAGCCCCGCGTCTGCGGGGCTTTGTTTTAGTTGTCCATCTTGAGGGCCGAGATAAAGGCCTCTTGCGGGATTTCCACTTTGCCGAACTGGCGCATCTTTTTCTTACCCGCCTTCTGCTTGTCGAGCAGCTTGCGCTTTCGGGTGGCGTCGCCGCCGTAGCATTTGGCGGTCACGTCCTTGCGCAGGGCCGAAAGGGTCTCGCGGGCGATGACCTTGGCGCCGATGGCCGCCTGGATCGGGATTTTGAACATGTGGCGGGGGATGAGGTCCTTGAGCTTTTCGCACATGGCGCGGCCACGCATTTCGGCGCGGTCACGGTGCACCAGCATCGAGAGTGCATCCACAGGTTCGTCGTTCACAAGGATCGACATTTTGACGAGGTTATCCTCGCGGTAGCCCGTCACCGCATAGTCGAAGGACGCATAGCCCTTGGTCACGGATTTCAGGCGGTCGTAGAAGTCGAACACCACTTCGTTGAGCGGAAGGTCATATTCCACCATGGCGCGGGACACCCCTGCATAGGCAAGGTTGAGCTGCACGCCGCGGCGATCCTGACAGAGTTTGAGCACATCGCCGAGATATTCGTCGGGCACCATGATGGTGGCCTTGATGCGCGGCTCTTCGATGTGGTCGATGGTGGTCACTTCGGGCATGTCGGCGGGGTTGTGAAGCTCTTTAACTTCGCCCGACTTCATGTGGAGGTGATAGACCACCGAAGGCGCAGTGGTGATCAGGTCGATGTTGTATTCACGCTCGATGCGGTCGCGGATCACCTCGAGGTGCAAAAGACCGAGGAAGCCGCAGCGGAACCCGAAGCCGAGTGCGGCAGAGGTTTCCATCTCGAAGGAGAAGGAGGCATCGTTGAGCGCGAGTTTCTCGATGGCATCGCGCAGGTCCTCGAACTCGGAGCTGTCGACGGGGAAGAGGCCGCAGAACACAACGGGCTGGGACGGCTTGAAGCCGGGAAGCGCGACTTCGGCGCCCTTTTTCTCGCTGGTGATGGTGTCACCGACGCGGGTGTCACGCACCTGTTTGATCGAAGCGGTGAGAAAGCCGATTTCGCCCGGCCCGAGTTCCTCGACGGGGAGCATGCCGGGTTTGAAGACGCCGATGCGGTCCACATGGTGCACGGTGCCGTTCGACATAAAGCGGACGCGGTCGTTTTTCTTGAGCACGCCGTCGACGATGCGGACAAGCACGACAACGCCGAGATAGGCGTCATACCACGAGTCGACGAGCATCGCCTTGAGCGGTGCGTCACGCTCGCCCTTGGGGGCAGGAAGGCGGTGCACGATGGCTTCGAGCGTTTCCTTGATGCCGATACCCGACTTGGCCGAGACCTGAAGCGCGTTGGAGGCGTCGATACCGATCACATCCTCGATCTGGGCGGCCACGCGTGCGCAGTCGGCGGCAGGAAGGTCGATCTTGTTCAGAACGGGCACAATCTCGTGGTCAGCTTCGATCGCTTGATAGACGTTGGCGAGGGTCTGCGCTTCGACACCTTGGGTCGAGTCCACAACAAGAAGCGAGCCTTCGACCGCGCGCATGGAGCGCGACACTTCGTAGGCAAAGTCAACGTGTCCGGGAGTGTCGATCAGGTTGAGAACATAGGTCTCGCCATTATCCGCCTTGTAATCAATGCGGACGGTGTTCGCCTTGATCGTGATGCCGCGCTCGCGCTCGATGTCCATTGAGTCGAGAAGCTGGGCCTTCATATCGCGGTCGGCGACGGTGGCTGTGGACTGGATCAGACGGTCTGCCAGAGTGGATTTACCGTGGTCGATGTGCGCCACGATGGAAAAGTTCCGGATATGCGTAAGATCAGTCATTAACAGCAGCCCAAGAGCGAGAGTTTCAACGGCTGTCTATGTAGGGGAAACTGTTATTTTGCAAGTAGCAGAGCGCTCTTTCGCAGCGTTGTGAGGAAATGAGTGAGGGGATGCGCCTTGGCGCTTGTCCTTGCTCTCGCTAGAACAGCGGTCCGAGCAGAATCAAGGGGGGCCGAATGGCACAGGACACCGCACGTCGCATCGCACTCACGATTGCAGGGGAAATCGGCGCAAGGGGCGATCAGGTCGCAGCGGCGGTTGCTCTTTTGGACGAAGGCGCGACGGTGCCCTTTATCGCCCGCTATCGCAAAGAGGTGACGGGCGGGCTTGATGATACCCAGCTTCGCACGCTGGCCGACCGTCTCGGCTATCTGCGCGAACTCGAGGCACGGCGGGCTTCGATCCTCAAGGAAATCGGGGAGCAAGGAAAGCTCACCCCCGAACTTGAAAAATCCATCGTCGACGCCGAAACCAAGGCCACACTCGAAGATATCTACCTTCCCTACAAGCCCAAGCGCCGCACCCGCGCCACCATCGCACGCGAGGCAGGTCTCCAGCCTTTGGTCGATGCGATTTTGGCGGATCGGGGTGCCGACCCCGAGGTCTTGGCCGAGGGGTTCAAATGCGAAGCCTTTGCAGAAGCCAAAGACGTGCTCAATGGTGCGCGCGACATCATTGCAGAGGGGCTTGGCGAGAATGCCGAGCTTTTGGGTAAGCTGCGCAGCTACATGCAGGGCGCCGCAGTCCTCACCTCGACCGTGATCAGTGGCCAAGAGGAAAAGGGCGCAAAGTTCTCGGATTATTTTGCGCACGTCGAGAAATGGGCCAATGTCCCCAGCCACCGCGCGCTTGCCATGCTTCGTGCGTCGAACGAAGGGGTGGTCAGCCTTGATATCGCGCCGCCCGCCGAAGTCGGGGCAGAGGAAGCCGAAACGATGGTCCGCGCTGCGCTTGGTGTTCGCACGCAGGGCGCAGCCGATCTCTGGCTTGCCAAGGTCGCAGGCTGGACATGGCGCACCAAAATGTCGCTGACCATGATGCTCGACCTTATGACCGAGATGCGCAAACGCGCGCAGGAAGAGGCGATTGCCGTCTTTGCACGAAACCTCAAGGATCTACTGCTTGCTGCGCCTGCGGGTGCGCGCGCCACCATCGGGCTTGATCCAGGCATTCGCACTGGGGTCAAAGTGGCGGTCGTTGATGCGACCGGCAAGGTGCTTGAGACCGCGACGGTCTATCCGTTCCAACCCAAGATGGACCTTCGAGGTGCACAAGCAACGATTGCCGCTCTGATCAAACGGCATAATGTCGAGCTGATCGCCATCGGCAACGGCACCGCAAGCCGCGAGACGGAAAAGATGGTCGCCGACCTTTTGGCCCAGATCCCTGCGCCGAAACCCACCAAAGTCATCGTTTCCGAAGCGGGTGCCTCGGTCTATTCGGCTTCGGAACTTGCCGCCCGCGAATTCCCCGATCTGGACGTCTCCTTGCGCGGCGCGGTGTCGATTGCCCGCCGTCTTCAGGACCCGCTCGCCGAACTGGTCAAGATCGAACCCAAGTCGATCGGCGTGGGCCAATACCAGCATGACGTGGACCAGTTCCGCCTTGGCAAGTCGCTTGAAGCGGTGGTCGAAGACGCCGTGAACGCGGTCGGTGTCGATCTCAACATGGCCTCTGCCCCGCTTTTGGCTCAGGTCTCGGGTCTGGGTCAGTCGCTCGCCGAAGCCATTGTCGAATACCGCAATGCAAACGGTGCTTTTGCCACGCGCAAGGATCTCCTCTCGGTGCCGCGTCTTGGTCCCCGTGCGTTTGAACAGGCAGCGGGCTTCTTGCGGATTACGGACGGCGCAGAGCCGCTCGACGCCTCGGCCGTTCACCCCGAAGCCTATGATGTCGCTCGTAAAATCGTGGCGGCCTGCGGGCGCGATCTGCGCGAAGTGATGAAAGACCCCAAGCTCCTCGCCCGACTTGCTCCCGAAGAGTTCGTCACCGAGAAATTCGGGCTTCCGACGGTTCAGGATATTTTCTCGGAACTCGAGAAACCGGGACGTGATCCGCGTCCGACCTTCAAGACCGCGACCTTTACCGATGGGGTCGAGGACATCAAAGACCTCAAGGTCGGGATGAGCCTTGAAGGGACCGTGACCAACGTCGCGGCCTTTGGTGCATTCGTTGACATCGGCGTGCATCAGGACGGACTTGTCCACGTGAGCCAGCTTGCCGACCGTTTCGTCAAAGACCCGCACGAGGTCGTCAAAGCGGGCGACGTGGTGCGCGTCCGCGTGACCGAGGTCGATGTGCCGCGCAAGCGTATCGGTCTGACCATGCGCAAGGACGGCGGCGGCGAAAAGGCCCCCAAACAAGAGCGGGACAAACCGCTTCGTTCGAACGCCCCGCGTTCGGCAGCGCCGCAGAAAAAGAGCACCGAGACGACGGGAAGCTTCGGCTCGGCGCTCCTTGATGCGATGAAGAAGCGCTAGGCTAGGTCAGCCGCGCTTCGCAGGCACACGACAAAATAGGCAGCGCCTCGCTTTGGGCGCTGTCATAGAGATCTTCTGCTGCAAAGAGCAGCTGATCGCGTTTTTCGTCTTCGAGATCGGCGGCAAGCGCCAGAATGCTTTCAATCCGTGGGTCATTGCGCGCCTCGAGAAAGCTGCGCACAACGTCGGGATCATAACAGCGGACGATCTGCTCGACGAATTGTTCGACCAATTCGACCTGCGCACCGTTCAGGTTCGAGAGGGCATGTTTTACGCGTGCGGTATTCCCGTTCATGTCCAAAACAATGGTGTTCATTCCGTTTCCCAATCCGTTTTTAGGTCCTGCCCAAGCCGTTCAGCCTGACGCTTTCTTGTTCCGGTCACGATTGCAGCACAGGCAATAAGCGCGAGCGGATAGAAAATCCCCTCGACCCCGCGCGCAATCATCAGTCCCACTACCAAGGCCAGAGACAACACACCCAAAGCGCGGCTACCTTGACCGAGCGCAAGTTTCACAAGCGCGGCAGCTGCAATCCCGTAGATCAAAAGAAAGTTTTGCCCTGCCGCGACGAGAAGATTGCCCAAGTGGACGTCGCCAAGGCCCGAAATAACGGTGACAGTCAAAAGAACCGTGACAGTGAGCAAAACCGCTCGGTAAGGCACCCCATTGCGGAGCGTTCCGATCCAAGACGGAAACAGGCCCTCGGTCGCGCCCGAATAGACCATGCGCGACACAGCCCAGACCGCCCCCGAGAGGTTGGCAAAGACCATCAGGATAGACAGAACGCCGACCCCCGCACTTCCGACTGGGCCGAAATGTGCGCCGAAGATGGCCGAGAACGGCGCGGCATAGTTCGAAATGTTACCCGCGCCCGCGACGACCACCGCAAGAGCAACGTAGAGCACCACCGCAATCACGAAAGAAGCAGCAATCGCGGTCGGAAAATCGCGCTCGGGCCGTTTGAACTCGCCCCCGAGGTTCGCGCTCACTTCCCAGCCCGTAAAGGCGAAAAAGACCATCATGAACGCAACACCGAGGGTGGAGAGCGGCGGAATGTCACCCACCGACGTCGGAAGGATCGATGCATCGGGGCGGACAAAGGCCAGACCCAGACCCGCGATCACGACCAAGGCCAGAACCACGGTCGAGGCAATGATCGCATTCACGCGACCCGCAATTTCGGCCGAAAGGACATTGGCGAGCACCGCCAGCACCAGAAGGAGGACTGCATAGACATGGGCCGAGCCGCCAAAGGTCTGGGCGGCATAGTGGCCCCCCGTGATGGCGATGGCGGGAAGCCCGAAGATCACCGCCCCCAGCAAAAGAAAGGTGACGGTGACATAGCCGAAGCGCCCGAAGGCGATCTGCGCGATCGAGGCCAGACCGCCCGCGTCCGAATAGCGTCGACCAAGCAGGTAGAACACCGCCAACAAAGGGATCGCAGCAAGCGCACAGGCGCCCCAAACAAGGAGCGCCGACGAGCCGACTGTTTCAACGGCGAGACCGGGGAGGGACAAAAGCCCCGCCCCCAACACGATATTGAGCATCAAAGCCGTCCCGCGGCCAGCGCTCAGGGTTTTCGATAGTTCAGCCATTCTTGGGAAGGTCCACTTGATGGAATGCGATGAGATAGGTCGCCCCGCCGTCAAGCGCGACAGAACCATGAAGCGTGCCCGCAGGAAGCGTGATCACGGTGCCCGGGCCGCAAATCTTTTCGCCTTGGTCCCAATAGAAGCGCACGTTTCCTTCGAGGATGACGAGCGTTTCATCGGTGGTGTGACGGTGCCATGCGTGTTCCTTGCCCGCCACGTCCCGTTGCACCTCGATGCACCCCTGATCGGGGAGCATATGCGAGATCAGGGCTTTCCATTCGGTGGTGTCGATCTGGGTCGAGAAAATGCGGAAATCGCTTTCAACTGCGTCAGTGATATCAAGTGACATCCTAGGCTACCTTTCCTTTTGAACTTGGGTGAACGGCCGCATCGGGGCGCGGCATGTGATGGAAGGGGCACTTGGGTGCCTCGTTCGTATCTTCCAGGAAATACTGCTGGAACTCGCGGTTCTCGACATCGCCATAGGCCCCCAAATAGGGAGAGGTATCGATGGCATCGAACTTCTCGAGGCGCTCGCGCACGATCCGCAGCGACCGCAAGACCGCAGGATCTTCGCTGTCGGTGATCCCTTCGAAAACCCAGCGCGGTTGCAGGGTGATCATGAACGAGGTCGAGCGACGGCTCTGGCGCAGCACATGGGCGGGCGAATTGCAGACCACAAAGATCGGCTCTCCGTTGAAGCAGAACTCCCAGCTCGGGCTGTCCAGTTCGGGGCATATTTCGGCGGGGCGCGCTTTACCGTCGATGGCTTCAAGCCCAGCAAGGAGAGACCAGAACCGATCGCGGTAATCCTCCATCGGCGTGACGGGACCCGGTCGGCCAAAGACCACAAGCGAAGTCATCGTGCCGAAGCTTCTCGCGTTTTCGAGATAGTCCGCAAGGATCGGAGCAAGCGCCTCGGGCGTCATCGGATCGGGGAAGGCATAGCGCACATGCCCCGCCTTGAGCCCGCTCACACCAAAGACACACGGAAAAGGACGTGACTTACTGGTTAAAGTTGATTCAAACTCAGAGAAAACGACCCTCTGCCAGCTTGGCTCATTGAACGTGGTGAAAACGTCGTCTTTTGTGAAGTACCCTGTCATGGCGTTCCTCTATCTGCCGTTTTGTAAAGATTGAGATAGATTTCTTCGCCAATCATCTTTCGAATTGAAAAATCTTCTACGTTTTGTAAAATCTACCAAAGATTGTTTTAGCATTTTGGATTCCCGTTGAAGCTTACCCAAACAGATCGAGTGATTCTCGAGTTGCTCCGAGAGAACAGCCGCAGGTCGATCACCGAGATCGCCGCGTTGCTGGATTTGTCCCGCCCGACCGTGAAGCATCACGTCGAAAAACTTTGCGATGCCAATGTCATCAGGCGCTTTACCATCGAGGTGGATGCGCCCGAGGAGGAACGGCCTCAGGGGATCAGGGCGATGTTCGATGTGCGGCTGCGGCGCAATGTCTGCGGGATGGTTTATTCGTCGATCTCGCACTGGAGCGAACTCGTCAGTTGTTGGTCGACTTCGGGCTCCACCGACATGCGGGTTCTCGTCGAAGCGGCCAATCAAACAATCCTTGAGGACCTTAGAGACAGACTTGCCCGACATCCCGAAGTGGCTGCGCTGACAACAACTGTCGTTTTGAAAACCTGGTGTGAACGAATTTCCGGCATACAGGAACGCGCTCCAGAAGAATTTGTAATCACGCGCAAGGGGGTGCCAATCGCATGACAAATACTGCGAACCATATAGATCAGGCGATGGGTATGCTGCTTCGCATGCACCGCAAGGCCGCGGGCCTGAGCCAATCCGAGCTTGGGGAAGCGGCGGGAATCTCGTTCCAGCAGATCCAGAAATACGAAAGCGGCGGCAATCGCGTTTCGATCAGCCGTCTGTTCGTTCTGGCCAAAGCGCTCAAGATTTCGCCGACCCAACTCATCACCGAACTCGAAGAAAGCGTTGAGCGCGAGGAAAGCGGCGGCACTGCAATGGATTCACGTCTCGAATTCCTTGCGTCCGATGGCGGGCAGCGC
The DNA here is from genome assembly GCF_030264275.1 of Marivivens sp. LCG002. Classification (NCBI taxonomy): domain Bacteria; kingdom Pseudomonadati; phylum Pseudomonadota; class Alphaproteobacteria; order Rhodobacterales; family Paracoccaceae; genus Marivivens; species Marivivens sp. LCG002. Next base: position 611,471 of record NZ_CP127165.1, on the reverse strand, counting down.
GCGATCAACGCGCTCATGGCGATCAACAATCCACGTATTCACGACAGCTTTGCCGATTTCCTCTCTGCGCTTGTGAACGAACAGCAGCGGCGCACGCCCTAAGCCTTGCGACGCGCCTCGGCGCGCGTGACGAGCATGAGGCCCACCAGCAAAAGCCCTGCCCCTAGTCCCGTCGGCAGGGTGACGCTTTCCCCGAGCAGAAACACGGCAAGAAAGAACGCGGTCATCGGTTCGACCAGCGCAAGAGTAACGGCTGTCGAAGGAAGGACATGCCGAAGCCCCCACGTATAGAGCGCATAGGCCACACCCGTCGACAAAACGCCCAAACCCAAGAGCGGCCAAAGCGCCTCGGCCTGCCAGATCCAAGCGGTATCATAAAGGAAAAGCGCGGGCGCGGTGACGAGCGCGGCAACGGAAAAGGTCGCCGCGGCAATCGCGCTGCTGTCGAGATCGGTTTTGATTGCGCTCGTCGCTTGGGAATAAAAAGCATAGCTCGCCCCCGCCCCAAGGCCGAGAAGCACCCCGAGCGGGTCAGGGCGCACATCGGCACTGAGCCCCGCGAGAAGGACAACCCCGACAAGACAGAGCCCAAGGCCAAAGGATTTGGCCTTCGTCGGGATAATCCCGCGCAAGATTTCGTAGCCGATCACCCAAAGCGGCGCACTGCCGATGGTGATCGCGGTCCCGACCCCGACACCGGCAAGAGCGACACCGCGAAAAAAGAGAAGGTTATAGAGCCCGATGGAACATCCCGCGAGGAAGACGCCCCCTAAGGGCAACTGCGCGAGAGTGCGCGGGCGTGCGCCTGTTGCCAAGGCCAGAACGCAAAGCGCAATCGCCCCAATGACCAGTCGCACGACGCCGACCACCACAGGGATACGCTCTGCGGGCATCTGCGCCTGAAGCGTGCCTGTCGATCCCCAGAGGATGGCGGCAAGCACCACAGCGAAAACACCAAGGATCGCGGGTCTTTGGTTCATCTATTTTCCCTCGACAAGCTCTAGGAGCCTTGTGACGTTATCCCTGACATCGAATTTCGATTGCGCCAAGGCGCGGCTTCTCTCGCCCATAGTCCGATAGAGGTCTTCATCGGCAGCAAGCGCGGCGATAAAGGCAAGCGCTTCGGCCCTCCAGCCCGAAGAGCCGAGATCGACGGACACGCCGTTTGCTTCGCCGACGAGATCGTCACACCCTCTGATTTTGGACATGAGAATGGGACATCCCGCCGCCAAAGCTTCGATCAGGGACCGCGGTTTGCCTTCGCCATATTCCGAGAGCAGACATCCCACCGTCCGCCCCTGAAACAGTGGCCTGACGTCATCAAGCGCCCCGTGATAGGTGATCTCGCCGCGTGCCTCGGCCGCTTTGATTTCGGCAATGGGAAACCCGCCTTGGGTTTCGGGGATCGCAAAGCCTGCAAGGTGGAAGCGCGTCGCTAGCCCCTTCTCGCGGGCAATCTTGGCGAGCGAGAGGAAATGCCCGATGCCCTTGGCCCGCAAAAGCCTTGCGTGACAAAGGACGTTGATCGGGCCTTCGGCAGGATGCACGGGACGCCAAGCAGCAAGATCGACGCCCGATCCCGCCACAAGATGCGCGCGGTTGGGCGGCACCAGACCTGCATCGGTCCATTCGGCAAGATCGACCTCGTTCTGGAACACGACAGCGGAGGCCTTTTGCATCATAGGCCGAAGAAGCCCGAGGGTGAGCCTTTGGCGCAGTGCGCCATATTGGGCCAAAGCGCCCTGCCCCGCGATTACCGCAATCCAGCGGCTTGCTTTGGGACCCCAAAGCCCGACGTGCACATTGGCGAGCAAGGTAAATCCCAGAACGACATCAGGCCCGAAATCGTCCAGTTGGGACCGCAGCGCTCTTTGTGTTTGCCAAAGCGTTCCGATCCTGACCCGCCTTGGACCGAATTCCACATTCCGAACCTCAACCCCAAGACGCGAGAGCCGTTCGAAGTAATCGCGATTGCCGCAAAAACAAATCACCTCGTGCCCCGCTTCGCGCAGCGCAACAAGCGTCTCTTTGCGGAAATTCCAGAGATACCAGCTATTGGTGGCGACAACGGCGATTTTCAAACGGGGGCCTTTTTGCTTTTTCGGCACTCTAGCTCAGGCGGCATTGGATGTTCACCCGAATTGCATATACTTGCACAACTTTTTCCAAAGGACGCCATGGGTCTCGTTTTCCAGCATTCCGTGCACAGCCGTATTTTGATCGGCGACATTGCGCCCGTTTCCGCTTTGGCGGGAATGGATCATCTGTTGGTGCGCACGTCGGGCACAAGCGGACATCCCAAAGTGATCAAGCGAAGCGCGGCGAGCTGGATCGCAAGTTTCGAGGCGAACCGCACCCTGTTCGATCTTGAGCCAGACGACACCTATGCGGTGCTCGGCGGGTTCGAGACATCGCTCTCTCTTTATGCGGTGAGCGAGGCACTACATCTCGGGGCCGACGTCCTGGCCTTGGGCGGGCTCGGGGTCCACGCGCAGAAAAGCGCTTTATCGGACCATTCGGCGACGGTGCTTTATGCCACGCCCACCCAGCTCAGGCTTTTGGCACGGGACCGCTCGGAACCGATCCCCGCTCTGCGGCTGATCCTCTGCGGTGGCGGTCGGCTTGATCCGCACACACAAGCGATGACGCAAGACCTTTTCCCAAATGCAACCTTCTACGAGTTTTTCGGGGCCGCAGAGACGAGTTTCATTACACTTTCCGACATGAACACGCCCCAAGGCGCTGTCGGGCGTCCCTATCCAGAGGTCGAGATCAACCTCGAAGGCGGCGAACTTTGGGTGAAAAGCCCCTATCTCTTTGACGGTTACGCCCAAGGAGAGGCACCCGACACACGATGGCGGGACGGGTTTCTGAGCATCGGGGAAATGGCCGAGATGAGAGAGGGCTATCTTTTCCTCTTGGGCAGGAAATCCCGCATGGTGACGGTCGCCGACACGAACGTCTTTCCCGAAGACATCGAAGCCGTCCTTGCTTTTGCTTCGGGGGGCCGGCTCGTGGCGGCGGTCACGGCACTTGATGCGATGCGCGGCCATAGCATCATCGCGGTGATCGAAGGGGCCCCCGATCCCGACCTCCTTGCGGAACTTCAAAGCGCCGCGCGGGACGGTTTGCCGCCCGTTGCGCGGCCAAAGCGTTTCTTGTTCCATCCGAGCTTTCCATTGCTGGGGTCAGGTAAACCCGATCTCGCCGCCCTTACGATTTGGGCTAAGGACCAGTTATGAGCGTCATCGTTTCGGCATATCGCACGGCTGTTGTCCCGCGCGGCGGGGCATTCGCCGCATACGACGTCCATGACCTCGCCGCCCCCGTGATTGCGCGGCTCCTGCACGACGCTGGCCTTTCTACGGATCAGGTCGGTGAGATCATCGTTGCGAACGCCATTGGCGAAGGCGGCAATCCTGCACGTCGGGTTGCTCTTGCGGCAGGGCTTCCCGAGACCGTTGCGGGATTAAGCATCGACAGACAATGCGCAGGCGGGCTCGATGCGCTTTTGCTGGCTGATGCGATGATCCGCGCGGGACTGCATGACATTGTCATCGCGGGCGGGGTGGAAAGCTATTCCCGTCGCCCGCTTCGCTCGCGTGTGTTCGCAGATGGCCGTCCCCCCGAACCCTATGACCAAGCACCCTTTACCCCGTGGACGGATCGCGACCCGATGATGGCCACCGCCGCCGAGGCCTTGGCCCAAGAGCTTGGCATTTCCCGCGAGGATCAGGACCTTTATGCGGTTCAAAGCCATGCCAAGGCACTCGCCTCAAACCCGTGCAAGGAGATCGTCGCGATTGCGGGACAAGAGCGCGACCCCTTTGCCCGCGACTTGAGCCAAGCCCATTGCAGACGCGCCAAGGTCATTGACGGCACCATCACCGCCGCGAACACGGCCGTTGCTGCGGATGCGGCGGCCTTTTGTCTTGTCATGTCCGAGGCGCGGGCGGCTGCGCTCGGGCTCGGCGGCATGCGGATCACCAAAGGACTGACAATCGGCGGGCGGCCCGACCTTCCCGGACTTGCCCCTGTTGCGGCGATCGAACGCCTGCTGACCGAAACGGGATTGCGACCCGACCAGATCGACCGCGCCGAAATCATGGAGGCCTATGCGGTTCAGGCCATCGCCTGCATCCAAGGGGCAGGATTGCCGCAAGAGTGCGTCAACCGAAACGGCGGCGCTTTGGCGCGCGGGCATCCCATCGGGGCCTCGGGCGCGATCCTTGCGGTGCGGCTTTTCCATGATCTGGAACAGGGTGAAAAGGGCTTGGCCGCGATTGCCGCGGCGGGCGGCCTTGGCACTGCGCTTTTGGTCGAGCGTTAGTCAAAGCCCCGAAACGTGGCGAAGGTGCTGAGTTCGTCGCGCTCGGTTCGGAAGCCGTTGACGGGATGACCCGTATCTTCGCGACCGATGGCAATGCCGCACACCACAAGCTGATCCTCGCCCAATCCCAAAGCCTCGAGCGCGGTCGGACCGTAATTGGCAAGCGCGCCGATCCCTGTTGCGCCGTATCCAAGCTCTTTCGCCGCAAGAAAAAGCGCCATGAGTGACATGCCGAGGTCTATAAAGCACCCCGCCCCCATGTTGCGGTCAATCGTCACCACGATGCCGACGGGCGCATCAAAGAACCGATAGTTCAGCTCGAATTGGCGACGGCGACCTTCGAGGTCGCGTTTGTCGATGCCGAGCGCGTCATAGAGAGCAAATCCTGCCGCACGTTGCCGCGCCTTGCGATCTGCGGGCATCGGGTTCGGGAAATAGCTGTATTCCTGAACATGGGGCACATCCTGCGCAATCGCTTGCGCAAAGGCAGCGGAAAGCTGTTCGAGCGCCTTGCCCGTCAGCACATGGAAATGCCCGGGCTGAAGGTTCGCACCGCTCGGGGCACGCCGCGCCGCGCGAAGCATGCGTTCAAGATCGGCTCGCGCCACGGGCTCTTTGGTAAAGGCACGAACCGAATGCCGCTCCTCGAGCAGTTTTTCGAGCGGCGACGGGCTCATGCCCGCGAGAGCACGCTTGCAGGGCGCGCTTTGTAGAGCGTTGCGGTCAAAACGCCTGCGATGATCGCCTTGATCAAATCACCAGGGATAAAGACGCCCATGACCATCGTCGCCTCGGCCAATGTCTTTTGCGCGATAAGCGAGAAGCCGACGATCCCGAAGGCATAGAGGACCACGACACAGCCCACGATCGAGGCCGCGCCCGCAACCAGAGCAAGGTTCCCCGAGCGGAGCCTTTCGGTCACGAGGCCCGTTACGAATGCGGCAAAGGGAAAGCCGATAACAAAACCTGCCGAGGGTGCGGAGAAAACGCCAAGACCACCGCGACCGCCCGACAAAAGCGGCAGACCGAGCGCCACCAGCACCACAAAGAGCAACACGGCAAGACCGCCGCGCTTGGCCCCGAGCACTGTCCCGCAGAGCATCACCCCAAGGCTTTGCGCCGTGATCGGCACGCCGAAACCAAGCATGATCTGGGGCACAAGTCCCAAGACCGCGATGAGCGCTGCGAACAGCGCGACGAGTGTTACATTCTTTTCCAAATCAGTCTCTCCCCGACCGCGACACCAGCCCGCCACGGGCCTTGAGTGCTGCTGCCATATCATCTGCGTCGTCAATTGCCATGATCGCAAGCGGCAAGACAACCCTCCAGTTGCCCTTCGATTTGGATCGCGCGCGCCATGCATCGACGACGTGACGGCCCTTGAGTATCAAAGTGGGAACGAGACGGATGACCATGGCGATGGCGATCTCGATGGCGCGGGTGTTGATCCCGAGCGCCCTCAGCGGGGTCATGAGCCGCCTGAGCACCTCGATCATATCGGTCAGCCGCGTGGTCATGGTGACAAGGTTCGCCAAAGCGACGCTTGTGATCATCCGCATAAGGATCACAACGCCACTTTGCATCTCGCCTGTGACAAGATGCCAGACCGCGACGACAAGAACAAAAGGCCAAAGCACCCAAAGCCGTTTGACCCCCGTGCGCGAGAAAACCCCTCCTCCAAGCGCATAAAGCAGGCCTGTGACCACAAGGGCCACAAGTTGCGCCAAGGGAGACTCAAACGAAAAGAGCAGAACGCTTGCCACACACAGCCCGACAAGCTTTGCCCCCGCAGGCCAATCATGGGCACGGGTTCTAACGGGAGAGGTCAGCGATATCATCCGAAGCCCCAAGCTCTGTCATTGCCTCAAGATAAAGGGCAAGCGTTTCACCCGTCGGTCCCTTGTGGCGCAGCGTTCCACCGTCGATCCACAGCACCTCGTCATAATCGCGGATGTCGGCAGGATCATGACTGATGTGCAGAAGCTGGCCTTCGAACTTCGACAGATAGCGACCAAGCTGCAACTTGGTCGGAAGATCAAGCCCCGCAAAGGGTTCATCAAGGATGATCAGCTTGGGCTTCATCAGGACGACCGCCATAAGGCACAAAAGATGTTTTTGCCCCTGCGATAGCGTGTGCGTCGCGGCCTCTTCCCAATGGGCTTTGCCAAAATCCCGCAAGAGTGTGCGGGCCTCTTCGATGGCCGCACCCTTGGGCCGCCCGATCTGGATCAGGCCAAAGATCAGCTCTTCGATCACGGTCGGGAAAATGATCTGGTGATCGGGGTTCTGGAACAAGACGCCCACGGTCTCGATGGCCGTGGCGCGGTCGGCAAAGGGGTCGATGCCGCCAACTCTGATCTGACCCCGCGTCGGGGCCTCAAGACCCGAAAGGAGTTTGGCCAGAGTGGATTTGCCGGAGCCATTGCGCCCGACGACGCCGATCCGTCGCGCTTTGGTCGAAAACCCGACAGAGGTCAGAATGCTGCGGCCTTCGACTTCATACCCCAGATCGCGGATCGAAATCTCTATCAATTCGGGTTGGGTCAATGACGGCTCCGCACGAAACTTTGCGGCAACCTAAGTCGAAGCCCCCCCAAGATCAATGCGACCCAAATGCAGCAATTGCACAAATCCAAGCCGCGAACAGGCGATTTTCTTGGACCTGACACGAGCCAGAGGCTATCGCATGGGGCAATCAGGGCGGGCACAGAACCCGTTCGACAAGACGAGCAGACGGAAAAGGTGTCCACATGAAGATCGCAGTGGCAGGACTTGGCTATGTTGGATTGTCCAACGCAGCGCTTTTGGCCCAAAACCATCAGGTTGTTGCGACGGATATCTCGCAAGCGCGTGTGGATGCTGTGAATGCGCGGCGCTCGCCGATCATCGATCCCGAGCTCGAGGATTTTTTGGCGAACAAGGAGCTCAACCTTTCGGCCACGACCGATCCCGAGGACGCTTATTCCGCCGCCGATTTCGTGATTGTGGCGACGCCCACAAACTATGATCCCGAGACGAACTACTTCGACACCTCCAGCGTCGAGAGCGTGATCGGCTTTGTGCTGCGCTTCAATCCGCGCGCGACGATCGTCGTCAAATCCACCGTCCCCGTCGGCTTTGTCAGCGGCATCCGCGAGCGGCTCGACACCGACCGTGTGATGTTCTCGCCCGAGTTCCTACGCGAGGGACGTGCGCTTTACGACAACCTCCATCCCAGCCGTATCATCGTCGGCGACCAGAGCGGCGAGGCCCGCCGGTTTGCCGATCTCCTCCTCGAAGGGGCGGTCAAAAAGGATGTGCCCCTGCTCTTTACCGGCCCTGATGAAGCCGAGGCGATCAAGCTTTTCTCGAACACCTATCTCGCCATGCGCGTCGCCTATTTCAACGAGCTCGACAGCTATGCCATGGCCGGCGGGATGGACACGCGTCAAATCATCGACGGGGTGAGCCTCGATCCGCGGATCGGTTCGCATTACAACAACCCCTCCTTCGGCTACGGCGGCTATTGCCTCCCCAAGGACACCAAGCAGCTCCTCGCGAATTACTCCGAGGTGCCACAAAACCTCATCCGCGCGATTGTCGATGCCAACCGCACCCGCAAGGATTTCCTCGCCGACCAGATCATCGCGCGAAAACCAAAAGTCGTCGGGGTCCACCGCCTTGTGATGAAGGCAGGCTCCGACAACTACCGCCAATCCTCGATCCAAGGGATCATGAAGCGGATCAAGGCCAAGGGGATCGAGGTCATCGTCTATGAACCCGTGCTGACCGAGCCCGAGTTTTTCAAATCCCGCGTGGTGAGCGACCTCGCCGCCTTCAAGGCCGAGGCCGAGATCATCCTCGCCAACCGCCTCACCGACGAGATCCGCGATGTGGCGGACAAAGTCTTTACCCGCGATCTGTTCGGAGCCGATTGATGCCCACTGCTCTTGTCACCGGCGCGGCCGGCTTTATCGGGTTCTTTGCGGCGCAACGTCTCTTGAAAGACGGCTACCGCGTGGTCGGGCTCGACTGCATGTCGGACTATTACGATGTCTCGCTCAAGGAGGCGCGGCTTGCGCTTCTCGAGGCGAACCCCGACTTCCGTCATGTTTTCGGCAAGGTCGAGGACCCCGGTCTTCTGATGTCGCTCTTCGAGGAAGAGCGCCCCGATGTGGTCATCCACCTCGCCGCCCAAGCGGGTGTGCGGTATTCCATCGAGAACCCCCGCGCCTATATGGAAAGCAACCTGATCGGGACCTTCGAGCTTCTTGAAGCGGCCCGCGCCTTTCCGCCCCGCCATATGCTTCTTGCCTCGACTTCTTCGGCCTATGGCGCGAACACCGAGATGCCCTATCAGGAAACGCAAAAGGCCGACCATCAGGTGTCGTTCTATGCGGCAACCAAGAAATCGACCGAGAATATGGCGCATTCCTATGCCCATCTCTTCGATCTTCCGATCACGATGTTCCGCTTCTTCACGGTCTACGGACCTTGGGGACGGCCCGATATGGCGCCTTATAAGTTCACCAAGGCGATCCTCGCCGGCGAGACTATCGACGTTTACAATTACGGCGATATGAAGCGCGACTTCACCTATGTGGAAGACTTGGTGGAAGCGATCCGACTTTTGATAGACGCGGTGCCAGTGCGCCCCGCGGACGGCGTTGTGCCCCACGGCGACAGCCTCTCCCCAGTCGCGCCATGGCGCGTGGTGAACATCGGCAATTCCGACGCCGTGCAGCTTACCGATTTCATCGAAGCGATCGAAGAGGCAACGGGCCTTAAAGCCACCCGCAACCTCATGCCGATGCAGGCAGGCGACGTGCCCGCCACATGGGCCGATGCCTCGCTCCTCAAATCGCTCACGGGGTATCAGCCGAAAACCGACGTCCGCGACGGGATGAAGGCGTTCGTCAAATGGTATCGCGAATTTTACGGCAACTTGGGGCCCGAGGCCTAGCGCTTGCCTGGGATCACGAGGCTCGGATCATAGCGCTCGTTTAGCCATTCGGGAAAGGCGATCTCGGTCGCGAGATAATCGCGCTCATAGGCGTCGATCACCTCGTCCAGCACCGCTTTGCGGCCCCTGCGTAAGTGTAGATATTTCGCGCTGAGCTGGGCGCGGGCGTCGGCGATAGTGCCGCCCTTGTAGAGCACATAAAGAGCCGCCACGAGGCCCGTGCGATCCGCCCCCGATTTGCAATGGAAGATGAGGGGCTTTTCCGCTGTTTCAATCGCCTCGATCACCGCTTGGACCTCTGCGCGGGTCGGGGCGCGATGCGAGTCAATCGGCACATCAAGTAACGTCAGCCCAAGCTCTTTGCACAGTTCCACTTCGAAATAGTGTTGCGGCTGGCGCACCTCGCCCCGAAGGTTGATGACCGTTTGAAGCCCGTCGGCGGCATATTTGCGGAAACGCTTGTCCGTGGGGTGGTTGGTGCGCATCACGCCCGGAAAAATCTCGACTTCATTGGTCCAGATGTCGCGCAAAAACCCGTGGTCGATCCATTTGACGAAAAACCGCGCGCGCTCGATCTCGTGCGGGGCGTAGGTTTCGGCTTCGAAGCTTTGATGCCATTTCGCCTCGCAGGCCTGACCGTGTTTATAGAGCGTCGAGACGAGGGCTTTGATCTGGTCCCAAAGGCTGCTTTGTGCCGCCCGCAACCGATAGGCCGCGACCGCTTTGTCGGGATCATAGGCGGTCTTGACCCAAGTGAGGAAATCCACGCCTTCGCCCGCCTCGGCGTATTGATCGAGCACTTCGTCAAGGACGCCCGTATGACCCTCGCGGATATGCAGGTAAGCGGCCGAAAGCTGCTTACGCGCCTCGTCGAGAGGGAGCTTTTCCTGGGTCAATTGCCAGATGGCTGCAACAAGCCCCGTGCGGTCCGCGCCCGATTTGCAATGGATCAACAGCGGCTTTTCCCAGTTCGGCATCTCTTCGATGAGGGAGACGAGTTGTTCGCGGCTCGGAGCTTCACGCTGTGAAAAAGGGCGATTGAGATAGGTGATCCCGCGCTCTTTGCACTCCCATGCAACAAGCTGAGACGGTGAGCGGTCGGAGTCGTTGCGCAGATCGACAATGGTTCTAAGGCCGAGCGGCTCCAACTCTGCGAACCGCGCAGGGTTCGGGTTGTTCGACCTGTAAACCCCTTGGGCGATTTCCCATTGGTTGCGCCACTTGACCCGCAAGAACCCCGCATCAAGCCACTTGAGATAGGTTTCCGCCGAGGCGCGGTCTTCGAGGGTCTCGACACGATGGGTGAAACTGTTCTTCCAAGCGCGGATGGGATTGTAGGTCACAAGAAAGGTTCCGTTCAAAGAAGTCGTGCCGATAGCGCGTCAAAGCCGCTTTTGATGACGCTTGCTATCGTGTTCTCCCCTTTGGTGCAATCGAGTGGTCCTTTTGCATCCACAAAGCGCTGGCCTTTTCAGCGCTTTGCCGGAAAGATATGGCTGGTTCAGCCCATTTGCCGAAACTGTCCAAGCGCAACGGAGTCCCATGGCGGTCACACTTCAAGATGTAGCCAAACGCGCGGGCGTCTCGAAATCAGCGGCTTCGCGCACCTTTACGGTTGGAGCGTCTGTTTCCAAAGCCACGCGCGCCAAGGTCGAGAAGGCCGCCGCCGAGCTTGGCTATACACCCAATGTGCTGGCCTCGAGCCTGACCACGGGGCGCACCAAGTTGATCGGCCTGATCTCGAACAACTTTACCAACCCCTATTTCCTCGAGATTTTCGACCGCTTTACCTTTTCGCTTCAAAAGGCGGGACTGCGCCCTTTGCTTGTGAACCTGTCGCACACCAAAGACGCTGCCGAAGCCCTCGACATGCTCAGACAATATAGCGTCGACGGCGTGATCGTGGCCTCATCGACGCTCCCCCCCGATTTTGCCGAGACCTTTCAAGGCGCAGGGCTTCCTCTTGTTCACGCCTTCGGCTGGTCGCGGCCTTCGCCCGACACCTATCTCGTCAGCATCGACAACGTCGCGGCGGGGCGTTTTGCGGGCGAGGCTTTGGTTTCGCGCGGCTACGGATCAATCGGTTATATCGGCGGCCCCGAAAGCGCGACGACGACCCAAGACCGACTTGCCGGTTTGAAAGACGCAGTGCAGCGCCGATTTGCAGGCGCGTGCTTTGCCGAGGAATATTCCTTTCACGCGGGCCGCGCGGAAATGCAAAGTGTGATCGCGCGCGGCGAGGTGGCCGAGGCTTATTTTTGCGGCGATGACGTGATTGCCATCGGCGTGTTGAGCGCCTTGATCGATGCAGGCTACAAGGTGCCCGAGGATGTGGGCGTTCTGGGGCTTGATGATATGGAAATGGCGGGTTGGGCGAATATCGCGCTCTCCACCATTCGCCAGCCGACTGAGCAGATCGTCGAGACGGCGGTTTCCCTCATGCAACAGGCCGTCAACAAAGAAGACGCGACCGAGCGGACGCGTCTTCTTCCGTTTTCCTTGGTCGAGCGCGGAACGCTGCGCCCGCTGCCCTAGCGGAACATCGGCGGACGGGCGTCTTTCCAGACACCGTTTTCCTTGCCGCTTTCGGCAACCGCAAAGACCGCCGCCATGGAACGCAAGCCGTCCTCGGCCTTGGGAAAGAGGTTGGCAGCGGGGTCGATCTCGCGGCCCTCTTTGCGCGCACGGATCGCTTCGGAGAGGTCCGAATAGATGTTGGCAAAGGCCAACGGCATCCCCTCGGCATGGCCGATGGTGACGCGGGTGCTTCGGTCTGCCTCGGGCGAGAGGTTCGCCTCGCCGCGCTCGATCACTTCGAGACGCCCACCAAGCGGCATGTGGTAAAGCTGGTTCGGTTGTTCCTGCGCCCAGCGCAGACCGCCCTTTTCGCCAAAGACCTGAAGCGTGAGGCCATGCTGACGGCCGAGCGCGATGGACGAGGTCCAAAGCCGCCCGACGGTGCCTCCGTCGAACCGCAAGTTCACCATCGCATCGTCTTCAAGCTCGCGCCCTGCCACGCAGGCGACGGTATCGGCAGAGAGTTTCTCGACCTCTTGGCCGAGAACAAAGCTCGCCATATGGAGCGCATGGATACCGCAGTCCGCAAATTGCGCGCTCACGCCTGCCTGTTTCGGATCATAGCGCCAGCGCACGCGGGGGTTGTCCATGTCGGCCGCGTCCGAGTGGTGGCCATGGGCAAACTCGGCCTTGACCAATCGGATGGCTCCAAGGTCGCCGCGCTGCACCATTGCCCGCATGTGACGGACCAGCGAATAGCCTGTGTAGCCGTAATTCACTGCGCAAATATTGCCCGTCGACTTGGCCAGTCGGACGATCTCTTCGCCCTCTTCCACGGTCATGGTCATCGGCTTTTCGCAGAGCACGTGAAACCCTGCTTCGAGAAAGGCTTTGGTGATCTCGAAATGGGTCGCATTCGGGGTCGCCACAGTCACGAGGTCGATGCGATCCTCGCGGTTCCGCTCGCCTTCGAGCATCTCGCGCCAATCACCATAGGAGCGATCCGCCGCAAGTCCGAGGCGCTGCCCATAGGCGCGACCCTCGGCGGGGCGGTGATCCAAGGCCCCAGCAGTGAAGTCAAAGAGACCGTCTAGCCCAGCGCCAAGACGATGTGCAGGTCCGATCTGGCTGCCTTCACCGCCGCCGATCATGCCCCAACGTAGTTTTCCCATTCTTCGGGTCCTTCTCAGTTAAATCCGATGGAGTGTAGGTATTCGCGGTTGGCCCGCGCATCGTCGAGCGGGTTCACGTCCAAGGTCGGATCACAGTCCTGCTCGACCGTGCACCAGCCGTCAAAGCCGCTGTCGAGGAGCACTTGGCGCACTGCTTTGAAATCGACGTCACCGCGTCCGAGGTTGCAGAAGATCCCCTGCCCGCAGGCCTCGTAGAAATCCGTGCGGTTCTCGACGACCTTGGCTTTGACGACGGGATCGATGTCCTTGAAGTGCATATAGCTGATGCGGCCGACATGACGCTTCATAAAGGCAACGGGGTCGAAGCCCGCATAGGAATGGTGCCCTGTGTCGAAACAGATCTTGAGAACGTCCTCGTCGACCTCGTCCAAAAGGCGCTCGAGCTCGGGCTCGAAGTCCATAAAGCCGCCTGCGTGGGCATGGATACTCACCGTCAGACCGTATTCCTCTCGGCCCATGCGCGCGACATAGGCGATCCTGTCGCGAAAGGCCGCCCATTCGGCCGCGTCCATCTGCTCTGCCTCGTCTGCACGTCCTGCCGTCGGGGCGCGGCGCGGCGAAATGCTGTCGATGAGCACAAGATGTTTGGCCCCGTGACTGGCGAGCGATTTGCACGTGCGCCCCGCTGCGTCGATCACATCGGCCCATTGCGAGCGGTCATGAAACGGCTTGAAGACAACCCCGCCGATCAACGTCAGACCGAACTCGTCCAACGCATCGCCAAGCAAATTGGGGTCTTCGGGCATAAAGCCTACGGGGCCAAGCTCGATCCCGCGATAGCCTGCGGCGGCGCATTCCTCGAGCACCTTGCGCCAATTCGGATTGCGCGGATCATCCGCAAATTCGACACCCCATGAACAGGGGGCATTTCCGATACGTATCGTCATCTTTTAACCTCTACCCATTGGCCGCTTTGTGATGAGTCAAAGACCGCTTCCACCACTTCGGCGACGGCCAGCCCGTCGCGGAACGTCGGCCAAACACGGGCGCCCGTTTCAATTGCGGTGAGAAAGTCTTTGGCTTCAATGATGATCTGGTCCTGATAGCCCGTTCCATGCCCGGGCCCGAGACAGAAGGGTTTGTAGTCGGGGTGCTCTGGCCCCATCAGGATCTTGCGAAAGCCGCGTAGCGCTTCGGGACCTTCTGCTTGATAAAGCCAGAGCGCATTCTGATCCTCTTGATCAAAGCGGATCGCGCCTTTGGTGCCGAAAATCTCGTAGACATAGCCCATCTTGCGCCCTGTCGCGACGCGGCTCGAATAGATGTGGCCCATCACGCCGTTTTCGAAGCGGCACATGATCTGGGCGTGATCGTCGTTGGTCACTTCACCGCCTTCGCGGGTTTTGATCGTGGTCTCGCAGACCGCATTGACCCGTGCAATCGGCCCCATGAGCGCCATGGCCGCGTTGATCGGATGGGGGGCCAGATCGCCCATATTTCCCGTTCCGCGCCCATTACACCGCCAGCTATAGGGGGTTTCGGGATCGGCAAGGAAATCCTCGGTGTGTTCGCAGCGGAACCAGTTGATCTCGCCAAGCACACCTTCTGCGATGAGCTTGCGGGCGAATTGGGTGGCGGGCGTCCGAGCATAATTGAAACCGACCATATTCGGCACGCCGCTTGCTTCGGCGGCGGCGGTCATGGCGCGTGCATCCTCAATGGTTTCGGCCAGCGGCTTTTCGCAAAGCACAGGCTTGCCCAGCGCCAAGGCGGCTTCTGCGATCGGGCGATGGGTGTCTTGGGTCGAGGCGATGACAACCGCTTCGACCTTGGGATCGTTGACCAGCTCTTGCCAGTCCTTGGCCGCGCGCGCAAAACCGTAGGCATCTCGATAGCGCTCGGCGCTTTCAAGCGAGGTGGCAGCGACCATTTCAAGCCGCGGGCGGAGGGCTGTGTTGAAAATCGCACCCACCGAGGACATCGCGACCGCATGTGCTTTACCCATGTATCCCCCGCCCACGATGCCAATTCCAATCGTCTTCATCGCTCCCCCTCGACTCATATTGCAACCGGTTGCAAAATTTGTAACTTTGCTCAAACAGGACCGCAACATCAATTTAGGGGTGGAGGGATGGCGGATCTCACGCGGCTGCGCGGGCAGCGCTTTTTGATCATCGGACGGGCGGGGATGGACTTTTATGCCGATCCCCCCGGCACACGTCTCGAGGAGGCCACACGCTTTACAACCGCGCTCGGCGGGTCGTCGGCGAATATTGCGGCGGGGCTGACGCGACTCGGGTGCAAGGCCGCTTTGGTAACGCGGGTGTCCGACGATGCGGTCGGGCGGTTCTGCCTCAATCAGCTTGACCACTACGGGATCGATCGCCAGTTCGTTCGCCCCGTGGGCGGCGAGGCTCGCAATTCGCTCGCCGTTGTCGAAACACGCCTCGAGAACACACAGTCGGTGATCTATCGCAACAATGCCGCCGATTTCGCCATGTGCGCAGAGGATGTGCAAGGCATCCCCTATGATGAGTTTTCCGCGCTTGTGACGACGGGCACCGTCCTTGCGGCAGAGCCGTCTCGAAGCGCGACATTCGACGCCTTCGCGCGTGCGCGTGACGCGGGCCTGCCGCTGATCTTCGATGTGGACTACCGCCCCTATAGTTGGGCCTCGGCGGAAGAGGCCTCCGAGGTCTATTCCAAAGCCGCCGCGCTTTGCGATGTGATTATCGGCAATGATGTCGAGTTCGGCTTTATGGCGGGGCAAGGCAAGGATGGCCTTGAGAAAGCCCGCGATCTGGTGCGCGAGGGCGCAGGTATCGTCGTCTATAAAATGGGCGAGCTTGGCGCGATCACGATCACCAAAGAGGGCGAAACGCGCACAGGCATTTTCCCGACCGAGGCGCTCAAACCGACGGGCGCGGGGGATAGTTTCATGGCGGGGTTTCTCGCCGCTCTCGCCCAAGACCGCCCGCTTGCCAAAGCGGTGACACGCGGCTCGGCCGCGGCCGCGATGGTCGTCGCCCGCGTCGGCTGCGCCCCCGCAATGCCGACCCAAGACGAACTCGACCAGTTTATCGCTGGCGCGCAGATGCAGACCCCAACCTAGGAGGCCAAGATGCACATTCCGCCCTTTGACAACCATAACAAGCCCATCGTCGATGTGGGTCATGACCTTGTCCCGCTCAATTACTTCAACATCGTCAAGCGCAAGGCGGGCGAAGTGTTCGACTATCGGCTCGAGGGATACGAGACCTGCATCGTCCCCGCGACGGGCACTGTGACGGTGGAAACCTCTGGCGAGACCTTTGCCGATATCGGCAATCGCGGCGTCGATGTCTGGGACGGCGAGCCCGAGGGGGTCTATGTTCCTTCGAACACGGGTGCGCGGATCACGGCCCGCACCGATACCGAGGTCTTTGTCGCAGGTGCGAAGTTCGGCGAAACGCTCAAACCCTTTGCCGTGCGTGCTGCCGATCTCGACGTTGTTCAATACGGCTCGGACGACACGAAAACCCACCGCAAGATCAAGCATATCCTCGGTGCGGCCTATCATGACCGCGTGGGGCGGCTTTTGGTGTCCGAGCTCTTCACCGTCGGTGAAGGAGGTTGGTCGGGCTTCCCCTCGCATAAACACGATACCGACCGTCTCCCCGAAGAAAGCCGTCATGACGAAACCTATAACTTCCGCTTTCGCCCGAACTACGGCTCGGGGCTCCAGATGCTCCAGCGCATGGATAATGAACCGGGGGATGCCTATCATATCATGGATGGCTCCACGGTGCTGATCGACAAGGGCTATCATCCCTGCTGCGCCCTACCCGGTTACGAAATGTATTACTTCACGATCCTCGGCGGTCTCAGCCAGCGCTCTCTCAAGCAGTATTTCCAGCCGACGCACGCCGAGCAGCTTCACACGATCCCCGGGATTATGGACATGGTGGCCAAATTCAAATGACCCGCGCCACGCTCTCCGAGGTTCTGACGCCTGCGCTGCGCGAAGGTTACGCCGTGGTGGGGTTCGTCTGTCTGGGCTGGGAGGATACCCGCGCCTATCTGCGTGCCGCCGAGGCCGAAGGTCGCCCCGTGATCCTTCAGGTCGGACCAGGAGCGCGGGCGCATATGCCACTGTCGGTCTGGGCGGAAATGCTCAAGGTCCTTGCGGATGAGGCAAGCGTCCCAGTGGTCAGCCATCTCGACCATGGCATGACTGTTGCCGACTGCGAAGAGGCGATCGCGCTGGGGTTCACGTCGGTGATGTTCGACGGCTCGGGGCTGCCCTTGGCCGAGAATATCGCGACGACCAAACACGTCGCTGCGCTTGCCCATGCGAAAGGCATCTCTTGCGAGGGCGAGATCGGCTATGTCGGCTATGCCAGCGGCGCCAAGTCCGAGGGCACCGACCCCGAGGAAGCCGCGCGTTTCGCCGCCGAGACGGGCGTCGATGCCATGGCCGTTTCGATCGGCAATGTTCATCTGCAAGAGGGACAAAACGCGTCAATCGATCAGACGCGCCTTGACGCGATTGAGGCGCTGACCCGCACTCCTTTGGTCATCCATGGTGGATCGGGCATTCCATCCGCCGAGCGTCGACGACTTGCCCTTCACAGCAACATCTGCAAATTCAACATCGGCACCGAACTGCGACAGGTCTTTGGCCGCGCACTCCGCGCCAAGCTTGACGCTGAGCCATTGCTCTTTGATCGGATTGATATCCTGAGCGCCGTCGAAGCCCCGCTTGAACAGGCCGCGCGGCGTGTTTTGCGCGAACTGGGCTAGGCCCTAGGGCGTCAAACACTCTTGGACCAACCCGCGAAGCCAGCGATGGCCGAGCGAGTTTTCAGCGCGACGGTGCCAATACATCATCAGCGGGATTTCGGGACGCTCCACCGCCAGAGGATGACGCGTGAAATTGCGCCGCCCCCCAAGCGCGTCGACGGTGTGGAAGGGCAAAGTGCCGATCAGGTCGCTTGCGTTCACCACATCAATCACCGCAGAAAAGGTCGGAACCGTCGCATGGATTTTGCGGCGACGCCCCATCTTTGCAAGGATCTGGTCCATGTCGTCCGCCGTGCGTCCATCGGGCGAAAAATGCACATGTGCAAGATCGCAGACCAGATCCACAGGGATCGGATCACCGTCCTTGATCCCCGCCGACACAAGGCGGCTGTGGCCGATACGCGCGATATGCTGGAACTGGGTGGTGAAGAGATACTGCATTGACACCCATTTGGGCATGTCCACACGCGGCCAGAAGGCAAGATCGACTTTGCCGTTTTCAAGCTCGCCGAGCGTGGTGCCGAACACCTGATCGACGAACACGATCTTAACGCTCGGTGCCTCGAGCCTCAGCCTTTCCAGCAATTTCGGAAGGAGGAGTTGGCTGAAAAAGTCGGACCCCGACAGCCAGAAGGTGCGGTCGAGCCGCGCGGGATCAAAGACGGACCCTAGTTCGAGCATTCCCGCTACGCCTTCAAGCGTTTGTTCCACTTGCGACCGAAGATCGAGCGCCACCTGTGTTGGTTCGAGCCTTTGACCCGTCCGCACGAAAAGCGGATCGCCGAACACCTCTCGCAAACGCCGCAATGAAGCCGAGGCCGCGGGCTGCGTGACGCCAAGCCTTTCGGCGGCTTTCGTGACGGAGCCTTCGGCAAAGAGCGCCTGAAAGGTTTTCAAAAGGTTCAGATCAAAGGTGTTTATATTCATCAGACTTATGAACGGTATAAGGAATAGAAGTTAGAATTATACCAGAGCATTGCGTTAATCTGAAGTCACTCAAGAGAAACGAGAAACACACCTCTTCTTCGGCAGGCTTCGGTCCGCCGTCCCGAGAGGCGACTTTGGAGGAAAAACAATGCAAAACGGACGAACCGATACGGTCAACTGGAACGGCTCCAGCTACCGCACACTCCTGACGACCGAAGAAACCAACGGGGCGATGTCCATCGTGGATTCCACCACCCCCGCAGGCGAAGGCCCGCCGCGCCACGTGCACGCAAACGAAGACGAGGTTTTCATCGTTCTGACGGGCGAGATCGAAGTCTGGATCGAGGGCGAGACCCGCCGTCTCGGGCCAAGCCAATCGGGCTTTATTCCGCGCGGCAAAGAACACACCTACCGCGTTTGTTCGGACACGCCCTCGCGTCATCTTGTCATTCTGACGCCCGGTGGTTTTGAAGGCTTTTTCTACGAGGCCGCAGATGGCGCGTTGCGCATCCCCGAAGATATGCCCGCGATCATGGAGGCGGCGGCGCGGCATCACCTCACCTTTACCGGTCCGCCGCTTGGCGCAGAGGGGTAAGGCCATGAATAAAACCGCATCCGCTTTCTTTGCCGTCGGTGCCGTCTTTGCGCTGATCGGGATGGCTTGGGGCATCCAGATGTCGGCGAGCGGCGATCACAGCCTGTCGCCTGCGCATGGACATTTGAACCTGATCGGCTTTGTGGCCTCTTCTGTCTATGGCGCGTTTTATGCGCTGAACCCTGACGCCGCGGCGTCTCGCTTGGCCAAGCTCCATCTCGGCTCGGCCATCGTCGGTGTTCTTCTCATCGTGCCGGGCATTGTGATGGCGATCACCCAGCATGGCGAAACCTTTGCCAAGATCGGCTCGATTGTTGTGCTCCTTTCAATGCTGATCTTTTTTGTTCAGACGGTAAGAGCGTTTACCCGCGCGGCCTAATCAAGCCGCCCGAGCCAAAGGCCGCTGCCCATCATCCTGCGCACCAGCGCAGGTTGGCCCGAAATCCCGAGCCGCGCGAAAATCGCCTTTGAGGTGGTTCGCGCGGTTTCTTCTGTCCAGCCGAGAGCCATTGCCGCTTCTTTTATGCTTGCACCATCGCAAAGCTGCATAGCCAAACGCGCCTCGCTCTTGCTGATGCCGAAATGCGCGGCAACGGTTTCGGGGGCAACATCGGCGGCGGGTTGCGCCACGCGAAGTGTGCCGAGGATCGTTTGATCCTCCCCCTGAGTGAGCACCAGTTCCGTCAGAGGCTCCACCCCGATCACCGCCACATCCCGCGCTGCCCCCGCAAGAACCTGTTGAAAGGCAGCGCGAAACGCCTGCGCCGCGCCATCGTCGGCCAATTCGAACCGGCGCCGTTCCGAAAGTCGCATGCCCCGCTCCTCGGCCCAAGCGCCGACCATCGAGGAATAGCTTGTGATTATTGCGCTCCGCTCGAACTGAACCCAGCCGAGCCCCGATTGCATTGCAACGGCATCCGTGCGCGCCGCCTCACGCCGTGTCTCTAACAGACGAAGCCACATCTCGGCCCCCTGCCCCAAGAACGGCGTCAGCGCCGAGAGGAGCTGGCCGTCGACACTCCGAAAGTCCTTGAGATGCGCGCCACGGGTGATCCAAAGCGTTACAGTCGCCGCCTGATCGATCCGCACTTTGACCGCGCGCACAAACCCGTGTCGCCACTCGAAATTCGGAAGGCCGTCTTGGTCATAAACCCGTTCGACCCGCAGTTTCAGCCGTAGCTCTGCGTCCACCAACGGCGCATCCCCGAACAGGCGCGGGGTCTCCGTGTCGATGACAAGCGCCGCCCCATCAGCCTGAGTGATCGAGCGCAGAGCGTGCAAGAACCCCGCCCAAGCCTCACCCTCTGCCGAGGCGTCACCTGCAGAGGCAAAAAGAGCGCGGATCAGTTCGGTTTGATCGTCAAAACGGGCCATGGCGCAAGATACCTCCCATTTGGGAGGTTATCCAGTCCCCTCCTCGCGCTATCACCAAGAAAAACCAAGACTGAAACGATTCGAGTATGACCCAGAAAACCCTGACCCACCTGCAACGCCTTGAGGCGGAGAGCATCCATATCCTGCGTGAAGTCGTCGCCGAGGCCGAAAACCCCGTGATGCTCTATTCGGTCGGCAAGGACTCGGCCGTTATGCTGCATCTGGCGAAAAAGGCGTTCTACCCCGCGCCGCCGCCCTTCCCGCTTCTTCACGTCGACACCACGTGGAAGTTCCGCGACATGTATGCGCTGCGCGACAAGGCCGCCAAGGACGCAGGGATGGAGCTTCACGTCTATCAGAACCCAGAAGCGAAAGAGCGCGGCATCAACCCGTTCGATCACGGCGGGCTTCATACCGACATGTGGAAAACCGAAGGGCTCAAGCAGGCGCTCGACAAATACGGGTTCGACGTAGCCTTTGGTGGCGCACGCCGCGACGAGGAAAAGTCCCGCGCCAAGGAACGCGTGTTCTCTTTCCGCTCGGCCAACCACCGCTGGGACCCCAAGAACCAGCGCCCCGAGCTGTGGCGGCTCTATAACGCCCGCAAAGCCAAGGGCGAGAGCGTGCGCGTGTTCCCGATCTCGAACTGGACCGAGCTTGATATCTGGCAATACATCCACCTCGAAGGCATCGAGATCGTACCGCTCTATTTCTCGGCCCCGCGTCCGACGGTCGAGCGTGATGGCCTGACCATCATGGTGGACGACGACCGCTTCCCGCTGCGCGAGGGCGAGACGCCCGTCATGAAATCGGTGCGCTTCCGCACGCTTGGCTGTTACCCGCTTACGGGTGCGGTCGAGAGCACGGCGACCACGCTCCCCGAAGTCATTCAGGAAATGCTGCTGACCACCACCTCCGAGCGCCAAGGCCGCGCGATCGACCACGATCAGGCCGCCTCGATGGAGAAGAAAAAGCAGGAAGGCTATTTCTAAGCCCCTGCTTTCTCAGCGCTTTTCAACCCAATTTACACCCCCAAGGTGATCCGCATGACGAACGACCCGATTTACAAGACCGACGCCCTTATTGCCGAAAACATCGACGCCTATCTCGAAGCGCACCAGCACAAGACAATGCTGCGCTTCATCACTTGTGGCTCTGTTGACGATGGCAAATCCACCCTGATCGGCCGTCTCCTCTATGACAGCAAGATGATCTTTGAAGACCAGCTTGCCACGCTCGAAGCAGACAGCAAACGCGTCGGCACCCAAGGCGGCGAGATCGACTTTGCCCTTCTCGTCGACGGACTTGCCGCCGAGCGCGAACAGGGCATCACCATCGACGTCGCCTATCGCTTCTTCGCCACCGAAAAGCGCAAGTTCATTGTGGCCGACACCCCCGGTCACGAGCAATACACCCGCAATATGGTCACGGGCGCCTCGACCGCCGATCTCGCCGTCATTCTGATTGATGCGCGCAAAGGTGTTCTGACCCAGACCCGCCGTCACAGCTATCTTGTGAACCTGATCGGCATTCGCCACGTGGTCCTTGCCGTCAACAAGATGGACCTCATCGGCTATGACAAGGCGACCTTTGACCAAATCGTCGAGGAATACGGCGCCTTTGCCCGCTCCATCGGCATCGAAGAGTTCACCGCGATCCCGATCTCAGGGTTCAAGGGCGACAACATCACCGGCCCGAGCGCCCACACGCCGTGGTATCAAGGCCCTGCGCTGCTGCCGCATCTGGAAAGCGTCGAGGTCGATGTCACCACGGATCAGGACCTCCCCTTCCGTCTCCCCGTGCAATGGGTCAACCGCCCGAACCTTGATTTCCGCGGCTTCGCAGGCCTTATCGCAAGCGGCTCGGTGCGCCCCGGTGATGCGGTGCGCGTCCTGCCCTCGGGCAAAACTTCGACCGTTTCGCGTATCGTGAGCCTTGAAGGCGACCGCGACATCGCTGTTGCAGGCGAGTCCGTCACGATCACGCTCGCCGACGAAATCGACTGCTCGCGCGGTCAGGTCATCGTCGCGGCCCAAGCCCCGCTCGAAGTCGCAGACCAGTTCGAAGCCACGGTCGTCTGGATGGATGAAGCGCCCCTCGTTCCGGGCCGCGCCTATTGGCTCAAGATCGGAACCCAGACCGTTTCGGCCACGATCCAGCACCCCAAATACGAGATCAACGTCAACACCCAAGAGCATCTTGCCACCAAGACGCTCGATCTGAACGCCATCGGTGTCGCCAATATCACCACCGACCGCGAAATCCCCTTTGCCGCCTATCCCGAGAGCCGCGATCTCGGTGGCTTCATCCTGATCGACAAGATCACCAACCACACGGTTGCCGCAGGGATGATCCACTTCGCGCTCCGCCGCGCCCAGAACATCCACTGGCAGGCCACGGATATCGGCCGCGAGCATCACGCCTCGATGAAACACCAGAAGCCTGCCGTGCTCTGGCTCACGGGTCTATCGGGCTCGGGCAAATCGACGATCGCCAATATCATCGAGAAGAAGCTGGCACGTATGAACCGCCACACCTTCCTTCTTGATGGCGACAACGTGCGCCACGGCCTCAACAAAGACCTCGGCTTTACCGAAGCCGACCGCATCGAGAACATCCGGCGTGTGGGCGAGGTTGCCAAGCTGATGACCGACGCGGGCCTCATTGTGATTACCGCCTTCATCTCACCCTTCCGCTCGGAACGCGACATGGTACGCAGCATGATGCAGCCCGGTGAATTCGTCGAAGTCTTTGTGGACACCCCCCTCGAAGTCGCCGAAGCCCGCGACGTCAAAGGCCTCTACGCCAAGGCCCGCTCGGGCCAACTCAAGAACTTCACAGGCATCGACAGCCCCTACGAGGCCCCCGACAACGCCGAAATCCGCATCGACACAACACACGTGACGCCGGAAGAGGCGGCGGACCTGATTATCGCGAGGCTGATACCGTAACTTTTTATCACGATTGAGGCCCAAAACCCGCGCTCACTGAACGAGCGCGGGGTCCTTGGCAAACGATACGCTAAGGAAGTCGCTTTTCGGCATTATTTGGATCTGCACTTCACGGCCTAAGCCGCTAACGACCTTTTTTCCTATACTTTCCGAGTTGAGATGCTAAATGCGCTGCAAGTTGCAAATAGGAAGTTGTTATGCCGAAGGACTACATCGTCAAAGACATCACGCTTGCGGGTTTTGGTCGCAAGGAATTGGACATTGCAGAAACGGAAATGCCCGGGCTTATGGCGTGCCGTGCCGAGTTCGGGGAGAGCAAGCCTCTGAAGGGTGCGCGCATTGTGGGCTCGCTCCACATGACGATCCAGACGGCCGTTCTGATCGAGACGCTGGTGGCTTTGGGTGCGGATGTGCGCTGGGCTTCGTGCAACATCTTCTCGACCCAGGATCATGCCGCCGCCGCGATTGCCGAAGCCGGTATTCCCGTCTTTGCGGTCAAGGGCCAGACGCTGACCGAGCATTGGGATTATCTCGACAAATCCTTCATGTTCCCCGAAGGCGCGAATATGATCCTCGACGATGGCGGTGATGCGACGCTCTATGTTCTGCTGGGCGCCCGCGCCGAGGCAGGCGAGGACATCATTCCCGTGCCCCAGTCCGAAGAAGAAGAAGTCATCAAGGCGCAGATCTACAAGCGCATGAAAGCCAGCCCCGGCTGGTTCACCAAGACCAAAGAGGCCATCAAGGGCGTCTCGGAGGAAACCACCACTGGCGTGCATCGCCTCTATGATCTGCACAAGAAGGGCCAGCTCCCTTTCCCTGCGATCAACGTCAACGACTCGGTCACCAAGTCCAAGTTCGATAACAAATACGGCTGTAAAGAATCGCTCGTCGACGGCATCCGCCGCGCCACCGACACGATGATGGCGGGCAAGGTTGCCGTCGTTTGCGGTTACGGCGACGTGGGCAAAGGCTCTGCCGCTTCGCTACGCGGCGCAGGCGCACGCGTCAAGGTAACCGAAGTCGATCCGATCTGCGCGCTTCAGGCGGCGATGGACGGTTTCGAGGTTGTCGTTCTCGAAGACGTGGTCGCGAGCGCGGACATCTTCATCACCACCACGGGCAACCGTGACGTCATCCGCATCGAGCACATGCGCGAGATGAAGGATATGGCGATCGTCGGCAACATCGGCCACTTCGACAACGAGATCCAGGTCGCGGCTCTTCGGAACCACAAGTGGACCAACATCAAGGATCAGGTGGATATGATCGAAATGCCCTCGGGCAGCCGTATCATCCTTCTGTCCGAGGGTCGTCTGCTGAACCTCGGCAACGCCACGGGCCACCCCTCGTTTGTGATGTCGGCCTCTTTCACCAACCAGGTGCTCGCACAGATTGAGCTTTGGACCAAAGGCGAGGACTACGCCCCCGGCGTCTATATCCTGCCCAAGCACCTCGACGAAAAGGTCGCGCGTCTCCACCTCGACCGCATCGGCGTGAAGCTCACCCAGCTGCGCAAAGAGCAGGCCGACTACATCGGTGTCACCATCGAAGGTCCCTTCAAGCCCGAACACTATCGTTACTAAGTTACCCCTTACATTTTCCCCGTCACAACGGCTTCCTGGCGTGGCGGGGACATTCCAATGGAGCACTTCCCAATGAGCCGACAGAACTACATTTTCACTTCGGAATCCGTGTCCGAAGGCCACCCCGATAAGGTCTGCGACCGGATTTCCGACGCCATCCTCGATGCGTTTTTGTCCGAGGAACCCGAAGCTCGCGTGGCCTGCGAGACCTTTGCCACGACCAATCGCGTTGTGATCGGCGGTGAAGTGGGCCTCTCCGATCAGGACAAGTTGAGCGATTACATGGGCCGCGTGGACGGGATCGTCCGCGACTGCATCAAGGACATCGGTTACGAGCAGGACAAGTTCCACCACGAAACCGTCGAGATCACCAATCTCCTGCACGAGCAATCCGCGCATATCGCCCAAGGCGTCGACGCGCGCGAGGACAAGGACGAAGGCGCAGGCGATCAGGGGATCATGTTCGGCTATGCGACCACCGAGACGCCCGAGCTGATGCCTGCCCCGATCCACTATGCGCACAAGATCCTCAAGCGTCTTGCCGAAGTGCGCAAGGACGGCAGCGAGCCGACCCTGCGCCCCGACGCCAAGAGCCAGCTTTCGGTGCGCTATGAAAACGGCAAGCCCGTCGGCGTCACCTCGATCGTGCTTTCGACCCAGCACGCCCACGAAAGCCAGACGAGCGCCGACATCCGCGCCATCGTCGAGCCTTATATCCGCGAAGTGCTGCCTGAGGGTTGGATTTCGGCGGACACCGAATGGTGGGTGAACCCCACGGGCACCTTTGTGATCGGCGGCCCCGACGGGGACGCAGGCCTTACGGGGCGCAAGATCATCGTCGACACCTATGGCGGCGCAGCGCCCCACGGCGGCGGTGCGTTTTCGGGCAAAGATCCGACCAAGGTGGACCGTTCGGCCGCCTATGCCGCGCGCTATCTGGCCAAGAACGTGGTGGCGGCAGGTCTTGCCGAGCGCTGCACGATCCAGCTTTCCTATGCCATCGGTGTGGCCAAACCGCTCTCGATCTATGCCGATACCTTCGGCACGGGCGACGTAGACCCCGCCAAGATCGAAGCGGCGATTGCCCAAGTTATGGACCTCACCCCCCGAGGCATCCGCTCGCACCTCGGTCTCAACCGTCCGATCTATGCGCGCACCTCGGCCTATGGCCACTTCGGCCGCGCCCCAGAGGCGGACGGCGGCTTCTCGTGGGAGCGCACCGATCTGGTCGATGCCCTCAAGGCCGCGATCTAACCACAAAAGGGGCGAAGGAAACTTCGCCCCTCATTTGCTTCTATTTGTAAGTGGCTCGGTTTCGGCTATTAGTGTTCTAGTGCACTCTCTAATTGTTCACGGATGAATTGCTGCGACAAATTAAGAGTAAGCGATGGGCGCCTATCGAGCGTTGATGTTGGGTTGTCTGGGATATTGGGATCATGGTTGAGCATTTTTTGCATTCGCTCTTTGCCCTGACGCGCACGGAAAAGCGCATCATGCAAATCCTTACAGATAGTACTTTGATCGTGGTGTGCTTTTATGCGGCTCTTGCCGTTCAGATGGCCTCGACGGACGCACTTAAGAGCCCCTCTGCCGTATTGATGCTCTTGACCGTTATCCCACTTTCACTCGCAGGTTTTGTTAAACTCGGGTTCTATCGTGCGATTGTCCGCTATATGTCGAGCAAGGCCTTGCGAACTGTTATTTACGGAGTTGGCCTGTCTGCGCTTTGGCTCTTCGCCATCGGGTGGGTATTTTCGGTCGGGTTTCCGATGTCCGTGGTGTTTATCTACGCGATGTTGCTTTTCATGACCGTGGGCGGCTCGCGTCTGATCCTGCGAAATCTATATCATTCGCTTGAACGGGACGCGCGTAGTCCAGTTGCTATCTACGGCGCTGGCGCCGCGGGTCGCCAACTCGTCAACGCACTCAGCCAGAGCAAAAGTTATCGACCTGTGATCCTCATTGACGACAATCCGGCTTTACAGAATTCCGAAATTGGCGGACTGAGTGTCATTTCGTTCGAGCAAGCTCACGGTTACCTCAAAAAGTCCAATGTCAAAACCATCCTTCTAGCGCTTCCTAGTCTGTCGCAGGCAAGCAGACGGGCGATCATCGAACGGCTGGAGGGCTTGAAAGTCGAAGTAAAGACGATGCCAGGCCTTTCGGATCTTATCGAGGGTCGGGCACAGATCAGCACAGTGCGAGATATTTCGATCGAAGAATTGCTTGGACGCGATCCGATCCCGCCCAAAGCGCAGCTCATGGAAAGAAACATTCGCAATAAAGTCGTGCTTGTAACAGGCGCTGGCGGGTCAATCGGAAGCGAATTATGCCGCCAGATACTCCGACAGAATCCCAAGAAACTTCTCCTTCTCGATTCCTCCGAATATGCCCTCTATTCGGTGCATGACGAATTGACAGGCGTTGCTCAGGCACAGTCGCTAGAGACAACGATTATCCCGATCATTTGTTCGGTTCAGAACCAAGGTCGCGTCCAAACAGTGTTGAGCACGTTCAAGGTTCAAACCATCTATCATGCTGCAGCCTACAAGCATGTTCCACTTGTTGAACTGAACGTCATTGAAGGGATGCGGAATAATATCTTCGGAA
Source organism: Marivivens sp. LCG002 (assembly GCF_030264275.1). Lineage (NCBI taxonomy): Bacteria > Pseudomonadati > Pseudomonadota > Alphaproteobacteria > Rhodobacterales > Paracoccaceae > Marivivens > Marivivens sp. LCG002. The sequence continues at coordinate 583,724 of NZ_CP127165.1, read as the reverse complement.
CAAAGGTGATCGCCGAGGCGGCGATTTCGGCTGGCGTAGAGTCATTTACTCTCATTTCAACCGATAAAGCTGTACGTCCAACCAACTTTATGGGTGCATCCAAGCGGATGGCCGAGCTTGTTTGCCAGGCCTATGCAAGGTCGCAGTCGCGAACCATTTTCTCTATGGTTCGCTTCGGCAATGTTCTCGGGTCCTCGGGTTCCGTCATTCCGAGATTCACCGAGCAAATCAAAACCGGGGGTCCGATTACGGTTACCCACAAGGAAATCAACCGCTTCTTCATGACGATCCCCGAAGCTGCGCAACTGGTGATCCAAGCCAGCTCGATGGCAAAGGGCGGTGAAGTCTTTGTTCTCGACATGGGTGAGCCGGTCAAGATCATAGATCTCGCGCAAAAGATGGCTAGATTACACGGTCTGACACCATTTATCGAAGAAGAGGGGCTGGCCGAACAGCAAGCGAACCTTGACCCAAGCAAGATCGCCATTCGTGTTGTAGGGCTCCGTCCGGGCGAAAAACTCTATGAAGAACTCCTTATCGGAAATGATCCGGAAGGAACCGAGCATCCCCGCATCATGAGCGCACGAGAGACCTATTTGGAACTCTCTGTTCTGAATCAAATCCTCGAAGAACTCTTCTTAGCCTGCAAAGCCTTCGATATTGAACATGTGCGCGAGCTACTGCAAAAAGCCCCGACCGACTTTGCACCAGTAAGTTCGATTTCGGACTTGGTCTGGGACAAAAACAGCAAAAGCGCACTCAAACCAAAGCTGACTGCCGTATAGCTTCAAAAGCTACGGTTAAATTATTTGAAACCGGCAATTGCGAGCGTTCCAAGTCCATTCGTCAAAGCCCCGTTTATACGTGAGATGACCGAGCTAAACTCGCTGATCGGCTGAGTGGAAACAAAGATTATATCGTCAGGCCGAAGTTGGAGCTCTTTTGCCAAGATCAAGCGGGTAGGATCGCTCAGGTCGATAAAGTAAGCATCGAATGAATTGGCAACCTGCTCTTTGCGACGAAGCAAAAATACCTGCTTCAAGTCAGCTTCGATATTTCCGAGAGCTGCGCTACTGAAAATCGCTGTCGCGAGTGTCGGGCGCGTGGTCGGGGAGATTTCGATGAGCTTGGGAGATGTTCCTGCGCCTGTCACCATAACCGTTTGTTTGCTATACTCGAGCGGCTCAATCACAATTTTGTCGCCACCACGAAGGTAGATCGACGCTCCTGGATGCTCTACGAGAACTTTCTGCGCAGACATCCGATATTCCGTGCCGCGGCGCGTCAGGCGGATCAAGTACTCGCTGTCAGGCGTTACAATCAGTCCAGCATTTAGGAGTGCATCAACCAGGGTGATCCCCTGCTCGGTAATCGGCAAAACAGCATTTCGCGCGCTCGCGGACGACGAGATGACTGAAACTTTCTGGGAGTTATAACCTTCAACGTATAGATCAAATGAAGTATTTTTACTGATTGCTTCGACCGAGATCGTATCACCGGATTGAATGTAGATACGGGCGGTATCAGCGGAGCCGAGAATTTCGCTGGCGAGTATCCCATATTCTATGCCGTTGCGCAAAAGTTTGACTTGGAACTCTCGCTCATCCGTTGGACGCACACCATATTCAGACAGAACATTCGCAAGATCAATCGGCGCTTCGAGAATTTCGATCGTGCGCTGCACAGGAACATCCCCTATCAGACGCGCCGGGTTTGCTACGTTCCGCTTGATGACGATTTCATTCTTTGGATCAAGTCCTGCGCCGGTCAGTGCGTCGGCAATCGCACGCGATGCCTCACTTCGCGTCATGCCTTCAATAAAAACCTCGCCGACGCCCAATAGCGAGATGCTGCCCTGAGAGGAGACGCGGATCTCTCTTGTTGTCGGGGTTTCGATCAGTGTTTGGCTGACGCCATTTGTGCTCACCTCACTAGAAACCGTTGTAATGGCTATCTCGTCGCCGGCACCTATTCGATAAATTGGGCGGATGCCTACAGGTGGCTTAGGAAGGATAGAAACAGCGTTACTCTTCCCCGCGCGCTGTCTCAGTCGCTCTGAAATTTCACTCCTCACCTGCTCGACAGTCTTGCCAGAAACGTCGAGAACACCGAATACGGGCGACACAATCGTGTTGCCGTTGGAAACAACGAGCCGCTCTGTGTTCGCGATCAAGCCACTTACGCCGTCGCTCGCGATGCTATTGCGTGTTTCGGTGAAGATAAGGACATCACCTGCCCCTAGAGTATACGCAACCTTTCCGGTGGCTACGGGATAACGCTCAGACAAGGCAACAGAAGCAGGTACAACACTTGCAAGAGCTGCCGAACCAGAATCCGCGACAACAAATCCGCGCTCCCATTTTCTGGAATTCGCTTGCGAGATCACCGATGCTGTCACCGCTTGGACATCTAGGTCGAAACTGGTTTGTGCCGCAGCTGCCTCTGTAGTCGGTGCGACGATGTTTTGCGGTAAATACGCACAAGCCGTCAAAAACGTCAGCGCTGCGGTCGACAGAAGGAGTGGACGAATGCGCATTTCATTTACTCACAAATTAGGTAAGCGCGGGCTCGCGCAAGACGATCAAGAACCGCACGAGCGGAATGGGTCAATGAGACAGTTGTACGACCGCGTTCTGCAATCAGAACAAGTGCATCGATTTCATCGGCGAGGGCAGCAACGTAGGCACCCGCCATAGGAAATTTGGGGCACACAACAATAATGTGCGCAGCTTCATCACGTAATTCCGGGAGAATGGATTTCAGCACGAGCGCAGGCATACTGGACGTTGGCTCCGAGACATAAGCGAAGATACGCTCCCCTTCGAAACGCCGAAGCGCAAACTGTCGTTCACCACGCTCCACAAGAGCACCCGTGAAAGCTTCTCCGGTCAAGTCGAGGAGACACGTTCTTTGACCGGAAGCTGCGAGTTCATTCGCCAAATCGAATGCTGCACGCGATGCAAGATCTGAGCTCGTCAATGACAAAAACACCACCTGACGGGCTTCACCAAGTTCCAATTCAACTGCGATTTTCTCCAGCTCGCCACTTTCAACAGACGTGCGAAGCAACTTTAGGACAGAGCGCTTACGCAAACTATGTGCAATCAGACCTATTCGGGCGGAAATCGTATTCGGGCCATAAATAGTTCCCCGCATCGCGACCAAGACGATAATAACCACCGAAGTAATAAAGCCGCCAAGGAACATCCCAAGGGCAGCATAAACAACTTTGCGCGGCTTAAAGGGGTCAATCGCCGGTATCGCGGGTTCCATTACCCGACCCACAGAAGCGTTGAAACCACTGGTGATGCTTTGCGCTTCAAACTGGGCGACTAGTGCTTCGTAAATTGATTGCTGAACTTTGATCTCGCGTTCCAATGACGCAAGTTCAGTGGCAGAAGCAGCAGTTGAACGAGCGTCCTGCTCCAACATTGAGATCGATCGTTGTGCCTGTTCAAGCCGCGATTGGGTGGTCGAGCGAGCCTGAGCAAGTGTTTCGGCATCGATCCAGAACCAAGTATCAGATGATTGCCCCCAACCGACAATTGAGCGAAACTCGCTCGAAGCGACAAAAGGGTATTGATTCAGGAGTTCGCTTCTTTCCAAGGGGGTCAGTATACGCCGCTCTTCGGTGTATTGCTGAAACTCCTCGAGAGCGGAAAGAGTATCGCCCAAAGACTGCCGCTGCTCTCGAAGGCGGACAAGTTGAGTGGATGCCTTAGCGAGTTCAATGCCGGAAGCGAGATTGTTGTCTACTGCATAAGCGGACATTGCAGCTGCTGCTTTCTCAAGATCCGCCTGAACCACCGATAGCTCGCCTGCAAGATAGTCGATTTGCGCCCGAGACTTTTCTTTTCGCTCAACCAAAATATCAGCAAGAGCCTTTTCAGCGATCAAGTTTGCAATTTTTGCCGCACGTTCAGGATCATAGTGCTCCACGCTCACTTCAACCATACTTGCTTCGCCGACGTTTACACTCACGTATTCACGATAAAACCCAATCATACGCTGATCGCGCGCCGCAGGACTATCAACCATCGGCTTGCTGATACCGAGAGCGATCTGGATACGCGCGCGCAAGTTCGGTGCTCTCACCACGGGGTTGAACTGAGGATCAGTGTAAAGACCTGCATCATCCGCTATCGCAAGAACGAAGCTTCGCGATCTGATCCTATCACTTATCGTCGCGGTCGCGCTGTCGCCACCTGCCCCCCCGCCAATTATCGCAGCAAGCCCAGCAGCGTCTCCTAATCCTGAAAAGCCTGGTGAACTATCTTCAAGCATGAAGACGTTCGTCGCATTGAACATCGGCTCTACTTTGTTCACTGCATAATAGAGTGATGCCGCACTGGTCACAAAAGCGATCAGCAGGATGATCGACCAATGCCGCGCGACGGAATACCAAACCTCACGAAGGTCGATCTCATCTTCATTGTAGCTAGGAATAGGTGCGGTCACGAATGGTTCGCCTGCTCTCTCAAATATTGCTCGTTCAGTTATCAGGTCTCGTGAGATATGACTAACCCAAATGCATATGGACGACGCAACTACAACATCGCCCACTGCACCACATGATTATTACGGCGGTCAAGCATACCTCAGCTCTGCTTCAATAGAGCCTTGGGATAGCATTGACGGCCTTAATCGCCTTTTCATAATCTACGCCAACGGCATCAAGATACCATTTGATGTTCGGATAACGAGGTTGGTTTTCAATATTTACCAAACGCAACGCCTCTTCACGGTCCATTTGACCTTCGCGAATCTGGTTGCTTCTGAACGTATCGTGCTCGGTAAAACCGGCGACCGTGTAATAGATATAGTTATAGAAAGCAGCCGTTCCGTCACCGATGCGCCAAGTCGTCGTCGTATCGATGGCAAGCTCCCAGTTATATTCGGCAAGGACGCCATCAATTTCCTTCTCATCCCAAGTGTAATAGTCGAACATGTGGAAATAGTCGGTCTTTTTATGAATCGAGCGCCAATATTCGCCACTGAGCGTATCGAACATAGAGGCGTTCAAATAACCGGGATTGCGCAGGTACTCGGCAAATCTCTTTTTCTGGTAACTAAGTTGCTTGGCGAGACCGTTGTTATAAACATGCTTTTCATGGAACGCTGGTGGCACACCCAAAAAGCCTGCCTTGAAGTGGGTAACTTCCAGTGGGTTGATACCCCAAATATTCAAACTGACGCCTGTTTGCTTCTTAATCTGCTCAATATAGCGGAAGAAATGCTTGTCGCCCGCAGTAAGGAGGCTGATCATCCCTAAATGGGGTTTCTTCAACCAAGCCTCGAGGTTCTTGCGGATATAACTGCGCTTCTTTTCTATGTCGGCCGCGATAATAATATTCTCGACGCCTAATTCGGCACACATCCGACTTATATTCCTGCGGCCTAAGTCAGTGACCATACCCCAATCATAAGTATAAGCGATCGGCTTCATGCCGAGTTCCTTGACGATCAAGTGAAGAGCCATACAACTGTCTCTCCCGCCCGAAAAGGGAACGATGCAGTCTACGTGATCATCCCGACGATAGGGTTTCACCAATTCGATCAGGCTCGAAATAGGCTTGGGGACGTTTCGCAACTCATAGTTGTTGCAGTAGTTGCAAACGCCCTCATGGTCGAATTCGATATATGGCATCGTTTCGGGTAGAATGCACTTTGTGCAGCGCTTGAGGTTGGGCACCTCGTGAACAAGCATGTTCTCCTCGGGTACAGTGCGAATGTAGCCGGGGACAAGGTTGGTTCGTTGACGCTGGAGCACTGCCGTTTCGATGGGAGCCGCAACTTTGCGACCTGTCTCGATGACTTCATACCCCTTGATATTGCGGATGTTTTTGAAGTCTTTGCTGATCAAGGGCCACTCTTCGGAAGAAAAACCGATCTGACCGTTTTTCTCTCCGGCATAGAGACTACCATTGTTCGAGAGAAGCAAAAGACGGCCCGTCTCAATCTCATAGATTGCCGTCGAAATGACGCCCTCGGTTTCTTCAAGAAGTTTTTCGACCGCCTCTCCAATTGTAGCGCCCGTTTTCAGCACTTCCGACAAAATGACCGGAATAATCTCTGTGTCGATCTGCAGCCTGCGCTTTCGGCCTTCAGTCCAAAGGTCGTCGCAGTTGGTAATGATACCGTTGTGCAAGACAACCAAGCCATCACGATAGATCGGTTGGTTATCGGTAAAGCCGTTTGTCACAAGGCGGCTATGGCCCAGCACCATGTTCGGATTTCCAAACTTTACCTTTGATGTAAGTTTGTGGATACCCGCGTCTGCACGCACAATGCGCATCTGGTCGCCTTCAAGCAATACAAGTCCTGAGGCATCAACGCCTCGCTGACGAGCGTGCATCGCAAGGGCAATAAGCTCCGACTTATCAACTTTGCCAGACAAGGAAATCAGTCCAAAGATGCCACACATTGTTTTATACCTTCAAGTTCAGGGAGACGGCACCTTTGCAAATACTGCACTGCACCTGTTTTCACCATGCGTTGGGCTATTATTGCCCGATTAAACCTTTTACGCCACGAGCGTTCGATAGCCTGCAACAAGAAGCTCCGCTTGGCGCTGCCAGCTCAACTCCTCGAGGTTTTCAAAGCTAAATTCGTGCTTGCGACCTATGATGTCTTTCACTGCGTTCACTATCGACGAAACGTCATTTTCGCAAGTGGTCCCTAGTTTGTGATCGCGCACCACTCGCTCCAGTTCAGGGAACTTTGACGCAAGAACCGGCAAGCCGGCGAACGCATACTCAAATAGCTTATTAGGCAAACAATAATAATCGCTCAGCGATATTGGCTCGATCATACACATCCCGAAATCGGCACCTTTTACCAACGGTACGACTTCTGCGTGAGGCACCGGTTCATGAAGGTGGATGTTGGGAAAACGCGTCGCATAGTCCTTGATTTTCTGTTCGTATTCACCCCATCCCACGCACACAAGATGCGCCTCCCCGACAAGTCTTGAAAAAGCTTCAAGAAGATTTTCCAAACCGCGGCCAGGGCCGAGAATACCAAGGTAGACAAACAGTCTCTCCTCTGGGGAAATACCTAACCGGTCGCGAAGAGCATTTGCTTGGGACTGACTTCCGACGTCGACCGGTGTCAATTCCGGAGCATTCAAGATAACTTCGTTCGCCTTGGGGCCATATTTCTCAACATAAAACTTATTGATCGAGGGGCTGACAGATATGAAAAAATCGATTGCACTCCAAGCAATCTTCTCGAACAGCATTGTTACTTTTTGCTCCAGCTTCCCCTGACCATTGCGGTCGGTCTCGAGCTCATGTGCGTCATAAACCAACTGGCCGCGCGAAATTATCGAAACGAGCAACGCCACCGGCAGAACCATAGTGTCATGGCAATGCACAATAGCAGGACGCATCTTGAGACCCAGAAACAAGAAACGAACCATTATTTCCAGAAAAACAAGTCCGTGGCGGATGAGCCGGTGCGGAACCCAAAGTTTTCTGACGAAACATTCCATCGTCAGAATTTCAACTCCTTCGGGGGCAGGTGGAACGGCTGACTTAGCCCCGCGATCTAGGATGCCGAGGGCTCTGACTTGAAAACCTTTTTCCTCTGCAAAAGGTCGGAGCGCCTTGAGTTCCTTTAGAATACGACTGTCGCGTCGAATATCGGTATGGCTCAAGTGGAGAATGGTCGTCTTCATTATTGGCCCTTTTGGGGAAAGTAGTCATGGCGGGATGGCCTAGGTTGGCTTTGGGATTGACGCAGGCGTATACGCCCTTTGTGCAATACGGTAAGTGCGGTGATTGTGACAAACACAAAAAAAGCAAACGTAGTATCCATCAGATACTGCGAGAAGTTGGTTTCGGCGAGAGATCGGAAATGGAAGATCGAAAAAACGATCAAGGCGACCGTCAGAGCCCGGCTTTTCACGCGAACTAGGAAATAGTTCAACACATAGACATATATACCCACTAGGATGGAAACAACAACAACACCTATCGGTCCGAAATTCGCGTAGGCTTCCGCCCAAAATGCGGCCGGCATTGAACCCTGGAGACCAAGTGCGTAGTACTCTGGATGCACTCGGTTCCAAACTTCATATGTAAGTAGGAAACCCTCGATCGGGAAAATCCCTTTTGGATTGGGAAATGAACTTCCATGCAAGAATCCAATCTCGGACGGAAAAAGCTCGAGATAATGGTAGGCTGGTTCGAGGGAACCCGTAAAAGCCCTGGATAGCGTGCTCAATAGACCGAGATAAACGTTGTCTATATTCATCAAGAAGATATAAAATATTGATGCTACTAGCATCAATGCCCCAAAAAGGGCAAAAATCTTTTTGCCATCCGCACGTCCATTATTCTTGACGTATTCACGCGCCACGAACAGCGATGCGAGAAAGAGTAGAACAGGTGCTTTTTCGCCCGTCGAGGCGAGACTCAGAAGTGTAATCAGAAAAAAGGCAATGAATAGGATTAACACCCAGCGTTTTTTACTTGAACCAAGGAAATTCAGGTAAAGAAATACAGAGTAAAAAGTCAGATATTTCCTCATGAAAAGGTCATACCAATAAAAATCGCCTTCGAAGTTGTTACTCATCGCACTACGAAGAGCAGTCAGGTTGCTATTTCCGCTTCCGACAAGGTTAAGAGCGTTGAGGATCACGACGTTTTCCAGCCCAACGACCGCAAAATAGCGATAAAGAACAAATATCGAAATGATCCCCAGAAAAAACATAATTGAATGCTCAAGCTTTGACGCTGCAAGAAAATCGACCTCCATCACGGGCTTTCCTTGTCCCACGTCATCAAGGTACCCAGTCATACGCCGTGCCAAACTGAACCCGAAAATCAAGCAGGTGATACAGATCCCTGTATAGCCGACGACCTTGAGCAAGATCACTTGGTCCGTCACTTCAGAGGCTCGATACTGGTCGAGTTGGAAGAACAAAAAGATCAAACCGACAAATTGGAAGAGGATCATTGACGCCAGCAGGATGTTCGGCATCGTTATACTGAACACTGAGCGCGTATAGCTCCAAAGCAGTAAAAACCACAGCACTAGAAAAGACAGCCACATAAAGACGAAAAGAAGAGCTTCTGCCGTCATCGGTTGACTAGCTTAATTTGAGTGTGGTGGTCCCAAGTCGTCAAATAGAACATCCTTTTGATGCATCGGCAATATCGCACAACGGCTACTCCAAAAATCTCTTCGAATAAACAGCGCGATGATGAAGTTTGCGAGAGTCCCCGTTTAAAACGGAACGCTTGTCACTCGGCATGAACGTCCGAGAGTTTCTTCAACGCACTGCTAGTTGCAAAAAATAGCCATATGTAACTCGCACTCATTGCGAGTCCGTAGAGCGCGATGCAAACTGACGCATCCAATTTCAAGAAGGCAGCTGTGTAAGTTAGACCGACAATGAGAACGAGTCGCCCGATATCCCAGATTAGTTGGAGCCTCTGAGCGCTGATCACTGCTGTAATGTAAGAGAGTGGCGCGATTGCAAATTGGCAAATGAACATAGGTATCAACAATCGTACATAAGCCCCAGCTTCAGTCCACTCAGGTCCGAAGACCCAGCCAAAGATCATGGGGGCCAAGATAGCGATGAGTAGAAAAGGAACGAGACAAATCAAAAGGAGAGACCGAGCTGTTCGTTGGTACAAGGACAGCAGTTCCCAGGGTTTTTGGTTCTGAAGCTTGGCAGAGTGTTGGAAGAAGACCTGCGACACACCATAACCAATCACAGTGATCGGCAGACCAACAAGCCTTTGCGCGAGCGCCAACCAACCGACGACGTTGGTAGAATAGAAAACGGCCAATAGGAGCGGCGTTGCTTGAATTGAGGCTGCATTGATAATTTGAGCCGGCGCCGAGAGAATTGGAAATTTTTTGTGAAATTTGGCAGCCTGCCAAAGTCGATCTAGCGAAAAACTGTCTTTTATTATGGTGAAACTGGTTACTTCGCGGCGAAGAGACGACGCATAAATGATCATGGCGACTAGATTGCCCACCAAAATACCAAGCACGAGTTGCATAGGGGTTGGAGCTAACAGACCAGCGAGGGTCTGATAGAGAACTTGCGCTCCTGATTGCGAAATCTGGGCAATTCCAACTGCCTTAAATTTCTCAAAGCGGATACAAACGCTTAGGAAAACCTCTGAAATTCCTAGTAGCAAAAAAATCAAAGGCAAAATCCAAAGATATTCGATGACAGATGGGGTATTAGTCGCGCCAACTATCTTGCCACCAATCACATAGAATATAAGCCCGATTCCGATAGTCATTGCCAAGACCACCACGACAGATAACTGCGCAATCACGATTGCATCGTTGTCTTCTGCTGGTAAGGGGATAGCTTGATTGTATTTTAGCGATGCTACAACACTCACAAAAAGCAACGAAATACAAACAGCCTGCACTCCTAAATCGTGAGGGCTGTAAATACGTAGCAAGATTGGTGAAGAAAGAATGGCGATGAGCTGCGAACCCATCGAACCAGAGCTTACGGCGAGGATATCACGCAAAAACCCTGGACGTCGTACGCGATCTAATATCCCTCGAAGATACGACTTCATTGAACATACCCTGCCTAGTGGGGCCACCTATCGCTCGTAAGAGGCGAAGGCGGCACGACATTACCGTCAATTTAGCATTTGCTTAACCGTGGCAACAACTTGAGCAGATTTGGGATAGTAAATCGCTTCGAGCCTTGAAGAAGACGGCGCAGGGGCATCCGGTAGAGTGATCCTCAGAGGACTTGAGCGCAAAAGACGTGGTTCAATAGCCTCCACCACACGCGTAATCGCCTCGCTTGCTATTCCACATGTTTTCCATGACGCGTCGATCGCAACTAGTCTACCGGTCTTTCTGACCGATTGGATAAGAGCTTCGCCATCAAAAGGATTCAGCACGCGCAAATCGACGACTTCGCAAGAAATACCGTCTTCTTCGAGCTGCGCCGCTGCTTCCATCGCAAGGTGGGTTCCCCAAGAGCATCCGGCAAGTGTGATGTCGGCACCTTCGCGGATAACCTCGTTCTTGATAGTGGTCAGATCGATGTCTTTTGCGGGAGGCATTTGTGCTTCTTGCTCATAGAGCCATCGATCATCGATATAGAGCACGGGATCAGGGCAAAGTGTTGCCGCGATGAGGAGGTCCCGCGCGTCTTGCGGGGTGTATGGCATTACCACACGAAGTCCTGGAATATGTGCATACCAAGATTGCAGCGACTGAGAATGCTGTGCACCCTGCTCACCTCCGCGATTTATGATGCCACGAACTGTAAGGCCGGGGTGAGCTTGCCCCCCAAGCATATGGGACCATTTCGCGGCCTGGTTCACGAGACTGTCGGTTGCAAAGATCATAAAATCCATTCGCGGATGAACTACGATGGGCTTTTTGCCAAAGAGGGAAGCGCCGACCGCGGCGGAAGTGCAAGCCCATTCGGATACGGGTGTATCGATCACCCGCTCTTTGCCAAATTCTTTTTCCAGTTCGGTCATGGATGAACCGACGTACCAAGGACTCCAAAGACCCTGCCCGATTACAAAGGTCTCGGGGTGGTTCTCTAACAGGTAAGCGAAACCATCACGAATTGCTTTGCCATAAGATTGAACGGTCATTTTGCTCCTCCTGAGGCGTAGACGAAATCGAGTAGATCCGTCTCCTTAGGCCAAGGTGCGTCATAGGCCTTCTTGCGGGCGTCTTTAGCAGCTCGTTCCGCATTGTCCTTTAGGGCATTTATGTCGCCCTGCTCGACACCGCGAGCAAGAAGTGCTGCCTCCAAGCGCGCGATTGGATCGCGTTTTTTCCAAGCTGAGACTTCCTCTGCAGATCGCCTGAGGCCGACATCAATATTGGCATCGGGACCAACATGGCCCAACCAACGATATGTAACCGCCTCTATAAAACCGGGGCCCTCTCCAGCACGCGCCCTCTCGATCAATCTACCTGCAACAGACGCCATCTTAACGACATCGTTGCCATCAACTACCTCGGTTGCCATACCGTGCGCCTCTCCAAATCGCGCGACGCGGTCTGAAGGTTGACGCAGGTTGATATCTAGATGGCTCGAATAAAGATTGTTCTCGACTAGAAAAATCACAGGAAGCTTCATCGTGGCCGCGAGATTCAAGCTTTCGTGGACGATGCCTTCTTCACAGGCGCCATCTCCAAAATAGGCGATGCCGACGTCGCCGCTTCCATCGAGTTTGGCGGCAAGTGCTGCACCCACTGCAAGCGGAACAGTTCCTGCAACGATGGGTACAGAACCAGCGAATGCGGTTCCCTCTCCAAAAAGGTGCATAGACCCGCCCATACCATGGCTCGCACCCGTTGCTCGTCCGAGTACCTCTGCGAAAAGTTTATCTACAGACCCGCCGGACGCAAGATAATGCGAATGACTTCGATGCGCCCCAAACCCGCGATCCGTCGCACGAAGGTGCATCGAAATTCCGACTGCGGGCGCTTCTTGACCGATTGCAAAGTGACAGGGACATTTGATCTCCCCAGCCAGAACCATCTCGGCAATTTGCTCCTCGGCGCGCCGGATCAGTGCCATTCGATAAAGCATTTCGAATGCAACTTCATCAGGCGTATTCCGAAGGTCGAGCGGATCCTGAAAGCTATTCGGGTCCGCCAAAGTGCCAAGTCGGTTCAAAGTCATTCGATCAGCTTTCGTAGAACTCGAGAATGGTATCGATTACTGCTTTAACATCGGCGTCCGAGAGAGCCATGTGCATAGGGAGCATTAGGCAACGATCAAAGAACCAATCAGTACGCGGGAGATCATCAAACTGTTCTCGGCCATAGCCCAACTTTTCGAACCAATGTACAGGGGTTCCTGCCCACTGGATGATTGTGCGAATGCCTTTGTTTGCGAGATGCGCACGAAGTGCATCGCGTTCTTCTGCCGCAAGCTCATAATTCTGGTAGACATCGTAGTGGTCGCCATCAGATGGACCCTGCGGCAAGTAAATCTTGTCATGCCCCGACAAACCATCGTGATACATCTTGGCGATTTCACGACGACGCTGCATGTCCTCTGCGTAGTTCCCCATGCGGAACTTGAGGAAAGCAGCCTGCAAGTTATCGAGACGCGCATTAGTGCCCCAATCAACGACCTCTCCGTCATGGTTGCGGCCATGATCGCGCATTTCGTACAAACGGTCAGCGATCGCATCGTCATTTGTCATGACCGCACCACCGTCGCCGAAACACCCCATTACTTTTGCGGGATAAAAGCTCAGAGTTCCGAAGCCGCCAAAGCTACCAGCGCGTTTACCTTTGAACGCTGCGCCAAGACCCTGCGCACTATCTTCGAAAATCATCAAACCATGCTGTTTCGCCAAAGCACCCACTTCGTCCATATTGGCGCAACGGCCGTTTAGCTGGGTCGGCATCAGCGCTTTGGTCTTGGAAGTGATCTTCTTTGCCGCGGAAGCTGCAGAGAAGATGTTATCTTCACCAATATCGGCAAAAACTGGAGTTGCGCCAACGAGTTTGATTGAGGCAGCGGTGGCAATGTAAGTGTGCGAAGCGATGATCACTTCATCACCGGGCCCAATCCCATGGGCCTTAAGTCCGAGGATCATAGCGTTGGTGCCATCATTTACACCAAATGCGTGTTTAACCCCAAGGAACTCCGCGAGTGCGGCCTCGAACTCGGCAAGGTCTTTTTGGAGAATAAATGCCCCACGCGAGCATACATCTTTGAAAATCGCATCGTACTCTTTTTCAAAACGCTTGTAGATCGCAGGATAGTTGAAGAAGGGGATATCGTACATGATCGGGTCCTATAGGGCTCAATTTACAAGCGCAGCTGCGCAATAGATGACTTTAAAGCCGTCGCAGGCTTTACCGGCGGGCAGGGAGACTGGCACTTCGTGCTCAGCCATATCGGAGGTCAATTCAGCGGGCATCAAGACCGGATTGCCAAATACAAGTCGCTTCAAGAGACGTTTACCCGCCATGGACTTGGGCATCAAACCCGAGGAGACAACAAGCTTCTTGACCGGCCGAAGCAATCTCTGCTTCAGGCCTACTTTTGCAAGAGGGGTCGACCCCCAGAATTCGGTTGAAAAACCGGCACTCCCAAAGAGCTGCCCAAGTTCACGTACACCATGGTAAACATGGGAATAGGGCGACGGGTTGAAGTCGTAGAGGTCCGGATTTGCATTTGACACAAGCACATGTCCACCCGGACGCAATACCCGCTTGCATTCTCGCACAAAGGCTTCCGCATCGGGTATATAGTAAAGAGCCTCAAAAATTATGATAACGTCGGCGGAGTTGTCCTCATAGGGCATATCCTGCGCATCGAATTGAAGGATCTCTACCCGATCGCCGTAGTAGCGAGTTGTTCGATCAACGATTGTCTGACTATAGTCACCCGCCCGCAGAGACTTGGAAATTTTGGCAAGATACCCAAGGCCTGGACCGGTGCCACAAGCAACCTCGATCGTATCTTTTCCGGCGGCATATCGGGATGCCCAAACATATCGGTTCACCATGCGGAAAAGCTGCTCGGAGGATATTTCCTCGCCAGCCATTTCAGTGACGTCGGTGAAATCAGGAGTTGTCATAAAATTATGCCTAGTTTGGGATGCTATTGCGATCGGTCACGATGTTTAACGCGCCAGGAGGTGCCGACGGAACCAACGGTTTCTCTCGTTTGGCGATCTCTACCAACTCCTCAGGGGCGTTTAAAGATCGAAGAATAGCGACTACTCCGTCTAACGCAGCACGCTTATTCACGATTGCAACTGCAGTTAGGTACAGTATCCGGAGATCAAGCAAGAGCGAACGGTTGTCGATATAGAACAGCCCGAGCTTGCCTTTGCCGGGACGGATAAGCTGGTTGTAATCCAGATCGGGATCCGCGCTTCCGTCGAGAATACTTCCTTCGTCGGAGAAGACGATGGACGAAAGATCGGTGATGCCCGGTCGCACAGAAAGAAGTCGCTTTTCAACCTTTGTATAAAGAACCGTCTCGCGCGAGACGTTGGGGCGCGGCCCTACGAGACTCATGTCGCCGAGAACAACATTGATAAGCTGCGTCAACTCGTCGAGTTTGAACTTACGGACCAAAGCTCCTACGCGCGTAATTCGATTGTCATTATTGGCGGTCGAGTCCACACCTGTTTTATCTGCGTTAATAATCATCGAACGCAGCTTGAACATAGTGAAGTCCTTCTCACCCTTGCCGACGCGCTTTGGCATATAGAAGGGGTTATGCCGATCCTGGGCGTAGATAAGGGCGCTGAAGACGATCAGAATAGGAGAAGCGATCAGGAGTAAAATTGTGCCGAGCACGAGATCGAAAAAACGTTTCATTGGCGTAATCCTACGAGATCTGAAGAGCGTCAATCAAACACTTGATGACGCGATCCTGATCTTCATGAGTGAGATAAGGGTGCATGGGAAGGCTAAATACGCGCTGCGCGAGATCGACGCTCACCGGGAGGCCGGAAGGGTCGCAGGGGAAATCGGCATACGCCGACTGGGTGTGTAACGGGCGTGGATAATAGATGACCGAAGGGATACCTTGGTTCTGAAGGCTTGTCATCAACCTTGCACGTTCATCTTGGGACCGAGCTTTAAGCGTGTATTGTGCCCAAATCGAAACATAACCCTCGGGCACAAACGGAACTTCGATAAAAGGAGCCAATTTTGTGCTGTAACGTTGAGCGACCTTGTTGCGGCTCTCCAACTCATCGGCATAGATTTCGAGCTTCTCGATCAAGATTGCCGCTTGTAGCGTATCCAATCGCGAATTCATCCCAATCCGGACGTTATCGTACTTCTCCGAGCCTTTACCGTGAATCCTGAGGCTATCAAGCAGTGCCGCTTTTTCGGGATCGTTGGTGAAAAGTGCCCCACCGTCCCCATAGCATCCTAGAGGTTTGGCCGGAAAAAACGAAGTCGTAGTAATGTCAGCCAACGTCCCGGTCATCTGGTTGTGATAGCGTCCACCCCAACCTTGGGCACTGTCTCCGATCAATCGCATATTTTCGCGTTCGACTATGGCTTTGATCGGCGCATAGTCGGCAGGCAATCCGAACAAATCCACCGGTATTACAACAGCAGGACGCAAACCGAGAGATCGCGCATGAACGATTGCGCGTTCCAGACTGGCCACGTCCATATTGAACGTATTTGAATCCACATCAACAAATACAGGGGTTGCTCCCAAGCCCGGGACAACTTCCGCTGTGGCGGCGAAAGTGAAAGAAGGGACGAAAACCGCGTCTCCCTCGCCTATCCCGAGCGCAATGAGAGCCAACTCTAGCGCATCTGTTCCATTGGCACACGAAACGCAATGAAGCGCCCCGCAAAATTCAGCTAGTCTCGTCTCCAACTCTGAGACTTCAGGCCCAGAGATATAGGTTCCGCGATCAAGGACCCCCGCAATCCGAGCGTCAATTTTGTCACGAATGCGCGACTGTTGGGCGGCAAGGTCGATAAACTGCATTCTAGTCCTCAGTGACTGGGAAAAGTTGACCGTCGACTTCCTTGTAGACTTCACCGGTGCGCGGACAAACTAAATCGGGACCTAGAACCTCACCGGACTGACTTACCCAGCCAATCCGCCTAGCAAGCACTCCCGCCATAAGCGCATAGTCGGAAACATCTTTGGTGACAACTGCACCGGCAGCAATCATACAGTAAGCGCCAAGTGTATTGCCGCAAATGATTGTCGCATTTGCACCAATCGTCGCTCCGGTCTTTACAAGCGTTGGCGCGAACTCATCCTTGCGCTCAATGTGGGCACGAGGGGTAAGCACGTTGGTAAAGACGCACGAAGGACCGCAGAAAACATTGTCCTCAAGAACGATCCCGCGATAAAGCGCGACATTATTCTGGACCTTGCAGCCGTCTCCAATCTCCACGTCCGGACCCACCATTACGTTCTGGCCAAGAATACAGTTCTTTCCAATTGTGGTGCGCGGCAGAACGTGAGCGAAATGCCAGATCTTTGTGCCTTCGCCGATGGTCACACCTTCGTCGACATAGGCGCTCTCATGAACGAAAACGCTCTGGATCGTCATCCGGCAATAACCTTGTTCAGATCAGGGTGCATCTCTCCCCTGTTTCGCTCGATTGGTGCTGTGCGGATATGGCTAACGATTTCAATCGAGGAGCGGACTTGATCCAATCCATAGCCATTTCCTGCAAGGACAGACTGATAGCTCTGCGTGTGAAGGTCAGTAAAACCTCCCGAAAACTCGATTTCCTCGCCTTCTACGGTGATCGAGCGATGGGTGGATTGCCCGGGCGCGGCGTGCGCGGGCAAATGATCTCGGTTGATGGAGAGCACCCAGCGTACGCGCGCCTGAGCATATTCAAGATAGCCAGCAGCAGCGTCGGCTCCGCGATAGTGGACAATGTTCTCTTTGATCGGGCCGAAAACAAAGCTCAGCATGTCATAAAAATGGACACCGATGTTGGTCGCAATGCCGCCAGAGAGGTGATCGTATCCTTTCCAAGATGTGTGATACCACTTACCACGGGAGGTGAAATAACCAAGATCAACGTCATAAACCTTGTCTTTGGGGCCATTCGCTATGCGATCACGTAGAGCGATGATCGAAGGATGCAGCCGCAGTTGAAGGATCGAATTCACCTTCCGTCCTGTAGCGACCTCGAGTTCTGCAAGATCATCGAGATCTGAGGGGTTCAGAACCAAGGGCTTCTCACAGATTGCGTCCGCACCCGAACGTAGCGCAAACCCGATGTGCGCCTTATGCAGATAGTTCGGCGAACAAATCGGAATATAATCGATTTTTGGTGCGCGCTTCGAGCCGAGGTAGTCGGCAAACAGTTCGAACTCGGTAAAATATTCTGACTGGGGAAAATGACTATCCATAATCCCGACACTGTCATTTGTGTCGTATGCCGCGACAAGATTGCCGCCCGTTTCCTTAATGGCTTTCATATGACGCGGTGCGATGTATCCGGCCGCGCCGATGAGTGCATATTTGGTGGTCATGCTGTTCATTCCTTATGCACAGATTACGTTTTCGGATCCGCGGAACTTACCGCGCGTATCGACGATCAAACGTGCGTTTTTCTGGATCATTTCGTAGTCAAAAGCGTTATGCGCCGTTAACAAAATTACCGCATCGTAGGAAGCCACAACCTCGGGGCTCAAATCGACTGAACTCAGGTCGAAGGAATGTTCACGCATTTCGGGGAACACAGGTACATGCGGATCAGAATAATGGACATCCGCCCCCCACTCACGGAGCAGCTCCATAACAAAGACCGAAGGGCTTTCCCGCATGTCGTCAACGTTTGATTTGTACGCAATGCCTAGCGCAAGAACCTTCGAAGATTTAAGGCTCTTCCCTGCTTCATTCAGTGCACGGACGGTTTTATCTACGACGTATTGTGGCATCGAAGCATTGATCTCGCCAGCGAGCTCAATGAACCGCGTGTGCAACCCGTATTCGCGCGCCTTCCAGGTCAGGTAAAAGGGATCGATCGGAATACAATGCCCACCTATTCCCGGCCCGGGATAATAGGCAGTAAAGCCGAAGGGCTTGGTCTTTGCAGCGTCTATGACCTCGAAAATATCGAGGCCCATCGCATCCGCAACTACCTTCATCTCGTTCACAAGACCAATATTGATCGAACGGTGGATATTCTCGAGGAGTTTCACCATCTCTGCTGTCTGAGTGCTACTAACGGGCACAACGGTATCAACGAGGGCCCCATACAGTGCTGCGCCGGCACTCAAACATTCAGAGGTATGTCCCCCCACGACCTTGGGAATATTGCGCGTATTGAAGTTCTCGTTCCCCGGATCCTCGCGCTCCGGAGAATATACGAGATAAAAATTCGCGCCAACTTTCAGGCCAGATTTTTCGACGATCGGCAGAAGGATTTCTTTGGTGGTGCCGGGCCACGTTGTGCTTTCAAGCGAGAGCAGTTGCTCCTCACGCAGATAAGGCGCAACAGATTCAACTGTCGCTACAACGTAGGAGAGGTCGGGCTCGCGATATTCATTTAGCGGCGTCGGGACGCAGATGATCAAAGCATCACATTCAGCTGCGCGAGAAAAATCCGTTGTGGCCTCGAACCCGTTTTCCCGCATGTCTTTGATTGCTGCGCTCGGGATATGCTTGATCATACTGATCCCGTCGTTCAGCTCCTTTACTCTCGACTCGACTATATCGAAGCCGATAACACGAAAGCCGTTTGCAACTGTAGCGAGAGCAAGGGGAATACCCACATAGCCAAGCCCCAGAACGCCGATAACCGCCTGTTTCGACGAAATTTTTTGGATTAGCTTCATCTGCCCCACCACAATTTTTAGTTACGATTCAACTAATTTCACTCGTTAAACTGCAGCAGACTCGCTATCATTTCGAAACTTCTCGTTCGAACGCACTGCGAGCCCCAATCCAGTAAGAATCGAGGGAATATGCGAGGCTAATTACTTGGGCGGAAATTGGTTTGCAAATACTTCGGGCCATTTTGGTGGCACTGTCGACAAACAGCAACATAAACGGTGAACCACTTATTCTGCAATCTAACTAGGCACTTTCCAGCAATTCTTCATAGAACTGCCTTTCTGGAAGCTGGGTGAAGCTGGAATTATGCCACAATAGCGTAAACTCACCCCCAAACAGATAGCAGCGCTGCCGAAGTTCTTTGAAATAGTTCAACGCAACCTCAGTCGTTCCCATACCCATATAAACGTCGCTCACGATTATGGATTCCGCTGCAATCAAAGGACGTTGGATAAGTTTCAATGGGCGATTTTCCACAAGATCGTACATAGGGAAAGGATGACTCGTCCCGGCTCGAAATCCAGCCACCTCCGGAAAGGACAATGTCGAGTCATAGTTCATTCCAGCTGCTTCCCAACGTGCAGGTGTGCCGATGTCCCACCTCAAGTAATGCTGTCGGCCACCGAGTAGCTCTTGCTCGAAGCCCGCGTTCGACATCGCTTTGCGCAAGAGTTCGGCTTCACGAACGATGCGTCCTTGATCGTAGTGGCTCTCATAACTCGGATGAAGGCCCACTCGGTGACCTCGATCGCGGATCGCTTCGAACATCTGCTGAAGAACTGGATCGTCCAAGGAATAGCCTTGATCAAATTGCGGGTTGCTACCTTCCGGAATGAAGTAGAACGAAGCTTGGTGTCCGTGTTTTTCATTAGTATCCATAATCCATGAAACTGCCTCATAGAATGGATCTGCCATCAAATTGCCGGACCTCACCTGCAGATATTGCCCGACGGTTGCAAGAGCCGCCTT
Source organism: Marivivens sp. LCG002 (assembly GCF_030264275.1). Lineage (NCBI taxonomy): Bacteria > Pseudomonadati > Pseudomonadota > Alphaproteobacteria > Rhodobacterales > Paracoccaceae > Marivivens > Marivivens sp. LCG002. The sequence continues at coordinate 563,475 of NZ_CP127165.1, read as the reverse complement.
TACGGATCGACGTTTAACCAAGTCGCCCACGACAACGCGCAAAGAGCGCTTCCAACTACGCAGATAGAATTGATACGGGCAATCGACATCACAAGTTACATATGTCCTGCCAGTTCGCGTTTTTCTCACGAGCGAGGGCCACGTTGAAACGAGACCCGACCAGAGAACTTCAACATATTCATCTATGATTGGTCGCTCAAGAAACCCCTCGCGCGCCGCGACGGATGCGGAAGCGGGGAAGCGACCGTGAATGTCCTTGCTATCGGACACTGCTTCTTCGTATCGCGAAAGCATATAGAAAGCGCTTCCAATGATATCGATTGGCAACTGACATTCCGAATCCGTCTGCACGAACCGAACTGCCTTGTCACCAAAAAGAATCGGAAGCAGGGGTTCTACAGTCACAGGGGTCGGTTGAAGAACCCGCGTATCGAACACTTCGAGCGGAGAGTTGGGCGATAAAGCACGACATAGCCAATCAGTTCCCATTGCGGCAAAAAATACATCCGGGATCAGAAGCTTTCCCTTTTGGTTAGGCATCTCGATAGAATAGAAAGGCGTGTTGTCTTGTAAGATTTCCACTTCTAATCCGAGGAACGTCTCGAAGAGCACCCTGGTTGCATATTCTCTAGCATTCTCATGTCCGTCTGGAACGGTGATACGAAGCATTGGGCTCTCCAAATCGTACTTCTGGTCCTTCAAACCAAATCAAGACCTTGTCGGAGATGATCAAGTATCGCAAGTCGCAATCTTAAAACCGCGAACCATGATCTGCACAGGTCGAGACCGTTTACTTGACGTTTGTTATCGGTAATGGTTACTTGCGATGAATTTTTATAAGAGAAATTCAATGACCATCAAGCCCGAAGACATTTGTTACCGTGTAATCGAAACGAACGAATTCGAAACAGTGAGCGCGTTCCACCGAGAGGTCGGATCACAAGACGCAAATACTTCGACTCTCATGTGGCAATATCGTAGCACCTCGCTTCCCATGGAAGGTGTGATTGTCGGAGCTTTCCTTGGCGACCGCCTAATAGGTACGCAGGCGCTAATACCAATGATAGCAACGTTAAACGGTCAAAAGCTACTTTCAGCCAAGAGCGAATATACGCTTCTTGACCCAGTATGCAGAGGCCTTGGTGTTTTCGCATCCATGTATAAAGTTGTTTTTGAATGGGCTCGTGACAAAAACATCGCTTGCATCTGGGGTTTCACGTCTGCGATCAAACCGTTTGAGAAAGCCGGCTTTCAGATTGGAAACGAGCTTTTCGACGAAGTCATAGTGCTCAAACCGTTCTCGTATCTCTTGAACAGGGTATTAAAGCTTGCGCCGAAATCCATCTCTAGGAGCCTTATTGAACCAAAGAGTATGGATTCAGCGCAGGGAGCTGCGTTCGAAATTTTGCGTGATGAACGTTACTTCAATTACCGCTATTTCGAGAATCCATACAGAAATATTGTTTGGTTCGACAAAGACCGAAGCGTCTTGTACACAGCCAAACCGAGCGCGTCTGATCTTTTCATTTCCGAGATCACCGATCCTGAACTCTTGAAAGGGTCCTTAATTGCACTGCGTAAACAAAATTTGGGAAGTGGTGTCGTCCGAAGGATCACAACGCACCCTACGTTTGATAAATACACTGCATTCCCCTCGCTGTACAAGCGGACAGCATCCGGCAACTTTATTGTTTACAAATGGTTAGATAGAGAAGCCGAAATTCCTGCTTTTACAGTCGACGAAGGTCATACACAAGGCGTAGCATGAAATACCGCCATGATCTTTGAATATTCAGGTGGTAGATGAGTTGTGCCTCGAAGTGTGAAATCTAAAGTGCCTCAACCCATTTGATCACTTCGAAGGTTTCGCAAAACTCTTTATCGATGTGCGCGCCAGATGCTCGGGAAATGCTTTCAAAAACACCATCCCTGAAATAGCCCCTACCTGCTTGGCTTTGATATGCAGAAAGCGCGCGAACTTTCCGATCAAAATGTTCTTCGCTCACCTCGACATATAGATTCCGTATTTCCTTGGTAATATTCCACGGCAGCACGTAACCTAAAAGCTTTGTGCGCTTGAACGCACGCTCTGCCTCTTGTGCAAGCGTGAGATGATCTTGATGTCTGTCCTGCAGCGAAGGGCAAAATACAATATCAGGCGAAAACCTTCGCCCGATTTCTACCAAATTTTCTAATATGTCTTGCCTAAATTCCGGAAAACGACGCACCGGAATATTATGGAATTCGAGTTGATCTTTTGAAACACCCAAAGCCCGTGCCGAAGCAATTTGCTCTCGCAAAAGCGTATCTTGTGCGCAATCTTTCGGGAGCGACTGCCATGCATTGCAAAATACAACCCACTTAATCTCGAAGCCAGAGTCAACTAAGCGCGCAATTGTTGCGCCCATTCCAATCTCGCAATCATCCGTGTGGGCCGACAGGAGCAAAATCCTGCAAGAACGACCCGCGGTTTCACCGAATATGGGTTTACTCAAGACACTCATCCTTGATTTTTTCTTTCTTTATCCTGCTTTATATTGGAGAGAATAAACTCCTCAATCTGAGGCAAGACACGATCTGACCAGAAATGCTCTCTAAAGATAGCTTTCCCGGTTTCGAATTTTTGCCTGAAATGATCCGGCGACGCGGCTATTTGGGAAAAAAGCTCGGTAAGCGCATCTACGTTACCTGTAGGGTAGCGAATAACAGCATCCGTTCCCTTGCAAACCACATCAATTTCACCTTCAAGATTGGTCAAAATTCTACATTCGCCATCGAGATAATCGAGAACTTTGTTTGGGATAGAAATTCGAAAATCCAAGCGGTCTAGGTAGCAAAGGAGGCCGATATGAGACCTGGTCATCAGAGCCGTTATCTGTTTGGCGTTAACCCATCCTGCATATTTCAAATGCGGATGGTTTTTAGACATTTTCTTCACACGCTCAACAAGAGAACCATTGCCGCATATCACAAACTCGAGCTTACGCGCCACTTCATCCGGTAGCTTTTCAATCGCCTCCAACAAGGCGTCGGCATCAGTGTCAGGAACAATATTGCCGACCCAGACAAATCGAGTGATATCTGCATCAAGGTCAATACCTTGACACTTAAAATATTCTTTCTCTTCAGCACCTCCACCAGGTGCGGGAGCTTCTTGTTTAAACTGATAGAAGGAAGCATCTCGAGAGATTTTGCTTTCAGGACGCTGAAAACGGGTTTGCGCCCAGTTCAAAATACCCGTCGAAATTGCCGTGACAGCCGTCGCATGCTTGAACACATATCGAGCCATCCGCTCGTAAGGCACAAGCATACCGTTTACCCGGATCTTGACGATTTGCTCAAGGCGCTCGTAAATCACATCAGGCCACAGGTCGCGAACATCTATAATGACGGGTATCCCGTACTTTTTCCCGAAACGCACAGCCTCATAGGCCAGCTCGACCGTTGGATAACTGCAAAAAATTACATCCGGACGATCCAGGCTCGGAGCAAGTCTCCTAAAATTCCGCCCAAGTTGCCAATGATCACGCAAACGCGCTAAGCCGATATGGCTACGATATCCTGAAGAGCCGAGAAACACCAAGTCTGGTTGACCCGGGTTCGATTTCACTAAAACATCTGCATTAACGTTGCGATGACTTTTCGAATTATGGTTGAAGCGCGCCGTCCACCAGACCGTATCATAGCCCTGAGCTGCAAAATACTCGCTCAATTTTCCTGCACGCAAGTATCGATCACGACTCTCTTCCGCAACAAAGGGAACAGGTTCGCCTGTCGCGACAATCCAAATGGTCGGTTTTTTTAGGGTCATTGCTCTTCTTTATGTCGGAGCCGCAGGATGCGAGCGGGCGAGCCTGCTACGATCGTATTTCCAGGCACTGATTTAGTTACAACCGCTCCTAACCCGATCATGGCATCTTCGCCAATAGAAACCTTGTTCATAATGGACGCATTGGGTCCAATCCAACTCCTTGCGCCGATCGTCACGCTTCCACTGATCTCAGCACAAGCCGTTATCAAGGTACTAGCGCCGACCCTGACATTATGCGCGATATGAACGAGGTTGTCTGTCTGTACATCATCCTCAATCACCGTTGGAACCAGTGTGCCGGCTGCGATCGAGTTCATGCTCCCGATGACTACACGTTCCCCTATGACGACTCCCCCAATATGAGGCAATCTGAATGTCTTACCGTCTTTAGCGGTTTCGACGCCGAACCCGGCCTCTCCGATCACTGAACCCGAAAGCACCGAGCTATCACGCCCGATAATGACCGCGCGGTCGATAACTACGTTATGATGAATAGTTACGTTATCACCAATGCTACAATAAGGACCAATCACAGTATTGGCGCCAATCGAAACGTTGGAACCAAGTTTCGCAGTTTGATCTACAACAGCGCTTGGATGGATCGAGCCAGAGTGCTCAACTTGGTAAAGGTCGCCGACGATCAATCCGAATACCAATCGGGGATTTTCGACCAGCACGGCTGAACATCCCTCTTCCTTCGGAGCAAAATCTCTAGGTGCAATAACGAGTGCACCTTTAACGCGATCGATTTTTGCGGCAACATCTACAGAATTCGCAAAGGTAATGGTTCCAATAGAACAGTCCGAGATGGGAACTGCGCGCGTCAAATAAAGGTCAACGTCACAATTAACACATTTTGCGCCGAACTCTCGCTCAGCTTTTGCCGCGATGTCTGAAAGTTTCACTCTAAACACGCGGCACTCCTCGCCATCAGAAGAGGCAGAACAGCTACCTATTATCCATATTTTTATTGAATATCTAAATTTGCGTCAACAGCTTGCCCCAACTGAATGCAAACAGCACCTTTCCGTACTGCTCCGTCCGAAAGGGCTTGGCCTTCTTCGGACCAAATTTTTTTAGCATCGAGCACAGTGGGACGCATATTTGTATGGTCGCTGACACAAATTCGCAGCATGAAACTTAAACCTTATCAGCTACGAACCACGACCAGCCACAAACCACAGTTAAGCTGCGCATGCGGCCAAGACTATTCTGGATACGAGGCCCTAGGGTCAGGACTCATACCCAGTAAATGACGAGAGCGGCGAGCGCGATCGCTGAGAGGAAGACCTTCGGACAGCGGTCCTATCGGGTTGCCACGCGCCGCCAATACTTCAACCTGCCGAACATTATCTCGATCCGGGTCCGGCGCTTGTACCGGCGCTTGTCGTACTTTACCGGATTCTTCCGCTGCTTGCGGCCAGGGATGCAGGCGCGTATCCCTTTGTCTTTCAATGCTTCTCGGAACCAATCGACGTCATATCCGCGATCCCCGAGCAGCCAGTCAACGTCAGGCAGGCTGCTCAGCAATGCACCCTTGCTGATGTAGTCGCTGACCTGACCGGCGGTGACGAACAGGTTAAAAGCGCGTCCTTGGCTATCACAAATCGCATGCAGTTTGGTGTTCATCCCGCCCTTGGCGCGATCGATCAGACGTCCACGCCGTCCTTTTTGACGCCCATGCTGGTCGCTGTTCGGTGGGCCTTCAGGTAGGTGGCGTCGATCATGACGGTCTTCTGTTCGCCGTGCTCGGCAGCCAGCCCCGCCATCATCCGGGCGAAGACGCCCTTGTCGCTCCACCGGTTCCAACGGTTGTAGAGCGTTTTGTGCGGGCCGTAGGCAGCGGGCGCATCGCGCCAACGCAACCCATTGCGATTAATGAAGATAATGCCACTCAACACACGTCGATCATCAACGCGTGGCTTGCCGTGGGACTTGGGAAAGAAGGGCTCAAGGCGCGCCATCTGCGCGTCGCTCAACCAGAAAAGATCAGACATGTTAACCGATCGATTTTCGAACCGTGAATCACGCCACTACGCCAGAATCATTGGGTCTTGACCCTAAGCATTACGCCAAGTCCAAGTCGGCATGGGGTCCGGACCAGCGGGTGGAATTCTGTATACCCAACGCGATGCGAGTGGCAAATGTCGAGGTCAAACACAACGCCCCACCACCCCTCGACTTGGGATCAAACAAAGCGACGCAAAGTTGAAGGAAAAACCCACGCTGAAAGTCAGCGTTTTCCCACTGTTAACACTGCCCGCACAACCTGAGGTTTATTTTCCCTCAAACCGCGACCGCTCTGATCACCCGCACCAACTCGCGCAGTTCTGTATTCAAAGGAGTCGACCGTCGCCAGACCATTCCGACCGTTCGTGTGGGCCTCGGGGCGGGTAGGCGTTGGACCGAGACTTCGGCGGAGCGGGTTTCGATGTCGAGGGCCATTTCGGGGATGAGCGTGACGCCGATCCCTGCCCCGACCATCTGGACGAGGGTGGAGAGGGAACTTCCCTCCATCAGATCGCGCGGCGGCTTGCTCCCCAGATTGCAGAACGAGAGGGCTTGATCGCGAAAGCAATGCCCTTCCTCAAGGAGAAGGAGCCGCATTTCGCGCAGATCCTCAGGGGGCGGCGCGGGAAGGTTGGCTTCCGCCAATGGGCGCACGAGCACGAATTCTTCGTCGAAGAGGGGTTCTTCGTGCAGAAGCGGTTCCGACACGGGGAGCGCGACGACCGCAACATCAAGCTGGCCGCCGAGCAAATCGGCCAGCAGCGATTGCGTTACGGACTCGCGCGGCCAGATGTCCAGATGCGGCATTTTCGAGGTCAACTCACCAATCAGCTTGGGGAGAAGATAGGGCGCGATGGTCGGGATAACCCCGATCCTCAGCCGCCCCGAAAATGACCCTTGGGCGCGGCGCGACATTTCACCGATTTCCTCGACGGATCGGAGTATATCGCGCGCCCGCTCGGCAAGCATCTCGCCATGTCCCGTAAGGCGAATTTGCCTTGGGCCGCGTTCGATCAGGGGCGCGCCGAAAAGCGCCTCCAGCTCTTTCATCTGGACCGAGAGCGCAGGCTGCGAGATCGCGCATTCATCGGCCGCCCGTCCGAAATGGCCGATACGGGCAAGCGTTTCGAAATAGCGCAGGTGTTTCATCGTCAGGTTCTTCATAAGAAAAACCTATCACAAAGATTGGAAATTTAAAATTCCCTTTATTCCTCTGCGTGGTAGATTAGCACTCGAACACGAAGAGTGCGGCTATCGGCTGCGCTGCTTCTTGTGTTGGTTAATTGGTGCGACCGCACCCTATAAAGGAGCACAAAATGGACGGAAACGACGTAAAATCCGCAGGCAAATGCCCTGTCATGCACGGGAGCCTGACCCAGACGGCCGCAACGGTAACGGACTGGTGGCCCAAGACGCTCAACCTCGACATTCTGCACCAGCACGACAAGAAAACCGATCCGCTTGGTGAAGCCTTTGATTACCGCGAAGCCGTGAAAGAACTCGACTTCGACGCGCTCAAGGCCGACATGAAGGCCCTTTTGACCGAGAGCCAGGACTGGTGGCCGGCTGACTGGGGTCACTACGGCGGTCTTATGATCCGTCTGGCATGGCACTCGGCCGGTTCCTACCGTCTTGCCGATGGTCGCGGCGGCGGCGGCAAGGGCAACATCCGCTTTGCGCCCCTCAACAGCTGGCCCGACAACGGCAACCTCGACAAGGCGCGCCGTCTCCTCTGGCCGCTCAAGAAGAAATACGGCAACAAGATTTCCTGGGCCGACCTGATCCTTCTTGCCGGTAACATGGCCTATGAATCCATGGGTCTCAAAACCTTTGGCTTCTCCTTTGGCCGTGAAGACATCTGGCATCCCGAAAAGGACACCTATTGGGGTTCCGAGCGCGAATGGCTCCCGCCGTCGGACACCCGTTATAGCGATGTCTCCAAGCCCGACACCATGGAAAACCCGCTTGCGGCTGTTCAGATGGGTCTCATCTATGTGAACCCCGAAGGCGTGAACGGCCAGCCCGATCCGGCCAAGACCGCGCTTCATGTGCGCGAAACCTTTGCCCGTATGGCGATGAACGACGAAGAAACCGCTGCGCTTACCGCTGGCGGCCACACCGTCGGCAAGGCCCACGGCAACGGCGATGCCTCGACCTTGGGCGCAGAGCCCGAAGGCGCCGACGTTGAAAATCAGGGCCTTGGCTGGATGAACCCGAACCTCAATGGCAAGGCGACCAATGCGATCACTTCGGGCATCGAAGGCGCTTGGACGGCTCAGCCCACCAAATGGGACATGGGCTATTTCGAAATGCTCTTCGGCCACGAGTGGGAGCTGACCAAGTCGCCCGCAGGCGCGAACCAGTGGCGCCCGATCGACATCAAAGAAGAGGACATGCCCGTCGATCCTACCGATCCGACCAAGCGCGTCATGCCGATGATGACCGATGCCGATATGGCGATGAAGGTCGACCCGATCTATCGCGCGATCTGTGAAAAGTTCATGGCCGATCCCGCCTATTTCGACGATTGCTTCGGCCGTGCATGGTTCAAGCTGACCCACCGCGACCTCGGTCCGCGCAGCCGCTACATCGGCCCCGACGCACCGCAAGAAGACCTCATCTGGCAGGACCCGATCCCCGCAGGTTCGACCTCCTACGACGTCGAAGCCGTCAAGGCCAAGATTGCCGCGTCTGGCATCTCGAACGCCGACCTGATCGCAACCGCATGGGACAGCGCCCGCACCTTCCGCGGCTCTGACCTTCGCGGTGGTGCGAACGGTGCACGCATCCGTCTTGCCCCGCAAAAGGACTGGGAAGGCAACGAGCCCGCACGTCTTGCCGCAGTTCTCGCCAAGCTCGAGCCGATTGCAGCCGAAACGGGCGCGTCGATTGCAGACGTGATCGTTCTTGGTGGTAACGTCGCGCTCGAAGCCGCGATCAAGGCCGCAGGCTTCGACGTGGCTGTGCCCTTCACCGCAGGCCGCGGCGACGCGACGGCCGAGATGACCGATGCGGACAGCTTCTCGGTGCTCGAACCGCTCGCTGACGGGTTCCGCAACTGGCTCAAGAAGGACTATGCGGTTTCGGCCGAAGAAATGCTTCTCGACCGTGCGCAGCTTATGGGTCTGACCGCGCCTGAAATGACCGTTCTGATCGGCGGCATGCGCGTTCTGGGTGCCAACTACGGCGGCTCCAAGGATGGCGTCTTCACCGACCGCGTCGGTGCGCTCACCACGGACTTCTTCGTCAACCTCACCGACATGGCCAACAGCTGGCATCCGGTCGAGGGCGGCTACGAGCTTCGTGACCGCAAGACGGGCGCTGTGAAGTTCACGGCAAGCCGCGTGGATCTCGTGTTCGGTTCGAACTCGATCCTGCGTGCCTATGCCGAGGTTTATGCCCAAGACGACGCAGGCGAGAAATTCGTCCGCGACTTCGTGGCCGCATGGACCAAGGTCATGAACGCAGACCGTTTCGACATCGCCTAAGCTGTAATTAGGCGAAAAATATGCCCCCGCCGTGCATCGGTGGGGGCATTTCATTTGAAGCGCTAGAGCGGCGCATCCACCCGCACACGCAGGTTCACACTGCCCTTGGTCGCCGTGCTCCAGACAAGCCGCACCTGCTGTTTGCTCGCGCCGTATCCGCTTTCGGCATAGGGCATATCAAAGACCGCAGCGTTGCTCGCATCCTTGATCTTTCCATCCGCGCAAACGGACTCGACCGTGCGCGACCGTCCGCCGAATGGCAGATAGGGCGCGGTCTCGATCACCCAAGCCGCGCTTGCGGTGCTTTGGGTGTGGCGGATCAGAACGGGGCTGACCGCCTCGTCCGTCACCGAGTTGAAGGTATTGGCCGCAAAGGTCACATTGCGGAACCGCCCGTAATCGAGATCGGCATAGGTCGTATCTACACCCTCGGCCCGCTGCACATTGCCGTTGAGCGCAAGAAAGACGTTATCCGTCACGCTGAACCCATGCAGGAAATGCCCCGTTCCATAGGGTTTGACCACGATCCACTTGAACCAGCTTGCCACATCATTCGCGGTGAAAATATTCCCCGTGATCGTCATCCCGCCAAAGGAATACTGCACCCCGAGATCGGGCGTCGCGTCATGCTCGTTGGTCCATTCGATAAAGTTGTTGTCGATGTAGTTCCCGTTGATCACCGACTTGCAATTCGGGAGAGTAAAGACGAGGCCCGCCATTCGGATACCGTTCGGGACGCTGTCATCCTGAAACCAATGGTTCCCTGTTATAAGGTTCCCCGCCCCGCAAAGCACACCCCAATGGCGGAAGCGCAGCGCGCGGCAATCTCGGATCTTCGCGTCGTTGGCGTTGACGTTGAACCCGATGGTCGTTCGGTCCGCCACATTCAACGGCATCTCGTTCGAGATGAACTGGCATCGGTCGATCATCATCCCCTGACATCCGCCCCCGATCGAGGTGATCCCGCGATCCTTGGGCTTGGCGATAAAGCAGTCCCTGATGTGAAAGGTCAAACCCTCACGCGCGAGCATGATCGCGCTCGCCACGCCGTCGCATTTGAAGTCGATATCGGCTAGGACGAACTGGCTCAGGTAGTCGAACCCCGAAAAATCGAGCATGTATTTGAAGCGCTTGAAGGTGAAGACTTGCGTCCCTTCGGCATCAAAGAACGGCTGCGAGAGGGTGACTTCCTTGGCCCCGACATCAACGGCAGCGACGTAAATCTCGCGGCCCACGCCCGCCCCTTCGACAAGCGAGCCGACCTGGATCTGCGAGACCGACTGTACATTGGTGAGCTTTTTGGGAGAGCTTGCCGCATAGGTCGCTTGCGCCGTCACGATGTCGGTGTCCCAAGCGGGCCCTGCTTTGGGTTCGAACTGGCCGTTGCGGATCACGCGGCGGGTGGAGAACGAGGTGCGGCTGCCCTCGGCGGCCTGCATGTCGACGGGGCCCTTGAGTTCAACCCGCCGCCCGCACAGATCAAGCCCCTCGTGATCGGAAAAGTTCAAGAGCGCCTGAAACGCCTTGCGAAACGCGGTGTCTTCATCGGCAAAGGCATCGGCGTAGGTCGCAAAATCATAATTCTTCTGGAAGATCGCCATTTTGTCCGAAGGCATCACCAGCTTGCCTTCAAAGCGGATCTGGTTGGTGATCGTCACATGCTGGGAGAGAAGATAGACCCCTTCGGACACCAGAACCTCGCGCCCCCGCGCATCGGCATCCGCGGCCAGAAAGGCGGCGCTGTCATCCGTAACCCCATCCCCTTTGGCGCCATAATCGCGCACATCGACGACCCCCATCATATCGCGGAGAAAAACGCTCGTGATGTCCTCGATCTCGATATCATCGATGCGGATCACCGCGCCGTTGGTGCCCGTCACGTCGATCCCGAAATGGCCATAGATCGCACCCGACCAAACCATATCGACGCCGGTGCGATGTCCCGTGCCGATGATCGCGCTGATCACGACCACTTGGCCGTAAGCCGTGAGAGCGGTTGAGGGTCCCGTCTCGGGTTGACCCGCTACATGCACGCCGCCAGCACCGCCCGCCCAAGCCGCAATCCGCACCGAAGGAAGGGGGCCTGCTATCGCCTTGACCCGCGCCTTGACCCGCAGATAGCACCCCGGAAGGAGGATCGTTTCGCCCATATAGCGGACCTTCTGCACGCTCGCGGTCTTGTAAACCTCAAGGCAGCCGCCGAAATGCTGATCGGCCGAGACATAGACGCCCGTTCCCGATCCCGCATAGGTGTCGGACCCCGGTGTTCCGTCCCCGCTCGACCAAACTCCTAAACCCTCCGAAAACGGTGTCGGCATCAAAAGAAGTCCGTCGGTAATTGCCTTGTTCATGCGCTGTCCCTCGCTTTGGGCGGGGATCGCCTGCCCTGCCCCCATGGACAGAGCCGAGCCATCCCCGCCGACCCAAACATCAGTGCAAGAGATACAGCCCAAACCGTTAAACCTGCCCGACAGCACCGTAACGTTGCGCGCCAGAATCCCCCTTCACGCAAGGCCCGCGACAGCGTATGAGGCCCCCATGTCCACGAACCCGCCCAATCTCCGCCCCGACCTCGCTCCGAAGCCCCGCTTTGAAGATGTGAAACGTGATGGCCAGCCGACCATCGGCATGGTGTCCCTTGGCTGCCCCAAGGCGCTTGTGGACTCCGAACGCATCCTCACGCGGCTGCGCGCCGAGGGCTATCAGATCAGCCCCGATTATGCCGGCGCGGATGCGGTGATTGTAAACACCTGCGGGTTTCTCGACTCGGCCAAGGCCGAGAGCCTCGACGCTATCGGCGAGGCTCTTGTTGAAAACGGCAAGGTGATCGTGACGGGCTGTCTGGGCGCCGAGCCCGACTATATCCGCGAGCACCACCCCAATATCCTCGCTGTGACGGGGCCGCACCAGTATGAACAGGTGCTTGACGCCGTGCATGGCGCGGTGCCGCCCTCGCCCGATCCGTTCATCGACCTTTTGCCCGCCTCGGGCGTCAAGCTCACGCCGCGCCACTACAGCTATCTGAAGATCTCCGAGGGCTGTAACCACAAGTGCAAGTTCTGCATCATCCCCGACATGCGCGGCCGACTTGTCTCGCGTCCCGCCCATGCGGTGATCCGCGAGGCGGAAAAGCTCGTCGAGGCAGGGGTCAAGGAACTCCTCGTGATCTCACAGGACACCTCGGCCTATGGCGTTGATATCAAACACGCCACCGAGCGCGAGCGCCGCGCCCATATCACCGATCTGGCGCGTGATCTGGGCTCGCTCGGGGCTTGGGTGCGTCTGCACTATGTCTATCCCTATCCGCATGTGCGCGACCTCATCCCGCTCATGTCCGAAGGGCTGATCCTTCCCTATCTCGACATTCCGTTCCAGCACGCCCACCCCGAGACGCTCAAGCGCATGGCCCGCCCCGCCGCGGCCGCCAAAACGCTTGACGAGATCAACGCCTGGCGCTCGGTCTGCCCCGACATCACGCTCCGCTCGACCTTTATCGTCGGCTATCCCGGCGAAACCGAAGAAGAGTTCCAGACCCTCCTCGACTGGCTCGACGAGGCGCAGCTCGACCGCGTGGGCTGCTTCCAATACGAGAACGTGGCGGGCGCACGCTCGAACGATCTTCCTGATCACGTCCCCGCCGAAGTCAAACAGGACCGCTGGGACCGCTTCATGGAAAAGGCACAGGCCATCTCAGAGGCCAAGCTCCAAGCCAAGGTCGGCAAAACCCTCGAAGTCATCGTGGACGACATCGACGAAGAGGGCATCGCCACCTGCCGCACATGGGCCGACGCCCCCGAGATCGACGGCAACCTCTTTATCGACGAAGGCACGGAAGAGTTGTCCGTCGGCGATATCGTTCAGGTTGAAGTTGATGAAGCTGGGGAGTATGATTTGTGGGGTAAAACATGATCGGTAATACAGATGGAAAAAATCAATTCAGCATTGCATTTGCTGTCACAGTTTAGTTTTATTGATGCATTATCGATAGTCGCTTTAGTCGTGGCTATGATTGGGGCAACAAATCTTGTCTTACCAGCATACTTGCGGATAATTCGTAGTTTTGTCGAAACTCGCAATTCAGTCACCACGAAATCTGTTGATTTAGAAAAACTTCGGACAGAACTTAATCAGAGCTTTGAAGCAAAAAGTTACAAAAATTCATCCTCTCTAATAGATATTAGGAAAAACAGAAAGGAAAGAGCTTACGACAAAACGGCAGACGAAGCTCTTAGGAAATTAGTTGACGCCACTATTGAAGAAAGGTTTCAACGACAAATTAGCAATTGGTCTGAGGCACTCGATAGATCACACAGTACTTTGCAAAGTGAGATTGAACGCTTGCGATCTCGTTCAACAACAAATTTATCGATCGGGCTCGCAATAGCCTGGATATCAACAATTATTTTACTTACAGCACTATTGCTTCCCCCGCGAACGATTGGCGACAATGGATGGATGAGCATCGCTGAAGCCTATTTTCCTCGCACAGCATTGGTAGTCTTATTGCAAGTCTCGAGCGCTTTTTTTCTACGCCTATATGCGGCGAACGAAGCAGACTTAAAGCAAAACAAGAACGAGTTACTGAACCTAGATCACAAAATCGCATCTGTCTATCTTGCTTTGGCAAGGAATGATACTTCCGTCATTGAAGGCTTTTTGATCCAAACCGAGCGGAATTTTATTTTGGAAAAAGGCCAAACCACTGCAGGTCGGGGGAATGACATTTCCATTGAAAGCATTGTTGATGCAATCAAAGCGAATTCAAAGATCTCATCGTAATTAAGCAAAAGACCCAAGTGAAGCTCTTAGAGTTTCACGTTTCACCCCGAAATGCTCTTCAGATAAGCCAGAATGAAGTCCTGCACGGTGCGGTCTTCGATGCCGACGTGGCGCATTTTGGTGCCTGGCATAAAGCCGTCGTTGTCTTCCATCCATGCACGGAGCGCGGCTTGGGTCCAGACGATGCCTGAGCCTGCAAGGGCCTCGGAATAGTCATAGCCTTCGACCGATCCCGCAGCCCGTCCGACCACATGGTCGAGCATGGGGCCATAGCTCGGATCGCTCGCGTCGGGGGCGTGGCAGCGGCGGCATTCGGCGGTAAAGAGCTTTTCGCCCGCTTCGATTTTGATCTGCTCGAAGCTCTCGGCGGCCAGTTGCGAGCCGAGGGCGATGAAACCGAGTGCAATAAGATGAGTGATGGGACGCATGTGAACCTCCTGTGGTGTCGGAGGAAGATTACCCCTCGGCCCGCAACCAAGAATTGAGCCAGATCAACAGATCGCCCCTCCTTTGGTCGTAGTTTCCGCACAAATCAGAGGCTAGCGCATCCATTCCCTAAGCGTGATGAAGGCACCAAGCAGCGCCCGTATCACGGCTTTGACACGCGGATAGGGCGCAAGGCGGCGGGCAAGGATCGGGCCCTTGGCATAATAGAAGGCGATGAACTTTCGGCCGAACCCGTAGCGGGCCAGTTCCAGATCGCGAAAGAGCCTGAGATAAACCACGTTCGGGTGGTCGAAATTCTCGTAGACACAGGTCGCAATAAAGCAGCCGCCCTCGACGGTTATTGTGGTTTCGTCGTCGTCCTCGAGTTCGGGATGCTCTTCGAGATATTTGTCGAGCGCACGGGGCGACGTTTGATGGAACCACAGGGGTTTGCTCAGCCCCAGCGCCCGCTCTGTTTCAAGATTGCTCACGTCTTCGCGGTTCAGCCCCAGGACATCCAGAAAATCCTGAGCATTCGAGCTTGGGTTATTCGCCATATAGACGTCATAGGCCGCGTCGCGCATGTCCGGATCGAGCGCGAGGTAAAGTTCGGTCACGGCGTCATCGCTCGCCCCTGCAATGAGCTGGGCTTGGGCATAGGCGTTAAGGGTGAGCGTGGTGTCATATTCGCCAAGCGCAAAACCCGCCGCAACCGAGAGCAGTCGGATGTCATACATCTGCGGCGACAGTTCGTCGAAGAAAAGGTCGATCGCCTCATGCGGGAGGTTGTTCAGAAAGGTCTGCCAAGTCTCGGGCGGAACGGCATAGGCAAAGGCATTGACGTTCAGAACATCGACCAGACCGATCTTTTCCTCGACGCTCAGGCCCTGCATGAAGGTTTCGATCTCCTGAGCGCTATTGGCGGTCAGGAACTGTTCGATCTGGAGGTGGGACAAGCTCCCCGGCAGAGGTTCGGACGTGCCCGGATCAACGGGATCAAGCGGGATAGAGCCATCGGGCGGCACCGCATTCAGGATCGCAACGATCTCGTCGGTGGGCGATGCGTCCATAGCGTCGGCAAGCGAGGTCT
Organism: Marivivens sp. LCG002; assembly: GCF_030264275.1. Taxonomy (NCBI): domain Bacteria; kingdom Pseudomonadati; phylum Pseudomonadota; class Alphaproteobacteria; order Rhodobacterales; family Paracoccaceae; genus Marivivens; species Marivivens sp. LCG002. Next base: position 547,871 of record NZ_CP127165.1, on the reverse strand, counting down.
CGAACTCGGCCTCGCGTCCGCCCAAACCGACAAGCCGCGTAATCCCGCCTTCGTCATGGCTGACGACAAGATCGCCCTGATAGGTGGTGGTCCGCGCCATGACTTCCGCGCTGCTGCCATAGGCATCGAGAAAGCTGAGCGTTTCGCCCGTCATCGGGTCGAAGTCGGTCAGAGTGGCAAGACTGTGGACGTCGACGATGTAGTGGTCGGTGCCGCTGTCTCCTGAAAGCGTATCGGTCCCGCTCCCCGAGATGAGGATGTCGTTGCCCTCACCGCCGACGAGCGTGTCGTCGCCTTCGCCCCCGTCCAGAAGATCATTGCCCGTCCAGCCGCCGAGATAATCGTTGCCCTCGCCGCCATAAAGCTTGTCGTTGCCTGCGTTGCCGCGAAGCATGTCGTCGCCGTAATAGCCCGAAATCTGGTCATCATAGTTCGAGCCGCGCAAATCGTCGTCATAGTCGGCAAAAGGATCGACTTGCTGGTCGTGCCCCTGCATCGTCACCCCGATGGCGCCATTGGTGAATTCGAGACGGATGACCTCGAACGGGTCGAGATGGAAGGAAAGCCCTTGGGCGGTCAGAAGCTCGGTCGAGTTGAACGTCTCGATATGGGGACGGGCGTGCGGGCTATCGACGTTGGCCTCGTCTTTGGTCGTGGTGGGATCGTCGATGATCCCGAGCAGCTCGGCCCAAAGGTGATGATATCCACCCACCAGCGGGGTCGGGTCGATCGTCACGTCGATCGCTGCGTCGCTGCGTGATGAGATAAAGACCACTTTGCGGTCGTCATTACCAAAGGCATGCATGACAAGCTGGTCTTTTTGATCCGCCGTCCGCTCCTCGAGCTTGACCGTCAGTGCATCGCGGAATTCGAGCGGCGTGTTGAGATCATAGTAGTTCAGCCCCCTGAGGTTGAGCGACATCATACGGTAAATCTCGCCCGCAGGTGTGAGCGTATAGCTGTAGCCTCCTGGCGCCGAGGAGTCCTCGGTCATCTTGGCCAGTTTGTCGTTAAGCGTCGTATATTGCGTGCCCCAGACCGCCGCATGATCGACCCCGCGTTCGATCATATACCCGAAGGTTTCAAGCATGGCCGAGCTTTGGCGAAGGCCCAGATCCTCGCTGTCGGTCTGGATGTTCCACTCGGAGACATAATACTCGAGATCGGGCTTGATCCCCTCAAGTTCGGTCCATCTGTCGAGCTGGTCAAAGTGCTTTGCCCGTGCGCCTGCCGCGTTGTAATCTTGGGGGTAGTTGTGGGTCGTGACGGAGTCGATCGCTTCGCGGGCGGCAAGGGATAATTCGTTGAAAATCTCGTCCGCAGTGTCGGGAAGCCAGCCGGGGGCGCTTTGAACCGAGATCCGTGGTTCTTCGAAACTTGATGGATCACCTTGTTCTTCACGGTAAATGTCGAACATCGTCTGAAGGCCAAATGCGATGTGGTTGGCAAAATGGCCGTATTCAGCGGCGCTCAGGTGGTCGTCGTGATACCAGAACTCGTTGCCCAGCTCGATTTTCTCGATGTTGATCGGGCCAAAGGCGCCGCGCATCATCTCGTCGATTGAATCAAGAATGCTATAGCTTCCGAAGGGGCTCGCGGAGCGGAGTCCATCGGGGCCCACGGTGTCCGTAAAATAATTGGTGGACGGCGTGGTGATGGTGATATCCATTCCATTCGACCACGAATAGTCGAAGGCGGCAGGGATGGTTACGATCCTGTCTTCCCCGCTATCCGAAAGCCCCGAGGGTCTGTAGATATCGAGAAACCGCGCACTCAGGTTCGAGCCAGGCGCAAAGAGCTCTTCAGTGACCGTGCCGCCAGGGAACCGCAATTCGCTCCAGTTCATCTGTTTGATCATGCGGTCGAACGGACCGCCTGGATCAAGGAAATCACGGGTGAAGAGCGCGTTTACTTCGAAATGGCTATGGCCGATCGTTGAACCGACCGTCCCTGCCTTTTCGATTGTAAACGAAACTTGGCTCATGACTTGCCCCATACTGGAGCATTTCTCTCATCCCGGCGCGAGGTTCATCGCGGTCGTAAGCACAGACGAGGTAAAACGCTTTTGAACGGTAATAAGCCCCCAAAGGGAGCAACTCGGTAAACGGTCGGGAAGTGCTATATCTTATAAGTCGGACCACACATTTGCACAGAAATTGTGGTGATTTTAGGGCGGGGCCTCAAATCGGCCCTGTCTCCCTTTGAATTCACTGATATTTTGATCCGCCTTCGGTGGGTCGTCGCCTTAAACGAAGAGCGCCACGACCCAAGCGATACCAGCCGCAACAGCGGTGACGGCAACTGCGGCGGACCCTGCATCTTTGGCCCGTTTGGCCAGTGGGTGCTGCTCCTCGGTGACAAGATCGACCGTGCGCTCGATGGCCGTATTCATCAGCTCGGCGGCCAGAACCAGAAGGCCCATCACAAGGATTAGCGCCAGCGCCGCCCCTTCCAGAAGCCAGAACGCCAAGCCGCCCGAGATGAGATTGCCCCAAACCCAAGTGCGGAACGAATATTCGTTGACCCAAGTGTCTTTGACACCGTGCCAGCTCCAGATCGTGCGGAATTTCAGACGCTCAAAAAAGTTTCTCATTACAAAGGTGCCTTCCTTCGGGCTGGCTTAACCATCACTCAATTCAATCTCGTCGGCCACGACATAGATCGGGCGGCGCTTTGCTTCGAGAAGCGCCTTGGCGACATATTCGCCGACCACCCCGAGACCCAGAACCGTCGTCCCCCCGAAAAAGGCAATCAGCACCGCAAGAGACGCAAACCCGTTGAAGGGTGCCTCGAAGAACAGGCGCTGAAGGATGATCCACGCCATATAGAGAAAACTGAGCGTCGCGATCAAAAGCCCCGCAATCGACATGATCCGGATGGGCGCAATCGAAAACGAGGTCAGCCCGTCAACAGCCAACCCCAATAAACGGATCGGCGAAAAGCTGGTGCGCCCCGTCGCGCGCTCGGCCACTGTCATGGGAATACCGATCTGCCGAAACCCGACCCATGCATAAAGACCCTTCATGAAACGCTGGGCCTCGGGAAGCTTGCCGATCGCCTCGACCACGCGGCGGTCAAGGAGGCGGTAATCGCCTGCATTCTTGGGCAGCTCGGTTCGCGAGCCGTAATTGACAAGCCGATAGAACGCTTTGGACAAGAGCCGCGTAGCAAGCCCCTCTTGGTCGCGGCTGCTCTTGAAGGCGTAGACCACGTCGTAACCTTCACGCCACTTGCGGATCATATCGGGAATAAGTGCAATAGGATGCTGAAGATCCGCATCCATCATGATCACCGCGTCCGACCAATGGGCATCAAGCCCCGCACTCAGCGCGGCCTCTTTGCCGAAATTGCGGCTCAGAACGATGAGCCGCGTCGGAATGTCGAAATCGGTGGCCTTAAGAACGTCGACCGTATTGTCCTTGCTTCCGTCATCCACGAAGAGCAGCGAAAGGTCGACATCAAGGTCCTTTTCGATCTTGGGCAGCTCGGCATTGAGCGCCGCGGCCAGCGCAGGAATGCCCTTTGCCTCATTGTAACAGGGGATGAGGATCGTGATCGACGTCATGCCTTAGGCGCTCCATGGTTCGCAAAGGACCAGAATTTCGAAACAGTAAAAACCGTTCCCGCCGAAAAAACCATGGCAATCGCGATAAACCAGATACGCTCTTCTCCCGCACCCCAGACGAGGACCACCAGAACCGCATTGTTCACCAGAAACCCGAGAAGCGCAGTAAAGCCGAACTTGGGCAAAGCCTTGAGATGGGGCGCATCGGACCGAAAACTGAGATGATAATGCCCGAAATACGAAACCGAGAACGCGCAAAGAAAGCCGACCAGATTGCACCAGAAGATGCTGATCCCGAAAGCCGAATTCACGGATTTGGCTATCACATAATGCGCGACCGTTGCAGCAACGCCGACCACACCAAAGACCAGGACTTCACGATTGTTAAAAGAAAACTTCATAGCGCACAGCTATGACAGCTGGGGCGACAAATCCAGTTTCAATGTTGTAAAGTCTTGGATAGTCACCACTAGACCTTTTCACCCAAGGAGCTTTCGTGAATCTTCCTCGTCTTACCTGGCCAGTAGCCCTCGGGATTATGCTCCTTCTTTCATTCGTAACCCGTTGGGGTTCGATCACTCAAGAAGTGCTGGACTGGGACGAAAGCACGTTTATCGTTTTGGCGGGGAGCGTCGCCCGAGGCCATTTGCCTTATGTCGAGATGTGGGACATTAAACCACCGCTGTTCTTCCTCATAATGGGGGGCGCAATGCACGTCTTCGGCGAGAGCATCGCCACGGCGCGGGCAGTCGGCTTGGTTGGGGTGGCAATCACAGCTCTCTTCGTGACCTTGATCACCGCAAGGCTCAGCAGCCAACGGAATGCATGGGTCGCCGGTTTTCTTTTTATTTTCGCCGCCGCTGCATTTCCCGTTCAACCAGCCATGACCGAGACGGTAGAGCTGGCGTTTCTCATGGCATCGGTCTTTGCGCTCTTGGCGTTTCGGCATTCGCTCTTCGGACTTTTTCTAGTCGGACTTCTCATCTCTCTCGCAACCTTGACCCGCACGAACCTTGCGACAACAGTAATCTTTTTTGGAATACTCATTTCATCTTGGTTTTTTCGGCCCAGTTCCACCATGCCGCGACGCTTGGGCGTCTTCGCCTATGTCATTGGCGGCCTCATTCCACTGGGTGCTGTGATCTGGCTTTATTGGGTCAACGGGGAACTTGATCTTTTTTGGACCACCAATGTCGATGTCGTGCTGAATAATGCAGGTGGACAGCGCAGTTTTCTTCTCAACGGCACTCTCGTATTACTTGCCATCCTTGTCGCAAGCGTGGCCTTTCCTGATCTGTGGGGATCATTCCTGCTTTTCCCGATTGCCAAGCACGCGAGTAGCCCGCGAACTCACCTAAGAAAAATAATACCCAACCTCAGAACAGAGGGAGGGCTAATCGCATCAACTGCGATCTCGGTCTGGCTCGGCATGGCTTTGAGCGGAAATTTCACATGGCACCACCTCCTTCAACTTGCACCATTTCTCGCCATCGGGGCAGCAGTGTCTTTGCCAAAGGCTCCAGTTAGATGGCACAAGATTTACGCACTCATTGCGCTAGTTGGGTTAGCGATCCGAACTTTGCCGTCGTTTACGGTCGTGCTTTGGGTTGGACCATCAGAGCTCGAGCGTAATTTCCCGATCAAATCCATTGCAGAGTATATTCAAGACCAACGCACCGATGACGACGAGGTTCTCGTTTTGGCGGGGCAATTGCTCTATTTCTACCTCGCGCAGCCCCCTATGGTGTTCTTCGCCGTGCACCCATCGAACATCATTCGCGACAATATCGAAACAGTTGTAGTCGAAAAAGGTCTCGCGCCGCCTCAAGCGTTCGAGAAAGCGGTCGCCAGCAAGCCGCGTTTCGTTCTGATGCCAAAAGAGCCGCTCTGGTATCTCGAAGTGCCGCGGGCGGATGTGCTGCACGAAATGCTCACGCAGTCCTATCGGCCGACACTCGAAAAAGGCGACTTTGTGCTCTACGAACGGCTCTAGTCCTTGAGCCCCATCAAGAAACCCTTGTTCGGACAGGTGGCCATCGGTTCGGGCGCGCCGTCCTTGTTGTCCTCGAGGAATTTTTGGCAGCCATTCACATCGTCACAAAACGCACAGCGCATCATGGCCGAGCGAAGGCGTTGCGCGCCGCTGTCGCCTGCATCGAGCACTTTTTCCAGCGACACATCGACGGTGGCCGCCATCTTGTGCATCAAGTCAAAGTGCGGTTCGAATTTACGAAGTCCAAACATGTCTCTCTCCCCTTCAAAGGTATGAGATATGTGTCACCGCAAATCGGACCTTCTGCTTTGATCTAGCGCAATCGGGCTATTTGATCGCGTCGAGATAGGCGCGGACAGCAGACTGCACGTGGCGAAACCGATCCCCGCCGAGATGTTTGCCCCCGAACCAACGGGTGACACAGATGATATGTCCGAAAAGCTCTTCGCGTTCGAGCATGCGGACAATAACCATGCCTGCGCCGCTCTCGCCGTCGTCATTCTTGAGCGGCCCCTCCTCAAGGAGAACCGCCCATGTGTTATGCGTTGCTTTGGCAAATTTCTTGGTCTTGCAAAGCGCTTTGATAAATTCTTTGGCGTCCTCGGCGGAATGACAGGGTGCGCCTGATACTGAATATTTTGACCCGCGGTCCGAGATAATATTTTCGAGGATCTTCATAGGGGCACAGTAATATCGGCCCGCAAAAGCGCAAGTCTCAGACGCGCATCAATTGGAGCCACACCGAAGCCAAGCCGCAATTCTTGCGAATGCCCGTATCGGAAGAGCCATCGAGCCACGCATCGGGTCGATACTTCCAATTGCAATCGTGGCACGCTTTTTGCGCGTGTAATACTTCGACTAGCTTACCGTTCGGCAGTTTGTTCAAAGCAGCCCTTGAACAAACCGGCATCGCTACGTTTTCAACGTCAATCGTCATAGGTGCCTGAATGGTCATAGTGGTTCTCCTTTGACAAAAATAACGGCTCAAAGGTGGTACGTTTTATACTCCGAGAGTGAATAACTACGCCCTCGGCGGCGCGATATCTACATTTCTCTGACATATACACTTCTTTAGGGGTGGGATAAGTCCGATTTCCGACAACGGGGATACTTTCGCGACGGAAATTGCCCTGCTGTCCGTATGAGTTGCACCAAGCAACGAGTGACGAAATGAAAAACCTGAAAAAATTTGCAACGCCCCTTACCATCGGAACCTTTGCGATCATCGGCGTGACGGGGGTTCTGATGTTCTTCCATGCCAGCACGGGATTGAACAAAGTGATCCATGAATGGATCGGACTGCTGATGATTGCAGCGGTTGCGCTTCATGTCGCTCTGAACTGGCGCGCGATGACGGGTTATTTCAAACGGCCAGTTGCGCTCGCGGTGATGGGCACGTCGGTGGCTCTGCTTGCTTTGTCTTTCGTCCCCGTCAGCAGACCCGAGGGTGCCCAAAGCCGCCCCGATCTTGTTGCGGTGCGGATGGTCACATCTGCACCGATCGAAAACCTTGCCATGCTCATGGGTGAAGATACAGGCACTCTCTTGGCGGCGCTGAGCGAGCAAGGCTTTTCGCCCGTTGCAGGCCAATCCCTCTCCGATCTTGCCGGCGGGGATATGCGCGCTGCAGCCTCTCTTCTCAGCAGCCTGCAAAACTAGTCCGCCAATTCGGCAAAGCGCCGCCGGTTGACACAATACTCCGGCGGCGCGGCGTTCTCTTCCGCGGCTTTGAGCCAATCGGCGCAGGCTTGTGGCGCGTCACAGCCACGACAGGCCGTAACGAGGTCGGCATATTCCATCTGGGTCAGTTCCCCTTGGGCCAAGGCACGCCCCAAATCCGCATGACAGTGTTTGGCCATTCCGAGCGTGAGCCAGAAATGCTTGCGGATTTCACCCATGGGATGCATGACGATACCTCTTCAATCTATTCAATCAAAGGTTATCCATCGGCATCCGCCGATGCTTTGCGCTAGATCAAGCTCGCCTAACTCGCGCCTGCAACCGCCCTGACAACCGCCATGCGTTCACTGTTCGCAGGGTGGGTGCCCAAGAACCGATCTCCCGGATCGGGTATGCGGGTAAAAAAGAGCGACCCGCGAATAGGGTCGAATCCCGCCACCATGGTGATGCGCGTCCCCAAAGCATCTGCCTCGAGCTCGTAGCGTTTGGAATAGGTGCGCGCCCCGACCGCTGCGCCGATTTCCTGCGCCTCGCGGATACGATCTTCGGACCCTGCGCTAAAGACCCCCGCGATCTGTCCGAGCACAACGGCGCCCACCGTCGCATTCTGCTGCTGGCGGAACAAATGGCCCGCGATGTGATGGGCCGCCTCGTGCGACATGACAAAGGCAAGCTCGTCCTCGTTCTGGACATCGGCCAAGAGAGCAAGTGTAAAGGCGATCACGGGTCGCCCATTCCGATCCTCGGTTTGAAAGGCATTCGGCGGCACTTCGGGACGATCATCCACCGCAATCAGGAAATCACAGCGCGGCGCCGTTCCCGCAGCGATACAGGCCTCTTCGGCCACGGGCCCGACCCGCTCGACCACATTGACAAAGCGTTCGACGATCTCGCGGGCTCTCTCGCGGCCGATGGTTTGGGAAACAGGCTCTTGCGGTGCAGGAAGACGCGCATCGGGCACAGGCCCTGCGCAACCCGCCAGAAAAATCACAACACCGATGAGCGATAGGAAAATACGCATGCCCGAGCCTTTTTTTCTTAGTCTAGTGATTTGGCCGAAACCTGCCAGTGCGATGACAAAGTTTTGTTTTCAGTTTCCTCTTTCCGAGGCTCGACGAGAGGTCTAGGCTGACCTTATGTTTACCATCGAGCACGAATTCGACGCCACCGTAGTCACCCTTGTGGATGAGGGTGAAACCCCTCTGAAAGAGGATGTGACGGTCAACGCTTTTGACGACTGTGTCACCATCGAACAATACGATCCCGTGCATGATCGGGTGATGACGATCACGCTTTCGTTCACGCAGGTGCGCGATCTTGAAGCCGCGCTCGATTTGCCCGAGGGTGTCTATCGGCTCAAGCTGATCGACGAAGACGAGGCTTAATCCAGCCTGAAGGTCTTATCACGAGACGTTTCGCCCCGCACCAATGTGAGCGATGTTTTCGGAACGCCCAGCGCCTTGGACAACAGCTTGATGATGGCCGCATTGGCTTTGCCGTTTTCGGGCACGGTCGTGACATAGACGCGAATGTCCTCCCCCTCGATCACGATGCGATCCCGGCTTGATTTGGGGGTGGCGCGCACGGTGAATTCGGTTGCGCCGTTGAGATGGGCTTTCAATTCGGTCATGCGGTTTTCTAGCACCGTTCGCGCCCGCGATCATCTCTTTGATTTGGGCCAAAGACACTGGAACCGAAACAGGCGAGCCCTTACATAGGTCGCAACCATAGGAGTGCATATGTCCAAACGTAATGATGCCGTTCTCGATTTCCTTCTGACCCGCCGTTCACAGCCGGCGAAACTCCTGAAGGCACCCGCGCCCTCCGCCGAAGAGTTGAACACCATTTTGACGGCGGCCGCACGCACACCCGATCACGGCAAACTCGAGCCTTGGCGTTTCGTGGTGCTCGAGAAAGAGGCTCTGAACCGCATCGCCAACGAAATGCCCGAGCGTGGCGCGGCGCTTGGCGTCGACCCCGACAAAGTCGCAAAATCGGCCGCCACTTACGGAAATGCCCAATTGGCCGTGGTCGTCCTCTCGACCCCCAAAGCAGGTGCAGGCATTCCCGAGATCGAACAGGTCTATTCGGCAGGCGCGGTTTGCCTCGCCTTGGTCAATGCAGCCCATGCAATGGGCTATGGCGCAAATTGGCTTTCGGGCTGGGCAAGTCATGACGACGCCTGCGCGCGCGCCTTCTTCGACAAGCAGGACGGCGAAGCCGTGGCAGGTGTGATCCATCTCGGAAGCTTCGACAACCTTGCGCCCGAGCGTCCGCGCCCTGATCTGGCGAAAATCACCAAGTGGATCTCTGAATGATCTTTACCGACTTCTTCAAGGCCTTGGGTCAGCTCCCTGACCCAAGGTTTCGCGGCGTTTTGCTCAAGGGCATCGGCCTTGCGCTCGGGGCGCTTTTCGGGCTGACCTTCCTTCTTGTGTCGGCCATCCAGATGTTCTTTCCCGAAACGATCAGCTTTCCCCTGATCGGCGAAGTCGACTGGACGCGCAATGTCGTCTCGGTCGGCGGGTTCTTCCTGATGATCGGGCTATCGGTCTTTCTGATGGTGCCTGTGGCCTCGGCCATCACCTCGTTTTTTCTCGATGATGTGGCCCAAGCGGTCGAGGACGAGAGCTATCCCGGTCTTCCCGTGCCGCCGCCCGTCCCTTTCAAAGAGGCATTGGGCGACACTTTCGCTTTCCTCGGCACGATGATCCTCTTGAACATCGTTGCGCTGATGCTCTCTCTGCTTTTGCCGTTTTTCGGCTTTGCGATCTTTTACGTGCTGAACGGATACCTGCTTGGGCGCGAATATTTCCAGATGGTCGCCATGCGCCGTCTCGGACGCGAAGGCGCAATCAAAATGCGCAAGGCCCATTCCATGGAAATCTGGTTCGCGGGCTGCCTGATGGCGGTCCCGCTCAGTTTTCCGCTGATCAACCTTCTGGTTCCGGTGCTTGGGGCCGCGACCTTTACGCACCTGTTCCACAGGCTATCGGATTAACGGCTCACTTCAGGCGTCGACATCCGGTGGAACCAGTCGATGTCCCTTACCGAAAAATAACCCGATACAAGCGTCCCCGCGATGATCGCCCAAAGGAAAAAGGCCACCACGGTCGTGATCTTGGCTCTTTTCTTGATCTGGGCATCAGCGGGGGCAGATGCATGGGTTCCGGGAACAATCTCGCCCGCCTCGCCTTGGGTCGTAAGCCTGAGCGGAAGCACGATGAAGAACACCATGAACCAAATCACAGCGAAGAGAACGAGGGCGGAAGTGATGCTCATGGTGCGTCCTTACATGGTTTGCGCCAGACCTAGCGGCCCTAGCGCAAAGGGCAAGTGTTAAACCTGCTCAAGCTCGATCAATGTTCCGTTGAAATCCTTGGGGTGAAGGAAGAGCACAGGCTTGCCATGTGCGCCGATCTTGGGCTCTCCTGTCCCCAGAACACGGGCACCTTTGGCCTTGAGCTGATCACGTGCGGCAAGAATATCATCGACCTCGTAACAGACGTGATGGATGCCGCCCGAAGGGTTCTTGTCGAGAAAGCCCTGGATCGGCGAACCTTCCCCAAGGGGGTAGAGCAGCTCGACTTTGGTGTTGGGCAGCTCGATGAAGACCACAGTCACACCGTGGTCGGGCTCGTCCTGCGGTGCACCGACATTGGCCCCGAGCACATCACGGTATTGCGCAGAAGCGGCCTCCAGATCAGGCACAGCGATTGCCACGTGGTTAAGTCTTCCGATCATGAGATGCCTCCTCGCGCATGGTTTGGCAAAGTATCTTTCGCACTCGCAGCATTGGCAACTTCGATTTTCGTGGCAAAGCGTCGCGGCCCTTAACCTCTGATTCACCAAATTGCCCCAAGCTTGGATCAACGGGTTCTGCCACCGGAGTTGATCATGGATATCGTCGAACACCTCAATCGCAAGCCGACCGCCTCTTTGCCGTTGCTCGGCCATACGGTGCTCTTGGTCGAGGACAGCCGCTTTACCTGCGAGGCGGTGCGCCTTTTGTGTCTCAAATCGGGCGCACGCATTCGGCGGGCCGATACCATCTTGCATGCACGTCAGCATTTGCGGGTCTATCGGCCTTCGGTGGTGATCGTCGATCTGGGGCTACCCGATGGTGCGGGCGAGGATCTCATCGAAGAGTTGAACAAGGCGCGTCCGCGCGTCGATGTCATTCTTGCCACTAGCGGCGACCGCTTTGGCGAGGACCGCGCGATCGCCGCGGGTGCGGATGGTTTTCTGGCGAAACCGATCACATCGCTGGCCGAGTTCCAGATCGCGATCCTCGATCACCTTCCCTATGACCGCCGCCCCCAAGGGCCGCGCGCCCTAAGCGACGAACAGGTCCAGCCCGATCCGATTGCACTTCAGGATGATCTTGCCCTCGTCGCCGATGCATTGATCGACGCCAAATCCGGCGGACAGATCGACTATCTTGCACAATTCGTCGGGAGCATCGCCATCAGCACAAAGGACCCTGCGCTTTCGCGGATCGTGGCCGAGTTGACTGTCGCTCGGGCCTCACAGCAACCGATCGCGCCCCCCCTCAGCCGCCTTGCCGCCGAAGTGCACCAGCGTCTTTTGAATGCGCGCACTCTCTAGAGCACGATTTTAGGATCGGCCCCAAGGTCCAGATCGGGAAAAAGCGTGGTTTCGATCACCGATGCGGGCAACCCCGTCAGTTGCCGCAGCATCCACCCCGCATAGGCCCGCACATCGCGCGTCGGCATAAGGTCGCGCCCTGCATAGAGATCGGCCTCACTCAGACCCGGCCAGTCGGTGATCACCTGCCCACCCCTGAGAGCGCCGCCCGCATAGATCATTGCCCCGCCCGTCCCATGGTCTGTGCCGCGGCTCCCGTTCTCGGCGGCGGTGCGGCCGAATTCAGTGAGGCACATCACGGCAGTCTTGTCCCAAAGCGGGCCAAGTTCGGCCCTCAGCGTCAGGATCGTATCACATAGCCGCCCCAAGGCGCGCCCCATGTCACGGGACTGACCATTGTGGGTGTCCCACCCCGACAAGGAGAAACTCGCGATGCGCGTCTCTTCCCGAAGTCGCTCTGCCGCAAATCGGGCCAGCCCCGCGTGTTCCGTGCCGCTGTTCACGCCCTCCACCATCGCGCTTTCGCCGCTTCCGAGAGAGACCTGATCGGCAATGGCGATGGCATCGGCGCTTGCCTGCTCGAACAGCGGGTCGCCTTCGTAAACCCGCGCCAAGAGCCTGCGCGCCTGAGGCGAAAGCGACAGCCCCGCTTCGGGTGACCAGCTCGAGACAGGAGCCTCTCCATCAAGGATGAGCATCTCTTCGCGACCGATGGCAAAGGCCGTGCGGCTTGTGGCGTTCGGCACAGCGGAAACGAGCCGGTTGAGCCACCCTCCACGTGGCCGCCCGACAAGATCATTGCCGCCCGCTTCGAGCATGTCTTGCCCGTCAAAGTGGCTCCGGCGATCCCGATAGGGTGTGGACACTGCATGCGCAAATCCGAGCTGGCCCCGATCCCAAAGCGGGCGCAACGGAGCAAGCGCCTGATGCATCGCCCAAAAATCGTCAAGCGGGATCTCGCCCTCTTGTTGCGAAAGCGTCGGCCTCAGCCAGCCGTAATCGGGATCCCCAATGGGCCGAACAACATCAAGACCATCCATCGCCCCGCGCAAGATGATGACCACGATCCGCGCCTCCCATGGCCCCTCTGCCATGACGACAGGCGTGAAAAAGGGCGCAGCAGCGGCCGAACATCCGACAAGGAAATCACGTCTACGCATCGTCATCTCCTTTGAAAGGCGGCAGAAGCGAGAACAAGGCCGATCCCTTCGGCCCGCGTTTCGGCTGCGCGCGCAGCAAAACGCACAGGCTCGGCTGCACCCCGCCCAAGTGCGACATCCACAAAGTTACGCGGATCAGGAAGTTCGTCCACAAGCGTCTGCGGCACCGTCATCGCCCAGTTTATCCGCCCCGCCATCCCCTGCGGCGTGACCCATTCATGTGCAAGCGTCGCAAATCCATCGGGCCCGACGGGACGCTGCCAGTCCTGCCCCATCACGGTCAACTGCCTCTCGAACCCCATGCGGAGAACACCGCGAGGAACCGCGTCGAAAAATGCTTCTCCAATGCCAAGACCGCGCAGCGCCGAGGCGACAAACCCGAATGGCGTTTTGACCTTTTGGCGCGGGGCCTCCCATGCCAGAGGATGGGTGAGCATCGCCTCATAAACCGCAAGAAGGTCGCCGCCCGTCTCGTCGAAGCGCGTCGCCATACGGTCGATGATCTCTTGGGGTGGGGTATCGCTGATGAAATAGGTGGCGAGTTTGCGGCTGATGTGCCGCGCCGTTGCGGGATGATGAGCAAGATCCATGATCACGGCGAGCACGTTTTCAAGATCCGCCGTGGCGGGATACTCCTGTCCCAGCACCGTTTCTGACCCAGGCTCCACGCGAAGGGTTTCAAAGACAAACCCCCGATCCGCACGGAAACTCAGCCCCGTGAGCAACTCGGCCAGCTCGCGCACGTCCTCTTGGAGATAGGGCCCTTCGGGTCCCATCGTGTGTAATTCGAGAAGCTCGCGGGCAAGGTTTTCGTTCAGCCCTCTGCGCGAGGCCCGCCCGACACGGCTGTTCGGCCCGATGGAAGAGACCTGATCCAGATAAAGGAGCATCATCGGGTGGATCGTCACCGCCCAGAGCATATCGGCAAAACGCCCCGTCAGACGCGGGCGAATGGCTTCTTCGACAAAGGGGGTGACAAGATGGCGGGTGCGGCTGTTTTCCGACCGCACGGCGAAATGATTGGCCCAGAATTCGACAAGCCTTTCGCGAAACCCGTCCCGCGAAAGGCTCGCACGCGCCAGCGTGTTGCGAAAGCTCTCCCAATAGAGGGTCGACATATCCTCGGCATAGGTCTGGCGAAGGGCGTTCAGCTCGGCAATCCGCGCCTCATCGGCGGCATCGCGGGCGGCATTCATATCGAGCGTGGTCTGGAACTGTTCGGCAAGCGTGGGTCGCGCCTCGGAAAAGGTCGGGATCGGCCAACGTTCCGCCGCCGCGTCCCGCCCGACCAGCCGCAAGAGCATGTCATCGGGGTGCGCATCCCATTCGGCCAAGGGACCAAGTCCCAAGCCGAAGCGGATCGCAGCCGTTTCAGGATCACCGATAGCCACGGGACGCCTTCTCCGTCAGTCTGGTTCCTTTTCCAAAACCATACCGATATTTGCCCCCTTCGCCACACACGAATAAGTGGGGCGGATCGGAAATCGGGACCCTGCGCAAAACAAAAGGCCGGCTGCAATCCCTGCAACCGGCCCTCTGTTTCGAAATAATGTCGATTTACGCTTCGGGCGGAAGCACGCGGAGACGAAGTTCGCGCAGCTGCTCGTTCATCGGCTCGCTCGGCGCGCCCATCATGAGGTCTTCTGCACGCTGGTTCATCGGGAACATGATGACTTCGCGGATGTTCTGCTCGTCGGCAAGAAGCATGACGATACGGTCGATCCCCGCAGCACAGCCACCGTGGGGCGGTGCGCCATACTGGAACGCGTTGACCATGCCGCCAAAGCGCTTCTCGACTTCTTCTTTGCCATAGCCCGCAATTTCGAAAGCCTTGAACATGATCTCGGGCTTGTGGTTACGGATCGCGCCCGAGACAAGCTCGTAGCCGTTGCAGGCGAGGTCATACTGGAAGCCCTTGACCGAAAGCGGGTCGCCCAAAAGCGCATCCATTCCGCCCTGCGGCATCGAGAAGGGGTTGTGTTCAAAGTCGATCTTGCCCGTTTCTTCGTCACGCGCATAGATCGGGAAGTCCACGATCCATGCAAAGGCAAAGCGGTCGGTTTCGGTCAGGCCGAGTTCGTCGCCGATGACGGTGCGTGCCTTGCCTGCGACCTTTTCGAAAGCGGCAGGTTTGCCGCCGAGGAAGAAGGCTGCATCGCCCACGCCAAGGCCGAGCTGCTGGCGGATCGCTTCGGTGCGCTCGGGACCGATGTTCTTGGCAAGCGGGCCAGCGGCCTCCATCTCGCCGTTCTCGCCATCACGCCAGAAGATGTAGCCCATACCGGGCAGACCCTCTTTCTGGGCGAAAGCGTTCATGCGGTCACAGAATTTGCGGCTGCCGCCGGTCGGTGCAGGGATCGCGCGGATTTCGGTGCCATCCTGCTCGAGCAGTTTGGCGAAAATCGCAAAACCCGAACCCGCAAAATGCTCGGAGACGACCTGCATCTTGATCGGGTTACGAAGGTCGGGCTTGTCGGTGCCATACCAGAGCGCAGAGTCGCGATAGGAAATCTGCGGCCATTCGGAGGGCGCATCGACTTTTTTGCCGCCGCCGAACTCTTCGAACACACCTGCGAGAACGGGCGCGATGGTGTCGAACACGTCCTGCTGGGTCACAAACGACATCTCGAGGTCGAGCTGATAGAAGTCGGTGGGCGAACGGTCGGCGCGCGGGTCTTCGTCACGGAAACAGGGCGCGATCTGGAAATAACGGTCATAGCCCGACACCATGATCAGCTGCTTGAACTGCTGCGGTGCCTGCGGAAGGGCATAGAACTTGCCCGGATGGAGGCGCGACGGAACGAGGAAGTCGCGGGCGCCTTCGGGGGACGACGCCGTGATGATCGGCGTCTGGAATTCGCGGAAGTTCTGGTCCCACATCCGCTTGCGCATCGAGGCGACAACATCCGAACGCAGCTTCATGTTCGACTGCATCGCTTCGCGGCGCAGATCGAGGTAACGATAGCGCAGACGGGTTTCCTCGGGATATTCCTGATCACCGAAAACCATCAGCGGGAGTTCTTTGGCTTCGCCCAGAACTTCGATGTCGCGGATGAAAACTTCGATCTCGCCCGTGGGGAGCTTGGGGTTCACCAGCTCGGGGTCGCGCGCCTTTACCTCGCCGTCGATGCGGATACACCATTCGGAGCGCACCTTTTCCACAGCCGCAAAAGCTGCCGAGTCGGGATCGCACAGAACCTGCGTCACGCCATAGGTGTCGCGAAGGTCGATAAAGAGGATACCGCCGTGGTCGCGCACGCGGTGAACCCAGCCGGACAGACGGACGGTCTCGCCGACGTTCGCTTTGGTCAATTGGGCGCAAGTATGGGTGCGATAGGCGTGCATGGAGTCGTTTCCTATGGGTTAGGCGCGGTCAGTGGCCGATACACAAGGTTGGCGCGGCGTTGTCAAGCAAAGGGCGCAAGTTCGGCCCTAATCAGGCCACGAACTGCATTCCCCATGTAGATTTCACGCGCTTTTGCCAGATCATCGCGGCCGAGAACAGCCTCTTTCCATCCGTCGATCAAAAGACTTGCCCGCAAGACCCCGGGAAGAACCCCCGAAGACAGTGGCGGCGTCACCCTCTCCCCGTCTTCGCGGATCACGAAGAGATTGGTGATCGTGCCCTCGCAAAGCTCGTCTCGGGTATTGAGGAAAAGCCATTCGTCGATACCCTCGGGCAAGTCTTGGCGGGCTTTGTCATAGAGTGCACGCTGGGTCGTCTTGACCCCGAGCCAAGGATCATCCGGATCGAGCCTTTGGGAATGCACTGCGACACGCCAAAGCGCGGGCGATGGAGGAAGCGCACTGCGCGTCACTTCGATCGTGCCCCGCACATCAAGCGTAAGGCGCACCCGCTGCGGCCCCTCGCCTTCCTGACCCAGCGCCGCGCGGCACGCAGCCAAGTCGCAAGGAAATCCGAGCCGCAGGGCGCTTTGCTCTAGCCGCGCCAGATGAAGCGCCAAGTGCCGATATCCCCCCTCGGGCGACCAGCCCAAGGTTTCGATCAGGCGGGTATTTTCGGGGAGAGCGTCGCGAAACGGGCTTTCCATAAGGCCTCCTCGTATTCTGCCGAAGCGGTGCTGTCCCAAACAACGCCGCCGCCGACGTTCAAAGTCGCCCGCTCGCCCTGAAGCAGCAGCGTGCGGATCGCCACGTTAAAGGCCGCTCGCCCGTCGGGTGCAATCCAGCCGAGCGAACCACAATAGACATCACGCGCCCATGGCTCCAGCTCGCGAATGATCTCCATCGCTCTGAGCTTGGGCGCACCCGTAATCGAACCACACGGAAAGAGCGCCGAGAAAATCTTTGGAATCGTTGTGCCGCTCGCACTCTGCCCCGTCACGAGAGAGGTCATCTGGTGCACGGTCTCATAGGTTTCGACGCGGAAAAGCTCGGGCACGCGCACACTGCCAAGCTCGCAAATGCGGCTCAGATCATTGCGCAACAAATCCACGATCATGAGGTTTTCGGCACGGTTCTTTGTGTCGCCCTGCAAAAACGCCTTGTTCGCACTGTCTTCCGCTTTGGTGTGCCCGCGCGGCATCGTGCCCTTCATCGGGCGCGTCGCGACAAGCCCATTTCCATCGACACGGAAAAACAACTCGGGCGAGCGGCACAGAATATCGAAGTCATCACATTGGATAAGAGCGCCATAGCCCACGGGCTGTCTCTCGGTCAGAGCGGAATAAAGAGCTTCGGCGCTGCCTTTTGCAACGGCATCGATGGGAAAGGTCAGGTTGGCCTGGTAAATGTCGCCTGCCCCGATGTAGCCGCGCAGTTTCTCGAAGGCGGCTTTATATTGTTGTGCATCCCAGCGCGGCTGGACATCGGTGATCGTGCCGCCCGCGGCAGGGAGTTTGCCCGCCTCTGACCAGCCTTCGAACACGCCGAAGCGCAAGAGCGGCACGCGCCGTTCCAGTGGCAAAAGCGGCAACAGACGCGGCTCGAGCGCATAGCCCGCCTCGTAGCTTGCATATCCTGCAAGCCAGTGCCCCGCGCGGCGCACCTCTTCCATCGCGGCAAGAGCGGGTTCGACCTCTCGCGCGCTGTGCGCTTCAATCACTTTGAGAGCGCCGTGAAATGTCACGGGAGCCTCGGCAGGCCCGAAGTCAAAACGAAGTTTCAAGGGTGCTCCTTTCCGATGCGCCGCCTACATAATCCTGCAACCCCCGAGGTTACAGGGTCCAAACGCGCAAAAGTTGGGTCCAAAACGTCCTTTTGCCTCTTGCACCGACGCCTGACCGAAAGGATGCTCGGATTTTCCGCGCAAAAGCGTGGATCAGGCCTTGCGCCGCGCTTCTCCATCCCTATAACCCACGACAATTTGTGCGGCGCAAGATGACCGAGTCTCGCGTTCACGACCCATGCCTGCCACATACCGATACGAGGGATAGAACCATGCCGAAGAGAACCGACATCAAGTCGATCATGATCATCGGAGCCGGACCCATTGTCATCGGGCAAGCCTGCGAATTCGACTATTCGGGCGCCCAAGCCTGTAAAGCGCTTCGCGAAGAAGGCTACCGCGTCATTCTGGTGAACTCGAACCCCGCAACGATCATGACCGACCCCGGTCTGGCCGATGCCACCTATATCGAACCGATCACTCCCGAAGTGGTCGCCAAGATCATCGAGAAAGAGCGCCCCGATGCCCTCCTGCCCACGATGGGCGGACAAACAGGTCTCAACACCTCGCTTGCTCTTGCCGACATGGGCGTGCTCGAAAAGTTCAACGTCGAAATGATCGGCGCCAAGCGCGAAGCCATCGAAATGGCCGAAGACCGCAAACTCTTCCGCGAGGCCATGGACCGTCTCGGGATCGAGAACCCCAAGGCCACCATCGTCACCGCTCCGAAAGACGCCAAGGGCAAGAAAGATCTCAAGGCAGGTGTCGCTCTCGCGCTCGAAGCGCTCGAAGACATCGGCCTTCCCGCGATCATCCGCCCTGCCTTTACGCTCGGCGGCACGGGTGGCGGTGTGGCCTATAACCGCGAAGAATACGAATACTACTGCCGCACGGGTATGGATGCCTCGCCTGTCGGTCAGATCCTTGTCGATGAATCGCTTCTCGGCTGGAAAGAATACGAGATGGAAGTCGTCCGCGACAAAGCCGACAACGCCATCATCGTCTGTTCGATCGAAAACGTCGATCCGATGGGCGTGCATACGGGCGACTCGATCACCGTGGCCCCTGCGCTGACGCTGACCGACAAGGAATACCAGATCATGCGCACCGCCTCGATCGCGGTTCTGCGCGAGATCGGCGTTGAAACGGGTGGCTCCAACGTCCAATGGGCCGTGAACCCCAAAGACGGCCGTATGGTCGTGATCGAGATGAACCCGCGTGTGTCGCGTTCGTCCGCTCTCGCCTCCAAAGCAACAGGCTTCCCGATTGCAAAGATCGCGGCAAAGCTCGCTGTGGGCTACACCCTCGACGAGCTCGACAACGACATCACCAAGGTCACGCCCGCCTCGTTCGAGCCGACCATCGACTATGTCGTCACCAAGATCCCGCGCTTTGCCTTTGAGAAGTTCCCCGGCTCCAAGCCCGAACTGACCACTGCAATGAAGTCGGTCGGCGAAGCCATGGCCATCGGCCGCACCATCCACGAGTCGATGCAAAAAGCGCTCGCTTCGATGGAAACGGGTCTCACCGGTTTCGACGAGATCGCTATTCCGGGCGCGCCGGACAAGGCGGCCGTTTCCTCGGCGCTGTCCAAAGCGACCCCTGATCGTCTTCGCACCATCGCGCAGGCGATGCGCCACGGCTTTACCAACGACGAGATCATTGCCATCACCTCGTTCGATCCGTGGTTCCTCAACCGTATCCGCGAGATCGTGGAAGCCGAAGCCGACGTGAAAAAGAACGGCCTGCCGCTCGATGAAAAGGGTCTTCGCAAGCTCAAGATGATGGGCTTCACCGATGCCCGCCTTGCCAAGCTTACGGGCCGCACCGAGGACAACGTGCGCCGCGCGCGCCAGAACCTCGGCGTTGTCGCCGTGTTCAAGCGGATCGACACCTGCGCCGCAGAATTCGAAGCACAGACGCCTTATATGTATTCCACCTACGAAGCCCCCGCGATGGGCGACGTGGAATGCGAAGCCCGTCCTTCGGACCGCAAAAAAGTCGTCATCCTCGGTGGTGGCCCGAACCGTATCGGTCAGGGGATCGAATTCGACTATTGCTGCTGTCACGCCTGTTTCGCTCTGACCGATCAGGGTTACGAGACGATCATGATCAACTGCAACCCCGAGACCGTGTCGACCGACTACGACACGTCGGACCGTCTCTATTTCGAACCGCTGACCTTTGAACACGTAATGGAAATCCTGCGCGTGGAGCAGGACAACGGCACGCTTCACGGCGTTATCGTCCAGTTCGGCGGCCAGACCCCTCTCAAGCTGGCAAACGCGCTCGAAGAAGCCGGCATTCCGATCCTCGGCACCTCGCCCGATGCGATCGACCTTGCCGAAGACCGCGAGCGGTTCCAGGATCTCGTGAACCGTCTCGGTCTCAAGCAGCCGGTCAACGGCATTGCTTCGACCGACGCCCAAGCGATCAAGATCGCCGAAGAAATCGGCTTCCCGCTGGTGATCCGTCCGTCCTATGTCCTTGGTGGCCGTGCGATGGAAATCGTGCGCGATATGGCCCAGCTCGAACGCTACATCAACGAAGCCGTGGTTGTGTCGGGCGATAGCCCTGTTCTTCTGGACAGCTATCTTTCGGGCGCAACCGAGGTTGACGTCGACGCGCTTTGTGACGGCGAGAACGTCCACGTAGCTGGCATCATGCAGCACATCGAAGAAGCCGGTGTCCACTCGGGCGACTCGGCCTGCTGTCTGCCGCCGCACACGCTTTCGGCCGAGATCGTGACCGAAATCCGCAAGCAGACCGTGGCTCTGGCCAAGGCGCTCAAGGTGATCGGCCTGATGAACGTCCAGTTCGCTGTCAAGGACGGCGAGGTTTACCTCATCGAAGTGAACCCGCGTGCATCGCGCACCGTGCCCTTCGTCGCCAAGGCCGTGGACTCGGCTATCGCGTCGATCGCGGCACGTCTGATGGCGGGTGAGCCGCTCTCGAACTTCCCGATGCGTGATCCCTATCCGACCGATCTCGATCCGATGGCCACCGTCCCGCAGCCCGATCCGTTTACGCTTGCCGATCCCAAGACCCCTTGGTTCTCGGTCAAGGAAGCCGTGCTTCCCTTTGCCCGCTTCCCCGGTGTCGACACCATCCTCGGGCCGGAAATGCGCTCGACGGGCGAGGTCATGGGTTGGGACCGCTCGTTCGGTCGCGCTTTCCTCAAGGCACAGCTTGGTGCAGGCACGCTCCTTCCGACCGAAGGCAATGTCTTCGTCTCGATCCGCGATGCGGACAAAGGCGCAGATATGCTCGAAGCGGCCAAGATCCTCGTCGATCTCGGCTTTGCAATCGTGGCAACCCGCGGCACCGCAGGCTGGCTCACCGAGAACGGCGTTGTCTGCGAGATCGTGAACAAAGTCTATGAAGGCGGCCGCACCATCGTGGATCGTCTCAAGGACGGCCACATCAGCCTTGTCTTCAACACCACCGAAGGCGCACAGGCCGTAGAGGACAGCCGCGATATCCGCGCGGTCGCCCTTTATGACAAGATCCCCTACTTCACCACTGCCGCCGCTTCGCATGCCGCCGCGCTCGCGATGCAGGCCCGCAGCGAGGGTGACATCGGGGTGCGCAGCCTACAGGGTTAATCACAGAGCGGGCGGAGGAAACTTCGCCCGTTTCTGCCTCTCGGGGGGACGGACCGTGGCCAAGCTCTATTTCAACTATTCCACCATGAACGCAGGTAAATCGACGATCCTGCTTCAGGCCTCGCATAACTATATCGAACGCGGGATGCAGACTTATCTGCTCACTGCCCAGTTCGACAATCGCGCAGGCGAGGGCCGCATCGGAAGCCGCATCGGGATCGGTGCGGATGCGGATACCTTCGGCGTGGGCGAAAACCTCTTTGACAAGATCAAATTCCGACTGGAACAAGGCCCCTGCGCTTGTGTCTTTATCGACGAAGCGCAGTTCCTTGAGGAGGCTCAGGTCTGGCAACTGGCCCGCGCTGTCGATGATCTTCGCGTGCCCGTCATGTGCTATGGTCTGCGCGTGGATTTTCAGGGCAAGCTTTTCCCCGGATCGGCGGCTCTTCTCGCTCTTGCAGACGAAATGCGTGAAGTGCGCACGATCTGTCACTGCGGGAAAAAGGCGACGATGGTGATCCGCAAGGATGCTGAAGGCAATGTCCTCACCAGTGGAGATCAGGTCGCGATCGGCGGCAATGAGCGCTATGTCTCGCTTTGCCGCCGCCACTGGCGCCAAGCAGTCGGCGACCGCGGTTAATTCACACGTTGCGGCATCGCACGGCCTTCGGCAAATGCGATGATGTTATCGAGTGCCATCTGCGCCATCGCGCGGCGCGTCTCGACGGTTGCGCTCCCCAAATGCGGGAGCAGGACACAGTTCTCGAGCGCGGTCAGGCGGGCGGGCACATAGGGTTCTTTTTCGTAAACATCGAGCCCCGCACCGCCGATGGCATTCGCCTCCAGAGCATCAATCAGAGCCTCTTCCTCGACCACTTCGCCGCGGCTGATGTTCACGAAAATCGTATCCTTGCGCATGGCGGCGATCGCGGCGCGGTCGATGAGCCTGACCGTCTCCGCCCCACCCGGAACAGCGACGACGACGATATCCGCAACGCCCAAAAGTTCGTGCATATCCTCGATGCGGCGCGCGTCGAACGGCAACTCTTTGGCCGAGCGGTTGAAATAGACGACAGGCATGTCAAAGCCGAAATGCCCCCGCTTGGCAATCGCCTGACCGATACGGCCCATGCCGATCACGCCAAGCGTTTTACCTGTCACATGGGTGCCGAGCATGCCCTTGGGATCAAAGCCCTTCCACTCGCCCGCCCGAAGCTGACGCTCGCCCTCGCCCGCACGGCGGCAGGTCGAGAGGATCAGCGTCCATGCAATATCCGCCGTCGCATCGGTCAGCACATCGGGCGTGTTGCTGACCGCGATGCCCGCCTTGGCGGCGGCGGCCACGTCGATGTGGTTATAACCAACGCCGAAGTTTCCAATCACTTTGCATCGCGGCTTGCCCGCCGCCTCGATTGCCGCTGCAGTGAACGCATCGCCAAGCGTCGGCAGGATCGCGTCGTATTCGCCCAAAGCCGCAGTGACTTCAGCCGCCGACATCGGAACTTCGCCTGCACGATAAGTCGTCTCGAAGCGTTCCTCTGCCTGCGCCAGAACAAGATCGTCGATGGGACGGGTGATCAAGAGTTTCATCAGCACATTCTCCCGCCGATGGGCACATCCTTGTCCGGCGTCACGAGGACGACGCCACCGTTTTCGTCATATACGCCGAGGACGAGGACTTCGGACATGAACTTGCCGATTTGACGCGGCGGGAAATTCACCACGCCCATCACCTGTTTTCCGACAAGCGTCTCGGGATCGTAATGCGCCGTGATCTGGGCCGAGGTCTTGCGCTCGCCGATTTCGGGACCGAAGTCGATCCACATCTTGATGGCGGGCTTGCGCGCCTCGGGAAAAGGTTCTGCACGTATGACGCGCCCCGCACGGATGTCGACCGCCAGAAAATCGTCGAATGTAATCTCAGCCACGCGACAACTCCTTGGACCTATCGGCGGCCGCTTTGACGGCCTTTTCAAGAAGCGCAGGCATTCCCGCCTCGGCATCCATCAACACCTCGAGCGCGGCTTGGGTGGTGCCGTTGGGCGAGGTCACATTGATACGGAGTTGAGCGGGGCTGTCCTCGGACTCTTCGGCCAATGCACCTGCACCGCCGACGGTGGCCTTGGCCAGCGCCATGCTCAGTTCAGGCGAGAGGCCCTCTTTTACACCTGCGGCTGCAAGCGTCTCGATCAAATGGAAAACATAGGCGGGTCCCGATCCGCTCACCGCCGTGACGGCGTCCATCTGACCCTCGGCTTCGAGGCGGACAACTTGACCAACGGCCCGCAAAAGCGCTTCGCTAAGGGTCATATGCGCCTCGGTCGTCATGGTATTGCCGATGATCGCGGTGATCCCGCGCGCAATCGCAGCAGGGGTGTTGGGCATGGCGCGGACGATCGGGGTTTGTGCGCCAAGGACCTCTTCGAACTTGGAAATCGGAGTGCCTGCGGCCACTGAAATAAAGAGCGTGTCGCGATTGCCCAAAGCCTGCATCGAAGGGAGCGCCTCGCCCATCATCTGGGGTTTGACGGCGATAAGCGCGATGGCGGGGCTTTCGGGGACGCCTTGGTTAATGTGGACGCCCTGCGCTTTGAGCCAGTCACTGGGATGGGGATCAAGCACCCAGACCGAAGCGGCAGGAAGCCCGCCCTTGAGCCAGCCCGCCAGCATGGCGGACCCCATCTTGCCGCATCCCAAAAGCACAAGACCCTTTTGGGCCACCGTCGTCATATCCATGGGAACTCCCCCCTTGTTTCAGAGCGAAGTGTTATGGACCGCAGCGGTCGGATGCAAGATCAGGCGCGCCCGTAAGCCTCGGCAATTGCAACGTTCATCGCATCCTGCGGCGTGCGGTCGGCCCAAGTGACAAGCTGGATCGCAGGATAGAACCGTTCGCAGCTCATCACCGCGGCGCTGATCATCGTGTCGATTTGCTCGGGGCTTGCCATCTGGTCGCCTGCAAGGATCAAACCATAGCGGAAGACCATGAGCTTTTGCTCGTCCCACCACGTGAACCCGCCTGCCCAGCACACATCGTTTGCAAGATTGAGCATTTCGTAGAGCGCGGGCATGCGCTCTTCGGGGGGCTCCATTTCAAAGGTGCAGATCAAACGCAATGTCTGGTCATAAGCCGACCAAGCGAGCGTGATCGAATAGGTGCGCCACTGGCCCTCGACCGCCATCGCGATCTGGTCATCGGCAATCCTGTCGAATTCCCAAGCGTGATGCTCGGCGATATGTTCGACCAAATCGATCGGATGGATATCACCTTCGTCGATGTAACTTTCTGATAGTGACATATGCTCGGCCTCTCTGCTCTTGCGATAGTTCGTTGGCAGCCGACTAACGCTTGGTGCTTATTCAAGAGACGGTGTTCTCCGACACCCCCATACACTACATGGTGAGGGCTTAACCTTTCTGTGTAAAGCAATTTGTTGGGGATAAGTTAGCGTGGGCCACTAATTCTTGCGGGTGGTTCAAAATGTGGCGCAGGTCCGCAGGACGCCGATCGGGCGTTAACTTTCCATTAATGAATCAAAGCTAAGAGAATCATAAGAGGGGCAAGCCCTCAGGTGCCTGTCAAAGTTCGAAGGCACGCTCAGTAGAGATTGTAGCAAGTCGGTTCAATTGCAACTTGCAGTGGGGATCAGAAACCTGTCGCACCAAAAGTATAGCTAAAGCAAGGCGTTGAGCATCAGAAAGTGGCTTGCATGCGGCGAACGCCTGCGCCACCTTTTCGGGAAAATTGCCGCCATCAATCTCTATATGGTGGTCAGACACGTAGAATCGTAACCATAGTAAAAACTGAAGCCCCGCAATCAGCTTGTAAAAAAGGAACACAAATTCAACAGAGCGCGGAACCGCTCTACAATTCAGGATAGATTAAGAAGCATAAGTCTCAACCAGTCAAGATTTATAATTCTTATCTTTTGAGAAAATTTTGGATATGCTCTTAACTTCGACGAGGTCGGACCAAATTGCTTCTGCCCTACTCAAATGCGTTGAGCGAGGGCTACTTAAAAAAGGGGTGTCTGCGCGACGCGCCTCAATAGATGTTGTGGGCCATGATGGTCTCATACGCGATATTAGGGCCGGCCGCATCCCGAGCACCGACCGAGTCATTGCTTTGCTCGAATATCTTGGTGTCTCGGACCAATCGCTTCCGCTCGGGTTTGCCGAGGATGGACCGCCCCCGATTTCGGATGGCGGCTTTATCAAAATTCCCTTTCATCACGAGGTGCCGCAAACTCTCAGCACGCCGCCCGTAAGCTTTTCGCGTGAATGGTTGATGGAAAAGGCAACATCCCTGCGCGATCTAGCCTTGGTCGCAGCTCCCGATGACGCAATGTCGCCGACGATCAACGCCTTCAACATCTGTCTTATCGATAAAAATCAGAGCCTTACGAACCATTCGGAAATCATGGTTCTGATGGATGACAATAAACTCCGCATCGGCCGTGCCACCCGCGATGCTGGGGTCGTCACGATTGCATTCGACAGGATCGGGGCGCAGCCCATCGTCAAAACAGGACGCAACGCGGACAGTGTTCGCCCCCTCGGGCGGGTGATCTGGATTCTCAAATCCCTCTGAACCAGCCCATGCTGCACAGCAGCATTGACGTGACTGCATAAGCGGATCATGCGATTTTACTATACAAGCAACACAAAAGAGCCTATTGCGAGCGCTTAATCGAACTCCGGCCCACTTGATGCGCCGCCATTTGCAAAGCCCCACATGACTGATCCTCTCGCCCTTGCGCTCGAAGAGCGCGGCTATACCACGCTAACTCCCGTCCAGGAGGCTGTTACCGCCTCGGAATTTGCAGGGGGCGATCTTCTCGTTTCCGCACAAACAGGTTCGGGCAAGACAGTCGGCTTTGGTCTGGCAATCGGCCCCACGCTTCTTGGCGGTAATGACCGCCTTGACCGTGCAGGTGCCCCTCTTGCGCTCGTGATTGCGCCGACCCGTGAACTCGCTCTTCAAGTCAAGCGCGAGCTTGAGTGGCTCTATGCCCATGCAGGCGCACGTCTTGCGACCTGTGTCGGCGGGATGGACGCCCGCGATGAACGCCGTGCGCTCGAGCGCGGTGCCCATATCGTCGTCGCCACGCCGGGTCGTCTTCGCGACCACATCGAACGCGGTGCCATCGACCTTACCGACATTCGCGCCGTGGTTCTCGATGAAGCGGACGAAATGCTCGATCTCGGCTTCCGCGAAGATCTCGAATTCATCCTCGGCCAAGCCCCCGAGGAACGCCGCACCCTGATGTTCTCGGCCACCGTGTCGAAATCCATCGAAGCGATCTCTAACCGCTATCTGCGCGACCCGCAGCGTGTATCGACCATGGGCGGCGCAAAACAGCACGCCGATATCGAATACAAAGCGCTCGTGGTTGCCCCGCATGACGTCGAGAAGGCCGTTATCAACCTTCTGCGTTTCCAGGATGCCAAGAACTCGATCGTCTTTTGCAACACCCGCAACATGGTCAGCCACCTGACTGCGCGTCTTGCCAACCGCGGGTTCAGCGTCGTTGCGCTCTCGGGCGAATTGACCCAGACCGAGCGGAGCCATGCGCTTCAGGCAATGCGCGACGGCCGCGCCCGTGTTTGTATCGCGACCGACGTTGCCGCACGCGGCATCGACCTTCCCGGGCTCGAGTTGGTGATCCATGCCGATCTGCCCCAGAACACCGAAGCGCTTCTCCACCGTTCGGGCCGCACGGGTCGTGCAGGCTCCAAAGGTGTGTCCGCGCTGATCGTGCCGAACAAAGCCCGCCGCAAGGCCGAGAACCTTCTCAAATGGGCCAAGATCACCGCTGACTGGACTGTTCCGCCCTCGGCCGACGAGATCAACGCCGCCGATGAAGAGCGTCTTTTGTCCTCTGACGTGTTCAGCGGCGAGGCTGACAGCACCGAAGCCGAATTCGCCACGAAAATGCTCGCGCGTCACAGCGCCGAAGCCATTGCGGTGGCCTATCTGCGTCAGTTCCGTGCAGGGCGCTCCGCGCCCGAGGATCTCCTTCCCGCCGATGCGCAGGCCCCCAAGAAACAGGCTGCCGATTTCGGACCGTCAAAGTGGTTCTCGCTCAGCGTCGGCCGCGAAGATCGCGCCGAGGCTCGTTGGATTCTGCCGCTCTTGTGCCGCGCAGGGAACCTCGACAAGACCGACATCGGTGCCATCCGCATCCGTGACGGTCAGTCCTTTGTCGAGATTGCCGAAAGCGCTGTAAAAGGGTTCCTTTCGTCCGTCGGCGACAAGATGCAGCTTGAAGACGGGATCACGATTGCCCCGTCCGATGCTCCCGAAGAGCGCCCCCGCAAAACGGGCGGCTTCGGCAAGAGCGAACGTCCCGAGCGTGCACCGCGTGAGGATCGTGGTCCGCGTCCCGAGCGTGCGCCGCGAGAAGAACGCGCGCCCCGAGAAGAACGTGCGCCCCGTGCCGAGCGTGCACCTCGCGATGAGACCGCTTACGAGCCCAAACCGCGCAAGGAATACACCCCGCGCGAGGATCGCCCCGCTCGCGAAGAGCGTCCGCGCTTCGAAAAGCCCGCAGCACGCCCCGCGCCCTCCGAGAGCTTCGAGGATGGTGCACCCGCCGAGCGCGAGAAGAAGCCACGCCACAGCAAGCTTCGCGCCGAAGGCAAAATGCCCGCCAAGTCGTTCTCCAAGCCGGCTTCGTCCAAGACCTTCTTCCGTGCAGGTGACAAACCGCGCGAGGATGGTTTCGGGGATCGCCCCCGCAGCGATAAACCGCGTGGCGACAAGCCCTTTGGTGACCGCCCGCGCGGCGATAAGCCCAAGGGCGATTGGGGCAAAGGCGAGCGCAAGTTCGACAAACCGCGCGGCGAGCGTGGGTCCGATGCACCCCGCGGTGGCAAGCCCTTCGGCAAGCCCTCGGGCAAATTCGGCGGCAAACCCGACGGCGCAAGCCCCCACCGCAAGGGCGGCAAGCCTTCTGGCCCTGCGCGCGAGGGCGGGTTCAAAGCCCGCCAGCCACAAGGCTCGGACGCCCGTCCGCGCCGCAAGCCCTAAGACATCCACGCCGCCCTGACCTCGGGGCGGCGCTTTCTTTTGCGCTGCCATAGAAAAGCCTGATAAGGGTTGCACAACCGTTCCGTGCAGCCCGAACCGACAACCGATATGACACCGCAAAAGACCATCATCATCATTCCCGCCCGCTATGCCTCGACCCGATATCCGGGAAAACCGCTGGTCCCGCTGCATGGCGTTTCGGGTCAGGCCAAGACCCTGATCGAAAGAAGCTGGCTGGCGGCCCAAGCCGTGCGCGGTGTGGACGAAGTCTTTGTGGCGACCGATGACGCTCGGATCGAAGCCGAGGCGAAGCGCTTTGGCGCCAAGGTGATCATGACCTCGGGCGACTGCCGCAACGGCACCGAGCGTTGCGCCGATGCTTTGGCCCGTCTGGGGTCATCCGCCGATCTGGTTGTGAACCTCCAAGGGGATGCCCCGCTCACCCCGCCGTGGTTCGTCGAAGCATTGATCGAAGCGATGGACGGAAGCGCCGAAGTCGCAACCCCCGTTCTGCGCTGCGAACCCGATATCCACGCCCGTTTCATGGAAGACCGTCTTCAGGGACGTGTCGGCGGCACCACGGCCGTGATGGATGCCAAGGGCGACGCGCTCTATTTCTCGAAAGAGGTTCTCCCCTTTACAGGGCGGCGCTATCGCAACGACGAGCTTGTGCCCGTGTTCCATCACGTCGGCGTTTATGCCTATACGCCCGCCGCGCTGGAAACCTATCTGTCCAAGGACGAAACCGAGCTTGAGCGGCTCGAGGGCCTCGAGCAGCTCCGCTTTCTCTATCACGGCGTGCCCGTGCGCTGTGTCGAAGTGGAAGCAAGGGGGCGCGAGTTCTGGGAACTCAACCACCCCCTTGATGTTTCCCGCATCGAAGACGTGCTCCGCCGCGAAAAGATCGACTAGATATCTTTCACCAAACGCAAAGCATCATAGATCGCAGCATGGGTATTACGGCTCGACACCGCATCACCGATGCGGAAGAGCTGGAACGTGCCTTCGGGATTGCGCACCACCGTTTGTGCGCAGCCGTTGATAAAGGCCTCGTGGTCAAGCTCGCCATGGTTCGATGACAGCGGTTTGAGATCGAAATAGAGATCCGCAAGCGGCATCGTGCCATAGTTCACCACGACCTGATCGTAATGCTTTTCTTCGGTATAGGCGCTGTAATCCGTGCCGATCGTCGCCTTGAGCTTGTTGCCGTCACGCGTCACACCAAGGAGCCGTTTGACCACGGTAAAGGTCACGTCCTTGTCCTGAAGCGCCCGCATATAGGGCGTCAGGTTCATGCCCATGATGTCGGGGGCAACCGAACGGTCGGGCGTCATCACCTCGACTTCGCAGCCCGCATTGGCGGCAACTTCTGCAGCTTGAAGACCGGGGTTATCGCCGCTCTCGTCATAGATCAGGACCGACCCAGCGGGCTTTACATCCCCCGAGATCAGATCCCATGACGAGACGACAAGCTCGGCCTCCTCGCGCTGTTCGAAAAGCGTCATGTTCGGCATACCGCCCGTCGCGACGATCACCACATCGGGATCGAGCGCGGTCACGTCCTCGGCCTCGGCCCATGTGTTGAAGCGGAACTCCACATCGCGGGCCGCGCATTGCGCCATACGCCAATCGATGATCCCGATCATTTCCTTGCGGCGCGGGTTCTGCGCGGTCAGGCGGATCTGCCCCCCTGCCTCTGCCGCCGCTTCAAAGACCGTCACATCATGCCCGCGCTCGGCGGCCACACGTGCCGCTTCAAGCCCTGCGGGGCCTGCACCGACGATCACCACTTTGCGCGGTGTTTCGGCGGGCGTGATCGTCTGCGGCATCGTCAGCTCACGCCCCGTTGCCGCGTTATGGATACAGAGTGCCTCTCCGCCCTGATAGATACGGTCAAGACAGTAGGTCGCCCCGACACAAGGCCGTATGTCGTCTTCGCGCCCTTCCATGATTTTGCGCACGATATGCGGGTCGGCCATATGGGCGCGGGTCATGCCCACCATATCGAGATGCCCTGCCGCAATTGCGTGACGCGCGGTTGCCACATCGGGAATGCGCGCCGCGTGGAACGTCGGAAGCCCCGAGACCTTTCGCACTTCGCCCGCGAAATCGAGATGCGGCGCACTCTTGTAGCCTTGGAGCGGGATCACATCGGTCATCGCGGCATCGGTGTGGATACGCCCGCGGATGACATTGAGGAAATCGACGTTGCCGCTGTCACGGAGCATCTCGGCAATGCGAAGCCCGTCCGCAGCGCTGGTGCCGCCTTGGGCGACTTCATCGGCGGTGTAACGCACACCGATGAGGAACTCTGGGCCAACACGTTCGCGGATGGCCGAAATCACATCCATGCCGAACTGGAGCCGCGTTTCGAGCGTGGAGCCGCCATAGCGTCCCTCAAGATGGTTGGTGAGCGGAGACCAGAACTGGTCGATCAAATGGCCGTAAGCCTCGAGTTCGATCCCGTCCATGCCGCCTTCTTTCATGCGCTCGGCTGCGTCGGCATAATCCGAAATGATCCGCTCGATATCCCAGTCTTCCATCAGCTTGGGGAACGCACGGTGCGCAGGTTCGCGGTCAGGCCCGGGCGAGACCGAGGGAAGCCAGTTGCCCTTGTTCCAGCCTGTGCGGCGGCCAAGGTGAGTGAGCTGGATCATCGCTGCACAACCATGTTCGTGCAGGGCGTCGGTGAGTTTACGCACCCACGGAACCACCTCGTCCTTATAGGCGAGCACGTTGTTGAAGACAGGCGGGCTGTCCTTGGACACCGCAGCGGAGCCTGCGGTCATGGAAAGCGCCACGCCTGCCTTTGCACGTTCCTCGTGATAGGCGCGATAGCGATCCTTGGGCATCCCGTCCTCGGGATAGGCGGGCTCATGGCTCGTCGTCATGATCCGGTTGCGCAGCGTCAGGTGCTTGAGCTGATAGGGCTGGAGAAGAGGATCGTTGGACATGTCTTAATACCACGCGTCGGGCATAGAGGCCTTTTTCTTTGCAATGAACTCTTTGAGCGCTTCGTCGATACCCTCGTCCATCGGCGGGGCTTCGTAATTGGCAAGCGTCTCTTTCCAGCGGGCATTGGCGCGGGTCGCCGAGTCGATACCGCCCTGCTCGTCCCATGTCTCCCATGGCTGGTTGTCGTCGAGCGCACTGTCGTAATAGGCTGTCTCGTAATGGCGGAGGGTATGGGCCGTGCCAAAGAGATGCTCCCCCGGTCCTTTTTCCGCGAGCGCTTCGAAGGCCAGAGTTTCCTCGCTGACTTCAAGCCCCTTGAGATAGACGTGCAGCGCACCGCAAACATCGGCATCGAGCACGAATTTCTCGTAGGACATCGACAAAAGACCATCGAGGAAGCCTGCGGAGTGGAGGATATAATTCGCCCCGCACTGAACCGCCGAGAGCATCGACATCATGGATTGTTGCATCGCTTGGGCATCGGGCAGCTTGGAGTTCGTAAAGCTTCCCGCGCAGCGGAGCGGAAGGTTCAGACGCCGTGCGAGCTGACCCATGACAAGCGAGCCAAGCGCAGGCTCGGGTGTGCCGAAGGTGGGCGATCCGGACCGTAGCGCCATGGTCGAAAGGAACGAAGCAAAGACCGCAGGCGCACCTGGACGGACAAGCTGGGTCAACGCGCAGCCCACCATCGACTCGGCCATCGACTGGGCCACAGCGCCCGCCATCGTCAGAGGCGACACAGCGCCGCCCAAGAGGAACGGAAGGTGGATCGACCCCTGCCCTGCGGCTGCATAGGCGCGGATCGCCTTGGTCGAAACGCCGTCCCAGACCAAGGGCGAGGTCGAGTTGAAGTTGCCCATGATGACGCAATTCTCGTCGACGTAGTCTTCGCCGAAGAGGATACGACACATCTCGATGCTGTCTTCGGCGCGTTCTGGCGCGGTGATCGACCCGAGGAACGCGCGATCGCTATAGCGCATGTGCGAATAGACCATGTCGAGGTGGCGCTTGTTCACAGGGACATCGGTCGGCTCGCAAATGGTGCCGCCCGAGTGGTGGAGCCAAGGCGAGGACTGCGCAAGTTTGATAAAGTTCTGGAAGTCATCGATCGTGCCGTAACGGCGGCCGCGATCCAGATCCATGACAAAGGGCGAGCCATAAGCCGGCGCAAAGACCATCGCCTCTTCCCCGATCTCAACCGAGTTGAGCGGGTTGCGGGCGTGCTGGGTGAATTTGCTCGGCGCAGTCTTGAGAAGTTCGCGGATCATGCCGGGTTCAAAGCGGACATTATAGGTCTCGCCCGAAATATGGGTGGCTTTCCCCCCTGCGGCGGTGAATAGCCGCACGGTTTCAGGATCGTCGCGGAATTCGATGCCGATCTCGGCAAGGATCTTGTCGGCGGTGGCTTCGATCTGGTCGAGGCTCTCTTCGCCCACAATGTCATAGGTCGGGATACCCCGCACAAGATAGGGCACCTTGAGGTGGGGGTTGTCACCCGCAACATTTGAACGCTGGGGGCGGCGGGAACGGCGGGAACGCGTGGTCGTGCTCATGAATTGATCCTTGGCATGAGTCTTTACTTGACACATCTGTCATGATGACTGACACATGTGTCAAGAGACTTTCGAGAGAGCCATGCACGACACCCCGAAACAGGTCTGGATCGACGCCGCCTATACCGCGCTCACCACAAGTGGGGTCGAATCCGTCAAGGTCATGGAATTGGCCAAGAGCCTTTCGGTCACGCGCACCGCATTTTATTGGCACTTCAAGAGCCGCGAGGCGCTCCTCGAAGAACTGATCCAGATGTGGGAAGACAAGAACACGGGCAACCTTGTGCGCCAGACCGAGGCCTATGCCGAAAATATCTCGGAAGCGGTCTTCAACATCTTTGACCTTTGGATCAGTGACGAGCTGTTCGATTCAAAACTCGACTTGGCCATTCGCTATTGGGCGCGCATCGACGAAGCCCTTCAGCGTCGTCTCGATGACGCGGACAAACGCCGCATCGCCGCGATAAAGGCGATGTTCGAGCGTCACGGCTTTACCCCTGTTCAGGGCGAAACCCGCGCCATGACGATCTATTACACTCAGGTCGGCTACATCGCGATGGAAGTTTCCGAAAGCGTGGATTTCCGTATCGCACGTATGCCCGAATACGTCGGGATCTTTACGGGACGCCCCGTTGATCCAAGCGCCGTGGAGCGCTTCAACGCCCGCCACGGCATCCGGAACAGCGCCTGACGTTCCGCTCTGGAGTGTCGGTTGCGAATGGCATAGCCTCGCGCCTGACTTCCCCGTTTCAGGACAAACCCCATGACCAAGGCACTTATCGAGGCGATTGCCGAACAGGAAAAGCGTTTGGTGCTCCCGACGTTCGACGAAGCAACAGCTTTTGACATCGGCTGCGCTCTTCGAACCCACGCGCTCGGGATACAAGCGCCTGTGACCATCGAAATACGCTCGGTCAATCGACGCTATTTCTTTGCCGCGCTGGCGGGATCGACGCCCGAAAATCAGGACTGGGGACGCCGCAAGATCAACACGGTGCTGCGCAACCACAAATCCTCGATGCGGGTCGGCCTTGAACACGCGCAAGCGGGCGTCGCCCAATGGCCTACGATGGCCATGCCCTTCGAGGACTATGTCACCGCAGGCGGCGCTTTCCCGATCACGGTCAAAGGTGTCGGCGTAGTGGCCGCAATCGGAATCTCAGGGCTCCCGTCAATCGAGGACCACAAGATTTCGACCTCGGTCCTCTCGGCGCATCTGGGGATCGAAGACGTGGTTCTTCCCGAATAACGGTTTCACCCGGCGCTTTGAACCAAGCGCCGGGGTTTATTCTCAGGCTGCCGTCACCTTGACCGCCGAGAACTTGAACTCGGGGATCTTGCCATAGGGATCGAGCGCTGGGTTGGTCAGAATATTGGCTGCAGCTTCGACATAGGCGAACGGCAGGAACACCATATCTGGCGCCACTGCACGGTCCTCGCGCGCCATGACCAACACAGTCCCGCGGCGCGTTTCAAGTCGGAGCATTCCGCCCGGTGCCACCCCGAGTTTGCGCAGCGTCGAGGGGTGAAGCGAGCAGTTCGCCTCCGGCTCGACCGCATCAAGCACGGTCGAACGACGCGTCATCGAACCCGTGTGCCAATGCTCGAGCTGACGCCCTGTGATCAACACCATCGGATACTCTGCATCAGGCTGTTCATTCGGCGGAATGACATCGGCAGGTGTAAAACGGGCCTTGCCGCTTGCGCGCGGGAAACCATCGCCGAACACGATGGGCTGACCCGGATCTTCGGGCGAAAGGCTCGGATAGGTCACTGCGTTTTCGGTATCCAGACGATCCCAAGTGATGTTGTTCAGCGACTTCATCCCTTTTTTCATCTCGGCAAAGACCTGCGAGGGATGGGTATAGTCCCAGTCAAGCCCCAGACGCTTGGCAAGCTCGACCGTGATCGCCCAATCTTCGCGGGCTTCTCCCGGGGGTGTGACCGCCGCGCGGCCGATCTGGACCTGACGGTTGGTGTTCGTCACGGTGCCGTTCTTTTCATAGAATGCCGCTGCGGGAAGGATCACGTCCGCGTAATTTGCCGTCTCGGTCAGGAAGATGTCCTGCACCACAAGGTGTTCGAGATGTGCAAGTGCCTCGCGGGCATGGGTCACATCAGGGTCCGACATTGCGGGGTTTTCACCCAGAATATACATACCCTTGATCTGTCCGTGATGCACCGCATCCAGAATTTCGGTGACGGTCAGACCCTTTTCGTTGCTGAAGTCACCTGAGTTCCAGATTTCGGAGAAAGCGCTGCGCACTCCGTCGTCGGTAACAGTTTGATAATCGGGGAGGAACATCGGGATGAGACCCGCATCCGAAGCGCCTTGCACGTTGTTCTGACCGCGAAGCGGGTGAAGACCTGCACCCGGCTTGCCTACGTTGCCCGTCATGAGAGCAAGACTGATCAGACAGCGCGAATTGTCGGTGCCGTGGATGTGCTGCGACACGCCCATCCCCCAGAAGATCATGCCTGCATCCGCAGTCGCGAAATCACGGGCGACCTGACGCACGACCTCGGCCTTGATGCCTGTCAGATCTTCCATCTTTTCGGGCGCAAACCCTGCAAGATGCGCCTTTTCGGCCTCCCAGTTTTCGGTGTGACGATCGATATAGGCTTGGTCATAGAGACCCTCTTCGGCAATCACATGCATGATCGAATTCAAGAGCGCGACATCGGCACCCGGACGGAACTGGACCATATGAGCCGCGTGCCGCTTCATGGCGGTGCCGCGCGGGTCCATGATGATAAGCTTGCCGCCGCGCTTTGCGAACTGTTTGAAATAGGTCGCGGCAACGGGATGGTTCTCGGTCGGGTTGGAGCCGATAACGATGGCGACATCCGCGTGCTCGATCTGGTTGAAGGTTGCCGTCACGGCCCCTGAACCAACGTTCTCCATCAATGCCGCAACCGAGGACGCGTGGCAGAGGCGGGTGCAGTGGTCGACGTTATTGTGACCGAAGCCCTGACGGATCAGTTTTTGGAAGAGGTAGGCTTCTTCGTTGGTGCATTTTGCACTTCCGAAGCCTGCGACGGCTTTGCCGCCCGATGTCGCGCGAAGATCGGCCAGACCGCCTGCTGCGAAATCAAGCGCCTCTTCCCATGACGCTTCGCGGAAATGGGTAAAGGGGTTCGCAGGATCGACGTTGAGCCCCTTGGGCGCATTTTCAAGTCGGATCAGCGGTTTAGTTAGACGGTGCGGGTGATGGATATAGTCATAGCCGAACCGCCCCTTGACGCAAAGACGACCTTCGTTCGCGGGACCATTGATCCCGTCAACCGACTTGATCTTGCCATCCTTGAGCTTGAGCGAAACCTGACAACCTACGCCGCAGAACGGACAAACCGATTTGACCTCTTCATCAAAGTCACGGCTGTCGCCACGCTGCTCATCATCGAGAACCGTCGCGGGCATAAGCGCGCCCGTCGGGCAGGCTTGGACGCATTCGCCACAAGCCACACAGGACGAAGCCCCCATCGGATCAGCAAGGTCGAATGTCGGATAGGCATCATGTCCGCGCCCCGACATCCCGATGACGTCATTGACCTGAACCTCGCGGCAGGCACGCACACACAAACCACACTGGATACAGGCATCAAGATTGACGCGCATGGCCACATGGCTGTCGTCAAGGAGCGGAATACGATCAGGAGTGAGCGCGGGGAAGCGACTTTCGCCTACCCCGTTCGCCTCTGCCATATCCCAAAGGTGCGATCCCGCATCATGGGCATCTTCACGCTTGGGCTGATCCGCAAGAAGAAGTTCGATGACCATCGCGCGGGCCTTGGTGGCCCGTTCGCTTTCGGTCGAAACCTTCATCCCCTCGCTGGGTGCACGGCAGCAGGATGCAGCCAAGGTGCGCTCTCCATCGATTTCGACGACACAGGCGCGGCAATTGCCATCAGGGCGATAGCCGCTCTGATCCTTGTGGCACAGATGGGGAATATCGGTGCCGTGGCGCTTGGCCACGTCCCAAATGCTTTCGCCATCCATCGCGGTGACGTTTTCGCCGTTCAGAGAGAAAGTGGTTGTCTTGCTACCGTCAGCCATCTCAGACCTCGTCACCAAAATGTTTCATCGTCAGTTTGATTGGGTTCGGAGCCGCCTGCCCCAGACCACAGATCGAAGCATCGGCCATCACCGTGCACAGATCGGTCAACAGCTCGCGATCCCACGTCTCGGATTGCATGAGCTTGACCGCCTTTTCGCACCCAACGCGGCAGGGCGTGCACTGACCGCAGCTTTCGCTTTCGAAAAAGCGGAGCATGTTCAGAGCAGCGTCTTTGACTTTGTCCTTATCCGAGAGCACGACGACCGCCGCCGAGCCGATAAAGGTGCCGTGCGGTTGAAGCGTGTCGAAGTCGAGCGGAATATCGTTCATATGCGCCGGCAAGAGCCCCGAGGAAGGACCGCCGGGTTGATAGGCTTTAAAGCTGTGCCCCTCTGCCATTCCGCCTGCGTGTTCGATGAGTTCGCGGATATTGGTGCCCGCGGGGAGAAGATAAACGCCCGGTTTGGCGACGCGGCCCGAAACCGAATAGCTGCGAAGCCCCTTGCGACCATTGTGCTCGACGCTCGACAGGATCTGCGCACCCTCTCGGTTGATACGCGCGATCCAGTGACAGGTTTCAATGTTGTGCACGAGCGTGGGGCGATCGAAGATCCCCATTTGAGCCACAAACGGCGGACGCAGACGCGGGATGCCGCGCTTGCCTTCGATGGACTCGATCATCGCGCTTTCTTCACCGCAGATATAGGCCCCTGCACCGCGCCGCAGATCGATATAACCCTCGGCGACGATGCCTGCCTCTTCCAGTGCAGCAATCTCGCGGCGCAGGATTTCAAGCACCGCAGGATATTCGTCGCGCATATAGATGAAGCATTTTTCCGCTTCGACGGCCCAAGCTGCGATCAACAT
Source organism: Marivivens sp. LCG002 (assembly GCF_030264275.1). NCBI lineage: Bacteria > Pseudomonadati > Pseudomonadota > Alphaproteobacteria > Rhodobacterales > Paracoccaceae > Marivivens > Marivivens sp. LCG002. The sequence goes on along the minus strand of NZ_CP127165.1, from coordinate 509,666 downwards.
CCCTTCAAGCATGAGGTGGGGAGTGCGCTCGAGATAATAGCGGTCTTTGAATGTGCCGGGTTCGCCTTCGTCACCATTGATGGCAACGTAACGCGGTCCTGCATTGGCGCGAACGAACTCCCATTTTTTGCCCGAAGGGAAGCCCGCACCGCCGAGGCCGCGCAAACCCGCCGAAAGAAGCTCGGCCTGAACATCTTTCCAATTTCCGCTCGTGCGAAGCTCGATCAACTTGGCATAGCCGCCATTGGCCTTGTAGGTCGCGAATGTCTCGTATTCGGGGAGATGGGCGTGGAAATCTCCGCTCGCGATGACCTCGGCGATCAGATCGGGCGTTGCATGGTCCACATGGCGGTGGCCGACCTCGACCACAGGCGCAGTGTCACAGCGCCCCATGCATGGCGCTCTGAGCACACGGATTTTTGCAGGATCATGACCGTTTTCAAGTGCCGCCATGAGGGCCTTGGACCCCGCCAGCTCGCAGGACAGCGAGTCGCACACGCGGATGGTCAGATCCGGCGGCGTCGCTTCGCCTTCGCGCACGGGATCGAAATGCGCATAGAAGGTCGCAACCTCCCAGACCTCGGCCATCGACAGGCGCATTTCTTCCGCCAAAGCGCGCAGATGCGGCGCGGACAGATGGCCGTAAGTGTCCTGAATCAAATGCAAAAATTCGATCAAAAGATCGCGGCGGCGCGGACGGTCGCCAAGAAGATCACGCACCTCTTGCCATGCGCTTTCAACGAGCGGGCGGCCTTTGGTATGCGTGCGGCCTTTGTTGCCGCTCCGACCCGAAGTCCAGATCCCTTGTTCTTTGTCGAGCGCCATCGTCTCCACCCTTAAATCTGCTTGTTTGCGACCGAGATGACGCAAATAACTTTGCACATCAATATTGATTTCCCGTTATCCGATAGGAAATTCCTATCAAAAGACGCGATAGACAGCCGCGGGCCAAGGCACTAAATCTGCACTCATGAAATGGGATCAGGAACTCGACGCTGCGGGACTTTTGTGTCCCTTGCCGGTGCTCAAGGCGCGCAAGCGGCTTCAATCGATGAAGGCGGGCCAAGTGCTTCGCCTTGTTGCGACCGATCCCGCTGCGGTGGTCGATGTCCCGTTCTTTTGTCAGGAGTCGGGGCATAGTCTTCTGGCGACTGCCGACGAAGGCGAAACGCAGGTTTATTACCTGCGACACAAGGACTAAATCCCAAACTCCGAATAGGGGACATAGCGCACCATTGTGCCTTGTTCTATGTCGATCGCAGCATCAGGGAGCTCGACCAGCCCCGTGGCCCAAGACAGGCCGCTGATCCGCCCAGACCCTTCGGACCTGAAGACCTCGGCTTCGCCGCGGGAATTGATCCGAGCACGCAGATATTCGCGTCGGCCTGCCTTCTTGCGCTTGTGAAAGGCTGCTGGGACCTGAAATCCTTGGGGGAGGGACCAGCCCTTGCCTGCCATCAACGACAAGGCGGGACGCCCGAAGACAAGCGCACAGACCAAAGCGGCAACAGGATTTCCGGGAAGCCCGAAAACGGGCACACCCTCCCAAACGGCAAGAGCAAGCGGACGTCCGGGTTTGAGCGCAATGCGCCATGAAGACAGCGACCCGCTTTGCGCCAAGAGCTTGGAGACATGATCCTCGTCGCCCGCCGAAGCCCCACCCGAGGTAAAGATAACGTCGGCCTCCTTTGCCCCGAGATCAAGACGCTCCCTGATCAGGGAGGGATCGTCCCGCACATGACCGAGATCAACCGCCTCAAAGCCCCATCCCGCAAAAAGCCCGAGGAGCATCGGACGGTTGGCATCATAAATCTGGTGCGGCAAAGCCTCGGCAAAGGGATCGCAAATGATCTCGTCCCCCGTCGAAAGGACCCCGATACGCAATTTGCGATAGACTTGGACCTCTGCGATGCCGAGTGCCGAGAGCAGGGCGAGATCGGGCGCTCGAAGGGTCTGCCCTTTGGTCAAAGCGGTATCGCCTTCTCTCACGTCCTCGCCCGCTTTGCGGGTGTTGGCAAAGGGCTTGATCGGGCCATCGAAAACAACGGCCGCCCCGTCGATTGCGGTGTCTTCCTCCAAGACAACGGTATCGACGCCTTGGGGCAAGATCGCGCCCGTGAGAATACGGATCGCAGCGCCTTGGGAAACAGCGCCATCAAAGGGCTGGCCCGCAGCGGCACGCCCCTCGACCAACGGGAGACGCTGCACGCCTTCGCCCGTCGCCGCAACGGCAAAGCCATACCCGTCAACCGCAGAATTGGGCCGCGGCGGGTTAGAACGGCGCGCAATGACGTCCGCAGCAAGCACACGGCCAAGCGCTTCACGCAGCCCGATCCGCTCCGCATCCACCAGTGGCGCAAGGATCGAGCGGAGACGCACAAGCGCTTCATCTACGGGAATCCAATCCACCCCCTGCGGCATCGCGAAACAGTCATTCCTGAGGCGTGGCGGTGTCCGTCTTGCAGGAAGTGCAAGGCGAAGCGCAAGCTCCTGCTCTGGCCCGAAGGCATTCTCGGTGCCAAGGACCTCCGCAAGTTCGCCGCGCTGTTCCAAAACCGAAAGTGCCGCCAACAACAGCTCGGCGCGCACCTGTTCGGGATCGCCTTCGGTGGCGGCGACATCCTGAGCCAGAACATTAGAAGGGAGGCGGTGGGCGGCCAAGGGGAGATCCACCGTCGAGATCAAAGTGCCATCGGGCAAAGACAAATCGCGCCTTACCCGTTCAACCGAGCGCCCCGCTCGGGCGAGCCAGATCGCGTCATCCGCCGCAGGTGTGCATACGATGATCCGAGCGTTCAAAGGCCAAGCTCCTCGGAAATGAAGTCGGCAATCCGAGCCGTGTCGTTCAAATCAAGAAGCGGCAAGTCTGTCTCGACGGGGCAGTCGGATGCGATTGCGCGGATCGTGGCGTTCTTTTCGGCCAAGGGCGCTTTGACGGAGACGCTACGATAAGCTTCGATTTTGGGGTGCGCTTCGGATTTGTAACCCTCGACAAGAATGAGGTCGACCGTGCTCATGCGCGCCAAAAGCTCTGACAACGGCGGTTCGGCATCGCCGCGAAGTTCATGCATCAAGGCCCAGCGCTTGGGCGAAGCCAGCATCACCTCTTGCGCGCCCGCAGTGCGGTGGCGGAAACTGTCGCGACCCTCTTGGTCCACATCCGTGTCATGGTGGGCATGTTTGACGGTCGAAACCTTGAGCCCACGCGCGACAAATTCTTGGACCAATCGCTCCATAAGGGTGGTTTTGCCGGCGTTCTTCCAGCCCGTGACGCCGTAAATCTTCATAGCCTGCGCTCCGCTTCGACAAGGTCTTCGGGGGTGTTCACGTTGAAGAACGGATCGGTGTCGGGGTCATCGAACACAACCTCGCGCCCGCCGTGTTTCTCGGTCCACAACACCACCTTTTTCAAACCATCGGACAATGCCTCTCTCAGATCGTGCCGTAATGCCACAGGCCAAAGCCCGAAGGTCGGATGACGAATGAGACCCTTGGTCATCGAACGGGTTTGCTCTTGTCCGCGCGGCGTCGCGGCAAGAACGAGCGGGTGGGTTTGTCCTTGGGCCGCGCCCAGCATGCGCTGTGCCAGATCCTTGGGAAAGAACGGGGTATCGCTTGCAACGGTGATGATCGAGACTGCGCCATGGTCCGCTGCCCAGTCGAGCCCCGCCAAGACACCCGCAAGCGGCCCCGGATAGCCGTCGATACTATCTCCCAGGACGGGGAGACCGTAAGCAGCAAACCGCGCCGCGTCTCCGTTGGCAGAGAGCGCCATCGCGTCGACCTGAGGCGCAAGCCGTTCTACCACATGGTCAAGCATTGGCCGCCCCCCGAGCGGCAAGAGGGCCTTGTCCCCGCCGCCCATGCGTGTCGCAAGACCGCCCGCAAGGATAACCCCGAGAGGCTTCATTCATCCGCCCCTTTGCGCCCGCTTTTGCGGTCTTCGTTCGGGATCGACGAAGGGTCCGCATCCCGCACCAGTCGCTCTTCGCCTGCTAGGCAGACAAACCGTTGTCCTCGCATACGACCGATCAGGGTCAAGCCGACCTGCCGCGCTATCTCGACGCCCCAAGCCGTAAAGCCTGATCGTGATGCAAGCACGGGAATCCCCATCAACGCGGTCTTGATCACCATCTCCGAGGTCAAACGCCCCGTTGTATAAAGGATCTTATCGTGCGCCGTGACGTTGTGATAGAACATGAAGCCCGAGATTTTATCGACGGCATTATGGCGACCTACGTCCTCCATAAAAACGAGCGGTCGATCCTCTTGGCACAGGACCGTTCCGTGGATCGCACCTGCTTCAAGATAGAGAGACGGCGTTGTGTTGATTTCCTTGGCCAGCGCGTAGAGCCAGCTTGTGCGCACCTCGGCTTGGGGAAGAGTGAGCCCCTCCAGTCCTTCCATCATGTCGCCGAAAACCGTGCCCACCGCGCAGCCGCTGGTGCGGGTTTTTTTCTGCACTTTTTCTTCATAGGATGTTTGGCGCTTGGTGCGCACGACAACCGTCTCGATCTCTTCGTCAAAATCGATGGCCGTGACCTCGTCATCGGCGAGAAGCATGCCTTGGTTGCGAAGGAACCCCAAAGCCAGAAGTTCGGGATAATCACCGATCGTCATCGCTGTGACGATCTCCTGACGATTGAGATAAATGGTGAGCGGACGTTCTTCGACAACGGAAATTTCGGCCTCGACGCCCATGTGATCCACCCCGCGAATACGGCGTGTCAAACGGCTGTCGGCGGGATATGGCAAGACAGGATAGTCGGGAGATGGCACAGGCATCACTTTCACCCTGTTACTTTTCTGGTCATGCTCCATATTGTAGACTTTCCGAGGGTGTTTCAAGGAACCGACGATGCTTGGATATGTCATAGGCGGCGGACGCGGTGCAACGGATCGGTTGATCCGCGATATTGCGCAGGACCTTCGCGATAAAGGCCATGTCCTTGCGGGGGCAGTTCAGGTGAACGTGGAAACCGATCCCGCTTATAAATGCCAGATGGATCTTCATATTCTGTCCGGCGAAAAAGTGGTCCGTATCTCGCAGGATCTGGGCGCCTTGTCCCAAGGATGCCGCCTTGATCCTGATGGGCTCGAGAGGGCCGTCGGTCTTGTCGCAGCGGCTCTTGAGGATGGAGCGGATTTTCTGATCTTCAACAAATTCGGCAAACAAGAAGCCGACGGTCGCGGTTTTCGCCCTTTGATCGGCGAGGCACTTGCCCGCGGTATTCCCGTGCTCACTGCCGTGAACAAAGGAAACCTCGAGGCGTTTCTTGCCTATGCCGAAGATATGGCCCAAGAGCTTCCTTCGGACCGTCAAGCCATTCTCGAATGGTGCGCCACGCAGCACGCAGAAGCGGTCATTGCGTGACGCAAACACAAGGCCTTACTCGACGACCGCGTTGAAAACGAAAAGCGGCTCGCCGTTGATCTGATAGCCGTTGATCAGGGTCTTGGCCTTGTCCGACACGAGCCAATCCTCGAGTGCCTCGGCAAGATCGCTCCGAACATGGGAATGAAGGTCAGGGTTCACAGGGAGATAGGCATATTGGTTGAAGAGCGCGGGATCGCCCTCGAACACGATTGCCAGATCACCCTTGTTCCCGAAATTGAGCCAACTTGCGCGATCAGAAAGAATATAAGCGCCAAGACCTGATGCGGTGTTCAGAGCCGCACCCATGCCTGCGCCCACGGCCTTATACCAGTCGCCAAACCCCGCGACATCCAGCTCCGCAGCCTTCCAGAGGTTCAGTTCCATCTTGTGTGTTCCGCTGTCGTCGCCGCGGCTGACAAAGTCCGCCTGCGCAGCGGCAATTTTTTGTAACGCCTGTGCCGCGCTCCCAGCCGTTTCCGCGCCAGCCTCATCGCTCTGAGGTCCGACAAAAACAAAATCGTTATACATGATTTCGCGGCGATGGGTCCCGAACCCCGCTTCAACGAACGCCTCTTCCGCACTGCGTGAATGCACAAGAACGGCATCCACATCCCCGGCTTCCCCGAGTTTGATCGCTTGACCCGTGCCGACGACCAGAAGTTGGACCTCGAGATCCAGATCCGTCAGAATCTCAGGAAGCAAAATCTCGGCCAAGCCCGAGTTCTGGAACGACGTAGTGACCGCCAGTTTCATCACTTCTGCGCTGTGGGCAGAGGACGCGATCACAAGAGATGCAATGCTTGCGAAAACGAAATTGAGTTTCATTCCAGAATATCTCCTCTGAGGAATGCTTGTGCCTCACCTGTCCGAGGCGTTTCAAAAAACTGCTTTGCGGGTGATTGCTCGTGGACCCTTCCTTTGAGCAAGAACACGATGTCATCCGCAAGCCGACGGGCCTGCCCCATATCGTGCGTCGTCATGATAAGAGCGGTGCCGTCCGTCTTGGCCTGACCCAGAATTGTCTCGATTTCCTTGACCGAGCGGCCATCAAGTGCGGCGCAGGGTTCATCAAGGAAGAGAAGTTTGGGTTTCGTGATCAGCGCACGCGCAAGGGCAAGCTTTTGTTGCTCGCCGCCCGAAAGAACCGTTGCCTGACGCTCCAGCATCGGACCGAGCCCGATCCGCGCAGCCCAATCGTGGGCTTGCTGCAGTGCCTCGGAACGGCGCACACCGCGCACAAGAAGCGGATAGGCGATATTATCCATGACGGACCGACGCAACATGACAGGTCGTTGAAACACAAAGGCCATCTCGTGCTGCGCTTCGTCCCGAGAACAGGCCCAGCGGATCTGTCCACCCGTAAGCCGCGCTGCACCATGGAGCAACCGCAAGAGCGACGTCTTGCCCGAGCCGTTGGGGCCGATCACAACGGTCGTTCCACGACCATCAAGGGTCAAGTCCACAGGACCGATCAAGACCTTTCCCTGTCGGGAAGATTGGGCCGCCTCTGCCACGAGTGGGAAAAAGGACATCACCATCTCCCCTCGCGTTCTGTGCGGCTCAGGCTATGGATGAGAAGGTTCACGCCGATCGACAAACCGATCAGCACGAACCCCAAGGCCAGAGCAAGGGCAAACTCTCCCTTGCCTGTCTCTAGCGCGATCGCGGTGGTCAGGACTCGCGTGGCGTGGTCGATATTGCCCCCGACGATCAGAATGGCACCGACTTCGCCTATGCCGCGTCCGAACCCCGCCAAGGCCGCCGTCAAGAGCGCACGCCGTGCATCCCAGATCAGCGTTTTGATTTTTTGCGTTTGCGAGACATTCATCGAGATCAGGAGATCATGATATTCCTGCCAGAGGTCTCTAAGGGATTGATGCGCCACGCTCGCGATCAGGGGGATGATAATGATGGTCTGCGCGATCACCATCGCTGTCGGCGTGAACAAAAGTCCGAGCACCCCCAACGGTCCAGAGCGCGACAGGACGACATAGACGATAAGGCCCACCACAACGGGCGGCAAACCCATCAGTGCGTTGAGCACCGCGATGACGAAACGCCGAAAACGGAACCGACGCACCGCCAGAAACGCAGCGAGGGGCATCGCGATAGCGGACGAGATCACCAAAGCGGTCAACGTGACCTGAAGCGAGCGTAACGATATTTCGACAAGATCGGCATCAAGCGTCACGACAAGCCAAAAGGCATGGATCAAGCCATCAACGATGTCGACCATCCGCTCTGCCCCCTGCCCAATTCAACCCACACCCGAGCCAGTCGCATTTGCGCCCCTGCCCGTATCGTCTCCGCGATACATCCAATTAGGCGAAGATTCACGTGGGCGAGATGCAGGCGCGCGACAAAAACACGACCCTTGCCGACACTTTCGGAAACTTGGGTCGCACTTTGGCATCCGTTTGATGGCGGGCACCCTCGCCCCGTGTCAGCCCAGCGGTGTGAGCTACTCCCCATCTCTTGGACAGAATTTGGCGTAAATTAAGCTGCTCTCTGCTCCTGCTGATCGGTTTGGGCTTTATCATTTCCCGGCCAATAGAGCACGGCCCGAGGCCTACCGCCAAGGGCTGGGCGCGGGCGTTGGTTGTTGTAGAAGGTTATCGATTTCCGGATGCCTACCTTCGCTTCTGACCCGGTCTCCGAGGCATGCAGGTAGACGCACTCGTATTTCAGGGTTCGCTACAGCCGCTCGATGAAGATATTGTCGAGGAAGCGGCCTTTGCCATCCATTGAGATGCGGACGCCGGTCTGTCGCAGTCGATCTGTCCAGCCCCGCCTTGGCGCAGAGCACCGCGTCGGCCATCAGGAAGACGGTGATGTCCGCGTCAGGATCATTCTTGGCCAGCGCATGGGCCATGCGTAGGCCGTTGAAGCTGCGCTCAGTGCCATAAGGCGGGTCGTTAAGCAGGATCAGGTGTTTCATTGTCGATCCTCAGGTCTGGGCGCGCGTTTCGAGATCGGCGAGGAAGGCTTCGATGCGCCGGGCGTTGGCGCCGCGGTCGATCTGGCCCAGCCGCGAGCGCGAGCGCATGTCGATGCGGGTTCCGGTGTCGGTTTCGGTGACACGGATCGCCACCTCGTCCTCGAAGCCGAACAGACGGCTCGTGGCGATGGCCTCGATCTGGCTTTCCACGGGATCGGCCGACAGCACCTCCCAGCCGCGTGCCTCCACGAGGGCGAGGGCCGCCGAAAAGGCGTCGTCAACAGGCATCGAGAGGTCCAGCGGGCGCACATCCGGATAGGCGGCGCGTTGCGGCTCGGCGTTCTGCGCTGGGTAGTCGCTCGGCGTGGCCGTGAACCAGAAGACAGGCGGATCGTCGGTGTCGGTTGAGATGTCGTTGATCGGCGGCGTGGTGCGTGCGGCGATTTCGAAAGCAGCACCAAGCCCCGCGACCGGTAGTGACAGGATCAGCCCCAGCAGGACCGCGCCGGCGCCGCCCTTCCGGTGGCGCAGCCAGACCACAAACCCTGCCAATGCGGCGACGGTTCCGGCGCCCGCCGCCCAGGCGCTCCAGCCGGCAAGGTCATAGGACTGCGGCCAAGGCCAGCCGCCTGCCCTGAAGCCCCAGACCGAGACGGCAAGAAGCCCGAGGGAGGTAAGGCCAAGCAGGATCGCGACTGCGCCAAAGGCACGTGTCAGGGTGTCAGTCATCTGCGATCTCCCGAGGGCTGGCGGGATTCAGCCGCGGTTGGGTTTCTTCGCCGAGCCAGAAGAGCACGGCGCCCGAGACGAACATGGAGGTCGCCACGAACCAAAAGGCGGCTTCGGCCGCACCCGTCAGGCTGGCGGCAAGGCCGAGGCCGAGCGCGCCGATGGCGTAGCCGAGGTCGCGCCAAAAGCGGTAGATGCCGATGGCCGAGCCGCGCCAGGCCGGCGGCGTGATGTCGGCCACGGCCGCGCCGAGGTTCGGGTAAAGGAGCGCCATGCCGAAGCCCGCCACGCCCGCCGAGACCGACCACCACAGCGCGCCGGTGCCCACGACCACCATTGCCACGCCCGCACCGCAGATCCACATTCCCAGCACGTTTGGCCAGAACCGCCCGACCTGGTCCGACAGCCGCCCGGTGAAGAGTTGCGAGCCGCCCCAGACGAAGCCGTAGGTACCGACGATCCAGCCGACCTCGGTCAGGGTCGCGCCCTGCGTCACGAAGAAGACCGGGAACAGCGCCCAGACCAGCGCATCGACGAACTTCTCGACCAGCGCCGCCTGGCTGATCGCGAAGAGGCGGCGATCGCGCCAGCTCATCAGCGCGAAGACCTCGCCCGTCGTGGGATGCTCGGACACGCCCTTAGGGTAGCGCGGCAGCGATTTCGGGGGTGCTGCCTTGTGCGCGGCGGTCTCCGCCTTCGCCCATGGCAGCGTGTCCCTCACCCAGACGACGGTGAGCAGCAGCGCCAGCAGGACCACGGCCATGCCGAAGACGAGCAAGCCGACCCGTGCCCCCAAGGCTTCGGCGGCATAGGCCGTCAGGATGCCTGCGATCGCGACGCCGACATAGCCGGAGAACTCGTTGAGCCCCATGGTGAGCCCGCGTTCCTCGGCCTTGGTGATGTCGAGCTTCGCGGTCTGCGTCATCGACCAGCAGAGGCCCTGGTTGACGCCGAGGAGCACAGTCGCCGCGACAATCCAGTTCCAGTCGGGGGCGTAACAGATCATCACCGGGATCGGCAGTGCTGCGACCCAGCCCCAGAACAGCACCCGCTTGCGTCCGATCCGCTCCGACCAGCGCCCAGCGACGAAGTTCATCACCGCCTTCACGGCACCGAAGGCCACCACGAAGGAGGCGAGCAGCAGGAAGGAGCCGCGCTCGAGCCCGAACTCGCTCTCGGCCAGCGCGGGCACCACCGTGCGCGTCATGCCGATGGCAAAGCCAACCAGCATCACCTGGATCAGCTGATGGGCGACCTGAACCCGGTTCTCGCGGAGGCCGCGCGTGAACTCGCTTGCGGTCATTCGGCAGGCTCCTTTGTGGTGTTCCGGGGATCGAGCGCATGGCCGCTCGCCGGCCCGTGCAGAGGCTGGATCAGCATCCGGTCAAGCCAGAGATCGCGGCGCGTGCGGAATTGCTCGATGCCGATCTCCATCGCCTCATGGCCCCTCGCGGGCTGGGCGATGTAGGTGCCCAGAAGCCGATCCCACCACGGCAGGTTAAAGCCGTAATTGGAGTTGGTCTCGCGCGGGTCACTCGAATGGTGGACGCGGTGCATGTCCGGTGTCACCACGAACACGCGGAGAACACGGTCCACCAGGTGCGGCAGATTGATGTTGGCGTGGTTGAAAAGTGCTGTGGCGTTCAGGATCACCTCGAACAGCAGCACCGCGAGGGCGGGCGGCCCAAGCGCCGCGACCGCCGCCAGCTTGATCCCCATGGAAATGAGGATTTCCACCGGGTGAAAGCGCAATCCGGTCGTGGCGTCGAAATCAAGATCTGCATGGTGCATCCGGTGCAGCCGCCAGAGCCCCGGCACCGCGTGGAACATCACATGCTGAAGGTAGATCGCCAGATCGAGCAGCAGCATCGAGACCACGACCGCGACCCAGAACGGGACGTCGATGTTGTTGAAGAGCCCCCAGCCGCGATCCTCGGCCATCACCGCCAGCCCGACCGCAAGGATCGGGAACGACAGCCGCAAGATGATCGTGTCGACCACGACAAGCGCGAGGTTGTTCGTCCAGCGGATCACGCGCGGGATTTCTCGCCTGCGCCGGGGGGCCGCCACTTCCCACAGCGCGATTGCCGCCAGCACGCCAAGGAAAATCGCAAGGCGAACCGTCGGTTCGGCGGCAAGGATGGTCTCGGACATGGGGCGCTGGCCTTGGGGCTTGTGGGGTGCGAAGGAATCGCTATTATTCAAGTTATCGCTTGAATGATCTAGGGTCAGGAGACACGCCTTGTCAATAAGCCCGAAGCTTGCCCTCTTGGAGGAATACGCACTCGTCGCGCGCGCCTTGTCAGCACCGGCGCGGCTGATGTTGCTGGAACAACTGGCGCAAGGAGAACGCGGGGTGGAGGCCTTGGCCGACAAGACGGGTCTGACCATCGCGAATTGCTCGCAACATCTGCAACAGCTCCGCCGCGCTGCACTCGTCACCAGCCGCCGCGACGGCAAGGCGGTAATCTACCGGCTGACCGATGCTAAGACACTTGCGCTGATGGACCTTCTGCGCATCGTTGCCGAGCGGAACCTCGCGCAGGTCGAACGTATCCTGCGTGGGCTTTCAGGCGGCGAAGATGCCCCCGAGCCGGTGAGCCGGGAAGACCTCGCGGCACGAATTGCCGAGGGTTCGGTGACCGTTCTCGACGTTCGTCCTGCAGATGAATTCGCCGCAGGTCACATTCCGGGCGCGCTCAACACAACACTTGCGGAGATCGAGCGGATCGTCCCGACCCTCGATCCGACCGCAGAAATCGTGGCGTATTGCAGGGGCCCTTATTGCGTCTACGCCCTCCAAGCCGTCGCCGCACTCCGCAAGCTTGGATTGACAGCCCGCCGCCTTGATGGTGGCCTGCCCGAATGGCGCGAAGACGGACGACAGGTGCTCACTGGTGCTTGATATTCTAACGCAGCATTGAAAAATGAGTGGCATAAGGTCTTTGGACCTTTGAGCGGAAACGTTGGAGACGGTCGGAAAAACAGGTGCCACCGAACGTCAGCTATCCGCCCTTTGCGTCAACCAAATGTACGACACAACCTGCGCCGAAATGCCCACCAACCCGCACAACCACGCCGCCTTCTGGTGTCTCTGTTCGCATCGAGAGCAGACGAACCCGCGTCAACTGCGGCGCTGTTCGATTTCGCCAACATACTGAAATCGCGCGATATTTTGAATCCGTCTCGATTTGGGTGAAGGGCGGGTGGAAAGAGACGCAGAACGTTCAGAGACCGATTTCGGCCCTAACACTAGTCTCCGAAAGTCGGATGGCCCCGCTAAACCCCTTTGGCACATAAAGAAAAAGGCCCCGAGAGGGACCTGTTTTCGGGTTTGCACTGTGCAAGTGGCGGAGACGAAGGGATTCGAACCCTCGAGACGGTTACCCGTCTACTCCCTTAGCAGGGGAGCGCCTTCGACCACTCGGCCACGTCTCCGCCGTTGCGTTTATCGGTCGAGCTTGAGGAAAACAAGGCGAAAATTTCGGAAGATGCGAGAATGTTAGCCCCTTAATCGCGGGCCTCAGAAAATCTTGGAAAACCGGTCCGCGGCAAACGGAGCGAGATCGATGGAAGGGGTGCGACCAAGGACAAGATCGGCGACAAGCTCTGACGTGCCGACCGATTGGGTAAGGCCCAAGTGCCCGTGACCAAACGCATAAATCACCAAAGGCGACGAAGGCGACATGGAAATCACGGGTTTGCAGTCAGGGGTCGAGGGGCGAAAACCCATCCACTGCCGTCCGCCCGAAGTGTTAAGATCGGGAAGGAACTTTTTGGCTTTTTGCAGCAGGGCATCGGCGCGTTTCATATTGGCGGGCAGCTCGAGACCTCCAAGCTCGACGGCCCCGCCCACGCGAATGCCAGGCCCCGACCGTCCAACGACGAATCCGTGATCGGCAAAGGTCAGAAAAGTCGTCAGATCAAAGGCACCTTTGGGAAGTGTGGTATTGTAACCGCGTTCCGTTTCGAGCGGGATGTGATCGCCCAAAGTCTTGGCCAAACGATGTGAAAAGGCGCCTGCCGCTAGAACGACGCGATCACACCTATGCTCGGTGCCGCCTGCATGAACCACCGCCCCGTCCTGATCGCTGCGAAGTGCCTCGACAGAAGCGATCTCGATCTTGCCGCCCTGCTGTACAAAGAGTTCGGCAAGGGTCTGGACCCAGATTTTGGGGTCAAAGACGTTGAGCCACGACGGGGTGAAAACCCCGTATTCAAAGCGGGAGGCAAGGCCCGCTTGCCGATCAAGCAACGCATTCCGTCCTTCGAGCCGTTCGTGTTCGACACCGTGACGCGCCGCAAGATCCCAGAAGGCAAGGCTTTCGCGATAGGTTCTCTCGCTGTCATAGACATCGATCTGGCCTTCACGGTGCAGATGGCTTTCAAGGCCGTAGCGCTGGACAAGTGCTTCGAGCGCGCGGCTGGAGTGTGCCATCAGGGCCCCATGTGCGGCAACGGTGGGCTCGAACCTATCACGCCAGCTGGCCCGCCAGAACCGAACAAGCCACGGCGCAAGTTTGAGCGCATAGCGCGGCGGGATCGAAAGAGGGCCAAGCGGGTCAAGGAGCCATTTGGGGGCCTTGAGCACGATCCCCGGCGTTGCAACGGGAATCACCCCCGGAAAAGCGAATGCACCCGCATTGCCTTGGGATGCCCCTGCCGCCACACCTTCGCGGTCGAGGATCGTGACGTCGTGACCCTCGCGGCACAAGGCAAGTGCCGAAGTGATCCCGATAACGCCCGCGCCGATGACAATGACCTTCATCTCGTTCTCCTCTTTTGCGAGGGCAAGATGACTGTTTTACGGGGGCGGTGTCGAGTGCTCTCTTGCATAGCGTAAAGCGAGAACATAAAGTGAACATATGCCTGAAATTCTTTTGCCAAGCATCGGAACTTTGACCCTTTGGCGTCGACACGCCAAACGACTGATCTATGACCGTATTCCGCCAGAAGACGTCGTCTGGAGGCTGGATGATGCACCGGTTGTCGATCTCGATTTGCCCCCTGCCCCTGCAATGTTCCGGCTTCGCGTCAGTGAGAGGTTTCTGGAATTAAGCAGCCGCGCGATCTGGCATTCCTCGCCCCAAAGGTTCGCTTTGCTTTACGATCTTCTTTGGCGGCTGCGGCTGGCGCCGAAATTGGCCTCGGATACCTCCGATCCGACCGTGGCTGCGCTGATAGATATGGAACTGGCGGTCGAGCGGCAAAAGATGATCCTGCGCAAACAGCTTCGGTTCGAGAACTGCGGTGGTGCGCTTGTTGCGCAGGTTGCGCCCAAACATCCCGTTCTCGAAGCCATGGCCCCGAGCCTTGCCCAGCGATACCATTCGTTTGATTGGGTGATCCATGCACCCGAAATCACCCTGCGCCATCGCGACGGCGTTTTGAAACTCGGCGCGGGCGTGGGCGAGATCACGCGGCGCAAACCGATCGCGACACCGATCGATGCCCCGATGCTACCGGGCTTCGAGGATCAGGCCCCGACCTGCGGCGGTTTGAGCAGCTCGACGCCGTTGATCTTCCATCCCTGAGGCAGGCGAACCATCTGATATTCAAGGATATGGAGCGCGCCCGCCTGATCGCGGATCATGACCTTCTGCATGATGACATCGCCGTTCTGGAACTCGCGTTTGTCGAGAAACCGCGTCTCACTGTTGTTCCAGACCATCGGATAACCGAATTCGACCATCTGCCCGAAATTGCTCGGTGACTGGAACATACCTTGGATCATCGGGCTCGCGAAAGAGAACGCTTGATTCACATCACGGGACGTAAAAGCATCAAGCTGTTGTTGGATCACCAAGCTCGGTTCCTCTTGCGCCTGCGCAGCAAACACAGAGGAAAACATCACGAAAAAAGCAGTTATAAAAGCGCGCATAACCGATCCTCCCTGCCGTTCAGGTAGATCGCATCAAGCTCTTGTCAATCCAGAACCGAGGCAAAGGCGCGGCGGAGGTGCGCAACGGCGTCCAGATCAATGATCTTGCCATGCGCGACCACAATCCGATGGGGGCGCCAGTTGATCATCCGCAAAACCGCGTTTCTAAGGAGGCTCTCGTTGCCGCGGAATGTCGCCCGCATGTCAGGGGGCATTTTACCGTTCGGCGCAGCAAGCCCGACGAAACGGACGACCCAGCGCATGAAAAACGGTAATTTGTGGGGTTCGAAATTCTCGATCAGGTCGGTGAGGATGAGCGTCTTGGAGGCCTCATGGAAAAAGACTGCCTCGCGGTGGACCTTGCTTCCTTCGACGATCATTTGCGCAATTTCGCCGCGCCAAGCTGTTTCGGCACCCTGCCCCAGATGCACATCGACCTTGATGTCGAGACCGTGCTTCTTGGCCCGCGCTTCAACCCCCGGAGCGGCATAGATCAAAGCCTCGGGGAACCGCTCTTTCCATTCGTTCACATAGGCGTAGTGGATCCAATTCGGCGCAATGAGCGCAACAACGGGGCCAAGTGCCTCTATTGTCTGGGCAAGCTCTTCGGTGAGACGGATGGGGGAATGCACCCAAACGGACCCGTTTTGGAGCCGCACGATGGTCATTCGGGTCGAAAACGGCAGTTTATAAAAACTGATCGCGGGGCCATCGACGATCCAGATATCCGAACCGATGGGTTTGAGCGTATCAAGAGGCTCGTAGGTAACACACATGGCAGGACCCTAGCCCTGCCATGTTTCAACTTCAAGTGGTTTAGCCGACAAGCTTTCCTGCGAGACCGTCTTCGATCAACTGGATGCTCTCTTCGATGCCGTAGAGCGCGATGAACCCGCCGAAACGCGGACCCTGTTCAGCACCCAAGAGCACTTCGTAAAGGCAAGAGAACCAAGCACGAAGCGGCTCGAACCCGTGGTTTTTGCCGATGGCGAAAACGATGGACTGAAGGAACTCTTCGTCCTGCCAGTCGACGGTCGGCAAAGCCTCGTCCGCATTGCCGGCATCGGCGTTCTTCTTGGCGATGGCTTCAAGAGCGACCTTTTCATCACGCAGCGCCGCGACAAGGTTCTCGAGCGCGCCGCGCTCTTGATCGGTCGGCAGACGGAACTTCTTCGTCGGTTTGACGAAGTCGTTGTAATAGCGCACGGCAAAGCCTGCGGCTTGATCCATGTCGGGATTGCCCTCGGGGGTCGCCTCGGGGGCATAACGCTGGATAAAGCCCCAAAGCTGGTCCTTGTCTTCGGCCGCGGAAACCGACGCAAGGTTGAGGAGCATCGAGAACGGAACCACCATCTTGGACTCGGGCACGTTGCCGTTGTGGATGTGGTAGACGGGGTTCGCGAGCTGTCCTGCGATATCCTGTGTCGGATAGGCCCGAAGCTGCTGGTGATACTCGTCCACCATCTTGGGGATGATATCAAAGTGCAGACGCTTTGCGGTCTTGGGCTTGAGGAACATGAAGTACGACAGGGACTCGGTCGAGGCATAGGTCAGCCATTCGTCGATCGAGATACCGTTGCCCTTGGATTTGGAGATTTTCTCGCCGTTCGCATCAAGGAAAAGCTCATAGGTGAAATGCTCGGGCGCTTTCATCCCGAGGATTTCACAAATACGGTCATAGATCGGCGTATTGGTCGAGTGATCCTTGCCATACATCTCGAAGTCCACGCCAAGAGCCGCCCAGCGCGCGCCGAAGTCGGGCTTCCACTGGAGTTTGACGTTGCCGCCTGTGACTGGGAGCGTCCATTCCTTGCCGTCTTCGTCGTCAAAGGTGATGGTGTAGTCGTCTTTGTTGACCGACTTCATCGGCACATAGAGAACACGGCCCGTTTCGGGATGGATCGGAAGGAAGATCGAATAGGTCGATGCGCGTTCGTCGCGGAGCGATTTCAGCATTACCTTCATGATGTCTTCGTATTTATCGACTGCGCGCTTGAGCACTTCGTCGAACTGGCCGGACTTGTAGAATTCGGTTGCCGAATAGAATTCATACTCGAAACCGAAGGTATCGAGGAAGCGGCGGAGCATGGCGTTGTTGTGATGGCCAAAGCTTTCGAATTCTTCGAACGGATCGGGCACCGAGGTCAGCGGCTTTTGTTCGTTCGCCTTGAGCATCTCTTGGTTCGGAACGTTGCCCGGAACTTTGCGCATCCCGTCAAGGTCATCCGAGAAACAGATCAGACGGGTAGGAATGTCAGAAATCGTCTCGAACGCACGGCGGATCATCGTCGTGCGAAGCACTTCGCCGAAGGTGCCGATATGCGGCAGACCCGAGGGGCCATAGCCCGTTTCGAAAAGGACGTATCCCTTTTCGGGGGGCGCTTTTTCATAACGTTTGAGAACAGCGCGCGCTTCTTCAAAGGGCCAGGCCTTGCTCGTCATCGCTGCGTCACGAAGTTCGGACATTTTGTTCTCTCGCTATGTTGCCGACCGCCCCCATGACGGTCTCAAGCGCACTCCCTATTGCGAGAGGGCTGAGACGTCAATAAATGAAGGGAATAGAAAAGGAGACGACCATGATCGAAGACGCCCCAATGACTGCTCAGGATGCGCTCGTCGCGCTCATGATTGCCGTTTCCGTATCGGATCAGGACATCCGCACCTCGGAACTCATCAAGATCAACAATGCCGTAAACCATTTGCCGATTTTCGCGGAATACGACGAAGAACGTCTCCCCCGCATGTCGGAACTCATCTTTGATCTTTTGGAACAAGAGGACGGACTGGATGCGCTTTTCGGGCTGATCCGCGATGCTCTCCCTGAAAAGCTGTTCGAAACGGCCTATGCACTGTCTTGTGATGTCGCCGCAGCCGATGGCCGGATCGAGGGTCCCGAGGCTCGGATGCTTGAGGAAATCAGGCTCGAGCTTGATATCGACAGGCTACACGCGGCGGCCATCGAGCGGGGCGCACGTGCCCGTCACATGACGCTCTAACGCACCGACCAGCGCCGCAAGAGATCGTGTTGAAGCTGGCGCGCCCTGCCATTCCAGGATGACGCGCCGCTCGGCACCTCGTCTGGCGACCCTTTTGCCGCCGTCCGAGAGGGAAGATCGGCGGCAAAGGTCGCAAAGGCCAGAGGCGTGCCCCCGTCTCTTTCGATATAGCCCGCAAGTGCGGATACGAAATTGAGCGTCCCCGTCTTGGCATTCACCCGCGCAGAGGGGTTCTCGACGGGGCTTCCCTTGGCATCCTTGACGCGCACAGGTTTCAAAAGTGGGCCCATACGGTCATAGACTCCGTTTGAGCCAAGGAACTTCACCATGTCTTCGGCGCTGACCCGTGTCCGGTCGCCAAGACCCGAGTGATCGACAAAGGTCGGACGTATGTCGACGCGCGCACGGATCCAGTCGCGCATCACCTGCCCTGAACCCGCAAGACCCTCGGGACGTGCTCCCGAAACTTTGGTCGACGCTGTCAGACCCATCACCTCGGCGGTGATGTTGGTTGAAAACTTGAGGCAGTCCTGCGCGACCTTGACCAAGGGTTCGGAGCGGTGGACGACAAGTTCGCGTCCCTCGGGACGCTCAGCCACGCGCTGCGGCGCACCGAGCTTGACCCCCATTCCAGCGGCTAGGGCACGAAACGCCTCGCCTGTGTAAAGTTCGGGATAGCGGACAGGGAGCCAGCGGCTCCCCGATGTGCCCAGCGCCCGCTTTGCAACCGACCAGTCATCGCGGTTGTTTGCGTTGGAATAGGTATAGATCGGCAAATCACGCTCGACCACCTGCATGCGGGCGATCTGGACCTCGGGGCGATAAAGCTCGCTTCGGGCATCCATGCTGACTTTGTAGCCGTCCGCCACGGGGGTCCATTCGAAATACACCCGATTGAAATTGAGGTTCAGACCCGAAATAGCAGGGTTATAGCCGAGATAGTCGAGTTGACCCGTGTCTATCTCGTAGACCGACGGCAAAGCGCCGCCCCATACCTTGAACGCGCCATTGACCTCTTTGATGCCCGTGGCGGCAAGCGCCTTGGCCATCTCGGCAAGATCATCCGTCTGAAGCGTCGGGTCCCCGCCTCCGACCAGAGCAAGATCGCCGTTCAACACACCGCCCGTCACCTCTCCCAAGGCGAGAAGTCGGGTTTCAAAGGTGAAATCGGGGCCAAGCACCTCGAGCGCGTAATAGCTGCTGAAAACCTTGGTCACGCTCGCGGGCGGAAGCGGCACATTGGCAAGATGCCCTTCGACAAACGTCCCCGAGACGACATCCGCAAGGGCGATGCCCGTAAGCCCGCCCAAGTCGGCTTGACGGACGGTGTCTTCCAGCGATGGCCGCGCTTGCGGACCGCGCACGACCGAGGGGTCAGGCCGCAGTTGCGGACGTAGCGAGGACAACGGGGCCGCGGCTACGACCGATGCTGCCCCCGACACAAGACCCGAAAGGACAAATCGGCGCGAAAGCGATCCGGTCAGTCTGCTCCCCGTTTTCGCCCTTTGCCGCGTCATCGACCTAGCTCCAGTCTCCACGCGCCCGAATGGCGCTCGATGACATATCGGTCATCGGAATATTGATGAACGCCCAACGCGGGGCCTGTCCATCCGCCAAGCGTCGCGCGTAATAGGGTGAAATGCGGGCATGGGCATAGATGCGCGCAGCCTTGGACAGACGCGCCGCGATGCGCTCTCCCGGCCTTGCGAGAACGCCTACCGGCACGCGCTCCATGATCGAGCGCCAATCCTGCCATTGGTCCAGCTGTGCGAGATTGTCGGCGCCCATCAACCAGACAAATGTCACATTCGGGTAAATACGGGTGAGCTTTGCGAGGGTTTCGGCGGTGTAGCGCGTACCGAGACGGGCCTCGATGTCCGTAATCGTAACGCGCGGATGACGCATGACCTTGCGGGCAAAATCCAGACGGGTCTGCATCGCAGCAGGTCCGCGCGACTTGAGCGGGTTGCCCGGACTGACCAGCCACCAGATACGATCGAGCCCGAAGCGCTTGAGAGCCGCCTTGGTCACATGCACATGCCCCGCATGCGCAGGATCGAAAGATCCGCCCAGCAACCCAATCACCATTCCCGCCTCGGCAGGTGGAAATCCACGCATCATCAGCTCCGCCCTGACTTTGATCGGCACAGAAACCCGCCATGCCGATCAAAGTAAAGGTAAAATCGCTTAACTGTCGAGTTCTGCGGACTTGGCCCAAAGATTGATCTTTTCCTCGTCGGCATATTCGTCGATGAGAGCCAGCTCTTCTTTGGTGAACTCGAGGTTCTTGATCGCGCCGACGCAATCCTCGACTTGCGAAGGTTTGGATGCCCCGATGAGCGCAGTCGTTATCCCGCCCTCGCGAAGCACCCAAGCAATCGCCATCTGCGCCAGGGTCTGACCGCGGCTTTCGGCAATCTCGTTGAGTTTGCGGATGTTCTTGATCGCATTCTCCGAGAGCATGTTCGGGTTGAGGCTCTTGCCTTGGGTCGCGCGGCTCCCTTCGGGCGTGCCGTTGAGATATTTGTTCGTCAGCATTCCCTGTGCCAAAGGCGTAAAGGCGATCGAACCGACACCAAGTTCACGCAGCGTCTCCTTGAGCCCGTCCCGCTCGACCCAACGATTGAGCATATTGTAAGAGGGTTGATGGATCAGGCAGGGCGTGCCGAGATCCTTTAGGATCGCCACAGCCTCGCGGGTGCGCTCGGCGCTATAGGACGAGATACCCGCATAAAGCGCACGGCCCGACCGCACGATATAATCGAGCGCTTGCATCGTCTCTTCGAGAGGGGTGTCGGGGTCGAAGCGGTGGGAATAGAAAATATCGACATACTCGAGCCCCATCCGCTTGAGCGATTGGTCACAGGACGCAACGAGATATTTGCGGCTTCCCCATTCACCATAGGGGCCGTCCCACATCAGATACCCCGCCTTGGACGAAATGATCAGCTCGTCGCGATAGCCCGCGAAATCCTCTTTCAGGATCGAACCAAAGGCATGTTCCGCCGAACCGGGGGGCGGGCCATAGTTGTTGGCAAGATCGAAGTGCGTGATGCCGTTGTCGAAAGCCGTCCGGCAAATGGCGCGTTTGGTTTCGTGCGGCGTGTCATGCCCGAAGTTATGCCAGAGCCCCAGCGAAATAGCAGGAAGCTTTACGCCCGAATTGCCACAACGACGATAAACCATCCGCTCATAGCGGTCACTCGCGGGAACATAAGTCATAATCAATCTCCTCTTTTCGGTCTGCACCACCGATGATAGCGCAAACATCGACCCCAACGCGTGGGGAGTCAAACAGTTCCCCGCGCGTTACCGACCGTCGATCACCGAAACAGGTCATTTTCGCCTGATTTCTCAAGAAAGATAAATTCTAGACGCATTGCCCCCGAAGCCCTCGACCGCTATCTAGGGCCCAATTCAGACAAAGGATCGACCATGGCCAATTACCAGTTCGTCTATTTCATGGACGGCGTGACCAAGACCTACCCCGGCGGGAAGAAGGTCTTCGAGAACATCCGTCTCAACTTCCTCCCCGGTGTAAAGATCGGTGTCGTCGGTGTGAACGGCGCGGGTAAATCCACCCTGCTCAAGATCATGGCAGGCATGGACAAGGATTTCTCGGGCGAAGCCTGGGCCGCCGAAGGCGCACGCGTGGGCTATCTCCCGCAGGAACCGCACCTTGAAGAGAGCCTGAACGTGCGTGAAAACGTCATGCTCGGCGTCGCCGCCAAAAAGGCGATCCTTGATCGCTATAACGAACTGGCTATGAACTATTCGGACGAGACCGCCGACGAGATGGCCCGTCTTCAGGACGAGATCGACAGCCAGAACCTCTGGGACCTCGACAGCCAGATCGACGTCGCAATGGAAGCGCTCCGCTGTCCGCCCGATGATGCCGATGTGACCGTTCTTTCGGGCGGTGAACGTCGCCGCGTTGCGCTCTGCAAGCTGCTTCTCGAAGCACCCGACATGCTGCTCCTCGACGAACCGACCAACCACCTTGATGCGGAAACCATCGCGTGGCTGCAACAGCACCTCATCGACTACAAGGGCACCATCCTTTGCGTCACCCACGACCGTTACTTCCTCGACTCGATCACGGGTTGGATTCTGGAACTCGACCGTGGCCGCGGCATTCCCTACGAAGGCAACTACTCCTCGTGGCTTGACCAGAAAGCCAAGCGTCTCGAGCAGGAAGCCCGCGAAGACAAGGCCAAGCAAAAGACCCTCGAGCGCGAACTTGAATGGATTCGTCAGGGGGCAAAGGCACGTCAGGCCAAGCAAAAGGCCCGTATCAACGCCTATAACGAGCTGGCCGATCAGTCCGAGCGCGAGCGCGTCGGCAAGGCCCAGATCGTTATTCCCAACGGTCCGCGTCTTGGCGGCAAGGTCGTCGAAGTTTCGGGTCTCACCAAAGCCATGGGCGACAAGCTCCTGATTGAAAATCTCGAGTTCTCGATCCCCCCGGGCGGCATCGTGGGTGTGATCGGTCCGAACGGCGCAGGTAAATCGACGCTCTTTCGTATGATCACCGGTCAGGAAACCCCTGATGCCGGCACCATCGAGATCGGCGACACTGTCCAGATGTCCTATGTGGACCAGAGCCGCGACAGCCTCGACGCCAACAAAACCGTTTGGGAAGAGATTTCGGGCGGCGCCGAGCTTATCGCGCTCGGTGACGCGGAAGTGAACTCCCGCGCCTATTGCGGCTCGTTCAACTTCAAGGGCGGCGACCAGCAAAAGAAAGTCGGCCTTCTGTCGGGCGGTGAACGCAACCGCGTCCACATGGCCAAGCTTCTGAAATCGGGCGGCAACCTTCTGCTCCTCGACGAACCGACCAACGACCTCGACGTGGAAACGCTCCGTGCACTCGAAGACGCGCTGACCGATTTTGCTGGCTGCGCGATCGTCATCTCGCACGACCGCTTCTTCCTCGACCGTATCTGCACGCACATTCTCGCCTTTGAAGGCGATGCGCATGTGGAATGGTTCCAAGGCAACTTCGAAGACTATGAAGAAGACAAAAAGCGTCGCCTTGGCCCCGATGCGCTTGAACCCAAGCGCCTCAAGCACAAGAAGTTCACGCGCTGATCAAGCATTGCCCGATCCGTCTCCGAGTCGGATCGGGCAAATGCGCCCCTCTACAGGGCCAATCTAGGTGCGCCGATATCGCACGAGCCCGCAGAAATCTCCTTAAAATCCAATTCAAAGAGAATCGGTTAGAGCCGTTTAGCGTCGATTTCGCCCAAGACTTGCGCTCCCGACCCCCTGAATCCGTTGCAAAACTGCCCCACATTGGCTTAGCGGGCAGATATTTCCTACCGCAAAGGAATAGGCCGCACTTCCAAGTGGATATCCCCTGATCGCGTGAACGCTCCAGCAACCTAGTATCGATAAGGTTCAAAGGTCCTTACCCTTGGGAGTGTGTCGGATGGCCGTCGTTATTATTTTGTTTTCGAGCTTTTTTGCACTTTGCATTTCGGTTGCAGCCGTTGTGCTTGGCGTCGGCGTTGTGCCGGCTTTTTCGCTCTATTTGACTTTGGGAATTGTTGCGCCGCTCTTTTTCGTGTCGCGTCGTAATTCACAGCACAGACGCTCGCTTGCGACGCGCTTTGGTCGCGAAGGCATCGTCTAGAATGAAAAAAGGGGCATCGCTGCCCCTCTTTTTATGTCGTGCTCCATGCGATGATCGCGTTGGCCGGCACAGCGCCTGACTGACGTTTCATCTCGCGCCCGCCTTTGAATTTGACCATCGTCGGAATACCCCTGATCCCGAATTTCGCCCCTGCTTTTTGCTCGGCTTCGGTGTTCACTTTGACCAGCCTCGCCTTGCCTTTGAGCGCGCCTGCGGCTTTCGAAAACTCGGGGGCCATCATGCGGCACGGGCCGCACCAAGGGGCCCAGAAATCCACGACCAGAGGAAGATCGTCCGATCGCGACGCCTTCATCAAAGTATCAAAGGTAATCTCGACAGCCTTTTCCGAGATCAGTTTGGAACCACAGACCGCACACTTCGGCCCTGCGTCCAGTTTGTCTTCGGGGACGCGGTTCACCTGACCGCAATCCAGACAGGTCACTTTCAATCCGCTCATAGCGCCCTCTCAAAATACATTTCAATTCCAATATATATTTAGAAGAGCACGGCGCAAGAGCCGTTACGCGAATTCGAAATCTTCCCCTGCGGAATCGTGGGCGCGCCGAACCCCTTGGGCAATCACGACAAGGCCACGCACATCGGCACCACGATCCTTGCGGAGCGTTGTCGCGCGGATTTCAAACGATCCGAAACCTGCGGCTTCAAGCATCCCCCTCAGATAGACCTCGGAATGCGCGTAGCGGTGGGATTCAAGGAGCGTATATCCCTTTTCGTGCCCCTCTTCGACGGTAAAGGCAAAGATGCCGTTGGGCGCCAAGGCATCCGCAACCCAAGAAATAACGCGCTCCAGCGCCCCGATATAGATGAACACATCCGCCGCAACGATAAGATCAAACCGCTCGTCCGTCAGCTCCAGCGCCAAAAGGTCCTTTTGCTCGAGGCGCTGGTAAATACCTTTGCGCCGCGCCTCGGCGAGCATCCCATTGGAAAGATCATATCCGATGATTTCTGAGAACCGTCCTTCGATCGCTTGCCCCATGAGGCCCGTTCCGCATCCCAAATCAAGCACCTTGCCAAGCTGCTCGGGAAGAACCGAGGCGAGAAGCTCGGGCACACGATATCCCAGCTTTTGCACCAGAGAGGTTTCGAACTTGGCGGCATATTGATCGAAGAGACTTGCCACATGGGCGGCGGGGCTTCGGTCGGTCAGTGATACGGGCCGCAACAGATCAAGCCTGAGCGATGCGCCGAAATGGTCGGCGGGATCGAGCGCGAGCGCCTTTTCGAATGCCTCTTTCGCCAGATCGGACTTTCCCGCTTTGGTTGCGATTTCGCCCAGACGCACCCAGCCTGCAACCCAATCGGGCACGCGGCTCATTGCGTCCTCCAAAATCTCGCATGCGGCACCAAAATCGTTTTCGGCGCACATCAACTCGGCATAGTCCAGCCGTCGATCAACGGAAACGTCACCAGACGAAGTTCTGAGAATACTCATTTGCGAACCAGAAAGAAGGAAGGGCCGAGGGGTGCGATTCAATTTTCGCTTTCTCCTCGGGGTATTTTTCGCCAATGCGCCGCAATCCGCGATCTGTCAAGCACTCTGCGATGCCACTTGAAAAAAACGGGTCACAACGCTATCATATTCACTGCGACTCTACCTTTATCGATACTGTTTCCGTTTCCGGCCCAGTCAAACGATCCTGAGATGACGAGCCGATCCGCTGCATGGTGCGAGCGGGACACTACTTGGAGACACTATCATGGCCACCGGTACCGTTAAGTGGTTCAACACCACCAAAGGCTACGGCTTTATCGCCCCCGAAGGCGGCGCTAAGGACATTTTCGTCCACATTTCTGCAGTTGAGCGTTCGGGCCTTCAGGGTCTGAAAGACAACCAGAAAGTTGAATTCGAGGTTCAGTCCGGCCGCGACGGTCGCGAATCCGCGATCAACCTCGTTCTGATCTAAGTCAGAGCACATCCTATGCAAAAGGCCCGCTTTCGAGCGGGCCTTTTCATTTTCAGCGGCTCGCAGCGCGCTCGGCCAAATCCGCAACCGCAGGCCCGATGGCTTCGACGATAAGAGCGACACCCTCTTTGTTCGGGTGTATCCCGTCGGCCTGGAGAAGTGTTGCGCGCGCTTCGGCCATATCCCGCCCCTCAGTCATTCCCGCGAAAAAGTCGGGGAACAACGGCACGTCGAATTCTTGCGAGAGTGCAGGATACATCCCTTGGAATGCGGCTTGATACTCGGGCCCATAGTTCGACGAGACGGTCAGCCCGACAAGCAGCATCTCGACCCCTGCCGACTGTCCCTTTGCAAGAATGGCCGAAAGGTTGGCTTTGCTGTTTTCGGGGTCAATCCCCCGAAGGAAATCATTGCCGCCGAGCGTCACGATCATCGCATCTACATCGGGGGTCAGCGTCCAATCCGCACGCGACAGCCCCCCTGCGGTCGTATCCCCCGAAACCCCCGCGTTCGAAACAGTCGCATCGACGCCGTTGGCATCGAGCCACGCCTGAAGTTGCGGCACAAAACCGTCCGACTGCGGAAGTCCATACCCTGCGGTCAAACTGTCCCCCAGTGCGGCAATCGTGATCGTTTCGGCCTGAAGCGTGGCGGGAACCAAAAGAAGACCGACGATCAGGTTGCGAAGCGGCGCAATTGCCCCATATGCAAAAGTATTAAGAATTTTCGAGGCAGCCTTCATGACAAACCCGATCCTTTCGCTTTCAAATGCATCCTTGTCCCTCATGGGTAACGCAGGACGCGTAGATATTCTTCATGACATTTCCTTGAACGTGTTAGAAGGCGAAACCCTTGGTCTTATCGGCCCGAGCGGGTCGGGGAAATCATCACTCCTAATGCTCATGGGCGGCCTTGAACAGGCCACAGGCGGCCAGATCACAGCGTTGGGACAAAACCTCACCACGATGAACGAGGACCAGCTTGCTCTCTTCCGTAGGGACAATATGGGGGTGGTGTTCCAATCTTTCCACCTTATCCCGACGATGACCGCGCTCGAGAATGTGGCGACGCCGCTTGAACTTGCGGGGATCGAGAACGCCTTAGAGCGCGCCGAGGCCGAACTCAAGGCTGTCGGGCTTGGCCACCGCGCAGGTCACTATCCAAGCCAGATGTCGGGCGGCGAGCAACAGCGTGTGGCCTTGGCACGCGCCTCTGCGCCGCGCCCGCGCATCCTTCTTGCTGACGAACCGACCGGCAATCTCGACGAAACCAACGGCCGCGCAATCATGGATATGCTGTTCGATCTGCGCGACCGTCATGGCGCGACGCTGATCATGGTCACACATGCCCCCGAGCTTGCCGAGCGCTGTGACCGCGTGGTGCGTCTGCGCGACGGCCGGATCGAAACAGGTGCCGAGGTCGCAGCATGAGCCTTGCCATTGCTGCCCGTTTTGCGCGCCGCGAACTCCGCGGGGGTCTTAGGGGCTTTTACATTTTTCTGGCCTGCCTATCGCTTGGTGTGGCCGCCATCGCAGCCGTCGGCACCGTCCGTTCCTCTATCGGTGCGGGTCTTGCCCGCGAAGGGGCCGCGCTTCTCGGCGGCGATGCGGAGGCGCAATTCACCTATCGCTTTGCCCGCGAGGACGAGCGTGCCTTTCTCGAAAGCATTTCCGAACGCGTCTCGGAGGTCGTCGACTTCCGTTCCATGGCCGTTGTCGGCGAAGGCCAATCGGCCGAGCGAGGCCTAACGCAGGTCCAGGCAGTTGATGACCTTTATCCGCTGATCGGCAGTGTCACGCTTGCACCCGACATGCCTTTGGCCGATGCGCTTGATGGAGACGGCACCCGCCCCGGCGGCGTGATGGAACGTGTGCTAGTGGACCGTCTGGGTCTGAGTGTCGGAGAGACGTTCAAACTCGGCACACAAGAGTTCGTTCTATCCGCCATACTGGAGCGTTACCCCGACAATTCGTCGGCAGGTTTCGGGCTCGGACCGCGCACGATCGTGCGGACAACTGCTCTGGAAAACTCGGGGCTTATTTCGGAAGGCACTCTTTTCGACACCGAATATCGCCTTGATCTTCCTGACGGCGCAGACCTCGACGCCCTTGAAGCGCAGGTTGATACCCAGTTCGAAGGCGAAGGGGTGCGTTGGCGCGATGCGCGGCGCGGCGCGGGCAGCACGGCCCGTTTTGTCGACCGGATCGGATCGTTTCTGATCCTTGTCGGCCTTTCCGGCCTTGCCGTGGGCGGTGTCGGTGTGTCGGCAGCGGTGCGCGCCTATCTCCAAGGCAAGACAGGTGTGATCGCCACGCTCAAGACACTCGGCGCGACGCGGCGGACGGTTTTCCTCACCTATGCGCTCCAGATCGGAGCTTTGACGATCCTCGGCATCGTGATTGGTTTGATCCTCGGCGCCGCTATTCCGCTGATGCTTGCCCCTCTGATTTCGGCGAACTTGCCGATCCCCGCCGAATTCGGCCTTTATCCCGCGCCGCTGATCGAAGCGACGATCTATGGCATTCTGACCGCAGCGATCTTTACCCTTTGGCCGCTGGCCCGCACCGAAGACATCCGCGCGGCGACGCTCTTTCGGGACGCGATGGACAGCGGACGCGCCTTGCCGCGTGTTCCTGCCCTGCTGACAACGGGTGCGCTGATCGCCGTGCTCTTGGCGACTGCGGTTCTCTTTTCGGGCACGGCGCGCCTGACGCTCTGGACTGCCGCAGGGATTGCAGGCGCTTTGGTCGCCTTGATGCTCTCGGCCATTCTTTTGCGCCGCCTCGCCAAATACGCGATGAAGTTCTCGCGCGGGCGCCCTGCCCTACGACTTGCGTTCGGCTCGATCAGTGCCAAGGGAAGCGAGGCGACCTCGATCGTTCTTTCGCTCGGGCTTGGTCTCTCTGTGCTTGCGGCGGTCGGCCAGATCGACGGGAACCTACGACAGGCGTTTGACGACGAGCTACCCGATGTTGCGCCGTCCTATTTCTTTGTCGACATCCAGCCCGATCAGATCGATGGCTTTATGGAGCGCGTCAAAGGCGACCCGCAAGTCAGCAAAGTAGAAAGCGCGCCGATGCTCCGCGCCATGGTGACCCAGATCAACGGTCGCCCCGCAGAAGAGGTCGCAGGCGGCCACTGGGTCGTGCGCGGAGATCGCGGCATCACCTATGCAGACGCCCTCCCCGAGGGAACAATCGTCACACGAGGCGAGTGGTGGCCCGAGGGCTATACAGGCGAGCCGCAGCTTTCATTTTCTGAAGAAGAGGCGTTGGAAATCGGTCTGAACCTCGGCGATACCATCACCGTCAACGTGCTCGGGCGCGAAATCACGGCGACCATCACCAGTTTCCGCAAAGTGGAATTCCAGACAGGCGGCATGGGCTTTGTCATGCTCTTCAACGCCAACGCTCTGGCCGGCGCTCCGCACAGCTGGATTTCAACGGTCTATGCGGAAGAAGAAGCCGAAGCGCAGATCCTTCGGGATCTGGCAAGCGCCTATCCAAATATCACCGCAATCCGCATCCGTGATGCCATCGATCAAGCTATGGTGCTGGTCGAGGGGATCGCATCGGGCGTGCGATACGGTGCTCTTGCCACCCTTGTCACAGGGTTCTTGGTGCTCATCGGTGCAGCCTCGGCGGGTCAACAGGCGCGCACATATGAAAGCGCCGTGCTCAAGACCATCGGCGCAACACGCGCGCGCATTCTCAAGAGCTTTGCCCTTCGGGCTGCGTTGGTCGGTGCTGCTGCGGGACTTGTGGCCTTGGCCGCTGGAACCACGGGGGGATGGGCCGTCACCCATTTCGTGATGGAAAGCGACTATTCCGTCATCTGGTCGAACGCGCTATGGATCATCTTGGGCGGCATTGGTGCCACCCTTCTTGCCAACATCGGTTTTGCCCTCAGAGCCCTGCGTGCAAAACCCGCTCAAGTGCTGCGAGCCCGCGAATGACCCATCCCCGCTTTTTCGGTTACGGAAGCCTCGTCAATCTCTCGACGCATAGCTACCCCGAAGCCCGCAAATCCTCGCTCAAAGGGTGGCGCCGTGTCTGGCGGCACACCCCCCTGCGCGAACAGGCGTTCCTCTCCATCGAACCGCATGAAGCAACGACGCTTCTGGGAGTGACGGCGGATGTGCCGAACGCGGATTGGAACGCTCTTGACGAGCGGGAAGAGGGCTATGCCCGCCACGATGTCACACATCTGGTTGCGGAACCCAGACCCACGGCGGTTTATGTGGTCAAGGACGAGCACTTCAGCACCTATGACCGGAACCACCCGATCTTGCTGAGCTACCTCGACGTGGTCGTCCAAGGCTATCTCCAGCAATTCGGCCCCAAGGGTGCAGAGCATCTCTTTGAAACCACGGAAAACTGGGCGCCCATTTTCGATGATCGGGCGAACCCGCTCTATCCCCGCGCCCAGATGTTGAGCGAAGAAGAGCGCGCGATCGTCGACGATCATCTCAGGCAGCTCTAACAAAAAAGGAGGGCGCGAGGCCCTCCTTTTGCTTGTCTTTCGGCGGTTGGCTCAGAGGCTCGGCTTGACCTGCATCAGCTCCATGACATCCGCCATTTCGGGTCCTTTGGCGCGGCCCGTTACGGCCTTGCGCAGAGGCATAAAGAGCCCCTTGCCTTTGCGACCCGTGGCGTCCTTGACCGCGTTGGTCCAGTCGCCCCAAGTCGCGGCGGTATAGGGCGGCTCGCCCAGCATTGAAAAAGCGGTGGCGATGAACTCCTGATCCTCGGCATCGACATCCGGCGTCGCGCCTTTGGAGAAAAGCTCCCACCACTCGGGCATTTCGGACAGGAAGGTAATGTTCGCGCGGACAACCTCCCAGAAACGCGGTGCGATTTCGGCAGGAACGCCAAGCGCGGCAACCTGATCGGCCACCTCTTCGAATGGCTTGTTTCCGATGATCCGCGCGGTCAGCGGCTCGAGATCGGCAGGATCGAACTTGGTCGGAGCCGCGCCGAATTTCGACACGTCGAAACCGTCGATCACCTCCTGAACGGTTGCGCGCAATTCGACAGGATCAGCCGAGCCGAGACGTGCCATAAGGCTCATCACCGCCATCGGCTCGATCCCGCGCGCACGAAGATCCTTGAGCGCCAGCGTGCCGAGACGCTTGGACAGTGCCTCGCCCTGCGGACCCGTCAAAAGCGAGTGGTGCGCAAATTCGGGCACAGTGCCGCCCAGAGCCTTGATCATCTGGATCTGGGTCGCGGTATTGGTCACATGGTCAGAGCCGCGCACGACGTTGGTGATGCCGAACTCGACATCATCCACGACCGAAGCGAGAGTATAGAGGAACTGACCGCTTTCCTTGATCAAAACAGGATCGGAAACCGAAGCGGCATCAATCGAGATCGGGCCGAGAATACCGTCGGTCCATTCGATCCGCTCGCGGTCCAGTTTGAACCGCCAATGCGAGCCACGCTCGGCACGCAGACGGTCCTTTTCCTCTTCGCTCAGATCAAGCGCCGCGCGGTCATAGACCGGGGGTTTACCCATGTTGAGTTGCTTCTTGCGCTTGAGATCGAGCTCGACCGGAGTTTCGAAGCATTCGTAAAGACGGCCCATGTCGATGAGCTTGGCTTTGGCGGCCTCGTATTGCGCGAGCCGCGCCGACTGATACTCGATCCGGTCCCAAGTGATCCCAAGCCACGTGAGTGCATCCTTGATCCCGTCAACGTATTCGGGCTTGGAGCGCTCTTGATCGGTATCATCGATCCGAAGAATGAACGTCCCGCCGTTTTGTCGGGCAATGGCGAAATTCATCAAAGCAGCGCGAAGGTTGCCGATGTGCATCCAGCCGGTCGGCGAAGGGGCGAAACGGGTCGTTGTCATGATCATCTCCTGTTGAGGGAGCCTCTTTCACATCACGAGCCTTTTGTCCATATGAAGCAGTTTTCCTCAGGAAGTAACTCGATTGTGAAGTGGAATCCCAAGCCAAGCACTAAACCTATAGACATGCGGGCTTTCCGCTTTAGTTGGAGGATTGAAATGAAACTTTCGAGACGACACCTTCTTGCAACCGGACTGGCCTCGCCGTTTTTGGCGACGTCCCTTTTTGCACAACGCGCTTTTGCAGAGGCCCATATGACACCTGCTCTCCCGACCCACCGCAGTTTTGCACTTGGCGAATTCAAAGTGACGACGCTTCTCGCCGGCTCCACCCCGCGCGAGGACCCGCACAGCATCTTCGGCCTCAATGTATCGGATGAGGAGTTCAGCCGCGTGAGCAAAGAGGCGTTCTTGCCCGAGGATATGGCCCAATTTTTCTTCACACCGACCCTTGTGGACACGGGCGAAGAGCGCATCCTCTTCGACACAGGCCTCAACGCAGGCGGCATCACCCATGCTCTTGCCGCTGCGGGATATACGCCTTCGGACATCACCCATGTGGTGCTGACACATATGCACGGCGATCACATCGGCGGGTTGATGCAGGACGGGGCCCCGACGTTTGAGAATGCGGCCTATGTGACGGGTCAGGTCGAATACGACCACTGGGCAGGCGCGGCGAACGACGGTTTCGAAGGAAACGTGCGCCCGCTGGCCGACAAGATGACCTTTTTGTCCGATGGCGGCTCCGTTCGTTCGGGCATCACCGCGATGCTCGCCGCAGGCCATACGCCCGGTCACATGGCCTATATGCTGGAGTCGGGCGGCAAACAGCTCTTGCTGATGGCCGATACCGCCAACCACTATGTCTATTCGCTCGCCCACCCCGATTGGGAAGTCCGTTTCGACATGGACAAAGCCGCGGCGGCCGCGACCCGCAGACGCCTGTTCGACATGGCCTCTGCGGATCAAATCCCGCTGATCGGATATCACATGCCCTTCCCCGGACTGGGTTATGTCGAGACGCGCGGCGAGGGCTATCACTTTGTCCCCCATAGCTATCAATTGATGGGCTAGGTCGGCGTCACCGGCCATTTGGCCCCAAGATCGGCAAGTCCGGTGCGGATCAACGTCTCGAGGACATCAAGGTCAATGTCCTCGAGGTTATTCACATAGAGACAGGACTTGCCCGTCTTATGCTTGCCCAGCAGCGCGAGAATGGCGGAATAGTCCTGATATCCGGGCATGATATAAATCGAGAGGTTCGCCTTGCGAGGCGCAAAGCCGGTGGCAAGGAAATCGCCCTGTCGTCCGCTGTCATAGATGTAATGATAGGACCCATACCCCACCATCGAGGGGCCCCACATCTTGGGTTTGAACCCCGTAACCCGCCGGAAAAGGGCGTCGAGCGCAAAGGCATCGGCGCGGCGCTTGGGGTTCTCGGTCTGCCCGAGAAACTGCACAACCGAAGTGTCCGTGGGTCTCGTCTTGTTTTCTGCCATGCCACACCTCTCATAGGATCAACCTAAGTGAGACTTGGCGGGGCACAAAGACCAATCTGCTGCATCCCCGGATGCAGCGCAAAAGGAATGCGGCCCCGAATGGGGCCGCTCCGTTTGATTATGACACCCGATCAGATCAGGCGATAAGCTTGGCGGTCACTTCGACCAGACGCTTCGCCTGATAGGCAACCGACTTGGCGCCGACTTCCGACAGCTCGCCGGGCTGGGTCGAGAAACCATAGGGGTTGCCGCCGTCTTCGAACTTCACGCCATCGGCATAGCCCGGCACGACAGGGATCATGCCGAAGTGCATGGCCGAGACATAGGTCTGCTGGATCGCACCTTCGGTGCCGCCGTTCTTGTTCTGGGCCGAGGCGGTCACGGTGACGGTCTTGTTCACCAATGCACCTTCCATCCAAAGGCCGCCGAGCGTGTCGAGCCACGCGCGGGTCTGCGAAGCCATACCGCCGTAACGGGTGGGCGAGCTGATGAAGAGACCATCGGCCCACTTGAGGTCATCGGGGCTGATCACTTCGATATCCGAGGCGCGCTCGGCTTGGGCTTTCCATGCGTCCTGACCCTCTACGACCTCTTTTGGGGCGGTTTCGGGAATGCGGCGCAGACGCACTTCGGCGCCCGCTTCTTCAGCCGCCTTGGCCGCAGCCGCAGCGATACCGTGGTTGGTGCCGTAGGTCGAATAGAATGCGATGGTGATTTTCGGCGTTGCCATGTCGTGGACTCCTTTGCGTGTCTTCCAGCAAAGAGTTAGTCACT
Organism: Marivivens sp. LCG002; assembly: GCF_030264275.1. Taxonomy (NCBI): domain Bacteria; kingdom Pseudomonadati; phylum Pseudomonadota; class Alphaproteobacteria; order Rhodobacterales; family Paracoccaceae; genus Marivivens; species Marivivens sp. LCG002. The sequence goes on along the minus strand of NZ_CP127165.1, from coordinate 476,056 downwards.
CGTCATGAACTTGTCCTCGCACATTGGCGCAAACTCTCTGTGCGCCAATGCAAAGGTGTATTTCAGCGGAACACAGGCCCATGCGCCCATTGTGTCATCGAAAAGCGCTCGCCCTTGGTTACGGGGGTGACGCGGTGGAGCATATAGCTCGGGAAAAAGGTGATCGAGCCGCGATCCTTGACCGCCACCCGCGCCTCAGCCGAGGGCCAAAGTTCGAGCAAGCCGCCCTCATAGGCCTCTGGCTCAGAGAGTTGGACCACCATGGTCAGCTTGCGCTTCGCGGCCACCTGACCCTCGCCGATGTCGGAGTGCCAGACAAAGTGCCCCTGACGCTCGGCTCCGTAACGGGCGACTTGCGGACTTTCCGCGATGTCCGAAATGTCGAAATTGAACACCTCGCGGTTCGCAACGCGGACCAGATCCACAATGCGGTCCGTGACCCATTCCGTGCCTTCGACATCATCAAGCCAGACAAGATCGGCGCGGCGGAAATTATGGTTTTCGCGCTGACCGACCAGCCGCGCATCACTCGCGGGTGCAGAGCGGAAAGTCTCGAGAATGCGGTCACATTCAGCAGGCGAAAACGCCTCGGGCACCGAGTAGATGGTCAACATTGGCCGTGGTCCAAAATGTAAGAAAGGTCGGGAAACGATGTTCTCGTTTCCCTTGATGCGCATTAGCGAAAGCGCCCCTACAGGCAAAGCTCGATGCGCAGCGCAGCTTCGATCTGCCTAAACGCTATTGCAGCGATGTCACAGGGCCCCAACCGATGTGGATCGGTCCTCAGACCCCCGAGGCATCCCTGAACCGGTTCGCGATCGGATAGCGACGATCGAGCCAGAACGCCCGCTTGGTCAGCCGCGTTCCGGGCGCGGACTGGAACCGCTTGTATTCGCTGATATAGACAAGATGCTCGACGCGCTTGACAGTGTCGTAATCATAGCCTTTGGCGACACAGTCTTCGACGCTCGCGTCCTGATCCACCAACAAATCAAGGATCGCATCCAGAACGGGATACGGCGGGAGGCTGTCCTCGTCCTTCTGATCGGGACGAAGCTCTGCCGAAGGCGGCTTGTCGATGATCGCGACAGGGATCACTTCGCCCTCGGGGCCATGCATCCAATCGCGATGATTGGCATTGCGCCAGCGGCAGGTTTCGAAGACGCGTGTTTTGTAGAGATCCTTGATCGGATTATAGCCGCCGTTCATGTCCCCATAAATCGTGGCATAGCCGACCGCGACTTCGGACTTATTGCCCGTAGTAAGGAGCATTTCACCGAACTTGTTGGACATCGCCATCAAGAGAAGACCGCGCAAACGGGATTGGATATTTTCCTCGGTAAGGTCGGGTTTCTTTCCCTCGAACAGAGGTCCGAGCGCCTCGGTCACGGCCGCTCGCGGGCCGGAAATCGGCACATAGTCATAGCGGACCCCAAGCCGTTTGGCGATATCCTCCGCGTCGTCCAGCGAGCCTTGGGAGGTATATTCCGAGGGCAGCATGATGCAGCGCACATTATCGCTCCCCAATGCATCCACGGCAATCGTCGCCACCAGCGCCGAGTCGATCCCGCCCGAAAGACCCAAAAGGACCTTTTTGAAGCCCGTCTTTCCAAGGTAATCGCGCAGCGTCATCACCATAGCGCGGTAATCCTGTTCCCATTCGCTGGGATAGAGCGCTTTGGGGCCTTCCTCTGCGACCCAACCCTCTTCGGTGCGGATGAAATCGACATGGGCCAGCATCTCTTCGAATACGGGGAGCTGCACGGCGAGTTTTCCGCCACGATTAAGCACGAAGGACCCGCCATCAAAGGCCTGATCGTCCTGACCGCCGGCCATATTGACATAGACCATAGGCACGTCGTTTTCGACAACGCGGGCCACCATGTGGTTCATGCGGCGGTCGAACTTGCCGCGATAGTAGGGCGAACCATTGGGCACGACGAGCAGCTCGGCGCCGCTTTCGCACATGGCCTCGGCGACATCGGGGAACCACGCATCCTCGCAAATGGGCGAGCCTATGCGCAGCGGACCCGCATCATAGGGGCCTTGGATCGCGCCGCGATTGAACTGGCGCACTTCGTCGAAGACGTTGTAATTGGGTAGGAAATGCTTGAGCTGCCGCGCGACGACTTTGCCACCCTTGCATATATGATAGGCGTTATAGAGCCGGCCCTTGTCAAAAAAGGGCCCACCGATGGCAAGGATCGGCCCATCCGAACATTCCGCCGCCAAAGCCTCGATCCGCGCCATTGCCGCATGGTGGAAAGCGGGTTTCATAACCAAGTCTTGCGTCGAATAACCCGCGATGAACATCTCGGGGAATGCGATCATATCGGCTCCGGCCTCTTTGGCCTCTTGCCATGCGGCACGCGCTTTGGCGGCATTCCCCTCAAGATCCCCCACGGCAGGGTTGAGCTGGGCCAGAGTAATTCGGAAGGTCTCGGTCATCGGTGTCCTACAAACTTGATCGCAAAACCTTTACCAGATTAAAGGGCGAGGAAAAGCCGATTGAATACCTTGGGCGTTGTCTCGGGTCGGCCGGTGCACTAGTCTTGCGCAGCAAATGTATGGAATTTCTGAATATGACTCGTAATCGGGCAGTTTTGGGCAGTCTTACCGCTACTCTGGTTTCAAGTGTGCTGCTGGCATCACCTGCGTCGGCGCAGAGCGTCCAGACCAAGCAATACGAAGACGGCGGCGTCTATGAAGGCGAATTCCTGAACGGCAAACAGCACGGCACGGGCACCTATCGCCTCCCCAACGGCTACGAATATGTCGGCACTTGGGTCGAAGGCGAAATCCGCGGTCAGGGAAAGGCGGTCTTTCCCAACGGGTCCATCTACGAAGGCGACTTCGCCGCGGGCAAACCCAACGGCACGGGCAAGATCACATTCGCCGATGGCGGCACCTACGAAGGGGACTGGCTCGACGGCAACATCACGGGCCAAGGCATTGCGACCTATGCCAACGGGATCACCTACGAAGGCGCATTCCGCAACGCCATGCACCACGGTATCGGCACGATGACGGCCCCTTCGGGCTATGCCTATACGGGGCCTTGGGTCAACGGCGTCAAAGAGGGTCAGGGCAAGATCACCTATCCCGACGGTGCGGTTTATGACGGCATGCTCGCCAATGACGAACGCGAAGGCCAAGGCACTCTGACCATGGCCGACGGGCTGATCTACGAGGGGACTTGGGTCAACGGTCAGATCGAGGGCAAAGGCCGTCTCGTGCAATCGAACGGCGACGTATACGAGGGCGATCTCGTTGCGGGTCGCCGCGAGGGTCTGGGCGTTGTGACCTATGCCAACGGCGACACCTATAGCGGCGGCTTCAAGGATGATCGTCGCCACGGCCAAGGCACATTTACGGGCACCGACGGATATATCTACATCGGCGCATGGACCGAGGGGCGCATCGAAGGTCAAGGCCAAGTCACCTATCCCGACGGATCGGTTTATGCAGGGTCTTTCCTTGATGGTCTCGCCCATGGCTCGGGCAAGATCACCTATCCCGACGGGGCGACCTATGACGGGGAATGGCAAAACGGGGTGATCAACGGTTTCGGCACAGCGATCTATCCCAACGGGCTCACCTATGTGGGCGAGTTCCTGAACGCCAAAAACCACGGCAAAGGCAAAATGACCTATCCTGACGGCTATTCCTATGACGGCTCTTGGGAAAACGGCCAGCGGAGCGGCACAGGCATCGCCACCTATGCTGACGGCACGGTTTACGAGGGAGAATTCCTCGACGGCCAGCGTCACGGCACGGGCACGATGACCATGCCCGACGGCTTTACCTATGTTGGCGCTTGGGAAAACGGTGAGATTTCGGGTCTGGGCAAAGCGACTTATGCGAACGGCGACATCTACGAAGGCCAGTTCCGCTCGGGTCGTCGCCAAGGCAGCGGCACGATGGTCTATGCGTCCGGCGAAACCACTTCGGGCAACTGGGAAGACGGTGCGCTTGTGACGCAGAACGCGACGACGCCCGCAGGTACCACCACCGAGACGGCACAGGATGCCGCCCCCGTGCCGAGCGACCAATAACCTACCAGGGGATCGTCTCGCCCGCGTAATCGTAAAAGCCGCCCGTCATGTCGGGCGTTGCGCCGTCCAGAACCGTCAAAAGGTTCCGCGCAGCAACTTCGGGCGCAACCGTCGGATGGCGACCTGCATAGTCACGCGTGAACTCTGTCGCGACCGTTCCGGGATGGAGCGCGATGAGCACCGCCTGTTTGTGTGTGCGCTGCAATTCGATAGAGGCACAGCGGATAAGCTGGTTCAGAGCGGCTTTGGACGCGCGATAGGAATGCCAGCCCCCGACCCGATTGTCTCCGATGGACCCCACCCTAGCAGAGAGCACGCCGACCACGGCTTTTTGATCCTTGGGAAGCCATCGAGGCAGATGTTTCAGGATCAAAGCAGGGCCGATCGCATTGACGGCGAATGTTTCGGCCATCACCTCGGCTTCGATCGCGGCAAGTGATTTTTCGGGCTTGGCCCCTTGGGGCGCAAGGATACCAAGCGCCACGATGACCCGTGTGAAGGGGCCCTCGATCTGACCGAGCATCGTTTCCGCGGCTTCGGGGTTGCGCACGTCGAAGCCATGGTCTTTGCGCGACAGACGCACAACATCGCCGTCAAGCGACTGTGCCAGTGCCGCACCGATCCCGCCAGAGGCGCCTATGACAAGTGTTCTCTCCATAATTCCCAAGCTAGAACGCATCCGAGATTTATCCAGAGCGCCGAAGTCAGACGCGATTGAGAAAGTGCGCCGCAGACCGGGACAGGCAAAGTGCCACTTTCCCGTCCGCTTATGCAAATGAGGTCTTTTCCTCAGGAGAATCGTGCGTATAGTCGCCGCTATGACCAGTAACGCACATATCACCCCTGTTGCCCGCCCGCGCGGTGCACTGCGTTCGCTTGGTCTACTTCTCCTTAGCCGCCTCTGAGCGTGCCTGTCGGCGCGACCGCTCAGAGGGGTTTCAGCGCCGGACGAACCAGCTAAGGAAAGAAAAGGACTATCCAGATGACCAAAGACCGCGTGTTGATTTTTGACACCACATTGCGTGACGGCGAGCAATCCCCCGGCGCAACCATGACCCATGACGAAAAGCTCGAAATCGCCGAGCTTCTTGACGATATGGGCGTCGATATTATCGAAGCAGGCTTCCCCATCGCCTCCGAAGGGGATTTCCGCGCCGTTCACGAGATCGCCAAGCGCTCCAAGAATTCGACGATCTGCGGACTTGCCCGCGCGAACTTCAAGGACATCGAACGCTGCGCCGAGGCAATCCGCCCCGCAGGCTCGGGCCGTATCCACACCTTTATCGGCACATCGCCTCTTCACCGCGCCATTCCGAACCTTACCATGGACGAGATGGCAGAGCGCATTCACGAGACCGTCACCCATGCCCGCAACCTCTGCGACAACGTCCAGTGGTCGCCGATGGATGCAACGCGGACCGAGTGGGATTACCTCTGCCGCGTAATCGAGATTGCGATCAAAGCAGGTGCGACCACGATCAACATTCCCGACACCGTGGGCTATACCGCGCCGATGGAAAGCGCCGATCTCATCAAGCGCTTGATCGAGACCGTTCCCGGGGCGGATGATGTGATCTTTGCGACCCACTGTCATAACGACCTTGGCATGGCGACCGCCAACGCCCTTGCCGCGGTTGCGGGCGGTGCGCGCCAGATCGAATGCACCGTCAACGGCCTTGGTGAACGCGCAGGCAACACCGCGCTTGAAGAAGTTGTCATGGCGCTCAAGGTGCGCGGCGACATCATGCCGTTCTACACCAATGTTGAAACCACCAAACTCATGAACATCTCGCGGCGCGTGTCCACCGCTTCGGGCTTCCCTGTCCAGTTCAACAAGGCGATCGTCGGCAAAAACGCCTTCTCGCACGAGTCCGGCATCCATCAGGACGGTATGCTCAAGAACAAGGAAACCTTCGAGATCATGCGTCCCGAAGACGTGGGTTTGGCCGGCACGTCGCTCCCCTTGGGCAAACATTCGGGCCGCGCGGCACTCCGCGCCAAGCTCGACAGCCTCGGCCACTCGATGGCCGACAACCAGCTCAACGATCTCTTCGTGCGATTCAAGGATCTCGCCGACCGCAAGAAAGAAGTCTTTGACGACGACATCATCGCGCTCGTGACCCAGAACGAAACCGTCGAAGACCACCTCAAGCTCAAGTCGCTCCGCGTGGTTTGCGGCACCGAAGGTCCGCAGACGGCAGAATTGACGCTCGTTGTGGGCGGCGAGGAAAAGTCGATCAAGTCCAACGGCGACGGCCCTGTCGATGCGACCTTCAACGCGATCAAGGAAATCTTCCCCCATGGCGGCCGCTTGCAGCTTTATCAGGTGCACGCCGTAACCGAAGGCACCGATGCGCAGGCAACCGTTTCGGTGCGCCTTGAGGAACAGGGCCGCATTGCCACGGGCCAGTCTGCTGACACCGATACCGTTGTGGCCTCGGCCAAGGCTTATCTCAATGCGATCAACCGCCTGATTGTGCGCCGCGAAAAATCCGCACCCGGCGAAGACGTCAAAGAGATCAACTACAAAGACATCTAAGCATAAGGGGCCGGCCGATGTGCCGGCCCTTTTTCTTTCAGGCAAACGCAAATGACCCATTCCTCAGTGACATTGCTGGGCACCAAAGGCGGCCCCGCCATTCGCCCCGGCACCCCAATGCCGACGTCGAGCCTCTTGCGGCTCGGCGGCAAGACCATCGTCATCGATGCAGGCTTGGGGGTGACGCGCGGGATTTGTGATGCAGGCGTTCCCCTGACGGGGATCGATGCCATTTTCATCACGCATCTGCACTCCGACCATTATCTGGAACTCGGCCCGCTGATCCACACGGCATGGACCGCAGGGCTCAAGACCCCCATTCCGATCTATGGCCCCGAGGGACTTGGCGCGTATTGGCGCGGGTTTCTGGCGTCGATGGAGGCGGATATCGCCCTGCGTATCGCGGATGAGGGGCGCCCCGATCTCGGCTCTCTCGTAGCCTTGCAAAAGCTGGAGGCCGAAGCGTTCACGCTGTTCGATATCAAGGTGTCCGCGATCCGCAACCAGCACCCGCCCCTTGTGGACAGTTTCGCGCTCCGCTTCGATCATAAAGGGAAATCCGTCACCTTTTCGGGAGATACCGCACCGATCCAAGACATGGTGGGCTTTGCCGCAGGGTCCGACCTCTTGATCCACGAAGCCATGCTGTCCGAAGGGATTGCTGCCCTTTGTGCCCGCGTCGGAAACGGGGATGATCGGTTGCGCATCCATCTGGAGCGCTCGCACTCTTCGGCCCAAGAAGTCGCCAGGATCGCAGCGCGCGCCAAAGTTCCCGCGCTCGCCCTCCACCATCTTATCCCGAGCGACGACCCTGCATTCACCCAAGAGCATTGGATCGAAGAAATCCGTCCGGTTTTTGACGGTATGCTCCATTTGGGACGCGACGGAATGATCATTGAGTTCTAGCCTGTGACCGAAAGGCTAGGCGCGGGGTTCAAAGGTTGAATTCCGCACTTAGTCCTAAACAAAGTGGCAAAACAGAACGTTACACTTTCCGAACCTGTCACAAGGAAAGTATAGCCACATGCAGACTGCTGCCCAAAGTAAAGATAACAGCGCCGCCGCAGCTCCAAGAAAGCTCTACACGGCTGCAGATCTTCTCGATCTCATCTCCGCCGTTCGCGAGCACGATCCGGGTGCGGCCTCGCACGTTCTGGTCGGCCTTTTGCGCATGGCGGCAAATGGTCATGCGACCGCCGTTGAACAAACCTCCATGCGCATTGCGGGTCTTGCCGACCTGCGCGGGAACGAGTTTGTCTTGACCCCTTCGGCCTGCGGAATACTCGATGAGTTCAGCAACGGTGATTATGTGAGTTCCGGCCCGCGCCGAAGTCACGATCCCGCGCACGACGTCGTCGCGCGCACGCCGAGCCCTGCGATTGCCAACAATCTTCCCGAACCGATCGCACGCCTGCGTATCGGCACCCATGACTATGTCATCGGAGAGATCGAAGCGCTCGAAATGCTCGCCTTCCGTCCGCAAGAAGGCGGCGAGTGGATCGAACTGTCCAACACGGTCGAGAACGGCTGGTCCTCCATCGCATCCGAAATCATCAAACTGACTTTCGATACAACACGCGAATATATCCGCATGCACATGATCCAGCGCCGTGATCTGGACATGGGCAAGAACATCGAAGCCTTCGATCTGTATGGCTTCGAATGGTATATCCGACTGGAAGACACCAAGAGCGAAGTGCGTCTGGGCGGCCAGAACTGGTCCCCGTTCGACCGTGGCGATATGGACCCCGTCGAGAAGATCAAATTCATCGCGGTCGAAGGCCTCTTGTCCGTTCTCACCGATCCCCGCTCCATGTTCGGCAAGGACATCGATGCATGGGCGCGCCGTATCGCAGCGGGTGCGTCGGTGATGCCCGCGTTTACGATCTAAAAAGAAGGGGGCCTAAGCGCCCCCTTCTTCCATCTCTGTAATGAATTTACGAAGCCGCTCCACTGCGGCTTTTTTGATTTGCGAGACGCGTCCCGTCGTTACCCCGAGCACTTCTGCAATTTCATAGACGTTCAGCTCTTCCACATAGTAAAGCTGAAGAAGGAGAGCCTCTCGCTCAGGAAGCTGGCCAAGCGCACGCCGCAAAAGCTTTTTCATCTGCATCTGCTGGATATTGTCTTCGGCGGTGCGCGCCATGTTGTCCGAAAACAGATTTGACTGGTCGGTATAAAGTTCGTCGAGCGACTTGACCTGCCCTGCGGCAAAGCGGTTTTCCCAATCCTCGAGTTCGCCCACCGTGATCCCGAGTTCTTTGGCGACTTCTTCCTTTTCGGGCGCGCGCATGAGCTGTTGCTCGAGCTTGGCGGTCGCGGCTTTGGCCTTTTGCTGCATAATGATCGTGCTTCGGCACACGCTGGCGTTATCGCGCAGAAAGTCGACAATAGAACCGCGCACACGAATGGCGGCATAGGACCCGAAAGAGGCGCCCGCTTTGGGTTGATAGCGTCGGCTGGCATCGATCAGTCCCATGTAGCCGACTTGCAAAAGGTCTTCGATTTCCACAAGCCGACCGACGCGGCCGAACATATGCCATGCGATCTTGCGCACGATATGCATATGGTCCTTGACCAGCTTGTCAGGTGACGGGCTCTGCTCGGCATAGCCTTTTGTGAGGATCATTTCCGAGGTCTCCTCTGGTTTGAACCACTGCGCCGAAGCGCTCTTGGGTAACTCATTGCAATCATCGGGCCACCTGCGCGGCGAATGGACCTTGGAGCCAGCTAATTGCCCAAGTCACAATCGTTTCCCGTCCGGCTTGAACGATGGCATCGGGAACGCCCGAACGGCGCGCAACGTGACCAAGTTTGAGACCTGTCGAGGCAATCGCGCAGAGCTCTTCGGGGGATGGGCAGATGGCATCGGTGCGGCTGAGCGCGACGCGCGGCGCAAAGGATTTCCAACGGGCAAGGCTCTGCGCCATCAGTGCGGGATGCATCCCCGAGGGCAGCACAAGTATGACTTCGGTCTTGCCCGCAATGATCAGACCCTGAAGCTCGTCAGGGGTCAGATCCTCGATCTCGGAGAGGTCGAAAATTTGCGGCGCGGCGGTTGGTTTTTGCCACTCTTCGCGCGCGATAAGGTCTTGCAACAGCGGGCGTTCGGTCCTGAGCCCCATCAAGCGCGCCTGCCCTGCAAGGCGATCAGGGAAAAGCTGCACAGTCCGCGATGGCACGATGATCCGCGGCGTCGAAGGTGTCTCGTCACAAAGCCACTCGCCCGCCAGACGCGCCGCCAAGAGGGACTTTCCCCCGCCCGAAGGTCCGATGATCAAGGTGCGCGCGAAACGTCCCGTCGCCTGCTCGCTCTCGCCCAGCACAAGGGCCTTGGCCAGCCGCGCTACAAACCCCATCCCGTCCGCGCAGCCCGTTGCGATCTCGTTCCGCAAATCCGCGAGAAAGTCGGGGGAATAGCCTGACCACCCACCAAAGGGATGATCGAGCGACGGGCCGAGAGTCCCCAGAACATGCGGCACATGGTGCGCGCCAGTCTCTTGGGGCGACTTGTGTTCAAGGCGGTCGATCTCCTTTTGGCGTGCGGCAAGAACATCCGCAAAGGTAAGCTCGGTTTTCTCTTGTGGCATCTCGGCAAGAGGCGGGCTTTCGACCAGCTTGAGCCTTGTCGTTTCCTTTTGCGGCTTCGGCTTTGGCGCTTCGGTCGTCGCTCTGATCTCGACCTGCCCGTTCTTGTTCGTCGTCGACAGGATCAAGGCATTGGGTCCCAACCGACGCATGACTTCATCCATCGCAAGTGCTGAATCCGAGGCTCTGACTACGATTGTGGACATGGCTTACTCCATCACCGGCGAACGTTGCGGGGCGGGCTGTGGTGTTGGGCGCGGAAGCGCCGCTGCGCCGCCGATCACTCCGAGAACCTCGACGCGGCGCGTCTCGGGAAGCTCGTTGATCCCGAGCACGATCGCATCGGGGATATGGGGTCGCAGGAAGGCGGCAAAAGCGCGGCGCAGGGGCTGGGCCACCACGACGACCGCTTGTTTGCCATTGCCCGCTGCGCCTTCGAGCGCTTCGGACAGGCTCGTGATGATCGTGCTGGCCAGCCCGTTTTCGATGATGAGACCTTGATCAACACCGCCGTTCTGACGGGTGCGGATCAATAGCTGTTCAAGTTCGGGATCAAGCGTGACAAGCGGAATAGGCTGGCTGATCGGGCCCATTTGCTGAAGCAAAAGCGGCGAGAGCATCGGGCGCAGATATTCGGCCATCTCCGCAGCAGGAAGATTGCGATCCGCGATTTCCGAAAGTCCTTCGAGGATGCGGCGCATATCGCCCACAGGCATACGCCCTGCCAGAAGGTGACGCAGAACAGCCGTCAGTGTATGGAGCGGGACAAGCTTGGGCACCACCGCTTCGACCAAGGTCGGGCTCACCTGTGCCAGCGTATCCACCAGCACCCGCACGTCGTCGGGGCCGATGAGATCGGCGGCATGCATCGTCACAACCCGCGAAATATGGGTGGCAATCACGGACTCGGGTTCGACAACCACGTGGTCGTCGGCCTCGGCCTCTGCGACCTGATGGGGCAGAATCCAGACGGCATCCATCCCGAAGCTCGGTTCTTTGACTTCGATACCTTTGAGCTTGCGGCTCGACCCACCACCCGGGATCGCGAGTTTGCGGTCGGGATAGATCATGTCTTCGCCGAGGATCGTCTGGCCTATGCGGATGCGATACTGGTTGGGCGCAAGGCTCAGATCGTCGCGAATACGCACGCCGGGCACGACAAAGCCGAGTGCTTTGGAGATATCTTTGCGGATTGCGGTGATCCGCGAAACCAGAGCGCCGCCCCCGTCTCCTGCCATGCCGATGAGCCCATACCCGATCTGGAGCGAGATCGGGGCATGGTCCGTGACATCGGCGGGAGTTACGCCTTCGGCCTGACCTTCGGTTTCTTCGGGCGTTTCCGTTTCAACGGCTTCGGTATCATCCGCGCCGGTGTTGTTGCGATTGAAATAGGCAACAGCCCCCGCACCCGCGGCAGCCACGATAAAGAGCATGTTCGGCATTCCCGGAACAAACCCGAGCAGTGCCATGACGCCCGCGACAGGCACCCAAGCGCGGCTCATGTTCATCTGCTTGCCGATGAGCTTGGTCATATCATGCGACGAGGACACACGCGTCACGATCACAGCGGTCGCAATGGAAAGAAGAAGCGAGGGGATCTGGGCGACCAGACCGTCCCCGATCGACAGTAGCACGTATGTTTCTGCAGCCTCGCCCGCGCTCAGGCCATGCTGTGCCGTGCCGATGATGATCCCGCCGATGACGTTGATCGCAAGGATCAGGATACCCGCCATCGCGTCGCCTTTGACGAACTTCGAGGCACCATCCATCGCACCGTAAAAGTCAGCCTCGGCAGCAACATCCGCGCGGCGGATCTTGGCTTCTTCGGGTGTCATGAGACCTGCGTTAAGGTCGGCATCGATCGCCATCTGTTTGCCCGGCATCGCGTCGAGGGTGAAACGCGCCGACACTTCGGACACACGGCCTGCACCCTTGGTGATCACCACAAGGTTGATGATCACAAGGATCGCAAAGACCAAAAGACCAACGACGAAATTGCCTGCGATGACAAATTCGCCAAAGGCCTGGATCACCTGTCCCGCCGCCGCAGAGCCAGAGTGCCCATCCGTCAGAACGATGCGCGTCGAGGCCACGTTCAGCGCGAGACGCAGAACAGTCGCGATAAGCAAGATGCTGGGAAAGCTGGAAAAATCGAGCGGGCGATAGCTATGGAGCGACACCATCAGCACAAGCAAAGACAACAGGATATTGCCGACAAAGAAGGCATCCAGCAGCGCCACAGGGAGCGGCAGGACCATCATCGCCACAATCGCAAGGATACCCAAGGGCAAGGTAAGATCGCCCAGCCGCCCCGCTATCGTCGGTCGGATCTGCGCTTCCATCACTTCGCCCCCATATTGAAGGGGCGATACGTTTTGCTGCACTCAGGGCACATCTTATTGCCTCGTCCGGTTAGAGATTACCGGCCTCGCTGCAAGTAACGTGCCAGAGGAGGGGTCATTTTAGGGGCAGCCAAAGATAAAGATGGCATGTCGTTTGCAGGTTTCGGGCCAACGAGAGACGCAAACCGTGGAGAAGTGCCTTGCCCTTCCAGACATCCATTAAACTGAACACCGCCCTTGCTGGTGCCGCTGTGGCGCTTTTGCTTACGGGCTGCACCGTCACGACCGCCCAGCAGGCGCTTCCGCCGGATGCGGACGAGCGCACGACCGCCTTGGCCGAGATCAAGGACAATCTCGACACGCTCGAGAGTGGCACCCCTGCTGCGGCTATGTCCCCGATGCCGACGCAGGAAATCGTCGCTCCGACGATGATCACGGGCATAGGATTTGCCCAGATCAACGGCCAACCCGGAAAAACGATCAATGAAAAGCGCCTTCTTGCGCTCAAAGCCGCGCGGATGGACGCCATGCGCGATCTGACCGAACAGATCCACGGCATCCAGATCAACGCGACCACGAACGTGCGCCAGATGGTGACCCGTGACGACAATCTCAATGCGGTTGTCAGCGGAACACTTCGCGGGGCACGCACCCTCAACATCCAGCCCAAGGGCAGTGACGGCTACGAAGTGCAACTTGCCGTCGATAAAGACACCGTCGCCTATATCCTTCGGGCGGCACAGGGCGCGCTATGAAGCGGCTGGGGGCAGTCCTTGCGGCTCTGCTGATCGGCACCGCCGCACCGGCACAAGAAACGCTCTGGATCGAATCCACGGGCGTTGCGATCATCAACGGGCCGAGTGATCAGGACGCAGCGCGCCGCCGCGCCGTGGCGGATGCGCTCTTTAATGCCGCGATGGCGGGTGGTGCAGCGGTTCAGGGCCATACGGTTGTGAATATGACCCGCGTCGAGCGGGATCTAGCCATTGTCCGTCCCGTCGGCCACGTGCTGCGCAACGAGCTTCTGTCCGCCCAGCGGAACGGAGACATGTGGCAAGTCAAGGTGCGCGCCTTGGTCGGGACGGAACGACTTGTCACCTGTCAGGCCGCAGCACGGCTCAATGTGACGGCCTATCGACCCGAGATCCGCGTCTCGCCCTATGCCCCTGCCTGGACCGAACAGCTTGCGGTCGATGTATATGAATCGCTTCTCGGCGTGCTCGACCGCCATCCTGCGACAGGAACCTTTCGCGTCACGGACCGCGAGATGCCGCGTTCGACCCGTGTCCCCGACAGCCAGAATTACAAAATCCTGACCCAGGGATCGGTCGCGCTCGGCGCGGGCGACTATGGTTTCATCCCCGATATCAGGATCGAAAAGGCAAACACAGGCAAGGGCGACGTGCTTCGTCTCGACCTCAACATGCGACTGATCGGGTCCGATGGGTCCGTCTTTGAACAAGCCGTCACCCGTGATGTGAGGCTTGTCGGACCGCAACTTCTCGAAAGCGCGCGGGTCATGAGCCAAGCCACCCGAAGCGAAATGGCTGCACAGCTGACCTCGGGTTTGAGCGATGCTTTCGACACGCTGCTCAGCCAAAAATCCTGCGAACCGATCACCACGCGCCTTGCGCTTTCGGGTGGTCAACTCACTGCTCCGATCGGAAGCCAGCACGGGCTTTCGCGTGCCGCCATCGCCTTTACCGCGGATCGCTCGAATTCGGTCGAAATGCTCGAGGTGGTGCACGTGAGCGGACGCTCGGTCACGCTGCGCCCCATGGACCCGACACGCTCGGCCGCGTCGTTCGACGGCCGCCCGATCCGTTTTGTGGAGGCGCAGTTCTAATGCTCGCTCGGGTGATCTTTTTGTCCTTTGTGCTCGCAAGCGGCACGGCTCTTGCTCAGGACTATGCGGATGGCGTCAGTGGCGCAGAAGCCGAAAGCCTTGTGCTCGAAGCGATGCGCGCCGCCGGTATCAGGGATGGATCACCCATGGGCTCTATTCGCCCGTTTCCAGCCTGTGACACCACCCCGACCGTCGCCCCTCGGGGCGGAGATTGGGGCACTGCCGTGATCCGCTGTGGAGATGAATGGAGCCGCTCGATGCGCACCCGAACAACCTATGCACCCCAGCGTCCCGCTGCACCATTGCGTGCAGCAGAGACCACGGGCGCAATGGTGGTCGTACTCAAGCGGAATATGGAAAGCGGCCAAATGATTTCAGAAGAGGATGTGATGCTTGCCCCAAGCGGTTCACGGAGTAGCCCGGAAACCTTTTCACGCCTCGAAGATGTCATCGGTCGTCGCCTCAAGTCGCGTGTGACCGCTGAACAAATGGTTTTTATGCGTCACCTCGAGACGGATTGGCTAATAGTTCAAGGGCAACCTGTCGTCTTAAAGATCAATGCGAACGGCATCCAGGTTTCCGCCTCGGGAGAGGCCCTCGAAGCAGGGGAATTGGGCGACATTATAAGAGTGAAAAACCTTCAAAGTCAGAAGGTTATCAAAGCAATCGTCGACGGAAAGAATTCTGTATCAATTCGCCCTAACATCGGCTGAATTCCTGCCGTTACTACCTGCGTATGGAGGTCCAAAATGGTTGACTCAATTTCTAAATCGGGCGGGTCGCCGATTACCAAACGCCCAGGAGATGACACGATCTCGCGTTTGCAAGGTGGACAGCCTGCGCAAACCGTCGTCAGCGGCGCGCCTTCTGAAGATACGGCAAGCCTGAGTGCGGCTGCGCAACAGCTCCCCGCCGAGCTCAAGGGATCGGCGCCGATCGATCTTCCGATCGTCACGCGCCTACAAGAAGCGATTGCCTCGGGTGATTACCCAATCGATCTCGATGCGATCACGGAAAGCCTGTTCCAAAGCTACATGGAACTCAATTCGTAACTGCTAGATTATCAGCGGAGACCAGTATGCTGACAGGCATCGAACCGACTTACATTATTGCAGGCGTTGGCTTTTTGGGTCTGGCGCTTGCATTGGCGGCCGCCAAGCGTGCACGCCACAAAGCCGAAACCGCTTTTGCAAACCGAGAGCAGGAGCTCTTGGCCCGCATTGATGCGCGTCTTGCAGAATTCAGCACCCAGTCGGCACGCTCGACAAGCGATGCCATGGAGCGCATCCATTCGGACATCCAGAGCCTGCAAACCGACATGGAATGGCTCGCGGGGGAACGCATGATCGAGCAAGCCATCGAAATGGCGCGCATCGGGCACAGCGCCTCGGAGATTTCGACCGATCTCGGCATGCCGCTCGAGGCTGCAAACACGATCACCAAGTATCGCCGCCATTGACCCCAACACCAGTGTGCGGCTTGCGCCTGTTGCGATAGAGGCCCCCCAGTCCTTCGCAGCAGGCGCAGCTTTTTTCAGCTATTGGAAAAAATGGAACAGACCGAGAGCTTTGCGCCCAGAACAGCGCAAAGCTCGTCGAGTTTCTGGGTGGCCTTTTCTTGGGCCGAGAGACGTTCATCGTCTTCGATCAAGGCAAGGCTGGCATTGCGCAGCTCGACCGCTTCGGTGCGACCAAGCGCGACGGCAAGCGAGTTCCAGACATAGGCTTCGACGAAATCGGCCTCGGGCCGTAGCTCGCGTTCGATCACCGCAATGGCCAGCATCGCGCGGGTATCGGCCTCGAACGCCCGTGGCATCAGTTCGGACTTGAGCTTGTCCGCCAGAGCGTTCTGCGCCTCTTGGGATAACGAAGCTCCGATCTGCGCCAAAAGTGCCTCGGCTTCGACAAGACCGTGCAGCTTGGCGCGCCACGCCCATTCAAAGGCGCGACCATGGTTTTCGGGAACCCCCGCCCCTTTGAAGTAGAGCAAAGCAAGGTTGAACTGCGCCTTCGGGTTTTCTGCAACAGCAAGCTCGTGGAACATCGCAGCCGCATCCCCCGAGCGCCCTTCTGCAAAGGCGGCCATGGCGTCGGCAAGCGTCGCGCCTTGGGCCAGCGTGGGCAGGATCGCCATGAGAAGAGCAGTCTTTTTCATCATCGGCCCGCCATCATCATCAGGCGAAGAAAAATCAGTTTGTTTCTTCTGCCGTATTTGTTTCGTTCATAAACGATGACCTGTGGGCGCGGCGCGCTTTCGGTCTCGAACTCGATGTCGATATAGGTCGGAAGATAGACGTGATAGGCCTCGAGGGTGCCCTTGGGGTCCGCAGCAAAACGATCCTTGAAATGCGGATCGATCCAGACCCGCGCCAGCACACGGCCCAGAATATCGGGAAGATACCTCTCGACGTCCTCGCTGTCGCGCAAATAGGTTTCGCGCTTCACCAGCTCATAGGCTGTGCTATCGGAAGGCTGATCCGACGTCTTCCCCTTGAAAACAGCAGGAAGATTGCGCGTTACGGGAACGAGCGGTTTATAGGTAGGATCGGTCATCGACGCGTGCGCCCTGTCGGTGTTTTCTGTCAGAGACTGAAACGGCGCAACGCCAAAGAGTTTTAGGCCTTTTTCCATCCTTTTTGATACTTTTTATATCCTTTCGAGACAGACATCTCGAAGTTTACGGCACGGTTCGTGAATGCACCTCGGCGAAGGGGTATTTTCATGGACAAAACCAAGCTTTTCATTCTCGGCGGCTTTGCTCTCGTGATCCTGCCGTTTGCCTATGGCGTCACGACACTTCGCACCGAACCCCATCTGCAACCTGCCATCGTGGAAAAGACGCCTCCCCTGCCCGATCCGGTCTATCTGAACCTGCCCGTGGGCGTCGTGACAGAACTTCCCGGCACAGGCCGCGCGGCTGAAGTCGGTTTTACCTTCATGGTGGAGCGCTCTGCCCCCCAGAGGGTCGAAATCGAAGCGATGATCGATAGCGTGGATGAAAAGCTCGACGCCCTCTTGTCCGAGGCGATCCGCCGCGCGGTCGAGGATGGGGCAAGCGGGAGCGATCTGCTGCGCGCTATTTCCCTGCAATCCAGAGAACAGCTCAATATCGCTCTCGGAACCGACGATTACAGCGAACCGATTTTCGAAGTGCTTGTGACCTCGTTCCAGGCGCAATGAACTGGCACGGGATTTGCAGCCACCTCATTATTGATAGGAGAAGCCAAATGTTCTTTCAGCCCCTCAATCCCAAGGTCACTCTTCCCGAGCCCCTTCCCTGCCCCAAATCCGAGCTTCATGATTTCTTGGTAGAAGTGACGGTCTATAAACAGGATGGAACGGTCAAAGCGTCACGCGTGCTCGAGGCCAAGGACCTGATCGAAGATCACTAGATCAGCGTCTTCTTTTTCCACATCAGATATCGCAGCACAAACGCAGGTATCCCGAAGAGCGGCACAACAAGGCCCAGCTCCATCGGCGTAGGTAAACGCCCGAGCAAGGTTTCAGCCACAGACGGCACAAAGCCGATCATGAAGATCAATGCGAAAGCGACGATCAGGTAGATCCGCATGAAGGCGCAGGTTCTGCAACCGCCCCGTCGCATCAGCGCACCATGACTTGGGTGCGCACATAGGCAGGCCGGCCTTTTTCGGCACTGCGTTCGGCACGAAGCTGAAGCGCCATTTTCTCCTGAAGATAAAGCAGCTTGTCTGCGGCTTGCTGTGCTGCATCACGCGCACAAAGAGCGGAGCTGTCGGTGATCTCGCCGGTCAGAGCGCGCAGCTCGCCGATGATCGAGATCGCATCCTCGAACTTGCGCAGATCAATCGCCTCGACCATACGGTCAAGCGCAAGTTCGATCAGAACGGCGGTTTCCGCCGCCGGTCGGTCATACCCCAATCCGGTCATCTTCAAACCTCGGTCGGCTTGATCTGACGCCACGCCGCGAGCAGAGCCGAGATGTTGTCTTTGCAAGATGCAAGCTTGGGATCGGGTTTGCGCGAAAACGCCTCGGACACCTGAAGTCGGCAATATTCGTAAACCTGGAAAAGGTTCGTCGCGACCTCTCCGCCCTTTTCGAAATCAAGGCTGGATTGAAGAATATAGATCGCAGTAAAGGCGCGGTTCAGATGATGCGGCGAATAGGGCGCGCCTGTCTCAGCGGCCTTTGCGAGCACGGCAAGCGACTTTTCAAGCTCGGTCAGGGTCACGACGATGATCTCGTGCGGATCGGCAGCATCGAGATTGGTTGCGTTTTCCGCTCGGCGATACGTGGACCGCGCATTTAAAAAAGTCATTCCCTGCCTCATTCGCTGGATTAAAGCACTATCACTGGTAACAAGAACGGAAATCTGCGGAAAAATTTAGGGGCGGAATGCGGCATTTTTCAACGCCGCATCAATATCTTAGGCCGCGATCTCTTCCACTGCCGACAAAGCGTTTGTCGACAGGACCATACCCACTTCGCCGCCCGCCAAAAGAGCGATCCCGGTGAGGTTCTTGAGGTGGCGAAGGACACCGCGCAACGGACGCAGCAGAACGAGTTGCTGCCCCAAAAGCTCGTCGACGGGGATCGCAAGATTACGGTTGCCCGCATTCAGGATCACATAGACGCGGCGATGCGTGACGCCTTCGGAATCCGAGGTCGCCTTGACCCCGTTCTTCGAGAGATTGTGCACCCCGATGAGCGGCCCATCCTCCAGACGAAGCATCATCTGGCCATTGCCGGCCGAGATCCTGCGAAGAGCATCGGGTTCGGGCTGAACAATCGAGCGAATGGCATCCACAGGGATCACATAGCGGACACCTTCGACGCCAACGACCATTCCTTCGAGAACGACCATCGCGAGCGGCATAGAAATATGGAAGCGCATCCCACCACCCGGAACAGCGAGCTGGCGGAAATCGGAACCGGACTGGGCCAGAAGCGCCTGAAGTTCCTCGGTCTCGATTGCGTTCCGCTCGGACTTGCCGCCATCGTCTTCGAGCGTGACAAGCACACGCTCTTCGTCACGGTGGAACGAAAGATGAAGCGAATTCGGAGCAGCGGTTTCGCCATTGAAACGCGCTGTGATCAGGCTGCGCAGGATCTTGCGGAGGTTCTCCATCAAGGTCACGTCGATGGTCAAATCGCCGCCCGCAGCCGTGAGTTTCGCCTCTTTCTTGGCGCGGCGCGAGATCGTCTCGACCAATGCCTCGAGCGGACGGATCAGGACTTCGACGGGCTTGGAGCGAATGGCGACCGTCTGCTCCTGAAGATGTGCCATCTGCGCGACAAGCTGGCTTTCGACTTGGCAAATCTCCTGAAGACGCGCCGAATGCTCGGCAACCATCTTTCTGATCCCGTCAAAGGCAGAGGCGGGATTGTCCTTTGCATTACGGATCAGGGTTTCGACCGCTTCGCTTAGATCGACTTCGCTCAGGTCCGAAAGCATATGGTTGACCATAGCTTGGCTTGCGGCGACTTCGCTGATGTCCTCGAGCATTTCAGCCGTCAGACCTTGGCCTTGATTGAGACCCTGGTCGATGTCGGGCGTCACGTTGCCCTTCATATCAGCGACGGTTTCGACGTTGTATTCAAGGGTCCGCAGCACGCTGACATCTTTGCCCGAGGGGTCGATCTCGGCGATGCGGGCCACAAAATCTCCTTGTTCGAGGCTCGACGCCAAGAGGAAGTCGAACAGCGTCTCATTGCCACGGAAAACCGTAACGTTGGTGATCGAGTCCACAAGGTCGGAGCTGATCAGCTCGAAGAACTTTTCGGCCAACGCATCGTTGCTGTTGATGTCTGTGCGGACGATATAGAAATGCTGGCCCGCTTCGATTGCAGCAGATGCCGTGCGGACGCTGTCTGGCGACAGAACGCGATGGAATTCCAGCGGGAGGTTCAGCTTGCGCTCGATCGCCGTCGCGGTGAGCAGACCTTCGGAGAGGAAGGCGGCATTGGACGCCTGTTCGA
Source organism: Marivivens sp. LCG002 (assembly GCF_030264275.1). NCBI lineage: Bacteria > Pseudomonadati > Pseudomonadota > Alphaproteobacteria > Rhodobacterales > Paracoccaceae > Marivivens > Marivivens sp. LCG002. The sequence goes on along the minus strand of NZ_CP127165.1, from coordinate 455,728 downwards.
ACAGCGCGTCGAGATTTTGGGTATCGGGAATTTCGCCCTGTTCGAGCGCATCAAAGACCAATTCGATCGTATCCACGAAACCGCGGGCGATATGCATCAGGATGCTGTCGGGCCCCGCGCCCGAGGTTTGCACGCGGCTGAAGAGGTCGATGAGCGACATCGCGAGCTGGCCTGCGGTGTCGAGCTTGTGGTGACCGCAGGCGTGGAAGACCAGCCGCATCTGACGCGAGAACCCCGAAAACGCGGCGTCCGAATGGTCACCCGATTTGAAGCGGTCCAGAATAGTGTCGAGCGCCGTGATCGTGTCGAAGGCATGGCCCGCGCACCAATTGCGGAGGAGTTCGCTCGGCCGCACGCGCGAAACGCCGCCGTCTTCGAGCAGGACGCGCTCGACCGCGCTCAGCTCTTCATACATGCGAAGTTCGGCGTCTCGATAGGACTTGGCGTCATCCGCCTTGCAAAGATTGAGTGCCGTTTCAGCGACCCGCACCAAGCCTTCTTCCAAGGCCGCTTCGTTGACCAAAGCTGCGTTTGCCTTGATCAGCTCGGCCGAAGGTTCTTCGCCTGCAGCCCAATCCATGCCCGCTTTTGACAAGACGGCCAGAGCCTCTTCAAGCTTGTCGAAGAAGTTGCCGTCCTTGGGCGCAACAGGAGACTGCGACTGACCGTTCAGGTCGGTTTCTATCGCTTCCTGGATCAACAGAACCAGAGCCGCGATACGTTCCACATCCTCATCGGTATTCGAAGGCGTTTCCTTGAGAAACACACCGAGGAACTCGACCCACCGCGGCAATCCCATCTGCCCCGAAGCGTGGTGCAGATTATCGACCTCTTTGCGCGCTTTGGTGTTCGATGCCGCATAATCCGGCCCCATGGCCCCCATGATCGCCTGAAGCTTGCGCACCGCGTCATTCGCCATTCCGGTGAAGATATCGCGATAGGTCGGATCGTCGATCAAACGCTTTGCCGCACCTGTTGACGGCTTCGCCACCGGCTTAGGTTCAGGGGTAGGCTCGGGCGCTGGTTCGGGCTCGGGCGCGTCTTCCACAACGGCGGCGGCTTCCGGCTCTTCCCCGATCGCTTCCTCGGTCTCTACCGGCACATCCTCGGCGGTTTCGGAGACGGCCACCTCGGATTGTGGTTCGTCATCCACCGTTTCTACAGGCTCCACTTCTGCCTCGGCGACTGTCTCGGGCTCGGGTGCCACGGCCTCTTGCTCGGCAGGGACGCCACCGCCCAATGCCTCTCGGCAACGTGCGATCTTGTCCTTGAGCTGATCAAGAAGATCCTCGGACGCCGCAGGATCGACATCAGCGCGAGCGGTCGAGGTTTCCTCGAGCATTCCGCGCAGCACATCGCCCGCATAGAGAAGGATGTCGAGGATTTCATCATCCATCGGCACGCCTTCGTCACGCACCAGGCCGATCAAGTCTTCGGCGTAATGCGCACGGCTTTCGACGACCCCTAAACCCAGAACACGGCTGTTGCCTTTGAACGTATGAACGGCACGGAAAAGCGCACTGATGTGCTCGGAGTTCTCCCCTTGGGGATCTCCTTGGATTGCAAGAAGCGCAGCTTCCATCGCGTCCAGAGACTGTGTCCCGTCATCGAGATACAGTGCCCAGATTTCGTCCATTTCGTCAGACATGGCAGCCTCGTCAGTCGATTAGTGAATTTGTGTTCGAAACGGTTCGGATGGGCTTAGGCCGCGACCATCAGATCGCGCATCACGCGCGCAAGCTCATCACCCGATTTTTCTTCGAGGTCATGCGAGACCGTTCCCGAGGGCTTGGCGACAACGCCGTCGGCGCCAAGCTCGCGCGCCTTGGCGGCATGGGCCGAACCCGAGACAGCAACAGACGAGAGCATGACGATCTTGGCACGGGTCTTGAGTTTGGCATGGCGCAAGAACTCGAGACCATCCATGACGGGCATTTCGATGTCGAGCAGGATCAGATCGACCGAAGGAAGATCGGCCAGCTTGTCGAGAGCTTCTTGACCGTTGCTTGCCTGAGCCACGACCTTGAAGTCGGGAAGCGTTTTGAGAAAGCTGGCGATGTAGAGGCGCATCATTGCTGCGTCATCGACGATCATAACATTGTGAGGCATTTCTTATTCTCCGTTTGGGGTGCGGGGCCGATAATGACCCCGCCCGTCTCGATCAGAAGTTTCCAAAGCCGCGTTCGTCGCGGTCACTGTTGCGAAGTCCGCTGTTCACAGCTTTCTTCACTGGGGCAGCACCTGCGCTGTTTGCGGCAATCATGTGCTGGATTTGTGCGAGGAGTTCGGGGGAAAGGTTCTCGAACCCCTGCGGGACCGAGGCAGTGCGGCTGATTTGGCGCAGGCGGAAGCGTGCGATCTCGTTGGTCACGCTCTCAGTCGACGCCTGCATCTGGGCCGCGCTTGCCGCGAGCTCATCTGCCTGCTGGCTTGTGACCAGAGCGGATTTGGCGATTTCACTAACCGCGACGTTGATCTGGGCGACACCGCGCGACTGCTCTTCCGAAGCGGTAGCGATATCGTTCACCAGAGTGCGGACCTTTTCGATATCGTCGGCAATCGACGTAAAGGCGTGGCTGGTTTCGTCAGCGATCCGTACACCGACCTGAACACGGCTGGTTGCGCTGTCGATGAGTTCCGACGTCTCACGCGCGGCTTTGGCCGAGCGGCCTGCAAGGTTGCGCACTTCCTGCGCCACGACGGCGAATCCACGGCCATGCTGACCTGCACGTGCTGCTTCGACAGCCGCGTTAAGTGCCAGAAGGTTGGTCTGGAAGGCGATTTCGTCGATGACCTTGATAATCTTGGCGATGTCCTGCGAGGAGGCGCGGATACCGTCCATGGCCTTGACCATTTCTTCGATCTTGCCCTTGCCGTCGGTCGCCATGTCCGACGCGCTTACCACGAGGTCGCGTGCGCTATTGGCAGCGGTTGCATTCGAACGCACTTGGCTTTCGGTTTCTTCGGTCGAAGACGAAACCTCGTCCACCGAGCTCGACTGGATTTGCGAGTTCGAGGCGAGCGACTGCGAGGCCTGGGTCATCTGGCTCACGGTTGCAGCGATCTGGTCGATCTGTGATCGCACAGTTCCGAACGAGCTGTTCAAGCCGGTAAATGCGCTTTCAAATGCGCGCATCACATCACCAAAGGCGCCCGAGTATTTGCCTACGTTGACCTGCGTATCGAGACGACCATCGACGATGGCGTTGGACAGCGTATCAACTTCTTCCACAACCTCGTTCACTGCGGTGATGATGCTGCCCATCGTACGAAGAACGTTAGAGAACGCACCCGAGTAGCGGCTGGGATCAATCTCGATGTCGAGATCACCGACCGCGATCGAGGCCGCGATGGAGTCGATTTCGCCTGTTACACCTTTGAGGTTCGCACGCACGGCTTCCATAGCGTCATTGATAAAGGCTTTTTTGCGCGGGAATTGTTCAAGATGTGCCTCAAGGTTGCCCTTGGCAAGCTCGGTCACGAAAGCGATTGCTTTCTTCTTGGTTTCGATGTGTCCACCGACCATTTCGTTCACGCTGCTCACGACTTCCGAGTATTCTTTGCGGAATACGGACGGATCAGCGAAAACATCGATATCGCCAAGGTCATGAGACTTTGCCATGTCCTTGATGGATTTCATCAGCATCGCAACTTCAGCCGCATCATTGCGAAGGTTGGCACGCACAGCTTCCATGGCTTCGTTGATGAAAGCTTTCTTGCGCGGGAAGGACTCCAGCTCGGCGTCATAATTGCCCTTGGCAAGCTCGGCCGCGAAGTTGATCGCCTTTTTCTTGGTTTCGATGTGCGACTGAACCATGCCGTTGATTGACTCGACGACACCTTTGAACGCGCCTTGGAAATCTTCGGCGTCAATGAAATCGTCTATGTCTCCCGCATCGTGAGCAGTTGACATTTCTTCTAGTCTGCGGAAGAGGCGCTCGCCTTCTTTGATCTGGCGAACGGCGGCAGTGTTATCGAGCCATTCAACGATTACAGCGGTCTTGACGTTGTTCTCGTCGAATACGGGCGTTGCAATCCAGTTGAAATGATAGCCCCCAACGGTAAGGCTGCCATTTGCGCGCTTAGTGAGTTCGGTGATCATACGACGCTGATGCGCGGGATTCTTGTGGAAAATGTCCACATTGGTCCCGACAAGCGAACTAGCCGAAAAAGTCGGAAGATCGGCGCGAATGCGATCCTGAGCTTCCGTGAACATCGCCGTCGCGGCTTCGTTCACGTAGCGGATATTCATATCAGTATCTGCGATGGTAATCGGTGTTCCGAGTGCACGATATGCATCGATCACCCCAAATCCCGGCAGCACCGAAATGTCTTTGGAATTATTCTGGCTAGTCACGTCTTTGGTCCTTTCGAGCATGTCCGTCTCTGGCGAGGCGAGTTCTATGGTTGGTTGAGACTTGCGGGGGCGCCCCGCTCTTCTCTTGGGTTTCTGCTGCTCAGCTTCGCCTTCGGTTCGGGCATCAGGGTCTTGCAAATCTGGGGCCATTTCCGGCGTTTCTTTGACGATCCTGTCGATCGGATCATTTTCGGCTTGGCCACTCGACCCCGCGCGGGGCTTTTGCGGTTTGGGCATTCAATTGGTCCTTCTCTTGGTGTCTTCGGATCGCTTCTTCATTCATCAAGAACGGCAGTTGCGTTCGCTTTGTAATTACCGGCCCAAAAATCTTGGAACGGATCGCGTTTTTTTGGCCTTCCCCGACCGTCAGAACCCGTTCAGTCCAAGAAAAGAGGCAGGTGATCCCACCTGATCCCTGCATTTTCCTGTGCACGGGGTTCGGGTCATGGGCCATTCTCGGCATTAGGCCGCTGCGATATCTTTTGGCAGGTTGATGTCGCTGTCGGAGACCAGCACGCTCGTATCCAGAAGGATCGAGACCCGCTCGCCCGACTTGCCGATCCCCGAGATGACCGACTTACCGCCTTTGCCGAACTGGCTGTTGCTGTCGACATTCGCTGGCGGGATTTCGAGCACTTCGCTCACGCCGTCTACGATCAGACCGATCAGCGCGTCCGCCACATCCATCACGATGACAACGGTGCGGTCGTCATAAGCGCGCTCGGGCATGCCGAAACGCAAACGAGCGTCCATAAGCGGAATGACCTTGCCGCGCAGGTTGATCACGCCTTTGATATAATGGGGCATATCAGGCACGGACATGATCCGCTGCATACCGACGATTTCCGTCACAACGCCGATGCCGACGCCGTATTCTTCGTTGGCGAGCGCAAATGTGAGATACATATCATCGACATTGTCGCTGTCTGCGAACGCGCCATCCATGGCACGGGCAGACGCGCCCTTCATCGTGTCGTCGCTGAATTCTGCTGCTTGAGACATGGTGGTTTCCTCTTGCTTAGGTAAGACTGGGGTTCGAGCGCACGGGCGTTGCCGATATTGCCTCGATCATGGCTTTGGGGATGGAGTCGAGCGGCAGGATGCTCTCTGCCGCGCCGACTTGGGCGGCGGCTTGCGGCATGCCGTAGACCACACAGGTTTTTTCATTCTGGGCAAAAGTGCGCCCACCATTCTGGCGGATGCGGAGCATGCCCTGCGCACCGTCACGGCCCATGCCTGTCAGAATGGCGGCCGAGCAATAGCGGCCCGCTTCCTTGGCAACGGACTCGAACAGCACATCGACAGAGGGGCGCGAATAACAGACGGGATCGCCCGCGACGAGCTGCACGCGATAACCCGTCTGGGTGCGCACGATCTTCATGTGCTTTTCACCACCGGGCGCGATCAGGATTTGACCTTTTTGGACAAGATCCCCATCGCGTGCTTCGTTCACCCGCATCTGGCAAAGCGTGTCGAGACGCGTTGCAAATGAATGGGTGAAGCCCTCGGGCATGTGCTGACAAATCACGATCCCTGGGGACTCTGCGGGAAAGAACGGGAGGATACGGGTCAGTGCCTGAATGCCACCCGTCGAAGAGCCGAGCGCAAAGATCCAAGAATGCGGAATGCGATTGGGAAGCTGGATACCACTCGACGTCGAAGGGGTCACAAGAACCGACGGGCGCGTCGTTCCGGGCTTGGCCGAAGCCGCCTGACGGATGCGCACGCAAATATCCTGCATCATACTCGCAAGACCTGCGGTGGTTCCCGCCGAGGGTTTCGCGATGATGTCCACGGCGCCTGCTTCCATTGCCTGAATGGTGGCGCGGCTGTTGACGTTGGTGGTCGAAGAAATGACCACCGTCGGCACAGGATTCTGCCGCATATAGGTGCGCATGAACGTCAAACCGTCCATGTTCGGCATTTCCAGATCCAGCGTGATGACGTCGGGACGCAAACGGTCCAACATGTCGCGGGCTTGCTCGCCGTTGGTGGCGTAGCCTACGACTTCGAGGCGGTCATCCTGTTGAATACCCATGGCGATAACCCGCCGGATCATGGCCGAGTCATCGACGATCAACACTCTGATCTTGCTGTCGCGCGTCGGCATTACATCGGCCTCCTGCTGATCGAAGTGCCCATATTGGTCCAGCGCGCCGTAAGGTCGCGCACGTTTTCCGTCACCGACGTAATGAGCCACCCGCCGGGTTCGGTGACCTGATAGATCGCGTCGAGCGTCCCTTTTTGATCAGGAATATCAAAGTAGTAGAGAATATTCCGACACAGGGTCACGTGAAACGGATGCTTGAACGGATAGGGCGTCGTCTTGAGGTTCAAGCGACGGAACGTGCACCGATCACGCAAATTCTGGATGACCTGATATTGGTCCATTCCGACAGGGCGGAAGTATTTGGCAATGATCTCTTTGGGGACGTTTTCAAGCTGACGCTGGCTAAAGACCCCTTGCTCAGCGCGTGCAACCACGGGGGCACTGATGTCTGTCCCAAGGATGGAAACACGGCGCAACGCATCAAGACCGAGCGCCTCGGCAATGATGATGGCGATGGTATAGGCTTCGTCGCCTGTGGAGCATGCGGCGCTCCAGATACGGATTTCATCGCGGTTTTTCAAAGTCGGCAGGATGTCATCCCGAAACCGATCGAGTACTTCCATTTCGCGAAAGAAATAGGTGTGGTTGGTCGACGCCGCATGCATGACCGCAAGTTGCAGATCGTGTTCATTGGCATCGCGAAGACGGTTCGCCATATCCGTAAGACGATCGATCCCGAAAGCGCGCTGGACCCGCGAAAGACGCTGCGCCAAAAGATCCTTTTTCTGGTCGGAATAATGGATACCGCAGCGCTGGTTGAGCCAGCTTCGGATTTGCTCGAAGCCGACTTCTTCATAAACGATCATTTGGCCGATCCCTCTGCAAGACGTTCGCAGTCGAGCACCAGCGCGACCTCACCCGTTCCCAAGAGCGCGCAACCAAAGCTCGCACGCACCGAGGAGAGCCGCCCGACGAGCGGCTTCATCACGACCTGCTGGCGGTCGAGCACTTCGTCAACCGGCACAGCAATCGTGCCCGTTGCCGTTTTGAAGACAACGAGGATATTGGGAACCTCACCGTCGTAATGCGGATCGGGTTCATTGAAAAACTTGTCGAGACGGATGATCGGGATCATCTCGCCGCGCAGACGGAACATCTCGCGTTTGCCCTCGGCCGAGATGTTCATCATCTCGTCTGCACTCGGACGCGCGATTTCGTTGACGACATCGATCGGCACCGCAAAGAGATGCCGCCCCATACGCAGGATGATGCAGTCCAGAAACGCCAACGACACCGGAATAAAGAGGCACACTTTGGTGCCCTTGCCCGCTTCGGAGTCGACGGTGATGCGGCCGCGCAGCGCGCTCATGGTCGAATTGAGAACATCCATCCCCACACCGCGCCCCGACAGGTTACTGACGGTTTCGGCGGTCGAGAACCCGGGCTGGAAAATAACGCGCCACAGGGTTGAGGGTTCAGGCTCTTCTTCGGGACCGAAGAGACCGCGCTCACGTGCGCGTTTGAGGATTTTTTCGCGGTTGAGGCCCCGCCCGTCGTCTTCAACGACAATGCGGACCTCGGAGCCGATCTGGGAGGCTGCGAGGCGGATCAATCCGCGTTCATCCTTACCGGCTTCGATCCTTTCAGGCGTGGTTTCGAGCCCGTGGTCTGCAGAATTGCGGATCACGTGAAGCAGCGGGTCATAGAGCCGATCCGCAACCAGTTTATCAATGGCCGTGTCACCACCTTCGATCGTCAATTCGATCTTTTTGCCCGTTTGACGTTCAAGTTCGCGCACCATGCGGCGCAACCGCTTGAACACATCATCCATCGGGACAAGGCGCAATTCGGTCGCAACGTCCTGAACCTCGCGCACAATCATCGTGAGGCGATGGACGGCTGCATCAAAAGACGTCAGATCAAGCCCCTGAAGATCAGGAGAGTGCACCGTCTCGGAAACGCTCAACGACAATTCGCCGACAAGATCCATCAAACGGCTGATTTTGTCGGACGACACACGGACGAGACCGGAATCCGTAGCGCTTGCGGCTTCAGCTTGCGCGCTCATAGACGGCCCCCTTTCCGTTCAAATTGTTTTTGTCGTGTTGCGGCATGCGACACACTTGTCCTCGAATAGTTTTGCTTGGGCAGTGCAAGGAGCGGGCCAACTAAATCAGGCCGCTTCGTCCTCGCCACGTTCGTAATTGTAAATGCAAACACCATCGAAGCCGGTCGACTTGAAGAGGAACGTCTTCTTCATAGAGTCCAGAAAGCCGCCATGTTTTTTCTCGAATGCTTTGAGTTCGGCAATCGCACCGAAAAACACATTGATTGAAACGTCCCCTTCCTTGCTGATCAAAACATTCAAGCCAGAAAGGTTGCAGCTCGGGATCGCATTGCCGAGAGCCTCGATGACGAATGGCGCCGCAATTTGAGCCGCGTCGAGGTCCGGAAACTTTAGGTGGTATGTTTTAGAAAGCATGTTTGCCGTATCCTTTGCTTATCACGCGACTTGGAACGGCTCACTCTTGAGGAATGTGACATATACGAAAGTATGGTTTTAAAAAAACGAGCGCAAAACCCTCTTATCACGCCCGAAATAACCATTTGATTTTCGACGATTTCCTCAGGGAGTAGGCTTATATCCACAGGAAGCAAGCGCCTTCTCGAAAGAGGTGTCAGAAATTCGTTGTCCGACAATGACGAAAGTCCGACAGCGCCGTTTTCCCGACCAGTTCTCCGCTCCTCGTCTGCCTTATCGACATCGGCATCCCTTATTTTAGGGCGCTTCAGAAATATTTTTACGGGGCGCGCAGACTTGGCACGACTCCTGCCTCTCTGATCGTGAATACCAAACGGAGTGACACCGATGCCCCAAGTTCTGATCAACGCTGCCGACTTTGCTGCTGCAAACCTTCTGGCCGACCTTCTCGAACGTCGACGTGTTTCTCTTGCCGCTTCGGGTGAAACCGCCGAGGTCTATGTCGCCTCCGCCGCATATGAACAGGCCTGCGGCGGCGCGCGCCCCTTGCTTGACGCAGCGCGTGCAGCGGGCGCGAAAAGCGTCGCCATCATCACCGAGAACGCCCCCCACGCTGGAAAAAGCCAGGAACTCGGCGGCAAGCTTGTGCGTCTGTCGGTTCCTGCACCCAAAAGCGCGTCGGTCCGTGACGCTTCGGTGGTCATGATGGCAAACGCCGTCGGCGCGCTGGTCGGTGCCATGGCCTGCGGCGACAAATCCACGGGCGCCCTGGTCGACATGGCCAAGCGCGTTGCCCGCACCGATGTCACAGTCTTTATCAACGGTCCCACGGGGTCGGGCAAAGAAGTTCTCGCCCGTCAGGTCCACACCGCCTCGCGCCGCAAAGACGCGCCCTTTATCGCGATCAACTGTGCTGCGATCCCCGAGAACATGCTCGAAGCGATTTTGTTCGGTCATGAAAAAGGCGCTTTCACAGGGGCAGCCGCGAACAACAAAGGGATCATTCGCGCAGCAGACGGCGGCACGCTTCTTCTTGATGAAATCTCGGAAATGCCGATGGGGCTTCAGTCCAAGCTCCTCCGCGTTCTTCAGGAGCGCACCGTCACCCCGATCGGAAGCCAGTCCGAAGTGCCTGTCGACATCCGCATCATCGCAACCTCGAACCGCGACATGCCCAAAGAGGTTCAGGAGCGCCGCTTCCGCGAAGACCTGTTCTATCGTCTGAATGTCTTCCCTCTTGCGACCAAACCGTTGAACGAGCGCAAGGAAGACATCCCCGTTCTCGCTGCGACCTTGATCGAGCGCCACATCGAAAGCGGCCAGCCGATCGTAACCCTGTCCGAAGAAGCACTGGCCGCGCTTATGGCACACAACTGGCCCGGCAACGTGCGCGAACTCGAAAACGTCATGCAGCGGGCGCTCGTGCTCTGTAACGGCACGGAGATTGCAGCAGAAGACTTGATCATCGACGCGGGCGACTGCCTCGCGCTCACGGAACTTGCGGAAGTCGTCTAAGGAATTAGCCCATGTCCATCACGAGTGTTGGAAATATCGGCGCAAGCTATCAGGTCCTGAGCACCCATCAAAAGGAAGCGCCCAAGCCCGAGCTCAAACCCGAAGGTCCCAGTTTCGGCGACCGCATGACCGATGCCGTGCAGGACCTTAACGCATCGCAAGCAAAGGCACGCGAAAGCGCCTTCGCCTATGAAGTCGGTGCTGAGACGGATCTCGCTGCCGTGATGGTGAACCAACAGGTGGCTTCGCTCTCGATGCAACTCGCTCTGAACGTCCGCAACAAGGCACTCGGGGCCTATCGCGACATCATGAACATGCCGGTTTGATGACCGAATAACGCAGGAATACCATGTCAGTTACTTCGACCAACACATCAGGCAAACCGCCCTCGGCGCTCAATCAGGCCACCAACGCCCTAAGTCAGGTGTTCGTGTTCACGCGCCAGCCCGCGTTCCAGCGCGCGCTCCCTGCCGTGCTGATTACCGTGATCTTGGTTCTGGGCTTTTTGGCGTGGAGTTTTCTGGGCGAACCCGCTCGCAAAACGCTCTATCCCGGAATGGCCGAAGCGGAAAAGGCAATGGTCGTCGAGACTTTGACCGCTGCAGGCATCGACGCCGTGATCGACAGTTCGACAGGCGAAGTTGCGGTTGCGAGCAACGATTTCTATAAAGCGCGCATGACGCTTGCCTCTGCGGGCCTGCCTTCCAATGTGCCCGCAGGAAGCGATGTTCTCTCCGAGCTGCAAATGGGAACCTCTCGCTCGGTCGAAGCCGCCCGTCTGAGGCAGGCCCAAGAGATCGACCTTGCGCGGTCGATCACCGAAATTGCCTCGGTTGCTGCCGCACGTGTCCATCTTGCGCTTCCCGAACGGTCCGCTTTTTTGCGCGATACCCAGCCCCCCCGCGCTTCGGTGTTCGTCCAGCTTGCCCAAGGCCGTTCGCTCGACAGTGGGCAGATCGAAGCCATCGTGAACCTCGTATCCTCGTCTGTCAGCGGAATGGCACGGCAGGATGTGACCATCGTCGACCAGATGGGGCGTCTGCTTTCCCGCGGCTCGGATGATGCGGGTATGGTCCTCAATGACCGTGAACTCGAACACCGCGTCACCGTAGAGCGGCTCTATCGCAACCGGATCGAAGCATTGGTCGCGCCGATTGTCGGCCCCGACAACCTTTCGGTTCAGGTCACTGTCGACATGGACTTCACGCGTTCGGAAACCATTCAGGAACTGGTTGATCCCGCGCAGGTCGCTGTTCTCTCCGAAGCCGAGCAACTGTCTGAATCCTCGGCCCAAGGCGCACGCGGCATCCCGGGAGCGATCACCAACACCCCGCCCCCCGATCCCGTCCTTCAGGACGGCACCGCCACCACCACCACGACGGAAACCGCTTCGGGCAACCGCAGCAGCTCGACCACCAAGAACTATGAAGTCAGCCGCACCCGCGTAAACACCCAAGCGCCGACCGCCCAAGTCACCAAGATCAGCGCCGCAATTCTTGTGCGCGCACCACAAGAGGGCGCGGACACAACCGCCCTGACCGACACACTCAAAGAGCTTGCGCAAACCGCCATCGGTTTCGACGACAGCCGCGGCGACAGCGTGACCGTAATGGCCCAGCCCTTTGTCGCCGCCGAGATTGCCGCTCCTTCCGCGATTTCCTCTTGGACATGGCTGCCCGACGTCATCCGTCAGGTCGCAATCGTTCTCGTGCTCGGTGTGATTGCGCTTGGTGTCGTGCGCCCGATCCTTGACCGTGTGCTCGTCCCCGTGAGCCAGACCCTTCAATCCGACCCGGGCTTCAAGCATGCGACAATCGAAGTCGGCGAAGGCGAGAGCCTCAGCGATCTGCAAAAGCGTCTGAACACCCGCAGGGGTGAACTCACCCGCAGTGCGATGGGATCAAACGTCCCGCGTGACGAGAAATTCGCCGTGATCCGTCAGATGGCTGAGGAAGACCCCGCACGGATTGCGAATATCCTCCATCGCATGATGGCGGAAGAACTTGATCAAGTTACCTAATGGCCCAAGCGATGTCCCAGATTCAGATCACAAAAACACAGCGCGCTGCCGTTCTCATGATGCTCTTCGGCGAGAAATCCGCTGCGGAAATCCTTAAAAACCTTGCACCGCGTGAGGTGCAGCATCTCGGGGCCGCCATGTATCAGGTTTCAGGTGTCGACAACGGCACGCTCGATACCATCATCGAGGAATTCCTGAGCGACCTGAACAACGAAACGGGGATCGGGATCGGGGCCTCTTCCTATGTCCGCCAGATCATGACCGATGCGTTGGGCGAGGACAAAGCCCAATCCGTTCTGAGCCGGATCAATCCGGGAAACACCGAAAAGCCGATCGAAATTCTCGACTGGATGGATGCACGCGGGATCGCAGAGCTCGTCGCCGACGAGCATCCCCAGATCATTTCTCTTGTTGTGGCCTGTCTCGACTATGGTCTTGCCGCAGAGGTGCTTTCGCTTCTGCCCGAAGAGATACAGCCCGACATCGTCAACAGGATCGCAAGCCTCAATACGGTCCAGCCCGAGCCGCTCCGCGATCTCGAACAGGTGATGCAGCGCAAGTTCAAACAATCCTCGACCATGCGCGCGAGCCAGATCGGCGGCATCAAGGCCGCTGCTCGTATCCTCAACTTTACCAAACAGGATATGGAACAGCGCATTCAGGCGAACCTGCGCAAGATCGACAAAGATCTCATGCAGTCGATCGAAGACAATATGTTCGTCTTCGACAACCTCATCAAATCCGATGACCGCTCTATGCAGACACTCATGCGCGAAGTGGAAACCGAGCTTCTGGTTCTGGCACTCAAGGGCGCGGAAGAAGCGCTCCGCGACAAGCTCCTTGGATGTATGTCCACTCGGGCCGCCGCGAACATCCGCGACGAGATGGACGCCATGGGCCCCGTCAGGCTGACCGAAGTGCAAGAGGCGCAAAAGCAGATCATCGCAGTGGCCCGCCGTCTGGCCGATGCAGGCACCATCGTGCTCGCCGGTCGCGGCGGCGAACAAATGGTGTAAGTCATGAGAGATCCGAACGCCAAAGCCATCTCACCTGCGGACATCATCGAATTGATCCGCAAGAACACGGACAAAGGTTTCACCGGACGCGACTTCTCGGCCGCGATCCAGTATTCCAATGTCTTTTCGGATAACTCGATCACGCGCGGGGCGACACGCCTCGACCCGGAACCTGCCAATGATGTCCAAGAGCAGGAAGAACCGATCGTTCAGGGCGTGAGCCTTGAAGAACTCGAGGCACAGATCGCTGCCGCGAAAGATGCGGGCTATGCTGCGGGCTATGCGGATGCGACCGTCCAGCTTGACGCCAAGAACGCCGAACTCAACGCAAGTCTGGAACAGGCGCGCAATACTTTCCTGTCGCTTGCGCATCGGCTCCGTGATGTGCACCACGACGAGGGCGCAGCCCTCAGCCATGTGATCGAAACCGCTGTTCTCGCGCTCGTTCGGGATCGCATTTCGGCGCAGATCGAAGAATTTCCGAAAGCCTTTTCCGACCGTGTTTCCGAACTCGCCCGACGCATCACAAGCGGAGTCGAGGATGTGAAAATCCGTCTCAACCCCGATGACCTCGGCTTGATCCAAGAGCAGATCGCGAACAACGACCTTCTCAGCGAAGCGGTGATCAAGGCCGATCCCGAGCTTGGGCGGGGCGATGTGGTGATCAGCTCCGGTTCGCTTCGGATTGAAGACATTCTCACGCTGAAGAAACCGGGCGCATGAACCCGATCCTCGAACATATCGGCCGCGATCTGGCCAATGTAACCGCGCTTCCTGCGCGGATTACGGGGCGTGTTTTGCGCTATGACGGGCTCATCCTTGAAACGTCGGGCTTTCCCGCGACGCCGGGCGCGCTCTGCGAGATCGACACCGAAGACGGCTCGAAGGTCCAAGGCGAAGTCATCGGCTTCGCAGATGGTCGGAACATGCTGTTTCTCGATCAACCCAATGCCCCGATTGTCGCTGGAGCGAACGTCCGCATCCGAAGCGGCGGACGAATGGCGGGCGTGGGAGAGGCTCTTTTAGGCCGCGTGATCGACGCCGAAGGCGGCCCGCTCGACGGTCGCCCGCGCCCGATGACGACGGATGAATGGCCACTTATGGGCAAACCGCTCAATCCTCTTGCGCGACACGCGGTGGACAAGCCGCTCGATGTCGGGGTGCGGATCATCAATGCCGCGTTGACCATCGGTCAGGGCCAACGGGTCGGGATCGTCGCAGGCTCTGGCGTCGGTAAATCGGTGCTCATCGAAATGATGGCCAAAAACACCGAAGCCGAAGTGGTTGTAGTCGGTCTTATCGGCGAACGCGGCCGCGAAGTGGGCGCTTTTGCCCGTTCCATCATGACGGGACCCGCAGCCGAGAAACTCTGTATGGTCGCTGTGCCTGCCGACCGCTCGCCGCTTCTTCGTCTGCGTGCTGCGCGGCGGGCCACCGCGATTGCCGAGTATTTCCGCGACAAGGGCAAGCAGGTTCTGCTCATCATGGACTCGCTCACCCGCGTAGCCCACGCCCAGCGCGAGATCGGACTTGCCTTGGGGGAACAACCTACGGCCAAAGGCTATCCGCCGTCTGTCGTCTCACTCATTCCCAACCTCTTGGAACGCGCAGGTCCGGGCGAAGGTCATCAGGGGGCCATCACCGCTCTTTACACCGTTTTGGCCGATGGCGACGACACCACGAACGATCCCGTTGTCGACACCGCGCGCGCGATCCTCGACGGGCACTTTGTGCTCTCGCGCAGACAAACCCAGATGGGCATCTATCCTGCGATCGATCTTCCCCAATCGGTCAGCCGGGTCATTTCCGACGTGGCCGATCCGAAACACCAGCGTGCCGCAATGCGCCTGCGCCAACTGATTTCTCTCTATATGGACAACCGCGATCTGATGCTCATGGGCGGCTATGTCCAAGGTCAGGACGCAGACCTCGATACAGCGGTCCGTCTTTGGCCGCGCATCACGGCGCTGATCTCGCAATCCGCGAAGGAAGCATCGCCCTTTTCGCAGAGCATCGCCGACCTTTACGGAGCGCTTGAAATCGAATGAGCCGAAAGAAAAGTGACCTCTATCATTTGATGGCGCGCAAAGAGACCGCCCAACGCGCCGGCATCCTGAACGAGACCGCGCGACTGACCCAAGCGCATCTCCAAGCCGAGATGTTGAACGAGAAACTGCGCGAGCTGCTGAATGATCGGATGCCCAAGGGTGTTCTTCTTGCTGCTGATCTTCGGAGCAGTCAGGTTCTCACGGGCAAGATCGCGACCGAAGCTACAAAGTCGCGGGAAAAGGTCGAGAAACTGGCGCAGGACCTCGCCGAGGCCAGAGGCGAATTGGCCAAACGCGAGCACAAGAAACGCATTCTCGAGGATGCTGCGCTTGCCGCAAAGCGTGACGAGGCAGAAGACGCCGAGAAACGCGCAGCAAGTGCCGCCCCACAAATTCGACGCCGATAGGCGGGTTGGCATCCTCTTTGCAGGTGCAAAGCAGACAAGACAAAAAAGAGCGTAACCATGGAACAGATTTCCTCCTCTGACTCCCCGATGGTGCCTGTCCACAAAACGGACAAGGCAGCCAAGGCGTCCAAGGCTGCTCTGAATTCCGGCGCTTTTGATGCGCTCTTTGCGGGAATGGCGGTCAAGGCCAAAGGGGGCGAAGCTCCGGTCAAGGCCGATGCGCTGACGCCCCAAGACGGGCTTTCACCTGATATGCTCGCACATTTGAGTGCGCCCAAAATCAAAGCGAAATTGCTGGCCCCGAAGGACGAAGCCCCCAAAGCGAAAACGGTCGAGCCGACCGAGAGCGAGCCTGTTTTCGCCGAGGTCATGCCTCTGCCTGTGCCGCTCGAAGTCGCCCAGACCCCGAATGTCACGGTTGCAACGCCGCACGAAGGTCCTGTTGGAGAAACCGCCGTGCGTGAGACAGTGGTGCAGGTATCGAAGAACGCAGCCACGGTAGCAACCGTCGCCGAGGCGCTTTCGCCCGAAGCAAGCGAAGCCTTTGACCCCGTAGCCGCAATGCCTGAGGCAACGGTTACGGTTTCCGAGGTCGCTCCCACCCGTAACGCTGAAGCTGCGGACCCGATCGTTCAGGACCAACCGACTGCGCAAGTCCAACCGACCACCGAACAGGCCCAGCCCCGCCCTGTCGCCGAAGCGCCCGCCAAATCGGTGCAACAGACCGCCCCGATCGCAACAATGGTGGTTTCGGAGTTGCGCTCCGCGCGCGCCCAAAAGATCGACGCACCCGCCCCGATGCGCATGGAAAAGGCGGCCCTAAACGTCACCGAAGAGACACCAACGCAAACAAAGCCCAAGGCGCGACCGTCCGAAAGCTTTGGCCCCACGCTAGCCCGCGTGTCCCCGATCGCTCAGCAGGTCGTCGCCCAGCCGCAGTTTGTGATCCCGCAAGAGGCCAAGCCGACCGCGCCTTTGCCCACCGATGCGGGAGCAGCTTCGTTGGCGACACCAAGCGGCGCAACGGTTCAGACCTTTGATACCGACGCCCCCAACGCGAACGCCCAAGACCTTCCCGTTCTTGATACGCGGGCCGAAGACTGGCTCGAGACCCTGAGCGAAATGGTGGATGGCGTTTATCAGGACGGAACCCAAGAGATCGAGCTTGCCCTGACGCCAGAGACACTCGGCGATCTTCGCATCCGCATTGAGATGGATGATGGCGCAGCACAAGTGACGATCATCACTGACAATGCCGAAGCTTCCAAGCTCTTCAACCAGAACGAAACCCAGTTGGCGGATCTTTTGCAGCAGCGCGGTCTCTCGCTCGGCCAGCACGCCGCAGGTGAACGCCGTGAGCAACAACAGCAAGGGCAAACCGCCAACAATCAAGCCAAGGCCGATAAAGTGCCCGAGCAATCGACCGTAAATCAACTCGAGACGCGCCATGACGGCCGCCTGAATATTGTGGCCTAGGGATAAACACCAATGTCTGACGTAAACACCGACGCCCCAAAGAAACCCGGCATCCTGAGCAAAATCATCAAGCTCGTCGTGCGCCTTGTCGTCGCTGCCGTTCTGGTTGGCGCTGGCTTCGGGGGCGGCTATTTCTATTTTGCGAACCCGCTTTCGCCTTCGCAGAGCATGCTGACGCTTTTGGCAGAGGAGCAGGCCGCGAAAGAAGCAGAGGGCGAGGCGACCGAAGGCGAAGTCGGGCCCAAAAAGATTCCCAAAACGCTTCCGGAAACCGAGCTTTTCCAGACAAGCTATTACGAGATGGAAGACGCGCTGACCACGAATCTCAAGGACTCGCGGCGGTTTCTCCAGATCGGGGTCAGCATGTCGACGCAATACGATCAGGCCGTCATCGACAACGTGCAGACGCACAAACTCGCGATCCGCTCGGATATCCTCGGCGTGATCGGCAGCTTTACCGAAGCCGATATCGAAGGCGCGGTCGGCCGCGAGAACCTTGCCCTTGCGATCCGCGACGTGATCAACAAGCGTCTGGAGCAACTCGAAGGCTTTGGCGGCATCGAAGACGTGTTCTTCTCGACCTTTGTTCTGCAATAGGACCCGAATTCAAAATGAAATCGCCTCGCAAACTCTCATCCAACGAAGTCGCCGCACTTGTCGGCGGCCTCATGGATATGGACTTCGACAGCGAGTCCAGCGCAGACGGCATCAAGTATCGTTCCTATTCCTTCGGCTCCGACGACGTATCGCTGCTTGGCGAGTTCTATGCGCTCCGGATGATCAACGACCGCTTTTGCCGCATCGCGCGATCAGTTTTCATGCCCATGCTGAGGGTCCAGCCCCGCATTTCATCCTTCCCGCCCGAAATCCGGACCTTTGACGACTATCGCGACAGCCAAGATGCCTTTCTCAGCCTGACCAACAGCCGCATCGAAGAGCTTCGCGGGAACAAGCTGATCCTCATTCCGCCTTCCTTCATCTCGCTTCTGACCGATAGCTATTACGGCGGAAATATCCGCAACCATCCGGGGCGACGTAGTGAATTCACCGCGACCGAACAACGGGTCATCGAAATTGTGACGGATGGTCTCATCCGTTCGCTCCAACTGGCGTGGCGCGATCTCATGCAGCTCAATTTCACGTTGGTGAGCCGCGAAGAGAACCTCCAGTTCGCCGCCTTTGTGGACGGCGAGGACATGATCGTGAACTGCTCGTTCATGGTCCAATTGCCCGACGCGGAACCAGCCAGTTTCGACATCATTTATCCGCTGCAAACGCTCAAACCTATTTCATCACAGTTGCGCTCGCGGATGCAGTCCGACTTTGTTGCCGATGACAAATCCTGGCGGGAAAGACTAACTCGCGCGATCCTGTCGATCCCGCTTCACGTCACCGCGCAACTGGCGGAACCCGCGATCAACTTGCGGCAGCTCAAGAGCCTGACGGATGGGGACATCGTGCCCGTCCATCTTAATGACCGTGTCGAGCTTCGCGTCGAGGGCATCCCCTTTTGGGAGGCCGCTCCGGGTGAATTGGCGGGTAAATCCGCCGTGAACCTTTCGCGCAAGCTCCACCCCACGCAAAGCCGAGTAGGAAAATCCAATGGATGAAAACGACGACGTCGTTCTGACCCAAAAGAGCGCAGACAGTCTCAAGCTTCTCGAAAGCATCGAGGTCAAGTTGACCGTCGAAGTGGGCCGCACAGAGTTGACCATCCGCGACTTGTTGCGCCTGTCCGAGGGGTCTGTCGTCGAACTTGACCGACTTGCCGGCGATCCGCTCGACGTTCTGGTGAACGGCACCGCAATCGCCAAAGGCGAAGTGGTCGTCGTCGGTGAACGCTTCGGCATTCGTGTGGCCGAAATCATCGACCCCGAGAAACGCGCCGAAAGCATATAAGCAACTGGCATGTTTCATGCACGCAATGGGCAGATTGAACCAAAAGGTTACTGCCCATGGATTTCGTTCACGCGGATCAAATTCTGACACTGGCCCTTTTTCTCGGGCTTCTTTTTGCACTCTGGGGCTTTGCGCGTTTTCGCGGCAAGGGCCTTGCGCGGACGATGCGCGCTGGCAAGCGTATCATTTTGCAAGAAGTGACGGCCCTCTCGCCCTCTGATCGCGGCATGATCGTCGCCGTGGACGGCAAAGAGTTCTTTGTCATCCACTCCAAAGGCAACGCGCCGGTTCTTGTTGCCCTCGACCACAAGGAGGCCGCAGAATGAAGCGCCTCGCTCTCGGTCTTGCGCTGATCCTGCTAAGCTCTCCTGCGGTGGCCCAAGGCCTTCCCGCACTCAATCTGTCCGATGGCCCCGACGGAACGACCTATTCGCTCTCGCTCCAGATTCTGGTGCTGATGACTGCGATCACCGTTCTGCCTTCGCTGGTTTTGGGCATGTCGGCCTTTACGCGGATCATCATCGTACTCTCGATCCTGCGTCAGGCTTTGGGCACCCAGCAAACACCGCCGAACCAGGTGCTCATCGCATTGGCGCTGTTCCTAACGTTCTTCATCATGCAGCCGACCCTTGGAGCACTCTATTCGGACGCTTTGGGTCCCTATTTCGACGGCGCCATGTCGGCGGACCGGGCGCTCGAACTCGGCGGCGGGATCATCAAGGGCTTTCTGGTCGAAAACACGCGTCAGAACGATCTCATGATGTTTGCCGACCTTGCCCAGAGCGGACCATACGAAAGCCCGGACGACGTCCCGTTTTCGGTCCTCCTTCCGTCGTTCATGACGTCGGAACTCAAGACCGCATTCCAGATCGGCTTTCTCCTGTTCTTGCCGTTTCTGGTGATCGACATGGTGATCGCATCGATCCTGATGTCTCTCGGCATGATGATGCTTTCGCCCGTTCTGGTGTCGCTCCCCTTCAAACTTTTGCTCTTTGTGCTCGTCGATGGCTGGGCACTTACCGTCGGCTCGCTTGCCGCCACCTACGGAGGTCTCTGATATGGAATTCGACACCAATATCGAACATTTGCGATTGGCCTACTGGAACATCCTTCTGACCGCGGGTCCCGTCCTGATCGTGGCTTTGATCGTCGGTCTGATCGTCGGCATTCTTCAGGCAGCCACTTCGGTCAACGAACAGACGCTGAGTTTTGTCCCCAAGCTCGGCATCGTCATGCTCACCATGGCCCTTGCCTCTGGGTTCATGCTGACAACCATGACCGATTACTTCGCCTTTGTTTTCGAAACCATCGCGACACTGAGATGATCGAACTGGCGGACAACTCAATCCTTCCCGGAATCGGTGTGACCGAGATCACCGGTTGGATGACCGCATTTTTCTTCCTCAGCCTGAGGATCGGGGCCTTTATCCTTGCCTCTCCGGGGTTCGGCGGACGCTTTGTGCCGCTTCCCGTGCGCATCGTCGCCACGATGGTTCTTGCCGTGGCATTGGTGGGACGGGTCGAGACGCCAAGCTTTACCAGCCTCGCCGACCTGAGCGCCCTGACACTCATTATGAACGAACTGATGCTCGGGCTTGCGGCAGGTCTTGTGATGATGATCCTTTTCGGAGCGGCGCAGCTTGCCGGCGACCGTATTGCCAATACCGCAGGTCTCGGCTTTGCCGCGCAGTTCGACCCGACCGCAGGGGGACAGACACCCGTGCTTGCGCAGCTTTTCGCTCTTTTGCTGCTCATGATCTATATCGGGACCGACAGCCATCTGGCGGCATTCCGCATCGTTTTCGACAGCTACGAGACGATCCCCCTCGGCACATTGGTGTCCCCTGCGCGCTATCTCTGGGCGGGGATCGAAGCGGGCGGCGCTCTCTTTATCCTCGGGATGAAGGTGATGCTCCCTGTCGTGGCGATGCTCCTGCTTTTGAACGTCACTATCGGGGTGATCACCCGCTCTGCACCGCAATTGAACATCTTCTCGTTCGGCTTTCCGCTGACGATGACGGCGACCTTCATCCTTCTCTATCTCACCGTTCCGGGTGCCGCGCGCGCGCTCGAGGCGCTTGTTTTCGAGGCGCTCGACCTCGTCGTCGCGCTCTTTACGGAGGCGGCAAATGGCTGAGAACGAAGACGGTCAGGAAAAAACCGACGAGCCGACCCCGCGGCGCAAGGAACAGGCCCGAGAAGACGGCAAAGTCGTCACCTCCAAAGAAGTTTTCGTTTTTGCGTCGATGGCGGTGGGCACGTTGATGATCGTGATCACCATCCCGTTCCTGACGGACATCGCAGCGGTCTGGGCCAGCTATCTCGATTTCGAAAGAGCCGCTGATCTGGACAGCTTCATGCTTCACCAACTCGGCGAGGCGTGGCGTCACCTTCTTTTGATCGGTCTGGCAAGTGCCTTGCCCATCGGTCTCACGGTTCTGGGCGTTCAGGCTGCTATGGGCGGGCTTCAGTTCGCGCCCAAGGCGCTGGGGTTCAAATTCGAAAAACTGAACCCTGGAAAAGGATTGGCCCGTATGGTCTCCAAACAGGCTTTGGTGGACCTGGGCAAAGCGGTGATCAAAGTGCTCTTGCTCGGCGCTTTGGCATGGTCGGTGTTGCTCGGAATGATGCCACGCATCGACACGCTTTGGGCGGATGGCGCTGGCACGGCGCTCAGCGTGATCTTTTCGGACATCACGTGGCTTCTGGCAGCGATGACCATCGGACTTGCCGCAATCGGCGGGATCGACCTTGTCTGGCAAATCAGAAGCCTGAACGAAAGCCTCATGATGACCAAGCAAGAGGTCAAAGAGGAAATGAAGGACCAGAACGGATCGCCCGAACTCAAGGGTAAAATCCGTCAGAAACAGTTCGAAGCCTCGCAGCGCGGCGCAAAACAGCGCGGTGCGCTCGATCAGGTTCCGCACGCCACCGCCGTCGTGACCAACCCGCAGCACTTTGCCGTCGCGATGCGTTACGTGCATGGGGAAATGGATGCCCCCGTCGTGCTCGCCTCGGGCAAAGGACCGATCGCACAAGAGATCAAGCGAAGAGCCAAAGAAGCCAGGGTCCAGACGATCGAGCTGCCGCCGCTCGCGCGTGCGCTCTATTTCACCACCGAAATCGGGAACGAGGTAGACCCGCGTCTCTATGCAGCGGTCGCCGCGCTCCTGAGCCACGTCTACCTTTTGGATCGCGGCGAGCTGCCCGATCTGCCCGACATTATCCTCCCCGAAGAGCTCCGCTTCGACGAGTTCGGTAACAAGGAGAACCGCTAAATGGTCAAACACAGCCAGCGCCGCTCCACAGGCGATATGATCTCGACGATCTGCTTTGCGGGTATGTCTGCAAAATTCACTTTCGACGCGCTCGGTTGGGAGGGCGGTCCGCTCGGGCTTGTCTTGATCATCGCTTCGGCGGTCGCCTGTTTCCTCGCCGCACTTCGGTTTCGGCTTCAGGCGCTGATTGACGTCTTCAAACGCTGAAATTGGCACAGTTTTTGCCGTTAACGTCTCGATAGAGAATGGGAGCCAGACATGAGCGCCAAACGTGCTCGCAAGAGCGACAAAGACGAACCTGAAATCATCGACGATACCGTGTCCGATCCCGAAGCGGGTGAAGCGACACTTCAGGAATGCATTCAACGGGCGCTCGATGCGGCTCGGATGGCGGATGACGCAGCAGAAGACATCGATGCGATGCGGATCTCGAACGAGGCCGTGATCAAAGCGATGGAAGTCAGCCAGAAGCGCACCTCCTACCTTGCAATCGGTGCAGCAGTCGGCGCGGTCGTTGCAACCGCTCTTTCGGGGCTGGTGTATTTCCGGTCGGTCGGGGACCTTCGCGAAGCGGGCCTGATCCAGGCGGAAACGATGAAAGCGCTGGCCGAGCAAACGCTGGCGCTTCAGGATGTCGTCACGGCGGCAGGCGAAGACAACAAAGCCCTTGCCGACAAGATGGACACGTTCCAGAGCACGATGATGGACGATCTCAATGCGCTGGTCTCTGAATCCGCTTCGATGCAACCGCAAATCGCCTCGGCGATCCAGACCCACACAGAAGAGTCCATTCTGGCACTCAAGGACGAGTTGATCGCAGTTGTGAACGATCTTGATATGTCGCTGACCCAAGTCATGGCCGAAAACATCGCCAGAGCACCAAGCGGCGAAGGTTTGTCGCCCGAACTCATCCAGATCTTGAGCGAGATAAAATCCCAGCTTGCGGCCCGTCCCACGCAGACCGCAGCCTCGGCGTCCACGACCCGCCGCGCCAATACTTCATCGAGCCGTCCTGCATCGCGCCCTGCGGCAGAACCCAATCCCTTTACCTTCCCGTAAGGCGGACCATGGCAGAGGAACAGGCAACAAAGGTCCGGCTTACACTCGCCAATCGCAAGGTGAGCGACGCCGGTCTCGCACTCGGTCTCAAACCGGGTGACATGTTGCTTGCGGTCAACGGGCGCGCCTTTTCCGAAGGTGTGAGAAGCCTCAATCAGCGCTTTGCCGTTGCGCGAGGCCGCAACCTTGTGCTGACGTTCCAGCGTGGTACGGCGGTCTTCATGGTTCTTGCGCGCACCCCTGCTCTGGGCTCTTGGGTCGAAGAAGAAGGCGAGCCGCAGTTCGACGGCGAGCGTCAGGACCCCGAGATGCTCACCAATTGGGACATCCTGATCAACGAAAAGGGCGAATACGACCTTTTCCCCCGCAAGCCGTCGATCCTCGCCATTGCCTGTCCTCCGCTCTGGATGTTGCAAGCCCGACTTTGGGCACCGATGGCTGCGATCACCGCCGCCATCGTGGTCGCAGGCTTGATCTGGCTCCCCTTGGGGGCTGTGGTTTGGGCTTTGGCGGGGCTTTTGCTGCGCCATTCGGGTGCACAGATGGTGCGCGCCGATCGTCTCAGCCTCGGGATGGAGCCAAGCGCGATCGTCGCCGCGATGAACGAGACCCAAGCCCACGAGAGCTATCGTCTGCTCAATCCCGAAGCGCGGTTCATGTTCGCCCCGAAAATGGTCGAAAAAGAAAACGCCGAAGACGAAACTCCGGCGTAATCCAAGATCAAACAGTTTGGCTTAAAATCAGATCGCGCCCGACACCACATGCTGGCGGCGGCGATTGACCGACGACGGAATACCGAGCATTTCGCGGTATTTGGCAACAGTGCGGCGCGCAATCTCGGTGCCTTCTTCGGAGATGATCTTGACAAGCGTATCGTCGCTGAGCGGCTTTTTGGGATCTTCTGCGCCGATCAATTGCTTGATCCGATGGCGCACCGCCGCCGCAGAACCGTTCTCGTTCCCGTCCTTGGCCCCCAAAGCAGCGTTGAAAAACAGCTTGAGAGGCAAAGTGCCTTGCGGGGTCTGGATCATCAGACCCGCCGTTACGCGGCTCACAGTGCTTTCGTGAACGCCGATGGCATCGGCCACTTCGCGCAGGATCATCGGGCGCAAGTGCGTGCTTCCGAATTCAAGAAACGCCTGCTGTCGCTTGACGACCTCTGCCCCGACCTTGAGCGTGGTCATATTGCGGTGCTCGACCGCACGTTGGAGCCAGCGGGCCACTGAGACGCGATCTTCGATAAAGGTCTTCTCCTGCTCTGTCGCCTCGTGTCGACGATCCAGAGCAGAGGCTTTGCTTACCACTACGGTCGGCAAGGTAGAGCGATTGAGGTCGACGTTCCAACCCTCTGCCCCGCGGGTCACGATCAGATCCGGCGGACGCTGGGGCGAAATTTCACCCTCGAAAATCGCACCCGGTTTGGGGTTGAGGGCACGGATCTGGCGCAGGACCGGCTTAATATCATCGAGCGTTGCGTCACAGGCTTTGGCCAACCCCTTGAGATCGGCGCTTGCAAGAAGCGCAAGGTTGTCGAGCACGCTTGCGAACAGCGGCGTCAGGATTTCCAGATCGGCGGCCTGAAGTCTCAGACATTCGGCAAGGTTGCGGGCAAAAAGTCCCGCAGGTTCCACACGATGGAGTTTGGCGAGAAGATCCTCGCTCTCTTCTTTCGACATCGCGCCAGCAATGGCAATCACCTCGAGCGGCTGACCCAGCCACCCCGAAGGCTCCAGAGCATCAAGAAACGCCTCCGCACGACGTCGCTCGACCGCGCTCAGGCCAAGCCGATTGATCTCGGCAGTGGCGTGGGCATAGAGCGATGGGCCGTGATCTTCGGCAAGAGAACCGATGACGTCCCAATCGGCCCCCTTGGAACGCGAAGTCCCGCCATAGGATAGCGTGGGGGACATGGATTGTTTGGGCAGACCGACCTCCAAAAACGGGTTTTCTGCCGCTTGCTCTTCAATGAAATTGGCCAACTCGTGATTGCCGAGTTGAAGCAAATTAATGGCCTGCTGAAGCTGGGCCGTAACGACCAAAGACTGCCGCTGAGAAAGAAATTGGGATGTAGAAATCTGCATTGTTCATGCCTCCTGCCTATCAAGATGACGGGTTCGGCACGATTCTGGAAAAAAACTAAATGACACCCCTAAAATGACGGAAAGCCGGTGTCAGAAATATGGCGTCAAAAAATAAGTTGTTGAAACCAAAGAACCTTCGGCGCCTAAACGCCGAAGGTATAGTTTCAGACTGTCAAGAACCCGTCAGCCGCGGAGGAGCTGGAGAACGCCCTGCTTGGACGAGTTGGCCTGAGCAAGCATCGCGGTTGCCGCCTGGCTGAGGATCTGGCCACGGGCAAGGTTGGTGGATTCCTGAGCGAAGTCGGCATCCATAACCTGCGAACGTGCGGCCTGAACCGAAGTCGAGATGTTGGTTAGGTTCGAGATGGTCGAGTCAAGACGGTTGGACACAGCACCGAGCTCGGAACGTGCCTGCGAGATCTTGGACAGAGCCACGTCGATCACCTTGATTGCATCGGCTGCGCCTTCTGCGGTGGTGAGGTCAACGCGCGAGACCGACTTCAGCTCGGACGCAAAGTGCTTGGTCGAGTTGGAGTTGAGCATCGATTCCGAGGTGCCGGCGACGTCGTCTACCGAAGTTGCAACCGAGAAGGTTGCGGTCGAGGTCATCGTAACCTGACCCTTGAGGTCGACGGTGTTCGACGCAGCAACAGCGGCGTCAAAGGTGTGAGTGGTCGCGCCGACGGTTACATCCATCGTCTCGGTGCCCGCACCGTTCTTGTAGGTGAAGTTGTCGATCGCGATGTCGTCGCCGTCTGCATCGGTCAGTTCGATGTCGCCTGCGTCGGTGATCTTTGCGGTCACACCGGTCTGGGACGAAATCTCGTTGATGGCGTCGCGAAGACCTGCCATGCGGCTCTGGCCACCGATACCGGCAGCAGGAACCGAAACGTCATTCGTCGAAACACCGTTGATTTCGAACGAAACGGTTGCAGCAGCGTTTACGCCTGCGAGCTTCGGACCTTTGAGGGTCGCAGTGGTGGTTGCCGAAGCTTCGACACCGGTGTCGGCGGTGACTGCGTTGATACGTGCAGCAATCGCTTTTGCGGACTCGTTTGCGGTGGTCGTGACGTTTTCCGAACCCGAGTGACCCGAGATAGTGAGCGTTTCAGCATTGAAAGCCGTGGTGCCCGCTTCGGACTTGATCTGGTGTGCGCCGATGTCGGTTGCTTTTGCGCTGTCCACGTCGATGTTGAACGAAGTGCCTGCGTCTGCGCCGATCTGGAGCTGCTTGTTCTTGAACGAACCGTCGAGGATGTTCATGCCGTTGAAGGTCGTGGTTTCAGCAACGCGGTTGATTTCCGCGATAAGCTGGTTGCCTTCTGCCATGAGCGAGCCACGGTCGGATGCGGTGTTGGTGTCGTTTGCCGACTGAACAGCAAGTTCGCGAAGACGCTGGAGCATGTTCGAAACTTCGACGTGCGCGCCTTCGGTGGTGTCCACCAGGTTCTTACCATCTGCAGCGTTGCGGATCGCCTGGTTGAGACCCATTACCTGGGCGGTCATCTTTTCGCCGATAGCCATACCGGCAGCGTCGTCCTTGGCCGCGTTTACGCGCAGACCGGTAGAGAGACGGGTCATCGCAGTGTTGAACTGATCGTTCACACGCGACATGTTCGCTTGGGCGTTGATAGCACCAATGTTCGTGTTGATCGTGGTCATATTAGCCTCCGTTAAGGTCGCGCCGTGCAGCGCTTGTCCTCCTCAACGGCGCACCAGAAATATGTTTAGCTTTGATGTGAATTTTCTTCGCCGAGGCGTTTTTCCGGACTCTTTATATAGGCGGAAAAAATGAGCTGAAAAAAATACTGAAATTGGCACGCGCCTTGCCGTTAACAGAGCCAAGACGTTAACGGAGTTGAAGAATGGACATCGCGTCACTCGTTGGTTTGATCGGTGCAATCGGCATGATTGTCGGGTCGATGGTGGTCGGTGGCGGCATTGGCCCTTTCATCGACGTGCCCTCGATCCTTATTGTTTTTGGCGGCACGTTCTTTGCCGTCATGTATACGGCGCCGATGGGCACTTTCCTGAGCAGCTTTGGTGCAATGGCCAAGGCGTTCAAGCCCAGCACATTCAAAACAGACGAGCTCATCGAAAAGATGGTCGAGCTTTCCAACCTTGCCCGCAAGGACGGCATGATGGCACTCGAAGGCCAGCAGGTCCCAGACAAGTTCTTTGAGAAAGGACTCCAGATGCTTGTCGATGGCGCGGATGAAGCCAAGCTTGTCAAACAGCTCAAGCAAGAGATCAAATCCATGAAGACGCGGCACGAAAGTGCCCAAGGCTGTGTTAAGGCCTGGATCGATATCGGGCCCGCGATGGGCATGATCGGGACGCTTATCGGTCTCGTGCTGATGCTCGGGAACATGGCCGACCCCAAAGCAATCGGCCCTGCCATGGCTGTGGCGCTTTTGACAACTCTTTATGGCGCGTTTCTCGCGAACGTTCTTTTCGGCCCGATGTTGACCAAGCTGGAGGGCTATTCTGCGGACGAAATCCTCTATCGCGAATTGGTCATCGAAGGTTTGCGTTCGATCGCGCGCGGCGAAAGCGGCCGCAATATTCAGGACCAATTGGTCACTGCCCTGCCTCCCAAAGAGCAGGCCAAGTTGATGGCGGCCTAAGACGATGGCAAAAGCAAAAGCAGCACCCCCGCCCCCACCCGTCGAAGAAGAAGACGACGGGGAATGCCCGAAGTGCCCCCCTGTGGGTGCGCCTGCTTGGATGGCGACTTTCGCGGATATGGCAACGCTTCTCATGGCGTTTTTCGTGCTTATTCTGTCTTTTGCCGAGTTCAACCAACCCAAGTTCAAAATGATCGCGGGGTCTTTGAAAGAAGCCTTCGGCGTCCAACGCTTGGTGCCTGTGGTCGAAATGCCCAAGGGCACAACCGTCATCGACATGACCTTCAGCCCTTCGCCCGAACGCTCCGTAACCGAAGAGCAGACCCAAGATACAACCGACACCGAGCGCCGCGAGATCGACACTGACGAGCCGAAAGAGGACAGCCTCGACGACGGGCGCAAGTCCGATGCGGAAATGGAGCAACAGCAGCTTGCCGAGGCGCTTCAAAAAGCGCTCGAGAACTCGCAGCTGACGGTCGAAAAGGACGGCGAGTCCGTGGTGATCAAATTCCCGCAGATGCCCGCCGATGATCCTGCCGAGGCTCTCTCAAAGGCATTGGCCGAAGCAGGTGAAGCGGTCGCTGAAGCCGAAGTCGAAAACAAGGACCAGATCACACTTGGCGGTTTGGCCGACCAATTGAATGCTTTGGCGGAAGCCACCGACCCGAACTCGGGTGCAACGGGGGGCGCCGAAGGAGAAGGTACGGGATCGGGCGCGAATGCCGAACGCCGCGCCGCCATTGCGCAAGCCAAGCTTCAGGTCGCGCTCCAAGAGCAAATCGACCAGGGTCTCGTGAATGTCGAGATGGAAGAGGACAAGGTCTTTGTGACCGTCGGCGCAGGGGGCGCTTTTGCATCGGGTTCCGCCGATCTCACCTTCGAGGCCCGAGAAATCATGGATCGCCTCGCGATGGCCGCTGCGGGTGGTAACAGCGAAATCACGGTCACGGGTCACACCGACAATGTGCCGCTTTCGGGCGGGATGTTCACCGACAACTGGGGCCTTGCCGCAGGGCGCGCCTCCTCTGTGGTGCGTGCGCTGGCCGATAGCGGCCTGATCACCCAAGACCGCATGACGGCCGTTTCGAAGGGCGAAAGCATGCCGATCGCCGACAATTCGACCGACGAAGGTCGCGAACAAAACCGCCGTATCGAAATCGAAATCAATTTCGCGGATCAGTAGGAGACGTAAATGGCTGTCGACTATCTCTCAACACTGAACAAGAACGGCTCGGGCCTGAGCCTGACGTCGCTAGCGACGAACCTTGTGGCCGCGGAATTCATGCCCAAAATGGAGAACGCGCAAAAGAAGATAGACAAGGCCGAGGTCAGCGTCTCGGCCATGGCCACTGTGCGCGCCCAATTCGAACGGCTTGGTAATTCGGTGACCGCGCTTTCGGGGACTTCGGTTCTTTCGGCACGCTCTTCGGCGGGCAACGTTTCGGTCGCCATCGACGATATTAGCGCGGTGTCAGAAGGAGTGACCGAGTTTTCCGTCGGCCAGATCGCGCGGCGACAGGTACTCGAATTCACAGGGTTTGCAAGCCCGCAAGATACCGTGGGAAGCGGAAGTCTGGCGATCGACTTCGGCGTTTGGTTCGATGAAACGGGTTTTGCCCAGAACCCCGACCTCGCGAGCGCGGCTTTGACCATCGGAGAAGGCACCACGCTTGAAGAGCTTGCCACCGCCCTTAATGATATCGAAGGCGTTAACGCTCGCGTTCTGGATCGCGGCGACGGCACTTATACCCTTGGCATCGTCTCCGAGCTTGGCGCGGGCAAGGCGCTGCGCATTACCGCCACAGAAGGCACGGTTCCAGGTCTTGCCGCTTTTGACACCACCCTGACCAACAGCACCCACGAAGTCCAAGCCGCAGCGGACGCAATGATCACCGTGGACGGGATTACGGTCTTTCGCGGTTCGAACACTGTCGACGATGTGATCGAAGGCGTGACCCTCACGCTCACGGGAACGTCGGAGGGCGGCGCAATCACGATCGAGCGGGATCAAGAGCTTGCCAAAGCGATGCTCGACCAGCTTGTGGCGGACATCAACGATACCTTCGACGTGCTCGATAAACTCACGCTCTATGCCACCGAGGATTCAGACGCAGGCGATCTCGCAGGAGACCGCGTTATCCAGAAACTGCGCGCGGATCTCGCCAAACTTATTTCCGAACCGCTCGAAGGACACGGGTCATCCTCTGTGTTCCTTTCCGACCTCGGGGTTGCGACACAGCGGAATGGCAGGGTGACGCTCAACGACACGCTCTTTGACCGCGCCTTCAACGAAAACCCGCGAAAATTCGAAGCGATCTTCTCGAACAGTTACAGCACGAACAAGGCCGAGCTCAAAGTTGGCGGTTTGGCGGGGCCATCAGCAAAGTCGGGCGACTATGCCTTCCGACTTGATACAGCAACGGGGATTGCAACGCTGGATGACACGCCTTTGATGATGACGATCAAAGAAGACGGCTCGCACCAGTATATTGCCCTGAGCGGCGATCTTGCCGGCCTCACGCTTGCAGCCCCGAGCACGCTCACAAGCGGCACCGTCAGCTTTGGCCGAAGCCTGATGTCCAAGCTCGACGGTTTTGTGAAAGAGACAACGCGCTTTTCAGGAACGATCGACAACCGCGAGCGCTATTTTCAGGATATCTCGGCAGAGCAGTCTGATCTTCTCAAGGAACTCGAAGCGAAAAGCACGGTGCTTGAGGAACGCTATCTCAAGAAGTTCTCGGTCATGGAACGGCTTATTACCGAGCTCAAGAGCACGGGCGAATACCTGACGAATATGGTGGATAGCTGGAACAAGGACTGATCCTTGTTCCACAAAGCCTTAGCGGCTCAGGCCGTATTTCTTCATCTTTTCGATAAGCGTCGTGCGGCGCAGACGCAGGCGGTTCGCCGCCTGTGACACACAGCCATCCGTGTGCTCGAGCGCGGATTGGATGAGTGCGATTTCGATGTCACGCAGATAGACACGCATATCGATCGCCGCCTTATCCTCGTCCAGCACAAAGCTTTCAGGACGCGGCATCCCGACGCTTTCGGGCATAACCGCCGCGCTATCGGTGCTCGGTGCGGACAGCGTTCCGTTGAGCAAAGATGCACGTACGATTTCGCCCGTAATCATACGGCCATTAAAGAGCACGGTCGCACGCACAAGCACGTTGCGCAGCTCGCGGACGTTGCCGACCCAAGGATGGGCTGCCAAGGCGCGGATGGCGCTCGGATCGAAATGCGGCGGTGTAGGAAGGTCCATTTCTTCGAGCATACGCTCAAGGATCAGCGGGATGTCCGAGGTGCGTTCCCGAAGCGCTGGGATGTTAATCTGGAAGACCGCAATGCGAAAGAAAAGGTCGTCACGGAAGGGCACATCCTGTGCGCCGGGCGTCAGATTGCGGTGGGTCGCAGAAACGAGGCGGAAGTCGATCGCGCGCTCTTCGCTCCCGCCCACGCGGCGGAGCATCTTCGTTTCGAGAACCCGCAGGAGCTTGACCTGAAGGTCGAGCGGCATATCCCCTATCTCGTCAAGAAAGAGCGTGCCGCCGTCGGCCTGTTCAATTCGGCCGATCTTGCGTTCGGTGGCACCGGTGAAAGAGCCCTTTTCGTGTCCGAAAAGTTCGCTCTCGAGAAGTTCGGCGGGAATAGCGGCGCAGTTCACGGCGACAAATTCGCCCGAGCGGTTGGAGGCGCAGTGAATAGCCTTGGCAGCGAGCTCTTTTCCCGTTCCTGTCTCTCCCTGCACCAAAACGGGCGCATCGGAAGGGGCAACCATCGAAATGTGTTCACGCACGTTCTGAATTGAATTGGTGGCGCCGACCAACGCCCGAAGGGCCTGCGATTTCGTTATCGGGCTTGAGGTGCAATGCTCTCGAGATGCTAAATTTTGATCTAACATTTCTTCACCCTAAATAAATAAATCTGTCTGACTTTTTCCTTCCTCTCGTTAAAGTGAACCATCGACCAGCGGGAAACCTATTCAAAAAGGTGAACAAAGATATCCGAATGGATGGTGCAACAATTTATTGATCTCATTCGTGCAAGTTTGACGTGGATTCAGCCAAATCTCAGATCGATATCGGGCGAAAATCGGGCCTATCACATAGAGAGCGGCACACAAAATATCCTAAAGGATAAGAAAATGAGCCGAAAGAGATGTCACATTTTTAGCGATGAGAATCAAAAAATTGACGGAATTTTTGGATCTCGGCCTCTTTCCACTCTGAATTGAATGAGAACGAGACGGTTTGCGGCCGAGAAACGGATTCCATCGAATCGAAAATCACAGGTCGACCGCGTGGACGGCGCACATTCGAAAGGAGCGCCCGCTCGACATTTTCCTTGATTACAAGGGGAGCGACGGTCCTACGCATGAGAAAACCACGCATCTGTTCAGCACTTGCATCGAGGCTGGCAAATTGATCCACCCCTTGGGCTTCACCCCCCATATCGGCAACCAAGGATTGCACAGACGCCGCATATTGTGGCCCAAGATCGGGTGAAGACGAGTGATAGTGTGCGATGGCCTGCTCCCAAGAGCCCAGTCTTGCATAAAGAGCCGTCAAAAAGTCGGCGGCGTAGGTGATGTTTGCCGAAGGTTCGAACATCTGCGACGGAGAGGCAAAGGCCTCCCTATGCCAGCGATAGTTTATCTGCATACAGCCGATATCGATATTGGTATCGCCACGCGCCAAAGCCCGTTCAAGATAGGCCTCGGCCTCTGGGCGGCTCTCGAAGTAGCTGCTCCGCCCCGCTTCGTTGATCGTCCACGGCCAAGCCTGCGCGATGTCTCCACGCGGAGAATACCCAGACTCTTTGCGCGCGATTGCAGCAAGCACACCATCAGGGAGCCCTTTGGAGGCTCCGATACGGTGCGCAAGGCTCTCGCAGGTCTCGGCAAAAGTGGAGGACCCTGAGAGCATCAAGCCGACGGCGATGGACAATAAGCGTTTCATGCCGTTCAACTGCAAACGGCTTGCCAACCTCAGCGCAGATAATCGAACAATGAAGTTCGCGTGATCTGGACATAAGTTTGCTGCGAGGCTTGCTGCGTCAACATCAGCTGTTGGAGCTTTGTCACCGCCGCCGCCAGATCAAGATCTTCAAGCCCAGAGACGGCCTGTTGAATCTGGATATCCCGCGCGCTCAGGGCTTCTTTGTGTGCATCTATGGTCGCACCCAAGGCACCGACTTTGGCGCGCCCTTCGGCAAAGTGGTCGATCATCGCCTGCGCGCGGTCGAGAACTTTGGCCTTGGACATTTCTTCGGCACGCAGTCCCTGTGGAACGGTCTTGGCATTACCAAGATCATCCAGTGCGACGAACTGGGCGGCAAGCCCGCGGCCACTGCGCTCGTTGGTCAGCTTGTCGACGGTGATCGTGCCCTCGGTCGCCAAAAGGATCGAGTTGCCGTCGGGGCTGAGTTGCGCCGTTACACCCGTATCGTCGCTTGCCGCGTTGATCGCATCGACAAACGGCTGCGGAAGGCCTTCGATAAAGGTCTCTTTGACCTCGATAGAGCCGCGAGGACCACTGAGCACAAAAGAAACCTCTTGCGAGCGGCGATCTCCGAGAATGGTCAGCTGGGCACGATCTTCGGCCTCGATCCGCGTGCCAGCCGCGCCCAAAGGATTGGTAAAAGAAGCGGCCAAATCGTCCATCACCGCAAAAACGCCGCGCAACCCGCTCCCTGCAGGCAGAGACATAAACACTTCCGCCCCGTTGAGAGAGGTCTCGACCGACATGGTTTCGGACACACGCAACGCGGGTTTACCCAAATCGCCGTTGAACTCGACCCCGTCTGCACCCTCGCGGAATGCGGGCGAAGGGGAATACCCGCCGAACAAGGGCTGGCCCATCGGATCGGTTCGGTTTGCGACTTCCATCATCGCGGATTTGAGCTCGAGGATTTGGACGCGCAAACCCTCGCGGGCCTCGGGCGGAAGCGTATCGCTCGCGCCTTGAAGCGCAAGGTCCTGAACCTGACGCGCGATTGTGGCGGCATCGCCGATGGCACGGTCGACCAGAGCAAGCCTTGCTCCGGCGTCATTGGCGTTCGTAGTATACTGGGTAAGCGCCGCCCGCTGTTCGGAAAGCGCCGAAAGCTGCGACGCCCGCAGCGTGTTTACCGAAGGTCTCGGGTCATTCTTGCCCGATGAAATCTGCGACTGAAGATCGGCGATCTTTGACTGGATTTTGCCAAAGCTCTTGTTCGCGAGGTCAGTGAAGTAAGCGGTTCCGATGGTCATCCTTGCCTCACATCGAGTTGATCAAAGTATCGAAGAGTTCGCGCGCCATCGTCATGATCTGCGCCGAGGCCTGATAAGCCTGTTGTTGTTCCACCATCCGCGCGGCTTCGGTGTCGAGATCAACCGCGCCCTTGGACGAATAAATGCGAATGGCGCTGTCCTGCATCGCTGCGGCGGCCTCAAGCCTGGTTTTGGACGATGCGACCTGCGCGCCCTTTTCCGCCTGAAGCGCGGCGAGAATTTCGGCAAAGCCCCCGCGGCCCTCCATCGGGTTGGCGTTGCGCAGCGCTTCGATGGCCTCGAGACTACGCCCGTCCAATCGACCGTTCGTATTGGGCCGCATGCTGAAACTATCACCCGTCACCACGCCGCCGCGCACCGTTATTTCGACACCGTTGATCCGCGCGGTCATATTGGTATCGAGAACCTGACGGGCAATAAGATCGCCCGTTACTGCATCACGCAGATCGACAAGCCGATTGGCGGCATCGGTAACGGTCAAGGTGACGCCTGCCTGATCTGCGACCGGCGCTCCGCCCGTGATCGAACCCGAGAGCCGAAGAGGATCGGTGCCGCCGAGCACGACGATAAGGTCCTCGGCGGGCAAATCCGAGAGCGTCAACCGCTCGGACGCCAACGTTTCGACAGAAAGAGAAAGGTCGATGACCGCGCCATCGAGCGAGGTCAAAGTGACCTCTGATCCCGCAACCGACACCTTGGCCCCAAGGCCCGAGAAGCCCGTCGCCCAGCCCGAGGCTTGCGAGGGAATACGCACATTCGGTGTGCCGACGAAATCAAAGACCACTGCGCCCTCGGGCGAGAGGCTCGCCGTCCCGGGAAACCCGACTGGGAGCGATGCACCGCCCGCAGAAATCGGAACATCAAAGTTTGTGCCGTCGATTTCGAGACGCAACGTGGCAGGAAGCCCCGCAGGGTCGAGAACCGCGCCTGTCAGCGAAGAATGCGCGCCCGATGTGGGACCCAGACCGAACGCGGCAAGCCCTGCCGTTCCGTTCACCACCCGAAGACCCGCGCCATCAAGCGTGCCGCCGTTTGCCGAAAGTTCAAGCCGTCCACTGCCGTCGAATGCGACGGTCAAACGGCCCTGTTCAGGTCCTGTGACCTCGACCTCACCCGCAACCATACGCAGCGTATAAACATCACCCCCCAAGAGGACAGCCGTTTCCGATCCGTCCGCAGGAAGCGGGACAACCCCACCGATCAGCGAGGGCGTCGGCGCCCGCTCCCGAAGCGCGAGAGCGACGCCCTTTGCGATATCTTCCGCGCTTTGTGCTCCGTCAAAAGCGGCGTCATAGACAAAGCTTTGGCCCAAGGCATTGATCGTATAGCGCCCCGAAGCGGCCTGAGCCGTCAGACCGTCAACACTTGCCGCTCCTGCATCAAGGCCAGAGGCAAAATCGAACCGCAGCGTCTGACTCGCGCCGCCCGCCCCTGTCCTCCGCTCGACCAATCCACCCACAAAGGGTGAAACGCCCGAGGAAGTGGTCACGCCGTCGATCCGGAGGGTCAGGGCATCCGTTGCGGCGAACGCGAGACTGCCGCGCAAAGAAACCGCATCAACACCCGCCCCCAAGGTCACAGCACCAGATTGCGCGACGCCCTGCGCGTCG
Organism: Marivivens sp. LCG002; assembly: GCF_030264275.1. Taxonomy (NCBI): domain Bacteria; kingdom Pseudomonadati; phylum Pseudomonadota; class Alphaproteobacteria; order Rhodobacterales; family Paracoccaceae; genus Marivivens; species Marivivens sp. LCG002. The sequence continues at coordinate 419,529 of NZ_CP127165.1, read as the reverse complement.
GATTGGGCGACAGAGGCCGTCCCCGCAGCAGAATGGCGGAAATTCGTGAGGGTGATCGTTTCGCCGTCAGCATTGCCGAAAAGAAGCCGCCCGCCATCGGGAGAAACGCTTGCCGAGATGCCTGTCGCGCCCGTCTTTGCGTTGATCGCAGCAGCAACATCATCAAGCCGTCCGCCCGTCACCGTCGCAGAAAAAGCGACAGGACCGATGTTCGCGCCTTCGAGGTGGAAACTGACCGCGCCGTCACCGCTGACCTGAAAAATACCGTGCGTGCTTGCCATGACGCTCACGCCTTCAAGGCTCGCGTTCGCGGTGGCCGCGACCTCGGCGGCGCTTGCACCTGCAGGAACGGTCATTGTGGTGACGTCGCCCGTGCTTTCCGTGACGGTGAGGCTATGGGCGGGAAATTTCGGTGGGACCTGCCCGCTCACCCATGTCAAAGGCGCATCGAGCCCGCTTGTCAAAGCATGTTGGCCCAGAGCGTTCGAGGTTTCCACCGTCATACCGCGATAGCCTTGGCCGCCGTTCACGTCGATGAAATCCGCGACATAGCGCGCGCCTTCAAAAAAACCGTTCGCCTTGGTCAAGAGTTGCGCAGCCGCAGCTTGATCGAGTTTCGGCCCGCTCACCTGCACCCCGTTGCGTGTGAAAACCGATATGGTCGCACCTGCAGCCGATGCCGTGGTGATAGCCGCCGAGGCTCCAACACCCACAACAGAGCCCGCCGTCAATGTGCCGCTTCCCGAGGCAATGCTTAGAGCCCCATCGGAGCCAGATGCAAAGAGGCCAAGTTCGGCAAAGGTTTCCCCCGTGACCGCAACGGCCGCGTCGGAATTCAAGAACGCCGCAAGATCCGAAACGGTCGCAGCACCGGAAGCAAGCGTGGGAAAGCTATAGGCCGTGCCGTCCAGAGTAAGCGTGACGGCGCTTGCAGCACCGACCTGAGCATCCGCAAGCGCAAAGTCGGCGGCGGACTGGCGCCCAAGGCTTGCAAGCTCGACCTGCGAGGTTCCTGCGGGAATATAGCCGACCGCCCCGCTTTGCAAAAATGTTGTCGCGTCCGCGCCGCTTCCCGAAATCGGCAAGAGATCGGACAGCAAGGGCACCGATGGGGGATTGATCGGCACGCTGGTCATCGACATTTCCGCCGTGCCTTTGTTCGTCGGCGCAGGCGCAACAACAAAAGCAGAGGCCGCCGCAATCTGGCGCGGATCAGTCAGATTGAGGCGCATGTCGATCGCGCGCCCCGAGGTTTCGACCAGAGACAAACGATCCCCGTTCTTGAAGTTCCCCGAAAGCGAGAGAGTCAAACCGTTGAGCGAAAGGATCGAACCACCACGCGCCAGCTCGGTCCCGATCGGATCCGAGGCGATCCATTCCTTGGTTCCCAGATCATAAACGATCTCGGTCCCGCTAAGGGATTGCGCAGCCACGGGGTCCGTGACGGAAATATCGGCAAACACGCTCCCCTGATTGAGCGCCGAGGCTTTCACCATCCAGCCACTAAGGGAAAAGACGTCCCCGCCCTGAAGCCCATCGAAATCGAGCCCGTCGACATGCACCGCGTTCACATCGCCCGTGATCCGCCGCGCAAAAGCATCAAGCTGGGAAATGGCGTCATCAACGGCGCTGAGCGCCCGCGCATAGCCCGTCAGGGTCCCCCCTGTGAGCATTGATGTGGTTTTCTGGGTGCCGTCCTTGGTGATGACAAGTTGCATCACAGTATCGGCCTTGACCGAGATCTGCGCTTCGGAGTCGATATCGAGCAGCGTCGGACCGCCCTTGTGATCGCCAAGCCGCACGATGGCGCGCTCGAACGGATCATATTCCACATTGATCCCGAGGTTCTCGGAGATCGTGTCGATCTGTCGGTCGCGCTGGTCGAAAATGGCGTTATTGCCGCCGTAGCGGTCCTGCACGCCCGATGCCATGCGCTCCTGGATATCGGCAAGATCGCGCAGCGCGATATTGACTTCGCCCGCGACGATATTGGCTTGCGCGACCACATTGGCACGCAGACTGATAAGCCCTTGGGCGACATCGCTGATTGCATTGGCCAGCGAGCGCGAGTTCTCAAGCGCGACTGTGCGCAGCGCCATATCGGAGGGTGCAGCGGCCAAACGTCCGAAGGAATCGAAAAAATCATCCATCGCCCCCGCGATCCCGCCACTTCCGGGAAGAAAGGCATCCTCGATCGCGGTCGCGATTTCGGTTTGGGTGGTTGCGGCACCGACGGCGGAGTTGGTGGAATAGACTTGCCCCGCAAGAAACGCGTCAAAGGCACGGCGCACATCTTCGACGATCACACCCTGACCGCCCGAATTCGCGCTCGTCGGTGTCATTTGCCCACCCACGACCGAATTGGTCAGCACATCGCGACGACGAAAACCTTCGGTGCTCACATTGGCGATGTTCTCGCCTGTGATGGTAAGTGCGGTGCGATAGGTGTTGAGCGCTGTTGACGCAATGTCGATCAGGCTGGGCATTATTTCATCCCCTTATAGGTCAAATGACCCGAAAATTGGCGCACGACGGCATCGGCAATACCGAACCCCGTGCGCCCCGACGAAACGCGCGCAATCTCGGCATCGAAAAGATCCTGTGTGGATTTCACAGCGCTCGACCCCGTCAGCTTGTCCTCGACGCCTGTAGAGCGGGCGCTCTTGAGCATGATCCGCAGGAAAAATTCCTCGAACCCCTCGGCTGCTTTGCGAAGGTCCTCCTCCCGTCCTTGGGCAGATTGGTTCGGCGCAAAGGAAATGGGGCCGTTCTGGAGCGCGTTGATATCCATGCTTCACCTCAGATCACGACAAGTTCCGCCCGCAGCGCACCCGCCTCGCGGAGCGCTTCGAGGATAGCGACGAGATCGCCCGGACTGGCACCGACCGCGTTGATCGCGTCGACCAAAGAAGAAAGCGACACGCCCGGATCAAAGAGAAACGCGCGGGCTTCTTGCTGATCCACGGCGATACCGGAGTCGGGGGTAACGGTCGGATCGGTCGGAGCCACGACAGTCGCCCCGTTACCTGTGACAACAGCGGCGCCTTGGTCGACGTTGAAATCTTCGTTCACGCGGACGGTCAGTCCGCCGTGCGTGACGGCGGCTGGCGAGACGAGAACTTCACCGCCGATGACAACGGTTCCCGTGCGAGAGTTTACGACTACGCGGGCAGAGGGACGATCAGGGGTCACTTCGATGTTTTCAAGTAGCCCCATGAAGGTAACACGCTGATCCGCATCGAACGGCGCCCGAACGCGGATCGACGTGCCGTCGAGCGCAAGAGCGACTTCGGGGCCGAAGACGTCGTTGATCGCGCGGGCAACGCTTGCGGCGGTCGAGAAATCACCGCGGTTCAGGTTGAGCATCAGATGGTCGCTTTCCTGGAACGGGCTTTCAACCATTTGTTCGATCGTAGCCCCATTCGGAACGCGGCCCACAGTGGGAATATTGACGGTGATCGAGGATCCATCAGCGCCTTCGACGCCCATACCGCCGACGATGAGATTGCCTTGGGCAATGGCGTAAATCTCGCCATCCGCGCCCATGAGAGGCGTCATCAAAAGGGTGCCACCCTGAAGCGACTTGGCCTGACCTACGGTCGAAACGGTGACGTCGATCTCTTGCCCGACCTTTAGAAAGGGTTGCATATCGGCAGTGACCATGACGGCCGCTGCGTTCTTGGCATTGATATCGCCCACATCGACGGTGAGCCCCATGCGCGAGAGCATGGATTGCATGGATTGCAGCGTCAGACCCGAATTGCCATCCCCCGTTCCCGAAAGACCGACGACGACCCCATACCCGACAAGCGGGTTAGAGCGGACACCGGCAATCGATGTCATGTCCTTGAGACGGTCCGCCTGAGCCACCGAAGCAAGCCACAGAGCACAAAAAGCGAGGAAAAGGGAACGGCGGATCATCAGAGCGGGCTCACTGCGTTCATGCCGCGACGAAGCCAGCCTTGGCGGGCCGTATCCGCAGTATCGCCTGCGCCGACATATTCGATGCGTGCATTGGCGATGCGGTCCGAAGCGACGATGTTATCGGAGGAAATATCTTCGGGGCGCACCATACCCGTCAGGCGAATGTATTCGTGACCAAGGTTCAGCGTCATCCGCTTTTCCCCCATGATCTCGAGCAATCCGCCGGGAAGGATACGCACGACCTGAACGGTGAATTTGCCGCGCAGCGAATTGGACTGCGAGGCCGAGCCGTTGCCCGAAAAACTTTGCGAGGTGCCTGAGGTGAAATCGGCACCATCAACGTTTGCGGAAAGCGCATTGGGAAGATCGATCTCGAAGTCGCCCGAACGGCTTCCGCCTGCCGATTGGGTCTTGGAGGCGGTAAAGCGCTCGTTGAGTTCGACGGTGAGCACATCACCGACTTTGCCGGCGCGGCGGTCCATCACGAACAGACCCGGAGCCCCGTTGGCATAAATGCCGCCCGTCGGCTCGGAAAAGGCCGCATAGTGCTGGTCAGCGGGGAAAACGGGCTGATAATTCAGGGACTCTTTTTCCTGCGTATAGGTCGAACAGGCCGCAAGAGACACAAGAGCAAGGGCAGAGAAGAGGCGCATCATTTTACCGATCAAAGCTTGTTGGACATGTATTGGAGCATCTCGTCGGAAGCGGAGATGGACTTGGAATTGATCTCGTAGGCCCGCTGGGTCTCGATCATATCGACAAGCTCTTGCACGACGTTGACGTTGGACCCTTCGAGCATGCCCTGCCGCAGCTCGCCTGCGCCATCGGCAAGCGGGGCGGAGACGATGGCGGGGCCGGAAGCAATCGTTTCGACGAGGAAGTTTTCACCGATGGGTTCAAGACCGCGCGGGTTGGCGAAATTGGCAAGCGTGAGCTGTCCGACTTCTTGCGGCTCTGTCTCGCCGGGCATCACGACACTGACGATGCCATCGGCCGAGATCGAAATCGAATTCGCTCCTTGGGGGATCGCGAGTTCGGGTTGGACGATATAACCGCTCGATGTGGTGAGCGTGCCTTCTTGGTTCATCGAAAGCGCGCCGTCACGGGTATAGCCGATCCGCCCGTCGGGGAGCAGAACCTGCAAGAACCCCTGCCCCTCGATCCCGATATCAAGAGCGTTGCCTGTGTCCATCAAGGCGCCTTGGGTATAGAGCTTGTCGGTGCTCACGACCGACACACCCGTGCCCAGCGCCAACGGCGACGTCAGGTTGGTCGTCTCCGAGGTTTGATCCCCGCCCGGACGCTGCACCTGATACAGGAGCGTCTCAAAGTTAACACGGTCGCGCTTGAAGCCGTTGGTGTTGACGTTGGCAAGGTTGTTGGCAATGACCTGAAGTCGGGTCTGCTGTGCGTTGAGGCCCGTCTTGGCGACGTGCATGGCGTTGGTGGACATATCGGCTTTGCTCCTCAGAGGGACATCTTACCCCTCATGCTGCAAGCCACGTGCCAGTTAGCCCTGGGCAGGCCGCATTATTCGCGTGCCCGCTTCATCAAGCTCTTGGGCGGTCGACACCATCTTCATGTTCAGTTCGAAGTTTCGCTGGAGATCGATGTTCGCAATCAGCTCTTCCGTGATGTTCACGTTGGAGCCTTCAAGAACACCTTGCTGGACCGAAGCAAGCTGATTGGGCCGCGGCATAGGTCCGTTGATCGGGCGGATCAGGGCGTCATAGCCCTTTTCAAGCGGCTGATCCGTCACCACGGTGGCTATTGTGGCAACGACCTCTTGAAACCCGTCGGGCGCATCCAGCGGTGTGATCAGGATCTCCCCGACCTCGTTGATCGTAAAGCGTTTATAGGGCGGCAGGGTGATCGGCTGCATAGCCTGATTGAGGATTTTCTCACCTGCACCATTCAGCAAGAGACCGTCTTTATCCGTGCGCAGGTCCCCGCGCCGCGAAAGTCCGATCTCCGAGTTTCCTTCCTGGACAAAGAAATAACCCTTGTCGCTGATCGAGATGTCGAAAGGATCGCCGGTCTGGTTCATGAACCCGACCTCTTGCGAAAAATCCGCGCCTGCGCGAGAGGTTTGAAAAGCCCGCGCCTCGAACCCTTCGGCAAAACCCAGTTTTGCCGAGGAGCTGTCGGTCACAAGGTCCTTGCGATAACCCGGAACGTTCTGGTTGGCGAGGTTCTGGGCAGAGACGGACCGCAGCGTCTGGGAGTTCTGCATCGAATTCAGAACGGTATAGATCATGCGGTCCATGGGATGTCTCCTTCTCGCCTAGTCTTAGCTGCGGATGTTCAGGATGGTCTGCATCAAGGACGATGAGGTTTCCATCGCCTTGGCATTGGCCTGATAGTTCCGCTGCGCCGAGATGAGCGAGACAAGCTCGTCCGTGAGATCGACGTTCGAGCGCTCGAGCATACCCGACTGGATCACGCCGACACCCGCCTTGCCTGCGGCCGCCATCTTGGGCGTGCCTGATTCAGCGGTGGCGGCATAGCTTGCGTTGCCAAGCTGGCGCAGTCCGTTGGGATTGGCGAAGTTCGCGATGGCGACGCGACCAAGAGCGAGACGTTCTTCGATCCCGTAGTTCGCCCAGATCGTGCCCGACTCGTCGACTTCGAGGTTGCTCAGACCCGACGAGTTTGCGCCGTCATGCTTGGCGCTCTTTACGGCTGCGGTCTGGGGCTCGAGCATCGAGCCTGTGAAACTGACGTTCCAGCTACCTTGCGGCGTGCCCATGTTAAAGGTCGCATCCGCAGGCGTGACAAGACCGAATTCATCGAATTTGATCAAGGAGTCCGGCGAACCGAATGCAGGCTGCTCGACGCCGTCGACATAGAGACGAAGTTCAAAGGTGCTGGTGGGATCAAGCGCATCGGGGCTGTCCGTCTTGATGAAATAGGCCTGCGCCTCCATCGAGTCGCCCGCTTTATCGGTGATCGGAATGGTCGTCGTAAAGGTGTAGGTCGTGGGGTCCATCGGATCAAAAGCATTGGTCGGCGGCACCGCGTCCTGACGGTTGAGCATGGTGTCGTCGCTTGGAAGACGCATCTGGAGATTGATGTTCTCGGTCGCTTTCACCACCCCGCGCGAGGTCGGCACGTGAACGGGGCGTGCGGCGGCAATCGACTGTTCGAGCGCACTGCCGTCTTCGGCCACCGGCCACGTCAACATCGGACGACCGAGGCCGTCTAGGATCTGACCATCTTGGTTGAGGTTGAACGCGCCCGAACGGGTATATGCCACTTCGACCGCACGGCCTTCTTCGGTCATGGTCGCACCGACAGAGAAGAACCCCGAACCCTGGATCGCAAGGTCGAGCGTGTTGCCCGAAGCCATGAAGTTACCCTGACCGAATTGCACCGAAACGCTTTGCACGTGCGTGCCGCCGCCGATGGCTTTGCGCGATGCACCAAGCGGAGTGGTGTAGAATTCGTCCGCAAACTGGACGCGGCTTTTTCGAAAACCGTTCGTGCCGACGTTCGCGATGTTGTTCGAAGTGGTCGAAATGTCGTTCTGTGCGGCAATCAAACCGGAAAGTGCAGTGGTCATACTCATGGCTGGGGTCTCCGATCCTGAGAATTAGCGAAAGGCCGTCACTTCAAGCGTATCGAGGGCACCATAGTCCTCGACCTGAAGCACGATGTTGGGGGAAGACGGGCCACCGATGGCCGACGTCACTTTGGCATAGACCGACGGGTCGAGCATCAGATTGCCCTCGTCGGTTTTGGCGGTGACAGTGATGCGGACCTTGTCACGGTTTTCCACGATACTGTCGGGGACATTGTCCCAAGTGAACCCGAAGAGCCCTTGGCTCTGGATTCCGTGGGATTGCGAATGCAGCGTCTCGCCCGTTTCGACGTTGCTGTAGGTAACGACCACATCGCTGGCCCGCGAAGGAAGCTCGACCGCGCCGTGAATGTTGCCTTCGGCATCTGGGCGCGCGGTATTGCCCGGCACAAGAACCGAATGCCCGAGAAGATTGGCGGCCATCGCGATATGGCTGCTGTTGTTGTTGGCCGCCGCGCTCATTTGACCAAGGGTCGCGTTCACGCGGTCGATGCCCTCTACGGTCGAGAACTGCGCCATCTGGCCGAGGAACTCTGCGTTCTCCATCGGCGAGAGCGGGTCTTGGTTCCGAAGCTGGGTCGTCAGCAGCGTCAGGAAATCCTGTTGGGCCAGCACGCCGCCCTCGTTTCCCTTTTTATTGTCGGAAACCGAGTTGGAGTAATAGCTCGAGGTCGGGCTGATCTCTACCATTGCGTTCTACCTTACTTTCCCATGTTCACGGTGCGGGCCATAAGGTCGCGCAGCGTCGAAACCGCTTCGAGCGTGTTCTGGTACTGGCGGCTCGCTTCCATCATTTCGACCATTTCCTCTTCGACGTTCACGGTTGACGCAAAGACGAACCCATCCTCATTGGCCTTGGGATGGTCGGGGCGATAAAGCTGCTCGGGCTCGCGATCGAGCGCGACGATTTCTTCGACACGCGGCGTAGCAAGAAACTCGCGCGAGCCGAGCGCCTGATTGAATTCGGTCTCGAAGACGGGGCGCATTGTTTTATAGGCCTGATCCGCGGTGCTCGCGACGGTACCGACGTTGGCAAGGTTCGAAGCAATGGTGTTCATCCGCACCAGCTGCGACGACATCGAGCCAGCCGCGAGATCAAAGACGTTATTGAGGTTGCCTGCCATGATTACTCTCCGCGAATGACGCTCATGAGGCCGGAAATGCGGCGGTTGAGAAATTCGAGCGAGGCTTGGTAGCGCACGGTGTTTTCTGCGAATTCCATCTGTTCGACCGACATTTCGACCGTGTTGCCGTCGAGTGAAGGCATCGTGGACTGTCGATAGCCAAGCTCGACACCCGTGTTGCCGCTTGTCGTGGCCATATGACGGGCGTTGCTGACACGAAGCTCGCCCGCACCCACGGCTTTGGTCATCTCGGTCGCAAAGTCGAAATCACGCGCTTTGTAACCGGGGGTCGCCGCGTTCGCGATGTTGGACGCAATCAAATTGTTCCGTTGCCCGCGCAAAAGGAGAGCCTGGGAATGGACGGCTAAACTATCTTTGATGCTTGTCGTCATGGTGAATGCCGGTTTCGTGTTTGGACAGAGGTCTTCGCGGACTGAACTGCAAGCACAGTGCCAACTTTTGAACCGAGGGAAAAAATGTCGATCGAACTACGCCTGCCCCGTCACAAGACATTGTCGGAACAGGTGGAAATGCTGCTCGATCAAGTCCTCGATCAGGACCGCGACGAGGCGCTCGACATCCTTCAGGCGCTTTATACCAACTCAAAGCAAGGCAAGGAACGACGGGCGCTCAGAGCCTTTATCCTTGCCCTTCTCACTCTTGGGCCTGTGGAAGTTGTCGAACCGGAAGAATTGGAGCCTCCCGAACCCGAGCCCGAGCCGGAACCTGCTCCCGAGCCGGAGCCCGAACCCGCGCCACCACCGAAGCCCAAGAAAAAGAAAGAGATGTCGATGATGACGCTCGATCTGAGCGATGCGGCCATGTTGCTCCAGTTCGGCGGTGGGGCCGACACTTCTGATGAAGAACCCGCCGAAGAGCCTGTCATCGAAGCGAGCATCGCGGATTTCGACACAGACGCCCTTGTCGACGATATGGCGCAATTGCTTGACGTCGAAGGCACAAGTGAGCGCGAGGAGTTTGTCGCCTTGGCCGACCCGATCGAACTCGATCCAGCCGAAGCGGTCTTTATCGATGAAAAAACGCCCTTCCCCGAGCTGACGAGCGACGACATGGTGTCTGAGGAAGGTTCGGAAAGTGACGCTCAACCCGTCGATGTCGGCGAGATTGCACCCGCTCCCAAACCCAAGAAACAAAAAAAGGCGGCTACCTCACTCGAAGATAGCAGCGCCTTGTTTGCGGCTCTTGGGCCGGGGTTCTCGGATGAGTGATTAGACCAAATGACGGTCCCGAGCAATCATGGCTGCCTGAGTGCGGTTACGCGCATCAAGCTTGCGGCTGAGAGTTTTTACGTGGAGCTTCACGGTGACTTCCTGAAGATCGAGGTCACGCGCGATTTCCTTATTGGACTTGCCGTCGCAAATACCGCGCAGCACGTCCGTTTCGCGGCGGGTCAAGAGCCCGTCACCCGCAGTCGGGGCCTCTTGCAGGAAGCCGAACGGAGCATAGGTTTCGCCCGCAGCCATGAACCGAATGGCAGTGACCATCGATTTGGACGACAGGGTTTTGGGCACAAATCCCGCAGCACCCGCCTTGAGCGCGGCATCGGCTACATCGCGCGTCGCCGTCCCCGAAAGGATCGCAACAGGACGATTGCCATTGGCCTGTTTCATCACGGCGAGACCGTCAAGCCCCTTCATTCCGGGCATGTTGTAGTCCAGAAGAACCACATCGAACGAGCCGGTCTCTTTGACCACATCAAGAGCATCATCAAGGGTCGCCGCGGTCTTCACCTCGACCACACCCTCTGCAATCAAAAATGCGCCGATCGTCTCTCTGACAAGATCATGATCGTCTGCAATCAAAACTCGCATAGTACTTCACCTTTAACAGTTTACCGAACAATTGCCGTCTTTTTGGCACCAAAATTGGCCGAAAGTATGGCGGTCCGGTTGAATTATCGCCTTCGGAACAGCCTATAAAAGCAGAATGAACTAATAAAACTACACCTAAGTTCTGTGTATCGGGTAAACCGAGCCTCCCCAACGAAGCTAACGGTATAACAAACCCATCTTATGTCGACCTAACATATACTTTTGGATATATGATTAGTCGTTTGAATTCATGACCACTAACCAAAACGGTGCGATAAGTGCCGCTTAGACGCTCACAAAGAGAAATTAAACAATGCCTAGATTGAACGCCACCGTTATTGCCACAACTCTTGCTTTTGTTGGCGCATTTTTGACAACGCCCGCTTCTTCAGCGGATCTCGGAACCCCACAAGGTGAGATTGTGCTCACCGTTACGGGCTCAATCGAATCAACCAACCAAGGTGACGCAGCGGTCTTCGACCTCGAAATGCTAGAGGCGATGCCCTCGGAGACCTATAAAACCACCACGATCTGGACCGATGATGTTCAGGTGCTGACGGGCGTGCCTCTTTTCGATTTCCTCGAAAGCATCGGTGCCGAGGGGAGCTATATCACCGCCACTGCAGTCAACGACTATGCGATCGATATTCCGATCAACGAAATGAAGAGCTCGCGGGCGCTTATGGCCTATCACAACTTCGGCGAGCCGATGTCGCTTCGGGACAAGGGACCGCTCTGGATCGTCTTCCCCTATGACGAAGGCCCCGAGTATCAAACTGAAATAAATTATTCGCGCAGCATCTGGCAATTGAGTAAGATCGAGGTCGTCAAATAAACCAACCTCGAGAAACGGGCGGATGCCTCGGATAGAACGCAACTTCAAAATCGATGGGCGCTGGGTCAAAGCCGGCGCTCTTGGTTTTCTGCTGATGATATCCGTTGCGACGATCTTGTATCTCGGTCTCAGCGTCAGCAACAAAATCCAGAGCCAGACGACCGCCGCCTCCGACAACGTCCAATGGACGCTTGCGCAGATGGAGGTGGAGTATCTCTCCTTCAAGGTGGCAACACAGGACTCGCTGGCCCAGGACGAGCCCGACCTCAAATTCGTCCGAACGCGTTTCGACATCCTCTATGGCCGTGTCTCCACCATCGCCAAGGGCAAGATCTACGCCGAGCTGCGCAATGCCGCAGATTTCAACGCGCCGCTCCTTGCGGCACAAAACCTGCTCGATCAGGCGGCGGCGATCATCGATCTGGATGACGAGACGCTGACTGCGCGCCTTCCCGAACTCGATCTACTTGCCGAAGGGATACGCCCTCTTGTGCGGCAAGTGGCGCTTATCGGGATCACGCATTTTGCCAAAGTCTCGGATGCAACGCGTCTCGAGGTGCTTTTGACGCTCTCGCGCGTCGCAGGTATAACTATCGCGCTGGTTATGGCCCTGATCATTCTCGCCTTGGTTCTGTTCCAGCTTTACCGCGTTTCGCAACTCAACTCGCTCCAGAACAAGCAGACCTCTGCCCGTCTTCAGGCAATGGTGAGTTCGACGCTCGACGCCGTCATCGTGATCGATGAAACGGGTCGGATCGTCGAATACAACGGCGCGGCCGAGAGCATCTTCGGTTTCACGCGTGACGAGGCGATGGAACAACCGATTGTCGATCTCATTATCCCGCCGAAATACCGCAAAGCGCATATGGCAGGGATGAAGCGATACCAGAAAGAGCATACCCGCCGCGTGGTGGGACGTGGTCACGTCCAGCTCGAGGCGATGCGCAAGAACGGCGAAATCTTCCCTTGCGAATTCTCGATCGCAGAGGCGAAAGCAGGCAACCGTCAGCTTTTTGTTTCGTTCCTGCGGGACATCTCGCGTCAGGTCCAGAACGAAGAAGAACTCCTGCGTGCCCGCGATGAAGCACTGGCAGGCGAGAAAGCCAAGGCCGATCTTCTGGCTGTCATGAGCCACGAAATGCGCACCCCGCTCAACGGTATTCTGGGCACCATCGAACTGATGCGCGACAGCGAAATGACCGATCAACAGAAGTATCTTCTGCGGATCATGGAGACATCGGGCAACTTGCTCTTGCACCATGTCAATGACGTGCTCGACGTTTCGCGTCTTGACGCCGGACCTGTCCAGATCGCCCAAGCCCCCTTTGCTCTTGCGCCGCTTTTGACCGAGCTTCTGGACTCGCAAAAGGGTCAGGCCCAGCGCAACAACGACGTGCTCGAGATGGAAATCATCGGGGCCGAGGACGCAACCGTTCTGGGCGACCAGATCAAGCTGCGTCAAATCCTGCTGAACCTCACCTCGAACGCGATCAAATTCACGCACAACGGCGTCATCCGTCTCGAGGTCGAGCGCCACCCGAGCAGCAACGAATTCGAATTCCGCGTCATCGATACGGGTATCGGGATCACCGAAGAGGATCTTGCCCGTATTTTCGATGATTTCGTGACGCTCGATACGTCCTATTCACGCGTTTCGGGCGGAACGGGGCTTGGGCTCGGGATCGCGAAACGACTTGTTGAAGCGATGGGCGGCGAGATCGGCGCAGAGTCCGAGCGCGGCGAAGGAAGCTTGTTCTGGTTCCGCATACCTCTCCCGGTCCTGAGCGTTGTCGAGCCCAAGTCCGTCGGCACAGGCAAAGAGTTTGTCTCGCTTTCGGGTCGAAACCAAAGCCTCAATATCCTTGTGGTCGAGGACAACCAGATCAACCGCCTTGTGGTTCAGGAAATGCTGGTCCGCGAAGGCCACCAAGTCACCTTGGCCCATGACGGTCTCGAAGGCACCGAATTTGCGGACCGCGAGCATTTCGATCTGATCCTGATGGATATCTCGATGCCGAAACTGGACGGAGTCGAAGCCGCCCAACGTATCCGCGAATCCGGTGGAAAATCGTCGGGAACACGCATTATCGCGCTAACCGCGCATGCGCTGCCCGCCGATATCGAGCGCTTCCAGAAAGCTGGCATGGATGATGCATTGATCAAACCGATCACGCGGCAGGCTTTGAATGATCTCATCCAGAGCAAGCCGAGCCTCAAGCCTGTCGAAACCGTGGAGACCAAACGACCGATGCCATCCCAAATCAACGCAGCGATGCTGACTGAACTTGCGGGCGATCTTGGGGGCGAGCGCGTTGCGAACCTTGTCCGCCAGTATATCGAAGAGACAGAAACGATCCTCAACGAGATTTACGCGACCGTCGAAAGCGCCGCTGACGAGACCCTTATCGCAAGCGTCCATAAAATGGCGGGATCGAGCGCCATGTTCGGGGCGGACAGCTTTGCCAACAAACTGCGCTGGCTTGAAACTTTGGGCAAGACGGGCAAAGCCGAACAGATGCGCTTCGAACTGCCCGATCTGCGCACGATCTGGAAGAATACGCGCGTCGCTCTCGAGGTTGAAATCGGAACGCACCAGCATAGCCACTAACTTCAGGCTTGCATTAGCGGCACAGCGGCGTTTGATTATGATCAAATTCTTTCCCGCTGGAGTCAGCCGCTATGAACTCGATTGCCTTTCACAACGATCCGTCCGCGATCATCAAAGCAGACAGAGCCCACGTCTGGCACCACCTTGTGCAGCACAAACCCTTTGAGGCGATAGATCCCCAGATCATCGTCGAAGGCAAAGGGATGCGCGTTTGGGACATAACAGGCAAAGAACACCTTGATGCCGTGTCGGGTGGGGTCTGGACCGTCAACGTCGGCTATGGCCGCACCGAAATCGCCGATGCCGTGCGCGACCAGCTTGTGAAAATGTGCTATTTCGCAGGGGCCAAAGGCACCATTCCGGGCGCCCAATTCGCGGAACGCTTGATCGAGAAGATGCCCGGTCTGAGCCGCGTCTATTACGCCAACTCGGGCTCGGAGGCGAACGAGAAAGCGTTCAAGATGGTCCGCCAGATCAGCCACAAACACTATGGCGGCAAGAAATCCAAAATCCTCTATCGCGACCGCGACTATCACGGGACCACGATTGCTTGCCTCTCGGCGGGCGGGCAGCAAGAACGCAATGCCCAATACGGCCCCTTTGCCCCTGGATTTGTCGAAATCCCGCATTGTCTCGAATATCGCGCTCAGGACGGCAGCAGCGGCGAAGCCTATGCCGAAGCCTCGGCCCGCGCGATCGAAGAGGTGATCCTGCGCGAAGGCGCGGACACGATCGGCGCGCTCTGCCTCGAGCCGATCACTGCAGGCGGCGGCATCATCACACCGCCCAAGGGCTATTGGGAGCGCGTTCAGGAACTCTGCCGCAAATACGATATCCTGCTTCATATCGACGAAGTGGTTTGCGGTCTGGGCCGCACTGGCACATGGTTCGGCTATCAGCAATACGGCATCCAGCCCGATATCGTCACCATGGCCAAGGGCGTGGCTTCGGGCTATGCCGCGATTTCCTGCTGTGTGACGACCGAAGCCGTGTTCGACAAGTTCAAGGACGAGACGGATAAGCTGGGTTACTTCCGCGACATCTCGACCTTTGGCGGCTGCACCGCTGGTCCCGTCGCCGCACTCGAAAACATGAAGATCATCGAGACCGAAGACCTCTGCGGCAATTCGGAACGCATGGGCGAGAGGCTTCAGGATAACCTTCGCGCCCTTATGGACAAATACAAGATCATCGGTGACGTGCGCGGCAAGGGACTCTTTGCGGGGGCCGAGCTTGTCAAGGACCGCGACACCCGCGAACCGCTTGATGAAAAACTGGTGATGGGAGTGGTTGCGGACTGTTTGAAACAGGGGATCATCATCGGCGCGTCCAACCGCTCCATGCCCGGTTTCAACAACACGCTCCTTTTCGCACCTGCCCTGATCGCGGGTCCCGATGACATCGACGAAATAACGGCTGCCGTTGATAGGGCACTTGCCAAGATCGTGTAAGAGAGAGGGCCCCGAAAGGGGCCCTTTGTTTATCCTAAGCTGCGCGCAACCATTACACCGACCCAAGCCGTGGCGCCTGTCAGCACCCCGCCCCAAATGGTGTCGATAACCACCTGTTGCATGCTCCAACGGGCCAAAGTCGCATAATTGGTGAACTCGTAGGTTCCATAAGCCATCAGGCCAAGCACGAGACCGCCGACCAACGCCTGAACGGGATCGCCCTCGCGCAGAGCAGGGAGCGCCACGAGATAGACAAGACCGGCAATATACCCGAGATAAAATACTGCGGCCGGCCCCATTCGGAGCGGATCGGCCATCCAATCCCCTAAATGTTTTTCGAACAGCGGCGCCATGAAAACGCGCAACATCACTGCATCCACGGCAAGGAAGAAAACCAGACTGGCAAAATAGGTCACTGCGACTTGCATGAAACTCTCCTTATATGCCTCAGGACTTAGAGCGGGAATTTCACAAGTCCAGAAAGCAAGGCGTCCCAATTAACGGGGATTTAACATCCCTCGGGCCCAATAGCAGGAGCCCGCAAAAGGAGATCGCCATGTCCACCGCCCTTCAACTCGACCCGACGCCCCCAAGACGTGCCTCGCAACTCTGGAGGCCCGTCATCCTCGCAACAGGTTTTCAGGACGAAGCGCTCGAAATGCTCGTCTTCTGGTTTTCCGATATCGCCGACCATCCGTCCGAGCCGATCCTGATCGTGTCGGGTGCCCAAAGCGGTCTCCCGCAAAGCGTCGATCAGCTCGGACTTGTCGCGCAAATCCGCACATGTCCGAACTCGCATTTTGTGAAATGGGCCGATCATGCGGATATCTTTACCGTCGGTGCAGGGGGGTATGATCCAAGCTATCGCCCCCCTTGCCCGATGATCGCCGTTGCCGCGCGCGATGGGCGGGCGCAGCTTGGGATCGACGGGTTTTGCGCCAAAACGGGTGAAGAGTGGCGCGATGTGGTTCGCGCGATGCTGGACGACCCCGCGCTTTGTCTTGCCCTTAGCCCGCGCCGTGAAATTCCTGAGAACAAGCCGATATAGGTTGCACCCCGCCCCCCGAGACGTTTAGCCATATATGGCAGAAAAGGGAGGCAGGCTTTGGACATTCTTCTGATCCACACGGGCGGCACAATCGGCATGGCCCCGACCGAAAACGGCCTTGCGCCGATGACGGGCCTTGTGGAAACGGCCGTCGTCACGCGTCTTGACCCGAGTGATCGTCTCGCGGTCGAGGTGTTTGCGCCCCTTCTCGATAGTGCCGATGTCGGTCCGGCCCATTGGAACCTGATTCTCGACACCCTCGACCGATATCCGGACCACCGCGTCATCGTCACGCACGGCACGGATACGATGGCCTATACAGGCACAGCGCTTGCGCAGGCTCTCGCAGGAACAGAGCGCACCGTCATTCTTACCGGGTCAATGATACCGCTTGGAATGGACGGCGATGCCGAGACCAATCTTGATCTTGCGCTCACTGCCATCAAGGACGTGCAGGGCGTCCATCTGGCTTTTGCCGGAGCGCTTTTGCCCGCAGCTTGCCTCGCCAAGACCGACACGCACAAGGCAGATGCTTTCGCAAGCGTCGCTTCTCTGGCGCTACACGCGCCGAAACGGCGTCGGTTTGACGACCGCGCCCTCGCCGTCCTGACCCTCACCCCCGGCCTCAAGGCCAAGACCCTGAGCGCCATGCTGAGCGATCTGGACGGGGCAGTTCTACGGCTTTTCGGGTCGGGCACGGCGGCCTCTGACCCCGAACTCCTAGGCGTATTGCAAGAGGCCGTGGCCAAAGGCCTGCGTCTTCGCGCCGTAAGCCAATGCCTGACGGGTGGGTTGGCCCCCGGAACCTATGCCGCAGGGGCGGGGCTTTGGTCTCTTGGTATCGAGAACGGCGGTGCCGAAACGCCCGAGGCCGCGCTTGTGCATCTTTGGCTGAACTGACATGCCACAGACGCAAGGATTTCAATTCTCCGATGTCTTGCATACTAGTCAACCATCATGCCGCACTGTATGACACAAGCATGAGCTTCAAAGGAACGAGACATGGAACAGGCTTGGCGCTGGTTTGGACCCAAAGACAGGGTCAGCATTGACGACATGATGCAGGCGGGCGTCGAAGGCGTTGTCTCTGCACTTCATCATATTCCGACCGGAACGGTCTGGACGCCCGAAGAGATCGCACTGCGTCAACGCCAAATCGAGACCCGTGCAGATGGTCGCCCGTCGACACTCAAATGGACCGTGGTCGAGTCGCTGCCCGTTTCGGAAGACATCAAAAAGCAACGCGGTAATTGGAAAGAGCACATCGAAAACTGGAAAATTTCCATGCGCAATCTACGCGCATCAGGGATCGAGGTGATTTGCTATAACTTCATGCCTGTTCTAGATTGGACTCGCACCAACCTTCAATGGGAACGGCCCAGCGGTGCGCGCTGTATGCGCTTTGACCTGATCGATTTCGCTGCTTTCGATATCCATATCCTGGCGCGCAAAGGCGCGGCCGAGGATTTTTCCCCGACCGTGGTCGATGCCGCGGCGGAACGCTATTCCAAAATGACCGAAGCCGATCGCGAGCAGATCGCGGGCAATGTCGTTTTCGGCCTCCCCGGTGCAGCCGAGAGCTTCTCGCTCGAAGACGTCCGTGTCCACCTTGCCGAATATGATGCGATTTCAGAGGACCAGCTTCGCCGCCATCTGATTGATTTTCTTTCCGAAGTGGCTCCAGTGGCCCAAGAGCTCGGCGTGCGGATTTGCTGCCATCCCGATGACCCGCCGTTTCCGCTTCTTGGTCTGCCGCGCGTCATGTCGACGGCCGAACATTATCGCAAAGTGCTGGATGCGGTCGATCTGCCTGCAAACGGTGTGACCTTCTGCACAGGATCGCTCGGGGCGCGCCCCGACAATAACCCGACGGAGATATTCAAACTGCTCGCGGATCGGGTGCACTTCCTCCATCTCAGGAACGTTTGCATCGAGGGCACCGAGATCAAGAATTCCTTCTTCGAAGACGAGCACCTGAGTGGCCACACCGATATGGTCGGCATGGTTCAGGCCATCGTCGCCGAGGAAAAGCGGCGCAAAGAAAGCGGCCGCGCCGACTGGTCCATCCCGATGCGTCCCGACCATGGTCAGGATATCCTCGACGACATCGGACGACAGGCCCAGCCCGGATACCCCGCTATAGGCCGCCTCAAGGGACTTGCCGAATTGCGCGGGCTTTATCGGGCGTTCGAGCGGATGGCCTGAGGGTTACCCCTCGGGCGTCCAATCGGCAAAGGTGATGCCTTTGGCAGCGCAGTCCACGATGACCCTGGACGGTTTCCAGACAAGCGGGTCTTCTTGGCAAAGTGCCTCGAGATCGGCAAGGATCTGCGCTGCGCCAAGCGTATCGGCATAGTGCATGAGCCCCCCACGCCAGCGCGGGAAGCCATAGCCAAAGACCGTCACAATATCGATATCCTGCGCCGATTGCGCGATCCCCTCTTCGAGAATGGCGGCGGCTTCGTTGATCATGGCAAGCAAGAGACGGCGACGAATTTCATCGGGTTTATAATCGGTACGGGTGCGCCCCGCGAAATGGCTCTCTTCTAGAGCAAGGTCCGCGACGATCGGGTCTTCGACCTTGCCAGCACCGCCCGGATAACGATACCAGCCCGCGCCTGTCTTTTTCCCGAGCTTGCCGAGTTCGACCATGCGGTCGGCAATGGGGATATAGCGGCGGTTCGGGTCGCGCGTTGCGTCCTGACGGCGGCGATTGGCATAGGCGATATCAAGTCCCGAGAGGTCCTGTGCCTCGTAAGGGCCCATCGCATAGCCGAATTCGACCATGGCTTCGTCCACTTCCCACGGGGTCGAGCCGTCCATGAACACCGTATCGGCGGCCTCGCGATACCGCTGGAGAATGCGGTTCCCGATAAAGCCGTCACAGACACCCGCCAGAACTGGAATTTTGCGCAAGCGCTTGGCGAGCGCATAGCCCGTCGCCAAAGCAGTGTCCGAAGTGTCTTTGCCGCGCACGATCTCCAGAAGTTTCATGACATGCGCGGGGGCAAAGAAATGAAGCCCGACAAGCCGCGACGGTGTATCGAGACAGGCCGCAATCTCGTCAAGATCAAGGTAAGAGGTGTTGGAGGCGAGCACCGCATCGCTCGGCATAACCGCCTGAAGTGCGGTAAAGACGGTCTTCTTGACCTCCATACTCTCGAAGGCCGCTTCGATCGCCAGATCGGCATCGGACGCCGCACCGTAATCATCACTTGCGGTATATCGGCCAAGGATCTCGGCCTCTTGTGCATCGGACACGAAACCGCGCGCTTTGCTCTGGCCCAGAATTTTCCCGACATTGGCTTTGGCGCGCTCGACGGCCTCGGCATCGGTTTCAAGCGTGACAACCGTGAGACCAGCGCTCAAAAGAGCATAGGCAATCCCTGCACCCATGGTGCCGCCGCCGACGACTGCGACCTTGGCAATCGGCTTGGGCGCAGCCGTCAGCCATTTCGGCGCCTTGGCCGCACGCTCGGCAAAAAAGACGTGACGGAGGGCTTTGGCCTGAGTGCCGGAGCGAAGCTCGATGAAAACGCGGCGCTCTTCCTTGATCCCCTCTGCAAACTCCGAACTTGCGGCAAGCGCGACAAGACGGATCGCTTCGAGCGGGGCGATCTGGTTCGGCTGCTTTTTCTGGGCGGCTGCAATAGCCGCGTCCGTCGAAACCACATGATCGACGGGACGCTCCCAAAGCGGCACGATCTGATCGAGAAGCTCGGGCACCACCATCGCTGCTTCGATCAGAGGCGTGTCGGACACAAGATCAACCAGCGCCATGTCCTTGGCCTCTTGGGCGGAAACGGCTTTGCCTGTCGGGATAAGCTCGAGTGCTTTTTGCATGCCGACAAGACGCGGAAGGCGCTGCGTCCCGCCTGCCCCCGGAACAACGCCAAGAGTGACTTCGGGCAGGCCGAGTTTGGCATCGGGATGGGCAATGCGGTAACGACAGGCCAAGGCAATCTCGAGCCCGCCGCCAAGCGCAACGCCGTTGATTGCCGCGATCCACGGAACGAAAGAGGTCTCGATACGGGCAAGCACATCAGGCAGATGGGGTTCGACAGGCGGCGCGCCGAATTCACGCGCATCGGCCCCCGCCGCAAAGGCAGAACCCGCCCCCGTGACGATCACCCTCGTGAGCCTTTCGCTTTCGGCCCATGTCACGGCGCGATCCAGCCCTTGGCGCATTTCAAGTCCGATGGCATTCACCGGAGCATTATCCAGCGTCACATACCCGACATTGCCTTCACGACGCCAGTGCACCGACATAGCCTACCCTCCATGTGCGCTATATTTCCACAACATGTAATATAGTGCACAGCAAAAAAGCAAGTCTAGAAGAAGTCGCGCTCGCGGATGAGGGTAAACAAATCTTCGCAACTCTGCTCGACCGATTTGCCCGAGGTATCGAGCTGCGCCTCGGCGCGGGCATAGAGGGCCTCGCGGCTGGTGAGGATCGACTTGAGCTGCTCCATCGCTTCGGGATTACCCGCCATCGGACGGGTGTCCCCCTGCGCACGCACACGGGACATGTGATCATCCGGTGTCGCCTTGACCCAGATTGTGTGGAAATTCGCAAGGAGCGTTTTATAGGTATCGGGCTCTGCCACGATACCACCTGCCACCGCAAGAAACACACTGTCATGGGTCGCGATGATGCGCTCGAGCGCTTGGGCTTCGAGCTTGCGATAGCCTTCTTGGCCGTAAAGCGCGAGCACCTCATTGACGGGCATGCCCGCTTGCGACTCGATCTCGCGGTTCAACTCGACAAAGGGAACACCAAAGGCTGCACCGGCATAGGCACCCAAAGTGGATTTCCCCGCCCCTCGCAAACCGATGAGACAAACGCGATTGCCCCGTTGGCCTTCGTTGCCCGCAGGCGCAAGGATGTCCCGCACCTGCTGACGCACGTCTTTGCTTGCGACGCGATAGAGGTCGGCAATCTGGATGACTTCGGATGTCCACGGGTCGTCTTCGGACAAAAGCCATTCGATGCGATGACCCAAAGCGGTCGAGACACGCTGCAAAAGGCCGATCGAAATATTCCCTTCACCCGCTTCAAGCTGTGCAAGATAGCGCGGCGAAACACCCGACATTTCCGAGAGCACACGGCGCGGAATGCCCTTGCGCTCCCGCACGAAACGAACGCGTTCGCCCACGCGTTTGATCAATGCGTCTGCCGATGCTTCGGGGTCGGTGTCTGCAACTTGTGCCACTTCGCCCTTGAAATTGGTGATTTCGCTCATTCTGCGCCATACGGTGAAATATAGTGCAACAACCTAGCGAAAAACTGCGTAACCTCAACCCGAAACGACAAGAAAAAAGGATTACTTGGCGGGGCGCAGCAAAGGCGTCACGATATCGCGAATGTCCTGTGGCGGAGGCGCCTTGCGGAACTCTTTCGCGACGATGAACACATTCACGAAATCGCCCTCGAAGCAGAGTTTGCCGTCCTGATAGGCATCGACGTGAAAGCCGATCGAAGTCTCGCCGAGTTTGGTCGGCCAGACCTTGAGTTTCAGCCGATGGCGCGGGGTGACGGGCGAGCGGAAGTCGAGCGACATATGGACAAAGGGCGTGCCGACATTGCGGTCAAGCTCCATCCGGTACCAATCGTCACCAAGGTGATGCTCCCACCAGGCATTGATCGCATCCAGCGCAAACCATGGAAGGCGGCCTGTGTAGACGATCTTGGCAGGGTCGCAATCGCCCCAGGTGACGCGGATTTCATGTTCGAACATCAATAGGTCTCGACGTGGTATCTTCCATCTTCGCGCATCGCATCGCGGATAGTGGTCCATTCAAGACCGATCCCGCGCGCAACATCGGAGAGCGCCTGTTCAACACCGGCTTCCATCTCTTTCTTGCCGCACATGTAGATATAGCCCTTGGGGTCTTGCAGCAACTGCGCAACCTCGATGGCATTTTCGCGGATCTTGTCCTGAACATAGGCCTTGGGCTGGCCATCCTGACGGCTGAAGGCAAAATGCTTCTTGAGGAAGTTTTCAGGCACTTTTTTCAGCGGCCCGAAATAAGGAAGGTGCTCGGGCGTGCGCGCGCCGAAATAGAGTGACAGCTTGCCGTCGATCCCCGAGTTCTCGCGCTGGCGGCGCATGGTAAAGCCGCGGAACGGCGCAGAGCCCGTGCCCGTGCAGATCATCATGAGATGGGCATTCGGATCGGAAGGCAGCAAGAAGGTCGAGCCGAAAGGTCCCGTCACCTGAACCTTGTCACCCACCTTGAGGTCGCAGACATAGTTGGAGCACAGCCCATTCGGCTCGCGCTTTACCGTCAAGGACAGATTGTTGTAGTTCGGACGCTCGCCATCACGGGGCGAGGATACCGAATAGAGACGCGGCAGATGCGCTTTGCCGTCATCCGCAGTGCCCGGCGGGATGATCCCGATGGACTGGCCCTCGAGCACAGGGAACGGCAGGCCGCCGAAATCAAGGATGATGTGGCGGACGTCGTTGTCTTCGGCATCGGTCAAGCGATAGTTGCCCTGCACCGTTGCTGTGGCAGGTTTGCCGAGATTGTAAAGGTTGATCGACGCTTTGGCCGCGGTCTTGGGCGCTTTGGCCTTGCCGCCAGCGCCCTTGTGCGCCTCGGCGAGGAGTGCGGCCATCGCTTCGTCCATAGCTTCAAGGCCGACATCGGCCTCGTCACCCGAGAGATCCTCTTGCTCGGGCAGCTCGGTCCAGCCGTATTGATCGTCAAGCGAATAGGGCTCGCTCACAACGCGCCACTCATCAATCGAACCCGTCGGGCATACGGGGATACAATCCATGCAGAAGTTGCACAAATCGGCATCGACAACCACGTTGTTGTCGTCATGCACGATGGCATTCACGGGACAGGTCATCTCGCAGGTATAGCAGCGGATGCAGATCTCGGGGTCGATCAGGTGTTGTTTGAGCGGCTTGTTCATTTTCACTTGCCCTTGGATTTGAGCACGGTCGGCGGAACAGTCGCAAGTTCGAATGCGGTCCAGCACGAGCCCTGACATTTCGGACAATCCAGACAGATGCCCGACGCGGGTGAATTAGCAGTCATAGTCGTCACAGTGCGAGTGATCATGATGTCCTCCTCCCTTCTGGAATGGGCGGGCCCTCCTCGGCCCGCCCGATTGGCCCTTAGGCCATGTGCAGTTTGACGTACTCGAAGTCACCGGGCTTGTTGTCGATGCCGACCTTGGGCGCGGCAATCCACGACGCATACTGGCCGGGCTCATAGACTGGCTTCATGAGCGACTGGATGAAGTCACCGTCCGCCTTGGTCGGGAGCCAGTCCTTCATGCCCAGATCATAGGCCTCTTTCGAGATCATCTGGCCTTCGGGGTTGAAGGTGAGACCTGCAAACACGCCGATCTGACGGTGGAAGGCTTCGTGGGGAAGCTTGAGTTCGAACTGGATACTGGCTTTTTCGATGATCTTGTTCCAACGGCCTACGCCGCCGGCCGCATCGCGGGTGTAGTCATCGCGCAGACGCATGTTGATCGCGGTCAGTGCAGGCACTTCTTCGCGGACAAGCTTGCCGTCGACGAAGTTCCAAACCGGATAGGTTGCACCCTGAAGCTTGTGGTCGTCGTCGATACGGCTTTCCATGTAACGACCCTTGATGCCTGCGTTGAACGCATTAGCGGCGTTGGTCGAAACTTCCTGACCGAAGAGGTCGAGCGAAAGCGTATAGTGAAGATTGAGCTTCTTCTGGATGGTCGGAAGGTCGATCACACCAAAGGAACGGATCTTGTCTATGTCATAAGGATCATCGATGCCGTTTTCCTTCATCACCGTTACGGTCTTTTCGATGGTGCGGCCTACGCCCGTTTCACCCACGAACATGTGGTGGGCTTCTTCGGTAAGCATGAAGCGGCAGGTGCGCGACAGCGGGTCGAAGCCCGACTGGGCCAGCGATTCAAGCTGCATCTTGCCGTCACGGTCGGTGAAGTAGGTGAACATGAAGAACGAGAGCCAGTCAGGGGTCTCTTCGTTGAAAGCACCAAGCATACGCGGTGCTTCTTCCGATCCCGACGAACGGATCAGCATTTCATCTGCTTCTTCACGGCCGTCTTTACCGAAATACTTCTGGAGAAGGTAGACCATCGCCCAGAGGTGGCGGCCTTCTTCTACGTTCACCTGGAACAGGTTGCGCATGTCATAAAGCGACGGCGCGGTCAGACCAAGGAAACGCTGCTGTTCAACCGAACCCGGCTCGGTGTCGCCCTGAATGACGATGAGGCGCTTGAGCATGTTGCGGTATTCGCCCGGCACTTCCTGCCATGCTTTTTGACCAGCATGCTCACCACACGGGATCACGCGGTCTTCGACCTGCGGCGCAAGAAGAACGCCCCAGCGGTATTCGGGCATCTTTACATAGTCGAACTTGGCCCATCCTTTGGGGTCAACAGAGACCGCCGTGCGCAGGTAAACCATCGACTTCTGGAAGTTCTGGGGGATGAGGTCGTTCCACCAGTTGATATAACCGGGGTGCCACTTCTCCAGAGCTTTGAGGACCTTCTTGTCCTCGCTAAGACCCACGTTGTTCGGGATCTGGGTGTCATAACTTACGTTGATGAGATCAAGCATCGTTCTCTCCCTTGTGTCCGGACCAATCCCGCCGGACGAATGAAACGGGCGGGCACCATAGCCCGCCCGTGAAAATCACACGCGCTGCATGTTGTAGTCGCCGCGAACACCCGTGCCGTAGCGCTGGAGCGCGCCGTCTGCACCCGTGGCGTTGGGGCGGTTGAAGATCCAGTTCTGCCAAGCGGTGAGGCGACCGAAGATACGGGTCTCCATCGTCTCGGGGCCAGCAAAGCGGATGTTGGCTTCAAGACCCGTCATGGCGTCGGGGCTAAAGGACGCGCGCTCTTCCATGAAGATACGGATCTCGTCCTCCCAGTCGATGTCGTCGAGGATCATCGTCACAAGACCGGCCTCATCCGCCTCTGCTGCTTCCAGAGCTTCACCGATCTTGCCCTTGAGGGATTCGATCGTATCGGCCTCGTCAAGGAAGCGGGTCTCAAGACGGGTCAGACCGTTGCCCATCGGGTATTGGCCAAAGTTCGTCTCGGACAGGGTCACGGTTGCGATCGGGCGGTTATCGCCTTCGAACTCGTCTTCCATCATGTAGCTGCGGTCGACCGACCAGAGCAGCTCGGCCAGAACACCGGCGTAGCACGAACCATGCTCGACCAGAGCCACCATCGAACGCGAGGTCACGTCGATCCGCTTGAGCAGGCGCTTCCAGTATTGAAGGATTTCATTGGCGAGCCAGTGATCCTTGTTCGCGGTCAAGAGAGCCTCGTGAGCGCCGAGCAGCTCGGGGTCGCCTTGGGTGCGGAACACGAGAAGGCCAAGCTCCATTTCGTTCAGACGCAGATGAAGGATCGCATCGTCAAGCTCGCGTGCCAGACGGAGCATATACACCTTATCGCCCAGAGCAACGACCTCGTCCATCGAAGAAGCCGCGGCACTGTCGGGACCCGAAAGCGTGATGGTCGCCTTGCGGCCTTCGCGGTCGATGGCAACATCAACGAGCGAGTAAGCAATACCCGAAGCCGAAACCGATTTTTGCAGCGGGTTGAGCGCAATACCCTTGCCTGTTGCCTTGGTCGAGGCAGCGGCGAATTCTTTGGCGCGGGCTTCGACGGTTTGGTCGAACTTGGAGGTCGGGATCACTTCATCCACGAGCTTCCATTCCTGAGCGCGCTTGCCCTTCACACCTTCTTCGATCGAGCAGAAGATGTCGGCGCGGTCACGGCGCACCTTGCGCTTGTCGGTGACGCGGGTGAGACCGCCGGTGCCCGGAAGAACGGCAAGAAGCGGAACTTCGGGAAGCGAAACAGCGGACGCGCTATCGTCGACAAGCATGATGTGGTTGCAAGCGAGCGCCAGTTCGTAGCCGCCCCCTGCACAGGCACCCTTGACCGCTGCGATCCATTTTTGACCACTGTCGGCCTCGGCTGCTTCAAAGGTGTTGCGGGTTTCGTTGGTGAACTTACAGAAGTTGACCTTGTGGGCATGGGCCGCACCGCCCAGCATGCGGATATTCGCACCTGCGCAGAAGACCTTGTCCTTGCCCGACTTCATCACGACGACTTTGACTTCGGGATGCTCGAAGCGCATGCGCTGGACAACGTCCGCAAGCTCGATATCGACCCCGAGATCATAGGAGTTGAGCTTGAGTTGATACCCTTCGAACAGGCCGCCGTTCTCGTCGACGTCCATGGTAACAGTTGCAACGTCACCGTCAAAGTCCACACGCCAGTGGCGATACTTGGACGGGTCGGTTTGAAAATCGATAACTTGGGTCATGATGCCCTCCCCTGAGCTTCGTGTTGAGAGGTTTGTAGTGCATTCTAGTGCATAGGTAAACAAGAAAGTGCACAATAATGCAGATCAATATTTAATTGCATAAAAACAATGGCTTAAATCATGAATGACTTCTGCACTTTCATGCATAATTGCATTATAATGCAAAAATTGGATGTGCTTCAGAGCGCGTCGATCCACAAAGTGACTCGGTTCACCTCTACCCCCAGAACAACGGACCCCGTCCGAGCGGCCTCGATCAGGTGGGTGCGCGCAATGGCAGCAATGCGGCGCGCGGCATCTGGGCGCGCCATTTCCTGTTTGAGCCT
Organism: Marivivens sp. LCG002; assembly: GCF_030264275.1. NCBI lineage: Bacteria > Pseudomonadati > Pseudomonadota > Alphaproteobacteria > Rhodobacterales > Paracoccaceae > Marivivens > Marivivens sp. LCG002. The sequence goes on along the minus strand of NZ_CP127165.1, from coordinate 392,485 downwards.
CGCGTTGGCAAACTGGATAAGGGCCTGCGCCATTGATCGTTCCGCAGAATTCGGCGGACACGCCATCCAAACAGGCTCGAGAACCTCGTGGGCCTCCCAGTAGAAACCCGTTTCAAGGTATCTCAACCCGAAAAGCATCGCGTCGCAGCGTGCAAGCTCCGAAACATCTGCCCCCGCGTTGACCGTGTCGCGCAAAACGTCAAACGCCCCGTCCGGATGGCGGGGCGTTCGGCCTGGGATATAGGCGTGGGTCGGGATCACGCGATCTCGACCTCGGCGGCCTCGATCCGTTCAAGCCGCGCGCAAAACTCGGCCATAGCGGAAAGCACCGCTTCGGGTTTTTCAAGATGGGGGGAATGCCGACAGTCGTCGATCATCAAGACATCGACCGGAGCATAGGAGCGGCTCTCGATCTCTTCGATCTGGGCCTTGGTTCCGTATTGATCGGCAGTGCCCTGAATAGCGAGCGTCGGCACCCGCAGATAGTCGATCACATCAGCCACATTCCACGACTTGAACCCCTCGGCCAACCATGCATCGTTCCAGCCGCGAAATGCGTTTTCTGCGTCTTTATGGTATTTACCGAGCTTTTGCCCGAGGTCAGTGGTGTCATACGCGACTTTGGCCTTCGCGATCTCGGCAAGCCCCATGTCTTCGGTAAAGAAATGCGGTGCTACAACGGCTAGTCCGCGCACGCGGAAATCCTCGACGCTTCCCGCATAAATCGTGGCAATCGTCGCCCCATCGGAATGGCCGAACAGAACGCCCCGCCGAAAACCGATTGCGTCGAGCACCTCGGGAAGCACTTGGGCCGCCTCGCGGGTCATGTAATCGAGAGGGCGCGGAAGCTCGGTCGCTTCAGACTGGCCATATCCTGCACGGGAATAGGCCATCACACCGAACCCCGTCGCAGCAGCAAGCTTTTCAGGGAAATCCCTCCAAAGCGCGACACAGCCAAGCCCTTCGTGCAAGAGAACGATGGTCGGAGCGGCGTCAGGAGCAGGCCCCCAGCATTTGTATTCCAAACGCTTGCCGCCCGCTGTCAGGAAACCCGCGCCCCAAGTCATGCCAACTCGCGCAGCTTGAAGCGTTGGATTTTTCCGGTTGCGGTCTTGGGGAGGTCTTCAACGACCTCGATCCAACGCGGATATTTCCACTTGCCGATCTTGTTCTTGACGAATTCCTTGATGTCTTCGGGAAGCTGATTGCCGCCCTTGAGCACAACAAAGGCTTTGGGCTTTTCCAGCCCCTCTTCGTCGCGCGCCGCAACGACCGCCGCTTCGAGAACATCGGGGTGGGCGATCAGCGCTTGTTCGATTTCAAAAGGACTGACCCAGATGCCCGAGACTTTGAACATGTCATCGGTGCGACCGCAGTAGATGAAGCGGCCCGTTTCGGTCAGCTCGTATTTGTCACCCGTGCGGGTCCATTCACCCTCGAAGGTCGAGCGTGATTTGGAACGCTGGTTCCAATATCCTTCGGCGGCAGAGGGCCCACGGACGAGAAGCTCGCCAACGCCACCTGCTGCAACATCTGCACCTTCCTCGTCGACGAGGCGGAGGTCATAGCCGGGCACCGCCTGACCCGACGTGCCATAGACGACGTTTCCGTCACTGTTGGACAAGAAGATATGGAGCATCTCGGTCGAACCGACGCCATCGAGGATATCGACCCCCCAAAGCGCCGCCCATTTTTTGCCGATCTCTTCGGGAAGCGCCTCGCCTGCGGAAATACAACGGCGGAGCGGGGCCTCGGGATGGCCGCCCTGCTTTTCCCAATGGTGGATCAGGGCAGCATAAAGCGTCGGCACACCGCAATAGACCGAAGGCTTGAACTCGGTCAGCACCTCGGACACGCTGTCGGGTGTCGGACGCCCCGAAAGGAGGACAGTGGTCGCTCCGACCGAAAGCGGGAAGGTGATCCCGTTGCCCAGACCATAGGCAAAGAAGAGCTTGGCGACGGAAAAGACAACGTCGTCTTCCTTTACCTTGAGCACCTGCTCGCCGTAGGTTTCAGACGTCGCCTTGAGACTTCCATGAACATGGCGCACGCCCTTGGGCGTTCCCGTCGATCCCGAGGAATAAAGCCAGAACGCAGTTTCGTCGGCCCCGACATCGATAGCGGGAAGCGCCTCGGCGCCCTCCATGAAAGCGTCCCAGCTGAGCGAGTTGGGATAGCCTTCGCCGCCGATCACCACCACATCCCGAAGGTCGGGGCAATTCGCAAGCGCAGGTAGGACGGTCGGCAAAAGCTCCACCGACACAAAGAGAACAGCGGCACGGCTGTCGCGCAGGATCGCTTCATAGACCGCGTCCGAGAGAAGCGTATTTAGAGGGATCGGAACGACCCCCGCTTTCATTGCCCCAAAGTAGATCTGAGGAAACTCGATCTGGTCGAGCACGATCATCGCTGCCCGCTCTTCGCGGCGCACGCCGAGTTTGCCCAAAGCACCTGCGACGCGGGATGTGCCTTCTGCAAGCTGGCCATAAGTCAGGGAACGCTTTGCCCCGACCGCTTCTTGAAAGGCGACTTTGTCACCGCGGCCTTCGGAAAGGTGACGATCCACGAAATAAACTGCTGCGTTTTGATTTTGCGACATAAGAGGTCCTCCCCGACCTATTGTCAGCTGACAATCGACCTAGCGGCCGGTGAATTCGATGGCACCTTCGGGCAGAAGATAAACCACATAGGCATCTCCGTCGGTGACGGTCGGATGGTGATCGGACCTAGGCGCATAGACATACCAACCCGCTTCGAACCCATCGAATTTCGGATCGCCGTCGATCGGAATAATTGCCCCGATTTCGCCTGTGGTGTGAATGTGGTGCGGGCCTTTGACGTCCTTCATGCGGACAACATCGACACTGAATTTACCCGCATGTGTCGCAGGCTTGATCGGGCGACCGAACTTGATCCCGCCGTGCTCGCGCGCGCAGAGCCAGCCCTCGGACTCGCCTGCCTCGCAAAGCCCTGCGAGCATATGGAAGTCCTCTCCGCCCTCGGGAAAAGCCGCGTTCAACTTCTCTGCCAAAGCATCATCAAGCGGATCGTCACCGATAAACGCGGCAACGCGCGACATGAGGTCGTTGAACGCATCAACTGACATGGAGCCCTCCCAAACTTCGAGTCGTTTGCACTATTATGCATCATTATGCATAAGATGCAAGATAATGCTAAACGAGATCGAAATTTTAGAGAGCGGCGTTGAAAATCGCTTTGGCGACGGGGAAACGGCGCGCTGCAACAGCGGCGAGACGCTCGATCCTTTCGGGATCGACATGGGCGGACATCTGGGCCCGCATGCGGTCCCAAACGATCTGGTGCACAAGCTCGGCGGTCAGCGTCATGAACGCCGAGGCAATCGGCGTCGGGTCCGCAAGACTCGCCACACGGTTCCGAGCCTCTTGCCAGTCGGAAAGAAGATCGGGCCTCTCCGCGGCAAGCTCTTCGAGCGCGTCCATCGGCGCAACAAGGCGCATGAGGCGGGTGGCAAGGGCCGTCGCATGGATGCCGTTCGCGCCCTCGTAGATACGGGTGATCCGCGCATCGCGGGCGATTTGCTCCATGCGGTATTCCTGAAGATAGCCATAGCCGCCAAGGCACTGGATACCGAGGTCCGCAGCGAGAGATGCGCCATCGGTGCAGAACACCTTGGCAATCGGGGTCAATGCTTCGACAAGGTCGGGGTTCTCGCCCGTCTCCATCGTCACGAGTGCGAGGTGGGCAATACCGCGCCCGCCCATGGCCAGAACGTCCATCTCGTCAAGCATCCGCGCCACATCGGCGTGCTGATTGATCGGGCGGCCACCCTGAACGCGCTCAGCGGTATAGGCGCGGGCAATGTCTGTCGCACGGGCGGCAAGGGCTGCACCTTGGAGTGAGACGTCAAGACGGGCGTGGTTCATCATGGTGAACATCGCCTTGAGACCACCACCAAGTTCACCGACAAGTTCCGCTTCGGCCCTGTCAAAGGCCAACTGACAGGTGGGCGAGGCATGAAGGCCCATCTTCTCTTCGATACGGGTGACAGTGATCGCGTTACGCTTGCCATCGTCACGCTCGGAGCGAGCAAGAAAGAGCGAAAGGCCTTTGATCCCGTCATCGGAGGTGCGGGCAAGGATGAGGTGGAACACGCCCTTGGACATGTCCTGATCACCGCCCGAGATGAAAATCTTCTCGCCCGTGATTTTCCAGCCTTTGTCATCGACCGCGCGGGTGCGCACGCGTGAGAGATCAGAGCCCGCACCAGGCTCGGTCAGACACATGGTGGCAAGCCATTCTCCGGAGGCAAGAGGCGGGATATTGCGGGATTTCTGCTCTTCGCTGCCAAAGTGCATCAGCGTGCGCACAGCCCCAGGAACCAGCCCCGTCACCATCTGGAGCGAGACATTCGCACCCGAAAAAATTTCGGATGTGACGCCGAGAACCGCAGCACCCATCCCCTGCCCGCCATATTCCTCGGGCGCCGTAAGGCCACACCAACCTTGCTCGACATAGGACTGATAGACGGGCTGGAAACAGGGTGGCATGCGCACGCGTCCGTTTTCGAGAACGGTACCGACGCGGTCACCCTCTTCGTCCACGGCTGCGATCTCGCCTTCGGCAAAGCTGGCAAAGTGACCTGCAAGCTCGGCGACGAGCGCGCCATCCCATTCGGGGATGCGCTCTGCGCCCATGGCATTCAGTGTGAACAGGATGTCATCGACGGGCGCAGAAAACCGTTTCATTCCATGAACCCCAGCAAACGGGCAGCGTTGTTCTTGATGATATCGGGACGGATCTCGTCCTTGATCGCGATATTTTCAAAGTCCGAGATCCAGCGTTCGGGCGTGATCATCGGCCAGTCGGACCCGAAGAGCACCTTTTTCTTGAGGATCGAATTGCAATATTTCACGAGGATTTCAGGGAAATACTTGGGCGACCAACCCGAGAGGTCGATATAGACGTTGGGCTTGTGCTGGGCCACGGCGAGCGCCTCTTCCTGCCACGGGAAAGACGGGTGCGCGAGGATGATCTTCATGTCGGGGAAGTCCACCGCCACGTCATCCATATACATCGGATTCGAATACTTGAGCCGCATTCCATTGCCGCCGCGCATCCCCGAACCAACGCCCGTTTGACCCGTGTGGAAGAGCGCAATCCCGCCTTCCTCTGCAATCGCCTCGTAAAGGTCATAGGCCATGCGGTCGTTGGGGAAAAAGCCCTGCATCGTCGGGTGGAACTTGAAACCTTTGACCCCGAAATCCCGCATCAGACGGCGCGCTTCACGGGCACCGAGTTTGCCCTTGTGCGGGTCGATCGAAGCAAAGGGGATGAGGACGTCATCGTTTTCAGCGGCAAGCTCGGCCACTTCTTCATTCTTGTAGCGGCGATAACCCGTCTCGCGTTCGGCATCCACGGGAAAGATCACCGCCGCGATATTCTGCTCGCGGTAATGCTGCGCCGTCATCGGCACCGTCGGCGGATGGTTCCACGGCGCTCCGAAATATTTGGCCATCGTCGCCTGAAGATCATCATAGCCATCATCGGAATGACAGCCACACGGCTCTTCTGCGTGCGTGTGAATGTCGATGGCGCGGACTTTGGTAATATCGACCACGGGATTTCTCCTTAGATGTGGATCACAGCGGGGTCGTTGTCGTCGTAGAGACGTTCGACAAGACCCGCGCGGCGCATTTGGATTTTGCGGAAGTTGAGATTGCCCTTGGCGGTGATTTCACCCTCGGCGATCGAAGGCATCTCGGAGAGCACACAGGCGCGCCAGACCTTGGTCGCAGAGCCCTCGTCGGCACGGGCGTGGAGACACGCACGGATTTTCTCGACGACTTCGGGCGCAATCAAAAGCCCGTCAGCATCCTCGACACCGGCAGTGCCGCGAAGTGCGTCTGTCGGGAAAATCATAAGTCCGATCTGAGTGCGATCCGCACCGGTGATCACGATATCCTGCGCGAGCGAGCCAAGCTTCTTGAGAAGATCAAGACGCAAGTTTGCCGCCCGCACCCATGTTCCCGTCAGAAGTTTGAAGTCCTCGGAAATACGTCCGTCGAACTTGAGGCCCTTTTGAATGTCGGCCTCATCTACAAACTTCATGGCATCGCCCGTGATGAAATATCCTTCTTCATCAAAAGCTTCTGCTGTCTTCTCGGGGTCCTGGAAATACCCCGGCATGATCGTCGGGCCTTTGACGCGGATTTCGCAGCGCATCTCGTCATCGGGAATGAGTTTGACGCTCAGACCAGGCAGCGGCACGCCGACGATGCCTGAACGGTCGGTCGGTTCATGCTGAATGAGGCAAGCGGGCGCAGTTTCCGTGAGCCCCCAGCTGCTTGTGAAAAGGGGCACGTCGCCGCGCACTTCGCGGGCCATGTCTTCCAGATCGGTCCAGACATCCTGTGGAAGCGAGGCCCCCGCGTAAAAGAGCATGTCCATGTCACGGAAATAGGTCTCGCGCAGCGCGGCATCGGCTTTGAGCGCATCGCGCAGCATCGCAAACCCGACCGGCACGTTGAATGCGAGGTTGCCTGCGATCATCCCGAGATTTTCGATGGTTTTTCCGACCAGCGCAGGAGTTGGCTTGCCGTTGTCGATATAAAGCGCACCACCGTTCGCGAGCATCATGTTGAAATTATGAGACCCGCCAAAGACGTGGTTCCAAGGGAGCCAGTCGACGATCTTGGGCGGTTTGGCCTTGAGGAACGGGAGAGCGGTGCGAAGCTGCGTCTGGTTGGTGCACATCATGCGATGGGTGGTGAGCACGCCCTTGGGATTGCTGGTCGACCCCGAAGTCATCAGGATCTTGGCGACCGTATCTGGACCGACCTTGGCCAAAGCGGCTTCGATATCCGCATCCACTCCGCGCAGCAGCGTGTCGAACTGGAGCGCTCCGGGATAGTCGCCGTTTGCGATCAGCTTGAGACAGTCATCGAAAAGCGGAAGATCAAGCGCATCGAAAAAGCGCGGATCTTCGGCAAAGACCATCGTGGGGCGGATCAGGCGCTGGATATGGTCGAACTGCACCCGCGCGGCAGGGATGAGGGCATATTGCTCGGCCACGGGCACAATGGGGGCGCCGATATACTGGGCGGCGAGCGCAAGAAGGCCGTGATTGACCGAATTTCCCGAAATCACAAGGATCGGCGTATCGGGGCCAAGGCCCTCGGCCAAAAGCGCCGAGGCCAAGGCACGGACCATCTCGAGCCCTTGGGCATAGTTGACTTCGCGCCAACCCTCGCCGCTCCGCTCGGCAATCATGACGGCATCGGGCGTTTTGGCGGCCCATTCGACGACCCAATCAATCGTCCGATCGGCGACAGGTTCAAGCGGGAGATTTGCCGTCAGGATAAGCGTCCCGTCGGGGCGCGTTTCCTGCGAGATATCATGCTTCTGATAGCGATCCAGTCCCATCCGTCTCTCCTCCTGCTTTTCCGTTGGCTTCGATACGCCGAAGCATAGCGATAAGGGCGACACGTTCCTCGGCGGTCAGCCCTTCGGTCATTCGGTCTTCATGCGCTTCGACGGCCAAAAGCGCTTCGGCATAGAGAGCCTCGCCCGTGTCGGTGAGGCTCAGGCAATAGGCGCGGCGGTCGGCGCTATCGCGGTCACGATTGATCAGGTCCGCGCGTTCCAGCTCGTCAAGGAGCAGCACGAGATTGGGACGCTCGATAGAAAGGATATCCGCCAGTTGGCTTTGGCGCAGACCCGGATTTTCCTTGATCACGGAAAGCGCGGACCACGTCACAAGCCGAAGACCGAACCGCACGAGCGTTTGGTTCACATCGGCCTGAATGACGTTGAACGCCCGTTTGATGTTATAGCCGCAGAATTTGCGAAGACCCTGATCTTGTTCTGTCATGTCAGCTGAACGTCGGATTGCGTTTTTCGAGGAATGCGGCGAGCCCCTCGACCGCATCGGGGCTCGTCTGGGTGAGCGCAGCGCAGAGGCTTTCCGTAAAGAGACCATCCGCCTTGGACATATCTTCGATCCGCGAAAGCGCCTGAATCATCACATAGTTCGACAAGGGCGCGTTCGACGCGATCTTGCGTGCAAGATCCATCGCCATGGGAAGCGCTTCGCCCTCGCCCACGCTGTAATGCGTCAGCCCAAGGCCGAGCCCCTCGTCCGCGCCATATTTGCGGCCCGTAAGCATCATCTCGATCATGCGGTCGGCCCCGAGAATGCGGCCGACACGGACGGACGCGCCGCCTCCGACGAAGATCCCGCGACGTCCTTCGGGAAGTTGGAAGATGGTCGAAGGCTCGGCGATCCGCACATGCGTCGCCGTCGCAAGCTCGAGCCCACCGCCGATGACCGCGCCGAACATCGCCGAGACAACAGGAAGGCCGCCGTATTGGATGCGGTCCATGACCTGATGCCACGCGCGCGAGTGGCGCATCGTGCCTTCGGCATCGCGCTGTTTGTGCTCGGACAGATCAAGCCCGGAACAGAAGTGACCAGCGGTTCCCGTCAGAACAACGACCTTCACCTCAGCGGGTGGGGCCGAGAAAAACGCGTCGATCTCGCGCAAAAGATCGTCGGACATCGCATTGCGTTTGTCGGGGCGGTTCATGGTAAGGACAGCAGTTCCGCCGTCGATTTCGATATCTACGAGAGCCATTGGATTTCCTTAGCGCGGCGGGAGGCGGGTTGCCCCGTCAAGACGGATCACCTCGCCATTGAGATAGGGGTTGGCGATGATCTGGCTGGCCAGAAGGGCGAATTCTTCGGCAAAGCCGAGACGCGCGGGGTGGGGAATATTGCGCACAATCGCCTCGGTCACCTCCTGCGGAAGGGTCTCCATCATCGGTGTCTCGAAAAGTCCCGGTGCGATCGCCATGACGCGGACAGCGGATTGGGCCAACTCTCGGGCAAGAGGCAGACACATCGACGCGATCCCGCCCTTGGACGCCGAATAGGCCGACTGACCAAGTTGACCGTCCTGATAGGCGGCAGAGGCCGTATTCACGATGACACCGCGCTCACCCCCCTCCATGACGGGGAGGTCGAGCATCGCTCGGGTCGCATAGGACATAACGTTATAGGTACCGACCAAGTTCACGCGGATCGTTCGCTCGAAAAGATCGACCGAAAGCTTGCCTTCGCGCCCGACCATGCGGGCGGCGGTGCCTATACCTGCGCAATTGATAATGACGCGCGGAGCACCGATGGCGGCCACGACCCCTGCGATGGCTGCCTCGACACTGGCGGCGTCACCCACATCAACCTTGACCGCGTAGCCGTCGATCTCTTGGGCGACGGATTGCGCGCGTTCGAGGTCAAAATCGAGGATCGCCACCTTGGCGCCTTGGCTTGCAAGCTTGCGTGCCGTTGCTGCGCCAAGCCCACTGGCGCCGCCCGTTACGACCGCAGAAACACCGTTGATGTCCATGGTTGACCCTCAAGAAAATAGGTATCCGACATAATGATTATGTTGGATACCTATTTTTGAGTCAAGTTTTTTTGCTTAGAGCAAGAACAGAGTGATCGAGGGGAAAGCCACAAGGATGATCACGCGCACAATGTCCGATGCGACGAAGTACATGACCGCTTTGTAGGTCTCGGACATGGGGGTCGTCTTTTCCATCGCGTTGATGATGAAAAGGTTCATCCCCACTGGCGGAGTAATGAGTCCCACCTCGACCACGATCAGCACGATGATGCCGAACCAGATCGAGACTTCTTCGATCGTCATACTGCCCCAGTCCATCGCGCTGATTGCAGGATAGAAAATCGGGATCGTCAAAAGGATCATCGAGAGCGAGTCCATCAGACACCCCATCACAAGGTAAAAGACCAAGATGATGATCAGCACGACGATGGGCGCGAAGCCTTGGGCCACGACCCAGTTCGATAGCTCTTGCGGCACATTGGTGCGCGCAAGGAAGCTGTTGTAGGTGCCCGCGCCGAGAACGATGAAAAAGATCATCGCGGTGGAGCGCGCCGTTGCGGTAAAGCTTTCGAGAAGCGTCTTGATCGTCAGTCCACCGTTGACGAGGGCGATGATCCCGGTGCCCAGCGCACCGACGGCAGCACCTTCGGTCGGTGTGAATACGCCAAGGTAGATGCCGCCCACCACAGACGCAAAAACGAGGAGCACGGGCCAGACATCGACGAGCGCGCGGAAACGTTCCGCATAGGGAACAGGCTCGCGCACCCCTGCAGAGCCGGGGTTCAAGCGGACATAGATCGAAATGGTGATGACATAGCCCAGCGCCGCAAGCAGACCCGGAATGAACGCCGCAAGAAAGAGCTTGGCGATGTTCTGCTCTGTGAGGATCGCATAGATCACAAGAACTACAGAGGGCGGGATCAGGATGCCGAGCGTGCCGCCCGCCGCGAGCGTAGCGGTCGAGAAACCGCCAGCATAGCCATAGCGGCGGAGTTCAGGCAGTGCGACACGGCTCATCGTGGCAGCAGTTGCCAAGGACGAGCCACAGATCGAACCGAAGCCCGCACAAGCACCGATCGCGGCCATTGCAACGCCGCCCTTGCGGTGGCCGAGCCAGCTTTCTGCCGCCTTGAAGAGCGCTTGGGACATGCCGCCAAGCGTGGCGAAATACCCCATCAAGAGGAACATCGGCACAATCGACAGCGAATAGCTTGAAAAGGTGGTGTAGCTTTCGGTTTTGAGCTTTGCCAGCGCGACGTTCAGTCCGCCCGGCAAGAGCGAAAGCCCGACAAAGCCCGCGAGGAACATGGCGAGACCGATCGGCACGCGCATGAAGATAAGGGCCATAAGAACAGGAAAGGACCAAAGTCCGATTTCAAGAGGGGTCAATGGTCTGCTCCTCCGCCGGCTTCGACGATTACGGTATCGGTGATGGCCTCGACCACACGGACAACTCCCATGTAGACGGCGACGATGGCCGATGCGACCGCACCGACGAGCGCCCCTGCATAGGCCCACCAAAGGGGAAACTGGAGCAACAGGGTCGTTCCGCCCGAACGATGCTTCGAAACCGTGCCGTCATAAAGTTTCCAAGCGATGATCACGAGGGTGATCGCGAAAACCACCTCGATCAAAGCGGCAAGCCAGCGCTGGACAACGGGCGGCAGGGCATTCGTCAGAATGTCCACTGTCGCGTGACCAGAGGTAGCCTGCGTCAGAGGAATGAAGGCAAATATCGCAAAGGCCATCAGAGCCTCGACGATTTCATAGTCCCCATTCACTGGACCAAGGCCTGCTTCGAGCGACCAGGTCGCGAACCCCGAGGCATAGGTCTGCATGAAGTCGGAGTGCATGATCGTGGCACCCGTCCGACCGATGATCGAGAGACAAACAATAAGGATCATGGCCGAAAGTGCTGCCCCGCCAATGAGAGCGAACACATGCGCCAAACCCATCATGAAACGTTTCATGTGCTCAGCTTTTCCTTGGGATCCGAACCGAGAAAAAGGGCCATCTCGATCACTCGGGACGGCCCTTTGTCGGGGTTTAGTTGTTGGCTTCGTACTCAGCCATCAGAGCGCGTGCTTCGTCGATCAGAGCCTGACCGTCGATACCTTTGCCTTTCATATCCTCGACCCAGCTTTCGTAGATCGGGGTCACAAGATCACGCCACTCGCCCGTGTCGGTTTCGGCAACGGTGATGATGTTGTTGCCGAGATCGACAGCGATCTGGCGCGCGGGACCGTCTGCGTCCGACTGCGTGCCGCCCGCAAAGATCGAGAAGTCGAGACCCGAGTTCTGATCGATCACGGCTTTGAGGTCATCGGGAAGACCTGCGTAGGTGTCGTTGTTCATCGCCAGAACGAAGGTGAGGTTGTAAAGCGCGGGGCCTTCGAATTCGGTGTGGTTCTTCACAAGCTCGGGCACTTTGAGCGAGGTGGTGACTTCCCACGGAATAGTGGTGCCGTCGAGAACACCCTTGGAGAGCGCTTCGGATACGGCAGGAACGGGCATGCCGACCGGCGTCGCACCGACGAGCTCGAGAAGCTGGTTCACAAGACGCGAACCGCCGCGGATCTTCATACCCTGAAGGTCGGAAGGCTTGGTAACGGGTGCGTTGGTGTGGAACATGCCAGGACCATGAACCCAGGTTCCCAGGATGTGGACATCCTTGAACTCGGTGTCCTTCATGTGGGTTTCGAACATCTTCCAATAGGCATAGGACGCCGCACGGGCATCGGCCACCATGAAGGGAAGTTCAAAGACTTCGGTCGACGGGAAACGGCCGGGGGTATAGCCGACAACGGTCCAAACGATATCGGCAACGCCGTCGATCGCCTGATCCATCAGCTCGGGCGGGGTGCCGCCGAGAGACATGGCAGCGTAACGCTCTACCTTGATACGGCCATTCGAGTCAGCCTCGACTTTATCGGCCCAAACGTCGAGAACCTGCACAGGCACGTTGGCCTGAGCGGGAAGGAACTGGTGCAGGCGAAGCGTCACTTCCTGAGCGAAGGACGCAGTTGCGGAAATACCAAGCGCAATGGCCGAAGCCATAGCAGTCTTGAGAAAGCTCTTACGCGTGATGGTCATGTGGTCTCCTCCCTATTGACCAGCACCTGTTTTCAGGTGCTTCATTTATTCGTTTTCGGTGCGGGACCTTTCGCCCCCGAACCAGAATGTGGTAGAACCCTAAAATCCCGAGAGTATAACCCGCAACACAACCTGCGGCCCCTCGTTTATATTAGGTATACTACATAACTGTTATGACCTGTCATCAACTTTTATGTGAACATCGGACGTTTTCGGGTTTCCGCTGAAACAGCCCCCTCGAGTCCCGTGGAACCATAGAGCCAATCGATCTGGTCGTACCATTCCTCCGCACTGCGGCTGTTCATAACAGCATTCCGTAGCTCCGCATGCGCACCCGCAGGGTGATAGACGTGCTGGCCGATTTCGCGAGACTGCAGCTGAACCCGAGCCGTGCGCAAACGACGGCGTGCGTTATAGCGTTGCAGAGCTCCCTCGAGATCGTCCGGCGCGGCATCAAGCTCCGCAGACAGACAGACGGCGTCCTCCATCGCCATACAAGCACCTTGTGCAAAATATTGCAACATTGGATGTGCGGCATCCCCTAAAAGAGCCACCCGACCATCGACCCAATTGGACACTGGATCACGGTCGCACAGCACCCAAAGCTTCCAGTCCTTGCCCTTCTCGATGATCTGCCGCGCAACGGGGTTAACGTGTTCAAATCCCTTACGAACTTCGTCATGGGAAACGGGCTTTCCTGCCACCGGTTCGGGGGCGTCATTGTGGTATGTCACGACCAGATTGAACACCTTCCAACCCGAAAGCGGGTAATGCACAATATGACACTTTGGACCCGCCCAAAGGGTCGCCGCATTCCACCGAAGGTCTTCGGGCATCTCTTCGGTGGGAATCACCGACCGATAGGTCGTGTGCCCCGACACACGCGGCATGCCGTCCCCGACGAGCTGTTTGCGGATGTTCGACCAGAGCCCATCGGCCCCGATCAGAGCACGACCCACGACTTTTTCCCCGCTCGAAAGGGTGACAGTGACCGAAGCGCCGTCCTGATCATAGCTCTCGACCGCAGAATTGGTCCGCAAGTTGATGAGCGGATGCGCGACACAGGCCTTGAGGAACACCCCGTGAAGATCGCCGCGATGGACGACGGCATAGGGGTTTTTGAACCGCGCGCGGAACGCGTCATCAAGCGGGATACGGGTGATCTCGTCCCCCGAAATCGCATCCATCAGGCGCAGGTTGTCGATATAGACCGCCATAGCGCGCGCCTGATCGCCGACCCCGAGGTAATCAAAGGCATGAAAGGCATTCGGGCCAAGCTGGATTCCCGCGCCGATTTCGCCAAGCTGGGCGGCCTTTTCCAGAACAATGGAGCCGATGCCCTTTTGCGCAAGGCCGATGGCTGTCGCAAGGCCGCCGATACCGCCGCCTGCAATGATGATCTTGTCACTCATGTTATTCTCCCCCGCGCTGCCCTATTCGGCGTCAGGCTGTTTGGATGGGTGCGCATCGGCAAAAGCCGGAAGCGCTTCACAGTTGGCGTAAATGCGGCGCAGGTTCGGCATGGCCGAAAGGTCCACTTTGAAGCGGGCCGCAGAAAAAATCTGGGGAACCAGATAGATATCCGCCATCCCCGGAGTGTCGCCAAAGCAGAAATCGGCTTGCGGACGCTTCGCGAGAAGCGCTTCGCAAGTGGCAAGACCATCGCCGATCCAACGCTGGCACCATGCCTCTTTGCCCTCGAGCGCCTGACCGTAGTTGGCTTCGAGATATTGAAGCACACGCAGGTTCTGGAGCGGATGGATCTCGCAGGCGATCACGTTACAAAAGGCGCGGACATGCGCACGCAGCGTCGCATCCTCGGGCAAAAGCTTTGGATCGGGGAACTGTTCATCGAGCCACTCGAGAATGGCGGGCGACTGGGTAAAAACCTCGCCTTCATGCTCTACCGTGGGCACCAACCCTTGGGGATTGAGCGCCCGATAGGCTTGGGATTTTTGCTCACCGCCGTTCCGAACAAGATGGACCGAGCGGAACTCGGGATCGATCCCCTTGAGACCAAAGGCGATGCGAAGCCGATAAGAGGACGAGCTTCGGAAATAGCCGTGATAGATCATTCCGCCGCCCCGATGGTCAGCGCGATCGGATCAAGTCCGTCGATGCCGCCTGTGATCTTGTCACCAGCAACCACAGGACCCACACCTTCGGGTGTGCCTGTGAGGATCACGTCGCCTGCGCGAAGGTGATAGTATTTCGAGAGATCCGAGACCACAGCGCTGACGTCATGAATCAGAAGCGACAGGTTGGAGTTCTGCTTGACCTCGCCGTTCACTTCGAGATGGATGCGCTGCTCCGTCACTTCAAACTCCGAGGCTTTCGTGATCGTGGAAAAGACCGCCGATTGCTCGACGTCCTTGCCAAGATCCCAAGGACGCTGCTTGGACCGCGCGACGAGCTGAAGATCGCGACGGGTCATATCGAGCGCGCAGCAATAGCCGTAGATGAGGGCCATTGCTTCGTCCTTGGAGACCCGAAACCCGTCTTTGCCGATGACGAGAGCCAGCTCCATTTCGTAGTGATAGTTCTCGGTGCCCGAAGGATAAGCGATGGTCGAACCCGAAAGGATCGCCGCGGTCGGCGTCTTGGTGAAGTAGAACGGCGCCTCACGATCGACTTCGACGCCCATTTCCGCCGCATGTGCCGCATAGTTCCGACCGACGCAGAAAATGCGACCGACGGGATATTCCGCCTTCTCGCCCTTTACGGGAATGGACGGCGTGGCGGGAAGTTCGAAAAGCATATCGGTCATCGGCTGCGTTCCTCGTAGTAACCAAGTTTTTCCTGAAGCGGGCGATCGTGAACGCGAATGAGATAGGCGTCTTCGTCGGCCTGATGGGTGATCTTT
Organism: Marivivens sp. LCG002; assembly: GCF_030264275.1. Lineage (NCBI taxonomy): Bacteria > Pseudomonadati > Pseudomonadota > Alphaproteobacteria > Rhodobacterales > Paracoccaceae > Marivivens > Marivivens sp. LCG002. The sequence goes on along the minus strand of NZ_CP127165.1, from coordinate 377,143 downwards.
GCAAAGACAGGTGCGGTAAAGGTGTCCTTGGGACCCCATTCGATCACCCTGTCGTTGACGATGGTGCGACCTTTGCCGCCGATCACATGGAACGCCGCAGAAGACGAGCGCAAGGAAGGCTCTTCCTTCGCCCCTTTGGTCAGCATCATCGCGGTAAAGCCCATGGTCGGGAGCACGTCCGCTCCCGTTTCGGGGTTCACGTAGTCGAGTTCGGCCACATCGCCGCCGTTGTATTTCACGAGCTCGCGCAGCGCTTCCTTTGTGCGCTTCCAAGGATAGCGCATCATAGGATAGCGGCGCACCCCTGCTCCGTGCTTGCGGCTCGGTGCAAGGCCCGAGGCTAGATATTCGACCTGAGAGGCATCGGGGCGGTTCCGCTGTGCCTGAAGCGGGCCTTCTTCAGCGTAAGACCCTTCGAGATAGACGAAAAGCGGCAGATCAAGTGCGTCCAGCCAGATCACGGGCTCCGTTCCCTCATGCCCGTGGTCGTGCCACTCGCCACCAGGCGTCAGAACAAGATCACCCTCTTCCATCGGGAGTTTTTCACCGTCCACGACTGTGTAACCGCCTGTCCCCTCGACGATGATCCGAACAGCGGACGGCGTGTGCACGTGGGCGGGAGCCGTTTCGCCGGGGAGCAGGAGTTGCATTCCCAGATAGATCGACGAAGTGGCCTGCATCGCGCCCGTCCCACGACCGGGGTCAGAGAGAACGAGAACACGGCGCTCGGCCTTTTCGACGGGCGTCAGCTCGCCCGCACGCATGAGGAGCGGACGAAGCGCCGCAAACTCCCAATGCCCGGGCTTGGTCACGGGACGCGGCGCTCCGTGCGGCAGCACATTGCGCATCATCGGCCAAAGTGGCGCGACACCGGCGGCGGCCATGTCGTCCCTGTAATCCTGCGGAAGCTCTTCGAGCGTGCCAAGTTGCGTCGACATCATATCCTCCCCTTGAGTCGATTTATAGTTAGCATGCTTATCATAAGTATGCTTGTCAAATTCTTTCATTCGGACGATTGTATGCCGCAAGAGGTGAAGATGACCGAAATTTATATGATGCCCGGCAACCTGATCCGGCGTTTGAACCAGATCTCGCTGTCCATATTCCAGGACGAAACCAAAGCGGCAGGGTTGGAGCTCACCTCTGTCCAGTTCGCGGTTCTTGCCGCGCTTGCCGAGAACGACGGCGTTGATCAGGCAACGGTCGCAGGACTGATTGCCTATGATCGCCCAACGACAGGCAGCGTTCTTGATCGCCTCGAAAGCCGCGGATTGATCCGACGCGAAACCAACCCGAACGACCGCCGCGCACGGCTTGTCTGGATCACAGAAGACGGCAAAGAGGTGCTTGGCCGCGCCCTTCCCGTCGTTCGCAATCTCCAGCAGAGCATTCTGACGGGACTGAGCCAAGAAGAACAAGAAACCTTTATCGCGCTTGCCGCCAAGGTTGCCGAAGCAGCGAACGATCTCAGCCGCGCGCCGCTCATCCTTCCCAAGGCGCCCTAGAGACCCGTGGCCTCGGCGAGATCCTGCAAGGTTGGACGGTCGAGCAGCTCCAGACACTCGGCGACCCGCGCGCGGCAGAGCGCCGGGGGCTGGTCCGCGCCCGACATCGCTTCGGCCAAGGGGTCCATGCGCAAGGCAAGCCGTCGCCAGCGGTGCAAAACGAGAATGCGAAGGGCCGTTCTCTCAATCAAGCCCAGCGCGTCAGGACTGACGCTTTCGCGAAAAACCGCGAGATCCGCAGCAAGTTTGGCGCAATCGGTAAAGCAGGCGCTTTCCCTGATTTTCGAAATGACCCATTCAGGAAGCGCATGGACTTCGACGGTTGTCGCCAAGAGATCGCGGACATCCTGTTCAGGCGGGAGCAAGACAACATTGGACGCAATCGCAAAGCCCTGATCCGTTGGCTCGGTCTCTAGCGGGTTTCCGACGACCAAGCGCGCCAAAGTCATCGGTTCGACGCGGGGCGCATAGACGCGCGGGCTAACCGCAAATGTGGTCGAAGTCGCCGCCCTGCTCATTCGGTAAAACCCGACCCGCCCGATCTTTTCGCTCTCGACCCAGCCATCCCGCTTGAGACGGTGGAGCGCGACGCGCATAGCTTGGGGTTGGAGCCCCATGCTCTCGATCAAAGCGGTGAGGATCGGACCGCCGATTGCAGACTCGGGCGCGATATCCCCGATGATCGTCACGAGCACGGACCAGACCTTGATGTCGGCGGGATCAAGGAAGGGTTCGGCAAGCGTGGCAAAGGCGGGTGCTCTGGTCATGCCAGAGTTATACCCGCCTCGGCCGGATGTTCTAGTGCGCAACCATGGTCAGAAGATCATATTCCGCGACCTGTTCGTCATCCTGATTGGTGATCGTCACATTCCAGCGCACTTCTGCGTATTCGGCATTCCGCGGGTGCTTGCCCTTGACCGTGAGGCGGACTTTGATCGCCTCGCCTGCCGTGACAGGTTTCTGGAACGAGAGGTTCTCGAGACCCGTATTCGCGAGAACAGGGCCTTCGTTCGGCTCCACAAAGAGCCCCGCTGCAAAGGACAGCAAGAGATACCCATGGGCAACGCGATCGGGGAAGAACGGGTTCCGCTTGGCTGCATCCTCGTCCATGTGGGCGTAGAAGGTGTCGCCTGTGAACTGCGCGAAATGCTCGATATCGTCCATCGTGATCGTGCGCAAAGGCGAGTTGAACGTCTCACCCAGCTCCAGCTCGCCCCATTGGCGGGTAAAGGGATGCGCGTCCTTGGTGATCTCGGTCGCGCCAGTGACCCAGCGCTTGCCCACCGCGGTGATGAGGTTTGCGCTCCCCTGAACGGCGGTGCGCTGCATAAAATGCTTTACCCCGCGAATACCGCCAAGCTCTTCGCCGCCGCCTGCACGGCCAGGACCGCCGTGAACCATATGCGGCATGGGCGAGCCGTGACCCGTGGAGTCCTTCATCGACTCGGCATTGTTGAAGTAGAGACGGCCATGCCACGCGCCTGCTTCCTGCACGACTTCGCGTGCAACGGCGCCATCGCGGGTAATGACCGATGCAACAAGGCTACCGCCGCCACGATTGGCAAGTTCGATGGCGTGACCAAGATCGCGATAAGGCATAATGGTGGACACAGGGCCAAAGGCCTCGGTCTCGTGAAGCTTCACCGCCTTGTCGGGGTCAGCACAGTGGAACAGTGTCGGGTTCACAAAAGCCCCCGCTTCAGCGTCCGCACCGACAACCTGCAAGCCATCCTGACCGCCGTAGACACGCTCTGCCTCGGTCGCGATGATCGCAGCTTTGGCAAGGACATCTTCGCGCTGGTCGCCTGAAACCACCGCACCCATACGGACGCCTTCGACCTTGGGGTCCCCGATCGTCGTTTTCGCAAGGCGCGCAGAGAGCGCCTCGATCACCGGCTGGACAAGCCCCTCGGGCGTGATAATGCGGCGAACTGCCGTGCACTTCTGACCTGCTTTGACGGTCATTTCACGGTGCACTTCTTTGATAAAGAGATCGAACTCTTCGGAACCAACCTGAACATCAGGTCCAAGGATCGAAGCGTTCAAGCTATCCTGCTCTGCCGAGAAGCGCACGGAATTGCGGAGAATATTGGGATTGGAGCGGAGCTTGAGAGCTGTGTCGGCAGATCCCGTAAAGCTCACCACATCCTGCGCGGCAAGACGGTCAAGCGTGTCGCCAAGACCTCCCGTCACAAGCTGAAGCGCACCATCAGGCAAGAGGCCCGACTCGATCATCATGCGCACGCAGCTTTCCGTCACCTGACAGGTCGCAGTGGCGGGCTTCACGATCGAAGGCACGCCCGCGATAAGGCTCTGCGCGAGCTTTTCCAGCATACCCCAGACGGGGAAGTTGAAAGCATTGATATGCACCGCGACCCCTTGGAGCGAGGTATAGACATGCTGACCGACAAAGGTGCCGCCTTTACCGAAACGCTCGATCTCGCCGTCCAGAAGAATGGTATCATCAGGAAGCTCGACACGGCCCTTGGAGGCATAAACGAACATAGTGCCGATGCCCCCGTCCACGTCGATCATATGATCAGTGGCCGTCGCCCCCGTCGCGAACGAGATGTCATATAGTGCACTTTTCCGCTCATTCAAATAGAGCGCCAGCGCTTTGACCATCTTGGCGCGCTGGTGGAATGTCATCTTGCGAAGGGCGGGACCACCTTTGGTCCGCGCATGCGCCAGCATCGCCTCGACATCGAGATCCCCGCCAGCAAGGCCTATTACCTGACCGTTAATGGCGGATTTGACCTCTCGCGCTTGCGAACCGGCGTCAAGCCAACGACCAGCAACAAAGCTCTGGATGTTCTGAACCGTCATTTCTTCCTCCCAAAGAACCGCCAAGATGGATTCGGTTATTCATTGACCGATCGTTCGGCATATGCAACATATTGCTTATCGACGATTGGGAGGACTGCCGTCAATGACTCATTTGGTTCTCGTGCAGGATCATGGCGATTGGGTGGAAATTACGCTCAACAGACCGGATCGCCTGAACAGCTTCACTGCAGAAATGCATCTCGAGCTTCGCGGTGCGCTGGAGGCCGCGCGGGCGGCAGGCAAACGCGCTGTGCTCTTGACGGGTGCGGGACGTGGGTTCTGTGCAGGCCAAGACCTTGGGGATCGCGATCCTCGGAAAATGGACACGCCACCCGACCTTGGCGAGACGGTCCGGAATTACTGGGCGCCCCTCGTGCGGCTCATCCGCAACTTTCCCGCCCCTGTCATTTGCGCCGTGAACGGCGTCGCCGCGGGCGCGGGATCGAGCGTTGCGATCAACTGCGATATCGTTCTTGCCGCCTCGAGCGCGAAATTCATCCAATCCTTTGGCAAAGTCGGCCTTATCCCCGATACAGGTGGGAGCTGGCAGCTTACCCGCCTTATCGGAGAGGCCCGCGCAAAAGCGCTCGCCATGACCGCAGAGCCGATCACCGCCCAAACTGCCGCCGATTGGGGGCTGATCTGGAAATGCATTCCCGACGAAGACCTGATGACCGAAGCCCGCGCGCTCGCCGCCCGCCTCGCTGCAGGTCCGACCTTTGGTTATGCGCAGACCAAGCGTGCCATTGACGCGGCCCAAACGAACAGCCTCGACCATCATCTCGACTTTGAAGCCGAGTTGATGCGCGAATGCGGGCGGAGTGCGGATTATGCCGAAGGCGTCGCCTCCTTCCTCGATAAACGTGCACCGGAGTTCCAAGGCAAATGACCCCGCAAGAGCGCGCCGAAAAATCCGCATCCGCAATGATGCAAAACGACGAGACGCTGCGCTGGATGGGCATGTCGCTCGACAGCGTTGGTGAGGGCACGGCTGTCATGTCGATGACCGTCGAGAAACAACATTGCAATGGTCACGGGATTACGCACGGGGGCATGACCTTTGCCCTTGCTGATACGGCATTTGCCTATGCCTGCAACAGCCGAAATCAGGTGACGGTCGCACAGCACAATCTGATTTCCTATCTCGCCCGCGGCAAGCTTGGCGATCGTCTGACCGCGACCGCAGTCGAGGTGAAAGCAGGGCGTTCGGGAATATACGACGTCACCGTCGCCAATCAGGACGGCAAAGTCATCGCTGAATTTCGCGGGTTTTCCCGCTCGATCGAAGGCACATTGTTCAAGGAGGATGAATAAATGCGCGACCTCACACCCCCACGCGAAAGCCTTGATCCTATCGAGATTGCAAGCCGCGACGAGATTTCTGCGCTTCAACTCGAGCGCATGAAATGGACGCTGCGCCATGCCTATGAGAATGTACCGATGTATCGCCAGCGCTTTGATGCGGCGGGCGTGCATCCTGATGACCTAGAGTCTCTGGCTGATCTCGCTAAGTTCCCGTTCACTTACAAATCCGACCTGAGGGACAATTATCCCTTTGGTCTCTTTGCAGTGCCGCAGGACAAGATCGCGCGTCTTCACGCCTCATCGGGAACAACAGGCAAACCGACCGTCGTCGGTTATACCGCGAACGACATTTCCAACTGGGCGGATCTTGTGGCGCGGTCGATGCGTGCAAGCGGAACGCGTCCCGGAGATAAGGTGCACGTTGCCTATGGCTATGGCCTCTTTACGGGCGGCCTTGGTGCGCATTATGGGGCCGAACGTTTGGGCTGCACAGTCATTCCCGTTTCGGGCGGGATGACCGAACGGCAGGTCATGTTGATCGAGGATTTCAAACCCCAGACCATCATGGTCACTCCGAGCTATATGCTCAATATCCTTGAACAATACCGCAAAGAGGGTCGCGATCCGCGCGAATGCAGTCTTCAGGTCGGTATCTTTGGGGCCGAACCGTGGACCAATGCCATGCGCGCCGAGGTCGAAGCCGCCTTTGATATGCATGCCGTCGATATCTATGGGCTCTCGGAAATCATGGGCCCCGGCGTTGCCAACGAATGCGTGGAAACCAAAGACGGGCTGCACATCTGGGAGGATCACTTCTATCCCGAGATCATCAACCCCGAAACCGGCGAGGTCTGCGCGGACGGCGAAATGGGCGAACTCGTGTTCACCACGCTGACCAAAGAGGGGCTTCCGATGATCCGCTATCGCACGCGCGATCTGACACGCCTTCTTCCTGGAACTGCGCGGTCGATGCGGCGGATGGAGAAAATCACGGGACGCAGCGATGACATGATCATTCTGCGCGGGGTGAATGTGTTCCCGACCCAGATCGAAGAGCAGCTTCTCAAGATCGAAGGACTGGCCCCGCATTTCCAGATAGAACTTCATACTGCGGGCCGGATGGATGCAATGCGCGTGATTTGCGAAGCGCTTCCCCATGCCGCGGACGATGCGTCCCGCGCCGCCGCGTCCAAGGCACTGTCCAAGCGGATCAAGGATATTGTGGGGGTCAGCGCCGAATGCGTCGTCGGCACCCCAGGCAGCGCACCGCGCTCCGAAGGCAAAGCGAAGCGGGTCGTGGACAATCGGACCAAAGACTGATGGCGCGCCCTATTGCCGAAGACTATGAAATCAAACGCCGCCTTCTCATGAAGGCGGCAGCACATGTTTTCGCCTCGGAAGGATATTCAGGGGCGGGCATGGCGGGCATCGCGGCGATGGCAGGCGTGTCCAAAGCGAACATCTATCATTACTACAAAAACAAAGAGGATCTGCTCTTTGCGATGCTGGATCAGTATCTTTCGGAGCTGAAGGAAACGGTGTGCTCGTTAACGCTCCCCGATGATCCTGAAGTCGCTCTCGAGGTAACGATCAGGACGATCCTACGCGCCTATCGCGGTGAGGATGACATGCACAAGGTCCAGATCAACGATCTCGGCTCTTTGCCCTTGGAGCGGCAGCTTCCGCTCAAGGCCTATCAGAAAGACATTATCCGATTTGTGCGCGACAGGCTCGATGCCTTTGATGTCGCCGACAGCTATGTGGTCGCCATGTCGATTTTCGGGATGCTGAATTGGTTCTACATGTGGAACGCAGGCGCCGATGACAACGCCCGCGATGCCTATGCCGCGACGGTCACCAAGCTGGTGCTCGGCGGCATCCCCCGTCTTTAGTGCTCGTCATAGGTCACAACGACCTTGTCGGTGAGCGGATAGGACTGGCACGAAAGCACAAAACCCTTTTCCACCTCGTAATCCTCAAGCGCGTGGTTCGTGAGCATCTCGACCTCGCCTTCGATCACGCGGCATTTGCAGGTCGAACAGACGCCGCCTTTGCAGGCATAGGGCGCATCAAGATTTGCCCCAAGCGCCGCATCGAGCACAGAGGTGCCACGACTGGCCTCAACCGAACGGGTTGTCCCGTCTATCGTCACCGACAGCGCATAGGTGGCATCCCCCTTTTCAGCAGCCTCGGCCACGCGCTGGGGCAGACGCCCGGGCTGGCTGCTTGCAAAGAGTTCGAATTTGATCTGCTCTTCGCTGAGCCCATGGTCCTTGAGGCTCTCGGCGATGGTAAGCATCATCGGCTCGGGACCGCAGATGAAAGCGGTGCGGATATGGGAAAGGTTCACCCATGACGCAAAGAGCTGTTTGCACTTGTCCGCATCCACGCGCCCCGTGAAAAGATCGATGTCCTGCGCTTCGGTTTCAAGCACATGGATCACCGTAAAGCGGCCAAGATAGCGGTTCTTGAGATCCTCCAACTCTTCGCGGAACATGATCGTGTTCACTGCGCGATTGGCATAGATCAAAGTAAAATGGCTGCTCGGTTCATCTTCGAGAACCGTTTTGAGGATCGAAAGAACGGGCGTGATCCCCGAGCCGCCCGCAAAACCAAGGTAATTCTTGCGCTCTGGCCCGCCCAAGGGAACATGAAAGTTCCCCATCGGCGGCATGGCTTCGATCATATCGCCGGGCTTGAGGTTGTCGTTGGCCCATGACGAAAACGCGCCGCCCGCAACCCGTTTGATCCCGACCTGAAGCTTGCCTTCGGACCGCCCTGCACAGATCGAATAGGAACGGCGCACTTCGACGCCCTCTATGGTCGTGCGGAATGTGAGGTATTGTCCGGGGATAAACTCGAACGCGTCTTTGGGGGCATCGAGCGTCACCACAATCGCGTCGCGAATGGTGTTTTGAACGTCAGTGACTTTGAGCGGATAGAAGCGCGACATGAAGGCTCCCTAGATACATTTGAAATAATCGAAAGGCTCTTTGCAGTCGTTACACCGCCAAAGCGCCTTGCAAGGAGTGGAGCCGAACTGGCTCACCCGTTCGAGATCGTGACCGCCGCAGTGGGGGCATTCCGCGGGTCCCTTGGCGGTGGAAGGAGGCGCGATGCCATAAGCCTTGAGCGCGGCGCGCCCTTCATCCGTGATCCAGTCGGTGGTCCAAGGCGGGGCAATGCGACGCTCGATCTTGACGTCAAGCCCGTGCTCGGAGAGGTGCTTGCGAATATCGCTCTCGATCACAGCGGTCGCGGGACATCCCGAATAGGTGGGCGAGACGACGACCCAAGTTTCCGCGCCGCGCTGTTCGACGTCACGGATGACCCCGAGATCGACCAGAGAAATCACGGGGATTTCAGGATCGGGAACCTCGCGCAGACGCGCCCAGACCTGTTCAAGCCCGGACATTACCAACGTGCATCCGGATAGGCGCGCGGCAGGAACTGCATCACGGCCAGCATATGCCCGAGGTGTTCCGTATGACGCGACCCATCGCGGCCACCACGATGCGCAAAGCGGCTATCGGGGATTCGCAAAGTGGCTTCAGCCATGACTTCGGAAACGATCCGGTCGTAGTCCGCGCGGAGCTCGCTCGGGTTTACGGTGACGCCCTCTTGGGCATTCAGATCATCGACACGATCGGCTTCGAACATTTCACCGACATAGGGCCAAAGACGGTTGAGAGCGGCCTGCATTTTCGCATGGCTTTCCTCCGTGCCGTCGCCAAGGCCGATCACCGTATCGGCAGAACGCTCCAGATGATAGCTCACCTCTTTGAGGGCCTTCATCGCGATGGCGGCCACCCGCTCATCCGAGCTGTCGCACAGGCGGGTCAGCATCAGCTTGTGCCACGTATCGAAAAGGAACTGGCGCATGAGGGTATGGCCGAAGTCGCGGTTGGGCAGCTCGGTCAAAAGGCAGTTGCGAAAGTCGATCACATCGCGGCGATAGGCCAGATCATCAGCTGTGCGGCCCTTGCCCTCGACTTCGGCAGCAAGGCCGAGCCACATTTGCGTTTGGCCGATAAGGTCCAGCGCAGTGTTGGCGAGCGCGATGTCCTCTTCGAGGATCGGGGCGTGGCCGCACCACTCCGAGACGCGGTGTCCCAGAACCAAGGTGTTGTCACCCATCCGAAGAAGGAATTCAAGAAACGCCGACATCACATCGCCCCTACTTCATCGGGAATGTCGAAAAAGGTGGGGTGGCGATAGACTTTGCTCCGTGACGGGTCATAGAGCGGGCCTTTTTCCGTCGGAGAGGACGCCGCGATATTCGCGGCCTCAACAACCCAAATCGACACGCCTTCGTTGCGGCGGGTATAAACATCGCGCGCATTCTTGATCGCCATCTCGGCGTCAGGGGCGTGGAGCGAGCCGACGTGACGGTGGCTCAAACCATGCTGGCCGCGGATAAAGACTTCCCAAAGGGGCCATTCATTGCTCATCGGTAACTCCTATTCCGCAGCCATTTTGCGGGCGCGTTTCTTGGCGGCATGGGCCATCAAACCATCACGGACCCACTGACCGTCGGCCCAAGCCTCTTGGCGGGCTTCCATGCGTTCGTTGTTGCAGGGGCCATTCCCGTTGAGAACGTCGAAGAATTCGGTCCAATCGGGCTCGCTAAAGTCATAGTGACCGCGTTCTTCATTCCATTTGAGGTCGGGATCAGGAACGGTCAGGCCAAGGTATTCGGCTTGCGGCACGGTTTGATCCACGAACTTCTGGCGCAACTCGTCATTGGTGTTGATCTTGATCTTCCACGCCATGTTCTGGGCCGAGTGCACGGACTCGGCATCCGAAGGGCCAAACATCATCAGCGAGGGATACCAGAAGCGGTTCAATGCGTCCTGAGCCATCCGCTTTTGCTCGGGTGTGCCCTGCGCCATCTTCATCATGATGTCGAAGCCTTGGCGCTGGTGGAAGGACTCTTCCTTGCAAATGCGGATCATAGCGCGGCTATAGGGGCCATAGGAGGTCCGCTGGAGCGGCACCTGGTTCATGATCGCGGCGCCATCGACAAGCCAGCCCACGGCCCCAACGTCCGCCCATGTCAGGGTCGGGTAATTGAAGATCGACGAATACTTCATCCGTCCCGAAAGGAGCTGTTCGGTCAGGTCATCACGGCTCACGCCAAGGGTCTCGGCGGCGCAATAGAGATAAAGGCCATGCCCTGCTTCGTCCTGAACTTTGGCGAGAAGGATCGCTTTACGTTCAAGGGTCGGGGCGCGAGTGATCCAGTTTCCCTCGGGCAGCTGACCGACGATTTCGGAATGTGCGTGTTGACCGATCTGACGGATCAGGGTTTTGCGATACCCCTCGGGCATCCAATCCTTGGGCTCGATTTTTTCGCCCGCGTCGATACGTGCCTGAAAATGAACCTCGTCGGGCGTCATTTCCGAGGGATCTTTTCCACCTTCTGACTTGATCATTTGTGCGTACATTCGTTCCTCCCCGAAACAATGTCTGGAGAGGTTTTACACCAAAATGCGTTTCCGCTCAATTATTGTGTTACATATTTTAAAATTTTTCTCAAAACAGTAACACTTTCAGAAATCAGAGGAGACATTATTATATTCAGCAAGAAAAATCATATCAGGATCAATATCTTGATAGCTTAGCCCCTGCCCCTTCAGCCATGGCGCAAGATGCTGGAACATATCTCGGGCGATGTATTGAGCGGGGCGATAACGGGGATGCCAGCTGTTGCCACCCCAATGATCCCAAGGCTGATCCGTGTTGATATGCCGTCCGATCCGTGAGTTCTGGATAACGCATTTGCCCACAGATTCGAGCGTGGTCTTGCTGATCTTGCCGAACGGAGCGTCATAGGACGACAACGGCCCAAGATCACAGCGATACCCCTCGATCGTCGAGCCGGGATAGGGCGTCGCCCGCACCCCTTCGAACCACTGCCGCCCAAGACTCATTTGGGCGTGAAGCGCCCTTTCGGACCCGTCGTGGCAAAACTCGCAGGTGTCGAAGACAAAGCCATAACGGGTGCGAATATCCGTGCTTGGCGCTGTGACCCATGATTGGGGCGCGCGCGACCCCAAAGAGCGGATCGTGCAACCTTCGAACCAGGCTGTAGATTGACCGAATATGAAATCGACATCCCCTTCGATATCGCAGTCGACCAGGCAACTGCGAACCGTCCATCCTTTTTGCGGAGACTGAAGATACAAGGTGTCCTGAAAGCTCCTGAGCCGAACGGACTTGACCAAAAACCGATCCGCGCCTGCGCTGAGCAATGCGACCGCTTGATGCTGGCCCTTGGCAAATTGGCCGAACGCGTTTTTGTCCGAAGCGCCGTCCTGATCTCGGTCACAATTATACGTGTTGCGAACCGTCAGGTTAATGAGTTCAAAATCATCGGCCTCAACTCTCATCACCGAGGCATTCGCCGTTGTGATGAAACCCCGCGCACCGATCCGCTCAAAAATCTCGCGCACGGCCTTTGGTGCTTGCTCAAACTGTGGCGAAAACCGCGTGCGATATTCGCGACCCGTCATCTCGGCGTCGATGTTTTCATGAATGAGCACTTCTTCACGATCAGTGCCCAACCCGATGATGGTCAGCGCTCCAACACCCCGAGGCACATAGACCAGCCCCTCGTAGCGTCCTGGTTTCACGCCGATGACCAAACGTCGGTGAGGATGACGAAGATCGACGATATGATTGAGCGCGTCCTGAATTGTGGGGAAGTCGCTCTCGGGTCCTACGACAAAATCGGGCGCGAGAGACTTTGCCGCGCCGATGCGCGGGAACCATGGGTCAAGCCGATCCGCCCCCGCCTTTCCTGTATAGCGCAGCACCTCGTCCCGTCGGAAGAACTGTGCTTGCTCTGGTGTCAGGACGGGACGCATCAGACACCGGACAGTGCGGCAACCATCATCAGTGGGCCAACGCCTTTGGTATCATCGCTCACCCGCTTTTCGCTCAGGTAATAGGCTGCGCTTCCATCGCGAAAGCGATCTTCGTACCACCCAAGCCCCGCAACATGGCAAATCTCGATCATCTCGTATCCGTTTTTTTTCGGTCTGAGCGCCAGTTCGGTCAAAACCTGCGCAAGTCCTTCAGGCGCTTTGCATAGGCCAAGCCTTTCGCCCCGCAAAAGCGCATAGGTAAACATCGCCGACGCCGACATTTCTTGGTAATTGTCGGCAAGATCGGGGCGGTTGATCACCTGCAACCAAAGCCCGTCAGAGGTGCGCAAAGCCTTGAGCGTTTCAAGGAGTGCGACCGTGCGTGCGCGCAGCGGTAGAAAGTCCTCGCCCGTGAGCTCTGCGACATCAACGAGAGCCATCGCAAGCCAGCCAATGGCGCGCGCCCAGAAGTCCTGGTTCTGGCCAGTAATCGGATCAGCCCAAGGCTGCTCTCTCGCTTCATCAAAGGCGTGTTTGTAAAGCCCCGTTTGCACATCGAATAGCGCATCGAGCGCAACATTGATCTGGCGGAGCGAGTCTGCGACGGCCGCCTCGTCTCCGATCAGCTTCGCATAGGCGATCCTGAACGGTTGGCCCATATAAAGACCGTCGAGCCAGATTTGCCATGGATACCGAAGCTTGTGCCAGAAAACGCCCGAGTTGGTTCGAGGATGTGACTTGAGCTGCCGTGCCAGCAAATCCGCGGCGGCTTTGTATTTCGCGGCGCCCGTCTTGTCGTAGAGATAAAGCAGAGCGCGCCCTGACAGAACATTGTCGATATTGTAATCCGAAAGCACGTATCCCTTGAGCGTTCCCGTCGGGCCAACCTGTGCATCAACAAGCCGCTGTAAATGGTCAAGCCACAGCGGATCGCCCGTTTCGATATGCAAAAGCTCCAGCCCACGATAAATACAGCCGTCCTCATAGCACCACGCGCCGCCTTTATAGGGTTGGTGGTGCTGCACGTAATGCGCGATAAAATCTTTCATTTTTTCCCTAATCTGCAGGAAATTCAAAGACGATAAGCCTCTTTGGCAAGTCGATAGGTCAGATCGTAAGCAAGCTCGTGCGCCTCGTCCTCTCGGAGCCGCCCCGTCATCACAAGATTGGCAAGGAAAGAACAATCAACCCGCCGCGCCACATCATGGCGCGCGGGGATGGAGCAAAAAGCACGGGTGTCATCATTGAATCCGACTGTGTTATAGAAACCTGCCGTCTCGGTAGCTTGCTCGCGAAAGCGCATCATGCCTTCATAACTGTCGTGGAACCACCAAGGGGGACCAAGCCGCAAAGCAGGATAAACGCCTGCAAGGGGCGCAAGTTCGCGGGCATAAGAAGTCTCGTCCAGCGTGAACACGATCACTGTCAGATCGGAGCGCTCTCCAACCGCGCTCAAGAGAGGTCGCAGCGCATTGACGTAGTCGGTCCGTGTCGGGATGTCATATCCTTTGTCCCGACCGAACTGACTATGGACAGTCGAAGAGTGGTTACGCGATGAGCCCGGATGGATCTGGAGAACGAGCCCGTCATCAAGGCTCATACGGGCCATTTCGGTAAGCATATGGCCCCTGAACATATCCGCCTCTTCGCCCGAGCACTTGCCGCGGAGTGCCTTGTCGAACAACCGTGCCGCAACGTCCTGAGCAAGGTCCTCGGTCCGCGCTGTGGCATGACCATGGTCGGTCGACGTGGCACCAAAGGATTTGAAAAACGCCCTACGCGCACGATGTGCAGCCAGATACCCGGTCCATGTCGTGGTATCTTCCCCCGTCAACTCGCCAAGGCGGGCAACATTTTCCGCGAAACCGTCAAACTCCGGATCGACAACAGCATCAGGGCGATATGCGGTGATAACGCGGCCCTGCCACCCGCTTTCACGGATCATCCGATGCCATCGAAGATCATCAAGCGCACTCTCCGTGGTCGAAATCGCTTCGATGTCGAACCGCTCGAACAGAGCGCGCGGCCGAAATTCTGGTCGAATGAGTTTTTCAGCTATCTGATCGTAGATCTCATCCGCAGTTTCGGCAGAGAGACGTGTTTCGATCCCGAACACGTCCTGAAAGGAATGTTCGATCCAAAGTCTGGACGGTGTGCCCCGAAACAGGTGAAAATTCTGCGCAAAGAGGCGCCAAATCTTGCGGGTATCCTGTTCTGTCGCTCCACCATCGGCGCGCGGAACGCCAAGTGCCTCGAGCGGAACACCTTGGGAATGCAGCATCCGAAAAACATAGTGGTCAGGCACGACAAAAAGCTGTGCGGGGTCGGGAAAGGCCTCATTCTCGGCGAACCAACGGGGGTCGGTATGGCCATGCGGGCTCAAGATGGGAAGATTACGCACCTGCGCATAGAGGTCGCGCGCAAGCGAACGGGCACTCGGATCAATGGGAAAGAGCCTGTCGTCGTCCAAAAGAGCCATAATTCATCTCGCTCGCTAGAGTTGGCCTTAAAGTGCCAGTCTAGCATATTAGTAAGCGAGAAAGTAAGTCAACAGGCCAGTTGCCTTTATGAGAGGCAAGCATGCTTTAAATTACTATTGCCTTAAGGATTGGTTGCGGGAGTAGGATTTGAACCTACGACCTTCAGGTTATGAGCCTGACGAGCTACCGGGCTGCTCCATCCCGCGCCATTTTTAGCTTGGCGCTAAGTTGTTTCCCATCTGGGTTATGTGATGGGATTTGCTATCGTTTAGAGAGAATTTTGGTTCTTACTAGGTCTGGCGGTGACTTACTCTCCCACGTCTTAAGACGCAGTACCATCAGCGCGACGGCACTTAACGGCCGAGTTCGGAAAGGGATCGGGTGTTTTGCTCGTGCTATAGCCACCAGACCGAGAAAGAACCAAGAATTCCAAGTCATGTACACATTGTTGGTGTATGGCTTTTGATTTGCAGCGTTGCTTTTACTGGATCAAATCAAGCCTATCGGACCATTAGTACCGGTCAACTGAACGCATTACTGCGCTTACATCTCCGGCCTATCGACGTGGTGGTCTACCACGGTCCTCAGGGATACCTTGTTTTGAGGGGGGCTTCCCGCTTAGATGCCTTCAGCGGTTATCCTGTCCGATCATAGCTACCCAGCACTGCCGTTGGCACGACAACTGGTCCACCAGTGGATCGTTCACCCCGGTCCTCTCGTACTAGGGGCAACTCCTCTCAAGTATCCTACACCCACGGAAGATAGGGACCGAACTGTCTCACGACGTTCTAAACCCAGCTCACGTACCTCTTTAAATGGCGAACAGCCATACCCTTGGGACCTGCTCCAGCCCCAGGATGAGATGAGCCGACATCGAGGTGCCAAACGATGCCGTCGATATGGACTCTTGGGCATCATCAGCCTGTTATCCCCAGCGTACCTTTTATCCGTTGAGCGATGGCCCTTCCACTCGGGACCACCGGATCACTATGGCCGACTTTCGTCTCTGCTCGACTTGTCAGTCTTGCAGTCAGGCTGGCTTCTGCCATTGCACTCAACGAGCGATTTCCGACCGCTCTGAGCCAACCTTCGCGCGCCTCCGTTACTGTTTAGGAGGCGACCGCCCCAGTCAAACTACCCACCACGCAGGGTCCCGGACCCGGATAACGGGCCGCGGTTAGACATCAAGCAGAGCAAGGGTGGTATCTCAAGGGAGGCTCCACAGAGACTGGCGTCCCTGCTTCAAAGCCTACCACCTATCCTGCACATGCTGTACCTGATGCCAGTGCGAAGCTATAGTAAAGGTGCATGGGGTCTTTCCGTCTAACCGCGGGAAGTGTGCATCTTGACACACAATTCAATTTCGCTGAGTCGATGTTGGAGACAGCGGGGAGGTCGTTACGCCATTCGTGCAGGTCGGAACTTACCCGACAAGGAATTTCGCTACCTTAGGACCGTTATAGTTACGGCCGCCGTTTACCGGGGCTTCAATTCGGAGCTTGCACTCCTCCTTTTAACCTTCCGGCACCGGGCAGGCGTCAGACCCTATACGTCGTCTTACGACTTCGCAGAGCCCTGTGTTTTAAGTAAACAGTCGCCACCCCCTGGTTTGTGCCCCCCGCCCGTAGTTGCCTACGAACGGGGCCTCCTTCTCGCGAACTTACGGAGGTATTTTGCCGAGTTCCTTCAACATCGTTCTCTCAAGCGCCTTGGTATTCTCTACCAGTCCACCTGTGTCGGTTTAGGGTACGATCTCATGGAGGGCTATTTCCAGGAACCTCTAAACGGCTCACCCAATCCGATAAGGGCAAACAATCTTCGAGATCCGTCACATCCTCCTGGCTCAGGAATATTAACCTGATTCCCATCGACTACGCCTTTCGGCCTCGCCTTAGGGGTCGGCTTACCCTGCTCAGATTAGCTTTAAGCAGGAACCCTTGGACTTTCGGCGAGAGGGTCTCTCACCCTCTTTGTCGCTACTCATGTCATCATTCTCACTGGTGATCTCTCCACCGGATCGCTCACGCGCCAGCTTCACAGAAAGCTCCCTGCCTCCAATCCCACCGAAGTGAGTAAGGAGGCGTGGAACTATATCACACCACGCTCTGCTACCACGCACATATGTGCATCCTAAGCTTCGGCTCATGGCTTGAGCCCC